>CAVUPE010000009.1:0-224133 GCA_963743265.1 uncultured Alphaproteobacteria bacterium | reverse complement strand
CTCGGCGCCGGCGTCCTCCGCCTTGCCATCAAGAAAATCGGCCCACGCTTGCATCAGCGGGCGGCGTCGCTCGACAAGCGCAGACCTCTGGTAGGCTTCGATGACGCCACCGGATACATGCGCCAACGCGCTTTCGGCCAGCTCGAACTCCACCCCTGTGTCTGCGCACCAACTGCGAAAACTCGCCCGCCAACCATGCACCGATGCCCGTCCGCCGGTCGACCGCTGGCATTGCGCCCAGACCGCCATCCGGCTGACCGGACGCCTATCGCGGCGGCCGAAGAACAGCAGGTCGTTCACCCGGTGCGAATTGCATTCGGCGATGATCTCAAGCACACGATCGGAAAGCGGAACGACGTGCGGCTGGCGGCTTTTTGTTCGGCTTCCGCGAACGGTCCACGTCTTGGCGGCGAGGTCGATCTCCGACCTTCGGGCTTCGCGCCCTTCGGAGAGGCGCGCCGCCGTCAGGATCACGAACTCCAGCACCCGCGCCGCCAAGCCATCGCTCTCTCTTAGCGCTGCGACGACGCCGGGCGCTTCCGCCCACGGCAGCATCGGGTGATGCGGGCGTTCGCCCTTGGGCCGCTTCGCGACCGGCGACCACGCCGTCCGCCGATCTTCGCGCCGCCAGCCGTGCTCGACGGCGTAGTTCAGCACCGTCTGGATGCGGCTCTGCGTCTGCCGAGCGCTGGCGACGAGGCCCCGGTCGGCGAGCGGCGTGACGGCGCGCTTCACGTCGTCGAGGCCGATCTCGTCCACGTAAAGGCTGGCGATCGACGCGCAGTAGCGCTCGACGGTGTGCTTCCACTGATTGAGCGAACTACCGGACCAGTCGCGCGTTCGCTGCGCGATGTAGACTTGAGCGGCATCGGCGAACGTCTTGCGCTGCGCGTTGGCCAGCCGGTTCTTCCGGCGCTCGGTCAGCGGATTGACGCCCTGCGCGAGCAGCTTGGCGAGCTCGTCGCGCTTCGCCCGCGCCTCTTTGAGGGAGACGGCGCTCGCCGCGCCGAGGCCCATCGAGGTCACCCTACCGCCTCGGACAAAGCGGACAACCCATGACCGGCGGCGCCCACCGTCAGCGACTTTGAGGTAGAGCAAGCCCCCGTCTGACCAAAATCCGTCTCGCGCGGTCTCGACCTTCCTTGCACTCAATTTATTGCTTGGTCGTCCCATGATCGTCGTCGTCTCCATTCGTTCGTATCATCGCCGGGGGTACCTCCCGGTGTATCTTTCGGCCTTCGCTTCACGGAAAGACACGTTGAGGCAACAAGGGATCGATTTCGAAGTAAAGTCAAGCGTTCACAGCGGATTGCTGGGGCGTAGATTGGACACGTCAAGACACGACGGGACGCCATCGGACGCCATGGGCGACGGCGTCAACATCGCCGCGCGGTTGGAAGGCATCGCCGCGCCGGGCGCGATCTGTCTGTCCGAGGACGCCTATCGTCAAGTGAGCGGCAGGCTCGATACGGCGGTCACTGATCTCGGCCCGACGCAGCTCAAGAACATCGAAGAGCCGATCCGGGTTTATTCGCTGCAAGTCGGCGTCCCTGCCCAAGCGAAGCCTGCGACAGAGCCTAAGCCATCTGAGAAGCCGCCCGAACCGAAAAAGCGTTCGATGCTCGCGCCGCTTGGCGCGGGGATCGTCGCGCTCGTTCTGATCGGCGGCCGGCGCGTGGTACCTCCTCGCCGGAAACCGCGGCGCGCCGATCGCGTCGAACGCGCCGGCCGAAGCCGCGCATCTTTCCATCGTGGTGCTGCCCTTCACAAATCTCTCGGGCGATCCTGCCCAAGATTATTTCGCCGACGGCATCACCGAGAATCTCACCACCGATCTCTCGCGCATCCGCAACAGCTTCGTCATCGCGCGCAACACAGCCTTCACCTTCAAGGGCAAGACCATCGACGCCAAGGAGATCGGCAAGGAGCTTGGCGTTCGCTATGTGCTCGAAGGCTCGGTGCAGCGCGACGGAACCCGCGTGCGCGTCAACGCCCAGCTCATCGACGCGGAATCAGGCGCGCATCTCTGGGCTGATCGTTTCGAAGAGGACGTGGCCGACCTGTTCAAGCTGCAAGATCAGGTGGTGGCGAGATTGGCGAATATTTTGGGATGGGAACTCGTCAAGGCGGAAGCGGAAAAAGGTGTCCATTCCAAAAATCCCGATGTGATCGATCTTACCATGCGGGGACGGGCCTTGTTTTGGCAGCAGGAGTCGAAGCCCACGAAGGACACAAATGATGCGGCGAGAACCGCTTTCGAGCGGGCGCTCAAGATCGACCCGAACGACGCCGATGCGCTGGCGGGCGAGGCAGCATCCTATGCGTTTGAGCATCTTTTTTTTCCCAACCTCGAAACCGACTATGACGCCAAAGTGATCGGTCAGGCCGACCGGGCTATCGCCCTCGCTCCCGAAAACATGCGGGCGTATTGGGCGAAGGGCGTTTACCTTGCGAGGACGCGCCGCGCTGATGAGTCTCTCCGCACCGCCGAGGCCGGACTGGCCATCAATCCGAATTATGCCGCGCTGTATTCAATACGAAGCACCGCGAAATCTTCTCTTGGCAAGTTCGAACAAGCGAAATCCGATGCGCAACAAGCGATGAGGTTGAGCCCGCGAGACCCCTCTATCGGCCTTTTCCATGTCCAGATGGGCGATGCGGAGCTGGGCCTCGGGCATTTTGACGCCGCTATCGACGAATACCACAAGGCAACCGACGCCGGTTTTCGCCCTTTCTTCGCGTACTCAAATTTGGCGGCCGCGTACGCGCTCGAAGGCAAAATGGACGAGGCGAAGACCGCCTTGGCGGAAGCCCGCCGCCTCAATCCCAAACTCACCGTGAAATGGGTGATCGCGCATACGCCGAATCTGCCCCCTGTGTTCGAGGGATTGCGTAAGGCGGGGCTGCCGGAGGAGTGAACGGCATCCGAGCCGGCCACATTTGAATGCCAGCTATACTCCGACACAACGTCTCGCGTCGCGATCCGCGATGTCCGGTTTACGTCCATTCGAGACGCCGCTCAAACGCCGTGCTCGTTCGCGCGCGTCGGCTAGTCGTTTCTCGCGCGTGGCCTTCTCGGCGATCACCTTCGCTTTCAAGCGCAGATGGAGAAAACACGCCACGCGGTCCTGGCTGCGCTTGCGTCCAGAACTCGGCTAAATCGACATTGCTAGTCTCGTCTGCACGAACACAACGGCGCTCGCCGATGCTGCTCCAGGGTGCAGATAAACAAGATCGCGTCTGTCCCAAGAATTGTCGTCATTCACCCCCCTCTTGCGGCGCACGCGGTCGCGGCGTCATGCAACGCGGCCGCCGGTAATTTTTCCGGAAACGTTCGGGGTCTCGCCGACCACTCCACAAATCTGCGTAGTGATGAGAGCAGGAGCTTGGGTTCCCTCTTCGTTCTCCTGTACTCTGCTCGCCACCATGCCCCGCGATGGCGCGCTGATCCTGTCCGAAGTCCGCGTCCCGCTCCTCACCGTTGTCTGCGAACCCTGCGGACGGCGCGACCGTTATGATGTCGAGCGGCTGACGCGGCAGTACGGTTGGGACGCCAAGCTCACCGACCTTCTTGCGGAACTCACGGCGGACTGCCCTAAGAGGGGTTCTTCGCCGAAGGGCTCGGTCAGTGTCTATGACAGGTGCAAGGCGGTATTCGAGCGGCGGGAAAAGGCCGAGTGAAGGGGGGCTCAAAACTTCCAGAGGTCAGCAGGCTCACTATTGATCACTTCTCGCTGCACCTTCTCCTGCTCAGGGGTCAGGTCGGTCCTGTCGCGAAGCATCCGCCGCCTCGCACACCCACCAATCATGGTGAGCAACCTCAGTTCGTCGAATCCCGGTTCGCCCCATCGTGCTTCGTACTCTTCACGGAGGCGTTGGTAATAGGCTAGGTCGTAGTGCGTCACGGGCTCACTCCACCTCATGGCGGCGTCAGGTCCACGTCAGGTCCACGGGTGTCCTCGTCAGCGTCTCCCAAACGGATTTAAGGTTCCCCTCCACATCCTGACGAAAGCCACCGCCTTCCCAGGTATCCATGACCAACGTGACCTTATTCGGACCGATTTCGGAGGCGGTGCGAACGTGGGCGGGATTGATCAGCATTGGCTTCCTGTCGCGTGGGTTGATGAAGGCCACGAACTTGGCTGACATTGGGCGCTCCTTCCTTGGCATAGGCCTTGCGTTCCTGCTTCGTTCCCCCGTACTCTACTCCCATCATGGCCCGCGATGGCGCACAAATCCTATCCGATATCCGCGCCCCGGTCCTGTCTGTCGTCTGCGAACCGTGCGGGAGACGCGAGCGATACGACGTGGAGAGGCTCGTGCGGGAATACGGTTGGGACGCCAAGCTCACCGATCTGCTACCGGCGCTCGTGGCGGATTGCCCCAAACGGCGCTCGGTCAATATCTATGACAGATGCAAGGCGGTGTTCGAGAAGCGGGGTTAGGAGGCGGGCTCGGGCCGCAAATGAGACGTTAAAGTAGGGGCGATGAAGGGGTGTGCCGGGTACTCAAGCCGCCCAACAAAAAAGCCCCGCGCGAGTGTTGGGCTCGACCGCGGGGCAGACAAGGCGCGCGGCGCACGTGTTGGGTCCGCAGTCGTGGTTCGCGGTCACTTGCGATCCTTGACTTGGAAACGCGCCTGGCTTATCCGGTCGCGCTCCCGCGGGGGAGTAGCTCAGTTGGTTAGAGCGCCGGCCTGTCACGCCGGAGGTCGCGGGTTCAAGTCCCGTCTCTCTCGCCATTTTCCGCCATTCATGATCGCTTGAGGCGCTCACTCGCCGGGCGCTCGCCCAGCTCACTCGGCTCGGCCGCGGGCTTGAAATTGTACGCGCGGGCGCAGTGGACGATTTTGCGCGCGACTCAATCTTTTCAGTCGCTTAACCGCATTTTTCTGCAACTCGAAACAACGATAATACATATTTTAATAGCATTAAAGCGGTGCTTTAAAATACGCTGCGTTCAGATGGAGTCGTCATCGCGAGAACCTCCTGGGTTTGAGCCCTGGCGACGTGGCGATGCGGGGGCGTACGGACCCGGACAACTCCTGGTCGCTTCCCCTCGCACTTGATCCGGGCGCCGTTCGCGATGACGATCGCGGGTTCGACCCCAATGCAGTTTGCAGTAGCCGGACGGACTGCTCACTTGCAAGGCCTCGGCGCGCCTCAATCACAGCCTTCCGCCTTGCATGCTACGCTGCGCTGCGATACGCGTTAACGGGGCGCGCGAGCGCCTTCCCGCGGCGCATGCCCGGCGCCCCGCATACGATCAGCTGAAGAGCGAGGCCATGCCGAGCCTTATTTCCGACTACATGCCTCTGGTCGTGTTCATCATCATCGCCGCCCTGATAAGCGGAGCGCTCTTGATCGCGCCTTTTCTCGTGGCCTACCGGGCCCCGGACACCGAGAAGCTCTCGCCCTACGAGTGCGGTTTTCCTCCGTTCGACGATGCTCGTATGCGCTTCGACGCGCGTTTCTACCTTGTCTCGCTCCTCTTCATCATCTTCGATCTTGAAGTCGCGTTCCTGTTTCCTTGGGCGATCGTCTTCCACGACCTTGGCGCGCTTGGATTCTGGTCGATGATGATGTTCCTGGCGGTGCTGACCATCGGGTTCGTATACGAGTGGAACAAAGGAGCGCTGGAATGGGATTGAGCGCCAGCCCGACCGTCACGCTTGGCGCGACCGACCTCCTCGACCCGCTGACCGGCAAGTCGCTTCGGCCCGAGGACCGGTACTTCGGCTCGATCAGCGACGAACTCGCCGACAAGGGCTTTCTCGTCACCACGACTGACGACCTGATCCAATGGGCGCGTACCGGCTCGCTGATGTGGATGACCTTTGGGCTTGCGTGCTGCGCGGTCGAAATGATGCAGCTATCGATGCCGCGCTGGGACGTCGAGCGGTTCGGCTTTGCGCCGCGCGGGAGCCCGCGCCAGTCGGACGTGATGATCGTTGCGGGCACGCTGACCAACAAGATGGCGCCGGCGCTGCGCAAGGTCTATGATCAGATGCCGGAGCCGCGCTACGTTATCTCGATGGGCTCGTGCGCCAACGGCGGCGGCTATTACCACTATTCCTACTCGGTCGTGCGCGGATGCGACCGGATCGTGCCGATCGACATCTATGTGCCGGGCTGTCCGCCAACAGCCGAAGCGCTGCTCTACGGCGTGCTGATGCTGCAGAAGAAAATCCGCCGCACCGGAACGATCGAGCGCTGACGCGCAAGACCGCAGGGAAAGGCGAGACTTAGGCGAATGGACGACCAACTACAGACCGTCGTGACGAAACTCGCCGCCGCCGCGCCCGGCGCGGTGGTGGAATCCGTTTTCGCGTTCGGCGAACTGACGTTGACTGTAGATCCCTCGCGCATCCTCGAGACGCTCCAATTCCTTCGTGACGATCCTGCCGGTCAATTCGTTTCGATCATCGATATTTCGGGGGTCGATTATCCGGAGCGCGAGAAGCGCTTCGATGTCGTCTACCATCTGCTGTCGCCGAAGCTGAACCGGCGAATCCGGGTCAAGGTCGCGACCGACGAGGACACGCCGGTCATGAGCGCGACCGCCGTCTATCCCGGTGCTGACTGGTATCGAGCGTGAGGTCTACGATCTGTTCGGAGTGCTGTTCGATGGCCATCCGGACTTGCGGCGCCTTCTGACCGACTACGGCTTCGACGGCCATCCGCTGCGCAAGGACTTCCCGATGACCGGTTTCGTTGAGGTGCGCTACGACGATGCCGAAAAGCGTGTGCGCTACGAGCCGGTGCGGCTTAATCAGGAATTCCGCCAATTCGATTTCCTGAGCCCGTGGGAAGGCCCGCCGCTGCCGGGGGACGAGAAGGCGAAAGATGGCGGTTCGCAGTAGGCGGTTGGCAGTCGGGTCAGGATTATGAACGAGCAGAACCTACGCAACTTCTCGATCAACTTCGGGCCGCAGCATCCGGCGGCGCATGGCGTCTTGCGTCTCGTTCTCGAGCTCGACGGCGAAGTGGTCGAGCGCGTCGATCCGCATATCGGCCTCCTTCATCGCGGCACCGAGAAACTGATGGAGGCGCGCACCTATTTGCAGAACGTGCCCTACCTCGATCGGCTCGATTATGTCGCGCCGATGAATCAGGAGCACGCGTATGCGCTCGCGGTCGAGCGGCTGCTCGGCATTTCGATTCCGCGCCGCGGCGCAGCTCATCCGGGTGCTCTATTGCGAGATCGGCCGCCTTTTGTCGCATCTGCTCCAGATCACGACGCAAGCGAACGACGTCGGCGCGATGACGCCGATTCTCTGGGGGTTCGAGGAGCGCGAGAAGCTGATGGTGTTCTACGAGCGCGCGAGCGGCTCACGGATGCACGCGGCCTACTTCCGTCCGGGCGGCGTCCACCAGGATCTGCCGCGCAAGCTGATCGACGACATCGAGGCCTTTTGCGATCCGTTCCTTGCGGTCTGCGACGATATGGAAACCCTGCTCACCGGAAACCGCATCTTCAAGCAGCGCAATGTCGACATCGGCGTCGTCAAGCTCGCGGACGCCTGGGCATGGGGCTTCTCCGGCGTGATGGTGCGCGGCTCCGGCGCGCCCTGGGACCTGCGCAAGGCGCAGCCTTACGAATGCTACGAGGAAATGGAGTTCGACATCCCCGTCGGCAAGAATGGCGACTGCTACGATCGCTATGTGATCCGCATGGAGGAAATGCGCCAGTCGACCAAGATCATGAAGCAGTGCTGCGAGAAGCTGAACTCGGCCGGCGGCGAAGGGCCGGTGAAGACGGAAGACGGCAAGGTCGCGCCGCCCCGGCGGGCCGAGATGAAGAAATCGATGGAGGCGCTGATCCATCACTTCAAGCTCTACACCGAGGGCTACAAGGTGCCGGCGGGCGAGGTCTATGCGGCGGTCGAAGCGCCAAAGGGCGAGTTCGGCGTCTATCTCGTCTCCGACGGCACGAACAAACCCTATCGTGTCAAGCTTCGCGCGCCCGGCTTCGCGCATCTCCAGGCGATGGATTTCCTCTGCCGCAAGCACATGCTCGCCGACGTCAGCGCGATCCTCGGCTCAATCGACATCGTGTTCGGGGAGGTTGACCGGTGAGCCCCGCCGATCGTCGCGCATTTGAGGAACTTTTGACCGATGTCCGTCCGCCGCCTCGCCGACGAGCAGCCGAGAAGCTTCGAGTTCACGCCGGAAAACAAGGCGTGGGCGGAGCGGGAGCTAGCCAAATATCCGCCCGGTCGGCAGGCGTCAGCCGTGCTGGCGCTATTGTGGCGCGCGCAGAAGCAAAACGGCTATTGGCTGCCCCGCGCCGCTATCGAAAAAATTGCCGCGATGCTCGATATGCCCAACATTCGTGTGCTTGAGGTCGCCACGTTCTACACGATGTTCAATTTGGCGCCGGTTGGACGTCACTACGTGCAAGTCTGCACCACGACGCCATGTATGCTGGCTGGCTCGGACGACATCAGGACCGTCTGTCGCAAACGCATCGGCGAACCGGGCCATGTGACCCCGGACGGCGTATTTTCCTGGATTGAGGTCGAATGCCTTGGCGCCTGTTGCAACGCGCCGATGGTTCAGATCAATGAGGACTACTACGAGGACCTAACGCCGGAGAGTTTTGCTAAGCTTCTGGACGATCTGGCGACGGGGCGGCCGGTCCACGTTGGTTCGCAGACCGGACGCGTCTCGTCTGAGCCGGTTGGCGGCTTAACCGCCTTGACCACGCTCTACGGGGTCGATGGGAGGGGTGCATGAACGTGCGTCCGCCCCGTCGAACGAGCGGCCGGCAACCGAGAGGATCGGGAACTGAGCGATGCTGGAAGACAAGGATCGTATCTTCACCAATCTCTATGGGCTCGGCGACCGCGGGCTCAAGGGCGCGCGGGCGCGCGGCAACTGGGACGGGACCAAGGCGATCATCGACAAGGGACGCGACTGGATCATCGCCGAAATGAAGGCCTCGGGCCTGCGCGGTCGCGGGGGAGCGGGATTCCCGACCGGCCTTAAATGGTCGTTCATGCCCAAGACCGTCGATCCCAAGCGCCCGCACTACCTTGTCATCAACGCCGACGAATCCGAGCCCGGGACCTGCAAGGACCGCGAGATCATGCGCAACGACCCGCACACGCTGGTCGAAGGCGCATTGCTCGCCTCATTCGCCATGGGCGCGCACGCAGCCTACATTTACGTGCGCGGCGAATTCATCAAGGAGCGCGCAAATCTCGAGGCCGCAGTCGAGGAGGCCTACGAGGCCAATCTCATCGGCCAGGACAATATTCACGGCTGGCCATTCGATCTCTATGTCCATCATGGCGCGGGGGCATATATCTGCGGCGAAGAGACGGCGATGCTCGAATCGCTGGAGGGCAAGAAGGGCATGCCGCGCATGAAGCCGCCCTTTCCCGCCGGTATGGGACTCTACGGTTCCCCCACCACGGTCAACAATGTCGAGTCGATCGCCGTCGCGCCGACGATTTTGCGGCGCGGCGCATCGTGGTTCACGAGTTTCGGCGCCCCCAACAATTTCGGCACCAAGGTCTTCAGCGTCTCAGGTCACGTCAACAAGCCGTGCAACGTCGAAGAGGCGATGTCGATCCCGTTCCGCGAATTGATTGACAAGCACTGCGGAGGCGTACGCGGGCGGATGGGACAATCTGCTCGCTGTCATTCCCGGCGGAGCGTCAGTGCGGCTCGTTCCCGCCGCCCAGATCATCGACTGTCCGATGGACTTCGACTCGCTCGCCAAGCTCAAGTCCGGCCTTGGCACGGCGGCGGCGATCGTGATGGACAAGTCGACCGACATCATCCGCGCGATTGCCCGTTTGTCCTATTTCTACAAGCACGAAAGCTGCGGCCAGTGCACGCCCTGTCGCGAAGGCGCCGGATGGATGTGGCGCGTCATGGAGCGCATGGTTCAGGGTCGCGCGCAAAAACGCGAGATCGACATGCTGCTCGACGTCACCAAGCAGGTCGAAGGACACACGATCTGCGCGCTCGGCGACGCAGCCGCGTGGCCGATTCAGGGGCTCATCGCCCATTTCCGCCCCGAGATCGAGCGGCGCATCGACCAATATGCGGCCAATCCGCACAGCGAGCCGGTGCTCGCCGCGGCGGAGTAGGCCATGACGAGCCATATTGCCCAGCTCAACATCGGCCGGTTCCGGTATCCGACGGACGATCCGCGCATGGCGGCGTTCATGATGAACCTCGATCGCATCAACGCTCTCGCGGAGCGCAGCGAAGGATTCGTGTGGCGCCTCAAGGACGAGAGCAACAATGCAACCGCCATCCGTCCGGCGAGCGACCCGACCATGGCGGTCAATCTGTCGGTCTGGGAGAGTGTCGAAGCGCTGGAAAGGTTCGTCTGGGCGACGGTCCACAAGCAGTTCTACAACCGCAAGGGCGACTGGTTCCAAAAGACCGAGACCCCGCATTTCGTCATGTGGCCGATACCTGCCGGGCATATTCCGGACCTTGAAGAGGCGACGGGACGGCTCGAGCATTTAACGCGGAACGGCGATAGCGACTTTGCCTTCGGCTGGAGCCACCTGGCGCATATCAAGCTGTGGATGAGCCAGAAATGCGGCTAAGAGCGGGTGACGGAGTTTATTTTCCTGGGGCGCTGATGGTGTCCACGAGTCTGGATGAGATGACCATTGACCGCATGTTGGCCTTCCGTGGGGTGATCAGCGCGTGAGCAAGATCATCATTGACGGCAAGGAACTCGACGTTCCCGCCGAATACACGCTTCTTCAGGCTTGTGAGGTGGCTGGCGCCGAAATTCCGCGCTTCTGCTTCCACGAGCGGCTGTCGATCGCCGGCAACTGCCGGATGTGCCTCGTCGAAGTGAAAGGCGGACCGCCCAAGCCGACGGCGTCCTGCGCAATGGCGGTTAAAGATTTGCGTCCCGGCCCGAACGGCGAACCGCCGGTCGTCCTGACTAACTCCCCCATGGCCCGCAAGGCGCGCAAGGGCACCATGGAGTTTCTGCTGATCAACCATCCGCTCGACTGCCCGATCTGCGACCAGGGCGGCGAATGCGATCTGCAAGATCAGGCGATGGCCTACGGCGCTGACTCCTCTCGCTTCGCCGAGAACAAGCGCGCCGTCGAGGACAAATATATCGGGGCGCTGGTCAAGACCTCGATGAACCGTTGCATCCAATGCACGCGGTGCGTGCGCTTCGTAACTGAAGTGGCGGGCGTTCCGGAGCTTGGCGCGATCGGCCGCGGCGAGGACATGGAGATCACCTCCTATCTTCAAGACGCGCTGAGCTCGGAGCTGCAGGGAAACGTGGTCGACCTCTGTCCGGTCGGCGCTTTGACCTCGAAGCCGACCGCGTTCCACGCCCGTCCGTGGGAGTACGCCAAGACCGAATTGATTGACGTGATGGACGCGCTTGGCTCGGCGATCCGCGTGGATGCGCGCGGTCGCGAGGTTGTGCGCATCCTGCCTCGCGTCAACGACGCGATCAACGAGGAATGGATTTCCGACAAGACGCGGCACATTGTCGACGGACTGAAGGCGCAGCGGCTCGATCGTCCGTACGTGCGCGTCGACGGTAGACTAAGGCCCGCGAGCTGGGCGGAAGCTTTCGCTACGATCGCCGGCGAAGGTCGCGGCCGCTGTCGCCGTCCCGGATCGGGGCAATCGTCGGCGACTTGGCGACGGTCGAAGAAATGTTCGCGCTCAAGTCGCTTCTCGCCAAGCTGGGCTCGCCCAACATCGACTGCCGTCAGGACGGCTCGAAACTGCACCCCAAATTTGGCCGCGCGTCCTATCTTTTCAACTCGACGATCGCCGGCATCGACCAAGCTGATGCTATTCTCATCGTCGGCTCGAACCCGCGCCACGAGGCGCCCGTCCTCAACGCGCGTATCCGCAAGCGGTGGCTGAAAGCCGGCGTGCCGATAGGCGTCATCGGGCCCAGGGCCGATCTGACATACAGGCACAACCACTTGGGCGCGGGCGCCGGAAACGCTCGCGCAGGCCTGGGACAAGCCGCCGGAGGGCGTGACTAAGCCAATGATGATCGTTGGCCCCGGCGCTTTCGCCAGGCCCGATGGCGTCGCCGTACTGGCGAGCGTCGCCAAGGCCGCCCTCGGGGCGGGCGTCGTGAGGGACGGGTGGAACGGTTTCAACGTGCTGCACGGCGCAGCGTCGCGCGTCGGCGGGCTTGATCTCGGCCTTGTGCCGGGCGAAGGGGGGCTCGACGCGCCAGCGATGGCGAAGGCGAACGCGCTCGACGTGCTCTTTAACCTCGGCGCGGACGAGATTGACATTGAGCCGGGCGCCTTCGTGGTCTATGTCGGCACCCATGGCGACCGAGGGGCCCATCGGGCGGACGTCATCCTGCCGGGCGCGGCCTACACCGAAAAAACCGGAATTTACGTCAACACCGAAGGGCGGTCCCAGTTCGCCGAGCGCGCGGTGTTCCCGCCCGGGGACGCACGCGAGGATTGGTCGATCCTGCGCGCGCTGTCGGACCCGCTCGGCGCCAAGCTGCCGTTCGATTCACTCACCCAACTCCGGGCGGTGCTCGCGGTCGCCTATCCCTTCCTGGTGCGCTTTGACGACGTCGCGCCGGCCGATGCGGGCGTCTTCCGCTCGATCGCCGGGCTCGGCGGGTCGGTCGACAAGGCGCCGTTCGTCCCGGCTGTCTCTGACTTCTATTTCACCAATCCGATCGCGCGCGCCTCTCGCGTCATGGCCGAATGTTCGGCTCTGGCCCGGGGCGTTCAGCGCGAGGCGGCGGAATAGGGCGATACCTCGATGACCAGCGCGACGCCCTCCCGCACCGCTTCGCCGCCCTGGGGCGCGATCCTCGGCGCGGCCGCGGTCGTCATTATCGTAATCATCGCCGCGTTGTGGCTTCTGATTAGCAGCGGAGCCATGTCCGCGTTCGGCGCGTGGATGCACGAGAGCGATACTGGCTCATTGTTGCGGCATGTGCTGGAGAGCCTGCTGCTGCTGGTGTGCCTTCTTCTCTCGACCGCGGCGCTCATTTATATCGAGCGCAAGATCTGGGGCGCCGTGCAGTTGAGACGCGGCCCCAACGTGGTCGGGCCGTGGGGCGTCCTTCAGCCGTTCGCGGACTTCTTCAAGTTCATCCTGAAGGAGCCGATCATTCCCGCGGGCGCCAACAAGGGCGTGTTTGTGCTTGCGCCGCTGGTTTCGGTGGTGCTGGCGATGTCCGCCTGGGCGGTCATTCCGGTGGCTGACGGTTGGTCGATCAGCGACATCAACGTTGGGCTTCTGTATCTCTTCGCCGTTTCCTCGCTTGGCGTGTACGGCGTCATCATGGCGGGGTGGGCGTCCAATTCGAAATATGCGCTGCTCTCGGCGCTGCGCGCGGCCGCTCAGATGGTGTCCTACGAGGTGTCGATCGGCTTCGTCATCGTGACGGTGGTGCTGTGCGCAGGGTCGACCAACCTTTCCGACATCGTGCGCGCGCAGGACAGCCGATTTGGCTTCCTCGGCTGGTACTGGCTACCGCTCTTGCCGATGTTCATCATCTTCTTTGTGTCCGCGCTCGCCGAGACGAATCGGCCGCCGTTCGACTTGACCGAGGCGGAATCGGAGCTCGTCGCCGGCTATTCGGTCGAGTACTCCGCCTCGCTATTTCTGTTACAGTTCCTCACCGAACTCGTCGCCGTCCTGACGATGTCCGCCTTGACGGCGACGCTGTTCCTCGGCGGTTGGCTGTCGCCGCTGCCGTTTCCGCCCTTCACCTGGGTGCCGGGCCTCATCTGGTTCCTTATTAAGGGATGGTCGGTTGTGTTCATGTTCTCGATGGTGAAGGCATTCGTGCCGCGCTATCGTTACGATCAATTGATGCGGCTCGGCTGGAAGGTGTTCCTGCCGATCTCGCTGGTGATGGTGGTGGTCGTGGCTGGAGTGCTCGAATTTACCGGTCTCGGGGCGAACCCCTCGGGCCCATTGCACTGAGGGGAAGGGGAAGCCAATGGCTCTCAGGCTCGCTCAATCCGCGCGTTCGTTGTTCCTGGGCGAATTCCTGGCTGCGCTCGCGCTGTCGATTCAGTACATGTTCAAGCCGAAGGCGACGTTGAATTATCCGCATGAGAAGTCGCCGCTGAGCCCTCGCTTCCGCGGCGAGCATGCGCTGCGCCGCTATCCGAACGGCGAGGAGCGATGCATCGCCTGCAAGCTGTGCGAGGCGATTTGTCCGGCGCAGGCGATCACGATCGAGGCAGGGCCGCGGCGCAACGACGGCACGCGCCGCACGACGCGCTACGACATCGACATGGTCAAGTGCATCTACTGCGGGATGTGCCAGGAAGCCTGTCCGGTCGACGCGATCGTCGAAGGGCCGAACTTCGAATTCGCGACCGAGACGCGCGAAGAGCTTTATTACGACAAGCAACGATTGCTGGCCAACGGCGATCGCTGGGAGCGGGAGTTGGCGCGCAACATCGCGCTCGACGCGCCGTATCGATAATCGCCTTCTCCATCTGAGGAGAAGGAAGTTGACCATGGCCCGTCGAAAGACGGGCTTTGTCAACGGGCGCCTTTTGGTAGGCCGGACGAGGGCCGCGCCGCAATGGCGCCAACGAACGCGGCGCTCGCGCCGACTGCGCGCCCTGCCTCGTTTCCCGCGAAGGAAAGGGCGGTCGGGGCAGGGGGACTATGACGAGAGGCGGACGATGCAGGCCGATGCTTTGTTCTTTTGGATTTTAGCTCCGCTTCTGGTCGTGTCGGCTTTTGCCGTCATCGTGGCCAAAAATCCGGTGCATTCGGTCCTCTTCCTCATTCTTTCCTTCGTCTGCGCGGCCGGCCTGTTCCTGCTGATGGGCGCTGAGTTCCTGGCGATGATCCTGGTCGTCGTCTATGTCGGCGCGGTCGCGGTGCTGTTCCTGTTCGTCGTCATGCTGCTCGACGTGGACTTCGCCCGGCTAAGGCAGGGCTTCGTCCAATACCTGCCGCAGGGGTTGCTGATCGCATTCGTGGTGGCGATCGAGCTCATCTACGTCGTCTCGGGTCTCGGCCCCTCGGAGCGGGCCGCCGCCGCCGCGACGCCGGAGGGCATGCTCAGCAACACGGCCGCGCTCGGCGAGGTGCTCTACACCCGCTATTTCTACTTCTTTCAGGCGGCGGGAATGATTCTGCTCACCGCGATGATCGGCGCGATCGTTCTCACCCTTCACCACAAGCCGGGCGTCAAGCGCCAGGACGTCGGCGCGCAGGTGGCTCGCAATCCCGAAACTGCGGTCGAGGTGCGCAAGGTCCCCTCGCGCGCCGGCATTTGAAGGATCACGCGGATGGGAATCGGCCTCACCAACTATCTCACCCTCGCCGCGATCGTGTTCACGATCGGCATCGCCGGCATCATCCTCAACCACAAGAACATCATCATCATCCTGATGTCGGTTGAGCTCATCCTGCTGTCCGTCAACATCAACCTCGTCGCTTTTTCGACCTATTCGGGCGATCTGACGGGGCAGGTCTTTGCGCTCTTCATCCTGACGGTCGCGGCGGCGGAGGCGGCGATCGGCCTTGCGATCCTGGTGGCTTACTACCGCAATCGCGGCTCGATCGCGGTTGAGGACATCAATTCGCTGAAGGGCTGAGACCGGTGTACCAGCTGATCGTCTTCCTGCCGCTTCTCGGTTTTCTGATCGCCGGCATTTTCGGGCCCTGGATCGGCGCGCGCGGCGCCGAATACGTCACCTGCAGCCTGCTCGGGGTTTGCTTCGTCCTTTCCTGGATCGCTTTCGTCACGGTCGCGGGCGGAGCGGACGCGCATGTCGCGATCGGCAATTGGTTCACCTCCGGCAAGCTGGTCGCCACCTGGGCCTTACGCATCGACACGTTGACCGCCGTCATGCTCGTTGTCGTGACGACGGTGTCATTTCTCGTCCACGTCTACTCGATCGGCTACATGGCCGAGGATCCGTCGCGGCCCCGGTTCTTCGCCTATCTCTCGCTCTTCACCTTCGCCATGCTGATGCTGGTGACGGCGGACAACCTCGTGCAGTTGTTTTTCGGCTGGGAAGGCGTCGGCCTGATGTCCTACCTGCTGATCGGCTTCTGGTACGAGAAGCCTGCACCCAACGCTGCAGCGATCAAGGCGTTCGTCGTGAACCGGGTCGGCGACTTCGGCTTTTCGCTCGGCATCTTCCTTACCTACTATCTGACCGGTTCGATCGCCTTCGATCAGGTGTTCGCCGCTGCGCCCGGACTCGCGGGCAAGACGGTGCATTTTATCGGCTTCAACTGGGACGCAGTGACGCTCGCCTGTCTGCTCTTGTTCATGGGCGCGATGGGCAAGTCGGCGCAGTTTCTGCTGCACACATGGCTTCCAGACGCGATGGAGGGCCCGACCCCGGTTTCGTCGCTCATTCATGCGGCGACCATGGTGACGGCAGGCGTGTTCATGGTCGCGAGGCTCTCGCCGCTATTCGAAATGTCGCCGGTCGCGCTCAGTGTCGTTACCATCGTCGGCGGGACGACGGCCTTCTTCGCCGCGACCATCGCCGGAGTTCAGATGGACATCAAGAAGGTCGTCGCCTATTCGACCTGCTCGCAGCTCGGCTACATGTTCGTCGGCCTCGGCGTTGGGGGCTACAGCCTCGGCATTTTCCACCTGTTCACTCACGCCTTCTTTAAGGGCCTTTTATTCCTTTGCTGCGGCTCGGTGATCACGGCGATGCATCACGAGCAGGACATGCGCGCGATGGGTGGACTCCGAAAGGAGCTGCCAGTGACCTTCTGGACGATGATGGCCGGCGCGCTGGCGCTGAGCGCCGTCGGTATCCCATTCACGTCGATTGGCTTTGCGGGGTTTGTGTCAAAAGACCCGATCATCGAGGCAGCCTTCGTCTCTCATCGCTTCGGCGCGATGTACGCGTTCTGGTGCGCCGACATCGCGGCCGGATTGACCGCGTTCTACACCTGGCGCCTCATGTTCATGACTTTTTTCGGCAAGCGCGGCGACTGGTCAGCGAGCCTGCCGAGCGCGCACGACGGGCAGGATCACGGCGCTCATGGCCACGGCGATCATCCCGTGCACGAATCCCCGCTGGTCATGCTGGTTCCGCTCGTCGTGTTGGCCCTCGGCGCGACTTTCGCCGGCATGGCTTTCCGATTCCTATTCATCGGCGCGGGACACGACGGGTTCTGGCGGAACTCACTGTTCCTGGGCCAGGAGAACGACATTCTCGAGCGCATGGAGACTGCCCCTTGGCTCGTCTCCGTGTCCCCGACGCTGGCTATGCTTATTGGGCTCGGAATCGCCTACTACATGTACATGGTCGACCGCACGGCGCCGAAGCGGCTTGCCGACGATTTCCCCGCCGTCTATCGCTTCCTGCTCCACAAGTGGTACTTCGACGAACTCTACGACTTCCTGTTCGTCCGTCCCGCCTTCGCGATCGGTCGCTTGTTCTGGAAGGGCGGCGACGGCGTGATCATCGATGGCTTCGGCCCGGACGGCGTCTCGGCGCGCGTCCTTGACGTCGCCCGTGGTGCGGTGCGCCTGCAAACCGGCTACGTCTACCATTACGCTTTCGCGATGCTGCTTGGCGCGGCCGCGCTGACTACCTGGTATCTATTCGGGGGGGTCACGCGATGAACGGCTCCTGGATCCTCTCCGGCATTCTGGCGTTGCCGCTGATTGGCGCGTTGTTCATTCTGTTGCTTCCGGGGGATAGCGAGGCGACCAAGCGAAACGCGCGCTGGATCGCCCTGTTTGCGACTCTGATCACATTCGTGCTGAGCCTTGTCGCCTGGGGCCGCTTCGATTCGGCGCAGCCTGGCTTTCAGCTTGTCGAGGAACGCGACTGGTTCTCGCACGCGATCCTATACAAGCTTGGCGTCGATGGCATTTCGATGCCGTTCGTGCTGCTCACGACGTTCATCATGCCAATTTGCATCGTCGCATCTTGGACCCCGATCCAGACCCGGGTGAAGGCGTACATGATCACCTTCCTGGTGATGGAGACGCTGATGGTCGGCGTCTTCGTCGCGCTCGACCTGGTGCTCTTTTATCTGTTCTTCGAGGGCGGCCTCATCCCGATGTTCATCATCATTGGCATCTGGGGCCACGGGAACCGCGTGTACGCAGCCTTCAAGTTCTTCCTCTACACGTTCACCGGTTCGGTGCTGATGCTGCTCGCGATCATGGCCATGTACTGGACCGCGGGCACGACCGACATCACGGTGCTGCTCAAGACCCCCTTTCCGGCCCATATGCAGACTTGGCTTTGGCTCGGATTCTTCGCCTCGTTCGCGGTCAAGATGCCGATGTGGCCGGTCCACACTTGGCTGCCTGACGCGCACGTCGAAGCGCCGACCGCGGGGTCGGTGGTTCTTGCGGCCATTCTGCTCAAAATGGGCGGCTACGGCTTCATCCGCTTTTCGCTGTCGATGTTCCCGGACGCCTCGGCCTATTTCGCCCCGCTCATCTTCGCCCTATCGGTGATCGCAATCATCTACACGTCCCTTGTCGCGCTCGCGCAGGAGAGTACGAAGAAACTCATCGCCTATTCGTCGGTCGCACACATGGGCTTCGTGACGATGGGGATTTTCGCCGCCAACACCCAGGGGATTCAGGGCGCGGTGTATCAGATGATCAGTCACGGCCTCGTCTCGGGGGCGCTGTTCCTTTGCACCGGCGTCCTGTACGACCGCATGCACACTTACGACATAGCCGCTTACGGCGGCCTCGCGCAGCGCATGCCGCTGTATGCAGTCGTGTTCATGGTGTTCACCTTTGCCAATATCGGATTGCCGGGCACCACGGGCTTTATCGGCGAGTTTCTGACTCTGATCGGCACGTTCCAGATCAACAACTCGGTTGCGTTCCTCGCCGCCATCGGCACAATCCTGTCGGCGTGCTATGCGCTCTATCTTTACCGCCGCATCGTCTTTGGCGTTATCGAGAAGCCAAACTTGATGGGCATTGCCGACCTCACGAGCCGCGAGATCGTCACGTTGCTGCCTTTTGGCCTGCTCACGATCTTTTACGGCGTGCACCCACAGCCGATCATCGACGCTAGCGCAGCCTCAATCGAACAGATTATTAGCGGCTTCCAGCACGCTATCACGGCGACGAAGTCGGCGGGGCTTTGACACCCATGCACCAGACGGCCATTTCTCTTCCCGTTATCCTGCCCGAGGCGGTGCTGGCGGCGGGGACCTTGGCCCTCGTGCTCTATGGCGCATTGCGTGGCGAGCGAGGCTCGGCACTGGTCAACGAGATGGCCGTCGGCCTGCTCAGCCTCGTCTTCATTCTAATGGTGGCTAGGAATCGCCCGATGGGCGTCACCTTCTACGGATCCTTCGCCGACGACGCCTTCACCCGCTTCATGAGCGCGCTTGCGCTCGTTGGCTCGCTGGTGACGCTTCTCTTGTCGGTCGAGTTCATGCGTCAGGAGCGGATCGGCGGATTCGAATACCCGGTCCTCATCCTTCTTTCCACCCTCGGCATGCTGATGCTGATCTCGGCCAACGATTTCATCGCGCTCTATCTCGGCCTCGAACTGATGAGCTTGTCGCTTTACGTGATCGCGGCCTATCGGCGCCACGATTTGCGCGCCACCGAGGCCGGCCTCAAGTATTTCGTCCTCGGCGCGTTGTCCTCCGGCATGTTGCTGTACGGCGTCTCGCTAATCTACGGTTATTCGGGTTCGGTCGCGTTCAGCGCGGTGGCGAACGCGGTGCACAATCATGCGAGCATCGGGGTGCTGTTCGGGCTTGTGTTTATTGTGGCGGGTCTGGCGTTCAAGATTTCCGTCGTGCCGTTTCACATGTGGACGCCCGACGTCTATGAAGGCGCGCCGACCCCGGTGACCACCTTCTTCGCCTCCGCGCCCAAGATCGCCGCGATGGCGGTCCTGGTTCGGGTCATGATCACCGCCTTTCCTGGCATTTCCAACGACTGGCGCCAGATTCTCACCTTTGTTTCGATCGCCTCGATGGTGCTTGGCGCCTTCGCCGCCATCGGCCAGCGCAGCTTCAAACGGCTGATGGCCTACTCGTCGATCGGCCATATGGGATACGCGCTGGTAGGGCTCGCGGCCGGCACGGTCGAGGGCGCGCAGAGCGTCATCATCTATATGGCGATCTACGTGGTGATGACGCTTGGAACCTTCGCCGCCATCCTGTCCATGCGCCGCGCTGGCCGCGCGGTCGAGACGATGGCCGACCTTGCGGGCCTTGCCCGGACGAATCCGACCATGGCCTTCTTCTTGGCGACGATGATGTTCTCGCTTGCCGGCGTCCCTCCGCTTGCCGGCTTCTTCGCCAAGTTCTACGTCTTCGCCGCCGCCATTAAGGCCGGTCTCTATGGCCTTTCGGTCATTGGGGTTCTGGCGAGCTGCGTTGCCGCGTATTATTACCTCAGGATCGTCAAACTAATGTACTTCGACGAGCCGGCCCCGGCGTTCGACCGTCCGGGCGCGGTCGCGCGCATCGTCCTCGCGCTTTCGGCGCTCATGATCCTCCTGTTCGTGTTCTTACCTTCGCCGATCACCAACGCCGCGATGGCGGCCGCGCAGTCGCTCTTTTGACCGCCGCCTCCAGGCTAGACAGCGCGCATCGAGGCTGGCGCATCGTTCGATTCGACGCTATCGATTCGACCAACGAGGAGGCGCGCCGCCGCGCGCTGGCCGGCAACGCCGACCGCGTGTGGATCGTCGCCGACAAACAGACCGCGGGCAGAGGCCGCCGTGGCCGGGCCTGGATCTCGCCGAAGGGCAACCTGCACGCCAGCGCCCTCATGATTGATCCTTGTCCGCCGCGGGTCGCGGCGCAGCTCGGCTTCGTCGCAGGCGTGGCCCTAACGCGCGCGGCGAGGGATCTCAGCGCGACCGAAGTCGGCCTCAAATGGCCGAACGATCTAATGTCTCACGGGGCGAAATGCGCGGGGATCCTCGTCGAAGGAGTTGGCCTTGGGAGTGGGCGGGCGGCCTGCGTGGTCGGGGTTGGCGTGAATTGCGCCTATTCGCCGGAGGGTCTTGGCTATGCGACCTCATGTCTAACGCGGGCGGGCGGACAGGCGGTGGGTGCTGGCGAATTGTTCGATCGTATCGTGCACCGGTTTGGTGAGGCGCTCGACGCCTGGCAAGCGGGACAGGCGTTTGACCGCATTCGCGCCGCCTGGCTCGATTGCGCCCTCGGCCTGGGCGAACGGATCGCGATCCAAAACGGCGGCGGCCAACGCGAGGGCGTGTTCGAAGGGATCGATGCGGCCGGCCGCCTGCTCATGCGCTCCGAGCATGGGCTTGACACCATCGAGGCGGCCGACCTGTGGCTGCTGCCTCGCTGGGGCGCCCTGCCGCCAGCGGTTTCGTCGACTTCCGCCGGCCGGAAGGCCGAGCTTAGATGACCGACGGCAACGAGTTCGTGTTCGCCCCGCTAGGCGGCTTGGGCGAGATCGGCATGAATAGCGCCCTTTACGGTTATGGGCCGGCGAACGCTCGCCAATGGTTGATGGTTGATCTTGGCGTCGCATTCGCCGGCGAGGACCTGCCCGGCGTCGACCTCATCCTACCGGACCTCGGGTTCATCGAGAAGGCGAAGAAGAATCTGGTTGGCATCGTAATCACCCACGCGCATGAGGACCACCTCGGCGCCCTGGCCGAGCTTTGGCCGGACCTGGGCGTGCCCGTCTATATGACGCGTTTCGCGGCCGGACTGGCCGAGGCGCGTCGGCTTGGCGAACCCGGCGCTCCGAAGATCCCATTGAAGATCGTTGAGCTCGGCGAGAGGGTCGTGATCGGCCCGTTCGTGGTCGAATTCATCCCCGTCGCCCATTCGATACCCGAAAGCTCGGCGCTTGCGATTCGCACGCCTGGCGGGCTCGTCATCCACACGGCCGACTGGAAGATCGACTCGACGCCGATCATCGGCCTGCCGACCGATGAGGCGCGCTTCAAGGAGCTCGGCGACGAGGGAGTGCTGGCGCTCGTCTGCGATTCGACTAACATCTTGCGGGAAGGGGAAAGCCCGTCCGAGCGCGACGTCGCCAAGACGCTGGCCTGGCTCATCGGTAATGCGAAGGGCAGGGTGGTCGTGACCACCTTCGCTTCCAACGTCGCCCGGCTGCGCTCGGCAGCCGAGGCCGGCCTCGCCGCCGGACGGCAGATCTGCATTCTTGGCCGGGCGATCGAGCGCGTCGTCGCCGTCGCTCGGGAGTGTGGGATGCTCGACGGCCTGCCGGCGTTCTTGGCGATGGATGCGTTTGAGCGCCTGCCGCGCGGGCGGATTTTAGCTCTTGCGACGGGCAGCCAGGGCGAGCCGCGCGCGGCGCTCGCGCGCATGGCGGGGGACGAGCATCCGACGGCGGAATTGACCGCAGGCGACACCGTCATTTTTTCGTCGCGCACCATCCCTGGCAATGAAAAGGCGGTCGGCAAGATCGTTAACGCGTTCGTGACCGTGGGCGTCGAGGTGGTGACCGATCGCACCGCGCTGGTGCATGTCTCCGGCCATCCGCGCCGAGCAGAGATGGCAAAAATGTATGCCTGGGTGCGTCCGAGAATCGCCGTGCCCGCGCATGGCGAGCCGTTGCATTTGAGCGAACATGCAGACTTCGCCCGGACGCAGGGGGTGCCACAAGTCTTGCGCGCTTTCAATGGCGACCTCATCCGGCTCGCGCCCGGCGAGGTCTGTGCGTTGGGCAAGGTGGCGAGCGGACGGCGGGCGAAGGACGGCGCCATTCTATTGCCGGCGGATCAGCAATGTGTTGGCCAGCGCCGCAGGCTAAGTTTCGCCGGCGTCGTCTCGATCGCGATCGCGCTGACGCCGAGGGGCGAGATGGCCGGGGACCCGGACGTGATGATCGCCGGCGTGCCTGAACGGACGCGCGAAGGTGCCGCGATTGATGCGCTGATCGACGATGCGATCTTTGAGGCCTTCGAGAGTTTGCCGCCCGCCAAGCGGCGCGACGCTGACATCGTGGCGACTGCCATCGAACGGGCGGTGCGCGGTTCGGTCAACGCCGTCTGGGGCAAGAAGCCACAAGTGCATGTGCTGGTGGTCGAAGTTTAGCCCGGAAGTGTTCAATCCGGATTTCACCCCGTTCCCGATTGTCAATGAGAAACGGCCGCAATAGCGTTCGAGGCAATTTGCTGAAAAAGACCTTCCGCGGGAGAGACGTCGATGAAAGACCTGGCGGGAAAAACTGCTTTTGTCACCGGCGCGGCGTCGGGTATCGGGCTGGGAATTGCCACCGCTCTCGCGCAGGCGCGAGTGAAAGTGATGCTCTGCGACGTTGAGGAGGCGGCGCTGGATCGCGCGGTTCAAGGCTTGAAGGAGACCAACGCGGACGTCGACGGCGTCAAGGCGGACGTGTCGCTCAAAGCTGAACTGACGTCTGCGGTCGAAACCATGATCGGCCGTTATGGCAAGGTGCATATTCTCGTCAACAACGCCGGAGTAGGCGGTGGCGGCCCGGCGATTCGAGTGTCTGAACCGTTCACGATGATACAGGAGCGCGTCTCGAACGGAGTCGATCCGTCCTATGTCGGCGAACTGGTGCGGGAAGGTATTGAGAAAGACTGGCCCCATCTCTTCACTGACGTCGAGTTCGAGCCCATGATCGAGGCACGCTTCGCCGCGATCAAGCAGGGGTTCGACCGGATTCGCGGACGCGAGCCGCGCCGTTGACCGGCGAGGTTTGCAGGCGCGCGTTTCTTTGGCTCATAGTGGGAAATGGATGATCGGCAAGCTCAACCACGTCGCTATCGCCGTCCCCGATCTCGAGAAGGCAGCTCAGACCTATCGCGAAACGCTTGGCGCTCGCGTCTCCGCGCCGAAGCCTGAACCTGATCAAGGGGTGACGGTGGTCTTCGTCGAACTGCCCAACACGAAAATCGAACTCTTGCATCCGCTGGGCGCAAACTCACCGATCGCGAAGTTCCTCGAGCGCAATCCGGACGGCGGCATGCACCATCTCTGCTACGAAGTCGACGACGTCGTCGCCGCTCGCGACCAGCTCAAAGCCAAGGGCGCGCGCGTGCTCGGTGACGGGAAACCGAAAGTCGGCGCGCACGGCAAGCCGGTGCTGTTTTTGCACCCGAAAGACTTCAGTGGCACGCTGATCGAGATCGAGCAGGTCTGACCGATGCGGCGTTCCGCGGTCGGCGACGGCATGAGCCGGCTCGGCGCCGACGGACTGCTCCTCATCACCGCCTTTTTGTGGGGCGTGACCTTCGTCGCCCAGAAATACGCGACGGCGACCATGCCGGCGCTGGCCTTTGTCGCCACGCGCTTTGCCGTGTCGGCCGTAGCGCTTGCGCCGTTCGCGCTCTGGGAATTCCGCCGCAAGCCGCATGCGCCAAGCCGCGACGAATGGCGCCTCGCGCTCGTGATCGGCCTCACCCTCTTCTTGGGCACGACCTTGCAGCAGGCGGGTATCGAGACGACGAGCGCCACCAACGCGGGCTTCCTCACCGCATGCTATGTTGTGCTAACTCCCTTCGTCGTCTGGGCGCTCACCGGCGCGCGTCCGCGCGCGATCGTGGTGGCCGCGGGTTTCGTGTCGCTCATCGGCGCCTGGGCGCTCGCCTCCGGCGGAACGCTGGGCCCCCCGAACCTAGGCGATGCGCTTGTGCTCATAGCAGATTTCGCCTGGGCGACGGGCATCGCGCTGACGCCGATCTTCCTCGCCCGCTCGGGGCGGCCGCTGCTGCTCGCTTTCGTGCAATATACGGTCTGCGCCGGCCTCGCGGCGCTGTGCTCAGCCTTGTTCGAATCGACTCCGCCGGGCGCGCTCGTCGCTACCATGCCGACGATCCTGTTCGCCGGCGTCGTCTCTGGCGCGATCGCCTATACGATCCAGATCTTCGCCCAGGCGCACACGCCGCCCGCAGAGGCGGCCCTCATTCTTGCCCTCGAGGGCATCTTCGCGGCGCTCGCGGGCGCGCTTCTGCTCGATGAGCGTCTGACCGCCATCGGCGCTCTCGGCTGCGTGCTGATTCTCCTTGGCGCGATAGCGGTCGAGATCGAGCCTCTGTTCGGGCGGAAGGCCGCGAGCGCCTGACGCTCGCCGTGTGCTCTCAACGAGAGCGGCGCCGAACGCCAGCGTGATCTGCCGGGACGAAAACAACGTGACGAAAGTAGAAAAGCTCTCCCTCGCCGAAGCGCGTAGGATCGCTCTCGCGGCCCAGGGTTTCGGCGGCTCGCGACCCGAGAAGGTCACGGCCGCGCGCTGGCTGAAAACCGTCGACCGGCTCTCCTTGCACCAGATCGACAGTGTCAACGTCTTGGTCCGCGCCCATTATCTGCCGGCCTTCTCCCGACTTGGTCCCTATGACCGTGCTTTGATCGACACTGCCGCCTGGGGGAAACCAAAGAAGCGGCGGCTGTTTGAATACTGGGCTCATGAAGCGTCGCTCGTGCCGCTTTCGTTGCATCCCTTGCTGCGCTGGCGGATGGCCCGAGCAGATCGCGGTGAGGCCGGCTGGAAGGGCCTGCGGCTTTTCGCACGCGAGCGGCGGCCCGAGGCGGAAGCGTTACTCAATCGCATCCGCAACGAGGGTCCCCGTGCAGCCTCGGACCTGGAAGAAAAGCGTGGCCGGTCCGGCTGGTGGGAATGGAGTGACACCAAGCAGACCCTTGAGTGGCTCTTTTGGGCTGGACACATCACGACGGCGACGCGGCGGGGCAGTTTCGAGCGCGTCTACGACCTGACCGAGCGCGTCATTCCAGCGGAGGTCCTCGCCCTGCCGACGCCCGACAAGGAGGACGCGCAGCGCGCGCTCATCGAGCGCGCAGCACAGGCGCTCGGCGTCGCCACGGAGCAGGACCTGCGAGACTATTTCCGTCTTGGGCCAGATGAGGCGCGGCAGGCGATCGAGTTGCTGTTCGAGGCGGGCGTTCTGGAGCTAATAGAGGTTCCCGGCTGGACTCGCCTCGCTTATCTTCACCGCGACGCGCGCTGGCCGCGCCGCATCTTCGCGCGGGCGCTGCTGGCGCCGTTCGATCCGCTCGTCTGGGAGCGTTCCCGCACGTTGCGGCTGTTCGACTTCCACTACCGGATCGAGATTTACACCCCGGCCGATAAACGCCAGCATGGCTATTATGTCCTTCCGTTCCTGCTCGGCGACCGGCTCATTGCTCGGCTCGACCTCAAGGCAGATCGCCAGGCCGGACGACTGCTCGTCCATGCCATGCATCTCGAGCCGCACGCCCCCTCGGAGGCCATGGACGCGATCTCTGAGGAGCTTCAGGCACTCGCGGACTGGCTTGGTCTCGCCGAAGTCGTTTTGCCGCCCAAGCCCGCGCGCCGTAAGACCGAGTGAACGCGGCAAACAGCTGGTTCGCAGAGGGCCCCCTGATCGACTTGCGACGGGCGAGAATGTCCTGGCGGCCTCATACATGCCCGGATCAAACTTCGCCAACGTCAGCGCTTCCTCGAAAAAGGGCAGCGGACGGGGACCTGCGCATGGCCTCACACTCCTCGAGGCTTTTCCAGTGCGCGTACATCGTCACTTTCGAGCCATCGAAACTGCGATGAAGCGCCGACGAGACAAAACCAGGCGACTGACGGACAAATTCGTCAGTCACAGGAACGAGGAGATCGACAAGCCGCTGTTGGTTGCCCGGCTCAACTATAAAGACGTTTATCAGGGTAATCATGTTCATCGCAACGACGACCCACGGGGATTGTTTGCCCGGCCCGAAATCCAAGGTCCAATACGCCAGCCGGTCGACAGGGAACGAACAAGGTGACTGTAGTCGTCCAAACTCGTGCTCCTTCCTAGCTGCAACGCTGACACGGCCGCCCTTCCGGTCTATAAGCCGCCTCTGCACCCCGCATGGACGACCGGATCAAGCCCAGCATCGCGGCTCGCGCCTCGCCATGGAAAGGCCCCTCGTGTCTGGCTCGACTTTGAGCAGTTCAGCGCTCGATGAACGGCGGCGGCGGATTCTGTTTCGTGTCTGGCGCCGCGGAGTGCGCGAGATGGATCTCGTCATGGGCCGATTTGCCGATGCGCATTTGCCGACGATGAACGAAGACGAGCTTGCCGAGTTCGAGCGTCTGCTCGACGTCCCCGACCCGCAAGCGCTGGCCTGGATCATCGGCGGCGAGGAGCCGCCGCGCGAATTCATGACCCCGCTGTTTGCTCGCCTGTGCGGATCGCGATGAAAACTGCCAACGACCGCCGACCAGACTCCGTGAGCCTCGTCGCTTCCGCCCTTCGCCGTCTTGAGGAGGGCGGCGCCGTCACGCTGGCGCGCGCGCCGGAGGGTTACGACGCGTTCGTCGTCGCCGAGCTGACGCGCGCGCTGGCGAAAGACGGCGAACAGCGCGCGGTGACGCTCGCCTTCGTTGCCCGCGACGGCCTGCGAGCCCAGGCCTTCATCGACGCGCTGAGCTTCGCCTCGCCCGAGATCGAGGCGCTTTATTTCCCGTCCTGGGACTGCCAGCCCTACGACCGCGTCTCCCCGAACGCCGCAATTTCGGCCGAGCGCATGACGGTGCTGGCGCGCCTCGCGCGCAGCAAGGGCGCCGCGGAGCGCCCGCGGATTCTCGTCGCCTCGGTCAACGCGCTGACGCAGCGGGAGCCACCATTCGCGTTCATTGCCTCAGCTGCCTTCTCGGCCGCGCCCGGCAACAGCGTGCGGATGGAAGACCTCACCCGCTGGCTCGAAGCGAACGGCTACGCCCGCGCCAGCACGGTGCGCGACGTCGGCGATTACGCATCGCGCGGCGGCATTCTCGACCTCTATCCATCGGGCGCCACGGCGCCGATCCGGCTCGATTTCTTTGGCGATACACTCGAATCGATCCGCGCCTTCGAGCCAGAGACCCAGCGCTCGACCACGCAATTGCGCTCGCTTGATCTCGTGCCGATGAGCGAAGCGCGTCTGACAACCGATTCGATCAAACGTTTCCGCCAGGGCTACGCGGCGGAGTTCGGCGCGCCCGCGCCTAGCGACGATCTTTACGCCGCCGTCAGCGAGGGCCGGCGAGCCATTGGCATCGAACATTGGCTGCCGCTGCTCTACGATAAGCTCGATACGATCTTTGACTATGTCGGTGACGCGCCATTCGTGCTCGACGCGCGCGCTGACGACGCGGCGCACGAGCGCATTGCGCTCATCGCCGACAATTACGCGGCCCGCCGCGCGGCCTACTCGGAAGATCCCGGAAAGTCGGACTACAAGCCGCTGCCGCCCGCGCGGCTTTATCTCGGCGAAGACGAGTGGAAGGAGCGCCTCGCCGCTCAGCCGCGGGCGCGACTCATACCGTTCGAAGGGCAGCCGGGCGCAAGCGACGTCGTCGATTGCGGCGGACGGACGGGGCGAAATTTCGCCCCCGAGCGGCAGACCGAGAGCGCCAACGTGTTTGACGCCGCGGTCGCGCATGTGCTGGCGCTCCGCGAGCGGGGCTTGAACGTGATCGTCGCCGGCTGGAGCGACGGTTCGCGCGAGCGGCTCAGCCACGTGCTGGCCGAGCATGGGCTCAAACCGCTCGAATTCGTATCGTCCTATCATCAGGCGACGACAGCGCGCGCGGGAGCGCTGCCGCTCGCCGTCATCGCGCTCGAACAGGGGTTCGAAGCGCCAGACTTTGCCATCGTCGGCGAGCAGGACATTCTCGGCGATCGCCTCGTACGGCAGTCGAAGCGTAGGCGGCGCGCCCAGGACGTTCTGGCCGAGGCGAGCGCTCTCAGCGCCGGCGATCTTGTCGTTCATATTGACCACGGCGTCGGGCGCTTCGTCGGCCTGAAGACAATTGAGGCGGCGGGCGCGCCGCACGACTGTCTCGAGATCCACTATGCCGGTGGCGACCGACTGTTCCTGCCGGTCGAAAATCTCGAACTTCTGTCGCGCTACGGTTCGGAGACGGGCGAACTCGACAAGCTTGGCGGCGCGGGCTGGCAGTCGCGCAAGGCGCGCTTGAAGAAGCGCGTGCGCGAGATGGCGGGCGAACTCATCCGTGTCGCCGCCCAGCGCATGACCCACGCGGCGCCGCGTCTTGTCGTCCCCGAAGGTCTGTACGACGAGTTTTGCGCCCGCTTTCCCTACGACGAGACGGCCGACCAGGAAAGCGCGATTCAGGCGGCGCTAGACGATCTGGCCGCCGGCCGGCCGATGGACCGGCTGGTGTGCGGCGACGTTGGGTTCGGCAAGACCGAGGTCGCTCTGCGCGCGGCCTTCGCGACGGCGATCAACGGCAAGCAGACCGCGATCGTCGCCCCGACCACGCTGCTGTCGCGTCAGCATACCCAGAACTTCCGTCAGCGCTTTGCCGGGCTCCCGGTCAATGTTGGCCAACTCTCCCGCATGGTCGGCGCGGCTGAAAGCCGTGAGGTGAAGAAGGGTTTGGCTGAAGGCGGAATTGACATCGTCGTCGGGACTCACGCCGTGTTGGGCAAGACTGTGAGCTTCAAGGATCTTGGCCTCGTCGTTGTCGACGAGGAGCAGCATTTCGGCGTTGGCCACAAGGAGCGACTGAAGGAGCTGCGCTCAGAAGTGCATGTGCTGACGCTGTCGGCGACCCCGATCCCGCGCACGCTGCAACTGGCGATGACCGGCGTGCGCGAAATGTCGATCATCGCGACGCCGCCGATCGATCGGCGCGCGGTGCGCACCTTCGTCTCGCCCTTCGACGCGCTCATCATCCGCGAGGCGCTGCTGCGCGAACGTTATCGCGGCGGACAATCCTTCTATGTCTGCCCGCGCATCGAGGACCTGGACGAAGCGGCGGCGTTCCTTCGCCAGAACGCGCCCGAGTGCAAACTCGTCATCGCCCACGGGCAGATGGCGGCGCGCGAGCTCGAGGACAAGGTCGGCGCTTTCTACGACGGCAAGTACGACATCCTATTGTCGACGGCGATCGTCGAGTCGGGGCTCGACATCCCGCGCGCCAACACCATGATCGTGCACCGCGCCGACATGTTCGGGCTCGCGCAGCTCTACCAATTGCGCGGCCGCGTCGGCAGATCGAAGATTCGCGCCTACGCCTATTTCACCACGCCGGCCAAGGCCAAGATTACGCCGCAGGCGGAGAAGCGACTCCAAGTGCTGCAATCGCTCGATACGCTAGGCGCGGGCTTTCAGCTCGCCAGCCACGATCTCGACCTGCGCGGCGCCGGCAACCTTCTGGGCGAGGAGCAGTCCGGGCACATCAAGGAGGTCGGCTACGAACTCTATCAGCAGATGGTGCGCGAGGCGGTCGAGCGCATCAAATCGGGCGAGGACACGCCCGCCGAGGACATGTGGTCGCCAACCATTCAGCTCGGCGCGCCAGTGACGATCCCGGAAGCGTATATTCCAGACCTGCCGACGCGTCTCGCGCTCTATCGCCGCCTCTCGGCGCTCGAGGACAATGGCGAGATCGACGCGATGGAGGCCGAAATCGTCGACCGCTTCGGCCCGCCGCCGGCCGAGGTCGGCCTGCTCATGAGCCTGGTGCAGATCAAGGCTTTGTGCCGCCGCGCGAATGTCGAGAAGCTCGAGGCCGGCCCGAAGGGCCTGACGCTCGCCTTCCGCCACAAGTCATTCGCCAACCCGACAGCGCTGGTCCGATGGGTCGCCGCCCAGGGCGATCGCGCCCGCGTCCGCCCCGACATGCGCATTGTGGTGACCGACAGTTTCGAAAAGCTCGAGGATCGGCTTGAAGGGACGCTCAGCATCATGCGCGAGATAGCGAAGATCGCGGGCGGGAAGAGGGGGTAGGATCTCCCCTCCAGCCGGGAAGCGGGAGGCGGGGGTGAGGACTTGCGTTCCTGGCCATCTGAACGGGGCGCTTAAATGCTGCGCACCGCAACATCGCGCGGCGATCCAGGCGCGGAGGGGCCCGCAGGGAACCGTCAAGAATTCGCCAGCGAATGATCTCCTGCTCTGCATCCCTCGGATTTCTTCCACAAAGCGCCCTCTCGCGATTATGCTGCCGACGGGCGGCCGAGATCCCATTGGCGCTAACCGGCTTCGTAAACCGGTTGGAGTCCGTTCGCTCCGGGGCGTCCGCCTCTTCGCGAAGTTTCAAGACGGTCTCCAGGGAGTCGCCGGCATGATGCTCGAATTCACCGTTGGCATAAACATCGCCGGCGAGCGGCGAAGCTTGGCGGTATCGGCGGAGGACGCCTTGATTGCGGCGCTCAAGGTGAAGCATCAAAAGCCGCAAGCGACGATCAACTACGTGCGGCGCAGCAACAGACGCGGTGACCGGCGCCATCCGCACCAGTCCGTCGCGGCCGACGCTTAGGACACTGCCGTCCACGGGTAAGTCGCTGGGAAGGTCTCGCCCGGCAGTCCCGCCTCGGCGAACGTCTCCGGCCCCGCGTCGCGATAGGCCGGGCGAGCGCCTTCGGGCAGAGCCGCTTGAGGCTCGGATTGTCGACGAGATGGTCCGTCAAGCTCCCTTGGCGCGTCGAATGCACATATGTTGATTTGTCGGCGCCAATGCCGCGCCGCAGCGTTGACAGCTTTTTCGAGTTGCAGAAAAATGAAACCTAAGTGGTTGGAAAGCTTGAGTCGCGCGCAGAACTGCACACTTCGTGAGACCGTGAATTATCGCGCCATCCAGGGCGCGCTCAGCTCGGGCCTCCCTTCCGCGAGTTCCCTCCCTATATGGGGTCAATCTCTCCTACGGAGCCGCCGAAATGAAAGAGCCGCGAAAGTCGCCGCCGTGCAAGTCGCTCACAAAGTCGGAGCAGAAGCTCGACGAGGAGCTCGAAGAATCGTTTCCCGCTAGCGACCCGCCCTCCAACACGACGCCGACCTCCGCCGGCGGCCCGGACCACGCGAAGCGGCCCGCGCCCGACAAGCCGCCGCGACGCCGCTGACCGGCGTTCGCGTCGGTCGCGCGCTACGCGGTTGGCCGAACGACGAACGTACCCCTGTCGATCACCATGCATTTCGTCCTGTTCATTGACGCTCAGCGCGTTGACCACAGCTGAACGTGGCCCTCTGCGCATTTCGGCAATGAGCGCTTCGACGGCGGCGGGCGGCCCGCAGATCAGCGCCTCGACCGCGCCGTCTGACAGATTGCGCACCCAGCCAGTGACGCCCAGCCTCAGCGCCGCGCGGCGGGTGAATTCGCGATAGCCGACGCCCTGGACGGCGCCGTCGACCAGAATACGCCGGACAATGGCGCAAGGTTCGGTCACGGTGCGTTATTATCTCGGTGGACTATGCGACCGACCGTCGTGGTCGGGGCCGGGAAATGTGGGAGGCGGTCATGACGCTCGAAGAGGTTTTCGATATCGCCAAGACTAAGCGGTATCTGGTCGTGTCTACCGTCAACGAATCCGGCGCGCCCGAGGCCGCGCTGATGGGCTTCGCGTTGACGCAGGCAAAAGAGTTCGTGTTTGACACTCTGTCGACGAGCCGCAAGGCCGTCAATCTGGCGCTCAATCCGGCGGCCGGGCTGGTCATCGGCTGGGACGATAACATTTCTCTTCAGATCGAGGGCCTGGCGCGCCGACCGGTCGGGGACGACTTGGCGAGCGCCAAGGCGGCCTACTTCGGCGAATGGCCGGACGGGCGCGCCCGCGAGAACTGGCCCAACATCGCCTATGTCGTCGTGCAGCCGAAGTGGATTCGATACTCCAACTATTCCGGGGCGCCGGTGGTCGAGGAATTCAGGCTCTAAGCGCCGGAACGGTGTGAAATCCCAGGCTCTTCGCCGGTTGCCCTGACAGAGTTCCACGTTTATACGCAGGCTTCCACGCTTACGCCGATTGGTATCGGCGAGTGAGCTCAAGGAGCCTCGATGATCCACGTCACCTTTCCCGACGGCGCTGAGCGCGCCTATGAGCCCGGCGTTTCGGGCCTCGAAATCGCCAAATCCATTTCTCCCTCTCTCGCCAAGCGCGCTGTGGCGATGGTCCGCGACGGCGAGCTTGCCGACCTCGCCGACCCGATCGACAGCGACGCAAAGCTGGAGTTCATCGGGCGTGACGATCCCTGGGCGCTCGAGCTGATCCGCCACGATGCGGCGCACGTTCTCGCCGAAGCCGTGCAGTCGCTATGGCCGGGAACGCAGGTCACCATTGGCCCGGTGATCGAGAACGGCTTCTACTATGACTTCTTCCGCAACCAGCCGTTCACGCCTGAGGACTTTCCGGCCATCGAGAAGCGCATGCGCGAGATCATCGCCCGCGACGAGCGGTTCAAGAAGACCGTCGTCTCGCGCGAGGAGGCGAAGAGCCGATTTGAAAAGAAAGGCGAAGCGTTCAAGATCGAGTTGATCGACGCCATTCCTTCCGATCAGGAGGTGAAGCTCTATAGCCAAGGCGAGTGGACCGACCTTTGCCGCGGGCCCCACATGACTTCGACCGGAAAAGTCGGCGACGCTTTCAAGCTGATGAAGGTGGCGGGGGCCTATTGGCGCGGCGATTCGACCAAGCCGATGTTGTCGCGCATTTACGCAACCGCATTCGCGAAGAAGGAAGAACTCGACGCCTATTTGAAGCAGCTCGAGGAGGCCGAGAAGCGCGATCATCGCAAGCTCGCGCGCGAGATGGACCTGTTCCATACCCAGGAGGAAGGGCCGGGCTCGATCTTCTGGCACCCGAAAGGCTGGACTTTATTCCAGACGTTGGTCGCCTATATGCGCCGGCGTCTCTCCGCGGACTATCAGGAGGTCAACGCGCCGCAGGTGCTGGACAAGCACCTATGGGAAATTTCCGGGCATTGGGGCTGGTATCGCGAGAGCATGTTCATGTGCCGCCCGGCCGGCGATGAGGCCGAGACCGAGGATTTGCGCGTCTACGCCCTAAAACCCATGAACTGCCCGGGCCACGTGCAGATCTTCAAGCACGGCCTGCGCTCATATCGTGAGCTGCCGTTGCGTTTCGCCGAGTTCGGCGCAGTCAACCGCTACGAGCCGTCCGGAGCGCTGCATGGTCTCATGCGGGTGCGATCCTTCACCCAGGATGACGCGCATATCTTCTGCACCGAAGAGCAGATGGCCGAGGAGTGTCACAAGATCAATGAACTGATCTTGTCGGTCTACGCCCACTTCGGATTCGACAAGATCGTCGTGAAACTCTCGACCCGGCCGGAAAAGCGGGTCGGAACAGACGCTATGTGGGATCACGCTGAGGCGGTGATGACCCGGGTGCTGGACGAAATCCGGCTCCGCCACGGCAACATCGTCACGACCGCGCTCAACCCCGGCGAGGGCGCCTTCTACGGGCCGAAGTTTGAATATGTCCTGCGCGACGCGATCGGTCGCGACTGGCAGTGCGGAACCACGCAGGTCGATTTCAACCTGCCGGATCGCTTTGGCGCGTTCTATATTGCGGGCAACAGCGAAAAAACGACGCCGGTGATGATCCATCGCGCCATCTGCGGCTCGATGGAGCGTTTCATCGGCATCCTGCTCGAGCATCACGCCGGCCACTTGCCGTTGTGGCTTGCTCCGGTTCAGATCGTGATCTGCACCATCACCAGTGACGCCGACGACGCGGCGCTTAAGTTCGCCGCGAGGGCGAAGAAGCTGGGCCTGCGAGTTGAGACCGACTTACGAAACGAGAAGATCAACTACAAAGTGCGCGAACACTCCTTGGCGAAAGTGCCCGTCCTCATCGCCCTTGGACGCAAGGAAGCGAGCGAAAACACCGTGTCCGTGCGTCGCCTCGGCTCCAACGCGCAGACGGCGATGCGCGCCGAGGGAGCGCTCGACGCGCTGGCCATCGAGGCTGTGCCTCCCGATCTCCGTGCTGAATAAGTCTCGCGAGGTTAGGGGCGGGAACCTTCACAGTCGCGCGCTAGCGGCTCGCCATAGCTGAGTCTGTTTTGAGCGATTTCAATGGCTTGCGGCCCCATTTCCGAGCCATTGTGAGTGCCCGCTGGGTGTAGAAGTTGAATTTAACCCAGTCACCTCATGCGTCAAGGAGTCCGTAAAACGGGCGTCTCGAAGGAAATCGGAGCCGACAGGACAGCAGGAACGTTTATTGCGTCTCCCGGAACGCTCTTCGAAGCCGCGGCGCGGCGCCTCGATGGACGAGGTGGTTGGAGTTACTTTCTTTACGAGCCATTTTACGTTCCGGGGCCAAGCCTGGTCGCGCCTCGCCCGAGGGAAGCGCCAGCCGAGCTAGATCGACTTTCTGAAAAACAATAACGATCGCCCGCCGATTTGGCAAGAGATTGTCGATTTTTCTTAATCGAGCACGCCGCGAACTTGGCGCGATTCACGCCGATTTAGGCGAATTGCTGCGCCGTTTCGGGTCGAAGCAGGTGCGGGCGAGTGGAACGGTCGGCGGAAGCATCGCCAACGGATCGCCGATCGGCGATCTTGCGCCAGCTCTGATTGCGATTGCGGGCAGGGTTGTGTTGCGCAAGGGAGGCAAGACGCGCGCCGTGCCGCTCGAAGACTTCTTCATCGCTTATGGCAAACAGGATCGCGAGCCGGGTGAGTTCGTCCTGGCGCTCGAGACGCCACTGCTCGCCGCCCATCAACGTTACCGCGCCTTCAAGGTCTCTAAACGTTTCGACGAGGATATTTCCGCGGTCATGCTGGCGGCGCGCTTCGACCTCGATGGACGAAAAATTGTTGGTGCGCGCGTCGCCTGCGGCGGTATGGCGGCGACTCCAAAGCGCGCTGCGAAAGCTGAGCGCGCACTTGTAGGCGCGAGCCTCGACGAACCTGCGACCTGGCGCTTTGCGCGCGAGGCAATCGACGAGGACTTCACCCCGCTTACCGACATGCGCGCCACCGCGGCCTACCGTAAGACGGTCGCCGCCAACCTCCTTGAGAAGGCGCTCATGGAGATCTCCGGCGGGAGCGCACCGACCCGGATTGGAACGCTCCATGCCGCCGAGTAATGACTTAGCGCTACTCGACGCGCGCACGACCACAGTGGTTCATAAGCCGCTGCCACACGATTCCGCCCGCCTGCATGTCCAGGGCGCGGCGACTTACATCGATGACATCGGCGAGCCCGCGGGCACGCTGCATATCGCGATCGGCATGGCGAACAAGGCCTCCGGCAAATTGAAGAGCTTGGGCCTAGAGGCGGTCCGCGGCGCCCCTGGTGTCGTCATTGTTCTGACCGCGGCGGATATTCCTGGCAAGAACGACGTTGCGCCGGTCTTCGCCGATGAGCCCCTCTTCGTCGAACAAGACGTGATGTTCCACGGCCAGGCTTTGTTCGCAGTCGCCGCGCACACGCGCGACCAGGCGCGCCGAGCAGCGCGGCTTGCCAAGATTGACATCGAGGCCGGAGCGCCGGCGGTCACGATTGCCGATGCGCTCGTCAGCGGCGCCCGGGTTCAAGGCGACTATTCGTTCGGCCGCGGCGACGCGGCGACCGCGATTGAGAGTACCGCGCACCAGCTGGACGGCCAGTTCTCTATCGGCGGGCAGGAGCATTTTTATCTCGAAGGGCAAGCGTCCTTCGCCTTTCCCGGCGAAGCGGACGAGATGACCGTGCACGCTTCGACACAGGACCCGACGGAGACCCAACACATCGTCGCCCGCATCTTGGGAATACCGGACGCTTTCGTCACGGTAGAGACGCGTCGGATGGGCGGCGGCTTTGGCGGTAAGGAAAGCCAGGCCTGCGCCTGGGCCGCGATCGCGGCGCTCGCTGCGCGCGTGACGGGTCGGCCGTGCAAGGTTCGCCTCGATCGCGACGACGACTTCGCATTGACGGGCAAGCGTCACGATTTCCGCGCCGATTGGCGGGTGGGATATGACGACAGGGGCGTAATTGCAGGTTACGAGGTGGCGCTCAACGCGCGCTGCGGCTGTTCCGCGGACCTTTCGCCCGGCGTCTGTGACCGCGCGATGTTTCACGCTGGCAACGGCTATTGGCTCCCTGACGTTTCGATCTTAACCCGCCGCCTGAAGACCAACACCGTATCCAACACCGCCTTTCGCGGCTTTGGCGGGCCACAAGGTATGATCGCCATCGAGCGTGTCATGGACGCAATCGCGCGCGAGCGCGGTTTCGATCCGCTCGACGTGCGCAAGGCAAACCTTTTGCGCGCGGGTTTCGATCGCACTCCTTACGATCAAACGGTCGAGGACTACCAGACCCAGCGGGAGATCATCGAGGACCTTGAGGTTTCAAGCGCCTATCGCGCCCGGCGCGAGCGGATCGCCGCCTTCAACGCGCAGAGTCCAATCATCAAGCGGGGAATTGCCCTGACGCCTGTGATGTTCGGAATCTCGTTCACACTGATCCCGCTCAATCAGGCCACCGCGCTGGTGCACGTCTATTCCGACGGCTCGATTCATCTCAACCACGGCGGCACTGAGATGGGGCAGGGCCTGTTCACTAAAGTCGCGCAAATCGTGGCCGAAGAATTCGGCGTGCCGCTGCATTTCGTGCGCATAACCGCAACGAACACCGCAAAGGTTCCCAACGCCTCGCCGACAGCCGCTTCGTCGGGGACCGATCTTAACGGCATGGCGGCGCAAATCGCCGCCGGCGCGATTCGTGAGAGGATGACCGACTTTGCCGCCGAGGCCTGGAATGTCGCGCCGGAGGCGGTCGAGTTCCGCGACGCGCGTGTGTTTGCCGGCAACACCTCCATGAGCTTCGGCGAGCTCGCCAAAGCGTGCCGACTGGCGCGCGTGCAACTGTCGCATTCTGGCTATTACAAGACGCCGGAAATCCATTGGGATCGTCTCAGAGCGAAGGGACGTCCGTTCCTCTACTTCGCCTATGGCGCGGCCTGCTCGGAGGTCGTAATCGACACGCTGACCGGCGAGATGCGGGTCCTGCGCGCCGACCTGCTGCATGATGTCGGCGCGTCGATCAATCCCGCGATCGACATGGGACAAGTCGAAGGCGCCTTCATTCAGGGCATGGGCTGGCTGACGACCGAAGAACTGGTGTACGAGGCCGACGGAAGGCTGCTCACCCACGCGCCCGCGACTTACAAGATCCCTGTCGCTTCAGACACGCCGCCGATCTTCAACACCCGGTTATACACGCGGCCCAATCCGACCCCGAGCATTTACCGCTCGAAGGCGGTCGGCGAGCCGCCGTTGATGCATGGAATTTCGGTTTATTCTGCGATTCTCGATGCGGTTCATGCGACGAACCCGAGAGGTCAGCCGAAGCTCGATGCGCCATGCACCCCGGAATCGATCCTCAAGGCGATCGCATCGCTCAACGGGCCGGGTGAGAGGGCGCGATGAGAGCGTTCCGCCGTCTCGTCGAGGCGATTGAAGCTGAAGGTTCGGCGGCGCTGGTGACGCTCGCACGTGTCGAGGGCTCGAGCCCGCGCGAAGCGGGCACACGCATGGTAGTGCGGCCCTCGGGCGGCTTCCACGGTACCGTAGGGGGCGGAGCGCTTGAATATGCCGCTCTCGAAGCCGCAAACGAGGCCTTGAGAAGAGGGCGCGGACCAGCGCGGCGCCGCTCGCTCGCGCTTGGGCCTGAGCTTGGCCAATGCTGCGGTGGCCGCGTTGAATGGCGAGTCGAGACGTTCGATACGCGCGACCTCGACGATCTTTCGGCTTTGGCTATCGCCGAAGGTGGCGCCTTAGCGACACTCAGCGCGCATCTGGAGCCTGACGGACGCGTTCAGCGCACGCTAGGGTCTGGCGTGAGCGAGCGTAGATTGGCGCGTCTCGCGGAGGAGAGTTGGACTGAGCCGCTCGGCGTGCTGGTGCGTGCCGTCTATCTGTTTGGAGCGGGTCACGTCGGACGGGCGTTGGCGCTCGCGCTCGCGCCGCTGCCTTTCGCGGTGCGCTGGATCGATCCCAGGCGCGACGCTTTTCCCACGCACGCGCCCGCGAACGTCACGCTCATTCATGCGCCGGAACCTGCGGCCGAGCTCGTGAGCGCGCCCGACAGCGCGCTCGTCGTCGTGATGACGCATTCGCACGCGCTTGATCTCGAAATCGTTGCCGAAGCGCTACGGGTCGAGCGCTTCGGATATGTCGGCCTCATCGGCTCGGCGACGAAACGGGCGCGGTTCTTGAGCCAGATGCGTGCGGCGGGCCGCACGGAGGTTCAGCTCGCCCGCCTCGTCTGTCCGATAGGGGTGCCGGGTCTCGAATCCAAGGATCCGGCGGTGATCGCCGCCTCGACCGCCGCGCAGCTTCTGATCGTCAGCGAGAGCCTGGCGAGGGAGGAAGATGAGGCGCCGCGCGGAAGGCGTCGCAACGAGTTGCCCGCTTCGGCGCTTTGAGCGTCGGGCCGGCCGGCGCTGGACCCGCGACGCCCTCGGTCGCTTCCGACGCAATTTCCTTCCGCTGATTCATCAATCGCGCGCCGCCTAAGAACGGCGCTTGCGGGTCACGCGTTTGGCCTTGGCAGGCGCCTTGGGTTTCGACCTGGTTTCAACAAGCGCTGCGATGCGCGCCTGAACACCGGCGCCATTTGACTTCAGCCGCTCTCCGATGCGACCGACTTCCTCATCCGAAAGTATCGCCGGACGACCAAGCGAAAGAGCGATTGCGTACAGCCGCGCGAGCGTTTCGAGCTCCCGCGCCCGGACTAGCGCCGCCTCCAGCGTTGGGCCGGTGGTCAATGCGCAATAGTTGCTGAGCAGAACCGCATGGCTTTGGTCGAGCGCCTCTAGCGCGAGGCTCGCCAGTTCCTTGGTGCCGGCGGGCGCATATTTGGCGCACCGGACAATCGGCGCGCCAAACAGCGCGATCATCGAATGGGCGGCCGGGATGGGTTTGCGCGCCATGGCCAGGGCGGTGGCGTAAGGCGATTGGAAACGCACAATTGCGCCGATATCGGGACGGGCTCGCACAATATCGAGATGAATGCGCCATTCGCCTGTTGGCTTCCTCGGACCCTTCCAGGCGCCGTACTCGCCGACCAAGGGCATGCGCGCGATCATCGCTGGCCGGAGATCACCATAATTTGCGCCGCTCGGCGTGATGAGCAGCGAGTTTTTGAAGCGCGCCGAAATATCACCCACAAGGGCGCCGCCAAGTCCGGCAGCGACGACGGTTGCGCCGCGGGCGATGATCGATTCGCGCACCGCCTTCTCAGTTGTGGCCATGTCCCCCGCTTTCGTCCGGCGTCAATCCGCGTTTCGGGTTCGCTTTTGAGAGAAGATCGCTCAGGAAATCAAGTTGCGAGCTTATGGCTGAGGCCACGAAGTCGGTCTCGGTCCGGCGGCGCGACCTCTCTATCCTATCGCGTTTGTGCGTCTCGCCAGCCTATAATGTGTCGCCGCCTTGAAGCGCCAACTCTCGCCCTTCAATCTGGAGACCAAGTGTCGCCACATCTATCCGCAAATTTGTTTGACCTCATTGCGGCGCGAGCGCCCCATCTGGACAAGCTCGCTCTGGAGACCCAAGACGCTGCCGCGCTGACCTATGGCGAGTTATTCAAGCGCGCGGCACAGGCGGCCAATGCGCTGGTTGCGGTCGGGGTCAAGCCCGGCGACCGGGTTGCGGCGCAGATCGAGAAATCAACCGACATGATCGTCGTTACCCTCGCTTGCCTTCGGGCCGGCGCAGTGCTGCTGCCGTTGAACACGGCCTATACGCTTGCAGAGCTCGAATATTTTCTTGGCGACGCCGAACCTGCGCTGACCCTTTGCCGTCCCGACCGGCTCGAGACTATTCGTGCGCTCGCCCAGACGCTCAACTTGCGTTCGGTCGAGAGTCTCGGCGTCAATGGCGATGGAACTTTCGCCACAGCGATCGCCACAGCGTCGGCCGAGTTCGAAACCGCGCCGCGGGCGAGCGACGATCTGGCCGCGATTCTCTACACCTCGGGCACCACCGGCCGCTCGAAAGGCGCGATGCTGACGCACGAGAATCTATCGTCGAACGCGCTGACCCTGATCGACTGTTGGCGCTTCACCTCCGTCGACAGACTCATTCACGCGCTTCCTGTCTTTCACACACATGGGCTGTTCGTGGCGGTCAACATCTCGCTGCTGTCGGGGGCGACGATGATCTTCATGCCCAGGTTCGATCCGGACGCGGTCATCGCGGCGCTGCCGGAAGCGACGGCGATGATGGGGGTGCCGACTTTCTATACCCGCCTGCTCGACCATTCGGGCCTCGGTCGCGACATCTGCGCGAACATGCGCCTCTTCGTCTCGGGCTCTGCGCCGCTGCTGGCCGAGACTCATGCCGCCTGGCGGAAACGGACCGGCTTCGCAATTCTCGAGCGCTACGGCATGACCGAAACCAACATGATTACATCGAACCCTTACGACGGTGAACGCCGGCCAGGCTCGGTCGGTTTTGCGATTCCAGAAGTTAGCGTGCGGATCGCCCACCCCGAGAGTGGCGCACCGGTTCAGGCAGGCGAAATCGGTGTCATCGAGGTCAAGGGGCCTAACGTCTTCGCCGGCTATTGGCGGATGCCGGAGAAAACGAACCAGGAGTTTCGCGCTGACGGGTATTTTATCACCGGCGACTTGGCCCACGTTGACGACGATGGCTACATCCACATCGTCGGCCGGGCGAAGGACCTGGTGATTTCCGGCGGCTTCAACGTGTATCCGAAGGAGGTCGAAACCGAGATCGACGCGATCGAGGGCGTGCTCGAAAGCGCCGTTTTCGGCGTTCCGCATGCCGATTTCGGCGAAGCCGTGACGGCGGCCGTCGTCGCGCGTCCGGGCGCGACGCTGAGCGAATTGGCGATCCTCTCCGTGCTCGGCCGCCGCCTGGCCAAATTCAAGGCGCCCAAACAGATCATCCTCGTCGAATTCTCTGCCGCGCAACGCAATGGGCAAGGTGCAGAAAGCGGCGCTGCGTGATGCTTACAAAGAGATCTATCGCACCCTCTGAGAGAATGACGCGGCCGCGAAGGAACTCTCGCGATAACGGGCGTAAGGCGGCCGGCCTCGCCGGTCGCAGCCGGCGGTGCCGTGACTCCCGCGCGAGGGGAATTGAGAGTTCTCGACAAATTGCGCTGTCATGCCCGCTTTTGCGGGCATGACGCCGGCGCCTGCTTATCGGACGCTGTTTAGCCTAGCTTCCCTGAGGCGTGCGCGAGGATCGTGTAGACCTTGCCGGTGTTGGACAGCAGATAGGCCCGCCACTGCGCGCCGTCGCGGTCGCTGTGACTGATCTTCGCAAGCAGGCGCTCGAACTCTTGCATGTAGCGGGTAGTCGTTTCCCGGAACTGGGGATCGGCGCGAAAGCGGCGCCGAAGCTCGTCGAACGCCTGTTGGCCGGCCTCAGTGTAGAGGCGGCGCGACACAGCGCTCGTGTCGCCGCGTCGCCATCGATCCCACATTTCCACCGCAGCCGTGTTGTCGATGAGGTTGGCGATTTCCCGGTTCAGAGCCTCGAGCGTCTCCGCTCCTTTGGGCGCGGTCTCCTCTGGCTCGTCGCGGGAGGCCGCCGCAAGCAGGTTCGAAAGCCATCCGGGCTGCCCACGATCGGTAGCTGACGCCGAAGCGGAGGTTGCCGGCGCCGCAACCGGGCGCGGCGTGGCTGCGGACGGTGCTGGCCACGGCTGCGTCTGCGCGCGCCCGAACGCTGGGCTCGGCTCCGACGCGCCGATCCGCGCTAGCGCCGGTCTATCTGCCGCGGGCGCGGAAATCGCTTCAGCGACGCGCGTGAGCGCTTCAGGCGGCGACTCGGCCTCGACCTCACGTGCGCTCTCGATGGCGCGCGGTAGCGGCTTCTCAAAACGCGCGCTTGCGATTGCGGTCATCGTGGCCGGCGCGCCGGGTTCGACGACGTCGTATGTCGCCCCCGAGTCTGACACCAGCGCAGCAAGCTCCTTCAGCGCGCGGATCTGATCAGAGACGACCCGCCGCATCGCTTCGGCGGTTTCGCTCGTCTCCTGCGGTAGATCGAGCACGCCGCGGCGCAGCTCCTGCCGAGTCTGGTCGAGTTCACGCTGAACCTGGCCCGCCATGTCCTTCACTTCGGCGACCGACTGACGGAAGCGGTCAGCGGCGTGATCAAGCGCCCCGGTCAGCTGAGTGTTGGTCTGTTCCAGCGTCGCCTGCAACGTCTGGGCCGTTCGCTCGCGCTCCTTTGCCGCGGTGTCGCGAATGGTTTCAAATTGGCCTGCGACTGCGATCGACGCGCCCCTTGTGGCGGAGGCGAGCGCGGCGCTGATCTCCTGGGCACGAGCTTGCGACCGGGCAAAACTGTCTTCGACGTTGGCCGCGAAGCGTCCGAGTGTCGCCTCAAAGGCTTCACCACGGCCCGAGATATCGCCGATGAGCGCCTGGAGGCTGTTGCGGCGGTGCTCGAGAGCGAAATCCAGTGACTGTTGCTGTTGTGCGAGATCCCGTCCGACCACCCCGAGAGCCTCGGCATGCTGGGCGAGCTGCCCGGCGAGCGTGCTCGCGTCGGACTGGGCCGTGGCTGAAAGGCGTCCGAGAGCGGAGACTTGCGAGGCGATGCCACCGAGCGCTTGTTGGAATTCCTCGACCCGTTCCGCGAGCCCGCTCTGAACAGCCGCGAGGCGATCTCCGGCCGATCCGATCGCCCGGTCGATGACGGCGCTGGTTTGACCGAGGTTGTCGATCACCGATGTCAATTCATTGCGCAACCGGTCCCCGGTGCTCGAGAGAGACGCGACCGAGCTGTCGGCGCTGCGGGTTACGGTTTCGCGTAACGAGACGCCGGAAGCTTCCACCTGCTCCGTCAACCGTTTCAGCAATGCTTCGATCGTCTCGGCCGAGCGGTGAGTGGCGTCGGCCGCGACGTTGCGCAGCGCTTCGCTGGAATCGGCGACCTCAGAGCGCAACTGCCCAGTCAGGGCGCTCAACGCGCGCACCGGGTCCGCCGCGCTGCCGTTGACGGCGGCAATAAGCTCGTCTGTGCGCCGGGTCAGAAGGGTGGCAAGGCCGGTCATCTGCTGGTCGAGCGTGTGCATTGCGCGCTCACCGACTCCGAGGATCCTTGCCGACACATCCTCGCCCCGCTCTCCGAAGGCGGCCACCAGGTCGGCGCCCTTGCCGTCGATGACCTCGCGCAAGTCATCGACCTTCGCTCCGATCGCGCCGGCCACGCTGGCGCCTCGCGCTGCCCAGATCGATTCGGCTTCCGACGCCGTTCTCGTCAGAACTTCGCTCATCGCCTGAATGCGCGCGACAAGGCGTTCATCGATGCTCTCGGCGTTACGATTTGCCGCCTCCACCATGTCGACCAGCCGCAGGTCAATGATGCGCGTGCTTTGATCTGCGGCCTCGGCCAGCGCGGCTAGGCGCGCGTCAAAGATCTGCACGCTCTGGTGTGTGGCGTCAGCGACGACGACTTTGTGGGAGTTGAACGCAGCGCCGATCGACGCCTTGTGCAAGTCGAGTAGCGCCGTGACTTGCTGGGCGTGCCCACCGACCTTTTCTTCCAGCTCGGCCCGGCTCGAGTTCGAGGCGCCGACTCAGGTCCTGCATCGGCGTGACGACTTGCTCCTTGAATTGATCGACGCTCACACCGAGCGACCGCGAGACGTCTTCGACGCGACCGGTCAACGTCGCATTGATGTCTCGGGCGACGGTCGACAGCGTTTGTGTCAGCTCTTCCGCCCGCCTTTGCAGCGCCTCGCCGATTTCCGCTGACTTAGCGCTCATGCCTTCGGTGATCTCGCGTCCCCCGTGTCCGAGCGCCTTGGCGGTTTCGAGAGTACTGCGGACGAGGGTCTCGGACAGCGCCCGGCCGCGCTGCGCGAGGGCGTCGTCGATCCGCGCCAGAAGGCTTTCGAGCGTCGACGACACTTCGTGAAGTTTTGCCCCGGCGCGTTCCTCGACGGCTTGCAGACGGCGGTCGAACAGCGCTGCCGCTTCTTCGTTTCGCTGGCCAAGCTTCTCGTTGATGGCACCGCCGCGGTTGACGAGAGTCTCTTCGATGGCGGTCAGCTTGGCGCCAAGATCGGCCACAAGAGCCGCGGACCGATCGCCAATTTGCCCGATGATTTCGCGGCCGCGCCCGTCAATTGCGCCTTCGAAGCGCGAAAGCCCATCGCCCAGCGAAGTCTCCATGCGACGCGAATGTGACGCCAATGCCAAATCGACCGCATTGTGATGCGCGGCGGAAGCGACCTCAAATTGCTCCAGCCGTTCTGCGGACTTCGTCGCTAGCTGCTCCCTGTGGTCGACGAAGCGCTTGTCGAAGTCGTCGCGCCGGGACTGCATCATCACGTCGATCGCATCGAGATGTCCGGCGATGCGAGCGTTGAGCTCGTCGGAATGGGACCCCAAGCGATCGATGACGCTGTGCCCGCTTTCGCCGACGAGACCATCCAGCGCCTGGAGATATTCGCGCATACGCTCGGTCTGTTGCGACACCGCTTCCACCAGGCTGACGCCGCGGTGGTTGACGATATGGTCAAAGGCCGCGATCCGCTCGCTCAGCGCGTCGCGCACGCTGCCCGCTCCGTTCGCCGCAGCGGCCGCGGCGTCGCTCGTAAGCGACGCCAGGCGCTCGTTGATTTGCGCCGTCTCAGAACTCAGCGTGGCCAGGGATAGAGCTGCTGACGCCTCGATCTGCGCCTGAGCGAGGGCGCCCTCGGCGGAGATCGCGCCGACGAGGCGACGAGTCGATTCGTCGAACAGGGTCTCAAGCGCGTTGTTCTGGTTATCGACGGCGCCGCGCAATTGGGTCTCGCGCGCGTCGAATTGTTCGCCCCATCGGGCAGCCATTGCGTCGAGGATCGCGGCTGCGTCTTCCGCGCGATCCCGGATCAGGGCGCTCAGCCGTTCGCTCGACCCCGTGAGCCTATCTTCGAGCACCTGGCCACGCACCACGACGGTGTCGTGCAGGCGGTCGGCTGCGTCGTTGAGACGCACGACGAGATTGTCGCCCTGTACGACGATGGTGTCTGAGAGCCGCTCGCCGCCGCTTTGGAGCCGCTCGATCAGCGAGCTCGATCGGGCGCTGAAGTCGCGGGCGATCGCGTCGTTGGCGAGGCCGAGCTGATCGGCAACAGAGTCGCCTTGGGCACGGATTGCGTCGACTGCTTGCGCGCCGCTCGAACTGATCCGGCTGACGATGTCGTCTGAATACACGTCAACAGCGCCCCGCGTCGCCGTCGAGGCGTCGGCGAGCTGGTTGGCGATGGAGTCGCCATGGAAGCGGATCGCCTCCACGGCCTGTTCGCCGCTTGCGCTGATGCGAGCGACAACCTCTTCCGAGTACTCTGCGGCCGCGCTGCGCGTCGCCGCCGACGCCTCAGCGAGGCGGTCGGCGACGGAGTTGCCATGGAAGCGGATCGCCTGGACGGCCTGTTCGCCGCTCGAGCTGATGCGAGTGGCGACCTCGTCCGAAACCTCTGCGACGGCGCTGCGCGTCGCCGCCGAGGTCTCTACAAGTCGATCGGCGATGGAGTCGCCATGGAAGCGAATCGCCTCGACGGCTTGTTCGCCGCTTGCGCTGACGCGAGCGACAAACTCGTCTGCGTACTCGCCGACGGCGCTGTGCGCCGCCGTCGAGGTCTCTACCAATCGATTGGCGATGGAGTCGCCATGGAAGCGGATCGCCTCGACGGCTTGTTCGCCGCTTGCGCTGACGCGAGCGACAACCTCGTCCGCGTACTCCCCGACAACGCTGCGCGCCGCCGTCGAGGTCTCGGCGAGTCGATTAGCGATGGAGTCGCCATGGAAGCGGATCGCCTCGACGGTCTCAGCGCCGCTTGCGCTGACACGAGAGACGACCTCGTCCGCGTACTCGACGACAGCGCTGCGCGTCGCCGCCGAGGCAAGCGCGAGTTGGTCGGCGACCCGGTCGCCCTGGGCGCGGATCGCCTCGACGGTCTCAGCGCCGCTCGCGGTCGCGCGGCTGAAGACCTCGTTCGAGTAAGCGGCGACGGCGCTGCGCGTCGCCGCCGAGGCCTCCGCCAGTTGGTCGGCGACCGAGTCGCCTTGGGCGCGGATCGCCTCGACGGTTTGCGCCCCGCTTGCGCTCACGCGGCCGACAACCTCGTCCGCGTAGCCCGCGACAGCGCCGCTCATCGCGGCGGACGCCCCGGCTAGTTGGGCGGCGACCGACTCGCCGTGCGCGTTGATCGTTTCGGCGGCCTCAGAGAGGCGCGCCGCGACGATGTCGCCATGGACGCGCAGCGTCTGCGCGGCCTCGCCGCTGCTGGCGGAAACGCGGCTCACAACGGTGTCGGCATGGGCGGCGACGGCGTCATTCGCTGAGGCGGCGGCCTCGGAAAGGCGAACTGCGACAGAGTCGCCATGGAAGCGAATGGCTTCGAGGACCTCTGCGCTGCTAGCGTGAATGCGGCCGACGACATCGTCGCCGTGAGCGCCAAAAGCGCCTGACAGCGCCAGCGACGCCTCAGCGAGTTGATCCGCGATCGCTTCTCCGTGTCCTTTGATCGCGTCGACGGCTCGCGCGCTGCTGCCGCTAATGCGTCCGACCACATCGTCGGCGTGCGCCCCAACGGCGCTCCGGGCGAATTCGGCCGCGTCCGCTAGACGCGTGGCCACCCGGTCGCCGTGCGCCTCGATCGCCTCGACCACAGAATCCTGCGAAGTCTGCATGCGTTCGATCAGATCGTCGCCCCGTTCTCCCAAGCGGGACAGTAGGCTATCGCCGACCGTCTTGAGACGGTTGTCGACTTCGCCTACTCGCGACAGGATGTCGCCGGCGGCCCTTTGGCTCGTGTTGGCGAGGCGATCGGCTAGGCTTTCGCCGACCGCGGCGATCGATACGCTCATTCGCGCGCCTTCCGCGACAATGCGCTCGAGCGTCGCGGATCCGGTGCGGTCCATCGCGACGGTGATCTCATCCGACGCTGCGCCGAGTGACGTGGTCAGTTTTTGGCCCGCCTCAGCGAGGCGCTCGCTCAGAGTGCCGCCGGCGACGTCGAGGTCCTGGGCGATGCTGTCGTGAGCTGTCGCGATGGCATCGCGAACCCGCGTACCGCTGGTTGCGATCGACTCGCGCTGATCGGCCATTTCGGCGATTAGCAGGCGGATCTTGCGCTCGTTATCGGAATAGGAGCGCTCAAGCGTAGATACCTCAGATCGTACGCGGGTCTCGAGCTCCGCGGCGCGCGCCAGCGCGCGTTCGACGCCATCGCCCATCGACGTGAGTTCGCGACGGATGGCCTGGGACAGATTCGCGACATGCTCGCCCGCCATCGTCTCGGGTTCGGCTAGACGCACAGCGACGTGGGAGATCGCGCGCGCCGACTGTCGCAACTCGCGCAGCCGCCGCGATAGGGCGGCAAAGGCGAACATGAAGATGATTGGCCCCAGCGCCGCTAACAAAAATAACGGCGTCTCAGGCCGCAGCAGCATCTCGACAGGTCGCCTCGAAGCTGAGGGCCACACGGAGACATAGCCATAGAGCGCACAGATCGCCGCCCACAGGAGAGACGCAATCAAGGCGAGTATGAATGGCGTCCGGCTCGCTGGACGCGCGTTCATCGCCTGCAGGATGGCCCCGACGTTCTCGCGATCGTCATTTGCCGGCGTAGGCGCGGGGATCGCCGGTTTCGGTTCGTTCTCAGGCACGGTCGGCGAAGGCGGCCCGGGGCGAAGGAGCGTCGGCGAGTTGGCGCCGAGTTGGCTCGCCTTGAGAACGGGCGTCGCGGCCGTCGGCTTCGCTGGAACGAGCTGGGGCGGGGAAGCATTGTCGACCGCCAGGGCGGTCTCGTCGTCGTCGGTCAGATTTAAGGCGCTTTCAATCGCCGACATCGCCGCTGAAACGGGATCCGTCGCCGGATTTTGTTTTACCATCGCGTCCGCCTCACTCCATCGGCGCCGATCGTCGAAATGACCGACACACGCGCCAAGCGTTTCCCCGGGTTCGCCGCGGCCGAACCAAACGCTTTGAATTAACCACGTTGCAGTCTACCGCCGAGCCTCAAAGATGAAAACCACGCCGCCCGCGCAATTTGCAAACGTCGTTAACGCTTCGGTTACCATGTTTTTCCATGGTGTTCAGCGATTAACAGCGGTCCTCACGGGCGGCAGGCTTCCGGGTGAATGGACCAGAGCGCTATGCTTGAGAGCTTGGCCGGCGGTTTCGATCCCCCCCTCGACCTTGTTCATTTGGCCCGCCAATGCCTTGGCGATCACGAGCTCGAGGCCGAGCTTCTCGGACTGTTCCGGCTGCAAGCTCGGGCGTTGACGGCTCAGCTGTCCGGCTCTCCCATCTTATCGTTGGAATCAAAGGCAAAAGTTGCTCACACGCTGCGTGGCTCGGCGCTTGCCATCGGTGCCGGACGCGTCGCCAGCGCGGCGTCACGCATCGAGGAATTGGCCTCGGCCGCCGGCGACCAAGGCTTGGCTGGAGCGCACGCGATCGCTGCGCTCCTGTCCGCAGTCGCCGAAGCCCTCACGGAAATCGACCGCATTCAGGGCTAGTCAGGGAAGACCGCGGCGGCGACGTAGATCCGCTTTCGGCCGCGGTCCGCGAATCACGGCGACCGCCGGCGACACTCCTAATGCTCTTTCGGCGCCGCCCTGCTTGCTCTATGTAGGCGCCCTCTGTATAGGCGGCGCTCGCCGGCCGAATTCAACGCGCTTCAGAGGCGTGACGCGTTATTCCAAGGAATGACTTTGTTCAATGGCGAAGATCACATTCATTGATGCGTCCGGACAGTCGCGGACAGTCGAGGCCCAGGTCGGCGCGACGGTCATGGAGACGGCGCTGCGCAATTCCGTCCCGGGCATCGAGGCAGAATGCGGAGGCGCTTGCGCTTGTGCGACTTGCCATGTCTACGTCGCCCCGGAGTGGACGGAAGCGACGGGCAAGGCCTCCCAGATGGAGGAGGACATGCTCGATTTCGCCTTCGAGGTGCGACCGAACTCCAGACTCTCCTGTCAGATCAAGGTCACCGAGGCCCTGGACGGCCTCACAGTGACCACGCCCCCGAAACAAGGATAGGAACAGAAGGAATCTGAATGACCGAAGTGCTATCGACCGATGTGGCGATCATCGGCGCCGGGCCAATCGGCTTGTTTGCCGTGTTCGAACTCGGCCTGCTCGACATCAAAGCGCATCTCATCGACATCCTGCCGAAGGCGGGCGGCCAATGCGCCGAACTCTATCCAGAGAAGCCGATCTACGACATTCCGGGCTTTCCCGTGATCAACGGACAAGAGCTTGTCGACAATCTGATGAAGCAGATCCACCCGTTCGGGCCGAAATTTCACCTCGCCGAGATGGTCGAACGGATGGAGGTTCTTGGCACGCCAGACCGGCCGCTGTTTCGCATCGGCACTGACAACGAAAAGGCGATCGAAGCCAAGTCCGTGTTTATCGCGGCGGGCGGGGGATCGTTCCAGCCGAAGAGGCCGCCGATCCCGGGGCTCGACGCTTACGAAAACCAAAGCGTCTTCTATTCCGTGCGCAAGATGGACCATTTCAAGGGAAGGCGCGTGGTGATCGTCGGCGGGGGCGATTCCGCGCTCGACTGGGCGCTAAACCTGCACCCGGTCGCTGACCGCATCACGCTTGTTCACCGCCGCGATGCGTTCCGCGCGGCGCCCCACTCGGTCAACGCCATGCGCGAACTGGTCAATGCGGGCGACATGGAATTCGTGCTGGGGCAGGTGACCGGCGTCAAGGGCGAGAACGGCCAGCTCTCTGCCCTGACGATCCGTCGCGAAAACGGCGAGCACTACGATCACCCTTGCGACGACATGCTGCCGTTTTTCGGGCTCACCATGAAGCTGGGGCCGATTGCGGCATGGGGAATCAATCTCAATGAGAATCTGATCCCCGTCGACACGGCGAAATTTGAAACGAGCGTTCCGGGCATTTTCGCCATCGGCGACATCAACACCTACCCGGGCAAGCTCAAGCTGATCCTGTCGGGTTTCCATGAGGCGACGCTCGCCGCGCAGCGGGCGCATCACTATGTCTATCCGGACAAGAAACTCACGTTCCAGTACACGACGTCGTCGACGAGCCTGCAGCGCAAGCTGGGCGTGAGCTGAACTGGAGCGAACGCGCGGGAGGCGGAGTGGGGTCCGGCTCCGCGAGTCTCTCGCCGTCAACCTGCCGTCAGAAGTTCACGTTGGTCCGCAGGCCGATAACGAACTCGTTCTTGATCCGCTGCGTGGGCTCGTTCGGGTTGGCGATTCCTAGACCCGGATTAATGAAATACTGGACTTCGGGCTGAATTACCCACGAGGGCAGAGCCTGAAACTGATAGGTCGCCTCGATGAAAGTCTCGCTCGAGCGGATGGGCGTGTAGACCGAAGGCTGGAAGAATTGCATCTGCCGGTCGAAGTTGGACGCGCCGCTGCTCGCCCACACGATTCCCATTTCAACGCCGAAGGCGTCGTTGTCGCGCCCCGGCAACGGGGCTTTCAAGGCGAAGCCCGCGTTGATGCTGGCGCTGACCAGGTTGCGATCCTGGTACGGCGTGAACATCGGACGGAAGAAGACATTCAGACTGCGATTGGCGTTGTCCTTCGAACGCCAGATCATCTGATCCATAACCCCATAGAGTGAAAAGTCGCCGTGAGGCGTCGCCGGCATCCCATTGCTCAGGGGGCTGGCGAGCGGCAGGCCTATGGTGTCGGTTTGCTGGTCGTCGAATTTGTAGCTGTCATACCAGGCGCCGATTTTGTAGACGCCAGGCAGTGGGCCGTCGGCGCTCGGTTTTCCCGACGCGCTCGAACCCAGCGCGTATTGCAGTTCGGCGATCGCCAGAGTCCCGGTATCGAGCGGGAAGGTCACACCATGGGGATTGCTCGCTGGCGTGTTCGGCGAATCAAACGGGATCGGGCTGCCATTGAAGACGCCTGCGAGCACGGTGACGCTGTCTGTCACTTGGGCGCGTCCGCGAACGCCTAGAGCCGCCAGCGGATAGACGGGTCCGCCCCCGGGTAAATCTACCGTTGGAAGCCCCGGCCAACCGGATACGCCATTAATGAAAAGGGAGTTCCCGGTTGGGGCGATAATGAATTCCTCGTCAAGGCTCTGCTCGCCAATCTTCACGTCGAACTTGTCGCCGAATTTCTGCTGATACCACAGCTCCCAAAGTCGAATGTCCTCCGGCGCGTCGATGTCGCTCAGGGTCTGCACGACCAAGAGGTCGTCCTCGTTCAGTTGGCCGCCATAAACTTGGAGACCGCTCACATTGAGCGTGCCGCCCTTGAGACCGAACGCTTTCTCGGTGTCCATTTGCAGCGTAACGGTGGTCAGTCCTTTCGGTTCGAGACTCTGCTGCGCGCCGCCGGAGAGATTGCCGAACACTTCGACGTTCTCGAGTATGGTGAGCGTGACGCCGTACTTGGCCAGGGCGGGCCTGAGCCCCCAAATGTCGCCGAGCAGGTTCTGGCCTTGCACGTCCAAACCCAAGAGACCCGGCGCCGTAGCCGAGGCCGGCGTGGAAGCGTCAGCGCGGAATTGCGGTGCGGCGAGTTGGGGTAAGGCGAAAGGGGCGGGATTGAACAGGCTCGAAAGGTCCGCCGGGACGGCGTCGGGGCTAGCCAGCGCCTGCCCGGACTGGCCCGAAAGGGACGCGGCCGGCCCGGGGCTTAAGGGCCGGATCGAGTCCGCAAAGGCGGCGCCGGCGAGGCCGCTCATCGTGAGAGCGAACGCGATCCTGAGCGCGGCTCGGCGGCGGCGACCGAGTGCACAGTGAACGGGGTCCAACCCAAACTCCAACCCACTTGCCGAGCGGCAATCGTCAGGGATTTCGACCGTGCGCGGCCGCCGTGTCAATGATGTCGCCCGCAGGATAGGACCTTTCTAAAACTACCGGATGACAGAAGGTTAGCATCCGAAGTTCAGGCACTTGCGTCGTCGGTCGGGGGCCGCGGGCCGCTCCGGATCGGGTTTATCCTTGGATCCGCAGTTCTGCCCACGACGTAGAGATTTCAAAGGGCTAACTGCGCTTTTCTGTCCGTTCTGCGCAGACGATTAACATGGATGTTGTTATTCTATATTGTTAGAATATCTGTTCAACATGTTGAAATAACTGTATAAATTGCTTTTGCACCAATCAGAACCACCGCCGCCACGCGGCCAAAAGCCGACGCGGCAGTGTGAGGAGCGCGGGGAATCGGGAAACTCCGGCATTGCATTCGCGGACTTCAAAAGGGGTGGCGACAGGCGCTGGGCCACGAGGGCGCTTGCAACGAGTGACCGAAAGCCCACCCGACCCGGCCTTCCGCCGTTTTGGCCCGCGGCCGACGCCGCGACGAGCCCAAAATCTGCACTCGATCAAAATGCGCCAAGCGCTTCTGGAACAAATTTAGGCAAGCGGCCGTTTATCGGGCGTCAACATTCGCGCCAGGCGGCGTAGAGGAGGGCAAGATGGGCCGTGGAATTTTGCTTTGGCTTCTCGGCGTACCGATACCGATCATCATCCTGATCGCGCTTCTTTACCACTAGTAAGGTCTACTGTGGAACCGCATGACCGGGCAACCGGGCTTCATTTGTTTCGTCTGAGCGCGAGGTTTAAAAATGACACAGGCGACAGTCGCACCTCGTGCGCCGTTGTCCACGTTGACCGCTGTCGATACAGCGCTCGACACGGTTTCGGGCGTATCCTGGGCTGCCGTTTTCGCGGGCGCTTTCGTCGCTGCGGCGTTCTCGTTGGCGTTGGTGGCGCTGGGGGCGGGCATCGGCCTTGTCTCGGTTTCCCCATGGTCAAGCAACAACCCTTCGGTGACCACATTTACGGTGCTTGCGGCGGCATGGTTTATCGCCGTCCAGTTATTCGCATCGGGCGTTGGGGGTTACCTTGCAGGGCGACTGCGGACCCGTTGGGCGCGTGTGCATACCGACGAGGTTTTCTTTCGCGATACGGCGCATGGGCTTCTGGTTTGGGCGGTCGGGGCGGTCATGGCCGCTACGCTACTTGCTTGGGCGGCAAGCTCGGCCGTGAGCGGAGCCGCCCATCTCGCAGGCGCGGCGACGGAAGCCGTCGGCTCGGCGACCGGGCAAGCGGCTGGCCAGGCCGCTTCGACGATGGGCGATCCGACAGGCTATTTCTCCGATATGCTTTGGCGTGGCGATAAACCCGCTCAGGGCGATCAGGCCGCTGCGACAGCTGAAAGCGGGCGAATCATGTCGCGGGCTCTCTACAACGGCGATCTTCCCGCAGCCGATAAGACCTATCTCGCTCAGCTCGTTGCGAGCCGTACGGGAATGAGCCAGCCGGACGCGGAGAAGCGCGTCGCCGACGTGTTTGACGAGGCGCAGAAGGCAAAGCAGCAGGCTGCGGACAAGGCCAAGGAAGCCGCCGACGCCGCTCGCAAGACCGGAGTGGGCGTCGCCCTTTGGGCCTTCATCTCACTGTTGGTGGGCGCTTTCTCCGCGAGCTACATGGCGACGGTCGGCGGACGGCAGCGGGACGAATTGCCGCTGTTTGAGTAGGCGCGAATCCGGCGACAAAAAAGGGCGTCCTCGCGGACGCCCTTTTTCATTGTGGGATGAGAGCTGCGCTAGCTCTGCACGCCCTTGACGTACCAGTCCATCACCAGAAGATCCTTGTCCTCCATGCGCTGGCCCTTGGCGATGCGTTCCTTGCCGCTCTGATCCGAGATCGGACCGGTGAAGACTTCATAGGTTCCAGCCTTGGTGTCGGCGACGATCTTGTCGCCGGCGGCGCGCACGTTTTCGGGCACGGTCTTACTATAGGGCGCCATGCCCAACAGGCCTTCTTTGAAGCCCCACCAGATATCATCTGACTTCCATGAGCCGTCGAGCATCGCCTTCGCGCGCTCGATGTAGTAGGGGCCCCAGAGGTCGAGGCTCGCCGTCAGATGCGCTTTGGGCGCGAAGCGCGACATGTCCGCGCCATAGCCGAACCCGTAGATCTTGCGCTTCTCGCAAACCTGCAGCACCGCCGGGCTGTCGACGTGCTGGGCTATGACATCACATCCAAGATTGGCGAGCGTCTCAGCCGCCGCAGCTTCCTTGGCCGGATCGAACCAGGTATCGATCATAACGAGCTTGGTGGTTATCTTCGGGTTGACGGCCTGCGCCGCAAGGGTGAACGCGTTCACGCCCATCACCACTTCCGGGATCTTGAACGACCCGACAAACCCGATCACGCCCGACTTCGACATCATGCCGGCGATCGTGCCGGTGACTGCGCGGCCCTGATAGAAGCGCGAGTTGTAGGTGCCGACGTTGTCGGCGCGCTTGTACCCGGTGCAGTGTTCCCAGTTGACAGCGGGGAACTGCTTGGCCGCCTCGAGCGTTTGGTCCATGTAGCCGTAGGAGGTGGTGAAGATGAGCTTGTTGCCCTGCTGAGCGAGGTCCTTCATCACCGGAATCGCGCTCGCGTCCTCCTTGACGTTTTCCACATAACTGGTGGCGACTTGGCCCTTTAGCGCCGCGTCCAGCGCTTTACGGCCCTGCTCGTGTGACCAGGTCCAGCCATAGTCGCCGATCGCGCCGAGATAAACGAAGCCGACCTTGAGCGGCTCGGCCGCAAACCCGCTGCGAGACAAGGCGGGCAGCGCCAGCCCCGCCGCGGCGGTCTTCATGAGGTTTCGTCGGGTAATCATGGCGCTTTCTTCTCCCTGGTGAATTGTGCGCGTTCAAGCGTTGGGTAGGAACGGTCGGCCGAGACAGGCTGGGGCTTCGCTTCCCGCCACCGAGCGGGCCGAGATGGCAGCGAGCGCGACGACGGCTGCGATGTAGGGCATCGCCGCCCAGAACTGCGATGGCAAGAATGAGAAGCCGGAGGCCTTGGCGTAGAGCTCGAGCGTCATCAGGACGCCAAAAAAGTACGCGCCGGCCAGCAGCCGCCCGGCTCGCCAGCCGGAGAATACTACGAGCGCGAGCGCGATCCAGCCGCGGCCGGCGGTCATCTGCTCGGCCCACATCGGCGTAATAACCATCGAGAAATAGGCGCCGCCGATTCCGGCCAGCGCACCGCCAAAGGCGATCGCGGCGTAACGGATCGCGATCACCGGATAGCCGATCGAATGGGCGGAAAGGTCGTTCTCGCCGACTGCGCGCAAGATGAGCCCGGCGCGGGTGCGGTTCAGGAACCAGCCGACGGCGAAGACCATGAGAAGCGCCAAATAGACGAGAGGGCTATAGCCGAACACGACCCGCCATAGCGGATCGCTGGCGAGCCAATCGGGAAAGACGGAATCGAACGACGGCACGATCATGCCCACATAACCCGTGCCGATCAGCGAGGAGAGGCCGATGCCGAAGATCGCCAGCGCAAGTCCGGTCGCCACCTGATTGGAGCCGAGCGTCAACACCAGCACCGCAAACAGCATCGAGGAGACGGCGCCCGCGAGAGCCGCGGCGATCACGCCAAACCAGGGCGCCATGTCGCCAAGATCGGGGCCGTAGTTGAGAGTGACGGCGAAGCCGGTCACCGCGCCGATCAGCATCATGCCCTCGAGCCCAAGATTGAGCACGCCGCTCTTCTCAACCACCAGTTCGCCGGTCGCAGCGAGCAAGATCGGCGTTGTCACGCCGACCACGGTGATGAGGGCGTCAATAAAGAAACCGATATTCACGCGACGGCCTCCGCGGGCGCCGCGCGCGGGGCGTCGCGAATGATCCGCAAGCGGTAGCGGACCAGAATGTCGCTGGCGAGAATGAAGAACAGCATCATCGCCTGGAAGATGCCGGCGGTCGCGTTGGGCACGTGCACCACTGTCTGCGCCACCTGTCCGCCGACATAAGTGACGGCAAGGATCAGCCCCGCCAGAAAGACGCCGATCGGATGGAGGCGGCCCAGGAACGAGACAATGATCGCCGTGAAGCCGTAGCCGGAAGGGAAGCCGAGGTTAATCTGCCCAAGTTGGCTTGAGGCCTCGAGAATGCCCGCCAAGCCCGCCATGCCGCCGCTGATCATGAGCGTCGACCAGACGGTGCGCGAGGCGTCAAAGCCGCCGTAGCGCGCCGCGCTGGGCGCTGCGCCCACGGTGCGGACCGAAAAGCCGTAGACCGAGCGCGTCATGAGCAGCCAGAACACAAGCGTCAGCAGAATGGCGACGACGAGGCCTGGCGGAATGTCGGTTCCGGCTATCGCATGCGGCAAGAGTTGTGCCGGCGTGAACGGCGGAGTTTGCGGGAAATTGTGCCCGTTCGGATCCTTCCAGGGGCCGCTGACCAGATAATTGAGCACCTGCAGCGCGACATAGACCAGCATCAGCGTGGACAGAACCTCGGACACCCGGTAGCGCGTCTTCAAAAACGCGGGAATCGCCGCCCAGGCCATGCCGCCCACAATCCCGGCCACGATCATCAGCGGGATCACCCAGAAACCATGCGCGTCGGGCAGAGCGAAGGCGACGCCTGCGCCCGCGAGCGCCCCGATGATGTACTGCCCTTCGGCGCCGATGTTCCAGATCTTGGCCTGATTGCCGAGCGATAGACCTAACGCGATGATGATGAGCGGGGCCGCCTTGGTCGCCACATCCTGCCACTTGTACGAGGCGACTACGGGCGTGATGAAGGTCTCGTAAATCGCGCGCGGCCCGTCGAAGCCGATCAATTGAAAGATGATCGCGCCAAGAGCCATGGTCAGAAGCACGGAGGCGATCGGCGTCGCAATCTGCATGAAACGGCTCGGCGTCAGGCGCTTCTCAAATCGGATGCGCATGCAGGGCCTCTGTCATTTCGACCGTCGCCGTCGGGTCGCCGTGCACTCCGCCCATGAGCAGGCCGATTTCTTCGATTGAAGCCTCGCCGACCTTCATCGGCGCCGACAGGCGGCCGAGATTGATGACCGCGATCGTGTCGCAAAGCGTCAGCAGTTCGTCGAGGTCTTGTGAGATGACCATGACCGCCGAGCCGCGCGCGGCGAGATCGACGATCGCCTGGTGGATGGCGGCTGCCGCGCCCGCGTCCACCCCCCATGTCGGCTGGCAAACGACGAACGCCTCAGGCCGCTGCAGGATCTCGCGGCCCATGATGAATTTCTGCAAATTTCCGCCCGAGAGCGAGCCCGCAAGCGCGCCTGGACCGGTTGCTTTCACGGTGTAGGCGCCGATAACGTCAGCGGCGTAATGGGTCGCCTTGCCGGGGTCGATGAGACCGAAGCGCACCATCTCCATGCGGTCGCGCCCGGTCAGCGCGCCATTGTCGGTGAGCGAGAACTCGCCGACCGCCGCATGGCCGTTGCGCTCTTCCGGAACCGCGCATAGACCCAAGGTTCGGCGTTCGGTCACGCCGAGCCGGCCGACCTGCTGCCCCACGATCGTGATCGCCCCGGGCGTCGGCGCCAATCTCTCGCCGCTCATCGCGCTCATAAGTTCGTTCTGTCCGTTTCCAGCGACGCCGGCGACGCCGAAGATCTCGCCGGCCCGCACGTTGAGCGCAACGTCCTGGAGCTCGACGCCGAATTCGCTTGGCTTCGGCAGGTTCAAGCCTTGCGCGGCGAGCTTGGGCGCCCCGAAGCCGCGGCTTGCCGGCTTGGCGATTTCCTTCAGGTTCGCGCCGATCATCATCTCGGCCATCGAGCGCGAGGTCTCGCGCTTCGGGTCGCAATGCGCGACCACCTTGCCCCCGCGCAGTATGGTCGCAATGTCGCAAAGCGCCACGATCTCGTGCAGCTTGTGCGAGATGTAGAGGATCGAGCAGTCGCTCGCCGCGAGCTTTCGCAACGTCTCGAACAATTGCTCGACTTCCTGCGGCGTCAGCACCGAGGTTGGCTCGTCCATGATCAAGAGCCGCGGTTTGAGCAGAAGCGCGCGCACGATCTCGATGCGCTGGCGTTCGCCGACGCTGAGCGTCGAGACGACGCGGCGGGGATCGAGCTTGAGATGGTAGGCTTCGAGCACCCGATTGAATTCGGCCAAAAGCTCGCGCGACGAAAGGCGTGCGTCGAGGCCGAGCGCGATGTTCTCCAACACCGTCATCGCCTCGAACAGCGAGAAGTGCTGGAACACCATGCCAATGCCGAGCCGCCGAGCCGCGCGCGGACTGGAGATGCGGACGGGCGCCCCGTCGAAGACGATCTCGCCCTCGTCGGGCGCGAGGATGCCGTAGATCATCTTGACCAGGGTCGACTTTCCCGCGCCGTTCTCGCCGAGGAGCGCATGAATCTCGCCAGTCTTGACGCTTAGGTTGACGTTGTCATTGGCGCGGACGCCCGGAAAGGACTTGCTGACGCCGGTGAGCCTCAGCCGCGTGGGAGCTTCGACATTCACCTCAACTTCACCTCGCTCCCAAGCCCATCAGGTCGAGCTTGAACCTGTGCGACGCAAAAATCGTACCGCGTTCCCGCGTCTCGCGCGGCGGCGGCTCGAAGACGAGCGATTTTCCCGCGCGCCCTTGATTGCCAGACGCCCATGTTTTGGGCGACCCTAGCGGCGACCGCTGAAGTGTCAAATGAATCTGCGGCCATGGGCTGTAAACAGCGCGGTGCGCCGCCGCGCACGGGCCGGGCTCGGAGCGGCCGGTATCAGGGCTGCCCGAGGCCTTCGACAATGAACGAACGCGACTTCGTCGTCTTCGCGCGAATCGCCCTTGGGTCCGGCTGCTCCGCCCAGGCTTTCGCGTGCTCCGGCGTGTCGAACACAATGATGACAAACCGCTTCGGCGCAACGCCCTCAACGGCAGTGATGTTTTGGCTGCGGACCATGTACTTGCCGCCGAAACCAGCCAAGATTTCAGGGGTGGCTTTCGCCGCGAGCGCTTTGAAACCTTCCGGGTCGGTGATCTCGTTGAAGTCGACGATGAAATAAGTTGGCGGCAGGGATTGCGCACTCGATCCCTTGCCGGGAAAGGCGCTGAACGCGACGGCGGCTGCAAGCGCTATCGCGAATTTCCGTCTAGATTTCATAAGCTACTCCCTCGGCTGCGATCATGGCGGCCGTCGCAATCTACGCTCGTCAAGCGAGAATAAACAAGAATCGAGGCCGAGATTATGGAAAGACAGCTGAAGCCTGACAACGGAGCGGGATGGGCTGCCGTGCTATGATTCGACCCGGAAGGGATAGATGACCGCCGGCTTGCGAGCCTACGACGAGGCTCTGTTGCGCCGCGCCTTCGACGTCGCCAGGGGGTCGCGGGCCGCCGGCGACCATCCGTTCGGCTGCGTGCTCGCCGATGGCGAGGGCAGGCTGCTGATGGAACAGGGCAACGGCTATAGGAGCGAGGGCGGCGACCGCACCGCCCATGCCGAGCGACTCCTCGCCTCGCGCGCGGCCCGCGCTTACGCCCTAGGCTTCCTGGCGCGCTGCACCCTCTATACGTCCGCCGAGCCCTGCGCGATGTGCGCCGGCGCGATCTACTGGGCGGGAAATCGGCCGCGTCGTCTACGGCCAGACCGAGAAAGCGCTCAAAGCGCAGACCGGCGCGCACGAAGAGAACCCGACCCTCGATCTGCCTTGCATAACGGTGTTCGCCGCCGGGCAGCGGCCGACCGAAGTCGTCGGCCCGCTGCTCGAAGACGAAGCGGCACAGTTGCAGGCGGATTTCTGGAGCGCGCGCGAGTAGGCGGGGGTGGCGAACTGAGGGCGGGCGCGCGTCGCCGAGTCTTCGAACAGCTCAGGCTTCGCCTAAGACCGCAGAGCCGCCGTATGATCTGGGTATTAGTACCCATTGACTGCTTTGCGCTGCGGCGCGATTACAACCGCGCCGCACGTAAAGGAGTTGCGGCTTTTACAGAAATTCGGGGCTATTACTTAGTTTTGCCAATAAGCTTAGGTTTACATCTGAACATCTGAGCCCCGACGTTATCCATCCGCGGCCGGAAGGCCGCGTTGCGGGGAGAAACACAATGTCTAGGACACACGCGAAACTTGCAATTTCGGCGGCGCTGATCGGTTTGCTTCCAGCCGCGGCGGCCGCGGCCGACACCACCTTCTTCGACACCGGCAAGCCCGACGGAAAAATCGCGACCGCCACCCGTCCGGAGAGCTCCGGGAAATTTGAAATCGAGTTCGGCTGACGACTTCGTTCTCAAGCAAACCACTTCAATCACCGACGCGACCTTCACCGGTCTCCTCACCGGGGCCGATCCAACCGTTGGCGAGGTCCGGGTCGAGATCTATCGCGTATTTCCGAAGGACTCGGATGTCGGGCGCACCAGCGGGCCGACTACCTTCTCGACGCCGGAGGTTCCGACGCGGGCCAATTCGCCCTCGGATGTCGAGTTCGCGGACCGCGACACGACGCCCAGCCCCGGCAACCTGACGTTCACGATCACCGACTTAGGCAGCTTTACCGCCGACAACTCGGTGATACCCGGCGGCATCCATGCCCAACCCCGCCAAACGACGGGCGGCAATGGTTCGATCACCGGCGAAGAGGTGGAATTCCACGTGAATTTCACGACGCCCTTCATCCTTCCCGCCGATCGTTATTTCTTCGTGCCTCAGGTTGAGGTCACGACAAGCGGCGATTTCTTCTGGCTGTCGGCGCCGAAGACGATTCCCGCCCCCGCCGACCTGCAGAGCTGGACCCGCGATCAATTCCTCGATCCCGACTGGCTGCGCATCGGCTCGGACATCGTGGGGGGCACGCCAGCCCCAACCTTCAACGCGGCCTTCTCGCTCAGCGCCGCTCCCGAGCCTTCGACCTGGGCGATGATGCTGCTCGGCTTCGTCGGCCTCGGTTTCGTCGGCTATCGGCAGGCCAGAAAGGCGCGCCCCGCGAGCGCATGAGCCTTCCGAAGGCGGCCGAAGCCATCTTCGATTGAGGCAGCCGCCTACCCCTCCTCCAGCGCCTCGGCCGCGACAGCCAGGCGCCGGGCCGCCTCTGGGTCGAGGCGCTTGGCCAGTTCGCCATGCGCGCGCTTCCAGTCGGCGAGCCCGGCCTCGAGGCTCTGCGCCCCCTTTTCCGTAAGCTGCACGGCGCGCCGGCGCGCGTCCCTGTCGCCGGCGGCGATCTCGATGAGCCCGGCGGCTTCGAGTACTTGCAGATTGCGCGACAGCGTCGACTGGTCGAGTCCCGTGCGCTGGGCGAGTTCGCTTAAGGCGTCATCGCGCGCCGAGGCGATCTGAGCCATCAGACCGAACTGGGTCAGGCTCAGGCCAGAATCCTGCATGCGCCGGTTGAGGAAGCCCGTGATGCGGCGCGCGGCGAGCCGGGCGCTCCATCCCGCGCAGGCGTCGACCGCCGCGCGCGCGTCGGCGATGAGCGTCTTGGGGACGGATTGCGTTGGCGTCGGCATCGATGTATGCAGATACATTATTTGTATCTGCATGGATAGGAGAAGGGCGATGCTGACCACCGCGTCGCGCGCTTACGGCCTCGCCGATCCGGCCGACGTCCGGCATATGTCGGGCCGGGAGTTTCTTCAGGCAATGATCGAGGGCCGGCTGCCCGCGCCTCCGATCGCAAAGACGATGTCGTTCTTGCTGGTCGAGATCGGCGACGGCTTCGCCGCCTTCGAGGGCGACGCCGGGGCGCACCTTCTGAGCCCATTAGGGATCGTGCACGGCGGCTGGGCGCTGACTCTCATCGACAGCGCCGCCGGCTGCGCCGTCCACACGCTGCTGCCAGCCGGCGGCAGCTATGCGACGATTGAGACCAAGGCCAATTTCTCTAGGCCGATCGCCAAGGACACGGGACGCGTCCGCGCCGAAGGGCGCGCGGTCGGCCGTGGTCGGCGCATCATCTCCTGCGAGGCGCGGATCGTCGACGCCAATGGCCGCCTTCTGGCGCATGGGACCTCGACACTCATGGTCCTTCCCGGCGGCGATGCGCCTGCCAAACCTGCGCCGGACGCGGCGTAGCGAGCGGGGCGCGCGCCCGCCCGTAGGGCCGCGCAATATTGTCACACGTGTCCGTCATCCTGACGCTGACGACGCAAGCGGCTCGTTGGCTCTGCTCATCAGATGATTGCGCGACGCCGACCGAGACGAGAAAATCATTCACGCCGTCTGCGTCGTGCTCTAAGACCACGCGGCCCCGAAAGGGCGTCGCTTTTGAAGTGAGCGCCGACGCGCGCATTGTAATGGGAGGACATCCGTGAGGAAATTGACCTGCATCGCCGCGCTCAGCGCAGTTCTGCTTATGACCCATTCAGCCTTCGCCGCCTCCACGGCCGCAAAGGTTTGTGCGGCCGACATCAAGACGCAATGCGGCGACGAGATGAAGAAAGGCGGCGCCGTCCTCAAGGACTGTATGAAGACGCATTTCTCCGACCTGTCCGAGGACTGTCAGGTTGCGATCATCCGCGCGGCGGCGGTCGGCAAGGCCTGCAAGGCGGACGCCAAGAAGCTCTGCGCCGACGTCAAGCCAGGCAAGGGAACCGTCGGCGAGTGCATGAAGTCGCATGCGGCCGACCTCAGCGACGGCTGCAAGGAGGCGATCGCCAAAGCTGGAGCGGGCAGAAAATAGTGGAACTCGGCTTGGCTAGGCGCCGGCGCGCTCGCTTCGCTTGACAAGCGCGCGTGGCGCACGCACGGCAAGCGCGCGAACTCACTCGCTGGGGAAGAAATCGATGAAAGCCATTGCTTCTGGCCTGCTGGCCCTTGGCCTGCTCGCTGTCCAAATCTCGGAGGCCGACGCGGCCGCCTGCGCCGCTGGTCGCTATCACGCTGGGTGCGTCGGACCACGTGGCGCGGTCGCTACCGGCCACCGCCCATACGGCTACGGCGGCGCCGCAGTCGTGCGTCCTGCCTATGGCGCGCACTGCTACTATCGTGCGGGCGTGCGCGTCTGCCGCTAAGCGGCACCCGAGCCTCACGCAACGCAGGCTCTAGCATCGTTCGCGATCGCCGGACCGGCCGCGCCGCACGCATTCTTGCGGCTGACCGAATTGGGAAGCCCTCGTAGCGATCGCGGGCCTCGCGCTTGTAGGATTGGCCTAGAGCCGGAATGACGCGCTTTCAGCAGGAGGGAGCCGTCGGAATTGGCCCTGGTCACCGATATCGATCAACTGAGCGTCGCCATAGGCCACGCAACCGCGCCAGCGTTCATGTTGGGCGCGGTGGCTGCTTTTCTCTCGATTCTCATGGCGCGGCTGCAGCGGGTCGCTGACAAGAGCCGCGCGCTGCGCTCGCCCGACGCCGCCGCGGTCGATCCATCAGGAGCAATCGCTGCTTCGTTCTCACGGCGGATGGTCCTCCTCAGCCGTGCGATTTATTTCGCCGTGCTCAGCGCTCTCACCACCGCCGCGCTGCTGATGTCCGCATTTATCGCTGCTCTAAGCGGCGTCGGCCATGCCCGCTTCATCGCCTTGGCGTTCGCCTTATCACTGGCGCTCCTGATGGCCTCGCTGATTGAGTTGACCCGCGAGATTCGCGTTTACATGACCAACATGCATCTCGAATGATCGCGGGAACTCGCCGGTTTATTTTTCGCGCTGCGCCCGGGAATTCCGCTTTCACCCCGGATATGCTAGGAGAACGCTTGAGGTCCAGGGCGATGAGCAGAAATCGCCTAGCCATGGTTTAAGCCCGGCGCGACCAGACGCGCAGGTGACACGAATAGGCGAATTACTTAGTGGCGGCTCCAGATCAGATTTCTCCCGCGGGCTTGTGCGCCGATAGGTCGCGCCGCGACGCGGGCAAAGCGCAGATAAGGACCGCGTCGATGAAGACCAACGCTGTTCGATTTGCCGCGGGGCTTGCGCTGGTCGCTTTTGTTGCGCCGTTCCCCGCGTCCGCCCAATATTTTCCTCCCATCCTGATGGTCGTCCCGCCGCCGGCGCAGAATTATGCCAATCCGAAGCCTGCTCCCAAGCCGCAGCCCCCCAAACCGAAACCGGCGGACGACATTCCCCCACCGGCAAAGCCGGCGGGGCACTATCAAGGCCAGACATTCGTGCCAGATTAGGCCGCCGACAATCGCGACGAATCCATCTTTCGCGAGGCGCTACCGGATCGGCGGAGCGTATTGAATGCCGCCATTGTTCCACAATTCATTCAAGCCGCGCGGAATTCCGAGCTTGGAACCCGCGCCGACGTTGCGGTCGAACACTTCGGCGTAATTGCCGACCCCTCGGATGACGCGCACGGCCCAGTCTTGGGTGAGGCCGAACGGCTTGCCGAAATCCCCCTCAGTCCCAACTAATCGCTTGACCGACGGCTTCTGCGACTTCAGCGCGTCATCGATTGTTTTTCGAGCTGACGCCGAGCTCCTCGGCGTTGAGCATTGCGAAGTTGATCCACTTGACAACATTGAACCATTGCATGTCGTCCTGCCTGACGACTGGACCGAGCGGCTCCTTCGAGATGATGTCGGGCAGGATCATGTTGTCGCCCGGCTTCGGCAGTCGCAGACGCATAGCGAACAGCCCCGAAGCGTCAGTGGTCAGGACGTTGCATTCCCCGGCCTGGTAGGCGGCGATCATGGCGTCGGCGCTTGCCTCATGGACGGTCTCGTATTTCATGTGGTTGGCTTCAAAAAAGTCGACGAAATTGGGCTCGGTCGTGGTGCCTGCCTGCACGCAGACCTTGCTGCCGTCGAGTTCGAGCGCCGATTGGAAGTTACGGCTTTTGGGGACAAGAAACGCCTGCCCGTCGTAATAGGTCACACCCGTGAACACGACTCCATTGTCGCCTTCGCGGCCCATCGTCCAGGTCGAATTGCGCGACAGCACGTCGATCTGCTTGTTCTTCAAGGCGTCGAACCGATCCGAGGCCGACAGCGGCACGTATTGCACCTTCGACGGATCGTTGAAGATCGCCGCCGCGACAGCACGGCAGAAATCGACGTCGAACCCGGACCATTGGCCATCGGCGCTCTTGCTTGCAAAGCCTTCCAGGCCGGGGTTGACGCCGCAGATGAGCGAGCCCCGATCCTGGACAGTCTTGAGCGTCTGCCCTTCGGCGCTGGCGCCGAAAGCCAGCGCCGCCGCGAAGCCGAGGACAGTCGGGATCATCTTGCGCATGAACCAGTCTCGCTTCCGTGTTTGTGGGCCGTCTGCGCGGATCCTAAAGAGCGACCGCTTGCCTTATGATCACCTTCGTGCCGACCGGAACACGGTCGTAGAGGTCGACCACGTCGTCATTCACCAGCCGGAAGCAACCCGACGACACGGCGTGTCCGATCGTCTGAGGCTGGTTGGTGCCGTGAATGCGATAGACGGTTCCACCTAGATACATCGCTCGCGCGCCGAGCGGATTGCCGGGACCGCCCGCCATGAACCGTGGCAGATAGGGCTGGCGCTCGATCATTTCCGGCGGCGGACGCCAATCCGGCCATTCCTGCTTGCGCGCTATCTTTTGCAGGCCGGACCAAGTGAAGCCCTCGCGGCCCACGCCGATGCCGTAGCGAAGCGCCCGGTTGTTGCCTTGAACCAAATAGAGAAAGCGGCCTTTGGTGTCGATAATGATCGTGCCCGGCGCTTCGGTGGTGCGGAAGAACACCTCCTGCTTCTCATAAGCGCCCGTGAGTTGCTCTTCGTCTGGCGACGGCTGATAGCCGGGCTGGTCGACGACATTCATCTCGTCCTGGCCTGGGGTTTGCGCTCCAGCGCCGGCGCCCGCGAAAACCGCGAGCGCCGCGCCAAGCGCAACCCGCAATAACAAACCGACTCGAACCATCATGCACGCTCCGTCGATTGGAGAAACAGGGTCTAATTCCAGATTGAATCGCTGATTAGCGCTTTCCGCACCGCACGTAAACCGACGTGCCATAGCGACTGGAATTTTCTGGATCGACCCAAACCGTCGTGAACGAGTTCGCATCAACATTGCTCACGATGCGGTCGTCGGCGCCGCCAGGGGGACCGGGCGGTCCTAGATAGGTCTGGCCGTCCGGCCCGGCCTTCAGGACCAGTTCCGACAATTCCTTTTGGTCGGCCATGTTCATCATCAGTCCGCCGTTCGGGCCCTTGTTGATGACGTAAGGCCTGTTGCATTGCGCCGCTGCTTCTTTGGCGGTACGAGCCCGATCAGCGTCCTTGTGATAGGCGGCGAAGCCCCACTTGCCAACCAGCTGGTCCGGGCTGACGGCCGCGGCGACGATTGCGGGCGTCGGGGGCGGGGTTTCCCCGCAGCTGGCGACGAAAGCGGAGATCAGACAAACCAGCGCCAGCGCGCCGCCGCGACGTGCGATCATCACCGGAAGCCCCTTATTATCGTTGCCGCCATTCAGGCGCGTTCCCAGCCAGCGCATGCCGAACCGTGTGACGCTTTGTTATCAAAGCCCTCGCTAGCAAACCAGACGCGCCGGGTCAATTCTAGCTCGGCGCATGGCGGTGGATGGCCAAGCGAAGCAACTCATACGATATCAGCAAGCCTTCCGCGGGCGGCTGATCGGACCAGGCGCTTCTCGGCCTCCCATTGTTCCGCGGTCTCAAGCTCGATCAAAAACTGCGCCTTGCCGCCGGTAAGCGCGGCGACTGGCAGGCCGTCCCGGTAGACTACGCGGTTGGCCGTGAGCGCCGAAAGTCTTTGTCCGGGTGTGAGGATGCCGATCAGATTGAGCGGATCGGCGCCTGATAGCGACACCCATTCTCCCGACGCCGGCCGCCGCCGGATCTCGCGCAGTGATCCGACCGCGTCAGGCAACGCGAATTGCTCGCCGGAGAAGCCGGCGACGAATCGGCCGCCGCGAATCTCCCCACGGGCCTCGAGCCGCCGATAGACGCGCAAGAGATCCCGCCATGGCGGCAGCCATCCGGGTTCCTGCGTCAGGAGGCGCCAGAAGACGACGCCATAACGGGCAAGCAGCGTGCGGGCCGCATATTCGACCGCCGCTTCGCGCGACGCGTCGCCGCTGTCGCTCGGCGCCGTTCGATTGATCAGTGCCCACCGGCCGCCGCTCTCGATGTCGAAGCCAAGCACGCGCCCGCGCCGCCTCATGCCGGCGGGCGGCTTGCGTTGACCAGAGGGCAGGAGAAGGGCGCGCAGGCCGCTGAAGCTGTCGGAGGCCGCGAGCCCCAGCGCTGCGAGTTCGCCGAGCGCTTCTTCGAGTTGTGGGCGCAAGAGGTGCGCGCCCTCGGCGAGCTCGTCAAAGAACAAAGCGCCGCGCGCGCTAAGGCAGTCGAGCACAGCTTGAGCGCGTCCGCTCACCGGGGCCGCGCCGCTCACGGGCGCGAGCGCCATCCACAGCGGCGCGCGGCGACGCTCGATGAGCGCGATCGGGGTCGCGCCGACGGGCGACACGTGACGCGTCCGCCCATTGCCGTTGGCGGCGACGGGCGGCGTCAAACGGGCCCAGGACGTCCGCCCGGCCAGGCATTGGGCGTCGAGCCATGACGCTTGATAGCCCTTGAGTCGCGCCGGCAGGATCTCGGTCTCCCAAGCCTTGGCGGGCGCCTCGAAACCTTCGAGTGCGCCCAGGATCACTGGCAGGGCGTCGGGGCCCTCGAGGCGCGTCTCCTCCGCGACGTGCTGCCAGGCGAACAGGAAGCGCAGAAAATCCCGCGCCGCGACCGGATCGATCTCCGCCCGCAGCCGACGAACGGTCGAATGATGAATGCGCGCCAGCAGGCGCCGGTCGCACCATTGCTCATCGTTGAGGCCAGGAAGGAAACGGCCCTTGAGAATTGCGCCTTCGCTTTCGAGAGCGGCAAGGGCCGCTGCTATCGCGCTCGGCTCAAGCCCGAGCGGCGCGGCGAGCGCCGTTGGCGTGACCGGTCCAAGACCTTCGAGCCTGCCGCGCAGGATCTCGACCAGGGCTTTATCCGCCGACCATGTTTCGCCGGCCAATTCGGCGGGCGCCGCAATTTCCGGCTCAAGGCGCGCCTCAGGCCAAACGGCATGGAATTGAGTGAGCCGCTCGGCTGGAATCCATAAGCCCGCGTGTGGCGCTCTCAGGAGCGCGACGCGTTTTTCGCGCGCCAGCGCGTCGAGCCATTCGCTCCAGGCAGGCGTAGCGCGGGCCTCCGCTTCGGTCAGGCAACCGAGCCACAGCAGCGCATCATGAAGCTCCTCGGCGCTAACGGGATCAGGCCACGCCTCCTCCTGAACCTTGGCGATCGCTTCGGGGTCCAGCCGGCCAAGATCGGACGCGCTCTCCGGATCGCGCCAGCGCCGAGCCATGACCGCTTGCGTCCGGCGCTCTTCCAGCGGCGCATCATCGAGGAAGGCGTAGGGCCTGGCGGACAACGCCTCCAGCGCGAGCGGCGACGGCTCGGTCAGATCGCAGCCAACGACACGGATTTCGTCTGTTTCGAGGCGACGAAGCAGCCGTTCCAGTCCTTCGATGTCCATCGCCTCATGCAGGCAGTCGGAGATCGCCTGATTGGTCAGCGGGTGGTCGGGGACCTCTCGCTCGCCGACCAAATTCTCGGCGCAGGCGATCTGATCAGGGAAGACCGCCGCGACCAGATCTTCCGCCTGCATGCGCAGGATTTGCGGCGGAACCCTCTTGCCGCTGCGAAAACGGGGCAGGGCGAGCGACACGCCAGCGACCCAGCGCCAACGTGTCGTGAACATTGGCGCGTCCAGCATGGCCTGTATGAGCACACCACGCACACTGTTCGAATGGAGATAACGCGCGACATCGCCAAGCTCGAAGCTGTGCGCGGTGGTCAGCGACAGCACGATATTGTCCTCCGTCGCCGCCGCCTGCAACTCGAAATTGAATTTGCGGCAAAAGCGCTTGCGCAGCGCCAGACCCCAACCGCGGTTGAGGCGGCTGCCAAAGGGGCTATGAATGACGAGCTGCATGCCGCCCGCCTCATCGAAGAACCGCTCGAAGACGATCGTGTCCTGCGTGGGCAGACAGCCAAGAGCCGAGGCGCTTGCAGCAAGATAATCGACGAGTTGATCCGCCGCAGCCGCGACGACGCCGACCCGCTCGGCGAGCCAGCGCCGCGCCGTCGTTCCCGACCGGTCGGAACTTAACCGCGCTTCGATCTCTGCGCGCAGACGCGAGACGGCGGCTGATAGCTCGTCTGTCCGCCCCGGCGCTTCGCCGAGCCAGAAGGGAATGTTTGGCGGTTGGCCTTTGGCGTCCTCCACGCGGACCGTCCCGCGCTCAACGCGCTGAATGCGATAGGATGTGTTGCCGAGCTGGAAAATGTCGCCGGCCATGCTTTCGACGGCGAAATCCTCGTTCACGGTGCCAATGATCTGGTTCTCCGGCTCGAGCAGCACTTGGTAGTCGGCGGTGTCGGGGATCGTGCCGCCGGAGGTCAGCGCGGTCGTTCGCGCACCGCGCCGGCCACGCAAAATATGATTGACCGCGTCGCGATGGATGAGCGACCCGCGACGGCCGCGGCGGGTGGTGAAGCCTTCGGCCAGCATGCGCACGATCGCGTCGAAATCGTCTCGCGCCAAGGAGCGAAAGGGCCACGCACGGCGCAACCGGTCATAAAGCGCCGCTTCCGGCCAATCCTGCGCCGCGACTTCGGCTACGACCTGCTGCGCAAGCACGTCGAGCGGCCGTTCCGGGATCGTCAGCCGCTCAAGCTCGCCGCGACGGACGCTATCGACAAGGGCCGTGCACTCGACCAGATCGTCGCGCGACAGCGGAAACAGGCGCCCTTTGGGCGTGCCGCCGATCGCGTGCCCTGAACGGCCGACGCGCTGCAAGAAGGTTGAGATTGAGCGCGGCGAACCGATCTGGCAGACCAGATTGACGTCGCCGATGTCGATCCCAAGCTCCAGCGAGGCGGTCGCTACCAGGGCCTTGAGTTCGCCGCGCTTGAGCCTCTGTTCGGCGGCGAGCCTGAGTTCTTTGGCCATGCTGCCGTGATGCGCAGTGACGGCGGCTTCGCCGAGCCGGTCGGTGAGCTCCCGCGCGATGCGTTCGGCCATGCGCCGGGTGTTGACGAACACCAAGGTGGTGCGGTGTTCAGCGATAAGCTCAGTCAGCCGCGCGTAAACTTCTGTCCACACCTCGTTCGACATCACTGCCTCGAGCGGCGATCCCGGAACTTCCAGGCTCAAATCGCGCCGGCGTTGATGCCCCGCATCGATGATCGCGACCTCTGAGGCCGCCGCCGCGCCGGCGAGGAAGTGGGCGATGGCTTCGATCGGATTCTGCGTTGCGGAGAGCCCGATCCGCTGCAGGCGGTCGCCGCACAAAGCCGCGAGCCTCTCCAGCGAAAGGGCGAGATGGGCGCCGCGCTTATTCGGGGCGACGGCGTGGATTTCGTCGACGATCACCGACCGCGCGCTTCCCAGCATAGCGCGCCCCGATTCCGAGCCGAGCAGAACGTAGAGCGATTCCGGCGTCGTCACGAGAATGTGCGGCGGGCGGCGCCGCATCCGGTCGCGCTCGGCGGGAGGCGTGTCGCCCGTTCTGACCCATGTGCGAATCTCGACGTCGGGAAGCCCGCTCCGGCGCAGTTGCTCGCGGATCCCGGCTAGAGGCGCCTCGAGGTTACGATGGATGTCGTTCGACAACGCCTTGAGCGGCGAGACGTAGATGACCTGGGTCGCATCCGGGAGCGGCGCTTCGAGACCCTGTCGCACCAAGTCGTCGATGGCGGCCAGAAAGGCCGCAAGCGTCTTGCCCGATCCCGTAGGCGCGGCAATGAGGGTGTGGCGGCCGGCCTTGATAGCCGGCCACGCTTCAGCTTGCGCGGCGGTGGGGGCGGCGAAACTGTCGGCGAACCAGTTCGCAACCGCCGGGTGGAATAGCGTTTCGACGGCGCCTGACCGTCGAGGCGCAGGCGAGCTTCCGCCCGCGCCGGTTCGCGCGTCTAAGGTTGAAGCGAAGTCGGAGTGCAAGCTGCTTGGCTCCCCACGGACGCTGAAAAATTGTATCTAAGCGCCTATATATGGTGCCGCACCAGCTTTGGTCACCCTCGCGCGCTTCCAAGGAAGCCGTACGGCGGGTTTCCGCGGAATTGCGCCCTTGTAGCCGCGCCCGGTGAGCGGTGACGCGGTCAACGACCGCGTCACCATGGCGGCGACTTTACGTCGATCGCGGGAATGCTGTTGCTGCTGGCGACGGTCTCGCTCGCTTGCCGAACGCGGCCACTTGGGTCAGGCTTGCCGCTCCTCCAAACCCGGGAACGGCGCTTATGGCCAATCAGACCCAAACGACCGTTGACCTCAACGACGGCGGCGCCATGCCGCAATTTGGACTCGGGGTCTTTCAGACGCCGCCTGATGAGACGGAGCGGGTAGTCAAAATGGCGGTCGACGAAGGCTATCGCTTGGTCGACACCGCGTCCATGTATCGAAACGAGGAGGGCGTCGGCAATGCGGTACTCGGCCGGACCGACGTCTTCGTGACGACGAAACTCGCCAATTCGGATCACGGCTTCGACGAAGCGATGCGCGCATTTGACGAGAGCATCAAAAAGCTCCGCCGCGACACGCTCGATTTGTATTTGATCCACTGGCCGCGCCCGCGCGTCAACCGCTATGTCGAAAGTTGGAAGGCCTTCGTCCAGCTACAACAGGACGGACGGGTCCGTGCGATCGGCGTCTCAAATTTCAATCGCGATCACCTCGAACGGATCATTGGCGAAACCGGCGTCACGCCCGCGGTCAACCAGGTCGAGCTTCATCCCCGGTTTCAGCAAAAGGCGCTCCGCGCGTTTCACGATCAGCATGGGATCAGAACAGAATCGTGGAGCCCGCTCGGTCGAGGCGGCTTGCTAAGCGAGGCTGCGCTTGTCGATATTGCCGCCAGGCATCGGAAAACGCCGGCGCAAGTCGTCATTCGCTGGCATCTCGAAAGCGGTCTGATCGCCATTCCGAAGACCGTTCGGCTCGAGCGCCTGAAAGAGAACATCGGCGCGCTCGACTTCCGGCTCGACCGCGACGACGTGCGGCGTATCGAGGCGCTTGATTCGCCCGGGGGCCGGATAGGGCCCGATCCGGCCACGGCGACCTTCTGATAGGAGGTCGGGCCGCGCCCTTTGCGCTTTTTTTTGCAAATCCTTTCCGATTGACAGAATATGGGTTTTACTGCCGGTTTCGGCGAACGGAAGCCATGCCCGCGCCAGTCGCAAAGCCGGTCCGATTCTTGAGCGAGGAGCACAAGCGCGCGGCCGGTCTTCGCTCGCCTCATGGGCGGGGAGTCGATCTGCGCCATCGCGGCCTCGGAAAGCCTCAGTGTCCGGCGGGTGCAGCAGGTTGTCCGCGAGCAGCTTGATCGGCGCAACGCCAATCCCGCCGACGATTTTGCTGCTGCAGATCGCGCGGCTCGAGCGAGCGCTCGAGCTGATCGGCGGCCAGATCGACGCCGGCAAGCCTTCGGCGGCACATGCCTTCGCTCGCATCCTCGACCATCTAAACCGCCTTGCCCCCGAGCGTTTCCGCTTCAAGGCCGCGTTCCAAAGGATCGGCGAAGGGGTCGACAAGATGGAAGACAGGCTCGGCCGCCTCGACGCGGCGCGCGAGGCGCTGGCGCTTAGGCAGGCCGAAAACGGCTCGCGAGGGCTGCGAGAGAACGCAGCGAAACGAAATCGACCTCAAGCCCTTGATAATAAAGGAAACCACGAAATGGCTGATTCAGCGTCCCCAATGAGTTCACAGGCTTAAGGCTCCAGAAGCGAAACAAGGGTTTCGCATGGCGAAACGACGGTTTCGCTGCAAACGGCAAAGCCGGGCAGGGCGGGCCGACAGATGCGGGTGTTTGAAGCACCTTGTCCCGCGCCATCACGCTTCTCATTTGGACGGCCCAAACAAGCCGGTCCGCATCATGTCCAGATCCAGATCACGCCGGTCCTAACCGGAAGTCCTTGCCTTCGGGCAGAGTCTGCCCGCCATCGACCACGATTGTCGTGCCAGTGACATACGCTGCCTCGTCCGAGGCGAGGAATAGCGCCGCTTGCGCAACATCGAGCGGCGTACCCAGACGACCGAGCGGAATGGCCTCCTCCATGCTGCGGATGAAGGCCTCGCTGCGGTGCTGCTGCATGCCTTCGGTAAGGATGTTGCCCGGCTCTACGCCGTTGACAGTGATATTGTAGGCCGAGAATTCCAGCGCCGCCGACTTGATGAAGCCGTTGATGCCGGCCTTGGATGCGGAATAGTGACCGTGGCCCGGGCTGGTGACACGGGGGCCGGTTATGGAGGAGGTGAATACGAACCGCCCGTAACGTTTCGCCTTCATGTGCGGCAATGCGGCGCGGGCGACGAGGAACGTGCCCCGCAGGTTGACGCCGAGCACGAGGTCCCACTCCTCCGGTGAGATATTTTCGATCAGGGACCATGGATAGATGCCGGCGTTCTGCACCACGATATGAAGATCGCCGTAGGCCGCGAGCGCAGTCTCGACTGCACGCTCGGCGTCCACGGGCTTGGCTATGTCGGTTGCGACAAACTTGCCGTTGAGGCGCTCGGCCGTCGTCGTACCGGCCACCGCCTCGGTGTCGGCGATGACCAGACGGGCGCCCTCCTCATGGAAGCGCTCAGCAATGCCGGCGCCGATGCCGCGCGCGGCCCCGACGATGAGCGCGACCTTGCCTGCGAGACGTCCGCTCATGCCATCCTCTGCCGGATCTGAAGTTTGACTGTGTCGAGCAAGACCGCCGCCAGCACCAGACCGCCCAGAATCATCTGGGTATAGTGCGCTGGCAGGCCCATCAGATTGATGGCGGTCTGAATCGCCGAAAGCAGCAGTACGCCCGCATAGACGCCCGGCAGCCGGCCGATGCCGCCTTTGAGGCTGACACCGCCGATCACAACTGCGGCGAAGGCGCGAAACAGCATGCCAGTACCCAGATTGGCCGTGGCGCCCGACGTCCGGATCGCCAGCAGCCAGCCGGCGAGACCTGCGATGGCGCCGGCCATCACGAAGGTCGTCAGCACTAGCCGATCGACCTTGATGCCTGCCCGGAACGCAGCGACCGGATTTCCGCCGATCATCGTGACATGCCGGCCGAACGGCGTCTTTGTCATCACGAAGGAGAAGCCGACGAAGGACAAGATCGCGATCCAAGCGCTGAGAGGAATCGCGGCGACGACATGGATGCCGATGAAGCGCAGCGACGGAGCCAGCTCCTGCGCCGAACGACCGCCCGAGATGGCGACGACCAGGCCACGCACCCAGATATAGGACGCCAGCGTCACGATGAACGCATTCATCTTCAGCCGCACGACCAGCCAGCCGTTGATGCGCGCCGATCGCCGCGCCGACGATGAGAGCAATCGCGAGTGAGACAGGAACCACCAGCCACTCGGGCGTCAGCGTGAGGCCGACGCCGATGCCACGCGAACAGAACAGGATGCCCGTCACCATCGCGGTCAGCGCCGCGACCGATTCCACGGACAGATCCATGTTGCCGGCGATGATGACGATGGCCAGCCCGATCGCCATCACGCCGACATAAGTGGAGTCCTCGATGATGTTGGAAAAAATGCCGATCTGAAAGAAATTCGGAATGGCGAGCGAGAACGCCGCCAGCACGACGACCAGCAGCAGCCAGACGAGATTGTCGAGCAGAAATTCGACAAACGCCTGCCGGCGCGGAGAGACCATTCGCGCGCTCCAGTGGAATCGCAGACCTCATCCCACACCGCACCCGGACGGGTGCGGCGTGGGTAGGTGAATTCAGCCGATCAGCGAACCGGCTGGATCGGCGTGGATGGGACCTTCATGTTGCCCCAGAACCGCGGCTCATCCACATTGGTCTTGTTGATCGCCGCGCCAGGGATCTTGATGTTCGGGCCCCAGCTCTCGGTCGTCATCGTCGAATCAAGACCGAGAACCGTGTACGGGCCGGGTTTGATTTCCTCCTTGTTCACGACCTTATCGGCGAACATCGCGAGCGCCGCCGCCTGCGCGAACAGCGGCTGCTCGACTTCGACCTGCTCCCATCCCTTGCGGATGAGATCGAGGCCCACCGGCGCGCCGTTGGAGGAGACGAGCAGCACGTCGCCGGGTTTCTTGCCCTTGGCCTCCAGCGACGCGACGGCCGCGACGGCGAGGTGCGCCGCATGCACGAAGATCAGGTCGATATCCGGGTTCGCCACCATCTGATCGGCGACGATTGTGCCGGCGTTGGACGCCTCCCACTGCATGGCGGGCAGCGAGATGATCTTCACGTCCGGGAAGGGCTTCATCTTTTCTTCGAAGCCCTTCTGGATGTCGAGCGTATAGGGGTCGCCCGGATCACCCAGCACCTGCAGAACCTTGCCCTTCACCGCGCCATTCTTCGTCTTCAGAAGACCCTGGATTTGTTCGGCTGCGATGTAGCCGATCTCGACCGTCCCGGCGACCGAGGTGAGATCGGACTTTGTGGAGGTGATCTGCCGGTCGAAAATCATCACCGGAATACCCGCCGCGCGCGCCTTCTCGATGTACGGCGCTAGGGCGTTGAAGTCTACCGCCGCCAGGATGATGGCCTTAGGCTTGAGGTTGATGATATTGTCCATCTGGCTCTGCTGCAGGTCAGTTTTGTTGTCGGCGTTTTCTGCGACAACTTCGTAGCCAACGTCTCCCATGAACCTGGTGAGAGCGCTGACCGACGCGGTCTGGAACTCGTCCAACAGGGTCGGCACCATATAGTAGATCTTGCCTTTCAACTCGGCATGAACCGGCGAGACCCATACCGCAGCGGCGAGCGCCGCCGCGACGATCGAAGACACAATTCCCTTCATTTAACGCCTCCTGCTCTGCTTACGTTCAGCTTTCCTCGCCTGTGATCATCCGGACAATTTCATCCGGGCTGGTCTTCGACCGTTCGACATTGCCAGCGACCGTGCCCTGCCGGATCACGACCATGCGGTCGGCGACCTGGAAGGCCTGGGCCATGATGTGCGTAATGATGATGATGCTGATGCCCTGCGCAGCGATCCGCTTGATCACCTCAAGGCCACGCCGCGTCTGTTCGACGCCAAGGGCCGCGAAGGGCTCGTCCAGCAGCACGAGCTTGCCGCCCCAATGGACGAACCGGTTCAATTCGATCGCCTGCCGCTGACCGCCGGAAAGATGCTCGACATTGACGCGCAGCGATGGGATCTTTGTCCCGGCATTGGCCATCGCCTTCTCGACGACCGCCTGCATCTGCCGTTCCTGCAGGATAGGAATGCCGAGGAAGCGCTTTACGATTTCGCGCCCCATGAAGAAGTTCGCGACGACATCGACGTTCGTACAGAGCGATAGGTCCTGGTAGACGGTTTCAATTCCGGCCGCCTTGGCTTCAGCCGGGGATTCGAAGCGACGTTCGACGCCGTCGAAAACGATCCGACCGGAGGTTGCCGGTAGGCCGCCGGAGATGATTTTCACCAAAGTCGACTTGCCGGCGCCATTGTCCCCGAGGAGTGCGACGACCTCGCCCGCCACGATGTCGAAACTGATGCCCCGCAACGCCTCGATGGCGCCGTAGTTCTTGACGACGTTTTCTAGGTGCAGCAGGGCGGCGGAATTGCTCACATCCGCGTCTCCGCTTTGGCTCGCACGATCGTGAAATCGAGCTCCGGCTCGTCGTCTCCCGCGAACAGCAGACCGAAACGCGGGGATAGCGCCCCGGAAACCGCAAGCGATGCGGCGCCGCGCAACACGGCGTCCTCTCCGGACGGCGGCCGCATCACCCGCGGCAATTTCCGCGCCGCTCGCTCCGCGACCGAGTGCAGCAACGGCTCCGCCGCGGCCAGCAGTCGGGACAACACGTCGGGCGGCACAATCCCCCCGATCACGATGGTCTGCGGATCGAACAGATTCTCGGTCACGGCGATAGCGCGACGCAGCAGCGGCGCCGCTTCGGCGATCCAGCCCTCGATACCGATGTCACGCGCGCGGCGCTCCATCGCTTCGCACGACAGATAGCGCTCTAGGCAACCGGCATTGCCGCACGGGCACGGCTCGCCGTCCGGCACAAGCGGCAGGTGGCCGATTTCGCCAGCATTGCCGTGGCCGCCGCGCAGAATGGCGCCATCCTGCACCATGCAGCCGCCGAGCCCTACGCCGAAATAAATATAATAAAAATCCCGTACATTTCGCCCGATCCCGTAGAGGCGTTCGCCCAGCGCCGCAGACGCATGGTCGCTTTCGATGAAGGTCGGCAGCCCGGTCATCGCCGCAAGATGGTCGCGGATCGGCACACCCTGCCAACCTTCGAGCGTGGTGGGGCCGACGAAGCTCATCGAATTCGACGTCGAACGGCCCAGGCATGGCAAGGCCGACGCCAAGCATGCGCCCGCGTTTGCGGTTGCCCGGCGGCGGTTCGGCGACCCCTTCCACCAGATCGGCAATCACACCGAGCGCCGTTTTCGGCGTCATGCGCGACAGCTTGCGGCGGAGCCGTCGGACGATTTCGCCAGAAAGATTGATGAGCGCGACATCTATGCCGCGGGGGGTCAGGTGAACGCCGATGGCGTATCCCCCGTCCGGATTGATGGTGAGGGTGGTCGGAGGATAACCGCGGAGTTTCCGCACCTCGCGAGAGCCGAGCAGGAACCCCTGCTCTTCGAGTTCGCGGGTGATGGTCGAGACGGTCTGCACCGTCAGACCGACCCGCTTCGCGATCTCGCCGCGCGCGATCGGACCTTGCAGTCGGATGGTTTCGAGCACGATCCGCCGGTTGTACGGCCGACCGTATTCCTGGTTCGTCCCCTTGAGCTCCATCCCGGTCCTAGGCGCCATCACCCCAGACGTTGCCCTTTGCGGCGATGATGATAGCGCCCATCAAGCCTGCGCCGCGCTGATTATTAAGTCAAATGGATTTTAAAAATGGCGATTACCCAAAGCACATAGCGCGATGGAAGATAAAGTTTACGAGCTTATTGCGAGCCGATCGGCGCCTAGATCCGCGCAAAGCGGATGTGCCGGAGGGCAAAGCAAACGTGAATTGAGCCGACCCGACCATGTCCGGTGTGCGTCGAGGACGACCGGATGTTAGGCGAGGCTGAGGTCCGCTTTGGGTGCAGGCTGTGTGAAAACATTGGCTGGGTTAGAATCCTGAAGGATTGAGTCGGGGTTCTTGATGAAGCGCTTTGTGCAGAGCATGAACCGAACGCAAGGCGTTTTGCTCCCCGAGTTCCTTGACGATTACGTGGCTGAAGACAATCCGGTGCGGGCGATCGACGTCTTCGTCGACGAACTGGATTTGCGGGGGCTGGGGTTTGAGGGCGTCGTCCCGGAAGAGACGGGCCGTCCGGCCTACCATCCCGCGACGATGCTGAAGATCTACGTCTACGGCTACGTCAACCAGATCCAGTCGAGCCGACGTTTGGAGCGCGAAACGGCGCGCAACGTCGAGATGATGTGGCTGACCGGCAGGCTGACGCCGGATTTCAAGACGATCGCCGATTTTCGCAAGGACAATGGCCTGGCGATTCGCTCCGCTTGCCGGCAATTCGTCGCGCTGTGTCGAAGCCTGAACCTCTTCGCCCACGCGATGGTGGCGATCGACGGCAGCCGGTTCAAGGCGGTCAATTCCCGTGACAGGTCTTTCTCACGCGGATCAATCCAGCGCCGCATCGAGCAGGTCGAAGCAAGCATCGAGCGCTATTTGTCGGCGCTGGAGACGGCGGACCGTCAGGAAGGCGAAGTGGCCGAAGCCAAGTCGGCGCGGCTGAAGGACAAGATCGCCACGCTGCGCGAGCAGATGCGCAAGTACAAGGGGCTGGAAGCCGCCGTGCATGCTGCGCCGGACAAGCAGATTTCCTTGACCGATCCCGACGCGCGATCCATGGCGACGAGCGGCAAGGATACCGGCATGGTTGGCTACAACGTGCAGGCCGTGGTCGATGCGCAGCATCACCTGATCGTCGCGCACGAGGTCACCAATATCGGCAACGATCGCAGCCAGCTCTCGACCATGGCCAGGCAGGCGCAAGAGGCGACTGGCGTCAGCGATCTGACGGCGATCGCCGACCGCGGCTACTTCAAGGGCGAAGAGATTCTGGCCTGCGAGGCGGCGGGTGTGACGCCGCTCGTTCCGATGCCGCTGACCTCAACCGCCAAAGCGGACGGCCGGTACGGCAAGCAGGATTTCGTCTACGATGCGGGCGAAGACGTCTATCGCTGTCCTGCCGGCGAGAAGATGACCTGGCGATATTCTAACGTCGAGGCAGGGCGAAAGCTGCATAACTACTGGACGACGAAATGCGTCGCCTGCACGCTGAAACCGAAGTGCACGCCGGCAAAGGAACGGCGCGTCAAGCGTTGGGAGCACGAAGCCGTCCTCGACGCGATGCAGGAGAGGCTGGAACGCGCGCCCAGGGCCATGCGCACCCGACGCCAGACTGCGGAACATCCGTTTGGAACCATCAAGGCGTGGATGGGCGCGACCCACTTCAGGCTGCGCACCCTCGAAAAGGTCAGCGCGGAGATGAGCCTTCACGTTCTCGCCTACAATCTGAAGCGGATGATCGCCATCCTCGGGGTGCAGCCGCTCATCCAGGCGATAAGGGCCGCCTAGTCCCTCCCGTATGAAAATCTAAACCACCAGCAAACCCAACCGCGCTTCCAGGCCGCTCCCACATAGGCTCTTGAACATCGCCTTTTCGCACGGCCTCGGTGGAAACCGACCGTCCTCTCCCAACGGTTGTAGGTCCGCTGTCCGCCCAACCGTGACTTCGACCATCGGGATCGCAATGTCCGCTTTACGTGTGCGCCGTGACACGCGCTTTCCAGTGGGTGCAAGTCCCGCCTGGCAAGCGACGGCGTTGCGCGAAAGCGAAGGCAGAACCCGGCTATCGCTTCAACTCCCTCTACCACAAGATCGGCCACGAGGACATTCTGGCGCATGCCCATGCCCAGCGCCGCTCCAACAAGGGCGCGCCGGGCATGGACCGTCAGCACTTCGAGGCCGTCGAGGCGTGCGGCGGCGGAGAAGATCCATGGGCTGACCGGCCGATCGAGAACATGGCACGAGACCACGACGCTGGAGGGCACGGTAAACCGCATGCTCGCGGATGGGCGAACTACTTCCATCAGACGATTGGCGAACTCGGGTTGCGTGCGATGCGGCCGAGGCCCCGATTATCGCGTTCTGGCGGACCGGATTTTCGGTGCGCTCGATCCCGCCGCCCGTGAACGCTGACTGGACATAACCCAAGGTCTCTCTTTCGCGTCAGCTGCTGAGAGGCTAGCGTCGGGACATACGACAATTGCAGGTCGGCCCACACAAAGCCGAGCGGGAGGAGAAGGGTTGATGCCGAGATTGTGGATGTTCGGGGCCGCTTTCGTCGCGCTGCTTGGCGCTGGGGCCGTGCGCGCGGACGACAATACCGTGACCATTGGCATGATCCTGCCGATGACCGGCCAGCAGGCGTCGACCGGCAAGCAGGAGCGCGCCGGCGCCGAGCTTTACATGCAGCAGCATGGCGACGCGGTCGCCGGCAAGAAGATTGTCCTCGAGGTCAAGGACGACACCGGCGCAGCTGACGTCACCAAGCGCCTTGCGGAAGAGCTGATCGGCAACGATCACGCCAAGGCGCTGATGGGCTTCGGGCTCACGCCGCTGGCGCTGGCTACGGCGCCGGTCGCTACCGAAGCGAAGGTTCCCGAGATCGTCAGCGCCGCCGCGACGGCGATGATAACCGAGAAGTCGCCCTATATCGTCCGCACCTCATTCACGCTTCCCCAAGCCTCGACCCCGATGGCCGAATGGGCCGCCAAGAACGGCATCAAGAAAGTCGTCACTATTGTCGCGGACTATGGCCCCGGCGTCGACGCTGAGAAGTGGTTCTCCGGAGCGTTTGAAAAGGGTGGCGGGACAATCGCGGAGAAAATCCGCGTGCCGCTCAAGAACCCGGACTTCGCGCCTTTCCTGCAACGGGTGAAAGACGACGCGCCAGACGCCGTGTTTGTTTTCGTGCCCTCAGGCCAGGGCGCAATCTTCATGAAGGAATTCGTCGAGCGCGGCCTCGACAAATCGGGCGTCAAGCTGATCGGCACGGGCGACGTGACCGACGACGACCTGCTCGCTGACATTGGCGATTCGGCGCTCGGCGCGGTGACCACGCATCACTATTCGGCCGCACATGATTCGCCGGAGAACAAAGCTTTTGTCGAGGCGTTCGAGAAGGCCAACAACGGCATGCGGCCGAATTTCATGGCGGTCGGCGCTTATGACGGGATGGCGCTCATCTATCAGGCGCTGGAGAAGACCAAGGGCGACGCCAGCGGCGACGCGCTGATCGCGGCGATGAAGGGTATGAGCTGGATGAGCCCGCGCGGGCCGGTGTCGATCGATCCGGAAACGCGCGACATCGTGCAGAACATCTATGTCCGCAAAGTCGAGAAGAAGGACGGCGCCCTCTATAACGTCGAGTTCGAGACCATTCCCGATGTGAAAGACCCTTACAAGGCCGCGAAGCACTGACGGCCGGGATCGCCGAGGCGCGAGAGTGAACGCCGCAAACGCCCGATGCTGACCATCCTGCTCGACGGCGTGGCCTATGGGATGCTGCTATTCGTGCTGGCGAGCGGACTGTCCGTGACGCTGGGGTTGATGAACTTCATCAACCTCGCCCACGGCGCCTTCGCCATGGTTGGCGGCTACGTCACGGCCCTGCTCATGAACCGCGCCGGCGTTCCTTTCCTCGTCACGCTGCCGGCGGCCTTCCTCATCCCCGCAATTCTCGGCGTCGTCCTCGAGCGCACGCTCTATCGCCGGCTCTACGGCGCGAGCCCACTCGATCAGGTGCTGTTCACCATTGGCCTCGTGCTTATGGCTATGCCGATCGCGGCTTACCTCGTCGGCGACGAGCCGCAGCAGGTTCACCTTCCCGCCTGGCTCAGCGGGCGCATCGAGATCCATGGCGTCGGCATCGGCGTCTACCGGCTGTTCATCGTCGCAGTATGCGGCGCCATCGCCGCGGCGTTGCAAACGTTCCTGATCAAGACCAAATTCGGTGCGCAGTTGAGAGCGGCGGTCGACGACTCGCGCGTCGCCCAGGGTTTGGGCATCAATGTCGACCGCATCTTCGCCATCGCCTTTGCGGTCGGAAGCGGACTCGCGGGGTTGGGGGGCGCGCTAGCCGCCGATGTCGTCGGCGGCATCGATCCGTCGTTTCCGATTAAATTCCTAGTGACTTTTCTCATCATCGTCACCATCGGCGGCTCAAACGGGATCATAGGGGCCTTGTTCGGCGCGCTTCTTCTCGGCGTGCTCGATGTCGCGGGCAAATATTACGCACCTTCGATCGGCGCGTTCATCATCTATGCCGTGATGGTCGTTACCCTCATCGTGCGGCCGCAGGGACTGTTTGCACGCGGGGAAGGACGTTGAGCGTTCCCGACCCAGCCGAAACGATGCCCCGCCTCACCGCGCATCTGCGAGGGCGCGCGCGCTGGCGATGGGCTGAAATCGTGTTCTGGCTCATCATCCCGGCCGTGATCTTCGCTTTGCCGTCGCGGGCGGCGATTATCAATGAAGTCCTGACCGCCGGCCTGTTTGCTTTGTCGCTCGATCTCATTCTCGGATTGACCGGAATCGTCTCGCTCGGACATGCGGTGTTCCTTGGCCTTGGCGCGTACGCCGCGGCCATTCTCGCAAGCCAGGGATTCGCCGATCCCCTGCTCGGGCTTGCCTTGGGCTCCGCCGTCGCTGCGACCGTCGGCCTCGTGACCGCGCCGCTTTTGCTTCGAGGCGGCGACCTGACTCGGCTCATGGTGACGCTTGGCGTCTCGCTCATGGTTGGGGAACTCGCCAACCGCAATGGTTGGCTGACCGGCGGCGCGGACGGGCTCAATTTCGCGATTGCGCCGGTGCTTGGACTGTTCCCGATTGGCTTCACCGGGCAACGCAACGCGGCGCTCTACAGCTTCGCGGTCCTATTCGTTTTGTTCGTTATCGCGCGCCGACTGGCGCACTCGCCGTTCGGCCTGTCGCTGACCGCGATCCGCGCAAATCGCCTGCGCGCGGACGCGCTCGGCGTCGACACCAGCCGCCGCATCATTGCGATCTATACAATTGCGGCGGCTTACGCAGGCGCGGCGGGCGCGCTGCTGGCGCAAACGACGCAGATCGCGTCGCTCGACCTGTTCGATTTTCATCGATCGGCCGACGTGATGCTGATGCTCATCATCGGCGGCGCGGGATATCTATACGGAGGCATAATCGGCGCGGCTGCGTTCATCGTACTAAGAGACGTGATTTCCGCCGCGACGCCAGAATACTGGGAATTCTGGATTGGACTCGCTTTGGTCATCCTGGTGCTGGGCGGCCGCGAGCGAATTGCAGCGGCGCCTCGGCGGTTGATCGACCTCATCGCTTCGAGCGCTGTACCTCGAGGTGCGGCGTGAGCGCTCCGGCGCTCGAGGCGCGCGGCCTCACGCGCCGTTTCGGCGCGCTGACCGCGACCGACGATGTGTCGTTCGCGATTCAGCCCGGCGCCCGGCAGGCGCTGATAGGACCGAACGGTGCCGGGAAGACGACGCTGATCAATCTCCTCACCGGCGTGATCAAGCCGACTGCCGGGCAGGTCTGGCTAGCGGGGCGCGACGTCTCGCATCTCGCGTCAAGCGCGCGGGTGCGGATGGGCCTCTCGCGCACATTCCAGATCAATCAGCTGTTTCCCGCTCTGACAGCAGCCGAGTCGCTTGCGCTCGCGATCTCGGAGCGCAACAGTTCTGGCGACGGTTTCTGGCGCGTTGCCGGCGGGCGGCCCTCGATCGTAGCCGAAATCGCGGAGCTGCTGACGCGCTTCGGCCTCGAGGCCGACATGGACCGGCCGACGCGGCAGCTCCCATACGGCAGGCAGCGGCTCTTGGAGATCGCCCTCGCGCTCGCGACGCGGCCGCGAGTTCTGTTGCTCGACGAACCCGCCGCCGGCGTGCCGGAGCAGGAACGGCGCGACATTCTCGCCGCCCTCGCCGCGCTCCCGTCGGATGTCGCGATCCTCCTGATTGAGCACGATATGGATCTCGTGTTCAATTTTGCGGAGCGCATCTCGGTGCTGGTGGCGGGGAGACTGCTGGCCGAGGGGACGCCAGAGACGATCGCCGCGGATGAGCGTGTCCGCGCCGTCTATCTCGGCGAAGACGCGCATGGGTGAGCTCCTCCGGGTAGAAAGCTTAAGCGCGGGTTATGGCGAGGCGAGGGTTGTCCACGACGTCGGCTTCGGCCTTGAGGAGGGGCAGTCGCTGGCGCTGCTCGGACGCAACGGTGTGGGCAAGACGACGCTCATCGATTCGCTGATCGGCGTCACCACCCGCTTCAGCGGCCAGATCTTCCTTGGCGGCGAGGACATGGCGCCTCTTCCGCCATATCTCCGTGCGCGGCGCGGCATTGGTTGGACGCCACAGGAGCGCAACATCTTCCGCTCACTGACCGTCGAGGAGAACCTGACCGTGGTTGCGATTCCGGGAGCCTGGACGGTCAAGCGCGTCTACGGACTCTTCCCCCGCCTCGAGGAGCGGGGCCAAACCATGGGCCGGCAATTGTCGGGCGGGGAGCAGCAAATGCTGGCGATCGGCCGCGCGCTGGTCCTCAACCCGCGCCTGCTGCTGCTCGACGAGCCGACCGAGGGACTCGCGCCGATCATCGTCGACGAATTGCTGGACGCTTTGCGCGAACTCAGCCGCGCGGGTATGTCGATGATCATCGTCGAACAGAAGCCGAAGAAGATCCTGCCGCTCACCGACCAGGCGATCGTGCTTGACCGCGGCGCCATCGCCCACGCCGCGCCGAGCGCCGAGCTTCTCGCGAACCCTGCCGCGCTGGACGCGCATCTGAGCGCGATGAGGAAAACGGGATGATTGGACCGGGAGAGCCCTATTTCGACGGCTGATCACACGGCGACGGCGAATGAGCCGCGAGAAGTCGGCGACTGATCCGCGGACTTCTGGGGAGTGACGCATGCAGGCTCCATCAAAGCGAGCGCCATCATCGTGACCACCCCGCCATAGTTGGCTGGAATGGGCAAATAGCGGTCATACAGCAGGGCGTGGCGAATGGGTCAAATCGACTGGGAGCAGACCCCCGGCCTGATCGGGGAGTCTAAGACGGGACTTTCGCGTTGCAATGCGAAGCGCGTTCCTCGCCGCTGCGCGCAGCGACGGAACCGGAATTAGAACAAATAGCCCACTCTCAATTGGGTCTTGAAACTGTAAACCGGAAAATCCTTGATGATCGGAATGCCGAACTCGGCCGAAATCACGGTATGCTCGGTCGGCTTCCAGCCGACCAAGAAGTTAAGCGGCAGAAACAATCGGCCTGTCTGGTTGTGCACTGGCGCCCCATAGTTCAATCGAACGTCAGGGCTCGGATAAAGCGTGAAGAACAGGCTGTGCGGCAGATTGACGTTGAGCGTCGGCGCGATGCGCAACTGCCGCAGCATCCGACCGTCGTCATTGCCCTCGAAATCAATTCCGTAGCGCACCTGCGGCGCGAAATAGCTGCCCGGACTGATCTCCGGAAGCATGGCGCGGACGACAAAACCCGTGACCTGTTCCCAAGCGTCATTCGCCACTCCGTTGGTTGAGGTTGGCGCGATCAACTGCCCGCCGAGCGCAACCGCCCAGCGTTGATCGAAATCGTGCACGATCCACGCCTGACCAAGCACGTTGCCGAAGCCGGATACGGTGGCGCCGGTTGGATTCGTGGGCGTCACCCCGTTCGTCCACACGACGGGAATTTCGGCTCGGAAGTTCAACTCCCATTGCGGCGCGATTCTGAATGGCGCGTCAATCCGGGCGAATGGGGTGTTGGTTTCGACCCGTTTGGTCGTTCCCTCCTCGACGCCTGGACCGGGGGCTTCGGTGTAGCGATCAAGGAGCTCGATCTTGCCCAACGGCTGGGTCGGGTCGTCGCCGGTTGCGTTCGCGACATCAGGGGAATCCGAGCCGGCAAGAACAGGACCCGCCACGCTCAGAGCGCCAGCGACAGAAGCGCAACGCGCAAGAGCGAGAAGCGACGGTCTCTCTTGAGCGTGCAAAGCACGCGCAAGCTTCAAACGCGCCGTCGCCACGAACGCCGCTCACCTCATCGCCGCGAGATTCCTCCAGAAGGTCTCGAGACTCGTGGTGCCGCCAAAGAGGGTGGTGAAATTGGTGGAATCGACCAGAACGATGTCTCCCGCCCTTTGCTCGTTCGGCGGCATCCAAAGGAGGCAGTTGAACTCCCTAGCGCCAGCCTCGGTGAAAGGATGGGGGCGCTCGAGGTCGATCGGCTGCCGCGCAAGCACTTCGACGGAGCCCGCGCCTTCCGTCAGTTCGTAATGCGGCAGATGAGGGTGGAAGTTGAGGGTCGGAACGTTCCGCAAGAGGCCAAGGGCGTCGAGGTCGTGGAAGGGCGTGAGCGGAGCAATTTCGTTTGTGCCTTTCACCAGCGCTGGGCGAAGGCCGTAGGTGTTATGTACGGGAACGCCAAGCCCCTTCATCAACGAGCGCGTGTACTGGCCAAACCGCTGCTGGCGCGGCACCAGCGGATCGCCGTGGTGCAGATATTCCATCTGGCGCTGCTTCATGTCGCCGGTGAAGCCGACGTCATGATGAGGCGCTAGCAAAAGGCACGCGCCGTCCCGCTTCAACCATTCGCGGATCGCGGCGATCTCCTCCGGCGCCGCCTCCTGTTCGGAGAGGATATGGTCGAGTCCGAACACCATCAGGGTGTCGGCGTCAGCGAGAACCCGCTCGTCGATCGGCAGCTTGTAGCCGGCCTGGTCGATGCGCTGGAAGACGGCGACGGGATGGCCCGTTGTCTCGCCGGCGATCTTCTGGAAGCTGAGGCTAGAGCGGTGAAACAGCTCGAGCGTTCCCGCGATGCCCTGAAGGAACTGCGCTGCGCTCCATTCCGGCGTCTCATAGGCCGGCCAGGCGACGCGGCGGACTTCCGTCATCGTCGAGAACCGATTCTCCATCGCCGCGGGGTCGCGCTGTGCTTCCCACGGATAGCTCCACGTCCAGTAGATGCTCACGCGCCGCTTGCCCGGCGTATATTTGCGCGGAATGTGATCCTGATTGTAGGTGCGGGCGGAAGCTTGCGCTGACATAGGGTCTTCCCACTTGCCGTGCTGGTCGCTCAGGCTTGGCCCTGCGCGTTCAGTGACGCGAGATAGCTAAGCGCCTTGAGCCCCGGGAGAAAGAAATACGCGCCGCCCTTTAGCGTAGTGAAGGCCGGCAACCCGACGATTTTCTTGCGAATGGGGCGCTTGGGAATCTTGTACTCCAGCGTCCCGTCCTGGGTCGCCGATGATCGGGTCGCGCTCGTTGCCGAGCTCGTTGAAGTTCCGGTCGTTTATCCAGACGTTCTGCGCGAACTCGAACTGGCGGATGAGGCTCGCGCAGATGACGAAGGCGGCGATTCCGCGTTCGACCCCATCGTCGGGAGCGCCTTCCGGCAGAGGAGGTCCGTAGGGCGCCCCTCGCCGGATCATTCGCCGCCGGTTCATGTTGTGCCCCATGTCGCGAGGATTCATCCGCCGGATGTGGGAGCCGAGCGGGACCGCGTAGCCGTGCGGGTCCATTTCCTTGTAGGTGAAGTCGTTGTTGCGCTGCATGTCGGCGCCGAGGACTGGATCGTCTTTTTCGGGCGCGAGCACGAGCGGCGCGCCGCTGCGCCAGCGCCCCATCAGCTTGGCCGCGACCAGTTCCTGTTCCTCCACAGTGTCGCCGTGCTGGCGCAGGAACTCGCGAAACTTCCCCACATGCTCCTCGAGCCGCCGGTAGGCCATGTAGCTGCCGTTCCGGGCGAGAATTTCCGGCCGCGGACTGTCGGCTGTGACTCCGTATTCGTCGGGGTAGCCAAGGATGAACTCGCCCGGCTTCAAAGGTTCGCCGGTTCCTGGCGTGGGCTCGACGCCGTTTCCTTCGATGGCTGGCTCCGACAACCTGTCGCGGTAGCCGAAATGCTCATGCGCGTAGCCGAACGGCGGAATGGCCTGAAGGTCGAGCACGGAGAGGACTTCGACGCCGGGGCAGTTGGCGATAAGCTTCTCGTGCTCCGCGACGCACCGGTCATGCTCGGCGTCGTCCCGCGCAAAGAGAATGACGATTGCATGCAGATCCGGGCTCGCAAGCCCGCCGACCCAATGGTCGGGAGCGTTCACGCCTGTGTCGCCGAGCATCTGCGCCCGCGCCGCCATGCCCTGCTTGAACTCCTCTGGAAAAGACGCGAGCGAAGCCTCGTCCAGTCCGAGCGCGCTGAGGCCGTTCCAGGTGAAAGCCGCCGTCACCCAGCGCTTGTCCTGATCGACGCTGGCCCGCATCGACGCCGCCGAATGGATCGTCTCTTTGATCGCCGCTGCCCAGGCGCGGCCCCCGGTGCCGTCGCGAAACGACAGAAACTCGTAGCGGGCCTTGAGCGCCGGGGCGCGCGTCAGCAAGAAGTGCTGGATGTCATCGAATTCGAGCATCGCGACGTTCCCGTTTACTGACCTCGGCGTCGATGACCGTCAGCTGCGCTATTGTCCCGCTGGAGCGCCTTTCGCCCACGCCCACGCTCGAATCCGCCAACCAGCGGCAAGCTTCCGAAGCGCGACCGTATAGGTCGCGCCGGACTGGGTGATCTGCTGGCCACGCAGTTTGAACGTCATGGTCGCAGGCACGACTACATATCCACTGTCGCCGGCGATGTCGACATGCGACCGCTCGCCTAGGGCGATGAAATAGCCATCGGCGCCCGCATGTTCACCTTCTTCCAACACCTCTCCATACCAATCCTCGCAGGCTGTAGGACCCTGCCACACATGCGGCGCCATCCCGTCAAGGATCGAGCCAGACGCATCGAAAAGCGCCGCCATCGCCTTCACCTCCCCTTTGTTGAAGGCGTTGATGTAGCTTCTCACCGTTTCCATCGGTCCTGCCGCGTCGGGCATGTTAGCCTCTTGTCCATCGTTCGGGCGGAAGTCGCAGATGTCCGATCCGACAACCCCGCCGGCGGAATCATTGCATCTGGTCGAGCATGGTCGAGAACGCGGCCTTCAGTTTGAGCGCCTTTTTGATTTCGGTAGCGCTCGCGTATGGATATTCCGCGTATTCGAGGAAGCTCGGGCATTGGTGATCGCGAACAAATTTGACGAAGGCGCCGGGGTTTGTCTGCCAGTCCATCGGGAAACCCTCCAGATTCTCGAACACCGTTCGCAGGCCAGTAATCCCGAATAGGGTCACCGCGTCTTCGGTGTACTTATCGAAGTCCGTGTCGAAAATGCCCTGATACATGAAGTAGGTGTCACCCTTGATGGGAAAGAGCACCCAGCGCAGATAATGCAGCTGCAATACGGCGAGCGCGTCCGGCTGCGCCGCGATCGTGTTCTCAATGTCTTTAGCGTATTTGTAGAAAACGTCCTCGCGGCCCGGGACTATTTTCGCGAGGATCGAAAAGCCGTAACAGGCGGGGGTCTTGGGAAAGATGGGCCCGTAACGTCCCTGCTCGACCTTGTCCTGGAAATACCCTCCCTTGGGGATCGCCATTGCGGCCGGTTTCGACCAGTCCTGCGTCTTGGATTCGCTCGACATTGAGTTGGCCCTTCCTTGGTGTGTTTCCTCGGCGGATGAATTTGTTGTTGTGGACTGGTTCTACCGCCAGCGGCAACCGAGCGGCAAGGCCGACGGGACGAGCGCTGGGCGTGTCGCCTAGTAAGGGTCGATCGGAAGACCGTCCGTCCGCCCTGAAAAAGTGAGCGTCAGGCCAAGCGCAGATCGCGATGGCTCCCTTCCGCCGTCAGTCGTTCGATCGCCTCGAAATCCCAGCTGATGCCGAGGCCCGGCGCTTCGCTGGGCTCAGCGTGGCCGTCGCGGATCCGCATCGGCTCGGTCGTCAGGTCGTCCAACTGGGGAATATATTCCAACCAGCGGGAATTCGGCGCCGCACAGCACAGCGCGACATGCAGTTCCATCAGAAAGTGGGGGCAGACGGCGACATTGTAGGCTTCCGCCAAATGGGCGGTCTTCAGCCAGGGCGTCACGCCGCCAATGCGCGCGACGTCGACTTGGACGATGGAGCAGGCCCCGCGTTGCAGATAGTCGCGAAAGTGCGAAAGCCCGTAGAGGCTCTCGCCAACCGCGATGGGGATCGACGTCGATCGCGAGAGCCTCACGTGTCCCTCGATGTCGTCGGCGGGCAGAGGCTCTTCGAACCAGCCGATGTCGGCGGCCTCGTAATGGCGGGCGCGGCGGATCGCCTCGTCGACGTTGAAGGCCTGATTGGCGTCGGTGAGAATCTCGAAGTCGGCGCCGAGCGCCGCGCGCAGCGTATCCAGTCGTTCGACGTCCTCGTGGATAGGGCGCCCGACCTTGACCTTGGAGCCCCCGAAGCCGAGCGACTTGGCCTTGAGCGCATCGTCGACCAGCGCCTCTTTCGGCAGATGCAGCCAGCCGCCCTCCGTGGTGTAAAGACGGATCCGGTCCTTGGCGCCGCCCGCCATCACATGCAGGGGAAGTCCGGCCTTGCGGCAACGCAGGTCCCACAGCGCCGTGTCGATCGCAGCGAGCGCCAGGCTCGTAATCGCGCCGACCGAAGTCGCATGCGTGAGGAAAAGGAGATCGCGCCAGATCTTCTCGACCTGCGCTCCGTCGCGCCCCAGGAGCGCCGGGGCAAGCGAGCGGGCGAGCAGTTCGACGATGGCGGGGCCGCCGGTGCCGATCGTGTAGCTGTAGCCGACCCCGACCGCGCCGTCGGAATCGGTGATGCGGACAAAGGGCGTCTCCTGACTGACGAAGGACTGGATCGCGTCGACGCGCTTCACCTTGGGCTTGAGATCGACCATGCGAATTTCGACGCGCGCGATGGTCGCCATCCTGTTCCTCCCCTTGGTCTGCGTCGTTCTATTCGACGAAATATTTCTCGTGCGACCCGATCAGCGTTTCCATGATCGCGGGCGCGCGTTCGAGATGGTAGTCGAGGCGCTCCTCCGCCCGCTCGCGGTCGCCGCCGTCGAGCGCGTCCAAGATGGCGCCGTGTTCGGCGATGACGAGGGGCAAGCGGCCCACCCCCGACGCGAGCCGGTGGACCCGGTCGACACGCGCCTTGGCGATCTGGATCGTGCTCCATACGCCTCCCAGGTCGGCGGCCGAGCAGAAGGCGCGATGGAACTCCTCGTCGAGTTCATGGAAGCGCTCGAGGTCCCCGTCGGCCAAGGCCGCGGCCTGGTCCGTCAGGATCTGCCGCGATCGCGCCGCGAGTTCGGGCGTCCACGCCTCGGACGCGCGGCGCAGCACGGCGATTTCGAGGGCCTTTCGGATGAAATGGTTGTTGCGCACCGCGCTGAGCTTGATCGGCGCGACGAGGCTGCCTTTTTGCGGAAAGACTTCGATCAACTCGTCCTCGACGAGCCTGGTGATCGCGCTGCGCACCGGAGTGCGCGAAACGCCGATCTGGCGGCAGATGCGGTTTTCGCTGATCAACGTTCCCGGCGGCAACCGCAGCGAGATAATCGCCTTCTTCAGCGCCTCGTAGACCTGGTCGCTGACTTGGCGGCGCCGATCGAAATGAATGGTCAGCCGCAGGAGGGCGTCGTCTTCGTCCTCTGTTTCGACCGCCAAAGCCGCCGTCATCGGCCTCGTTCCAAAAATGGCGACAGCCCGACAAAAGCCGTTGCCGGGGCCAGCTTGTATACTAGTGTACCTGGTAGTCCACAAGATGTTGTTTCGCCCGATGCGCAGGGCGCCGACCTGTCAACGAACATGCGCAAGGAAAACGTTCAGGAGGAATGGATGCTGCGCTCAATTTCCGGGTTGAATACGATTGCCGCCGCCGCGATTGCCCTTTCGGCGTGGGCGACGACCGCTCAGGCCGCGGACGCGACCAAGATCGCGCTCGTGCCCGGAGGCCCGCACCCCTATTTCGCCGCGTGGGAGAGGGCCGGGCAGGACGCGATGAAGGAGTTCAACCTCGGCGCGGCCGATTATCGGGTTCCGCAAAAATGGGAGCTCAGCGTGCAGAATTCGCTGCTCGAGAGCCTCCTGAGCCAGGGCTACAACGCGTTCCTGGTGTTCCCGGGCGATCCCGTCGGCTCTAACAGCACGGTTCAGGAACTGACGGAAAACGGCGCGCCCGTCATTGCGACCGCCGGCTGCCTCAAGGAGCCGACGACGGCGTCGTTCTGCTTTGGCACCGACACCGGCAATTCGGCGTATCTCGGCACCAAAGAGCTGATCAAGGCGATGGGCGGCAAGGGCCGTATCGCGCATTTCACCGGCTTCCTCGTCGATCCGAATACGCAGTTGCGCATTGACGCGGTGGAGAAGGCGGCCAAGGAAACGAACGGCGCCGTCAGCGTGGTTCAGGTGATCGCCGACATCGACGCGCCCGAGCCCGCCGAAGAGAAGATCAACGCGTATCTCGCCGCTCACGCCGGCGACGTCGACGGCATCGTCACCACCGCCTGGGTCCCCGCTGTCGTCGCCGCCAATGCGCTTCGCAAAATCGGCGACAAGCGCATCAAGATGGTCGGTATCGACCATGACGAAGTCGTGCTGAAGGCGATCAAGGACGGTTATGTCGACGGCACGATGCTGCAAAATCCCTATGGCCAGGGCTTCATCGGCTCCTACGCGCTCGACAAGCTGCGCCACGGCTGCAAGGTGAAGGCCGACGCGCCGTTCAAGACGATCGCGCTGACCAACCGCTTCATCGACTCCGGCACCGTCTATGCCGACAAGAACGCCGTCGACAATTATGTCGCCTCGATGCAGGCGATCACCAAGAAGATCTTTGCCGATTTCGAGAAGACTTATCTCACCTGCTCGTGAGTTCGAGCAGGCTCGAAGCGATACGGCCCCATCTGCCGCTGAGCGGGCCGGGCTGAGGATCGAACAGGATTCGATTCCTCATCCGGCCCTTTGGGCCCCTTTCTCCCGCACGCGGAGAAGGGGATGAAACCTGCAAATTGAGCGGCAATAGGCCTTAACATGGACGCGCCGACCCCGATCGAAAGCTCCCAAGCGGCCTCGGACGCCAAGCGCGCGCGCGGGGCTATCGCCTGGACCGAAATCTCCGCTCCGGGGCGCCTGCTGCTCACCAACGAATTCGGGCTCATCGCGCTGATCGCGATCTTTGGCGCGATCTTCGCGCTGGGAACGCCGGGCTTCGGCTCGCAATTCAATCTTTTCACGCTCGGCCGAACGATGGCGATCGACATCATGATCGGCTTCTCGATGATGGTCGTGATTGTGACCGGGGGCCTCAATCTCTCCGTCGGCGCCATCGGCGTCTGCGCGGCGATGGCGATGGGCTGGCTGCTCGAGCGCGTTGGCTTGCCGCTCCCGCTCGCGATCGCGGGGGCGCTCGCGCTCGGCGGCGCGCTCGGCGCGGTCAACGGCGCGCTGATCGTCCGCTCCGGGTTGCACAGCTTCATCATCACGCTGGCGACGATGAGCGTATTTTTCGGCGTGATGGTCTTCATCAGCCGCGCACAGGCGTTTCGCAACCTGCCGCCCGAGATTGCCGCGTTCGGGAGGATGCGGATCGAAGGCTACGTCTCGGCGCTGCTGATCGTCAGCATTGTCGTCGGTTTGGGCCTGATGGTCCTCTATCGCCTGACGCCGCTGGGGCGGGATATGCTCGCGGCCGGCGCCAAGGCGGCTGCGGCGGAGCTCTCGGGCGTAAGGGTTGGGCGCATCTTCGTCATCTGCCACATTCTCTCGGGCATTCTCGCTGGGATCGCCGCGATCATGGTCGTCGCGCGCACGGGCGCGGCCATTCCCTCGATGGCCGGCGATCTCGGACAGGACTGGCTGTTGCCGGCGTTCCTCGGGCCTGTTTTGGGCGGCACGGCGCTCGCGGGCGGTCGCGTCTCGGTGCTCGGCGCGTTCCTTGGTTCGGTGCTGGTCAGCGAATTGACGAACGGATTGCTGCAATATCGCATTGGCGAATTCTGGGTGCAGACCTGGCTCGGGCTGCTGCTGCTGCTCGCGGTGCTGACGGATCTCGCACGACGGTCGCTCCTGGCGCGAATGGGGAGCCTGGCGCGATGACCGCCGCCTTTTCGCGTTTTCTGCGCACGGACTGGTTCGGCCCGCTCGCCATCATCGTGGCGGCCTCGATCGGCATCAGCATATTCGACCCTTCGTTCCTGTCGCCGTTCAACATCCAGATCCTCTTACTCGCGGCGTCGGTGAACTGCCTGATCGCAATGTCGCAAATGGTCATCATCGCCATCGGCCAGATGAATCTGGCGATCGGCGCAATCGGCGGCCTTTCCGCGATCTGTTTCGCCGGCCTGATGCAGGTGTGGGGTTTTCCGCCGGTTCTCGCGGCGGCGGCGGGTCTCGCGATCGGCGTCGCCGCGGGCCTCATCAACGGCTATCTGATCGCGCGGACCGGCATTTCGGCGTTCATCATCACGCTCGCCAGCCTCTCGATCTTCAAGGGGGCGGATCTCGGCATAACGCGCGCGCAACCGTTCTACGGCATCCCCGCGAGCGTGAAAGCGTTCGGCGCCACCACGATTATCGGTCCCGTTCCCTGGCTCGCCCTGCCCGCCGCGCTCGTCGTCGCGGGCATGTGGTATTTGCTCTATCGCCAGCGGATCGGGCGATACATCCTCGCCGTTGGCGGCAATGCGAACGCGGCGGAGCTTTCCGGCATTTCGATTGCGCGCACGGTCATTTCAGCGCACGCGATTTCCGGCTTTCTCGCCGCGCTCGCCGGGATCATGCTGGTCGCGCGCCTGCAACTCGGTCAGCCCTCGATTGGCGACGATTGGTTGATCCTTTCGTTCGCCGCTCCCGTGATCGGCGGCGCCGCGCTTAGCGGCGGACATGTCAGCGTCTTCGGCACATTGTTCGGGGTCGTGATCGTCGCGATCATAACGCAGGCGCTCGTGATCTTTCACATTGATCCCTACTTCGTCGAGGTCGTGCTCGGTCTGCTGATCCTCTGGGCGGTCGGCGTCAATCGGTTGCGCGAGGTGAGGTTCCAGAACGTGGCGAGGGCGGCGTGAGTTCGACGCTCAGCCTGGAGGCTCGCGGGATTCAAAAAGCCTTCCCCGGCGTGCTGGCGCTACAGGACGTAACGTTGACGATGCGCGGCGGCTCGATCCACGCGCTGCTCGGCGAAAACGGCGCCGGCAAATCGACGCTGATCAAGATTATCACGGGCGTCTATCGTCCTGACGATGGCGAGTTGCGGCTCAACGGCGCGCCCGTCCGCTTCGAGGGTCCGCGTGATGCGATCGCCGCCGGCGTCGGCGTCGTCCATCAGGAGCGCAATCTCATTCCGCGCTTCTCCGTGGGCGAAAACATATTGCTCGAACGCCTGGGCGGCGGACTCATGCGCCCGATCGATTACGACGCCGTCCACGCCGAGGCGCGCCGCTGGCTTGAGGTTCTCGAGCTCGATCTCGACCCGCGCACGCCGGTCTCACAGCTCAACGTCGCGAAGGTGCAGCTTGTCGAGATCGCCAAGGCGCTTTCGCTGCGCTCGCGCGTCCTGCTTCTTGACGAACCCACGGCCTCGCTGACGCCGCAAGAGGCCGAGGTTCTGTTTCGACTGCTGCGGAAGCTCCGAGACGAGGGCGCGAGCCTTTTGTTCGTCAGCCACAAGCTCGAGGAAGTGCAGCAAATCTGCGACGAAGTGACGGTATTGCGCGACGGCCGCAATGCCTGTCCGAGCCGGCCGATGGCGGGTCTCGGGCGCCAGGATCTCGTGCGCCTGATGATCGGCCGAAACGAGCAGATACCGGATTGGGCGCCGAGCGATCACAGCCGCGCGGAGACGATGCTGGCCCTGAAAAACGTCTCCACCGCGCTCGGCCATGCAAACATCGATCTCACCGTGCGCCAGGGCGAGATCGTCGGCCTCTACGGCCTCGTCGGCGCGGGCCGGACGGAGCTCGCCAAATGCATTCTGGGCCTTTATCCGCCGACCGAAGGCCAGATCGAGATCGCGGGCCGGCCCGAGCGTATCGCCAGCGTCGCCGACGCCATTCATCGCTGCGGCATCGGCTACATCAGCGAGGATCGCAAGCAGGAGGGGCTGATCCTCGCCCATACCGTGCTCGAGAACGCCGGGATCACGGTCTGGCGCAAGCTCGCCGGGCGGTTCGGCCTGCTGCGCGACGAAACGGTGCGCGCGCATGTCTCGCCGGTCATCGCTGAGTTGGAAGTGCGTACGCCCTCGCTCGCGCAGATCGTCGGCAATCTCTCCGGCGGCAACCAGCAAAAGATCAGCGTCGCCAAATGGCTCGCCGCGGGCGTCAGGATCCTCATCGTCGACGAGCCCTCCGTCGGCATCGACATCAAGACCAAGGCCTACATTCATGAGCTCTTGCGCCGTCTCGCAGACCAGGGAACCGCAATCCTTTTGATCACGAGCGACATGCCGGAGATGATTACCGTCGCCGACCGCATCGTCGTGATGGACGACTACCGCATCAAGGGCGAACTCGAGAACTCGCGGCGCTACACCGAGATGAGCGAGGGCATCATGGCGCTCATCCACGCGCGGGACGCGGCCTAGCTAGATTCCCGATCATCGAGGTGCAGCAAAGGGCTTGACCATCGCCCAATTGTCGAATGCCTGCGCACCGCGCATCCACAGCAGCTCCATCGTCAGGCCGACTTCTGAGGGGTTAACGCCAAGCGTCGCGCCAGTCGCAGCGAGCGCCGGCAAATTGATATCAATGCCGGAATAGGGCACGGCCGCGAGAAAGCCGAGCAGCAGCGTGAAGCCGAAGGGGTTGGTCGAATTTGCATGACGTGAATCTTATGTTTTTGAATGTTTTCTTGGGAGGAGGAGAAGCGCCTCCCCTCCTCCGCGATTGGCTACGTCAGATCACCGGTGGCGAACCGCGCGCCGGGGGGCGCTTGTCGCCATCGTCTCCGCCAACAACTCGAGCTTTTGAGTGACGACTACCTGTTTGATGATCGACAGAATCTCGGATCGGGTGTCGATGCGGGTAAATTCGTCAGCCATTTGCGACGCGCGCATGCGGTACGCGGGTCGATCGAGTACGGTGCGGACAGCGGCGCGCAGCGCTTCTTGCGTCGGCTCGTTGGTTGCGAGATTGAGGCCGACGCCGGACCACGCCACTCTTGCGTTGACGTCGGCCTTGTCCTCGGTCATTCCGGCTGTGACCAGCGGAATTCCATAGCTCATGGCCTGATTGACGCTGCCATAGCCGCCATTGGTGACGAGGACGTCCACGCGGGGCAGCAACCATTCGAACGGCAGAAAGCTGGCGACCCGCGCGTTGCGCGGAACGGCGCCGGGAATGGCGTTGACCGGGCGTCCGCCCGTCGTCGCGACCACCAGCACGTCAGGCTCGTTAGCGAGCGCGGTGAGCGTCGGAGCGATCAATAACCCGAAATTGTGATTGGCGACGGTCCCCTGTGTCACCAACACGACCTTGCGCGAACCGTCGAGTTCATGCGCCCAGGGCGGCAGGAGAGCCTGACCTGGTATGATCGGAGGCGTGCCGACGAAATGCACCGAGGGTGGGATCTGGCGCGGAAATTCGAAGCGCGGCACCGACAACTGCATATAGGCGTCGGCGAGTTCGACGACCGAATGGAAAAGCGGCACCGACACTGGGCTGACGCCCAGGGAGAGCAACGCCTTGTTCAGACTAAGGAGCGACGGCTGATCGACGGCCTCGTCATACGTCCGAGCGATATCCGCGTATTGACGACGCTGCTCCTCTGTCGTCGCCGGCGGCAGGCCAAGAAAGTTTGGCGCGCCATCTTCACGCGCCAAATGCAAAAACGATGTGCCGCAGAGAACGATGGGAGGTCGCTTTGATCGCGATCCGAGCAGCATCGGCAGCACGCCAAAGAACATGTCGTCGCCGACGATCACGTCGGCCTGACATTCCTCCAGCGCCTGCAGCAGCCCCTGGTGCTGCGCTGGGAGGGAGTCGACGAAGATCCGCTCGATAGCAACTCGGAACCATTCGAGTCCCGGCGGAATGTCCTTCAGCTCGGGCGCCACCGCGAGAAAATCGCGCCCATCGAAATCTGCGCGGCCCTGAAGCGAAACGAATTTCGCTCCACTGTTTTCGATGCGGTCACGGAAGGCGCTGCCAGTCAGGAAAGTGATCTCGTGACCTTCGGCGCGCAGCATACGCACGATCGCAAGCAGCGGATTAATATGGCCCGTCGCGGGCGTCGAAGCGAAAAGAATATTCATTGGTATCGGTCCTCTGATTGCCGACCAGGCGCGCCTCCTGGGTTTCCACGTGGACGCGGGCCTTCCGGCGAAAAGTCGCCCGACCGCGAAGCCGAAGCGATGTTCCGCACGGTGAGGGAGGTCCGCTACGGAACAATTTCAGGGATCGGATATTGCGTTACGTTTGTAACGGGGCAGCAGACGAGCAAGTGGTTCTGCGAAGCTCTCACTCGACTGACCGGCGATCTCCAGATGTCGCCTCGGTGTCAGCCGTCGCACCGACGACATGTTGCAGTCGGCTAGAGCCCGGCTGCGGAACGCCATAAGCGGGTCGCGTTCCCACGTTCCTTCGCCACGCCATTCGTCGTTTCGTTCGTGCTTGGCGTGCTTGATGCTTGGGACACCAAACGGAAGAGATCGACGGAGCTGACAATTGCGACGTCGAAATCAGCGTTCTTCTGGTCTTGCCGGTTTGACGAGCGATGTTATGCGTCACGCCCGATGTCTTTGCCGAGGCAAGGCAGCGGTAAGCACGGAAGCGAGCTCAGCGCCAACAAGCGGCCTGCGCACAACATCCGCAACGCCCGCTCGAACGAGTGTGTCGGCGCCAATGTCGAGCGAGGATCTCGCAAGGAATATCGGCTGCGCAGGACTGATGCCGTGAAGCGTGTGCGCCAGATCGAGGGCCCCGCGGACGGAGGCGATGCTGATCAATACGGCGTCAAAACGGGTCGGTTCGCTACGGACCGCGGCGATGGCGTCGGCCGGACGGTCGAAACCGATCGGCTCATATCCGAGCGCCGCCAGGATTTCCTCGTCGCCGAGCAGATTGTCGCGGTCGTCGTGAACGATCAGCACGGTTTCGCCTTGGCCAAGCCGCGGCGGCGCCACCGGCTCGCCTCTCATCGTCGTTGATGCGTCGGTGTTGGCGGCGGGCAGCCAGACCTCGAAGCGGCTCCCTTTCCCCTGCGCGCTCGCGACGTCGATTGCGCCGTCGTGATCGCGAACGATCTTGCGCACCGTCGCAAGGCCAAGCCCGGTTCCAGCCGGGCGCGTCGTGAAAAATGGCTCAAACAGCCGCTTGCCCACCTCTTCGCTGAAGCCAGGTCCGTCGTCGCTAACAGCGATGCGCGCATAAGACCCCGGCTCCAGTTCGCCGACACTGAAGGCACGGGCGATCGTAAGATGCGGCGAATCCGCAGAGACATCGATGCGCCCGGATCCTCCCATCGCCTGCGCCGCGTTCCTGCATAAGTTGACAATGATTTGCTGCAATTGCGCCGGCTCGCCGAACACGGCAAGACCAGCCGGCGCGTCGGCCACGACCAACTCCACGCCGGACGGCAATGACGCGCGTAGGAGCGAGGCAGTCTCACTCAGCAATTGGGAGGCCGACACGAAAGACGAGCGCGCATCCGACCTGCGTCCGAAAGTGAGGATGCTGTCGACCAGGTCTCGACCCCGTTCCGCTGCCTTCTCGATCTCAGCAATGCGCCGCGCCGCCTTGCCGCCCTGTTCCACCTCAGAGCTGGCCATCTCGGAGTATCCAAGAATTGCCGCGATGATGTTGTTGAAGTTGTGGGCGACGCCGCTGGCGAGCTGGCCGACCATTTGCATGCGCAGCGCCCGCTCGAGCCGGGCGGTCAGTTTGACTTTTTCGCCCTCGTGCTTCTCGCGCTCGAGAACGTTGGCAATCATATCTCCCGCGAGGCGCACCGCAGAGATTGGGAAATAAAGGCCGCGCGCCGGCCGAAGCCTGTCGAACCCGAGGATGCATTGATCATAACCGGCTTGCTGCAAGACCACGCAGGCCCAGGCGCGAACTCCGAAGCTGAGGAGTGTCTTCCGTGCGTCGCCAAAAGGGAGCCGTGCGACGTCGCGCGTAGTGATTACGCCTAGCCCGACCTGCTTGAACTCGCCTGGCAGCGAGAGAGCCCTCTCCGGCCATCCGGGTAGGAAGGGCGCGTTGTCCTCGGACCAAGAGTAGACCCGGATAGGGTTTTCGCGCAGCACAATGTAAACACGATCAGCCTCGATCGTTCTTCCAAATTCTGCCAAGGCCTGCTCGAGCCGAGCCTTGGTCTCGCCAGGCGGGCAATTGATCAGGCGCGCCGATTGTTCTGCGATCAGATGCTCGAACGCCGCCCGCTTTCGCAACGCCACCGCTCGGGCTCGGAGTCGTCTTCCGAGATCGATGAGCGCGAGAGCAAGTAGAACGGACGTTGCATAGAGGAGCAGGCGAAACCGCTGCGCCGAGGATTCCGAGGCGCTGTGTAAGCGCGCAAACTGCGTCCGCGTCTCCTCCAAAGGCGGTCCGGTCTGAACGGCGAACAGTCCCCGGAGCGTATCGTCAACGGAGGGCAGAAGAATTTTCAGGAGGCGAGCATGAGAAACGAGAGCCTGGGCAGTTCCCTGGTCCGCCTCGACCGGCGCCTGCTGCGCAACTTCGAGAAGACGCTCTTCGACGGCCTGCTGGGCGCGCGCCGAGGAATCGAGAGTGAGTTGGAGAATGGCAGTCGCCAGTGTTCCGAGCCGAAAATTCCTATCGGCGATCTCAGGACTTGTGCTCAGATGGCCGACATACGAGAGCGAGTTGCGCAAGAGCGCGTTGTCGCTCTTGAAACGCTCAGTCAATTTCTCCTCAATTTCGGTCGCTGCGGCTAGCCGATCGACTGGCCCTGTATCCAGCCCTTCTAACGCAGCCTGCGCGCGAAGTTCCGACACCGCTGCGGCGATCTGCTCCGAGGAGCGCACGAGCGGGTCATAGTTCGTGAGCAGCCCCGCCCGAGCCTGCAATACGTCGCGGTCCAGTGAAGCCTCCGCGAGGGCGAAATCTTCGAAGATCCGCAGTGTCGTCGAATAGACGGCCGCGTCAGTCGCGATACCACGCATCAACAGCCAGGTTAGGAGCGTGAGCAGCAGACACACCACGCCGACGCCAGCGGCGATCTCACTTGGGCGCATCGGTTTGCCGCAATTGGCCCGCCGGAGTGACAGGCTTTCCGAGATAGGTCCCGGTCAGAGTGTTCAGGAACGCGACGATGGCCTTCGTTTGGTCCTCGGTCAGCTTTCGGTCAAGTTGCGCGTAACCCATCGCCTGGACCGCCTGCGGCAACGTGGCGGCGCTTCCGTCGTGAAAATACGGCGGTGTGACCGCGACGTTCCGTAAGCTCGGGACGCGAACGATCTCGGGCTTGGGAGAGGCAAGCGGGTGAAACACACCATGGCGCTGGTACATGTTTCCGCCGACATTCACCCCTTGATGGCAAGAGACGCAGCCAAGCGACTTGAACAACTGGTACCCAGCGAACTCCTCGGCGTCGATCGCGTTGACGTCACCGGCGAGCCACCGATCAAATCGGCTACCTGGCGTAAGGAGGGTGCGCTCATACGCCGCGATGGCGCCGAGGAGCGCCGCGCCGTCTGGCTCGCGGCCAAAGGCTGCACGAAACTCGCCGACCACGTCCGGGTCGGCCCGCAGCGTGTGCAACGCTTCCTCGACACTTGACCCCATAGTCTGGGTTTTGTTCAGGGTTTGCTCGACTTGGCCTTCGGGCGTGCGAAGATCGCCTTCCCAGTTCAGACGAAAATTCAGCACAGCGTTGAACACTGTCGGTATATTCAACCCGCCGCTGTCGGGCGCTGAGTTCGGCCTGGCGCTCGCGTCGTTTGTCGCGCTCGCGCCGTTCGTCGATGTGTCGTGACACGAATTGCAGCTGCGGCTGTTGTCATGCGAGAGACGTGTGTCGTGGAACAAGCGATCGCCGAGCGCCACTTGCCGCGGATCCTGGACCGGCGGAGGTGGGATCGGCGTGATTGGCTCTTGGTCGGCGCGGGGCTGAGGGGCCGGCGCTTGCGCAATCGCGCTCTCCTGCGGCGCAAAGTGTCAAAGCGACCAGGATCAGGCACGCTATGCTACGCTTGGCGTCGGGGGCGATGACCCTCCCTCGCGGGCTGTGAGAGGAGGCTGGCATGGGCAACCCATCATCCAGTGACCCTCGACAGGCGTCGGCGATCGTCAGGCGACGGCCGTCATCGATGACCACGATCCCACCCTGCAACAACGATCTCAAACGAGTTCACCAACCATAACATCCGGACGCCGGCCGCGTCCGCTGGCACAGAGATGCCCCGCCGGTTTGTCCGGTCGGAGCTTCGGCCTGCAGTGCGCGCACCAACTGCGCGCTAGCCCCAATAGATAGGAACGCGCCGCCAACGAGGCACGCAATGTTTCAAACGTAACGCAATTCCTGGCCGTTGAAATTCTTCCGTAGCTCCAGACAAGCATCCTGCCTTTCAGCGACGGTGGTGAAGCGAAGCCTCAACAAGCCGTCTGTCTGCAAGAAGACAAATCGCAGGGAAGTTTAATCCGAGCGGTTCAATTAAAAGGAGCTGGAACCGTGCGCTCGATTTTTTTTGGAACTATTTTGCTACTAGCGACGACGGCTGTTGTTAATCCCGCCCACGCCGAGAAACCTGGTTATACGCAGGCTCTCATCAGCCATCGGCAACAGATACCAATAAGCCAAGACAAGCTAAATGGCGTTGATCAGGGCCGCCCCGACCAAGACGCTCTGACCAAGAGAATTGAGCAAGATAACATACGGCTTGATCGTTTGATCGAAATCTGCCCGAGTTGCTGAGCTAAGGGGGGCGACTGCTCGGTCTCCCTCCGTCTCTCCGCCCGAAGTGCTGAAGTCGCCAAGGATGCGGCGCAGATCATTAGCGGCCGTGATCGATCCATAGTGAGTTCGATCGCCCACCCAGTCGATGTGTCATGACGCGATTGCAGATGCGGGTGTTGTCGTGCGAAAGATACCCGTCATAAAAACGGGCGTCCCACGAGCGCCGCCTGCTGCGGATCTTGAGTGGCGGAAGACGGATAGCCCTGATGGGGCTCTTGGTCGGCCTCGGGCTGACGTTAGGCCCTTGCACCATCGACCCCTGCGGCGCAAAGCGTCAGGACGACCAGGATCAGGCGCGCTATACCGCGACCGGCTCTGGTGACGATCGCAATCAATCGCAGGCTGCGGCTCGAGGCCGGCATGGTCAATTCCCCATCCAGTGACCCCCACCAAAGCGGCAGCGATCGCCAGGCGACAGTCCTGGTCGTCGACGACGATCCCACCTTGCAAACGATGATCCTGGACTACTTCGTCGATAACAACATCCAGACGCTGCTGGCGTCCGGTCGCGAAGAGATGCTCCGCCAGCTTTCTACTCAGGAAGTGAATGTCGTGATCCTAGATCTTCGGCTCGGCGTCGAGGATGGGCTCGACGCGCTGAGGGAGCTCCGGTCGAGTTTTGATGTGCCGGTTATTATAATTACCGGCCACCGCCGGGATGAGATCGACCGGGTCGTCGGTCTTGAGCTCGGCGCTGACGACTATATGACGAAACCTTTCAACCTACGCGAGCTTCTGGCGCGGGTGCGCGCGATCATTCGGAGGCTGGACAGGGTCCGCGCCTCGCCTGCACGCGAGCCGGAACGCGGTGGCTATCGGTTTTCTGGCTGGCAGCTCAATCTTCGCACCCGAAGGCTTACCGATCCGAACGGCGCTGATGTCACGCTGACCAAGGGCGAGTACGCGCTGCTGGTCGCCTTCCTCGACGCCCCGCAGAGGCCGCTTAGCCGAGAACATCTTTTACAGGCAACTCGAGTTCCACGAAGACGTGTTCGATCGCAGCATCGACGTCCAGATTCTTCGCCTGCGGCGCAAGCTGGAGCATGACGCAAGCGCACCGCAGATTATCCAGACCGAGCGAGGCGTCGGATATGTTTTCGCCCGGCAGGTCGAGCGATTCTAAGTCGCTAAAAGCGGCGCCCACTTCGCATCTGGATCCGCTCTTACGCTCGCACCTCGTTGGCCGCTGCCGTGCAATTCGTTCCCCGGAATTGGGTGGGAATTGGAGCGCGCGAAGCCGGGCTCGGAGCGTCCCTTCTGCGCCTGTTCAATTCTCCGTCGACCTTCTTTGCCAAAGCAAGACGCGGGGTTGTAGGCGTCATCCCTGATGCTCGGCGCCACTGCCGCGTTACAGACGTAACCCAATACCCAATTCCTGAAATTCTTCCGTAGCGGGGCTCGGTCACCGTGCCGACCCTTAGCGCAGCGTTGCCGCCGACCAGAGATTCTTCGCGGCAGACATCGCGATCATCGGGAGATCACACGTGTCAAATCCGATTCTGAAGCAAGCCGTCGTTATCGGCGCCGGAATGGGCGGCCTAGCCGCGGCGAAAGCCGTCGCGGCCCATTTCGAAAAGGTCGTTGTGTTCGATCGCGACGCGCTGCCGGACGAGCCCGCGCCGCGCGCCGGGACGCCGCAATCGCGCCATACACATAATCTCCTCGCGGGCGGTTTCCGCGCGCTTGAACATCTGTTTCCAGGCATCGAGCTCGATCTCGTCGAAGCTGGCGCCGTTCGGATGCGCATGCGCCGCGACATGCGCTTCGAAGTTCCGGGTTTTGATCCTCTTCCGCGGCGCGACTTCGGTTTCGATCAATTCGCTCTGTCGCGCCCCACTCTGGAGCGCGTCCTCCGCCGGCGAGTTGAACGGGAATCGAATATCGAGTTCAGACCGCGCACGCGCGTGACAGAGCTCACGGCCTCGCCCGACAATCGCGGGGTCGCGGGGGTGCAGTTCGAGGACACCCGCGGAACGCGGGGAAGTCTCGCGGCGGACCTGGTTGTCGACGCGTCGGGGCGAGCGTCGCCGACGCTTCGCTTTCTGGAAGCGATCGGCTCGGCGAAGCCGCCCACGATCGAGATCGGCATCGATCAGGCCTATGCGACGGCCATCTTCGAGAAGCCCGACGACGCTCCGACGGATTGGCTCTTCATGCTGCATGTGCCGGCGCCCCCGGTGAGCAGCCGGTTGGGAATCATCGCGCCCATGGAAGGGCGGCGATGGAGCGTTTCGCTTTGCGCAAACCACGGCGACGCACCGCCAGGCGACATCGACGGGTTCATGGCCTTCGCCAAGTCGTTCCGCATGCCGACAATCTACAATGCGATCCGCGGCGCAAAGCGCGTCGGCGACATCGCGCGGTTCGGGATGCCGTGCAGCGTGCGGCGCGCTTTCGACAAGCTCGATTGCTTCCCCCGCGGTTTAGTCCCGCTCGGGGACTCGGTCTGCCGCTTCCCTCCAGTCCAAGGCCAGGGAATGTCGGTGGCGGCGCAGGAGGCTCACGTTCTCGCGAGCCTCCTCGAGGCGCGGCGGGGAGTCGGCGATCCGCTCGATGGTCTTGCCGAAGTATTCCTGGCTGAAATCCAGCCACTTCTCGAAACTCCTTGGGGCGTCGCAATGGCTGATCTCGCCTATCCGCAGACGCGCGGCGAGCGGCCGCCCGACCTCGAAAAGAAGCTTCAATACATGCACGCACTCATGCGTCTCGCCGCGCAGGACGCCGAGGCGGACAAAATCCTCGCCGAAGTGCGATCGCTCCTCAAGCCGCAGAGCGCGCTGCGCGAGCCTGAGCTTGCAAGCCGGGTCATGGCGATGATGGCGCCGGCGTGAGCCTTCGGCGCAGCCGGACTCACGCTTCAGGAGCAACCCTTCTCTACGGAGATTTGAACATGAAAAAGCAAGCCCTCACCACGATCGAGATCGAGGCGCTCGCCCCATCGACTTTGAGCGCGCCCGACGAGCCGTGCGAACCAGTCTTGCTTGATGGCGGAGACTATCCTTCGAAGCCGGAGACCCGAGGGCGCGCGGCGCTGCGCTGGTTCATCGACTCCTTCGCTCTCGCCAGCTGTGGCATGGCCGGGGTCTATGTTGGCGTCTGGCTCGACGAGTCGAACGTCCCCGGCGATCAGACCCACGGGAAAGACGAGACTTCGCATCGAGAGCGCGGCGTTGCGGCTGGCCGCCATAATGCAGACGGATGGCCATTTTGATATTCTGGCGCGCCCGACAGGATGCAACTGGGCACTCTTGCTGTCGCTTCATGCGCACCCAAACCGTCTCTGCCAAGTGCGAACCGGTCTTTGCCGACTCGGCCTTTCGACCGCCACGAAAATGCTTCTCTCGGACAGAGACACCGAAAGCGAAGATGCGGAGGCGGAGACCAGACGACGCAAAGTGCGTAGGACCCGGCAGTGGTTGGTGGGGGAGGTAGGACTCGAACCTACGAAGGCTTAGCCAGCGGATTTACAGTCCGCCCCCTTTGCCACTCGGGACACTCCCCCGTGACCGCGGGATCAAGTCTCGCGGACGAAAACGCCCCGGGCTGGCCGAGGCGGTTTGCGGTCAGGCTTATGTTGCCTCACGGCTCGGCCTGTCAACTGGAAATATGCCGCTGACCGGGCCGCCGGCGGCGGCGCCTCTCTGCCTCGGCGAGCCGCGCTAAGGGTCGGCGCAACCGATCGAAAAGACTCTTTCCACAGATGGACTGCGAGCCAAGCGCCTGTTTGCGGTGCTCGCGTCGCGCCGACGCTCGGCGCGGGGCGTCGTCGACACTCAGTACGGTGTGCCATTCTTGTGAGCCATTCGCCGCTGGCCATCGACCGTCACGACCGCGAGGTCGTCGTCGGGATAGTCCACCGCGTCATCGACAGTGCGATCGCCAATTTCGAGGTAGACGATATCCTCGCCAGTCTCGTTGACGAGGCAATGAGCGTCGCCGCTTCCCGCCTTGAAGCCGGCGCACATGCCGGGCTTAAGAGGCGTCCGGCCGGCGTCGGTGATCAAGGTCGGGCGCCCTTCGAGGATGTAGATAAACTCGTCCTGCTTCGTGTGCGCATGGCGCAAAGCCGAGGCGCCGCCGGGCGCAAGGCGCGTGATGTTGACGCCGAAATTCGTCAGCCCGAACAGGTCTCCGAGCGGCCGCTTGTCGCGTCCGGCCATGCGCGAAGCGAACGGCTCGGGATAGTTGGTGCGAAACGGGCGCGGCGGCGCCTCGGCGGCGAGAAGGGCGACTGGGCGCTTGGCGTCTTTGGACATGGGGCTGACCTCCGGGCCGTCAATAGCCAGTCCGCGCCCGCCTGTCATCGCATCCGCCCTAGCGGATTGCAGCCCCGATCGCTAAATGAAGCGCCTGAACAGGAGGGCGCCATGGAAGGGTTCCTTATCCGCGCAGCAGTGGTCGCGATCGGCCTCTGGCTCGCTTCGAAGATGGGCCTAGTCGCATTCAATTCGACCGGGACGCTGATCGCCGCCGCGCTCCTGCTTGGCGTCGTCAACGCCTTCGTGCGGCCGATCATCATCATCCTCACCCTGCCCATCACGCTTGCTCACGCTCGGGCTGTTCCTGCTGGTGATCAACGCGCTGATGATCATGCTCGTCGCCTGGCTTGTCCCGGGCTTCCTGGTCGTCGGCTTCTGGTCCGCGGTCTTCGCTGCGATCGTCGTCAGTCTGACAAGCTGGGTCATGTCCGGCTGGATCGGTCCGCGCGGCCGGGTTGAGGTGATGACGGTTCACCAGCCGGGCGGCCGCGGGCGCTGGTGAGCGCCTCGTAGCCGCGCGCCTACTATCCGAGCTCGAAGGTCGTCACCCCAAAGCAGCGCTCGAGATCCATTTGCGGGATCCCGTTCTTGTACATGCGCGCGGTCTCGAAGATGGGCGTCATCGCGTGGCGCGCCGCAAGCGCCACGGCGGCCGGATTGGCTTCGGGAGTGTCAAGAAACACCGGCGCGCCGGGCGCGCGAGCAATAAGCCCGGCAAACAGACGATCGGCGGTCTCCTCATCGTCGGCGAACAGGGGTCCGATCTTGAATCCTTCGCGGCAAGCCCGCAGAACGCCGTAACCCCGTAGCCCTCGCTCACGGACGACGCCAAGGGCGACAGCTTGCTGCTGCCCTATCCAGGACTTGAGAAAGTCTGCGCGCGGCGCGGGGAAAGCGGTCTCGTCATAGCGCAGGATTTCCGCGATTGGGATTGCCGCAAGATCGGTCAGACCGGGAGGCGGCGCGCCTCCGCCCCTGCCCTTCTGACGGATATTGCGGAACGCAAGCTGGAAACCCGACCTGCGATAGTTTTCCTGTTGGGCGACGACGCCGTCGAGGCCGATCACCCGACCGCCCAGATGGTCCAAAGCCGCCCGCCAAAGCTCGAGGCCGAAGCCCTGACCGCGATGCTCCGCCTTGACGATGTAGAGGCCCAGGAATCCGAAACCCGAGCCGTAGCGAACAGCCGAGACGCAGCCAACCGCAGCGCCATCGAGCTCGCCGACAAAGAACCCTTGTGGATCGGCGGCGTAAAAACAAGGCGCGTCATGGAGACCGGGATTCCAACCCTCCGCCGCGGCCCATTCGAGGGCGAGCGCGAGATCGGCTTCGGTCATGTTGCGCACAACGAGACTCTTGTCGCGCATGAGGCGCTGCCTCTCAGCTCAGCTTCGCCGCCGCCACATCCCCGTCCGTCACGTAGTGATTGACGCGGGCGACAAGCGTTTCCCCGGCGCGTCGCAACGCTACGTCGCCGATGGCGCCGCTCCTATTGAGCTCGGAAATGATGAAATCGCGCTCGGCGTTGACGTCATCCGCGGTCGCGTGCGTGAACTGGAAGGTGAACTTGGTGAAGGAGAGCCCCGTGTCCCGCGTTCCGGCCCCCACCCAGAGCGCGGGCGCGCCAATTGGCGGACGATCGGCGTTCAGCCAGAATGCCGGATCGTTCAAAGGCTCGTCGTTCCGCTCCAGGCTCAGCGCCCAGAAGCGGACGTGATGGCGCTTTCGCGGGCTCATGTCGATCGCCTTCTGGAAGCCGACGTCCTGCGCGCGCCCGAACAGAAAGAGCGTGCTGAACGGCGCGGTCGGATAGGGCCGATTGAGCACGAACGTTACGACCATGCGCCATGAGCTTCTCAGATTCAGCGGATCGGCCTCGGTCCAGCCCGCTGCGAGAAAGGCGGCGCGAAGTTTGCTGAACTCGCCCATGAGAACCAGATTGACCGGGTCTCCCGGAAATCCATCGCCGGTGAGGGTGAAGCTGGGCACGCTCTTGCGTTGCAGGATCTTGAGGCTCATGCGCACGATGCGCGGCAAGAGAACGTAAGCCGCGAGCGCGTAGACCAGACTCAGCGCCAGAACTGCCGGCAGCCTGCGGTCGGTAAAGCGGAAAACGAAGACGATCAGCCAAACGCTGAAGGCGCCCAGCGCGAAGACAGCCAAGCGCCGAGTGATAAGCGCGATAAGCCTCACCGTGCCAACCCCAACCAAAGGCCACGATTCCTGCGATTCGTCTTGGCGATTCGCAGCGACGATCAAACCTGCCCGCGTCGAGGGGCGGCGGCAAGAGCAGAGCCGAGGCGGGGAATGTCAGCGCGCCAAGTCCTCGGCGAGGCGCTCGAGGAATTTGAGACAGGCCGCGAGCTGCGCCTCGTCCACAAACTCGTCCGGCTTGTGCGCCATATCGATCGAGCCCGGCCCGCAGACGATGGTCGGCAAGCCGGCGCCCTGAAAGTGGCCGGCCTCGGTGGCGAATGAGACGGCGATCGGGCTATTGGAACGGGTGAGCCGCAGCGCCATCGTTTCGGCGGCCGAGCCGGGGGCGGCGGCGAGCGGGGGAACGTCCACCTCCATCGTGGTCTCGATTGACGGGCCCGACACGAAGCGCGTCAGCCTTGGCAACGCGACTTCGTCGACGAACGCCTGAACCTTGGCCATCGCCGAGGCGGTCGTAACGCCCGGCAGGCCGCGAAACTCCCAGTTGAACACACATTCGCGCGCCAGGATGTTGCGCGCCGTCCCGCCGCGAATCATGCCGACATGGAGCGTCGAATAAGGCGGCGTGAAGCGCAGGTCGAGCGGACCCTCCTCGTAGGCGCGCGCGAGCCGGCCAATCTCGCTCACCACATCCGCCGCCGCCGCGACGGCGTTCGCGCCCAGCGCCGGCAGCGCGGAATGGGCTTCGTGTCCGGTGACCAGAGTGCGGAAGGTCGCCACGCTCTTGTGCGCGTCAGCGACCTTCATCATGGTCGGCTCGCCGACAATGACAGCAGACGGAAGCGGCTCGTCCTTGCCGAACCGGGCGATGATGTCGCGAGAGCCGAGGCAGGTGGTCTCCTCGTCGTAACTCAGCACGATATGGACCGGGCGCTTGAGGCCGGCGTCCCGGAACACGGGCGCCATCGCCAACACGCAAGCGGCGAAGCCCTTCATGTCGCAGGCCCCGCGGCCGTAAAGACGCCCGGACGCCTCGCGCAAAGCGAATGGCGGGCTCGACCACGGCTGCCCCTCCACCGGCACGACGTCGGTATGGCCTGAGAGAACCACGCCGCCATCGACGCGAGGACCGATCGTGGCGAGGATCGCTGCCTTGTCGCCGGCCGCATTCGGCGCGCGGCTCGATTCGAGCGCTTGTTCGCGCAGGTAGCCCTCGACAAAGTCGATGAGCGGCAGATTGGAAGTATCGCTGACGCTCTCGAAGGCGATGAGCCGCGTCAGCAGCGCCTTGGCTTCGGCGAGGCGGCCATCGCTCGTCATCCGGCCGCTCCGACAAGCGCGCCAGGCATGGCGCCGAACACAACCATGGAGACGGTGGACGGCGCGATCTGCGCCGCTAGAATGAGGATTGCATGTACGAAGCCGTGACGCATCAAGTCAAAGTCACCGTCGAGCCAACCTTCGATCCGGACCGCTCCGATCCGGACGAACGGCGCTATTTCTGGCGCTATGCAGTTGAGATCGTCAATCTCGGCGACAAATCTGTGACGCTGATCGAGCGACACTGGCGGATCACTGACGCCGCCGGCCGTCATCAAGAAGTGCGCGGACCCGGCGTTGTCGGCGAGCAACCGACGATCGACCCGGGACAATCGTTCCGCTACACTTCGGGTTGCCCGCTAACCACGTCGAGCGGGCTCATGGTCGGCGAATATCGGATGGTCGATCCGGACGGACGGAGTTTCGAGGTTTCCATCCCAGCATTCTCGCTCGACTATCCGGACGCGAAGCGGGTTCTCAATTAAGGCAGGTTTGATCGGGGTCGATGCGCCCAATTGAAGTCGCCCGGTCGCTGAGCGCTGCGACGCGGTCGGCGACCGCCATCTGCAATGTGCGATTCGAGGAACGGCGATCTGCTCGCTCTAACCGACGCGATCGATCTCGACTTCACCGTTCGCCCACAAGCCCTCCCGCTTTTGACGAAGCGAACGCGGCCGCGATAAGCGCAACTCCCGCCAGCATAACGATCGCAAAGCGCAGATCAACAGCGGAAGCGACAGCGCCAATGACGACCGGTCCGATGAGTAGACCCGCGTAGCCAGACGTTGCGGCCGAAGCGATGCCAACCGCCGACGATGACCCCGTCCGCCCGGCGACGCTGAAGAGGACAGGCACGACGTTGGCGAGGCCCGCGCCAACCAGGCCGAAGCCGAGGACGCCGCCGGCAAGCCCCGGCCATGTGGCGCTGACCGCGAGCCCGGCCGCGGCGATGAGGGCGCCTAGGCCAACGGTCGCGCGCGGTCCGGCAGCGCTGACGATTCCGTCGCCGACAATCCTGCCGGTGATCATCAACAGCGAAAAAGCCGCGTAGGCGGCTGCGGCGACGCCCGGCGCCACGCCCGAGCGCGCGAGATAAGTTCCGCTCCAGTCGCCGACCGCGCCTTCCGTCGCCATCAACACGAACGCCAACGCCGCAAGCGGCAACAGGCGCCGGCTGGGCGCCGCAAATCCCGCGCCGCTGAAACCGCCGCCCTCGCGCGCCAGAAACGGAACCGTGACCGCGACAAGCAGCGATGAGAGCAAAGCGGGTCCCAGGAGACCCAAAGCCACCCCCGTCTCCCCAAGCCACCCGCCCAACAAAGCGCCAGCCGCGCCGCCTAGGCTATATGCGGCGTGAAACGAGGACATGATCGGGCTCCCCCAGCGGCGTTCGACATCGCTCGCGTTGGCGTTCATTGCAACGTCCATCGCCCCGTTCGTCATTCCTGCGAGGAACGTTGCCGCGGACAAGCTCTCCAGCGACCTGGCAAAGCCAAGCGCGGCAAGAGCGGCTGCAAAAGCGAAGCCGGCAATGAGCGACGCCGGCCCGCTCCGCAAACGGTAGGCGAAAAGGCCCATCAGCGGCATCGCTATGATCGCGCCGGCCGCAAAAGCCAGAAGCGCGACGCTGAGTTCCGCGTCCGAAAGGGCGAGGTCCGTTTTGACCCGGGGGATCGCCGCCGCCCATGAGCCAATTCCAAGGCCATTCGCCAGGAAGACGCCAAGCGTCGCCAAGCGCTGCGGCCAGGGTGTCGCAACAGTTCTATCGGGGGCGAGGCGCACGTCGATCAATCGGGTTCTCCGGGGCATCCGCAAACAACGAGGAATTGGGCTGACGCCGGCGGCTAATCTCCCTCAACGGACCGCGCTCGGGGGATGGACATTCCGCGCCCAGCGAATGCGCGGGCCCGGATCGGCTCAGCGCTTCCTGTCGATTCACGCCGCGGTCTTCAACACCTTCAGCGTAATTCAAGGTTCAGAAACGCCTGCCACCTCACGATTCGTCGTGGCAGCGGAGTGTTGAAGGAGCGCATGCCGCCTCTCTGGATCAAATCTGTGGGCAAAAGAACCCCCGCACGACATATTGCCCAAACGCAAGGCGGACATGGCGCGATGAGGCAAGCCCCGCTCGCGCGACTCGATATATTTCGCCCCGATGATTTAATGTACGGCTCGCATGCCTTGCCCGGGCAACGCGCCCTTCGCGCATTCAAAAGAGGTCCGCTCGATGTCTTCCGAGTTGCCGTATGAATCGTTGATGACTGTCTCCGATCTCGTTCGTAGAAAGCGTTTATCGTCGGCGGAAGTCACTGAAGCGGTCCTCCAGCGGATCGCGCAGCTTGACGGACAATACCATTCCTACGCAACTGTGCTCCCGGAGCGTGCGCTTAAGCACGCAAAAGCAGCAGATGCGGAAATCGCCCGCGGCCTCTGGCGCGGCCCGCTTCACGGCGTGCCCATCGCCGTCAAGGATCTCTGCTACACGACTTTCGCTCCGACTTGCGCAGGAACCACGATTTTCAAGGCTTTTACGCCATCCTTCAACGCGACCGTTGTGGAGCGCCTTGAAGACGGAGGCGCGGTCATCCTGGGAAAGCTGCAGATGACGGAGGGCGCGTACACGTCTCACCACCCTGAAGTGGCGCCGCCGCTTAACCCGTGGAACACGGATTATTGGGTTGGCTCCTCCTCGACCGGATCCGGCGTCGCGACATCGCTGGGACTTTGCTACGGCAGCCTGGGCAGCGACACCGGCGGCTCAATACGATTTCCCTCCGCCACCTGCGGTCTCACCGGGATTAAGCCAACCTGGGGTCGCGTCAGCCGCTACGGCGTTTTCCCGCTCGCAGATACGCTTGACCATGTCGGGCCGATGACGCGCTCGGTGGCCGACGCCGCCGCCATGCTCGGCGTGATCGCCGGCGCAGACAGAAACGACCCGACGACGTACAAGGCGGCCGTCCCGGACTATCTCGAATCGATCGGTGACGGAATTCGCGGCCTGCGGATCGGCATAGACCGAGGCTATGCGACCGACGGCGTCGACGGGCAAGTCGTCGCGGCGCTGGTCGAGGCGGAGCGCGTGCTCGTCGGGCTTGGCGCAACCATCCGCGAGGTGCGGTTCCCGGACTACCAGAAACTCGTCAGTCAATGGATCGCCATGTGCTCCGTCGAGACAGCGGCCGCGCACGTGGATACCTATCCGGCGAGAAAGTCGGAATACGGTCCAGACCTTGCAGCGCTGATCGAGCAGGGGCTCGCGACGAAGGGAACTGAGATTGCCCGCATCAACCTTGAGCGGCTGAGATTTTCCCGCGAGCTGTCGGAGCTGTTCGAAGCCGTCGACGTCCTGCTGATACCCACGATGCCGGTGCCGATTCCCAGCCTCGACCTGATGAAGGCCTACGGCGAGGATCCTAACGTGCTTCTCAATATTCTTGCGCTTCACCGCGCCTTTCGACTTCAGCGGCAGTCCCACGCTCACATTGCCGAACGGCCTCGACGCAGCGGGGATGCCGCTCAGCATGCAGCTGGTTGGTCCACATCTCTCCGAAGACGTGCTTACCCGCGCTGGTCATGCCTTCCAGACCGCCACCAGCTGGCACCGGCGCCGACCGCCGGTCGCGTGACGGCCTGACTGAGGAGGGCAAGGAGAGGCAAGGCACGTGACCGCGGTAGGCAAGCAGGCTTCTCGACGCCGCGTTAGAATGTGACAGCGCAGCGGAAGCGGGCTAGGTTTGGCCCGTATCCTGCTTGTCTCCCCGGGACATCGGCCGCGTCGGCCCTTGGCCGTCGGATCCGCAATGCAGGCAACGATGTCGCGGAAACGAGACCGCGGCGCCGAGTGAAACAAGGGTCGTGCAAGGTTTCGCGCATGAACCTTAGCTGCCGGCGTCGCGGTTGTGGATTATCGCGAATAAAAGCAAGGGAGTAGGGGCATGAACATCGATCGCAGACAATTGCTGGGAAGCGCCGCGGCATTAGCCGGCGCAAGCGCTTTGAGTGCGCCCGCCTTCGCGGCCGACCCGATAAAGGTCGGCAGCCTGCACGATCTCTCGGGCGGACTCGACATCTACGGCAAGCCGATGGTCGACGCGCTGACCCTTGCAATCGAGGAAGCCAACGCAGCGGGCGGATTGCTTGGCCGTCAGCTCCAGCTGGTGAATTACGACACCCAGTCGAGCATGCAGCTCTACACCCAGTTCGCCCAGCAGGCCGCCCTTAAAGACAAGGTTGCGGTCGTGCATGGCGGCATCACCTCCGCTTCGCGCGAAGTCATCCGTCCGGTGCTCGACAAGTTCAAGACGCTCTATTTCTACAACACACAATATGAAGGCGGCGTGTGCGACCGCAACCAGTTCGACACCGGCGTGACGCCCGCGCAGACGGTCGAGAAGCTCGTGCCCTATGCAATGAAGAAATGGGGCAAGAAGGTTTATGTTGTCGCTGCGGATTACAATTACGGCCAGATCACCTCGCAGTGGGTGAAGAAATATGTGACGGAGAATGGCGGCGAGGTTCTCTCGATCGAGTACTTCCCCCTCGACGTGACGAACTTCTCCTCGACCATCTCAAAGATCCAGGCTGCAAAGCCGGATTTTGTCTGGTCTGCCCTCGTTGGCGGCGCTCACATTTCCTTCTATCGCCAGTGGGCGGCGGCAGGCATGAACAAGAGCATCTCGATGGCGTCGACCACATTCGGGGTCGGCAACGAGCAGATCGTGCTGTCGCCCGAGGAGGCGAATGGCATGCTCGTTTGCTACAACTATTTCGAGAGCGTCAAGAACCCGGTGAACACTGAATTCCTTGAGAAGTTTCACAAGCGTTTTGGCCCGGACTACCCGAATGTGACCGAGCTCGCGATGGGGACCTACCAAGGTTTCAAGCTTTGGGCCGAGGGCGTGAAGAAGGCCGAAAGCGTCGACCGAATGAAGGTGATCGAAGCGCTTGAAACTGGCATCAGCATCGACGCGCCGTCAGGCAAGGTGACGATCGATCCGCCGACGCATCATTGCATTCTCGATGTCCACATCGCCGAGGTGAAGGACAAGAAGTTTAATCTGCTCGAGGATTTCCCGCAGCAGAAGCCGGCGGACACCGCGGCCGTCTGCGACCTCAAGAAGAACCCGAACGACAACCAGCAGTATGTGATCAAGTTCTGATCGCGCTTCGCAGACAGAGCATACAGGACCTCTTGTGGATCTCGTAGCGCTCCTGGCGATCCAGGTTCTCTATGCGATCGCCAGCCTCGCGCTCATGAGCGTGGGGTTGGCGATCATCTTCGGGATGATGAAGGTCATCAACCTGGCGCACGGCGAGTTTCTGATGCTTGGCGGCTACGCCGCCATCGAAGCCAATCGCCTTGGCCTCAGCATCTGGATCGCGATGCTGATCGTCGCGCCGATCGTCGTCGGGGCGATCGGAATTATCGTCGAGCGCACCATCATCCGCTGGCTCTATGGCCGCATGGTCGACACGATGCTCGCGACGTGGGGCTTGAGCCTGTTTCTCGTCGGTTTGACGACCGCTGTGTTCGGCAACACCACCGTCGGCCTCTCGGCGCCGCTGGGCAGTTTTGAGATCGGTCAGTATCGGACGAGCACCTACACGCTATTCGTGATCGGCGTCGCACTCGTCGTGCTTGGCGGGGTTCTCGCAGTTCTGCGCTTCACCCGGCTCGGGCTGATCGCGCGAGGAACAATGCAGAACGCGAACATGGCGGCTGCGCTCGGCGTCAATCCGAACCGCGTTTATTCGATCACCTTCGGCGCCGGCGCCGCCCTCACCGGCCTTGCCGGCGCCGTTATCGCGCCTGTGTCGGGCGTGTTCCCGACGATCGGCGCGGCCTATGTCGCCAAGTCATTCATCACCGTGATTGGCGGCGGCGTGTCGATCGTGACCGGCACGACGATGGCGTCAACATTGTTCGGGGCGGTCAACCAGGTTGCGACCTATGTGACAACGCCGGTTTTCGGCGAGGTCGCGCTGCTCGCCGCCGCGATCGTGCTCATCCGCGTGCTCCCTCAAGGGATAACCGGTCGGTTCTTTCGGGGAAGCCTGTGAGCGCGCGCGCTCTCAATGTTCTCGGGCTCGCGCTGGTCGCGGTCGTTGGGATCGCGGTGCTCATCCTTACGCCACGGCTGTTCGATCTCGACGTGGTGCTCAACATCACCGTCTACATGATCATGGCGGTGCTTGCTTTGTCACTCGCGCTCGTCTGGGGCTTCGGAGGCATTCTCTGTTTCGGCCAGTCGGCGTTTTTCGGACTTGGCGCCTACACTTACGCGATTGCGATGTTCAACATCGGCGAGAGCACAGCGCCGTTGATACTGGCCATCCTCATCCCGGCGGCGTTCGCGGCGCTGCTCGGCTATTTCATGTTCTACGGTCGCATCAGCGACGTCTACCTCGGCGTGATCACGCTGACGGTGACCCTGATCCTCTTCAATTCGATCAATTCAACCGCCGGGCCCGAATTCCACATCGGCTCCGCGAAGCTCGGCGGCTTTAACGGCATCCCCGGCATTCCCTCGCTGAACGTGCCCTTCTTCAAGGACTGGCAGATCGATCTCGAGGGCATGTTCTATCTCTCGACCGCCTCGCTCCTTCTCACCTACTTCGGTCTTCGGGCGCTGCTTGCGAGCCGGTTCGGTCGCACGATCGTCGGCATCCGCGAGAACGAACAACGCGCGCAACTCCTCGGCTACGATCCGCGCGCCTACAAGCTCGCGACCTTCACGATCGGAGCGGCGCTCGCGGGCTACGCGGGCTGCCTGTTCGCCAACTGGGGTTCCTTCGTAAGCCCAACCATCTTTGGCTTGGCGCAATCGGCCCAGATCATCATCTGGGTTATCGTCGGTGGGCGCGGCACGTTGATTGGGCCGATCCTTGGATGCGTTGGGATCCAATGGCTCACTGCCGCTTTGGGCGCGAACGCGCCGAGCGGGAATGCCGGCTGGCAAGCCTTGCTCGGCAACGTTCCGCTCATCCTTGGCGCCATCCTGATCGCCTTCGTCCTGCTCGTGCCGAAGGGCCTTGTGCCAACGATCGGTGGCCTTGACTCGCTCTTCGCCCGCTCGCGCGTGGGAGCGTCGCGGTGACCGTCCCGCTGATCGAGACCCGAGCGCTGGGCATGCGCTTTGGCGGCGTACACGCGGTCCGCGATGTCGACTTCACCCTCGCGGAGCGCGAGCTGCGTTGTCTGATCGGCCCCAACGGAGCCGGCAAGAGCACCTTCTTCAAGATGTTGACCGGCCAGCTCAAGCCGACATCCGGCGCGGTTATCGTCCGTGGCGAGGACGTGACAGGCGCCGAACCCCACGAGATCGCGCGGCGGGGCGTGGGCATCAAGACGCAGGTGCCAAGCGTCTTCGACGGCTTGACGGTGCGCGAAAATCTGTGGCTCGCCGCGACACGCATGCATCGCGGGGCGCAGGCGAGGGCCGCTGTCGACGCCATGCTCGAGCGCGTTGGCCTGTCCGCCATCGCCTCGCGCATTGTCGGTCAGCTTGCGCATGGGCAGCGCCAGTGGGTCGAACTCGGCGTGGTGCTCTCGACCGATCCGGATCTCGTGCTGCTTGACGAGCCGGCTGCCGGCATGACCGATCAGGAGGTGCTGCGCACGGTCGAGCTCGTGCGCGACATCAACAAGACCAAGGCGCTCATCGTGGTCGAGCACGACATGCAGTTCATCCGCATGATCGCCAGCAAGGTCACGGTCTTCAATCAGGGCGCCGTTCTGATGGAGGACGACGTCGAGGCCATTATGCACAGCCCCATCGTGCGCGACGTCTATCTCGGCAAGAAAGCGGCGGCATGATGCTGGAGGTCAGCGAACTCGCCGCCGGTTATGGCCGTATTCCGATCCTGGGGGGCGTAAGCTTCAGCGTTGCGCGAGGGGAGTTCGTCGGCATCCTCGGTCATAACGGGATGGGCAAGACCACGCTGCTCCGGGCTTTGATGGGATACATTCCGGCGACGGCGGGGCGGGTCGTGTTGGAAGACGCTGACATCACCCGGGCCGAGCCATATCGGCGAGCGCGCGCCGGCATGGGGTATGTGCCACAGGGGCGGGATATCTTTCCCGGCCTCAGCGTGCGCGATAATTTGCGGATGGGCGCTGTCGGGCGACCAAAGGATGAAGACGCTGCGATCGGATCGGCGCTGGAAACCTTCCCGCGCCTTAAAGCCCTGATCGACCGACCTGGCGGCGCGCTCTCGGGCGGCGAGCAGCAGCTGCTGGCAATCGCTCGCTGCCTGGCGGGCAATCCAAGGCTCGTTCTGCTGGACGAACCGACCGAAGGCATTCAGCCGTCGATCATCGACGAGATTGCGGAGACGCTTCTCGGCCTTCGGTCCAATGGCGGGCTGACGATGATCCTTGTCGAGCAGAATCTCGACTTCATCGCCACGCTGTCCGAGCGAGTCCTCATCATCCAGAAAGGCGTCATCGTGCATTCCGCCGAGCCGGGCGAACTGCATGGGCATGGCCTCGTCAATGAATTTATCGGCGTAAGCGACTAATCCGCCCACATGTGGCGTGAAGACAACAGGAACGGGAGAGAGCTCATGAGTGTAAAGCGCCCAACAATCGAACAGATGACGGACATCGTCGAGAGCCTCGGCATGACGATGTCGAAGGAACGCGTCGGCGAGTTCATTTCGCTGATGGACGGCAGCTTTGCCGCTTACGATATCGTCGATCAGATGCCGGACGAGATTCCCGTCGTCAAATATCCGCGCACACCCGGGTATCGGCCGAGCGCCGAGGAAAATCCGCTCAACGCCTGGTACGTGAAGACTGACATTCAGGGCGCGCCGAACGGCAAGCTCAAAGGCAAAACGGTCGCCATCAAGGACAATGTCTGCGTCGCCGGCGTGCCGATGATGAACGGCTCCTCGACCCTTGAAGGCTATGTGCCCAACATCGACGCCACGGTCGTTACGCGTCTCCTGGACGCCGGCGCAACGATCAAGGGCAAGGCGCATTGCGAATGCTTTTGCCTATCGGGCGGCAGTCACACCGGCGCGCTCGGGCCGGTGCACAACCCTCACAAACAGGGCTATTCCGCGGGCGGCTCGTCTTCGGGAAGCGGCGCGCTGGTCGCCGCGGGCGAAGTCGATCTCGCCATCGGTGGAGACCAGGGCGGGTCGATCCGGATGCCGGCTTCATTTTGCGGCGTCTACGGGATGAAGCCGACCCATGGACTCGTGCCCTACACTGGCGTCATGCCGATCGAGTCGACGATCGACCATACCGGCCCGATTACCGCGACCATCGCCGACAACGCGCTGATGCTGGAAGTTCTTGCGGGGGCCGACGGCCTCGACCCGCGTCAATATGCGCCCAAGGTTGGAGACTACGTAGCCGCGACCAAGCGCGGCGCGAAGGGACTCAAGATCGGCGTGGTGAAGGAAGGCTTCGGTCACGCCAATAGCGAAAAGGACGTCGACGCCAGTGTGCGGGAGGCGGCCAAGCGCTTCAAGGCGCTCGGCGCGAGCGTCGAGGAAGTCTCCATCCCCGATCACCTCATTGCGCCAGCAATCTGGACGCCGATCGCGCTCGAGGGGCTGCAGGCGCAGATGATGCTGGGCAACGGCATGGGCTTCAACTGGAAGGGCCTCTACACGGTCAGTCTTCTGGACGCGCACGCCAACTGGCGCCAGACGGCCGATGATCTCTCCGACAGCCTCAAGATCTCGATGATGACGGGGCAGTTTTTCCTCACCCACTATCGCGGGCGCTTCTACGCAAAGGCGCAAAACCTGGCGCGCAAGGTCCGCGGCTCCTACGACAAGGCGCTCGGAACTTACGATCTCCTGCTGATGCCGACTCTTCCGGTGAAAGCAACGGCGCTGCCTCCGGCGGACGCGCCGCTGGCGCTCTACCTCCAGCGCGCGTTCGAAATGATCGGCAACACCGCGCCCTTCGATGTGACGGGACACCCGGCGATGAGCATCCCTTGCGGCCTGGGCGACGGACTGCCGATCGGAGCGATGCTAATTGGCAAGCACTTCGACGAGGAGACGATCTACGCAGCCGCAGCCGCGTTCGAAGGAGTTGGAGACTGGAAGACGTTCTGAGGCTGCCGTCTGTTGCAGAAGTGGGTCCTATTGTTTGCACGCAAACGAGGAACGCTACTAGCAGCCGAAGAGAGCTTCCGGGAGAGGGGTGACTATGGCGCACGACGAACCGGCGGCTTCCGGCGCGCCGACGAAGCTGGCGATCAAGAATGTCGGGCTGATGCTGAGCGGCGACCTCGAAAGGCCGATTCTCGATGCGGACGCGATCGTCGCTGTCGACGGCCGCATCACGGCAATCGGGCGCGCGGCGGACCTCGACCTTTCCGGCGCTACGACGACGATCGATGCGCTTGGCGTCGCGATTGCGCCTGGCCTGATCGACAGCCACGTCCATCCGGTCGCCGGTGATTGGACCCCGCGGCAGAGCCAGCTCAACTGGATCGATTCCTGCCTGCACGGCGGCGTCACCACGATGGTGTCAGCGGGCGAAGTTCACACGCCCGGTCGGCCCCGCGACGTCGTCGGGCTCAAGGCGATGGCGATCACTGCGCAGCGCTGCTTTTCGAACTTTCGCGCCAGCGGCGTGAAGGTGCACGCGGGCGCGCCGGTTATCGAGCCTGGAATGGAGGAGAATGATTTCGAGGAGCTTGCCTCCGCCGGCGTCCGCTTCCTCGGCGAGGTGGGACTGGGCGGCGTCAAGGATGGGCCGACGGCGCGCAAGATGGTCGCCTGGGCGCGCAAATACGGCATCAACAGTACGATCCATACGGGCGGTCCGTCGATTCCAGGTTCCGGGCTCATCGACAAGGACATCGTTCTCGAGGCGGACACCGACGTCATCGGCCACATCAATGGCGGCCACACGGCGCTGCCCGACGACCAGATCGTCTGCCTGTGCGAGGGCTGCAAGCGCGGTCTCGAACTCGTGCACAACGGCAACGAACGCGCGGCGCTGTTCACCTTGCGGACCGCCAAGGAGCGCGGCGAATTGAACCGCGTCATCCTGGGCACCGACGCCCCGGCCGGCTCAGGCGTTCAGCCGCTCGGCATCCTGCGCATGGTCACACTGCTCGCGTCGCTCGGCGACGTTCCCGCGGAGGTCGCCTTCTGCTTTGCGACCGGAAACACGGCTCGCATGCGAGCGCTCGACTGCGGGCTCATCGAGGTCGGACGCGCCGCCGATTTCGTCTTCATGGATCGCGCGCAGCATTCAGCGGGCAAGACGCTGCTTGAGAGCGTGCGGCTCGGCGACCTGCCGGGCGTTGGCATGACGGTCATCGACGGCATCGTGCGCTCGCATCGCAGCCGCAACACGCCTCCCGCGGAGAAGGCGCCTGCGGTCGTCGCGACTTAAGCCAGGCGCCGCAACAAGGCGACGAGCATCGAGCGTTCGTCTTCGCCCAACGGCTCGAGCGTTTTTTCCGTGATCCGCGCAGCGATCGGCGCGGCGCGATCGTAGAGGTCCAAGCCCGTCGGCGTCAGCGCGACGAGGATACGCCGACCGTCGTTCGGATCTGGACGGATCGTGGTGAAGCCGCGGGCCGTCAGGCGATCGATGACCCCCTTGATCGTGGCGGCGTCCATCGCCGTCAGGCGGCCGAGATGATTCTGCGAACAATCGCCGACTTCCCTCAATTTGGCGAGCGCGGCCCACTGGGTCGGCGTGAGGTCCTCGACCATCTCAGCGGCGAAAATCGTGGCGTGACGTTGCTGCGCCTGACGCAGCGCAAAGCCGACTTGTTCGTCGAGGACGTAACGCTCCTCCGGGTCACGGCGGCCTTGAATGGCGTGGCTCCTCATTCAGTCACCGGGTACCACAGCCACGACGGCGTCGCCAGCAGGCTCAAACCGCGAATGAGCGCGCAGCGTGGCGAGGATGAGGCTTGTTGGGATCGCCGGAAACATTCTCATGTTCGTTGTCCCTGGTTGAAAACTTGCACTTTTCGTCGTGGGCCGCTCGACGACCTAGCGCAGTCCGTCGACCCCCTTGATCTCGTCCTTGGTCAGTCCGCCGACGCGCGGATGCGGGCGGCCGGAATCGGTGACGGCGACCGCCACCATGATCTCATTGGCGCGCGGAGCGTCGGCGATGCGCACCTCCATGCCGTCGAAATGGCTTCTCACAAAGGCGGCGTCCTTGTGACCGAGCGGCACGTCGAGCGCAACCCCAGGGCCGCCGCGCTTCTTGGACGAGGGAATGAGAGCGGCGCCCGTGCCTAGAACTTTGCGCACCGGCGCGCCGAGTTTGGGATGCAGCAGCGCGGCGGCGTGTTCGAGCTCGCCGTTCTCGCCGACGGCTGCCGCCTTGCCATAGCTTTCCGCGGTCGATCCCTCGATGCCGAGCGCCGCAACGGCGCGCGCGGCGAGCAAGGCGCCAAGCTCCTCGCCCACATCAATCAGCAGCGAGAGATCCTCGACATAGCGGCCGGCGAAAGGATTTTCGATCACCGCGATGGCGGCGGCGCGTCGCGTCGGCGGATCAACAGCGCGATCCATCTCGATGCGCGTCTCCTCGACGACCGTCACGAGCTTACGAATCTTCGCCTTCATCTCAGCCGTCCCGCTTTAGGTCGTCGGAGAAGGTCGACTCTCCTCACCGACAGCTCAACCGACGGCATGGAGCGCCTTTTCCTCATTGCGAGCAACGGCAGGGATGCGGCCGAGATCACGGCTCGCGGGGTACGCCAACAAGGCGGGTCTGGTCGCCGAGCCTTAGCGCGGCGGCTTCGATAAGCCCGCGATCCCGCCAAAGCTCAGCCTCCGCTGACGCCGGAGGCAAGCGCGCGATCAATCTCATCAGCCGTCAGCGGTCCGACGGCGACGGTGACGCGCCGCTCGACCGAGGTCGCTTTGCGGGTCGAGGTCGCAGGCCGGGGTGCGCCGGATCGCGGGATGGCCGGGAATGTCGACCGCATTGGCGATCAGCGTCGCGGCGGCGTCGGCGAGCGCGGCGGAAGCCGCGAGGACCGTGACAGCGTCAGCGACGCCAAGCGAGAAGCTGCGTCCTCGCCAGCCCGACGTCGCGACGCCGCGCACCCGGTCCGCAGCGCCGATCGTCGCGCGGCCGAACAGACTCGGCCGGTCAGGGCGATCGACCATGCCGATTGAGAACGTCTCGCCGGGGCGCGAGATGGAGCGCGATGTCGCCGCCATTGTTGACGTAGGCGCGGGCGAGCTGTCGCCCGGTCGTCATGGCCTCGAGGACCTCTTCGGCCACGGCGCCGGCGACCGCGGCCATTGGTGTGAGGAAGCGCCGCGCACGGAACGGCGCAACCGCCGTGGCCATCCGGCGCGCGACCGCGCCGCGCGGCGCCGGCGCGCCGAGCGGGTCCGCCCGCAGCAGAGGCAGCTCCGCACAGAGCTCGTCGAGGATGGTTGCGAAGCGGCCCCATGCCGCGGCGTACGCGTCTTCGACGGCGCGCGTCTCGCCAAAGGCTTCGATGATGAGGTCGATCGGTCCGTCCTGCAGATGCAGACGCCCGTCGGCAAGACGTCGCTGCTGCGGCTGCGCCCTCATGCCTTACGCCTCACGCCAACGGGGCGCGCCACCGCGCCGTTGGTGAAGATAATGTTCGGGCGCTGGGCGTGCTCGGCGACCACCTCTTCGAGCGGCCGCACCTCGTCGACATGGCCGCCGAGCGCCGCGTAATCGTCAAGGCGCAAGGTGAATTCAATCGGCGCGACGATCGCGGGCGTCGGCACGTAGCCGAAGGAATTCTCGGGCAAGAGCGTGACGTCGACCATGAAGGTGATGCCGCCGCCCGGCCAGACGGTGACCGGCGCGCCGCCCGCGGTCACGGTCGTCAGCGCCTGACGCACCGAACGCGTGAGCCGAACGGGATTCTCCGTCACGCCGGCGCGCAGCGAACCGCCGGCGCCCGCCATGAAGAGGACCGAGCAGAGCGCCGGCTCGCAGTTCTCGCTGATGCGCTCGACCGATTCGCGTAAGGCTTCCGGCAGCTCCGCCTCGATCGGGCGCAAATCCTCGTCGAGCCGATAGAAGGCGTGCTGCTCGCCGGTCGTCGAGACCATCAGCATCGTCAGGCCAGCTCGCGCCACCTTCGGATTGAAGCCCGCGACGATGTCGAGCGGATCGGAGACATTCGTTCCGCCCCAGCCGGTTCCGGGCTCGGCGACATGGAAATAGCGGCCCGGCGTCGAGCGGCGCCCTTTCATCTTGATGCCGGTGTCGCGCATGCCCAGAGCTTGCCCGCCTGATGCTCGGACAAGACGCCGGTGATGTGATCGTCGACGACAACCACTTCATCGACCTTGTCGCCCCATTGCTTGGCGAACATGCCGATCGTCGCCGAGCCGCAGCCGACCCGCATGCGCTCCTCATGCTTGCCATTGATGATCGGCGCCTTGCCGGCCTGCACGATCAGGCTCGCGCCGCCGTCGACGACAAGCTCGACGCTCTTGCCGTTGCAAAGATTGAGCAGAGTGTCGCAGGTGACGCGGCCCTCTTTCTTGCCGCCGTGGGTGAGGTGATTGACGCCGCCGAGCGAGAGCATCTGCGAGCCATATTCGCCGGTCGTCACATGGCCGACCGGCTCGCCCTCGGCGCGCACGATTGCGCATTCGGCGCCGAGATGGCGGTCGGTGTCGATTTTGAGCTTCACGCCGCAATAGCTGTAGATGCCCTCGGTGACGACCGTCACCATGTCGACCCCATCGACCTTGGAGGAAACGATGAAGGGGGCGGGCTTATAGTCGGGATAGGTGGTGCCGGCGCCGACGGCGGTGACCAGCGGACCGGGTCGCCGGAGGATGTCGCCGCTCCAGGCGGCCTCGGCATTGACGAAAGGCACGACCTTGCCGCCTTCGCTTAACGTCCGGTCGAGCAGCACATGCGGGTCGACCCGCACCAATTGGCCATCCCGGTTCGCGTAGCGGTCGCAGGCGCCCGTCATCCCCGGCCGGATGTAGCAAAGGACCGGACAGGCGTCGCAGCGGATCTTGTCGCCGGCCTCGGTCATGCTTGCGTTCTGGCGGCTGCGAGGATGGCCTGGCGCACGCGGTCCGGGGTCGCGGGCGCGCGGTGCATTCGCACGCCGGTCGCGTGATGGATGGCGTTGAAGATCGCCGGCGCCGTCGGAATCAACGCCTGCTCGCCGATGCCCTTGGCCCCGAACGGGCCGACAGAGGAGCCATCCTCGATCAGGATGCACTCGACCGGCGGCATGTCGCCGATCGTCGGGATCAGATAGTCGTGCAGGTTCTCGCCCTTGCCGGGGAAGAACTCCTCCATCAACGCGAGGCCGAGGCCCTGCGCCGCGCCGCCCTCGATCTGGCCTTCGACGAGCGTCGGATTGATCGCGCGGCCGACATCGTGCGCGCAGACGAGGCGCAGCACTTTGACACGGCCCAGCTCCACATCGACTTCGATCTCCGCCATATGCGCGCCGGAGCCGAACACGGCGTAAGGATCGCCCTGCCCATTCTCGTCGAGCGGCGTGGTCGGCGGATCGAAGGTCTCGACGACCTCCACCACGAAACCAGCGGCGTTGAGCGGCCAAGGCCGCGAGCTCAATGCGCCGCTCGCCGGCGGCGTCCGCGATGACCACTGAGCCGGTCTCGAAACGGAGCTTCGCGTCCTCGCCGACATTGGCGAGACGCAGGAGCTCGCGTCTCATCGCGCGCGCTGCGAGAGCGGCTGCGTTGCCCGACACGAAGGTCTGCCGCGAGGCGGAGGTCTTGCCGCAGTCCGGCGTGACGTCGGTGTCCGCGGACACGAGATCGATCTGGTCGATCGGCGCGCCAAGCGCGTCGGCGCAAATCTGCGCGATGACCGTGTTCGAGCCCTGACCGAGATCGACCGCGCCCTGGAACAGAGCGAAGCGGCCGTTGGGCTTGAGGCCGAGGCGCATCGTCGAGGGATTCGACATCGAGGTGTTGCCGCAGCCGTACCACATGCCGGCGACGCCGACGCCGCGCTTGAACGGGCCTCGAGCCTCGGCGTTGTACCGTTCCGCCGCGGCGCGCGCCTCAATCCAATGGGGGCGCAGCGCCTCGAGACACGCCTTGAAGCCCATGCCGTCCGCGAAGATCTGGCCGGTCACAGTCGGCTCGCCCGCGCCAAGCGCGTTGAGGATGCGGAACTCGAGCGGGTCGATATTCAGACGAAGCGCGAGTTCGTCATAGAGTTGCTCTTGCGCGATTGCGCTCTGCGGCACGCCGAAGCCGCGAAAGGCGCCGGCGGGCACGAGATGCGTGTGAATCGCGCGCCCCAGCGCTCGATAGTGCGGCATGCGATAGGGGCCGGAGGCGTGCACCGGCACGCGGTTGGCGACCGTCGGGCCCCATGAGGCGTAGGCGCCGGTGTTGAAATCGGCGGAGAAGTCCATCGCCGCGAGACGCCCGTCGCGCATCGCGCCGATCTTCGCGACCATGCGCGCCGGATGACGCTTGGTCGTGGTCATGATCGATTCGCGGCGCGAATAGACCATGCGGACAGGACGATCGAGCAGCCAGGCGGCGACCGCGATGAAGGGCTGAATCGACAGATCGAGCTTCGCGCCAAAACCGCCGCCGACCGCCGTCGGGATGATCCGCACCTGCTCGGGCGCGATGCCCAGGATCTTCGCAACGTCGTCGCGATCCATATAGGGCGCCTGCGTGCAGGCCTGGATCTCGATGCGGTCGCCGACGCGGCGAGCAAAGCCCGCCTCGGGCTCGATATAGGCGTGTTCCACAAAGCCTGTCTCGAAAGCGCCTTCGACAACGATATCCGCCGCGGCGAGGCCAGCGTCGACATCGCCGCGCGCCACGCGTCCGGTCGTCAGGATATTGCCAGCGCGGCGCGAGTGAACACGTTCAGCGCCCTCTTCGAGCGCTTCTTCGAGCGTCGTGAGAGCGGGCCGCGGGCTCCAGGTCACGGGAAAAGTCGCAAGGTCGAGGTCGCGCATCGTCTCACTGTCGCCGACCACCAGCGCGACCGCCTCGCCGCGAAAGCGCGCGACGTTCTCCGCGAGCACCGGCTGGTCCGCGAAAGCCGCAATCACGCCATAGCAATTCACGCCGGGGACATGCCTGGCGGTGAAGACGGCGACGATTCCGGAATGCATGCGCTGAAACGCCTCGACATCGCCAAGAACGAACGAGGCGTGCGCGTAAGGCGATCGGACCGCACGCGCCGTCAGCGCCTCGGCCGGCCATTCGTCAGCGCCGAAGATTTCCGCGCCCGAGAGTTTGCGAACGCCGTCGAGGCGGGGGATCCGCCGCCCGACCGCAGTCTCTTGAGGCAGCTCCGCAACGTCGCGAGCGCCGAAGTGGTGCGCCTCCTTCACGGCGTCGAGAATGGCTCGATAGCCGGTGCAGCGGCACAGCACGCCCGCGAGCGCGTTCTGGATCGCCTCCTCGCTGGGCCGGGCCTCCCGTCGCAGCAGCGCGACCGCGGAGGCGAGGACGCCTGGCGTGCAAATCCCGCATTGCGCGGCGCCATGCGCGTGCAAAGCGGCGCGCAATTGCGCGACGATCGCCTCGTCGTCGCTGAGGCCCTCGATCGTTTCAATCGAACGCCCTTCCGTCTGCCCAACGGCGATCAAGCAGGCGCAAACCGCCTCGCCGTCGATCAGCACCGTGCAGGCTCCGCAATCGCCGGCGTCGCAGCCGACCTTGACGCCGGTCAGGCCGCATTGCTCGCGCAGGACATGACTGAGGCGTTCGAGCGGCGATCCGGAAAAGCGCGCCGGTTTCCCGTTGAGGGTCAACGAGACGCCGGACGAGCGTTCGAGCATCAGACGACGCCTCCAGTCTGGCGAAGCGCACAAGCGTCGATCGCTCGCCTCAGCAACGTCAACGCAGCGTCACGCCGATAGTCCGCGCTTGCGCGGATGTCGTCAATCGGCGCCAGCTGCGCAAGGTCGTCCGCCTCTATCAACCGTCCGAGGCCCGAGGACGCAGGCGCGCCAATCAGACGACGCTCCGCTTGCCTCATCCGCTGGGCGACCGCCGAGCAGGCGCCGATGGCGATCCGCGCGTCGCGCACAATCCCCTCGACGACGTCGAGCGCGACGGCGACCATCGCGATTGAAATCACGAGATAGCGCCGGGCTCCAAGTTTGAAGAAGGCCGACCGCATCGTCGAGGAGGGCAGCGGCGTCACGATCGCAGTCATCACTTCGTCAGGCGCCAGGAGGGTGCTTCGAGCGCCGTTGATAAAAACATCGAGCGCGAGACGGCGCGTCCCACGCCGGGAGGCGAGCTCCACTTCGGCGTCGAGGATGAGTAGGGGCGGCGCGCCATCGGCGGCAGGCGAGGCGTTGCAAAGATTTCCGGCGATCGTGCCTCGATTTTGGATCTGGACGGCGCCAACGTCTCGCGCGGCGACCTTCAGCGCGTCGAAGGCGGGCGGCAGATCGGCCCGCGCGATTTCGCTCCACGTCGTCGCGGCGCCAATGCGCACGCCGGCGTTGTCGAAGCACACACCGCGCATCGCGGATATATTGGATACGTCGACATAGTCGCCATGCAGCGGACCCTCTCCCGCGCCAGGAAAAATGTCCGTCGCTCCGGCGATGATGCGGGCGCCGCCCCCGGCCAGCAACCCGAGCGCGTCATCGAGGGCGGAGGGTCGAACGTACATGCGAGCGGCTCATGCGTCGGATGTTTGTATACAAATGATCGAGTGGCGCTGGCTGTTTGTCAAGGACCGTCCGTCAGGCAGCGAGGACATTCCAACGGCTCTAGACGCGCTGGTCTCGGCCTAGCCTACCCCACCGCAGACAGCGGCGCCGCGACCTGCTCGAGCGGCTTGCGCTCGGCGTTGATAGCGTAGCGCGCCGGCGACGACCGCAGCAGCGAACATGAGAAGAGCGGCGAAAACGTAGCCACCGAAAATGCTTTGCCGCGATCCGCTTTCGATCAGCTTGCCGAAAACGAGCGGTGCTGCGACGCCTCCGACGCCGGTTCCGATGGCGTAAAAGATCGCAATCGCCATCGCGCGAATTTCTATCGGGAACGTCTCGCTGACTGTGAGGTATGCCGCGCTCGCCGCTGGCGAAGCGATGAAGAACACGATCATCCAGCCGATCGTCTGGCCCATCGCGGACAAGAGATCCTGCTGGAAGGCGAGGGCGACGGCGAGCATGAGCACGCCTGAGAGGCCGTACGTCACCGTGATCATGATGCGGCGTCCGAGCGTGTCGAACAGGCGGCCGAGCAAGACCGGCCCAAGAAAATTGCTGAGCGCGAAGGGCAGGATGTACCAGCCGACGGCGCCAGAGCCGACCGAATAGAATTTTGTCAGGACGAGCGCATAGGTGAAAAAGATGGCGTTGTAGAAAAACGCCTGCGCCGCCATCAGCGTCAGACCGACAAAGGTTTGCACGCGATGGCGGTTGATCAGCGTATCGAACACTTCGCTAAGCGGCGTATGGTCGCGCGAGCGCAAGCGAATGGCTTTGTCGGCGGTGGACCGGCTCGAGCTTCGACCCCCTCGTCCTTAAATCGCCTTTCGATTCCCTTGACGACGTCCTCGCCCTCCTTCTCGCGTCCGTGAATCGCGAGCCAACGCGGACTTTCGGGCACCCACATGCGCATGAAGAAGACAGCGAGGCCGAGGATCGCGCCGGTCAAGAACGCCAGGCGCCATCCCCATTCTGCAGGGATGAGGGCCGGATTGAGCAGCACGACCGCAACCACAGCGCCAAGCGCGGCCCCAACCCAGAAGCTGCCGTTGATCGTGAGATCAAGTTGGCCGCGGTAACGCGCTGGGACCAATTCCTGGATGGTCGAATTGATGGCGGAATACTCGCCGCCGATGCCGCAGCCGGTGAAGAAGCGAAACAGGAAGAAGGAAAAGCCGTTCCACGCGAGCCCGGTCAGCGCCGTCGCGATGAGGTAGACGACGATGGTCATGAAGAAGAGCTTTTTGCGCCCGAGCCGATCGGTCAGCCAGCCGAAGAACAGCGCGCCAACGACGGCTCCGAGAAGGTAGGCGCTCCCGGCCAACCCGACCTCGGAATCCGAGAAACGAAGCGCCGGGCTGTCTTTCAAAGCAGGGGCGACCGAACCCGCCAACGTGACTTCAAGTCCGTCGAGGATCCAGGTGATCCCGAGCGCGGCAATGACCAGGACGTGAAAACGGCCCCACGGCAGCCGCTCCAGCCGAGCCGGAATGAGCGTGGAAATCTCTCCCGATGGTTGCGTCGATGTCGCCGACATACTGTCCCCGCTCAATGCGAGCCGCATTGCCCCGGATGTGAAACGAGATCGCGGCGGGAAGGTTGCACGGTGGGCGCGCCAAGCGAAGCGCCGTGGCGGCCGCCGTCGTCTAAAGCGCCCGCTCCCAGCGATCTTGGTACGCCTCAAGTCCGGGCAGATTCCAAATGCGCGGCGGCTCAAGTTGCGGCGGTGGGTGGGGCTCGCCCCAATGCGCCAGCATCGCCGCCCCGGCCGCAGCGCCCGCGCTCGTTGGCGCGACCACCACTCGCCGGCCGGCCATAAGGCGAGCAAGCACGGCGGCGAAAGCAGGAGAGCGGGCGAAGCCTCCTTCGACGATGAGGTCGCCCGGCGCTTCGAGGCGCCGAAGCATATGCGCGGTCATCAGCGCGGAATAGAGTGTCGCGAGCGCCGCACGCGCCTTTGGCGTTGTCGGCGCTGGACCTTCGATAACGCCTTTGCGCTCTGCAAACGGGCCGCCCTGGTCCGAGAAAGCGGGCAGAGCGAGCGCGCCAGAGACGATCATGGCGGCGACGTCAGCTTCATCCGCATCGGCCGGCGAATCGCCGGCAAGGACCGCGAATTCCCGGCCGCCCATGAAGCGCGCCGTCGGCACCGGATCTCCGCGCACGTCGACATTGGCCAGCATGTCGGCTTTAGGATCGAGCCGCGCCGTTCCACCGACGGTCATGATGATGACCCATGTTCCGGTCGAGATCACCGTGAACGGCTCGCGCCTCGATATGAGATGCGGCACGAGGGAGGCGTTCGAGTCGTGGGCGCCGCAGATGATGCGCACATCAGGCGCGAGGCCGGTCGCCGCGGTGATTTCTGGTTTGAGGGTTCCGAGCGTGTCCCAGGCCTTGCGCATAGGCGGGAAGAGCCGCCGCCAACCTAGGTTGTCGACCATGGTCGAGAGATCACCATCCTTCGGGCGCCACAGGTCGGTGTGCGCTCCGAGCGAGGTTGCTTCCGAAGCCATGGCGCCGCCCAGGCGCCAAGCGAAATATTGCGGATAGGTCAGGAACGCGGTCGCTTGCTTGAACTGGGCCTGGAAATAGCGCTCGAAATAAAAAATGTGCCGCCCGAGATTGAGGCCCCGCGGCAAGTGGGGCGAGCGCGTCTCGTCGTAGGGCGGACGCGCCGCGTCATAGGCGGCGTCGACGGCGGCGAAGCCATCGAACTCATAGTCGAGCGGCGGAAGCGCTTCGCGCTCTCGCCCCATGAGGACGCCGGCGCAGCCGTGCGTCGTGGTCGAGATCGCTTCGATCGAATGACGCGCGCCAAGTTCCTTGAGTGCGCCGATGAGGAAGGACCAAGCGCCTTCGGTGTCGAGCTTGAGATAGGGCCACTTGGCGTCAGGAGCGAGCGGCGCGTTGGGGCGGCCACGCTCGGCTACGACCTCGCCCGCGGCGTCGAACACGACGACCTTCATGTTCGTCTTGCCGACGTCGAAAACCGCGACGCAGCCGTTCATGCCCGCGTCCCCGTTCATTCCAGATGGAACATCTCGACCAAGGGCGTGGTGACCGGGCTGCCGTCGGGGTTGGCGGCCATGATGTCTTTCATATGCGCCCACCAGCGCCGCATGACCGAATCCTTCGTCACCTCGCCCATGCGGTGGTCGTCGGCGCGCTCGAGGTAGGCGAAAAGAATGTTGGTGTCGGGGTCCAGAAAAATCGAGTAGTTCCTGACCCCTGATTCGCGCAGCAGCGCCTGCAACTCCGGCCAGATCGCGTCGTGCCGGCGCCGATATTCGTGCGCCTCGCCGGGGTTGAGGAACATTTTGAAGGCATAGCGCTGCATTGGGCTTCGGCCTCAGATCTCCTCATCGTCGTGGCCTACGCCGCGAAGAATGGTCTCTCCCCGCATTGCGCTGCGGGGAGAGAGGAGGGCATTAGAAGTCGAACTTGTCGATGTTCTCCTTCGTGTAAATGAAGGGCGGCCCAAGCAGGATTTCGCTGCCGTTGACGACGTTGAGCTTGCCTAGCTTGCCCGCGTCGACCGAGGTCGCGCCCGGCTTCAGCTTGCCGTCGGCGACCGCACGGGTGACATAAGTCGCGGCGTAGCCGAGATCGATCGGATTCCATAAGACCACCGACTTGACGCAGTCGGTTTTGAGATAGGGCTTCATCGCATTGGGCGTCGCCAGGCCGACGACCGCGATCTTGCCGCATTGCCCAGCCTTGGTGACCGCTTCGGCGGAAGCGGGGGTGGCGACCGAAGTCATGCCGAAAAGGCCCTTCAGCTTGTCGCCGTATTTGTTGATGAGGGTCGTCGCCTGGTTGAACGACAGATTGTTGTCCTCCTGCGCCTCGACCGTCTCGAGCCACTGTCATTTTCGGATGGCACTTTTCCGTATAGGCCTGCATCTCAGCGATCCAGCGCGCCTGATTGGGCGTGGTGAAGGTCGAGGTGACAATGGCGAAACTACCGTCCTCGCCGATTTCCTTGGCCATCGAGTCGACCATGCCCTTGCCGATGCCGTTGAACTCAGCCTGGTTGACGAACCATTCACGCGCATCGGGAGTCGAGTTGGCGTCGTAACCAACGACGTGGATGCCCTTGGACAAAGCCTTCTTCAAGACCGGAGCGATGGCCACCGGATCGTTGGCGGCGAACAGGACGCCGTCTACGCCGCGGGTGATGTAATTGTCGATGAACTTGATCTGCTCGTCGATCTTGGCTTCGGTCGGGCCGTCGGTCGTCACCTTGACGTTGCCGAGTTCCTTGGCCGCGTCTTGCATGCCTTTGGAGGTCGCGTTGAAATAGCCGATGCCGATCAGCTTCGGCACGTCGACGAGGGTGATCTCCTTGCCCGCCTTGTCAGGCGGATTGGTAGGCTGGCCGCCATCGTAAGCCTTGGCCACCACCGGCGCGCCCCCGCCGCTCGCGTCGCAGGCGAGCGGACTCGTCGGCAGGTCGTCCGCGCCGTCCCATTTGCCCGCGGCGCTGGCGCCGCCGGCGGCGAACGACAAGGCGAACATCGCCGCCGCCGTGGTCGTCAATAAACTCGTTTTCATACCCGACTCCTCCCTAGATGCCGCCAGCGGCGGCGTTGGCCCTCCGAAGGCGCGCGCTCAGTCGCGGCGGCGCTGGAGAGAACTTGCGATCAACACCGAAAGAATGAGCGCGACGCCAATGACGACGATTGTCGCGTCGCCCTTGACGCCAGTCAACGCCAGCCCGTTCTTGAGGAGCTGGATCATCACGAGGCCGATCACGGTGCCCCAGATGGTGCCGGAGCCGCCGAAAATGCTGGTTCCTCCCAACACCACCGCGGCGATCACGTCGAGTTCGTAACCGCTCCCCATATCCATCCGCGTCGTCGTCACTCGCGAGACCAGAACCCAGGCGGCGAGGCCCGAGGCGAGACCGGACAGCGTGTAGACGATGAGTTTCACCCGATCGACCGGCAGCGCGGAGAAGCGCGCGGCTGTTTCGTTCGAGCCGATCGCGTAGAGCGTCCGGCCAAAGGTCGTGCGGTCGAGCGCGACGCCGGCGATGACGATGAGGACGAGGAGAAGGAGAAGCTGCGCCGGTACGCCGAACAGGCTCCCCTGGCCAAGAAAATAGAACCATTCCGGATAGCCGCGCACCGAGTGCGCCTGGCTTATCCCTTCCGCGAGACCGCGATAGAGCGCGAGCGTCGCGATCGTCATGATGAGCGGCGGCACTTTCACCCGCGTGATGACGAGACCGTTGACGAAGCCCGCGAGCGCGCCCACGAACAGGGCAAAGGCGATCGCGAGCGGCAGCGGAAAGCCGAACGTCTTCCAGGAATAACCCAGCATGATCGCGCTGAGGCCAACGATCGCCCCGACCGAGATATCAATGCCGCCGGTGATGATGACGAAAGTCATCGGCAACGCGATGAGGCCGATCTCGGTCATCAGCCGGCCCTGGTTGAGAAGATTGTCCAGGGTAAGAAAGCGGTCGTTCATGAGACCGAGGCCGAAGAGCGCGATCAGGAGGATGATCGCGAGCAATGTCTCGTGACGCTTGAGCCAGCGGGGCACGCGAAACGTCTTCGTTTCGATCGCCAGGCTCATCGCTTCCACCCTTGAGCGGCGCGGCGCTGGCGGCGCAGGATATCGGCGATGACGGTTGCCAGAATGAGCGCGCCGCGTAACGCGTCGGTCCAATAAGGCGAGACGTTGATGAACACGAGCGCGCTCGTGATCTCAGCGATGAGAATGGCCGCAAGGGTCGAGCCGACCACCGTGCCAACGCCGCCCAGGATGCTGACGCCGCCGACCACGGCCGCCGTAATGATGGTGAGTTCGAGACCCTGCGGTGTCGTCGACTGGATCACCCGGAGCTGCGTCGCATAGACGAGCGAAGCCAGCCCAGCGAAAAAGCCGTGCAGCGCAAACACCATAAGGACGGTGCGCTGCGGGTTGACGCCGCAGAGGCGCGCGGCCTCAGGATTGCCGCCGGTCGCATAAATCGCGCGCCCCGTGGGCGAATTGCGCATCCAGAGCGCCGCCAGCACAGTGGCGAGCACCATGATGACGACGGGCATCGGCACGCCGAACAGAGCGAGATCGGCGAGGTGGAAATTCTGCGGCAGGTCGGTGATCCATTTCCCGCCGGTCACGCTGATGAGGCCGCCTTTCAGGATCGACAGCATGCCGAGCGTGACGACGATCGCTGGGATTCGAAGGTAGGCGATGATCGCGCCCTGCGCCGCCATCACGGCGACGCCAACGACGAGCGGCGCGAGCCACGTCACGATGATGGGGGCGCCTGCGACGGCGAGCGAACCGCTGATCGTCGCAAGCACCCCAATGAGCGCGCCGACGGAAATATCGATGTTGCCGGAGATGATGACCATCGACATGCCGACGGCCGCGATCGCGATATAGGCGTTGCCGAGCAGAATGTCGGAAAGATTGCGCGTGGCGAGGAAGCGCGGATTGATAAAGCCGACCACCACTGCAAGCGCAACGATGGCGATCGCGAGCAGAAGCTCCTGGCCGGCCAGACGGCGAAACAGGCCGCTGCGAGCGCTTGCCGAACTGGCGATCGCGGTCGCGGTCACGCCGCCTTCTCCGCGCTCGACGTCCCGCCCATCATCGCCGCGCCCACGGCTTCGGAAGTCGCGTCATCGCGATCGAACTCGGCCACGAGCCGGCCCTCGCGCATCACGAGCACGCGGTCGCTCATGCCCAACACCTCGGGCAGCTCGCTTGAGATCATCAGAATGGCGACGCCTTCGCCGGCGAGCACGCTCATCAGGCGATGGATCTCGGCCTTGGCGCCGACGTCGATGCCCCGCGTCGGCTCATCGAGGATCAAGAGCTTGGGATTGTTGGCGAGCCATTTGCCGAGCACAATCTTTTGTTGATTGCCGCCGGACAGCCGGCCTGCGATCTCGTCGACCGAGCTTGTCTTGACGCTGAAACGCGCAACGCCCTCAAGCGCCATCCGCCGCTCCGCCGCGCGGTCGATGAAGCCGGAGCGAGACAGAGATCCAAGCGCCGCGAGCGAGAAATTATGCAGGACGCTCATCCCCCGGACCAAGCCCTGCGTGGCGCGATCTTCCGGCACGTAGGCGATGCCTTTTGCGCGGGCGGTCTCGGGCGAATCGATTCGCACGCTTTCGCCGTTGAGCCGAATGTCGCCGGACTCGCTCGGCGTCATGCCGAACAGCGTCTGCGCGAGTTCGCTGCGGCCAGATCCGACGAGCCCCGCAAGGCCGACGATCTCGCCCGCGCGCACAGTGAGGCTGACGCCTTTGGTGAGCGGCCGGCGCACGAGATCGCGCGCTTCGAGGACCGGCGCGCCGATCGGCGCGACCGTCTTCGGGAAGAGACTCTCGAGCCGCCGCCCGACCATCATTTGCACGAGTTCGCCGACGTTGGTGTCCGCGACGTCGCGTGAACCGACATAGGCGCCGTCGCGCAGCACCGTCACGCGATCGGCAATCGCAAAAATCTCATCGAGGCGGTGGCTGATATAAACGATGCCGACGCCCCGCTGCTTGAGGCGGCGCACGACGTCAAACAAACGCGTCACGTCGCTTTCCGTTAGCGCTGCGGTCGGCTCATCCATGATGAGGATGCGGGCGTCATGCGACAGCGCGCGCAAGATCTCGACGCGTTGACGGTTTCCCACAGTCAGGACGCCGACGATTTGATCGGCAGAAAGATCGTCGATTTCGAGCGAGTCGAGCAGCCGCTCGGCTTCCGCGCGCATCGCTCGCCAGTCGATTCGGCCCGCCCCCGCCAGCGGAGCATGGCCGAGAAAGATGTTTTCGGCGACGCTGAGCTCGGGAAACAGCAGCAGCTCTTGATAGATCGTCGCAACGCCAGCGCGACGCGCGTCGTCGGGCGAGGAAAAGTGAACTTCCGTCCCGTTGACGAGGATCGAACCGAGGTCCGGCTGGTAGACGCCGGAGACAATCTTGATGAGGGTCGATTTGCCGGCGCCGTTCTCTCCAAGCAGCGCGTGGACTTCGCCCGGGCGCACGTCGAACGATACGCCCGAGAGCGCGCGCACGCCGGGAAATGACTTCTCGATGCCGCGCACCTCGAGCAGCGGCGTCGCGGCTCGGTCGGGCGGAGCGCCGGCCTCTTGCTCTGCGCTCACGCCGCCTCCGCAACGGCGGACACGCCGGTCGCCACCATGAGGTCGACAATAGAGAGAAAACGTCGCGCGGCGAGGTCGCGGAGGATCTCGACGCGCTGTCGCTCGCGCATAACCTTGTCGTTCCCCCGCTATGATCGCTGTAACTTTCAGTGCCACGCGCCTCCAGGGCTGTCAATCGAGCGCGATCAAAGTCAGTCGAAGTCGCGCAATCGCGCGGAAACGTTGACGCTCTGCGAGCATTTGCCTAATGGAAGGCTGAAATCGCACCACATTGAGAGGACCGGCCCATGAGCGGCGATCAAGTTCGTTTCGACGCTCCATTGCCCGATCTCTGGGACGACGAGCACGCGGCGTCCCTCGATGAACCGGGCCTGCTGCTCTATCGGTCGAACCTGCTTGGCAGCGACCTGCGCATCACCAATTTCGGCGGCGGCAACACGTCCGCCAAGCTGCCCGCGACCGATCCTCTGACGGGCGCTCCGACTGAGGTCCTTTGGGTCAAAGGCTCCGGCGGCGACATCGGCTCGATGAAGCTTGACGGCTTCTCGACGCTCTACATGGACAAGCTCTTGAGCCTCAAATCGATCTATCGCGGCCTCGAGCACGAGGACGAGATGGTCGCGCTCTACAACCACTGCACCTTCAACCTCAATCCGCGCGCGACCTCGATCGACACAACGCTGCACGGCTTCGTTCCGCACCGCCATGTCGATCACGTTCATGCGGACGCGGTCATTGCGATCGCCGCGAGCGAAAACGCGGAAGCGCTCACGAAAGAGATCTATGGCGGCGAGCTTGGCTTTTTGCCCTGGCAGCGGCCGGGCTTCGACCTTGGGCTCAAGCTTGGCGCCATGGCCGAAGCCAATCCGAACATGAAGGGCGTGGTGCTTGGCGGCCACGGGCTGTTCACCTGGGGCCCGACCTCGAAGGAATGCTATCGGACTCACGCTCGAGATCATCAACAAGGCCGCGCGTTGGCTTGGCGAGAAGACGCAGGGAGCAGCCTTCGGCGGGCCGCGCGTCGAGGCGCTGCCTCGCGCCGACCGGCGCAATGTCGCGGCGAAACTCCTGCCCGCCATTCGCAAGCATATTTCCGCAAGCGAGCGGAAGATCGGGCACTTCACCGACGCGCCAGCGGTGCTGGAGTTCGTCAATTCTCAAAATCTCAAATCGCTGGCCGCGCTCGGGACGTCCTGCCCGGATCATTTCCTGCGCACGAAGATCCGCCCGCTTGTGCTGCCCTACGACCCAACCTCCCGCAATCTCGACGAGGTGATCGCTTCGCTCGACAAGAACTCTCGCCGACTACCGGGCCGATTACGCGGCCTATTATGAGCGTTGCAAGCACCCGAATTCGCCGGCGATGCGTGATCCCAACGCGGTCATCTATCTCGTCCCCGGCGTCGGCATGCTGTCCTTCGCCAAGGACAAATCGACGGCCCGCATTGCTTCGGAATTCTATGTCAACGCGATCAACGTCATGCGTGGCTCGACGAGCGTCGGGCGCTATGTCGGGCTATCGGAGCAGGAAGCGTTCAATATCGAATATTGGTTGCTTGAGGAGGCGAAGCTTCAGCGCATGCCGAAGCCGAAATCGCTGGCCGGGCGCGTCGCGCTGGTGACCGGCGGCGCAGGCGGCATCGGGCAGGCGATCGCGACTCGGCTCATGGGCGAAGGCGCCTGCGTCGTGCTCGCCGACATCGACGCCCAAAGCCTGGACGCCGCCGTCGCCGACTTCGGCAAAAAGTTTCGGCAAGGATGTGGTCAGCGGCGTCCATGTCGACGTGACGAATGAGAGCAAGGTCGAAGCTGCGTTTCACGAAACGATCCTTGCCTTTGGCGGCCTGGACATCGTCGTCGCCAACGCGGGCATCGCCTCCGCGGCTCACGTTCGAAGACACCTCGCTCGAGCTTTGGAACCGCAACATCGCAATCCTCGCGACCGGGTATTTCCTGTCCGCGCGCGGTGGATATCGGATCATGAAGGATCAGGGCCTCGGCGGCAGCATCGTCTTCATCGCCTCGAAGAACGCGCTCGCCGCCTCGCCCGGCGCCTCCGCCTATTGCACGGCGAAGGCGGCCGAAGTGCATCTCGCGCGCTGCATAGCGCTCGAAGGCGCGCCGCTCGGCATCCGCGCCAACACGGTCAATCCTGACGCGGTGCTGCGCGGCTCGAAGATCTGGCAAGGCGAGTGGCGGACGCAACGGGCGGCGTCAAACAAGGTGAGCGAAGACGAGCTCGAAGAGGTCTACCGCCAGCGCTCGCTGTTGAAACGGTCCGTCTATCCCGAGGACATCGCCGAAGCGGTCTATTACTTCGCTTCCGATCTTTCCGCGAAAAGCACCGGCAACATCCTCAACGTCGACGCCGGCAACGCGGTGAGCTTCACGCGCTGAGCAAGCGCCTTTCGAGACGGAACGGCCATGTCCTACCGCATCCCCGACGCGCTCATCGCCGAGGAGAACACGAGGGTCGCCCCCGCGCAGGCGGAGGACTATGCAGCGCTCGGCCGGCGCTTGGAGCGCGCCGGCGTCGACATCGAACCCGTCACCGCCAAGGTCGCTGCTTTCGCGGTCGCGATTCCGACCTGGGGGGTCGGCACAGGGGGCACGCGCTTTGCGCGATTTCCAGGCGTCGGCGAGCCGCGCGGAATCTTCGACAAGCTCGAGGATTGCGCGACAATCCATCAACTCACGCGCGCGACGCCGACCTGCTCGCCGCATTTCCCGTGGGATAAGGTCGACGATTATCGCGAGCTGGCGCAATTCGCCGCGTCGCTCGGCGTCGGATTCGACGCCGTCAATTCCAACACCTTTCAGGATGAGGACGGCCAGAAACTCTCCTATAAGTTCGGCTCGCTCGCCCACAGCCAGAAGGCCGTGCGTGACCAGGCGGTCGCGCACAATGTCGAGTGCATCGAGATCGGCGACAAGCTCGGCTCGAAGGCGCTGACGGTCTGGATCGCTGACGGCGCGAATTTTCCCGGCCAATCGAATTTCAACCGCGTGTTCGACTGGTATCTCGAGTCGATGAGCGAGATCTACGCGCGGCTGCCTCACGACTGGCGCGTGTTTATCGAGCACAAGCTGTACGAGCCGGCGTTCTACTCGACCGTTATTTCAGACTGGGGCACGAGCCTGATGGCGGCCCAGGCGCTGGGACCGAAGGCCCATTGCCTCGTCGATCTCGGGCACCACGCGCCGAACGTCAATATCGAGCAGATCGTCGCGCGGCTGATCCGGGCGGGCAAGCTTGCGGGTTTTCATTTCAACGATTCGAAGTATGGCGACGACGATCTCGACGCTGGCTCGGTCGACCCCTTCCGCCTGTTCCTCGTTTTCAACGAGCTCGTGGACGCGCGCGTCCGCAGCGCGCCGGGCTTCGATCCGGCCTACATGCTCGATCAGTCGCATAACGTGACCGATCCGATCGAGAGCCTGATCGTTTCTACCTTGGAAACGCAGCGCGCCTATGCGCAAGCGCTTCTCGTCGATCGGGACGCGCTTGCCGGCGCGCAGGCAGATAACGACGTCATGCTCGCTCACCGCATTCTGAAAGCCGGGTTTGTAACCGACGTGTCGGCGATTCTGGCCGAAGCGCGTTTGCGCAATCATGGCGCGATCGACCCGGTCGCGGTCTATCGCGCGTCGAACTATCGCAAGATCAAGGCGAAGGAGCGCCCTGCGGCCAGGGGCTCGTCGTCGGGCATTGTGTGAGGCGGGCCTTGGCTGCGCCCCCACGCCTACAGATCGCGCTGCGATCAGGTTGACGCATTTCCTCCCTTCTCCCACCGGGAGAAGGTGCGGGCAAAGGCCGCCGGATGAGGGCCCCAACCCCTCTCCCGTAGGAGAGGGGGTCTCGATCGGAACCGAGCGCCTATTCCGCGGGCGTAGCCGACGGAAATACCTCGGCGGGGATCGTGACTGGGTCCGCTTGCCGGCGGAAGCGCCGCCAGGCCATGCGGATGTCGCGGAACAACCTCACCAGGGCGTTCGGCTCGGCGAAGTGTGACGCGAACTCCCGATTTATCTCCAGAGGCTGCCAATAGCTCTGCCTCCAGGTCTTGAACATCGAGTGGAGTTCGTCCGCCTGCTCGGGCCTTACCGACAAAGTCGCGCAGCCACAAAGCGCGTCGATCGTCACCCGCCCGTTCCGCTCGAACTGGAAGCGATGGCGGCTTGGAACATGGTTGAGCCAGCCATGAGCATATTCGAAATCGGACGGCTGGAAGCGAAGCGCGGTGATCATTGGCGCGACGTCCAGATGGCGAAGCGAGCGGTCCGACGCTAGTGCGTATTCCACGTTTGGCATCATAGTCTCCCTAACCAAGGAGCCCCAAAGCCCAGAACGTTTCGGCAAGCAGCGCTTCCCGCGCGGCGCGCCGGCATTTACGCTTTTTTCTCTTGGACGCGAACCGCGATGCAAAGCACGGCAAGGACGGCGCGCGCTGTTTACGCTGGCGATCAGACTAACGCCGTTTGCCGCCGTCCCGCAATCGTTTCCTTCGCCTCGGCACGCTGCGGCGCCGATCACAATATCGCGTGCGGCGTTCGAGGTCGCCGACAAGATTTCTGTGTTTGGGAAGAGAGCGGCTGCGCGATTTCGTGCCGGGCGCAATGGGCCGACAGGAGACTTGAAATCGACAAATAGCTGACTAAAGTCAGAGAATGGACGAGAGCCAACTGCAAAGCGTTCGTCGCTTTAATCGCCTAGTGACCCAGCGCGTTGGCGCTCTCGAGGTCGACTATCTGCGCCGCGGCCGCCCGCTGGCCGAGGCGCGGCTCATCTTCGAAATCAGCGCCAATGGCGTTGACGTCCTTGACCTTCGCAGCAAGCTTGGGCTGGATTCCGGCTATCTCAGTCGCCTGCTGCAATCCCTGAAGACGCAGGGATTGATTGCGGTCGCGAAAGGGGATGGCGACGGCCGCCGTCGTCGCGTGAGCCTGACGCGCAAAGGCAGCGTCGAACGCGCGGCCTATGACAGGCTCTCGGACAATCTCGCGGCGTCGATGCTGGGTCCCCTGGACGCCTCCGAGCAGAGGCGCTTGCTGGCGGCGATGGGCGAGGTTGAGCGGCTGATCCGAGCCGCCTCCGTCAAGGTCGCCGCCGAAGCGGCGGACAGCGCCGACGCGCGCCTCTGCCTGGAGGCGTACTTCCGCGAGCTTGCTGCCCGGTTCGAGACCGGCTTCGACGTCGCCGCGGATGACTCCGCCCGCGTCAAAGACATGACGCCTCCGTCCGGCCTGTTCGTGATCGCCCGGCTCGACGGCGATGCGGTTGGATGCGGCGGCCTCAAGCGCATCGACAAGACGACAGGAGAAATCAAGCGGGTCTGGACCGCTCCGCTGCGCCCGGGGATTAGGCGTTGCGCGGCGGGTGGTGCGAACGCTCGAAGCCGCAGCCCGCGAAAAAGGGCTCAAGACGCTGCGCCTGGACACCAACCGGGCGCTGACCGAAGCCCACGCGCTTTACCGGAGCGAAGGTTACCGGGAAATCGCCCGTTTCAGCGACAACCCGTACGCCGATCACTGGTTCGAGAAGCGCCTTTAGAGCATGCGGCGACTCGGGTTCGACGTTAAGCGCACGCTACCTCAGCTCTGCGCGCTTCTTCTTCGGCGGACTCTCGGCAATAAAAGACGCCGGCCGATCAGCCCCGGCACTGACCTGACATCACCTGGGCAATGTCAGGAGCAGGAGCCATGTCTCCAAGATAAAGCAAGGGATCAACCGAAACGGAGTTATGGCGCAGCTCGAAATGGAGGCGATCGCCGCCGTCGAACCGCCCAATCGTCTGGCCACGCTCGACGCTATCGCCTCGCTTGACGAGGAGTTCGTCGGCATTTGCGTAGGCTGACACCCACCCATCCCGGTGAGAAATCAGGATCAGATTGTGAAAGCCCCTGATCTCGTCTCCAGCGTACGCAATCCGTCCAGCCTCGACTGCGTGCGCCTCAGTCCCCGGCGCCACGGCCATGTTGATCACGTCATTACGTTTGTCAGGATGCCAGCAGAATCCGAGAACGATCCTCCCGGCCGCCGGCCACGTGAAACGTAGCGGCGACGGCCTCCCAGCGGTTGTCTGGGCCTGGACGGGAACGACATCAGCGGCCCTCTCGGCTGCAGCCATTGGCGGCGCGGCCAGCGACACGCAGACAAGAGCCAGCACGAAGCACGACGCGGTCTCAGCGCGTGCGCGACGCCGCCTGGGAAGAATGCCGAACTCACTCATGGCGACGACGCCTTACCAGAGGAAAATGCCGGTGGCCGCCTGGCCTCCGGTCAACTCGGTTTAATTGTCGGCCGTCCACCACGCGTAAACTTGTGCGCGACGCGCAAGCTCGTGCGGACCGAATGAAAACGACGCCCGACATCTACCGGCGCGCCGTGCGTCTCGGCGCGGTTTTTGCCGGCGGCGCGTTCTGAAGGCCGTAGGTTGCGAACCCGCGCGCGGTTTCAGCGATCTGCTCATCGGTCAGGATGAACGGATCGCCGAGCGCGAGCGACAGATAATATTGCCGCGCGATCGTCTCGAGCTCCACCGCGAGCCACATCGCCTTCTCCAGGTTGGCGCCGAGCGCGAGCATGCCATGATTAGCGAGCAGGCAGCCGTTTCGTCCCTCGAGGGCCTTGAGCGCAAGGTCCGACAGTTCCTTCGTTCCGTAGCGGGCATAGCCAGCGCAGCGAATCGTCGCTCCCCCGAAGGCCGCGATCATGTAGTGACACGCAGGGATCTCCTTGCGGGCTATCGCGAGCACGGTCGCGTAAGTCGAATGCGTATGGACGATCGCGCCAACGTCCGGCCGCGACTTCGTAATGTCGAAGTGAAATCGCCATTCCGTCGATGGTTTCATCGGTCCGCTCCAGGAGCCGTACTCGCCGTCGAGCGGCATTGCGGCGATCGCTTCTGGCGTCATGGAGTCGTAGGGCGTCGCAGACGGAGTGATGAGCAGGACATCCTTGTAGCGGGCGGAAATGTTGCCTGACGTGCCCTGATTGAGTCCCGCAGCGTTCATCCAACGGGCTTTGGCCACAATGTCTGCGCGCAACGCCCTTTCGTCCCTTGTCATCGATCCGTCCATTTATGTTTCGCGTCGAAAACACGCCGGGCTGACGGCGCCGTCGACGGGCGCATTCTTTGCGGAGGTCCACCGCCAGGCTATCTCTTGACACGTCGATTGCGCGACGAAAAGAACAACTCGCGCCAAGAAAATAACAGAGAGCGTTGAGACAGGAGTACGCCGCTTGAGCAAAGACCTCGCGCGCCCGAGGCCGATCATCTCCATCATCGGTGATCGCTTCATGCTCCCATCCATGTTTGAGAAGGCGATCCGCGAGAAATGCGGGGATGCCGCCGAGATCAGATCGCACGAGATGCCCTGGCCGGATGAGCCAATGGAGCACGGATATGTTGAGCCGGGAATGGAGGGGCTCAAGGAATATCAAGGCACGGCTGACGAGGTGGTGGCGCATATGGACGGCGCTGAGATCGCCGTCACCCATCTCGCCCCCTTCTCCGCCGGAGTGCTGGAACGGTTGCCCCGATTGAAGCTCATCGCCGTCTCTCGCGGGGGCCCTGTGAACATCGACATGGCCGCTGCACGCAACCGGAAGATACGCGTGGTCAATACCCCCGGACGGAATGCATCCGCAGTCGCCGAATTCACCATCGGCGCCATCCTTGCCGAGACGCGGCTCATTACGAAGGGACATGAAAGCCTGCGCCGCGGCGAATGGCGGGGCGACCTCTATCGCGCCGACCTCACCGGCCAGGAATTGTCGGAAATGACGGTCGGCGTGATCGGCTATGGCCATATCGGGACCAAAGTCGTGCGCATCCTCAAAGCGTTCGGCTGCCGAACTCTCGTGTGCGACCCCTATGTTCAGCTTTCGGCCGACGATCTGCGAGACGGTATCGTTCAAGTGTCGCTTGAGCGGCTTTTGCACGAGAGCGATGTCGTGACGCTGCACGCGCGGGTGACGGAAGAAACGCGCGCGTTCATCGGCCAAGAACAATTCGAGCAGATGAAGCCTGGCGCCTATTTCGTGAACACGGCGCGCGGGCCAATGGTGGACTACGAGGCGTTGACGGAGGCGCTTAAGAAACGGCATTTGCGCGGCGCTGCGATTGAAACCTTCGCCACCGAGCCCACGCCTGACGATTTAGAATTGCTGCGCCTCGATAACGTGACCTTGACGCCGCATATCGCAGGAGCCTCGGTCAAAACCGTGAAATTCGCCGCCGAAGCTGCGGCAGAAGAAGTTCGCCGCTATCTCGCCGGGGAAAGTCCCCTCAATCCCTGCTGAGCCGTGCGCCTCGCGAGCTCTTCCGCGCTAAATTGCGAACTCGGAATGCCGCAGCCTTCGATCTCATTGTCGTGGGCGGCGGCGCCGATCGCGCGGTTAGGCAACCCCGCGCAAGAGTCCTAGCAGCTCGCGATGCATGATTTCGTTGCCGCAGCAGATAGAGCCGGTCTCCAGGAAATTGGCCTCGCCGTCGGCGCCGGTCACGAATCCGCCGGCTTCGCGGATAAGGAGCGAGCCGGCAGCGATGTCCCAGGAATTCAGGCCCCGCTCCCAGAAGGCGTCGAATCGGCCGGCTGCGACATAGGCCAGATCGAGTGCGGCGCAGCCCATCCGCCGCACATTAACGACGTGCGCCATCACGGCCGCAAGCTCGGCTCTGAATCGAGGATGCTGCGCCGCCTTGCCCAGATGGGGAATGCCGCAGCCGAAGATCGCCTGCGACAACTCGCTGCGCCCGGCCACGCGCAGCCTGCGATTGCCGCCAAACGCGCCCTGACCCCTCTCGGTCACGTACATGTCGTCGTTGGCCGGATTGTAGATGACCCCAGCGACAATCTGCCCCTCGCGCTCCAGCGCGATTGAGATCGCGAACAATGGAATCGCGTGCAGGAAGTTGGTCGTCGCATCGAGCGGATCGATGTGCCAGGTGTGACTCTGATCGGTCCCCTCGACGCGTCCGCCTTCCTCCAGGACGAAGCCATAGCCCGGACGCGCCTTGGCGAGCTCGTCATAAAGGGTCTTCTCAGCGCGCTTGTCGGCGAGACTGACAAAGTCGCCCGGTCCCTTCATCGACACTTGCAGTTCGCTGACCTCGCCGAAATCGCGTTTGAGGCCGCGCCCGGCCTTGATGGCGGCGTTGGTCATCACGGTCATCAAGGCGGAGCGGATCATGGGAGTCTTTCCATCGGGCGGCGAGCGCGACGGAGCTTTATGGAAGGCCTCGCGTCGAGGCAACCGGCGCCGTGGTCAGTAGACGTAAGGAATGAGACGCCAAGTGCGGGCCCGATAGGCGTCGTATTCGGCGCCGAAGTTTTCGCTGAGCAGCCGCTCCTCAGCCTGAATGCGAGCGAGCAAGACACCGAGCGACAACACGGCGATGACGACGCCCACCCCTGAGCGGAACGCCAACCCCCAACCAAGCATGAGAACGAAGAGACCGAGATAGCTTGGATGGCGAATGATTCCGTAGAGCCCGCTGGTGACCAATCGGTGTTCGGGCTGGATTGCGACCAGACCGCTGAAGCGGCGCCCGAGCGCAAAGACCGGCGCGAGGCGAAGAACGCCGCCGGCTGTATAAAGGAGAACACCGAGCCAGCGCACCCCTTCGCCGCCGAAGGTGAGGAAATCGATCCGGTCCGTATAGGCCGGCAGGTAGGCGTCGATGACGCCAAGCACGCCGAGCGCGGCGATCACCCACCGATTGGACCGATCCTCCCTGACGCCAGAGCCGATATGGCCCTCGCTGAACAGCGACGCGACTCCGAGCGCGATCGTGACAACGCTGACCGCGATCAGCGGCGGATAGGAAAAGAAACGACCTGCGCCGCCTGCGCCGGCGATCGCCAGCCCCAGATAGGCGACGATGCTCAGAACCGTAGCTGCGGCCATTCGCGGCTTCGTCATGGCTCGTACCTTGCCTGCGGAGCCTGACCACGGCTCCCCGATGCGATATGAAGGCCTGCCATTATACCCTGCCATCAGCGCTCGCCGCGATTGACGCTTGCAAAACGAACCGGCGCAGAGGATTCGTTGCCCTGACGTTCGTGGCAGCCAGGCGACGGGTCCAGGGGAAGGCGTTGGTTCATGCGGTCTGACATCGAAATCGCGCGCGCTGCGCGCCTGAAACCGATCGCGGAGATTGCCGCGAAGATCGGCGCGCCCGAATCCGCCTTGCACCCGTTCGGCCGCTTCATCGCCAAGCTCGAATACGATTTTCTTAAGAGCCTCTCGAACCGGCCCGACGGGAAGCTCATTCTTGTGACCGCAATCAGCCCGACCCCGGCTGGCGAGGGCAAGACGACGACCACCATCGGCCTTGGCGACGCGCTCAATCGCATCGGCAGGAAAACGATCATCTGCCTGCGCGAACCTTCGCTCGGGCCGAGCTTCGGCATGAAGGGGGGCGCAACCGGCGGCGGCCACGCCCAGGTTGTCCCGATGGACGCGATCAACCTGCATTTCACCGGCGATTTTCACGCCATCACCTCGGCGCACAATCTGCTTGCGGCGATGGTCGACAATCACATGTACTGGGGCAACGCGCTCCGTCTCGATCAGCGGCGCGTCGCCTGGCGCCGGGTGCTCGATATGAACGACCGCGCGCTTCGCGAGACCGTTGTCGGGCTTGGCGCGGGCAACGGCTTTCCGCGCGAGGACGGTTTCGACATTACCGTCGCTTCGGAGGTTATGGCGGCCTTCTGCCTTGCAACCAGCCTTGAGGAGCTCGAGGAGCAGCTCGGCCGGATGGTGGTCGGCTGGGCCAGAGACAGGCGGCCGATCACCGCCTCCGATCTCAACGCGCCCGGCGCGATGACTGCGCTGCTCAAGGACGCGCTCAAGCCCAACCTCGTCCAAACGCTCGACGGCTCGCCCGCGCTGGTGCACGGAGGCCCGTTCGCCAACATCGCCCACGGCTGCAATTCCGTGATGGCGACGCGAGCGGCGCTCAAGCTCGCCGATTACGTGGTCACCGAAGCAGGCTTCGGCGCGGATCTCGGCGCCGAGAAATTCTTCGACATCAAGTGCCGCAAGGCCGGGTTCAAGCCGGCGGCGACGGTGCTCGTCGCTACGGTGCGCGCGCTCAAAATGCATGGCGGAGTCGCCAAGGAAGCGCTCGGCCCAGAGAACCTCCCGGCGCTCGAAGCCGGCCTCTCCAATCTGGCTCGGCATATCGCTAACTTGCGAAAGTTCGGAGTGCCGGTCACGGTCGCCATAAACCGATTTGACAGCGACACTAAGGCTGAGCTGGAATTTGTCGAAAGCGCTGTCGCCCGGCAGTTTGGGGTCAAGACCGTGGTGTGCGACCATTGGGCTCGCGGCGGCGCCGGCGCGGAAGGTCTCGCCCATGTCGTCGCTGCGCTCGCAGACGCTGGCGAAGCGAAATTTCGGCCGCTGTACGGCGACGAGATGAGTTTATGGGACAAGACGCGAACAATCGCGCAAGAGATTTACGGCGCCGCCGACATCGCAGCGGAAGGGTCGGTGCGAGCGAGATTTGACGAGCTCGAGGCCGCAGGCTGGGGCCGCCTGCCAATATGCGTCGCCAAGACACAATATTCGTTCTCGGACGATCCCTCTCTCATGGGGGCGCCCAGCGGCCACGTCCCAAGGGTCCGCGATGTTCGCCTCCGCGCGGGCGCAGGCTTTGTCGTCGTACTGATGGGGGACATCCGCACTATGCCAGGATTGCCGCGCACCCCTGCTGCTGAGAGGATTCGCGTTGTCAATGGCGAGATCGACGGCCTCTCTTAGGCACGGGTAAGGACGCTCAACGCGGCGTTGGCGCGTCCTCGCGCAACAGCTTCTCGGTTTTTAGCGCGCGCCAGAGCCCAGCCGGCAGCTTTGCTCCCATCATCGCAGCATTCCGTCTGACTTCACTCGCGCGTTGCGCGCCGGGTATGACGCTAACAACCGCAGGATGGCCAAGCGGAAAACGCAGCGCGGCTTCCGGTAACCCGACTTTGAAACTCTTGCATATATGTTGGATTCGGCGCACCCGATCTTTCACCTCCTCCGGCGCCGGCCGGTAGTTGTAGTGAGTATCGGCCTTCACGCCCGTCGCCAGAATGCCGGAATTGAACGGGCCGCCGATCACAACGGCGATCTTCTTTTCCTCGCACAGCGGCAAGAAACTCGTCAGCGCCTCCTGTTCCAGAAGGGTATAACGGCCCGCCAGGAGGAAAACGTCGAAGTCGCCCGCGTGGGCCAGCCTCTCGGCGATCTGCCATTCATTAATCCCGGCCCCGATTGCTTTGACCGCTCCGGACGCGCGCAATCGGTCCAGAGCGCGATAGCCCCCGGTCATAAACTCCTTGATCCGCGCGTCAGCGGCTTCCTTGCTTCCGTGGGTGTAGACATCGACGTCGTGGCCGTAAACGATATCCACGTGGTCGAGACCAAGACGTTCGAGCGAGAATTCGAGCGAGCGCATCACGCCGTCATAGGAATAATCGAAGCGCTCACGCCGCGACGGCGTTTCAAAGAAAGCGCCCTGTCCTGAACGTTTCTGCGGCTCACTAAGATCGAGCAGCCGGCCGACCTTTGTGGAAACCAAATAAGAGCCACGCGGCTTCGGACGCAGGAACCCGTTCAGTCGAGTCTCGGAAAGGCCAAGTCCATAGAGCGGCGCGGTGTCAAAATATCGACAGCCGGTCGCCCAGACGGCCTCCAGCGTCATACGCGCTTCTTTTTCTGTCATGGGTCGGTAGAGATTGCCGAGCGGCGCTCCACCGAAACCGAGTTCTGTGAATTGCAGCTCCACGCCATGCCGCGTAGTGAGCTTTCGGACTCGCGCGCCCCGCGCATTCGCGGCCGCCGCCATCAATTCTCCCTCCCCGGTAACCGCGAGAACGCATGGCATCGCTCTGGGCGCGCGGTCCCCGGCTCTCGTAGCCCGCGCTCAAATGACCCCCACGCGATCAACGTTAGACTAGCGAGGAGACACGGGGCAGTGCGACGACGCTGTTTCCCTGGCGATCGCATAAACCTTCAGCACTCCTTGGGACAAGTCAAGCGATCCGCAACCCATTGTGGGCTCAGGCGCTCAGGGCATTCTTCACAACCTGGGACGAGTGCTATCGGCTCTCACGCAACCATTCGCGATCTTTCGCGGCGATAAAGGCGCGAAGCCGCGGCAGACTTGGATCATCCGCGGCTCTCGCCTCCAGATCGGCGAGAATCTGCCGCAAGGCCAAGCGCGCTACAGGCCAATTATGCGAGCCTTGCTTCAACATGAGCCGCGCGTGGCGGATCGACCGGCGCACGATTTGTTCTATGAAGCGGTCCATCGCGGCGCCCGCTGCCTTTCCGTCGGCGACAACAACCTGAGACAGGCTGCGGCAAACGCGGCGCCGTTGACGTCATGGGCAAACGTCCCGATTTGGCGCAGGGCACGTAACGGCATCCGACCGCGGTGGGCCGCCGTCCGTCAGTCACCAGGATCAATTTGGGATCTCCGTCCAACCACAAAATGGCGATGGTCCGCGAGCCGCGTTCGCCTCACGCAGGCGCGCGCTGTCGGTAACCAAGTCGTTCGTTTAGCCGGTCAAGCAGATCTTGCGCAGCCTCCGCGATCACGGTGCCGGGTGGGAAGATCGCGTCTGCGCCGGCCTCGCGCAAAGCTGGGAAGTCTTGGGCAGGGATGACGCCGCCAACGACGATCATCGTATTATCCAGACCAAGTTTGCCGAGCGCTTTTTTCAACGCCGGCACGAGCGCGAGGTGGCCGGCGGCCAGTGACGACACCCCGACGATGTGCACCTTCCCTTTGGCCGCACGCGCCGCCACTTCTTCCGGCGTTGCGAACAAAGGTCCGATCTCGACGTCGAATCCAAGATCCGCGAAGGCGGAGGCGACAATCTTCTGTCCGCGATCATGTCCATCCTGGCCCATCTTCGCGACCAGGATGCGCGGAGCGCGGCCTTCGTTCTCAGCGAAGGCGCGAGTCATCGCGATCACACGGTCGGGCGCCTCCGCGCCAGGGCCGGTCTCCGAGAGATAGACGCCGGAGACGGCGCGGGTCTCCGCAACATGGCGGCCGAACGCTTTCTCAAGGGCGAGCGAGATTTCCCCGACGGTCGCCTTGGCCCGCGCCGCTTCGACTGAGAGTTGCAAGAGATTAGCGCGGCCTTGCGCGCCTTCGGTCAGCGCCGCCAAAGCGGCCTGCGTCGTCGCCTCGTCGCGCTCGGCGCGAAGGCGCTTGAGCTTCTCGACTTGCCGCGCCCGCACCGCCGCGGCGTCGACCTTCAGCACGTTCAGATCTCGCTCGATCGTCGGGGTGAACATATTGACGCCAACAACGGTCTGGCGTCCGACATCAATGCGCGCCTGAGTGCGGGTCGCCGCCTCTTCGATACGCCCCTTGGGCAATCCGCTCTCGATCGCCTTGGCCATCCCGCCCAGACTTTCGATCTCATCCATGTGCGCTTTCGCCCGCGCGGCCAGTTCGGCGGTGAGGCGCTCGACGTAATAAGAACCGCCCCAGGCGTCGATGATCTTCGTTGTTCCTGTCTCTTCGATGAGGAAAAGCTGGGTGTTGCGGGCGATCCGAGCCGAAAAAGGCGTCGGCAGCGCCAGCGCTTCATCGAGCGCGTTGGTGTGAAGCGACTGAGTATGCCCTTGCGTGGCCGCCATCGCCTCAATTTGCGTGCGCACGATATTGTTGAAAGGATCTTGAGCGGTCAGCGACCAGCCGGACGTCTGGCAATGCGCGCGCAACGCAAGCGATTTCTCCGATTTCGGGCCGAAGCCCTTGACGATGCCGGCCCACAGTTTGCGCGCGGCGCGCAGCTTGGCGACTTCCATGAAAAAGTTCATGCCGATCGCCCAGAAGAACGACAGCCGCGGAGCAAACGCATCGATGCTCATGCCCGAGGCGACGCCCGCGCGTATGTATTCAAGGCCGTCGGCGAGCGTGTAAGCGAGCTCGAGATCCTGCGTCGCGCCCGCCTCCTGCATGTGATAGCCGGAGATCGAAATCGAATTGAACTTCGGCATATTTGCTGCGGTGAAGGCAAAAATATCGGCGATGATCCGCATCGAGGCCGCGGGCGGGTAGATGTAGGTGTTGCGGACCATGAACTCCTTCAGAATATCGTTCTGAATGGTCCCCGAGAGGGCGGCCATCGGCACGCCCTGTTCCTCGGCGGCGACAATGAACAACGCCATCACCGGCAGCACCGCGCCGTTCATCGTCATCGACACGCTCATCGAATCGAGCGGGATGCCGGAAAACAATGTGCGCATATCGTAAATGGAATCGATGGCGACGCCGGCCATGCCGACATCGCCGGCGACGCGCGGATGGTCCGAATCGTAACCGCGATGAGTCGCGAGGTCGAAGGCGATGGAGAGGCCTTTCTGGCCGGCGGCGAGATTGGCGCGGTAGAAGGCGTTCGACTCCTCGGCGGTCGAGAAGCCGGCATATTGCCGCACTGTCCAGGGCTGCGTGAGATACATGGTCGGATACGGCCCGCGCAAAAAGGGCGGGAGGCCAGGCCAGTCACCGGAAAGATCGATGCCGTTGCGATCGTTCGGTCCGTAAAACGACTTGACTTCAATGCCTTCGGGCGTCGCCCAGATTCGCTCCCCTCCCGAACCGCTCGGCTGCGATGACGCCGCGAATGAAACCTTCGAGAAGTCGGGAATGGGGCTCATGACGCCATGGCTCCTCGATCTTCGGTCGGCGCCCGGATTCGGCCGTAAAGGCTCTGCAGCGCGGCGACAGCGTCCCCGCCGGAAAAAATGAAATCATCGACCCCGGCGGCGCGCCATGTCGCTTCGTTTTCGCCGGGCCGGCCCGCAAGCAACAGACCCTTGGCGCCCGAAGCCTTGATCGCTTTGGCGAAGGCTTCCGCCTGTCCCGCATAGGCTTTGTCGTCGCCGCACAGGCAGGCGAGCGGCGCGCCGCTTGCCCTCAGGCTTTCGACCGCCTTGTCGGCTGACGCGCTCTCGCCATCGTAGACGGCCTCGAAACCGCCCGCTTCAAGCCATTCGCGCACGAACGCCACGCGGCGGCGATGCGCGGGCTCCGGTCCGAGCGCGGCGAGATAGACCTTCGGCCGCGAACCCGTCTTGGCGAGCATGGCGTCGGAGATGTCGCGAAAACGCTCGAACGGCTCGGCGAGCCGAAACGGCGCGAGCGCGCCCTCGACCGGCGTGAACACGTCACGCTCGAAACCGCCCGAGGCGACCTCGACCGGGCGCTCGGCGAGATCGGCATGCGCGCTGACGCCGGTGATCGGTGACTTGAGCCGCGCCACGTCGCGCTTGAGCGCCGCCGCGTTGACGGCCACTTGCCGCTGAAAGGCGCCGCTGGCGAGCGCGGACGGCAAGCCCCCCTGCCGTTCGATCTCTTGAAAGATCGCCCACGCCTTCTCGCATAGCGCTTTGGTCAGCGCCTCGAACGCCCCGGCGCCGGCGGCGGGGTCGGTGACAAATCCGAGATTGGATTCGCGCAGGAGAATGAGCTGAGCGTTGCGCGCGAGGCGGCGTGCGAGGCTGTCAGGAAGGCCGACGGCCAGAGTGTGCGGCAGAACGCTGACGCTGTCGGCGCCGCCGAGGCCGGCGGAAAACGCCGCAGCCGCGCCGCGCATGACATTCACATAAGGATCGCGCGCGGTCATCATGCGCCAGGCGCTCTCGGCGTGGACCTGCGCTGCGCGAGGCTCGAGGCCGCAAGCTTCCTCGACCTGCGACCAGGCGATGCGCAGCGCGCGGAATTTCGACAATGTCGCCAATTCGTCCGTGTCGGCCGCCAGTCGGAACGCGATGAGAGGGCGGGCTTCGCCAGGCGGCGCTCCGTTTCCTTCAAGCCGCCGCAACAGGCTGACCGCGGCCGCGAGCGCAAAGGCAAGCTCTTGCGCCGGACTTCCGCCCGCCGCGTGGACCGCGCGCGCGTCAGCGACCAGGAACGGCCCTGGGAAACCCTTGCTTCGCAATGCGAGCGCGGTCTCGACATAGGGCTTCGAATGAGCCCTCCAATCAGCGGAGAACGGTCCACGGGCCGAGACCGCGAAAGGATCGAGCCCGAAGGCTACCGCGCAGTCCGCGGGCCTTGCTCCCGAGCGTTCGATCAGAGCGCCAAAATGAAGCGCCTGATCAGGGCCTTCGGGCCCGAGATCCAGTTCGAAACTCGCGCCTGCGTCGAAACGCACCCGATCGAAAGCTTTGTGAAGCGCGGCGGAATCGAACCGCCTGAGGCCAAAACCGTAGGCGCCGAGCGCGCCGGAGAACACGATCTGCAGACCGTCCGCTCCATTGGCGAGGTCGTCGAGCGCTTGGGCGTTGGCGTCGTCGGCGTTGGGATGATCGAGTCGCGCGATGATCCGCCAAGGACCACCGGGTCGAATGGCCCTGGGGCCTTCCGCCGGAGGATAGACGGGTTCGATCTGAACGCCATCCGCGGTCTTGGACACGAGCGTTTCAAGGCTCGCGCCCTTAAGCGCAGCTTCCGCGGCTCTGCGCCAATCGGCTTGGGTGTAGGCGGGAAAAAGGTTCGCGACCGCGCCCAACGCCGACCCCCCGCTAGATGAATTGGGAAAGTCCGGGAATCGATGCGGAGATTTCGCCGACGACCTGGTCGCCCGCGGTTTCCCGGGCATAGGCGAAGACTTCCTTTCCGACCGTCTGGATCTGCTCCATCCCGAGGCCAAGGCTCAACAATTCCGAGCCGAGCGCCATCAGCCCGCCCCCGCCCATCGCCCCGCTCGACACGCCCATCAAGCCTTTCAGACCTCCGCCCATGCCCTCGCCCCCGGTCTGTGTGCTCGAAGCGATAATCGACGGAAACGCCGGGGCCTTCTCGAACAGCTCCTTGACGGCCTCCTCGGGCGCCTCGCGCTGGATGAAATCGCCGATCAGAGCGACCGCCTTGCGGGCGACGTCAGGGGTCAAGTCCGCGGCGGTCGCAACGCGGGCTATTAGGTTCTCCATCTCACGCTCCTTGGCCGCACGGAATGAGGCCGGCGGTCGTCGGTTGTCTCACCACTCGCGCCGCCGAAATCAAGCGCACTCTAAGCATGTTACTTCCTCGGCGTCCGGGGCGAAATGGCGACCGCCGTTGGCGCGGCTAGTCGTGGGTCCGGATGCTGATCGGCGCGGCGACGGCAGGGACGATGGCCTTGTTTGCGGCGCCGCACCATCTGGAAGCCATGATATTGTCACATATGTAAACACCAATTAATAATCCCACTGACATCATAGTCCGCAGAAATGGTCCAAATAGGCGCGTCCGCGGAGCCTTTCGGCGCGCATTTGCGGTCACTTTCGAGATGATAACTAGAATCTAGCAATGCGGTAAACGCATATCTGTGCCTCCAATCTACTGCCTACTCCTGCGTGCCGAGCAAGACTATGTTGCACCGCGGTAGGCCGAGCGCCTGCCGGAAAAAGGAGTAGAAAATGACCCCTCTCAAGACGATTTCGGAGAAGCTCAACGCTTGGCGCCGATATCGCGAGGCGGTGCGCGAGTTGTCGCAGCTTTCTGACCGTGAGCTGGACGACATCGGCATTCGCCGTGGCGACATCGAATTCATCGTGCGCCGTTCCGTCGCGAGCCAGGCTTCGGCCTGATCGCTAAATTCTGACAAAGCCGAGACGCGCCGCTCAGGCGGCGCGTCGGCCCCCAAGGGCGGGCTCGAGGCCGCGACCCTTCACTGATAATCCCGACAAAACGCGTTGACGATGGCGTAAAGCTTTGTGACAAGCGCGCCCATGCGTCCGATCCACATCATCGGCGGCGGACTGGCCGGCTCGGAAGCCGCATGGCAAGCGGCGAATTCCGGGGTTCCGGTGGTTCTGCATGAAATGCGGCCGATCCGAACGACGGCTGCGCACCACACTTCCCATCTGGCCGAGCTGGTCTGCTCGAATTCCTTCCGATCCGACGACGCCTCGACCAACGCGGTCGGGATCCTGCATCGCGAGATGCGCGCTCTCGGCTCGATCGTCCTTCGAAGCGCCGATGCGCACCAGGTGCCGGCCGGAGGCGCGCTCGCCGTCGATCGCGACGGCTTCTCGCAGGCCGTCGAAGCCGCGCTTCTCAGTCATCCTCTTATCACCTCGACCGCGCCGAGATCGCCGGCCTGCCGCCGGAGGACTGGGACAATGTGATTGTCGCGACGGGGCCGCTCACCTCCCCGGCGCTGGCCGAGGCGATTGGCCAACTGACCGGCGAAGGCGCGCTCGCCTTTTTCGACGCGATCGCGCCGATCGTGCACCGCCATTCGATCAATATGGACGTGGCGTGGATGCAGTCGCGCTACGACAAGGTCGGCCCAGGCGGGAACGCCGAGGCTTACGTCAATTGCCCGATGAGCCGCGACCAGTACGAGGCGTTCATCGACGCGCTTCTGGCGGCCGAGAAGACCGAGTTTCGCGAATTCGAGGGCACGCCCTATTTCGACGGCTGCCTGCCGATCGAAGTGATGGCCGAGCGCGGGCGCGAGACCTTGCGCCATGGGCCGATGAAGCCGGTCGGACTCACCAACGCGCACGATCCGACGGTCAAGCCTTACGCCGTGGTCCAGCTCAGGCAGGACAATGCGCTGGGCACGCTGTTCAACATCGTCGGCTTCCAGACCAAGCTCAAATATGGCGAGCAGAGCCGCATCTTCCGCATGATTCCGGGGCTGGAAGGGGCGGAGTTCGCCCGCCTCGGCGGCATGCACCGCAACACCTATCTCAATTCGCCTCGCCTGCTCGACGCCCATCTCCGCCTGAAGGCAAGCCCACGCCTGCGCTTCGCCGGCCAGATCACCGGCTGCGAGGGCTACGTCGAAAGCGCCGCGGTCGGCCTCATCGCCGGGCGCCTCGCCGCCACTGAGCGGCTCGGCGCAGAGCTCGAGCCCCCGCCGCTGACCACTGCGATCGGCGCGCTCCTCAATCACATCACCGGCGGCCATATCGAATCGATCGAGCGCCGGCCCGCGCTCGTTCCAGCCGATGAACGTCAATTTCGGCCTTTTTCCCCCGATCGCCGAGCCGCGGTTCGACGAAACGGGAAAACGCTTGGCCGGCCCGGAGCGCGGCCTCGCTCGCAAGCGCGCGCTCTCGGCGCGGGCGGAGCGCGACCTCGCGCTGTGGACGGAGCGGACGCGTCAGCCGGCGCCCTTCGCCGCGGCGTAACGCGCTAAGCTCGGTACGCTATCCGACACTGCGTGCAACAATTGCCGTTTCGAGGCGAATAAGATCGCATTCCGGCCCTGTGCGGCTGCCGTTTGTCACCCTTACGAGACTCGAATGTCCCATCACTTCGACACGCCGACCGCGCGGGAAGATCCCCGCATCAATGTGTGCGATTTCTATCTCTTCCGCGGCCGGCCTGGATTCACCGTCATGGCCATGACCGTCAATCCGAACGCCGGTCAATCCGGCCCGGATACGTTCCGCGAGGAAGGTCTGTACGCGTTCCGCTTCGATCTCGATGGCGACGCGCGCGAGGAGCTTACGTTCAAAGTGCGCTTTGGCGCGGTCTCCCATAGCGAGGACAAAGATCATGCTCACGCGCAAAGCTTTGAAGTGCGGCGCGCGTCCGGACCGGCGGCAGCGAGCGGCGTGGATGGAGAGCTGATTGCGGCTGGCCAGACGGGGCGCGTTGTCGAAGGCGAGTCGGGCGTCAAGGCTTTCGCTGGTCTCGCTCCAGATCTGTTCGCAGGCGACGCCATGGCCTTGGGCGAATTCCGAACCGCGTTCTTCGAAAAGGGGACGTTTCATCCCGACGCGTTTCAAAATCGAAAAAACTTCTTTGCTGGACGGAATGTCACCGCGATCGTCCTCGAAGTCCCTGCATCGCTGATCGGAAAGGGACTCGTGCACGGATGGGCGACCGCATCGCTGCACGGCCATGCGCCGGAAGTCCAGGTCTCCCGTTGGGGCCTGCCGCTGATCACGAACATCTTCATGCCGGATCCCGCTATGCGCGAGGACTTCAATCGCGCCGCTCCGGTCGAAGACACGCCACGATTTTCCGCGCCGATCGCGGACGTCGCAACAAAGCTGACCCGGCTTGCGGGGTCCGCCGCGGATCCGGCCGCCTATGGACAAACTCTGGCGCAAAAACTTTGCCCAGTGACGCTTCCTTATGAGCTCGACACCCCGGCGAGCTTCAGCATCGACAGATTGAACGGCCGAGGCTTGGCGGACGATGTCATGGACGTGATGCTGACCTTGGCGACAAACACCCCGCTCAGCGACGGGGTCGCGCCGGACAAGAGCCGGATGCGCGACGAGTTCCCCTATTTCGGCGAGCCCTTCGAGTCGCCCCCGCGACCGCGATCATAACTGCTCAATGATGTGACAAACACCTTTCACAGGCGCTTCTCCGAGGACGGCAGCAAACGCCTCAAAACTCCGGCCACTTCGCAGCGTCGAGCTGTCCTTTGATTGTCTCCAATTCGAGCTTGTCCTTCTCGACATGACCCGTCCACAGCGCGGCGACGCCTGACGAGATGGCGTTCACGATCGGCTCGATCGGCGCTTTCAAGATGTCCTCGACGAACCCTTTGTCCCTCCTGCTGCCGAAGCCGTCTTCAGCGCCGCGTCGCAGACCTCCTGAAGGCCCGCGCCTGCTTTCTTGAGGCTGGTCAGGACCGTGGGAAGGGCGTCGGGCTGGCCGCCCTGAACCAGCGCGACCGTGAGGCCAGCAATGACTCCGTCGGCTTGCGACTTGGCGGCGCCGTAGGTGAGGCGGCCGGTCGCCACCGCCGCTTTGTCGCTGCTGGACTTAAGCGTTTCCACGCAGGTTTCGGCCTGCGTCCGCTCCTGCGCCAGCAGGTCGATCGTCTCCGGCCAATTGAGACCCGCTTGCGCCAACGCGGGCGCAAGCAAAAACAACAACGCTCCGAGGACAGCGACAATCTTCATAATGCGCTCCGGCCAACCCCGAATTCCCTTCGCCCGACTGCATGCTCGCCAAGCCCAAGCATCACCGCGAGCCCTTCACGGCCGCGCGAGCGCGAGCGGGAAATCCGGTAAGAGGTCGGGGCGAGTCATGACCGGATGCTGGGCGCCCTTGGTCAATTCCTTCACGCGTTCCTCGACATAGAGATCGAGCATGGCGGTCGTTATTCGCCCGCGTCGCATCGGTTGACGCCTTGCCCTCGCCAATCGCTTCGATCAACGCCTTGGTGAAAGCGCCGTGGCGATCCCACTGATCGTCTTCCTTGGCGAACTTCGGTCCCGGTCGAGGCGCCGAAGACGACGAGGCCGGATCCTGAGTGCGAAATCATTGACGACCTTGTTCATGTCGGGGCTCGTATCGACGGCTTTGCTGCCGGCCGCCATCGCGGCGCCGGCGTGGCAGGCGTCGATGAACAGCACCTTTTTGCCGGGAAGCTCAGCGACGTACTCGAGGAGGTCGTCCTTGGAGACCGCGGTCGCCCTCAACTGCTGAATGTCTGCTTCGCGGGTCAGGAACCAGAATTTCTGCCTGTTGTCGAGAAAGCCGTGTCCTGACCAAAAGACGATCGCCAGATCGCGGCTTGTCGCCGCCTGCTTGAGCCATTCGAGTCCGACGAAGACGTTGTGCTGGGTGGCGTCGTCGACGACCTTCGTTTGCACGTCCGCGAACAAGCCCGCCCTTCTGCGCTTCCAAAGCCTTGGCGACGCTTTCGGCGTCGCGAGCGCCGTAGTGCATGGTAGTTGTAATCGGGGTTCGCGTAGCCGCTGACCCCGACCAGCAGCGCGTAGAGCTTCGGCTTCAGGAGATCGGCCGCGCTCGGACTCGGGGCCGGAGTCGGCCATCGTATTTCAGCGTGATGCTCACCGGCGCACTGGTCAGGTCGCCGGAATGGGCGATGAGAGATACATTCGTGTCTTTTCTCGGCAGTGTCGCGACGACCTTGCCTTGGGCTTCCGGGGAGTTGGTCTTCTCAAATCCAGCCGCAAGCGACAGGCTGTCCATCGGCAAGCACGGCGAGACGGTCGATCGGAAGCCCCGAGGACGAACGCAGCGAGTAGGCGATCTCGACCGAATCGCCAGAGAAATGCGCTCCGTCATTTGGCGACACGATTGCGACGACCGGCGGCAAAGCGGCGCCGATCGGCTTTGCTTCATTGCCCCGTTCGGAGGCCGCGTTAGCGCGGCGGACCGCTTCGGCCTCGTCGCGCGTCTTGCAGCACGAGGCGCACGATGTCCGGTCGATTGTACTGGGCGCGGAACTGCGACGCGGGAAAGAAATCGGCCTCTTGATTCCAGCCCCGGTTGAGCTGCCAGCCGATCAGATCCTCGCCGCCGGCCGAGGCCATGTAATAGCCGGTCGGCGTCCAGGCGACCCATTTGCGGGTCTGCGGCTCGACGAAGAACGCGAGCAGTTCCTCGCCGTCGGCCAGCGCAGCCAGCGGATCGTGCCGTCGCGATAGGCGACCGCAATCAATTCGCCGTCGGCAGAGAAATCGACGCCCGGAGCACCAGCTGGGCCCACATGGTTCCATCGCTGTTCGCCCTTCGCGTCGAAAGCGCGGACTGAAGCATTGGAGCTGAGGACAAAGCCAGAGGCGTCAGGCCGGACAGCCAAGGCGCGGGTAACTTCGCGGCCAAGCACGAATTTCGCGCCGTTGAACTTTGGCACGGTTGATGTGCCAATCCGTTATGGGGAGGCCGTCGACTCGGGCCGGCGCAAACCCGGACGGAAGGCTCGGCGAATCCCTTAGTGACGCGGTGGCAAGATCGAAGACGACCGAGTTTTGGTCGGCGGGATCGAGTCCGAAGCGCACAGAGGCGGCGTTTGGAGAGACACGTAAACGCCATTCCGACCTTGCCGTTCATGTTTGCGGTGCGCGGACCCTGAAGCGTCCTCGCGACGCCGTCGGGCGAGAGAAAGCCAAAAGAGGGTTCGGCGGTCGCGAAAACGAACCCCTCGCTGCAGGATTCGATGTCCATGATCTGGTCGCTGCTTGCGCCGACATCGGCGCCCAGGCGTCGCCCGTTCGCGTCGAATCGGCGCAGGACGTTGCGCCCTTCGCCCTGGAATTGCGCCTGCGCCTGCCCACCTCCGATAAGCGTCGCGCCGTCGTGCGACCAGGCGACGCTTGCAAGATTTCCACCGCTGAGATCGCCGGTCTCCGCATTGGCGAGCGGCGCCAGGGTTCTCGCGTCCAGAATCGACACTCGGGTAGCGCGCTCATAACCCACCGCGATGCGCGCGCCCGGAGGGATCGATCGCGACGCCGTAAGGGTGCTTGCCATCCGGCGCCGGACGCTTGACCGTCAGTTTCAGGTCGGGCCCATAGCGACGCAATTGGCCGTCAATAGCTCGACGTGATAAGCTCCGCCGTCCGGCGCGAAGGCTAGGCCAAAAACATCCGATACGTAGTCAGCGTCTGCAAACAGTTCGCGTCCGGACCGTACGTCGATCACGCGAACGCCCTGTGCGCCGCGTACGATCCCCTTCCCCTCAGAGCCTATGAACCCGACCGCCAAGCGGTCTCCATCGCCGCTGAATGCAATCTTTGTGACGCGGCTGCCGAATGGCATTCTATGGAGAATCGTCAGTTCTCCTGTCTTGGCGATCTCAAATAGGTAGAGCGCGGAGCTTGTTTCATCGCTCAGATAATGGCCGCCTTCACTCCCGACAGCGAGGAAATGGCCATTTGGAGAAATGGCCGTCACCGCGACCCTCCCAGCGTCGTCCGCGCCGATCGGCAAACGCACAACCCGCTGTAACTTGCCCTCGGGCAGCGACCAAAGCCGGACGGTCTTATCTACCGACGCCGTCGCCACAAGCCGACAAGCGGCGTCAACGCCGATGTGCCAAATTGGCGCGGTGTGAACGCCCACTTCGATGCGCAGGAACGGCCGCTGGTCGGGACAGGCCTTGATCGCCGCGTCGAGCGCGCCACTCGCCGTTCCGTCAATCATCCCCTTGTAGCAGCCGGCGTCGGTCAGCCGCTGCTCAAGCGCCTTGATCTCTTCCGTGCTCATCTGCGCCGGATCGAGACCCGCCGCGCGACTGGCGCCAGACCCGCACAGAATAAAAGGGGAACCGCCGCGGCAACCGCCGCGCATCGCCGCCAAATTCTATTTCTTCTTATCAAGGCGCGCCCCGCCGCCGTGCGGATGCCGTCGCCGATGAACCTAGCGCGATCCTAAGGGCGCGTCCAATGTGGCTGATCGACCAGCCGGCACTCCGATCGGTGGTCCCCGCCAGCGTTCCGCCGCGACCCGCGAACGCCAAAACTTGGGCCCTAGGACCGGTCGACGCGGCGAGCGGCTAAAGTCGCCGGATTTGGCGCCCTTCATTCGCCTCGGCCGAGGAGCGCGCCGATCGCCGTCGTCGGCGCGGAGATCAAGCTCCGCTCGTTCGAATAATCCGGCCATGGACAGTCCAGCCTCTCTGACCGATAATCGGCGAAAAGCCGCCGGAAAACGCAATCATGGACGTGGGCGACTGGTTGCGGAGCCTCGGGCTTGGGCAGTACGAGGCCGCATTTCGCGAAAACGAAATCGACGCCGAGGTCCTCCCCGATCTGACCGACGCCGATCTCGAGAAGCTTGGGGCGCCGCTCGGGCACCGGAAGCGTCTTCTCAAGGCGATCGCCGGACTAGGCGTTCCCGCTGGCGGGTCAACCCCTTCGGCCGCACCGGTTTCGAGCCTCAAAGCGGACGCCGCTGAGCGCCGGCAGCTGACCGTCATGTTCTGCGATCTCGTCGGCTCGACGGCGCTCGCCACGCGGCTCGATCCCGAGGACATGCGCGAGATCATTGCCGCCTATCACAAGTGCTGCGCGAGTCTGATCGAACGCAACGGCGGCTTCGTCGCCAAATACATGGGCGACGGCGTGCTCGCTTATTTTGGCTATCCGCTGGCGCATGAGCACGACGCCGAGCGCGCGGTCAGGGCGGGAGTCGAGATCGTCGAGGCCGCGCCGAAGCTGGAGACGGCCGCAGGCGCGCCTTTGCATGTGCGGGTGGGGATCGCGACCGGGATCGTTGTCGTCGGCGATCTTCTGGGTTCTGGGGAGTTGCAGGAGCGCGGTGTCGTCGGCGACACGCCGAACTTGGCCGCCCGGCTGCAGGGGATCGCCGAACCCGACAGCGTCGTCATCGCCGAGAGCACGCGCAAATTGCTGGGCGACCTGTTCGACCTCCGCGACCTCGGCCCGCAAGACCTCAAGGGTGTCGCCGGACCGACGCCTGCCTGGGGGGTGTTGAGGCCGAGCGCGCAGGAAAGCCGGTTCGAGGCGCTGCACGCGGGCGGACTGACCGCGCTCGTCGGGCGCGAGGAAGAGAGCGAACTCTTGCTTCGGCGCTGGGCCAAGGCGAAGGCGGGCGAGGGTCAGGTCGTGCTGCTCTCGGGCGAGGCCGGCATCGGCAAGTCGAGGCTGACGGCCGCGTTGCTCGAGCGCCTCGCCGGCGAGCCGCATGTGCGCATGCGCTATTTCTGCTCCCCGCAGCATACCGACAGCGCGCTCTATCCGATCATCGGCCACATGGCGCGGGCGGGCGGGCTCGCACGCCAGGACGATGCGAAAGCGAAGCTCGACAAACTCGACGCGCTGCTCGCAAGGTCCGCGACCTCACGCGAGGACGCCGCGCTGCTGGCCGAAATGATGTCCTTGCCGAACGACGGCCGCTATCCCGCGCGCGAACTCACCCCGCAGCAGCGCCGGCAGAAGACGTTGGAGGCGTTGATCGGGCAGATCGAGGCGATTGCGCGCGAGTTGCCGGTCCTAATGATCTTCGAGGACGCCCATTGGGCCGATCCTTCGAGCCTGGAGGTGTTCGGCCGGCTCGTGGACAAGATCGACCTCTTAAGGGTTCTGCTGTTCGTGACCTTCCGGCCGGAATTCGCCGCGCCGTGGGTCGGGCGTTCGCATGTGACGGCGCTGACGATCAATCGGCTCACGCCGCGCGAGGTGATGGCGCTGATCGAGCAGGTCGCCGGCAACAAGGCGCTGCCGGAGCATGTTCGGCAGGACATTGTCGAACGCACGGACGGCATTCCTCTCTTCGTGGAAGAAATGACGAAGGCGGTGCTGGAGGCCGAGGGCGAGGGTGCGGCGGCGCGCACGGCCGCAGCCGTCCCGTCTCCGGCGCTCGCCGTTCCGGCCAGCCTGCACGCCTCGCTGATGGCGCGGCTCGATCGGCTCGGATCCGCCAAGGGCGTGGCGCAGATCGGCGCGGCCATCGGGCGCGAATTTTCCCATGAGCTGCTCACCATCGTCTTGGGCCTATCCGAGCAGGAGCTGAATTCGGCGCTCGATCGGCTCCTTCAATCCGGACTCGCTGTCGCAGCAAGGGACGCGGCCGAATTCGACCTATATCTTCAAGCACGCGCTCGTTCAGGACGCCGCCTACGGGACGCTTCTGCGCGAGGCGCGGCGCGCGCTTCACGCACGCATCGCTGACGCCCTTGAAAACCAATTCACCGAGTTCGCCGAGAACCAGCCCGAGGTGTTGGCGCGTCACTGCACGGACGCGGGCCTCATCGAGAAGGCCGCGGTTCTTTGGGGCAAGGCTGGACAGCGGTCGCTGGCCCGATCGGCGCCGGTTGAAGCTGTGGAGCAACTCAGGCGAGCGCTTGGCCAGATCGCGACATTGTCTGCTACGCCCACGACGCGTCGCGAAGAGGTGAAAATCCAGGTGGCGCTCGTCAGCGCTCTTTATCATGTCAAGGGCGGCGCCGCGCCTGAAACCAAAGCGGCTACAGAGCGCGCTCGCTTGCTGATCGAACAAGCGGAAGGGCTAGGTGAGCCGCTTGAGGACCCACTCCTGTTATTCACGGTGCTCTATAGCTTCCTCACAGGCAGTTATTTTGCGTTCAACGGCGATCTGATGCGGGAGCTTACGGCGGAGTTTTTAATGCACGCCGAGAAGCAATCGGCAAAATTCCCGCTTGTCATGGGGTATCGCATCAAAGGTATCGTTCTGCTTTGCACGGGCGACATGGTGCAAGGCCGCGCGTATTCCGAACGAGCGCTGGCGCTTTACAACGTGGCCGAGCATCGGCCGCTGGCGGTACAATTTGGGCAAGACGCCAGGGTAGCCGCGTTGAGTTACCGGTCACTGGCTCTTTGGATGCTGGGCTACCCAGACGCCGCCCTTGCAGACACCGAAGACGCGCTTAGGGACGCTCGAGCGATCGGGCACATCGCAACAGTGATGTATGCGCTGGCGCACGCTTCGATCACCCACCTCTATCGCGGGAATCACGCTGCAAGCGGCGCGGAAGTCGATGAGCTGATCGCTTTGGCCGGCAAGGTTGGGAGCACCTTCTGGAAAGCGATCGGAGCGATGCTTCGGGGTTGGGTGCTGTCGGTGACTGGCAAGGCGGCGAACGCAGTCGAGTCCATCTCCTCCGCCATCAGAGCGTTGGAGTTGGAGGGAGCTACAGTTTGGGCGCCTTCACATCTGTCGTATTTGGCGTTGGCCAATGCGCGAGTCGGGCAACTGGATAACGCTCGGCGATGTATTGGCGTTGCGCTCGAGACCGTGGAAAGAACCCAGGAAACTTGGTGTGAGGCGGAGGTCCACCGTCTCGCAGGCGAAATCGAGCTGAAGTCAACCGAGCGCGATGCGGTGAAGGCGCAAGCCAATTTCGAGCGCGCACTCGCGGTCGCCCGCGTGCAACAGGCCCGATCATGGGAACTTCGCGCCACGACCAGCCTCGCGCGGCTCTGGCGCGATCAGGGCAAGCGCGCAGAAGCCCATGACCTCCTCGCGCCGGTCTACGGCTGGTTCACCGAGGGGTTCGACACGCTCGACCTGAGAGAGGCCAAGGCGTTGCTGGAGGAATTGGGGTAAAAGCCGAGAAACCCGGCTGCATCGGGAGGGCGACAGGGCGGCGTCGGCGCCAGGGGCGATGCCAAGACTTAGGCCTCAAGCTCGTCGAAGACGAAGCCATCGCGGCGAGGGCCTAAAGCTTTCCCGGATACCGGCCGTCAGATCGCCTCCGCCAGAAGCGACAATTGCTGGCGTGCCGAGTCCCCGAACTGGTCGACGAGACGGGTCGGATAGTCGCCGGTGAAGCAATGGTCGGTGAATTGCGGCTGTCTCGGGTTGCGGCCGGGATAACCCATGGCGCGATAAGTTCCCTCGATGGACAGGAACGCGAGCGAGTCGGCGCCGACAAATCGCCGCATCCCCTCGAGGTCCATGCGGGCGGCGAGCAGCTGCTCGCGCTCCGGCGTGTCGATGCCGTAAAAGTCGGGATGGGTGATCGGCGGCGACGAGATGCGGAAGTGAACCTCGCGCGCGCCGGCTTCCCGCATCATCTGCATGATCTTGACGCTGGTGGTGCCGCGCACGATCGAATTGTCGATGAGCACAATGCGCTTGCCCTCGACCACCGCGCGATTGGCGTTGTGTTTCATCCTGACGCCCAGCTCGCGGATCGACTGGGTCGGCTGGATGAAGGTGCGCCCGACATAATGGTTGCGAATGATGCCGAGTTCGAACGGCAGGCCGCAGGCGCGCGCATAGCCGATCGCGGCGGGAACGCCCGAATCGGGGACCGGCACGACCACGTCGGCGTCAGCCGGGGCCTCGCGCGCCAGCTCCGCTCCCAACGCCTTGCGAGCGTCGTAGACGCTTCGCCCATGGACGATCGAATCGGGCCTGGCGAAATAAATGTACTCGAAGATGCAGGGGCGAGCCGGCTGCCTCGGCAGTGGGAAGAAGCTCTTCACCCCTTCCTCGTCGATGACCACCACTTCGCCGTTTTCGATGTCGCGGACGAATTTCGCCCCGATGATGTCGAGGGCGCAGGTCTCCGAGCATAGGATCGGGCTGCCCTCGAATTCGCCGAGCACCAGCGGGCGGATGCCGAGCGGATCGCGCGCGCCGATGAGCTTCTTGTTGGTCAGCGCCACCAGCGCATAAGCGCCCTCGATCTCGGCCAGGGCCTCGACGAAGCGGTCGACGATCTTGGGCCGGCGCGAACGCGCGGCGAGCAGCAGCACGACTTCCGTATCGCTGGTCGACTGGCAGATCGCGCCGCCGCGAATGAGCTCCCGGCGCAGCGTCAGCCCGTTGGTCAGATTGCCGTTATGAGCAACCGCCAGGCCGCCCGCCTCGAGCTCGGCGAACAGCGGCTGGACATTGCGCAATATCGTGTCGCCGGTGGTCGAATAGCGCACATGGCCGATCGCCGACCGCCCCGGCAGCCGGTCGATGGTCGCGCCGCTCGAGAAGTGATCGCCAACCAGCCCCTGTCGGCGCTCCGAGTGGAACCGGACGCCGTCGAAAGCGACGATGCCGGCGGCTTCCTGGCCGCGATGCTGCAGCGCATGCAGCCCGAGCGCAACGATCGCTGCGGCGTTGGGATGATCGAAAATGCCAAAGACGCCGCATTCCTCGCGCAGCCGGTCGCCGTCTGGATCGAAGCCGCCTTCGCTCGACGGGGCCGAGTTCCGTTCAGGCGACGTCGGCCTCACTGCTTCGCCGGAGCGAATGGCGCGTTCTTGTTGATCAAGGCGTCGAGCTTCTGCTTGTCCATCGTGGAGCCGCTCGATTTCGCCGTCGAATCGGGTTTCTTCTGCGGCTGAGACGGTATGGCGATCGGTTGATCGTCCTCGGCCTTCGGGCGCGAAGCGGCCGCATCGTTTGTCGGCGCCAACTCGTTCGTCGCCGCGTTGGCGCGCGACTGGATCCAGCCGTTGAGCGTCTCGGCCGCATCCGACGGCAGCAGGGTGACGATTCGATTGGCGGTCTCGGTGAGGACCGGCCGCGTTCTGGCGTTCTTGACCCATTCCGGTTGCTGCTTCTCCGAGACCAGCCAGTTGAAGATGGCGAAGGCGACGACGGCAAGGAGAAACCCCCTGGCGACGCCGAACACGAAGCCCAGCGAGCGGTCGAGGGCGCCGATCTTGCTGTCGAGGATCGCGTCGGACAACCGAACCGTGAACAACGACACGACGATCAGCGTGACAAAAAACACAAGCGCCGCGGCGGCCGCCTGGGCGATGATCTCCTTATGGATATAGGGGGTGAGGTAAGGCATGAGAATAGGGTAAAAGTAATAAGCAGCCGCGGCGGCGGCGGCCCACGAGGCGATGGCGAGAACCTCGCGCGTGAACCCGCGCATCATGGACAAAAGCGCCGAGATGAGAACGATGCCGAGAACCGCTAGATCGAGATAAGATGGCATAGGCGAGAGAACCTCGTCGCGACGGTCTACGCGCTCTGAGCTGTCTGGCGGGCCGGCGCGAGCGCCTTATAACCAAGCCGCCTCAGTTCGTCACCCCACTGCGGGCCGGCGCCCTCGCCTGTCCCCGGCTCGTTTCGACCGCGCTCGCGGCGATCAGCGCGACCAGCGCGGCGACATTATCGATCGGCTGCGTGGCGATATTGACGGGCTCGCCGCCCGCGCGCGGCGACTGCGGCGCAAATGCGCGCGTAAATCCAAGCTTGGCGGCCTCCTTCAGTCTCAACCCCGCATGCGCAACCGCGCGCACAGAGCCCGACAACCCGATTTCGCCGAAATAGACGGCGTCGCGCGGCAGGCTCGCGCCGGTGAGCGACGAGACAAGCGCCGCAGCCGCGGCGAGATCCGCCGCAGGCTCCATGATCCTCAAGCCGCCGGCGACGTTGAGATAGACATCGTATTGGCCGAGCTTCATGCCCGCATGGGCCTCGAGCACCGCCAGCACCATGGCGAGGCGGCTCGCCTCCCAGCCGACGACAGCGCGGCGCGGCGTGCCGAACGTCGTCGGCGCGACCAGGGCCTGGATCTCGACCAGAAGCGGCCGCGCGCCTTCGACGCCCGCGAACACCGCCGCGCCGGGATTGGCGGCCCCATCGCGCTCAGCCAGGAACAAAGCCGAGGGGTTCGGCACCTCGGCGAGGCCGCCGCCGGTCATTTCGAACACGCCGACCTCGTCGGTCGCGCCGAACCGGTTCTTGGCCGCCCGCAAGAGCCGAAAGGCGTGCGCGCCGTCGCCCTCGAACGAGAACACCGCGTCGACCATATGCTCGACCACGCGCGGGCCGGCGATCTGGCCGTCCTTGGTCACGTGTCCAACCAGCAGCAAAGCCGCGCCGCTCGCCTTGGCGAAACGGATCAACGCCTGCGCCGAGCCGCGCACCTGGCTGACCGTCCCCGGCGCCGATTCGATCGCGTCGCTCCACATGGTCTGAATCGAATCGATGACCACGAACTTTGGCGGGTCGCCCGAGCCGAGCGTCGCCACGATGTCCTCGACAAAGGTTTGCGCCGCCAGCTGCACCGGCGTCTCGGCGAGCCCGAGCCGGGCCGCGCGCAGACGCACCTGGGCGGTCGATTCCTCGCCGGAGACATAGACCACCCGGCCGCCCGATCGCGCCACCGCCGCGCAGGCCTGGATCAGGAGCGTCGACTTGCCGATGCCGGGCTCGCCGCCGATCAGCGTGGCCGAACCCGCCACGAACCCGCCTCCGGCCACCCGATCGAGCTCGGCGACGCCGGTGACAAGACGAGGCTCGGACTGGGACGCGCCCGACAGATCCTCAAGGGGGAATGGCCGTCCTGCCGCTCCTCTACGAGCCGCCGCGCCGCCCCCGCCGACGCCGAGCGCGGCTCCTTCCTCGATGATCGTATTCCACTCGCCGCACGATTCGCATTTTCCCTGCCAGCGCTGAGTGATGGCGCCGCAATTCTGGCAGACATAAGAAGAACGAAACTTCGCCATCGCGCCGCACTCGCAGGTTTATCCGGACCTGTCGAGGGGCTTCCTTGGCTGCTTCGCCGCATATCCCCGGCGCATCGCCCGGGCGTCAAACCGTCCCTTAACGAATGCGGCGACGCGGCCACAAATCATTCAGCCGTCATTCAACGAGCTGAAGCTAAGGTTTGGCCTCCCTGCAAATCGAAAGGCGAACCCATGCGAAGAACCCTGATTGCTGCCTTTGCCCTCGTCGGCCTGTCGGCCGCGGCGCCGTCTCAAGCGATGCCGTTCGCGCCGGCTCAGGAAGCGGGCGCCGGCGTCACGCTCGTAGCTTACGGCTGCGGCCCCGGCTTCACGCGTGGAGCGTACGGTCACTGTCGTCCGATCGGCGCCCTCCCGCCCCGGCCGGCCTACGGCTACCACCTTATGCTCACCCGTACGCCCGCCATTGCTGGTGGCGCGGCGGCGTCCGCGTCTGCAACTAAGCGCGCAGCGAGCGAGACGCTGGTCCTCTCGTAAAGCCAGCGCCTCACGCCGCGGCGCTTCTTCTCACGCCGCGGCGCTTGGCCGGGCTGACAACGTCTCGCGCCAGCGGTGGAGATGGACGAACTCGGGAGGGATCGCGATGCGCGCGGGCTTGGCGAAATCGAGCGCCACGAGGCCGGTGATGTCGGCGACGGTGAAGCGGTCGCCGGCGATGAACGGCCGGTCGCTCAAGGTCTCATCGACAATCGCCATCGCGTGCAGCGCCCTTGGCCGGTTGGCCGCCGCCCAATCGGGAACCTGCGGGTTCTCCATTTCCGCCATGCGCGGATGGGTGTGACGCAACACCTGCGCAATCGGCATGAGCAGCCGCAATTCGAGCTGGCGCTGCCACATCTCGATCATCGCCTGCTCAACCGGCGTCAGGCCGAACAGGTTCGGCTCTGGCCAAAGCGCCTCGATATACCTGCAGATCGCGATCGATTCGGCGATCCTCGTCCCATCGTCGAGCTCAAGGATCGGAATGGTCTCGAAGGGATTGAGCGCCGCGAATTGCGGCGTCTTGTGCTCGAGCTTGCCGAGATCGACCTCGACGCGTGGAATCGAGACGCCCTTTTCCGCAAGGAAAATGCGCACGCGGCGCGGGCTCGGCGCCAAATTGGAATTGTAGAGCTTCATGCCGCTCTCCTAGGCGCTTTCCCCCTCTCCCCCAAGCGAGAGGGAGTCGCTCGGCGCCGCCCTGGACGAATTGACGGCGCGGAGCTTAACAACGTTAATAAAATTATCCTCAACAACTCTCTCAATTCCAAGCCATTGCGTCAGGGGCTCGTTAAGCAATTGAGCCGCATGATTGACGCGAGTAAGTGCGTACGTGTCGGGCGGCTATGCGTGATGTCGGGGCGGACCTGGGCGGAAGCGGGAGCGGCGTCAAGGCCGATTCCGAAGCCGCCGCCGCGCGCCGGCGCAAGATGACCATCCAGCTCAGAGAGGCGCGGCGGTCCCTCTCCGAGCCCGATGCAATCCCCAGCCATTCGAGCGCGATGGTGCGTCTGTTCGCGGAAATCAACCGCAGCGCCACGCCGATGCTGGGGATCATCGCGCTCGGCGTCTGCGCGACGGCGCTGGCGTTTATCGACGCCGGCCCGCTCACCACCTGGATCACCTTCATCGCCTGCGCGATTCTGACCGGCTATTCGCTGCCGATCGCCTTTCTCGACAGCAGCGACAAGGAAAAGACCGCGGGCGTCTGGCAGCGCAAGTTCATCTTGTCCACCGCGCTCAGCGGCTCGGCCTGGGCCTATCTCATCGTCACGCTGCTCCAAAAGAACGACCCGAACGCGCAAGCGTTCGCCATTGTCGTGATGCTGCTCGTCTCGACCGTGATGTCGCTGCTGGCGGCGGCCATTCCCGCCGCATTCGTCGCCGGCATGCTGCCGATGATCATCGGCGTGATCCTCCTTTACGCCCCCCGTCTGCACGGAGCGGCTTGGCCGACGGCGGCGCTGTCGATCGGCGTCATCGGCTATTTCCTGGTCGTTGCGCGGCGCCTGCACGCGTCCGCGTCGGAAAACATATCGTTTCAAGCGGAAAAGGATTCGCTGATCGCCGAACTCGAGCAGGCCAAGCTCAACTCGGACGAGGCGCGCCGCCGCGCCGAGGGCGCCAATCTCGCCAAGTCGCGCTTCCTGGCGACGATGAGCCATGAGCTGCGCACGCCGCTCAACGCCGTCCTCGGGTTCTCCGAAGTGATGAAGGGCGAACTGTTCGGCGCCCACTCGGTGCCGGCCTACAAGGAATATTCCAGCGACATCCACGCCAGCGGCCAGCATCTTCTCATGCTCATCAACGAAATTCTCGATCTGTCGCGGGTCGAGGCGGGGCGGTACGAACTGAAGGAGGAGCCGGTTTCGCTCACCGCCGTGGTCGAGGAATGTCTGCGTCTTCTATGGTTGCGAATCGAGCGCCGCCATCTCGTCATCACCGAAGCCATGGAAGAGGGATTGCCGCGCATCTGGGCGGACGAGCGCGCGGTGCGTCAGGTGACCCTCAACCTGCTCACCAACGCCATCAAGTTCACGCCCCAGGGCGGCTCGATCACCATCAAGGTCGGCTGGACCCGGAGGGGCGGACAATATCTCTCCATCCGCGACACCGGGCCCGGCATTCCGCCCGACGAGATCCCGATCGTCTTGTCCTCTTTCGGCCGCGGGGCGCTCGCGCAGAAGAACGCGGAAGAAGGGACGGGTCTCGGGCTGCCGATCGTCAAGGGACTGGTCGAATTGCACGGCGGGGAATTCCGCCTGAACTCGACGCTGCGCGTCGGCACCGAAGTGATCGTCATCTTTCCGCCCGAACGGGTGATGGACACCCTGCCCGCGCTCGATCCCGAATCGGCGCCGGAGGCGCCAGAGCGGCGCCGGCTCCGCTTGCGTCGCCGCCCGCGTGCGCGCGCGGCGTGACGCCGCGGCCGCTCCCCTACGTGAAGAGAGCCTCTATTCGCGGCGGCTTGCCCGCAGAAGAGCGATCAACAGGAGCGGGGTGGCTGGCCACTGAAACCAGATTTGGTGGAGGCCGCTGAACACGTTGATCAGAAACAGGAAGACTGCGACGGCGATCAATATTGCGCTCAGGCGCGGCAGCCGTCCGTACCATGCCCATGCGGAAGCCAGCCCGGCCTGAGCCTGTTGCGCGGGAGGCGAAGGCGTCGCGAGCGTCATCCTCACATCGGGCCGTGACGCGCGAGGCGTCTCTGCGCCGGCTTGAAGAACGCGATAGCCTGTCACCGGGTTGGCGACGTTCTTCAGCTGCTGCTGGCCGAGGCAGTCGAACCCGATGGACAGCTTGTTGTGCACCTGATCATAGACCGGGCCGGAGATCAGGATTTCCCCCGGCTCGGCCCGCTCCTGCAGTCGCGCGGCGATATTGACGCCGTCGCCGTAGATATCGTCGCCCTCCACCATCACGTCGCCCAGATGGATGCCGATGCGGAATCTCATCCGTCGCGGCTCCGGCAGCCCGCCGTTGGTGACGGAGAGCTCCTGCTGCGTCTCGACCGCGCATTGCACAGCCTCGACGACGCTCGGGAATTCGGCGATGACGGCGTCGCCCCAGGTGTTGACGACGCGTCCGTCGTGGCGCTCGATCAGCGTCGCCATGCCGGCGCGGCAACGGCGCAACGTGTCGAGCGTGCCCGCTTCGTCAGCCTCCATGAGGCGGGCGTATCCTTCGACATCGGCGCATAGCAGCGTCGTCAGCCGCCTTCTTACCTTCGTCGTCATGGCGGTCATGGTAGCGCAAAAGCTCGCGGACGGCACGATGTCGCGTGACGAAGTTTCGCCGCGGCGTTGGGCTGGCTTTCTTTTGCCGGATCGCTTCCGATAGGCAGATGGGGCGGCTTAAGCCTTTCTTGTGTTATTCTACATGACGCGTGAGGGCGCGCCATGAGTGAGACCCGGAAGATTGCGGCGATCCTAGTCTCGGATGTGGTCGGCTATAGCCGGCTCGCCGGAGCGGACGAGGATCGGATCCTCGCGCGGTTGCGTGCGCTGCGCAGCGATCTGATCGATCCCACAATCTCCGTGCATCGCGGACGGATCGTCAAGCGCACCGGCGACGGCAGCGTCATCGAGTTCCGCAGCGTCGTCGACGCAGTGCGCTGCGCAATCGAAGTGCAGCACGCCATGGTCGAGCGCAATGCCGGCGTCGCGCTCGATAAGCGGCATCGAATTCCGCATCGGCATTCATTTGGGCGATGTCGTCGAGGAGAGCGACGGCGACCTCATGGGCGACGGCGTCAATATCGCCGCGCGACTGGAGGGCGATCGCGAGCCGGGCGCGATCTGCCTGTCGAGGACGCCTACCGGCAGGTGAAGGGGCGGCTCGATCTCGCCGTCATCGATCTCGGCCCGACGCAACTCAAGAACATCGCCGACCCGATCCGCGTCTATTCGCTCGAAGTCGAGCGTCTGCACGCGGCGAAGCCCATGCCGCCTCCATCGGAGAAACCGGGCCCGCCGCGCTATCGATCGTCGTCCTGCCATTCGCCAATATCGGCGGCGACCCGGAGCAGGAGCATTTCGTCGACGGGGTCACGGAGAGCCTCACGACCGATCTGTCGCGCATTCGCGGCGCGCTACGTCGATCGCCCGCAACACGGCGTTCACCTACAAGGGCAAGCCGCTCGACGTGAAGACGGATCGGGCGCGAGTTGAACGTCCGCTATGTCCTCGAGGGCAGCGTTCAGCGCGGCGGCGAACTCGCATGCGCGTCAACGTCCAGCTCATCGACGCTGAAACCGGCAGTCATCTCTGGGCTGAGCGGTTCGATAAGCCGCTCGCCGATCTCTTCGACATGCAGGACGAAATCGTCGCGCGCCTGGCGGGCGCGCTGAACGCCCAGCTCATCGCCGCCGAGGCGCGACGCGCCGAACAGGTCCCGAACCCTGACTCGATGGACCTCTATTTTCAAGGTTTGGCTTGGCTCAATAAGGGTTGCACCCCTGACAATGTCGCGCAAGCGCGCAGCTTTTTCGACCGCGCGCTCGCCGCCGATCCCGACAATGTCGACGCGCTCGTTGGATCGGCGCGCGCGGACGTTATCGAGGCCGCAAATTCTTTGTGACCGATCGCATGCGGCCGTCGCGGCGGCCGAAGCGAAGCTGACCAGAGCCTTGTCGTCGGTCCCGGACCATGCGCGCGGCCACGTGTACTTGGGATTTGTCGACATATTGACCAAGCGCGCTGCCGAGGGCATCGCCGAATGCGAACATGCGTTGGAGCTGGATCGAAATCTCGCCGACGCCCATGCCTTTATCGGATTTGGTAAGATTTATCGTCGGTCGCGCCGAAGAAACAGAGGCGCACATTGCCGAGGCCCTGCGCCTCAGTCCGCGCGATACGATGGCTTACATCTGGATGACTACCGCGGGCCTGGCGAAGCTCCACCTCGGCAGTTGGGAGCAGGCCGTCGCGTGGTGTCGGCGGGCGATCGAGGCCAACCGAAATTATCCGCATAGCATATTTTCAACTTGGCCGCCGCCCTCGCGCAGCTTGGCCGACTTGACGAGGCGCGTTCCGCCGTCAAGGCTGGTCTCGCGCTCAACCCGACCTTCACCGTCTCCCGCGCCCGCGCCGCCTGGACGGCGATGAGCGACGACCCGACGTATCTGGCCGAGCTTGAGCCCATTCTCGAAGGCATGCGCAAGGCCGGAGTGCCCGAAGCAATGACTGCCGACCCGCCGCCTCGCCGCGATCCTCGCCGCCGACGTCGTCGGCTACTCGCGCCTGATGGGCGAGGACGAGGCGGGGACGGCCCGGGCGGTGCGCGCGCATCGCGAGGCGGCGCGTCCGATCGTCGCCGACCACCGGCGGCCGGATCGTCAAGACGACCGGCGATGGTTTGCTGCTGGAGTTTCCCTCCGTCGTCGCGGCGGTCGAATGCGCGATCGCAATTCAGAAACTCATGGTCGAGCGAAACGCGGAGACGCCCGAGGCCAAGCGCATCGTCTACCGCATCGGCGTCAATCTCGGCGACGTCCTGATCGAGGGCGACGATATTCTCGGCGACGGGGTGAACATCGCGGCGCGGCTCGAGGGTCTTTGCGAACCCGGCGGCGTGCTGATTTCAGGCGCCGCTTACGAACACATCCGCGGCAGGATCGACGCGGAATTTGTCGATCTCGGCGAGAAGGACCTCAAGAACATCGCGCGGTCGGTGCGGGCCTATGCGCTCGGCGTTAGCCAAGGCGCGGCGGCCACGACCAACCGCCGCCGCGCCTGCTCCAGCGCCCGAAAAATCCGCCCCGCCGCGCCTCTCGATCGTCGTCTTGCCGTTCGCCAACATCGGAGGCGACCCGGAGCAGGAGCATTTCGTCGACGGCGTCACGGAGAGCCTGACGACCGACCTCTCGCGCATACGAGGCGCCGTCGTGATCGCCCGCAACACCGCATTCACCTACAAGGGCAAGCCGCTCGACGTGAAGCAGATCGGCCGCGAGCTGAACGTCCGCTATGTCCTCGAGGGCAGCGTCCAGCGCGGCGGAAACCGCATGCGCGTCAACGTGCAGCTCATCGACGCCGAAACGGGCAATCATCTCTGGGCCGAGCGGTTCGACAAGCCGCTCGCCGATCTCTTCGACATGCAGGACGAAATCGTCGCGCGCCTGGCAGGCGCGCTGAATGCGCAGCTCGTCGCCGCCGAGGCGCGGCGCGCCGAACAGGCGCCGAGCCCCGAACTCGATGGACCTGTATTTTCAAGGCATGGCTTGGTTCAATAAGGGTCTGAACCCCTGACAACGTGGCGCAAGCGCGCAGCTTCTTCGATCGCGCCCTCGCCGCCGATCCCGACAATGTCGACGCGCTCGTTGGATCGGCGGCGCGGACGTGTCGCGCGGGCGTATATCTCTTTGTGACCGATCCCGCGGCGGCCTTCGCGGCGGCCGAAGCAAAGTTGACCAAAGCCTTGTCGTCGGTTCCAGACCACGCGCGCGGCCATATGTGGTTGGGGTCGCGTTGAGATTTGCACAAAGCGCGCCGCGCAGGGCATCGCCGAATGTGAACATGCGATGGCGCTCGATCGAAATCTCGCCGACGCTCATGCGCTTATCGGGTGTGGCAAGATTTTCATCGGTCGCCCGAAGAAACCGAGGCTCACATCGGCGAGGCCCTGCGCCTCAGCCCGCGCGATACGATGGCTTACACCTGGATGAGTTATCGCGGGCCTTGCGAAGAACTGCAGCTCGGCTCCTGGGACCAAGCGGTCAGTGTGGTTTCGACGGGCGATCGAGGCCAACCGAAATTATCCGCATCCGCATTTCGTATTGGGCGCAGCCCTCGCGCAGTTTGGCCGACTCGACGAGGCGCGTTCCGCGGTCAAGGCCGGCCTCGCGCTCGACCCGCCTTCTCCATCTCCCGCGCCCGCGCCGCCTGGACGGCGATGAGCGACGACCCGACGTATCTGGCCCAGCTCGAGCCCACTTTCGAAGGCCTGCGCAAGGCCGGAGTCCCCGAACAATGACCGCTGCCCGCCGCCCCCTGATCCAGCCGCGCCGGCCATGACGCCTTCAGGGCGGGTCCATACTCCGGCGTCGCCGCCGCGAAAGCCCGGCATTTCCGGCCTATTTCTCTTTTTTCAAACATTTTCTTCCAAATTCTCTAAATCTGCAGTATTCTCCCTGCTTCCGATCACAGAGCCGCGAAACGGCGGCGCAGGAGAGGCGGCATGGTTGAAGGAAAGGCGCCGGTTCGGCGCGGCGGTTGGGCGCGCATGGGCTCATGTTCCGGCGAAGGCGGGTGTTCGCCCAGCTGCGCGAGGGCTTCACCTATGAGGAGATCGCGGCCGAAGAGGGCGTGAGCGCGTCTCGCATCCGGCAGATCGTCTCGCAGGAACTGGAGCAGCGCGGGGTCGACAGCGGGGCCGAGCATGCGAAGCTGCAATTGGATCGTCTGGCTCCGGCGATCCAGCTCGCGGCTCAGGGCATCGCCGCCGGCGATATTTCCGCGATCACGCCCTATCTCAAGGCGCTCGACCGGCTCGACCGCTATCAGGTCGTCGCCAGCGCCAACCAGGCCTATGACGACGAGGCCCGCAAGAAGCTCCTGGACAAGATCAACCGTCTCGCCGAGAACTTCGGCATCGACAAGGACTTCGAAGCCGCGGTGCAGGCGCACTTGAAGAAGATGCGCGAGATGCCCGCCGATGGGCCGGGCGAGGCCGACTGGGAGGGGGCGGATCCTGTGGGCTCGCCCGACTTCATGGGCGAGGCGAACGCGCCTGAGGCGACCCCTTGGGGAGTCTGAGGCGAGGCCCCGATTTTTTTACTCCAAACGGCCGTAACCCATTGAAAAGGCTCATTCCCAAAAAATAAACGCTAGTAAACGCCAGCCTTTTTACTGACGTTTACTAGCGTTTAAGCGCGTTTATTGGCGTTTATTGCCTCGGACCTGGGTCGTTGCCGGCCAGGGATCGCGCCCGCGCGCGCCCCACAGGGCCGACCCCGTGTTCACTCGGTCATGCCGTGGATTCTTCTCCGAAGCCCGCGGCCTCGATCGCCAGATGGGTCTTGTTCTGGAAGCTCGCGTCCTGTCCCGCCGCCAATAAGGGCGCGGCCTCGGCGATCGCGCGGCAGACCGCCTCGACCCAGCCCGCCTCCGACTTGGCGAAGTCGCTCAGCACATAATGGTGGACGAGCGCCTTGTCGCCGGGATGGCCGATGCCGATCCGCACCCGCTTGTAATCCGCGCCCAGGTGGGCGGTGATCGAGCGCAGTCCATTGTGGCCGGCGTCGCCGCCGCCGACCTTGACCCTCACCTTGCCCGGCGCGAGATCGAGTTCGTCGTGGATGACGACGAGCGCGCTTAAGCTCAGCTTCGCATAGCGCAGCGCCGCGCCGACGCTGCGCCCGGACTCGTTCATGTAGGTCTCGGGCTTGAGCAGCATCACCCGGGTCTCGCCGATGAGGCCATCAGCCGCCAGCCCCTGATACCGGGCGCGAAACGGACCGAACCGGCGCGCCTCGGCGATCGCGTCCACCGCCATGAAGCCGATGTTGTGGCGGTTGCGCGCGTATCGCGCGCCGGGATTGCCGAGTCCCGCAATGACCAGCATGGGGTCCCCGATCGATCAGCGCGACAGGCTCCAGCCTCGCCGCGCGTGAGCCGCGCCCGTCCGGCGCCGAAGCTCCGCGCCGGCGGAGCCGGCGGAGCTTCGATCGACGGGCTTGAGGCCTTACTTCTTGGCGGCCGGCTTGGCCGCGGCTGGCTTGGCGGCGGCGGGAGCGGCCCCGGCTTTCGCCGGCGCGGCGGCGCCCTTGCCGGCGTCGGCCTTGGCTGGAGCGCCGGCCGCAGGCGCGGCGGCGGCGGCTCCTGCTGCGGGCGCGGCTGCTGCAGCGGCAGCCGGCGTCTCCTCGGCCATGACCGTCGGCGGGCACGATCGTCACCACCGTCATTTCAGCCGTGCCGCTGAGCGGCCGGCAGCCTTCAGGCAGGTTGAGCGCGGAGACATGCACCGAATCGTGGAAATCCATGCCGGTGAGGTCGATGGTGATCGATTCGGGAATGTCGTCGGCGGGCGCCATGACCTCGACCGTATGCAACACCAGATTGACCGCGCCGCCCTTTTTCAATCCGGGCGAAGCTTCGCGATTGGCGACATGCACGGGGATGCCGATGCGCACCCGCGATCCCGGCGCAAGCCGCAGAAAATCGACATGAACCGGGCGGTCGGTGACGACGTCGAGCTGATAGTCGCGCGGCAGAACGCGCTCCTTCCGCCCGTCGACTTCGAGTTCGAAGATCGAGGTCAGGAAGTGCCCGGCAAAGATGAACTTGTTGACGTCCTTGTAGTCGACCGAGATCGGCTCGGGTTTGACGCCGCCGCCATAGATGACGGCTGGAACGCGGCCTTCGCGACGAACGGAGCGGGCGGCCCCCTTGCCTGTCCCGCTGCGCGCCACGGCCGCGAGTTGCTTGATCGCTGCCATGATGATGTCCTTTATTTTGTCAGTCGCGCCCTGCCTCCAGGGGTGTCGGAACCGGCGCGAAACGCCGGCTTATAGAGAAGAGGGGTGACCTAAGCAAGAGCGCCGGCGCCTTGCTTTTGGCGGCTTGCCCCGCAATGCTTTGCTCGGAGAGGGACATGATGACGGGCGCATCGGCGAGACATGAAAAGTGGCGCATCGAGAAGGATGCGCTGGGCGAAGTGCGCGTGCCGGACGAGCATTTGTGGGGCGCGCAGACCGAGCGCTCGCGCCTCAATTTCGTCATTGGCGTCGACCGGCACCGCTGGGGCCGGCCGGTCATCCGGGCCTTCGGTCTATTGAAGAAATGCGCGGCGCTGGCCAATCTCGAACTCAAGCAATTGCAAAAGGAGAAGGTCGATCTCATCGTCCGCGCGGCTCAGGATGTGATCGACGGCAAGCTCGACAACGAGTTCCCGCTGGTCGTGTTCCAGACCGGGTCGGGCACCCAGTCCAACATGAACGCCAACGAAGTGATCGCCAACCGGGCCATTCAGATCGCCGGCGGCGTGATCGGGTCGAAGAAGCCGATCCATCCCAACGACGACGTCAATCACAGTCAATCGTCGAATGACGTGTTCCCGACGGTCATGCACATCGCCACGGTCGAGCGGATCAGGGCCGCGCTGCTGCCGGCCGTCTCTCAGCTGCGCGATACGCTCGACGCCAAGGCGAAGGCCTTTTCCCATATCGTGATGGTCGGCCGGACGCATCTCCAGGACGCGACGCCGCTCACGCTGGGACAGGTGATTTCAGGCTGGGCGGCTCAGCTCGACCAGGCGATCGCCGGCGTCGAGCGGGCCTGCCAAGGCCTGATGCCGCTCGCAATCGGGGGAACGGCGGTCGGCACGGGCCTCAACGCCGACCCGCGTTTCGGCGAGACGGTCGCGCGCATTCTCGCCGAGGAGACCGGCGAGCCTTTCACCTCGGCGCCCAACAAATTCGCGGCCTTGTCGGCCGACGACGCCATGGTCAACACAAGCTCTGCGCTCCGCACTCTGGCCGGCGCCTGCATGAAGATCGCCAACGACATCCGCCTCTACGCCAGCGGACCGCGAGCGGGCATCGGCGAACTGAGGATCCCGGAAAACGAGCCGGGGTCCTCGATCATGCCGGGTAAGATCAATCCCACCCAATCCGAAGCTTTGACGATGGTCGCCGTGCAGGTGTTCGGCAACGACGTATCGGTCGGCATGGCCGGCGCGCACGGCCACTTTCAGCTGAACGTGTTCAAGCCGGTCATCCTGCACAACGTGCTCGAGTCGGTGCAGCTTCTGACCGAGGGGTGCATCTCGTTCAACGACAATTGCGCTTCCGGCATCGAGCCGAACGAGAAGCGCATCAAGGAGCACCTCGACAATTCGCTGATGCTGGTGACGGCGCTCAACCCGCATATCGGATACGAAAAGTCGGCCCAGATCGCGATCAAGGCCCATCGCGAGGACACGAGCCTCCGGGACGCGGCGCTGGCGCTCGGGTTCGTCACGGGCAAGGATTTCGACGAATGGGTCCGTCCGGAGGACATGATCCATCCGCTCGCCGTCGACGAAGATGCGAAGTGAGGCCGCTCGCCTCGCGCTAAACGCCGCACGCCTTCATGAACAGATCGAGCGGCCTCGACCGAAGCTTCGATGTCCTGCAGCTGCGCCGCGCCGCGGGATCGGCCTAGCTTGACGCGGCTTGACGGTTCGCTTTTTCGGCCGGGCTGGGGCCCGTTCCCTTCAGACGAATGACGGATTGGAGCGAGTCGAACCAGAAAGGCGCGCCGAATAGCGCCGCTACAGCGGTGATAAACCAGCCAAGGATGGATCGATACCAGATCGACGGCGACGCGACCCAAAGCGCTTCCCAATGTCCAGGACTGTCCTGAATATCCAAGAAATGGCCGGGCGCCCATCCGACCGGAAGGCCATCTTGCGTCATCGTGTCGATCATGGCGATCGCCTGTTCGCGAGTCGCGTTGGCCTGATCGACCGTCGTCGGGTCGGACGACGGCTTGATCGAGGCCAGCCTCAGCTTCTCTGCGAGAGCTGGCTGGTCCCACAAAAGTGTTCCGACGCGAATGGTGTCGAGGTTGACGACAAACGCCGTTACGAGGGCGATCACGAATGTCATGACTTGGGTGCGACGCTTGAAATGGCCGCTCAGGCGGTCCATCCCGTTGTCGAACCAGTTCGCGACTTCGACCTTGACCCGCCCGATGTCTCCGCCGCATCGGGTCACGATTCCCCAAGCAACTGCTTGATCTGCGGGTCGGCTATTTTCGCGACCTCGGCATTGAGCGCATCGATTCGCGTTCTGAGCTGAGCGGCCGCCTCGACTCCCGGCGCCTGCGCGGCCGCCGCTGGGTTCGTCGCGGATAGTCCCGTGATGTCGAGCAGGGCCTCGGCGAACTGCATTTTGTCGATATAGGCGGGCGCGTTCTTGCTCGGATCACCACTCCCGGGACCGAGCGGGTTGATCAGGGCATGTTGATAAAGGTCCTTCGCCAGACCCGTGAAATTCGGATCATTGACGAGCGCCATCACCCCGGTTCGCAGATTTTTCATCCGCACATTGAGAATCGAGTTGATCGCCTCGACGGCGGCGCTGGTGAAAAGGCTGATCGCGAGGAAGCCAAATATGATCCCCGTTGCTACATCCAGCACGGTGCTGCCGAACATGAATTGATCCTCCCGTAGAAACCCTCCAAGCTTTATTCCGGAAGCTGGAAAACAAAAGTGAGGCGGATCACAGTCCAAACGTCGACCCCGCCGAACCCCCGGCGAGAGATCGGCGGCGCAAAAAATTCCGGTTTGGGGAGCCATGTGTCGCCGTCCGACCCTCCGGCCAGTCGGGGCCGGCCTCCCGGCCCTATTGGGTGGCGTGAGCGACGCCGTACGCCTTCATGAACACCTCAACGCCGGCCTCGACCGAGGCTTCGATATCCTCGCGGCTGATCGAATCGACGACGCCGAACAGGAGGCGCTTGTAGACATAGCTCTGGCAGAGATCGACGAACTGCCAGGCGGCGCGCTCGGGATCGGGCACCGTCAGCGCGCCCGGATCTTTCCAGGTTTTCCAGTTCCGCCGCAAGTCGGGTCGCGCCATAAAGCGGCCCCGCCTCGTAGAAGGCGCGACCGATGTTGGGGAATTTTTCCGCCGCCGCGATGACCACGCGAGCAAGCGAGCGCGTTCCCGGTTCTGACATCCGGCTGATCAGGCGGACCCCAAAGTCTCTCAGCATGTCGCGGGCGTCGCCCTCGCGCCGAAAAGTGCAAAGGCGCTCCGCGGCCTGCGCAAATTCGCCGCGAATGATCGCTTCGAACAATTCGTCCTTGGAGTCGAAATAGGCGTAGAGCGTGCCCTTGGACACGCCAGCGGCGCGCGCGATGTCATTCATGCTCGCGCCGTCGAAGCCCGCGCTCAAGAACACCTGCCGGGCGCCCTCCACGATCTGGCGCCGCTTGGCGCTGCCGTCATTACCTGCAGCCGCTTCCCGCTCCAGCGCCTCCGATTCCATATCAACCATATCCTTTCGACCGCGAATCATTGCTGACCGAACCGTTCGGTTCGATTTTTGTTGCAATACGTGGTCGCCTTCGCTATGTCAACAAAAATGACCGAACGGTTCGGTCAACATTCGTTGAGGGCGGATTTCTCACATGGCCGATGACCCTAAGGTCACGGAATTTGGCGCTGAGACGGCGTCACGGACGGTGACAGCTCCTACGTCCGCCAGCTTTCCTATTCCTGCCGCTGGTTCGCCCAGCGCTCTCGTGCATTCGCCGGGGGGCGCGCCCGTCGCCAAGATCGTTCCATCTAAGAGGCGGGGCGTTCGCCGGTTCGTCGTCCCGGTTCTCGTTCTCGCCGCGCTCGGGTATGGCGGCAAAACGGCTTACGACTATTTCGTCGAGGGACGCTTCCTCGTCTCGACCGACGACGCCTATGTCGGCGCCGACACATCGATCATCGCCGCCAAGGCGATGGGCCATTTGACCGCGGTTCCGGTGGTTGACAATCAGGTCGTCCACAAGGGCGACCTGCTCGCTGCGATCGACGACGGCGACTATCAGAACGCCGTCGATGCCTCCCGCGCGCGCATTGGCACCCAGGACGCGACCATCGCCCGCTTCGCCCGCCAGATCGACGCCCAGGGCGCAATCATCGCCCAGGCCGGAGCCCAGGTCGATTCGGCGGCGGCGCAGGCCAAGAGCGCTGCGGCCGACGTCGAGCGAGCCGCCCTGGAGCATGATCGCTCATTCAAACTTGCGCAGACCAATTTCGGCTCGCAACAGCGTCTTGAGCAGGCGACCGCCGACCGCGACCGCACCGTCGCCGCCTTGGCCGCCGCTAAGGCCAGCCAGGCGTCGGCGGCCGCCGCGTTCGACGGCGCCAAAGCCAATCTCGATGTGCTCAAGGCCCAGAAAGACGAGGCCGCGCGTCAGCGCAACGAACTCGTGACCGCCCTGGCGATGGCCCAGCGCAATCTTTCGTTCACCCGCGTGCTGGCGCCCTTCGATGGGACCGTCGGCAACAAGGCGGCTCAGGTCGGAAACTTGGTGCAGCCCGGAACCCGACTGATGGCGCTCGTGCCGCTGAATAATTCCTACGTCGACGCGAATTTCAAGGAGACCCAGCTCGGCGACGTCAAGCCGGGGCAGAAAGCCGACGTCGCCATCGACGCCCTCGACGGCAAGGTGGTCGAGGGCGTGGTGTCGTCGATCTCCCCGGCTTCGGGCGCGCAGTTCTCACTGCTGCCGCCGGACAACGCGACCGGCAACTTCACCAAGGTCGTCCAGCGAGTCGCGGTGCGGATTACCTTCCCCGAGGAAGTACTGAAACAGGTTCCGCTCCGATCCGGCCTGTCGGTCATCGCAACAATCCACACCCGCGATCCCGACACGCCGAAGCCGACGCTGCTCGGCGCGCTCGGGCTCGAGGCTTCCGCGACTCGAAGCGCGAAGCCGTGACGAGCGCGGCCCCCGCGATAAGGCCCGGCGGGGCGTCGCCGGCCACCGATCTTATCGTCGCGCCGGCGGCAATGGCGCAGCGGAGTTTCTCGCTCAAGCGGGTTGCGGCCTTCATCTTCATGGTGTTCGGGATGTTCATGGCGATCCTGGACATCCAGATCGTCTCAGCGTCGCTCTCGCAGATTCAGGCCGGGCTCTCCGCCTCGTCCGATGAAGTCACGTGGGTCCAGACCAGCTACCTGGTCGCGGAAGTGATCATGATTCCGCTGTCGGGTTTCCTGTCGCGCGTGGTTTCGACGCGGGTCATCTTCACCATTTCGGCCGGCGGCTTCACGCTCATGAGCTTCATGTGCGCCCACGCCAACTCGATTGAGGAGATGATCCTCTGGCGGGCGCTCCAGGGCTTCATCGGCGGCGGCATGATCCCCACTGTTTTCGCCTCCGCGTTCACGATCTTTCCGCGCGACAAGCAGCCATTCATCGCCCCGATCATCGGCCTTGTGGCGACGCTTGCGCCGACGATCGGGCCCACCGTCGGCGGCTATCTCACCGACTGGTTTTCCTGGCATTGGCTCTTCCTGGTCAATCTCGGCCCGGGGATCATCGTCACCATCGCCGCCTGGGTGCTGATCGACTTTGACGAGCCTGACTATTCGCTTCTCACCCACTTCGACTATGTCGGCCTGATCACGATGGCCGGGTTCCTCGGCGCCATGGAATATGCGCTCGAAGAAGGCCCGTCGAAGGACTGGTTCGGAAGCCAACCGGTTACGATCGCGATCGTCATCTCGGCGGTCAGTTGCGTGGCCTTCTTCTGGCGGATGGCGACGGCGCGGCAGCCGATTGTCGACCTCACCGCGTTCCGCGACCGGAATTTCTGGACTGGCTCGATGTTCGCCTTCGTGCTCGGCATCGGGCTCTACGGCCTCACTTACATCTACCCGGTCTATCTGGCGGTGGTGCGCGGCTATTCGTCGCTGATGATCGGCAAGACGATGTTCGTGACCGGCTTATGCATGTTTCTCACCGCGCCGCTCGCCGGGCGGCTGATGACGCGGGTCGACCCGCGTCTGATGATCGCGACCGGTTTCGTCTTGTTCGCGATCGGGACCTTCCAGGCCTCTTACGTCACAGTCGACTGGGATTTCTGGGAGCTCTTGTGGCCGCAGGTGTTCCGCGGCGTCGGGCTGATGCTGTCGATGGTGCCGATCAACAATCTGGCGCTTGGCACCATGCCGCCGCAGAAAATCAAGAACGCGTCTGGCCTCTTCAACCTGATGCGCAATCTCGGCGGCGCCGTCGGTCTCGCGCTTATCAACACCTTGCTCGACAAGCGCATGGACCTCCATCTCGAGCGGTTGCGGGAATCCGTCACTTGGGGACGTCAAGTCGCGACGGACACGTTGGCCAGCATGACCGCGGCGTTGGCGGCGCGTGGGTCGGACGCCGAGCTCGCGGCGACACGCCAACTCGCGCTGATCGTGCGACGGCAGGCCGAGGTGATGGCGCTCTCCGACGTGTTCCTGACGTTAACCGTCGTTTTCCTCGGCTGCGTCGGCCTGGCCACGGTGATGCGCCGCCCGGTCGCAGCGGGCGGTGGTGGAGGCGGGCACTAGCAAGACGACGCCCGGCTGGAATGCGGGCGGACTGCGGTGGCTGCTTACCAAACGGTAATATTACCTGCCCCGATTCCCGCAGGAATCGCCCTTGCGGAGGGTGGGCACACGGCCATATTATGCGGGTCGGGCGCACACTCGGAAAATCTGGGCGAGCGCCGCACTCTTCTTATGAGGTTTCTCTCATGTCCAACTATGACCGTTACGCCAGCCCGCGCCCCGGTGCGGGATACGCACGGTCCGGCGTCGCCGTCGATCAGGGCCTCCGGGCCTATATGATCGGCGTATACAATTACATGACCCTCGGGCTCGGCGTGACCGGGCTGGTGGCCTATGCCGCTTTCGCGCTTGGAACGGTCAATGTTGGCAACGGGCGCCTCGCGCTGACCGATTTCGGCCACGCCATCTACGCCTCGCCGCTCCGCTGGCTGATCGTGCTGTCGCCGCTCGCGTTGGTGTTCTGGCTCTCCGCCCGCATCAATTCGATGTCGGTCGCCACGGCGCGCAACGCCTTCATCGCCTTCGCGGCGCTGATCGGCTTATCGATGTCGGCGCTGCTGGTGGTCTACACCGGCGCTTCGATCGGGCGCGCATTCTTCGCCGCCGCGGCCGCCTTCGCCAGCCTGAGCCTTTACGGCTACACGACTCAGCGCAGCCTGTCCGCGATGGGATCGTTCATGATGATGGGCGTTATCGGTCTTATCGTCGCGGGCTTGCTGAATATGTTCTTGCACAGCACCGGGTTGCAGTTCGGCATCTCGCTTCTTGCCGTGGTGATCTTCGCCGGCCTGACCGCCTGGGATACGCAGTCGATCAAGCAGATGTACTTCAGCGGCGACAGCTACGAGATGGTCCACAAGAAGTCGATTCACGGCGCGCTTCGCCTCTACCTCGACTTCATCAATATGTTCCAGGCCCTCCTGATGCTGACGGGATCCCAGCGCAACAGCTGACACGGGATCGTCAATGTGACAATGTAGCTTTGGCCCGGCCCGCGGTTCGCGGGCCGGGTTTTCGTTCGAACTCGTATTCCGGTGGGGGCTGGATCATGCGCGGGCTTGGCGTTGCGGCGGTTATTGGGCTTCGGGCTCGTAGGAGGCGCCGAGGCGGCGCAACTCAAGATCGTTGACGTCAAGGCCTATGCGTTTCTCGAGCACGCCGGCAAATTGTCCGACGATCTCGTGAGCGGCGGCGAGAGCCTTGTCGATGCTCCCAAAGGAGGGGCGCTCGGCGGCGACACGGCGACCGGCCTGCTCATCGATTTCACCTTCGAGGGCGACAAGAACGTCTCGCCAAAATATGCGACCGCGGTCGTTGACCTAACGCAGACGGGGCGTTCCGGTCAGCCGATCATTACCCACAGGGCCTTCACGAATTTCATCTTTGGCGCTGACGGGATTGAGCACAAAGTCGTGTTCCTGGATGGGGCGACCTGTATGCCGCTCGCCATTCAGGTTCATGCGGGAAAGACGGAAAAGTCGGCGAAACTCGATTTCCACTGCACGGAGACCGTCGCCCCGAAGTGATGCGGGCGCGCTTCCCGAGGAGCGACGCGCCATCAGGGACTTCGGCGTCAAGGACAGGGAATGAATCGGGAATGGCGCCGCAAGCCGTTGAAATCGCTCAAAACGGACTCGGGAATGGCGCGCCAGCTCCCGGTTGAGGAATCGAACAGGCGAATTCCGTATCAGTCCTTGAGCCCCAGCACGTCCGCCATCGAATAAAGCCCCGGTTTTCGGTCCTTCGCCCATGTGACGGCCTTGAGCGCCCCGCGAGCGAAAAGCGCACGATCCTCGGCATGATGGCTTAAGGTCACCCGTTCACCCTCGCCGGCGAAGATGACGCTGTGATCGCCGACCACGGTGCCGCCCCGCAGCGACGCGAAGCCGATGTCACCCGCGCGTCGCGCGCCGGTTAGGCCATCCCGGCCGCGCGCCGAATGGTTTTTCAGCGAGACGCCACGGCCTTCAGCCGCGGCTTCGCCGAGCAGGAGCGCGGTGCCGGAGGGCGCGTCGACCTTCATCCGATGGTGCGTCTCGAGGATCTCGATGTCGAAATCTTCGCCGAGCGCCGAGGCCGCCCGGCGCGTCAGCGCCGCCAGAAGATTGACGCCGACGCTCATGTTGCCGGAACGCACAATTGGAGCGTGGCGCGCCGCCGCGTCGATCTTGTCCAGATCGTCGTCGTTCAAGCCGGTCGTGCCGATCACGTCGGCGATCCGCGCTTGCGCGGCGAGCCCGGCGAGGGCGACGCTCGCTGACGGGGGACGAGAAATCGATGATCGCGTCCGCGTCGAGCAGCAAGGGCAGCGGGTCGGCCACGATCTGAAGGCCCTTTGCAGGGCAACCCGCCAACAGCGCCGGGTCCTGGCCGAGCCAGGGCAAATCTTCCCGCTCGAGCGCGCCAGTGAGCTTGAACCCGTCCGACTCATGAATCGCCCGGACGACCATGCGCCCCATGCGGCCTGCCGCGCCGCTCACAATCAGCCTCAACTCGGCCATTCCCGGCTCTTCCCTCGATCGCCTGTCAACCCGGCTGCGGGCCATCGTAACCCTCGACGATCACGAGATCGGCAGCGCTAGCCGCGTCGCGAAGCTTAGCGGCTTCTCGATACTCCTCTGAATCGTGGCAAGCGACAGCGGTCTCATAGTCGCGAAACTCGATCACCACGTTTCGCTCCGGCGCCTTGCCTCTGGTTACGACATGCTTGCCGCCGCGGACCAGGAAGCGCGCCCCGTATTTGGCGAACGCCGTCGCGTTGGCTTTGACATACTGCTGGTAAACCTCGGGATCGCGCACATCGATATGGACGATCCAGTAGCCCTTCGGCATGCGTCAAACTCCCTCGACCAGCACCATCTCGATTTCCGCCGCGCCCACGCGCAACGCCCGCGCGGCCTGGTATTGCTCGGAATGAAAATAACTGCGCGCCGCGTCATAGCTTTCGAACTCGAGCACGACGTTGCGCGCTCGCGCTGTGCCTTCCAACGCTTCGCTGCGCCCGCCGCGCGCAAGCGGCTTACCGCCGTGGTCAGCGATCGCCTTGGTCGCCGCGGCCGCGTAGCGCGCGTAGGCGTCGGGATCGGTGATATCGACGCGCGAAATGACGTAACCCTTGGGCATGGCGGCTCCTACAACGACGTGTCGGCGAGCCTAGCTCGGCTTAGCGGCCGATCAAGTCAATGCGCCTCGAATTTCCGCGACGATCGCCTCCGCGGCCGCGCGGGGATCGGGCGCCTGGGTCACCGGGCGGCCAACGACCAGATAGTCGGCGCCGTTGCGGATTGCCTCCGCAGGCGTGGCGACACGCTTCTGGTCGCCGACCGAGCCGCCCGCGGGCCGAATGCCCGGGGTGACGAGAGCCAACTTCGCGCCGACGGTTTGGCGCACCATCGCCGCTTCCTCCGCGCTCGCCACTACTCCATCGACGCCGAGCTCGAGCGCTTGCTCAGCTCGCCGCCGGACGGTCTCGACTACGCCGAAGCGATAGACTGCGTCGAAAAGATCGGCGTCGTCGTAGGAGGTCAACACCGTGACGGCGAGGATCTGCAAGTCCGATCCCCCGGCGCCGGCGATCGCCGCGCGCATCGTCTGCGGATACGCATGGACGGTCAGGAACCTCGCGCCCAGTTTGGCCGCCTGCGCGGTCGCCCGCTCAACGGTGTTGGGAATGTCGTGCAGCTTGAGGTCGAGAAAGACCTGTTTGCCCGCCGCAGCCAAGTCGGAGACGAGCGGCAAGCCGCCGCCATAAGCGAGTTCCATGCCGACCTTATAGAAGACCGTGCTCTCGCCGATCCGCTCGACCAGCCGTTTCGCCTCGCCCACGTCGGGCATGTCGAGGGCGACGATCAATCGCTCGCGCGGCGCGAGCGGGGTCACTTCGCCGAACCCTCCGCGGGGGTTCCCGTCGTATCGAGCCGGTAGCTCCAAACAAAGGCCGGCGGCAGATTGAGCAAGATCGGCCTCGAGCGAAGGGCGGAATAGCGATTGGCGCAGAACTCGCGGGGAATGGGCGACTGAAGCCCGTAGGTGAACTGAACGAATACCCCCGCAGGTCTCATTAGCGCGAAGGCGTCGGCTATCAGTTTCGTGCGTCGAGACGGCGGCTGGTTGAGCAGCGGCAAGCTAGAGACCACGGCGGCGATCGGCTGGCCCGCGAAAGGCGCGAGCGTGCGCGGAAGATCGTAGGCGTCGCCTTCCACGATCGCAGCCGGCGAGAAACGCTGCCTCAGAAGCCGACAGAATTGGGAGTCGTATTCGACCAGCACGAGTCGCTCGGGAGCGACGCCAGCCTCGATCAGCGACCGGGTGACCGGACCCGTTCCGGGCCCGAGCTCGACGATGAGGCCGTGCGACGGCGCGCCGATCGCTGTCGCCATTGCCCGCGCCAGAACGCGCCCTGAGGGCGCAACGGCGCCGGTCAGCCGCGGCGTAGCGAGGAGAGATTTGAGGAAACGCGCGCTGTCAGCGAGCCGCCGACCTCTCCCGTCTAGCGCTTGACCCTGCATTCCGACTCCGCGAGTGGTGAGGCCCCAGACGTCTTCGGCATGCTCCTGGCGTCGTTCGGCGCTTATATCGGGTCGCTCCCCGCGTCGCCAAGCCGAGCGTTAGCTGCGACCCTCGAAAAACTCCTTCATCTTGGCGAAGAAGCCGGCGCTTTCCGGATGGGTCGTGTTCGACGATTCGGAGGCGAACTCCGTCAAGAGCTCGCGCTGGCGCCGCGTGAGGTTTTGCGGCGTCTCGACGACGAGCTGCACGAACAGGTCGCCCGAATCGCGTGCGCGCAGCACCGGCATTCCCTTGCCGCGCAGCCTCAATTGGCGCCCCGATTGGGCGCCTTCCGGGACGCTGACCCTGGACTCCGTTCCATCGAGCGTCCGGACGTTGAATTCGCCCCCGAGCGCGGCCTGCACCATCGAGATTGGCACCCGGCAATAGAGGTCGGCGCCGTCGCGCTGGAAGAACGCGTGCGGCTTGACGGTCAGGAAAATATAGAGATCGCCCGGCGGACCGCCGCGCATTCCAGCCTCGCCCTCGCTGGTCAGGCGGATGCGGGTGCCATCCTCGACGCCGGCGGGAACGTTGACCGACAGCGTGCGCTCCCTGGTCACGCGGCCGGAGCCGGCGCATTTGTCACAAGGGTTTTCGATCGTCTGCCCACGGCCATGACAGGACGGGCAGGTGCGCTCGATGGCGAAGAAGCCCTGTTGCGCGCGCACGCGCCCGTGTCCGCCGCAGGTCTTGCATGTCGCGGGCCGCGAGCCAGCGCGCGCCCCGGAGCCGGAGCACGCTTCGCAAGCAACCGAAGTCGGCATGCGGACATCCGCGGTCTTGCCGTGAAACGCCTCTTCGAGCGTGATCTCAAGGTTATAGCGCAGGTCGGCGCCGCGCTCTCGGCCCGACGACTGACGGCCGCGCCGCCCGCCCATCATGTCCCCGAATAGATCGTCGAAGATGTCCGACATCGATGCCGCAAAACCGTCGCTCATTCCGCTCTGATCAAAGGCGGCGTGCCCGTAGCGGTCATAGGCTGCGCGCTTCTGCGCATCCGACAGGTGTTGATAGGCTTCGTTCAGCTCCTTGAAACGCGCCTCGGCCTGCTTGTCGCCGGGATGCCGGTCGGGATGACACTGCATCGCCGCCTTACGGAAGGCGGACTTCAGTTCAGTATCGGTCGCCGTTTTGGCAACGCCCAGAGTTTCGTAAAAATCGCGCTTGGCCATCTTCAGCGCGCCCACAGCCTATGCATGCCTTAGACCTGCTACTCCAACGCCGCTTCCTCGTGGACAGGCCGGGTCAAATCGCCGGCGTTCACAGGCGCCTTTGATCGCTGGCTCGACCTCGGCCCAGTCTTCGCCCGCCATCGCGGCGTCCCCTAAAGTCAAGGCCGGCCGCATTAGCGACCGGCGTTCGTCGTTCAGGACTTCTTCTTGTCGTCGTCGACTTCGCGGAATTCCGCATCGATGACGTCGTCCTTGGCCTGCGCGTCCGTCTCGGCGCCGCCCTCGCCAGGCGCGCCGCTCGCCTGCTGGGCCTTATACATGGCCTCGCCTAGTTTCATCTGCGCCTGCATCAGGTCGTTGGTGCGCGCCTTGATCGCCTCGACGTCCTCTCCCTGCAGCGCAGTGCGCAGGGAAGCGACCGCCAACTCGATGGCGCTGCGATCGGATTGTGCGACCTTGTCGCCATATTCGTTCAGCGACTTTTCCGCGTCATGCGCCAGCGATTCGCCGCTATTCTTGGCGTCAACCATTTCGCGCCGCTTCTTATCCTCGGCGGCGTGAGCTTCCGCGTCCTTCACCATCTTGTTGATGTCGGCTTCGCTCAGTCCGCCAGAAGCCTGGATGCGAATCTGCTGCTCCTTGTTGGTCGCCTTGTCCTTGGCCGTCACGTTGACGATGCCATTGGCGTCGATGTCGAACGTCACCTCGATCTGCGGCACGCCGCGCGGCGCGGACGGAATCCCGACCAGATCGAACTGGCCAAGCGCCTTGTTGTCGGCCGCCATCTCACGCTCGCCCTGGAAGACGCGAATGGTGACGGCGGTCTGATTGTCCTCTGCGGTCGAGAACACCTGGCTCTTCTTGGTCGGGATGGTCGTGTTGCGCTCGATAAGCCGGGTGAATACGCCGCCCAGCGTCTCGATGCCGAGGGAGAGCGGAGTGACGTCAAGCAGCAGCACGTCCTTGACGTCGCCCTGCAGCACGCCCGCCTGAATGGCGGCGCCTATAGCGACCACCTCGTCCGGGTTGACGCCCTTATGCGGCTCCTTGCCGAAGAACTGCTTGACGACTTCCTGCACCTTGGGCATGCGCGTCATGCCACCGACCAGAACCACCTCGTCGATCTGGCCCGCCGCCAGGCCGGCGTCCTTGAGCGCCTTCTTGCAGGGCTCGACCGTCTTCTGGATCAGGTCGTCGACCAGCGCCTCGAACTTGGCCCGCGTCAGCTTGAGCGCCAGATGCTTCGGCCCCGCTCGCGTCAGCGGTGATGTAAGGCAGGTTGATTTCGGTCTGGGTCGCGGACGACAGCTCGATCTTCGCCTTCTCGGCCGCCTCTTTCAGGCGCTGCAGCGCAAGCTTGTCCTTGGTCAGGTCGATGCCCTGCTCTTTCTTGAACTCGCCAGACAGATACTCGACCAGCCGCATGTCGAAGTCTTCGCCGCCGAGGAAGGTGTCGCCGTTCGTCGACTTCACCTCGAACACGCCGTCGCCGATCTCGAGCACGGACACGTCGAACGTGCCGCCGCCGAGGTCATAGACCGCGATAGTGCCCGCCTTCTTCTTGTCGAGACCGTAGGCAAGCGCCGCCGCAGTCGGCTCATTGATGATGCGCAAAACCTCAAGGCCGGCGATCTTGCCGGCGTCCTTAGTGGCTTGTCGCTGGGCGTCATTGAAATAGGCAGGAACCGTGATCACCGCCTGGGTGACCGGACCGCCAAGATGGGCCTCGGCCGTTTCTTTCATCTTCTGCAAGATGAAGGCGGAGATCTGGGAGGGGGAATATTGCTTGCCGTCAACTGCGACCCACGCGTCGGCATTGGGGCCGCGAATGATTTTGTAGGGGACGAGCGACATGTCCTTTTTGCTGATCGGATCGTCGAACGACCGCCCGATCAGCCGCTTGATAGCGAAGATGGTCCGCTCAGGATTCGTCACCGCCTGCCGCTTGGCGGGCTGGCCCACGAGACGTTCGCCATCGTCAGTGAAGGCAACGATCGACGGCGTTGTCCGCGCGCCCTCAGAATTCTCGATCACCTTGGGGGCCGCGCCCTCCATGACAGCGACGCATGAATTGGTTGTGCCAAGGTCGATGCCAATTACTTTCGCCATTTCTTACCCCTATTCGTTCGCGAGACCGCCGAGCCCCAAAGCAGCAAGGCCTAAGAGAAGGATTCCGCCGATCGCTTCGAAGCCGTCGGCTGACGTCTTCCGGTCCCCTTTTTTCAACGTCAAATTCGGTCAATTCGGCGCATTTTTCGAGCCCGAACCAACCAGTCGGGGCGTATATAGGTGGGGCGTTTTGAGCGCGCAAGGCGCGGAAGCGGCGGATTCTGCAAGGTTTGAGCTGCTCATTCCGATCGGCGCGAAGCCGACCGCGCCTTCCCCTTTCTCGCCGGCGCCTCTAGACTTCGCCGATAAGTCGAGGCATCCGCTCCCTGATTTGCGGGCTCTTCGCCGCGGTCCTCGCGGCGAGCGAGACCCGCGGGCAATTGATGCTCCCCGGCGCCGCTCCAGCCGAGCCCGCGGGGGCGAGGGTCGCGCCCGCGAAGCACAGGAGTTCGACCGCTGCGGCGGCGCAAGCGGAAGCCGGCGCCAAGCGCGTCAAGGCTGGCCCTGTTGCAGGGATCGCCAGCCTAGCGGGGCGCCCGCTCATGCTCAACGGCAAGTCGGGGCTGCTGCAGATTTCCGGCGACGACACGACAGCGACCATCGACAAACTGCAGCTTGCCGGCGAAGGTGTATCTGACGCCTCGCAGCGCTGTGTCGTCGACATTGTCGGCGAGAAATCGATCGAGGCGACGAACGTTGGCCGCCCAGACGGCCTCGAGCGCTTCGAGGCCAAAGTCCCCGCCTGCCCGCTCGCGTTCGACGTCCTCGACGGCGCGGTTCTTGTGCCCCCCCAAGTCACGACTTGCGTTTTCAAGGCCGCCGACTGCCAGACGATCCCCGGCGGCCTTTGGGGCCCCGACGGCGCGTCGCTGGTCGGCGATGCCGCGAAGATCCTGAAGGACCGCGCCGCCGCGGAAAAGGCGATGGCTAAGCTCGTGCGTGCGATCGAGGACCGGGCCAACGACAGCCCGGATGCGGCCGATCTGACGCGCGACCAGAAGGGCTTCGCCGAGCAGCGCGACGAACTCTGCCGCGATTACGTCAAGGAGAGCGTCCACGGCTATTGCGCGTTGCGAGTGACCGAAGCGCGGGCCGCGCTGTTGCAAACGCGGCTCGATGCGCTCGCGCCCACCACCGCCCCCAAGTCGGCGAGCGAAAAAACCAAGAAGACGAAGACGAAGAAGGACACTAAGCAGCCTTAGCGCCGGCGCGGCGCTTGGGCGCCCGTCTTTCAATTCCGGAGGCCGCGCGGCGTGACGATGCCGGTGCGTCGTCGCGTGAGCACGGGATGAATTCTCGCCTTGCAGGGCTGTCGTACTTAGTCATGATGCCGTTAGAAATCTTCGATCCCGGGCGCTGGCTGCGTGCCCAGCCGCTCATCTATCCGATGATGTATGAGATCCTGCTCCTGACGTTCCTCTTCCTCGTCGCCCATGTCCTCGAGAAGACGATCGAGGGAATGCTTCGGGGCAAGACGATCACCGACAGCCTGCCGGGAATTGGCGGCGGCGGTCTCCGGGGTTGCGGAGCGTCGCCGTCATCCTGTTTGTCGCGCCGATCCCGTTTTCGAGACTCCGGAATCTGAGCCCGGCCATGGGTGAGGGACAGCTTTACGCCGGGATTTTTGAAGACCCTCCACGTAAGACGACGAACCCGCGCGGCGACGCGCCGCCGCTGTCGAGTTGGTCTCTCGGGCGCGTCGCGGGCCGGAGACAAGACTTTATCTATTACAATAGCTCGGCTAGCTTGCCTGAAACAACAGGGTCCGCCTTGCGAGGACGATAGTCCATGTGGAATGAATTCAAGGAATTTGCGCTGAAAGGCAATGCGCTGAGCCTCGCCATCGGCGTGATCATCGGCGCCGCGTTCGGCAAGATCGTCGACGCTTTGGTCAACGACATCATCATGCCGATCGTCGGAATCGCCGGCAAAGCCGACTTCACCAACTATTATGTTCCGCTGTCGAGCGCCGTGACTGCGACCAATCTGGCGGACGCCCGAAAGCAGGGCGGGGTTCTGGCCTACGGCGACTTCATCACAGTGGTGATCAACTTCCTCATCGTCGCCATCGCGCTGTTCGCCGCCATCAAGGCGATCAACATGATGACCCGGCAAGCAGCGAAGGAGCCGCCGCCGCCTGCGCCCCCCACTCAGGAAGTCGTTCTTCTGACCGAGATCCGCGATCAGCTCGCCAAACGCGGCGCCTAGCGTCCTCGCCAGGTCGCGCTTACGTTGCCGCTTCTGACGCGGCTTCGCTCTCTCGGTTGACGAGCGCGCGGCCGCCGTTTCGGGCCATCCAGAAAGAGGTCTGCGCCACAATGCCGGCGCCGAGGAGCACAAGGGCGGAGGCGAGCGCGGGATTTGCCCCCAAACCAGCCAGCGCGACCAGCGCTGCTCCAACAGCCATCTGGATCGAACCGTAAAGTCCGGAAGCCGTACCCGTAACGCGCGGATTTACGCTGATGGCTTTGACGAGGGCGGCGGGCGCGGCGGCGCCAACGCCGACGCTGAACGCAAACATTGTTACGATAATCCCAGCCAGGGTCGCTCGGTCAGCGAGCAGGAGCGCAAGGAGCGACGCGGCCGCCACAACGCTGACGGCGTTGGCGACGACCACGAAACGCGTAAGGGAAAAGCGCGCGATCAACTGGCTTGCGAGAAGGCTGCCAAGCCAGAGCCCGGAAACCAGCAGAGCTAAATAGAGGCCGACGCTGGCGCTCGGCACATGCAGCCGATCGACAAAAATAAACGGCGCGCAGGCGACGAACGCATAGAGCGAGGTCGTCGCGCAACCGCCGCCGATGGCGTAGCCTAGAAATTGCCGCGAGCGCAGCAGGCCGACATAGTCGTCGGGCATAGCGCGAGGCGCTGACGAAGAGCGCCGCCTCGGGGCGCGTCTCCGGCAGAATGCGCCACGCCAGCACGAAGTTGGCGACGCCGAGCGCGCTGAGCCCGACGAGAATCGTTCGCCACCCCCAAAGACTGCTGAGCCCTGCCGCCGATCAGCGGAGCGACCGCGGGGCCTGCGGTCACAAGCAAATTGGTGAGCGCCAAGCGCCGCGCGGCCTCGTGCGCCTGCGACGTGTCGCGGATGATGGCGCGAGCGAGGACCAGCCCCGCACATCCGCCTATAGCCTGGAAGAAGCGCGCGAGGATCAGCGTATGGGTATCCGGGGCGAACAGCCCGGCGACGCTCGCGATTGTGAAGATGGAGAGGCCGACCAGCAGCGTCGGCCGACGGCCGAAGCGATCGGACGCCGGCCCGTAGACCAATTGGCCGACCGCCAATCCCAGAATGTAGAGACTGATGGTCAGCTCCAGAGCGGCCGGCGTCGCGTGGAGATCCTTGGCGGCCGCGGGCAGCGCGGGCACGAAAATGTGCATGCCGAGCGTCCCGCAGAGGGTGAACAGCCCCAAGAGCCAGAGCGGGACGGCGCGCCGATTGAGGTTCATCGGGCCGTCGACCGCTTGCGCTCGGACGCATCGGATCGCACTTCCCCGAGGCTCGCGAGCCGGTCCCGGACGGTTTCGAGCAGGTGAAGCGAACGCGCCAAATCCTCGTCCGACACTTCGCCGAGGACGACGTCGCGAATGTCCTGGGAGACGCGCTCGACCTGATCGACAGTCCGACGCCCGCGAGGGGTGAGGACCAGGCTTTTCGCACGACGGTCGGCCTGGTCCTCGCACCGTTCGATGAGCCCGGAAGCTTTCGAGCGTGTCGAGCAGACGCACGACCGAGGACCCATCGAGAGACAGCGAAGCGGCCAGCTCATTCTGCCGCATCGGGGTTTCGGACCGTGCGATCCGAAGCAAGGGCAGCCAGGTCGCTTCCGTCAGCCCATAGACGTGCAAACGCCCGTCGACCGCGCGCCGCCATTCGCGGGCGACATGGGCGACGAGAGGAGCGAAACGAGGTCGGGCGTCTGTTGCAGCGAGCGGCATGGACGCTCCAATAGATGGCATATCAATTAATGGGCTATCAATTATTCGTGAGGCGCCCGCCTTGAAATCGCGGCCGCAGTCCAAGGACGCCCATGCGCGGCAAGTTAACCCCGCGCGTGCCACAACGGCGGCCTGGGGCGGGCCTGCGATTGGCGGATTACCGGCCGTTTTTCTCCAGCCAAGCCTTCATCTGCGCGATCTCCTTTTCTTGCGCGGCGACGATGTCGGTCGCCAGCTGACGCAGCTCCGGGTCGGCGCCGTATTGGAGCTCAACCTTGGCCATGTCGATCGCGCCTTGATGATGCGGAATCATCATGAGCGCGAAATCCTTGTCCGGCTTGCCCGTCGGTTTCACGTTCATGCTGCTCATCATCGTCTTCATCGACGCCGCAAAGGCTTTGTCCGCAGGAGACGCCGCGGGCTTCATTCCGCCATGCCCTTCATGTCCTCGGCGAGGACCCTTCCCTCAAACAGCAAAAGTAGGGCATGACGAAGGCGACGATAAGCACGGACCGGTTCATTGCATTCTCTCCTGACCGGCAACAGCGGTTGGAATCGGCGTAGCCTCACGTAAGGGCTCCGAGCGTTCAGGTCGCCGGCTGCCCCTTCGTCACCCGAGCCGCACGCTCCGCAATCGCAGCGCATTGGCGACCACGCTCACCGACGACAGCGCCATCGCCGCTGCGGCCACGACCGGCGACAGCGTGAGGCCGAAAGACCGGATAGAGGACGCCGGCGGCGATCGGCACGCCCGCGGCGTTGTAGATGAAAGCGAAGATGAGGTTCTGCCGGATGTTGCGCATCGTCGCTTGCGACAGTCGGCGCGCCGCGAGGATGCCGCTGAGATCGCCGCCGAGCAGGGTGATCCCTGCGGATTCGATGGCGACATCGGTTCCCGTGCCCATCGCGATCCCGACGTCGGCCGCCGCCAGCGCCGGGGCGTCGTTGACGCCGTCGCCGGCCATGGCGACGACGCGGCCTTCCTTCCGCAACCGTTCAACCGTTTTGCCCTTGTCCGCCGGCAGAACTTCCGCCTCGATTTCCGCGATGCCGAGCTTGCGCGCCACGGCTTCCGCCGTCGCTCGATTGTCGCCGGTGAGCATCACGACGCGGACGCCCGCTTCCTTGAGCGCGCGAACTGCGTCAGGCGCGGTCGCCTTGATCGGGTCGGCGACAGCCATCACGCCGGCCGCCTTGCCGTCGATCGCGGCGAAGATTGCGGTCGCGCCTTGGCCGCGCAGGTCGTTCGCCATCTCTTCGAGCGCGGCTGACGTCGATGCCGACCGCCTGCATCATGGCCCGATTGCCGAGCGCGACCTTGCGCCCGTCGATGGTTCCCTTCACGCCCTTGCCGGGAACGCTCTCGAAGTCGTCGACCTTGGCGAGCGCGAGACTGCGATCCGCGGCGGCGCGCAGGATCGCCGCCGCGAGCGGATGCTCGCTGCCGCGCTCAAGGCTGGCCGTAAGCTTGAGCAGCATGTCCTCGCTCACCTGAGGCGCGGGCTTGAGCGCCACAACTGTCGGCTTCCCCACGGTCAGCGTGCCCGTCTTGTCGAGGACCAGAGTGTCGACCTTCTCAAGCCGCTCAAGCGCTTCTGCATGTCTGATCAAGATTCCCGCCTGGGCGCCTCGCCCGACGCCGACCATGATCGACATCGGCGTCGCCAGGCCAAGCGCGCATGGGCAGGCGATGATCAGCACCGAAACCGCCGCGAGCAGACCATAGGTCAGCCGCGGCTCGGGGCCCCAGATCGCCCAAGCCATGAAGGCGAGCGCAGCGACCGCGATGACCAACGGCACGAACCAGCCGGAAACCTGGTCCGCGAGGCGCTGTATCGGCGCGCGGCTGCGCTGCGCTTGCGCAACCATCTGCACGATCTGCGCCAGAACCGTGTCGCGACCGATCTTGTCCGCGCGCATCACGAAGGCGCCGCTCTGGTTCAGCGTCCCGCCGATCACCTTGTCGCCCGCGCTCTTGCCGACCGGCATCGATTCCCCGGTCAGCATGGATTCATCGACCGCGCTTCGCCCCTCGACGAGTTGGCCATCCACCGGGACCTTCTCGCCCGGCCGGACGCGTAAGACGTCGCCGACTTTGACCGCGTCGAGCGCGACTTCCTCGTCCGGCTCTATCCGCGCGGACCAGCCGCGCAGTCTTTGGCGTCAGATCGATGAGCGCGCGGATCGCGCCGCCCGTCTGTTCGCGCGCTCTCAACTCCAGGACCTGCCCGAGCAGGACAAGGGTCGTGATGACCGCCGCCGCTTCGAAATAGACGGCCACGGCGCCATGGTCGCCCCGGAACGCGGCCGGGAAGAGGCTCGGCGCAACAGTGGCGATGACGCTATATCCCCACGCGACGCCGACCCCCATGGCGATCAGCGTGAACATGTTGAGATTGCGGCTCTTGAGCGACGCCCAGCCGCGCTCGAAGAACGGCCAACCTGCCCAGAGCGCGACCGGAGTCGCGAGCGCCAACTGAATCCAGTTGGAGATCGATTCCGGCACAAACTGATGCAGGTCCGCGAAATGGCCGCCCATTTCGAGCGCGAACACAGGAATGGAGAGCCCGAGCGCGACCCAGAAGCGCCGGGTCATGTCGATCAGTTCCGCGCTCGGGCCGGTCGCTTCCGTAGCGATCTCCGGCTCGAGCGCCATGCCGCAGATCGGGCAGGCGCCGGGATGGTCCTGGCGGATCTCAGGATGCATCGGGCAGGTGTAGATCGCGCCCGGAGGCGCAGGCTTCGTCGAGGCCGCCGCGCTCGCGTGATGGGCGTGACTATGTGCAGCGCCCGCCGGCGCGTCAGTTGGCTCCGCTAAGTATCGCGCGGGGTCGGCGACGAATTTCTCGCGGCAACGGCCTGAGCAGAAGAAGACTGTCTTCCCGTCGTGCTCAGCCCGGTGCTTGGCCGTCGCCGGATCAACCGACATGCCGCAGACGGGATCCTTCGCGAGCGCGCTTGTGGGCTCGGCCAAGTTCGCCGACGAAGGGTGCTTGTGTTCCATGGCGCACAGGCATAGACCTTCCCATCATGGGAAGGTCAAGCAGATTCGCGAAATGAACATCGGCGCGGCCGCAGCCGCGAGCGGAGTCACCGCCAAGATGATCCGCCATTACGAGGCGATCGGCCTGTTGCGCCCGGCTGAGCGCCGAGCGAACGATTATCGCGATTACGGCGAGCGCGATCTTCACGAACTGAGATTCATCCGCCGGGCCCGGAGACTTGGCTTTTCGATTCCCGAAATCGGTGAGCTGCTGGCTCTATGGCGCGATCGCGGCCGCCCCAGCCGCGAAGTGAAGCGCATCGCCGAGGCGCATATCGGCGATCTTCAGTCGCGCGTCGCCGAAATGCAGGCGATGGCGAACACGCTTCGAGACCTCGTGGGCGCGTGCCACGGCGACGATCGGCCGGACTGCCCGATCCTTGATGATCTCGCGCTCGGGCAGGCCCGCGAATGAGCCCTCGCGGCTAACGCTTGCACGCGCCCGACCGCTGGTCCATGAGGCCGCAATGAACGTTGTTCCGTCCCCAGCCAAGACCAATTGGCCCGACCTCATCCGCCCCGTCATGCGCGACGTCGCCACGAGCGGCATCGTCGAGGTGTTCAACTACGGCCGCGGGCGGCAGGGGCTCATTCCCTTGTGGGTTGGCGAGGGCGATCTGCCGACGCCGCCTTTCATCAGCGAGGCGGCGAAGGCCTCGCTCGACCGTGGCGAAACCTTCTACACCTGGCAGAACGGCGTCCCGGAACTGCGTGAGGCGATCGCCGCCTACATGACGCAGGTCTATGGCGCGGCCCCAAGTGGCGGCGCTTTCTCACCGCAGAACTTCTTCGTCACGATTGGCGGCATGCACGCGATCGAAATCGCGACCCGGCTCATCGTCGGCCCCGGCGACGAGGCGCTGATTCCGACGCCAGCCTGGCCCAATTTCGTCGGCGCGCTCGAAATTTCCGGAGCGCGCGCCGTGCCCGTCCCCCTCGACAAAGAGGGCCGCTGGAGCCTCGATCCGGCGAAGCTCGAGAAGGCGGTCACGCCCGCGACCAAACTCATCTTTTTCAACACCCCCGCCAACCCGACCGGCTTCGTCGCCACACGAGAAGAGATCGTCGAGACGCTCGCCATCGCGCGCCGGCATGGGCTTTGGATCATCGCCGACGAGATCTACGGGCGCCTCACCTACGACGGCCGCCGCGCGCCCTCCTTCCACGACGTGATGGCGCCCGACGACAAGATCCTGTTCGTCCAGACTTTGTCCAAGAACTGGGCGATGACCGGTTTCCGCATCGGCTGGCTCGAGGCGCCGCCGGAGCTCGGCTACGTCATCGAGAACCTCGTCCAGTACACGACATCGGGCGTGCCCGTCTTCAATCAGCGCGCGGCGACGGCGGCGCTCGAGCAAGGCGAAACGTTCCTCGCCTGGCAAATCGAGCGCTGTCGCCGCTCGCGCGACATCTTGTGCGAGGGGCTGGCCAAGACCGGACGCGTTCGCTTCTTCAAGCCGGATGCGGCGTTCTATCTGTTCTTCTCGATCGATGGCTTTTCCGATTCGAGGGCGCTTGCGCTCAAACTCATCGACGAAGCCGGCGTTGGCGCCGCGCCCGGGAGCGCGTTCGGCCCCGGCGGCGAAGGCCACCTGCGTATCTGCTTCGCCCGCGATCCCGAACAGATTGCCGAAGCGACGCGCCGCATGGCGCGGTGGCTCGGAGCCTAGAGCAAGTTGATTTGAATTCAGACTGCCGGGAGCGAACCGGCTCTCACGAGACTTCCCGAACATGCGACAATTGATTGCGCTAAAATCGGAAAAACGGTTAAGCTCGCCCGATGAGCAATCCTGCCTTTCAGCATGCCAAAACCCTAGGTCGCCCGATCCGGCGTCTCTCACGCCAAGGAAAGGGCGCGAGAAAAAACTTCCGGCGAAAATATCGTGTAACCTATTGATAAACCTAGATTCGGTCGAGAGAATCCAAGGAAATCCAAATAAATCCAACCCTCATTAGCGGGGGTCTTCGCAGCCAAACGGCCCCGCGCCAAGAAAACCCAAACCGCTCGACCGGGCGCTCAAGCTCGAGAGCGATAAATGCACCCAAAACAGGAGCTGCAAGCACAGTGCTGCCAGCGCGAGCCTCCCTCTGGCGCCGCAACAAACTTATCGTTAAATGCCAGGAGCTAGTCTCGGAAGATGTTCATGCTTGCCCGCCCGCGTCGAAGCGTTCTCTACATGCCCGGCTCCAACGCCAAGGCCCTGGCGAAGGCCTCGACGCTGCCGGCCGACGCGTTGATCCTTGACCTTGAGGATTCCGTCGCTCCCGACCAGAAAATCACCGCCCGCGAACGGGTCGTTCAGGCGGTGCGCGCAGGCGGATTTGGCGGACGCGAGGTTGTTATCCGAGTCAATGGGCCGCACACCCCCTGGGGCGAGGACGATCTGGCCGCTGCGTGCGCCGCCAACCCGGACGCCATCCTCTTGCCCAAAGTCGATGGCCCCGGGGCGGTCATGGTGGCCGCCCGGATCCTACGCGAGACCGAGACGCCCGAGCGCACCCGCATCTGGGCGATGATGGAGACGCCCAACGCGATTTTGAACGCGGGCTCGATCGCCGCTGTGGCCGCGGATCCGAGTTCGCGACTTGCGGTCATGGTGATGGGCCTCAACGATTTGGCCAAGGAGACGCGGGCGAAGCTCACCCCTGGCCGTCCCACAATGACCGCATGGCTCGCCGGCTGCGTCGTCGCCGCGCGCGCCCATGGCGTCGACATCCTCGACGGCGTCTACAATGATATTCAGGATCTCGACGGATTCCGGCTCGAATGCCTGCAGGGCCGTGACATGGGACTCGACGGCAAGACGCTGATCCATCCCAGTCAGGTCGACATTTGCAACGAGGTGTACGCTCCCACTTCCGCGGAGGTCGAAAGCGCCGCCGCCATCATCGATGCCTTCGCCCTGCCGGAAAACGCCGGCAAGGGGGTAATCCAGCTCAACGGCCGCATGGTGGAGCTGTTGCACGCCGACATGGCGCGTCGGACGCTGGCGATCGCCGACGCGATTGCGGCGCGCAGCAAGGCGGCGGCTTAGCGAAGCGCGACGGCTAGCCCGCTCGAGCGAGGTCGCCAGCCTCAGCGATCAGCTCGACCGAGCGCAGTCGCTCGGAATGCTCATAGACGTCGGAGACGACGATGAGCTCGTCGGCCGCAGTTTCCTCAACCAGCGCCCTTATGCCCCTACGCACCGTATCCGGGGAGCCGACGATGGAGCGCGCCAGCATCCGCGTCGCCTGCGCCTTTTCCACCGGCGTCCAATAGGTTTCTATGTCGTCGATCGGCGGCTGGCTCAAGCCTCGCGCGCCGCGGAAGATATTGGTGAACGACATTTGCTGAGTCGTGGCGAGCCGCCGCGCTCTATCGTCGCTTTCGGCGGCGACTATGTTGACGCCGACGATTGCATAGGGCCGGTCGAGTTGCTCAGAGGGCTTAAACCGGCTGCGGTAAATCTCTAGCGCGGCGATCAGATGGTCGGGCGCGAAATGCGACGCAAACGCGTAAGGCAGCCCCAATTCGGCGGCCAGCATCGCGCCGAAATGGCTGGATCCGAGGATATAAAGCGGCACTTCCGTCCCGGCCGCCGGGACCGCCTGGATGCGTTGATTCGGGCCGGCCGGAGCCAGGAACGCCTGCAATTCCATGACGTCCTGCGGGAAGGTGTCCGCGGCCTCCGGCGGACGACGCAAGGCGCGCAACGTGAGCTGGTCGGTGCCTGGCGCGCGGCCGAGGCCGAGGTCGACGCGACCGGGAAAGAGCCGCGCGAGCGTTCCGAATTGCTCGGCGATAATGTAAGGCGCGTGGTTCGGAAGCATGATGCCTCCTGCCCCGACCCGAATAGTCGTCGTCCCTTCGGCGATATGACCAAGCACGACCGCGGTCGCGGCGCTGGCGATGCCGGCCATATTGTGATGCTCAGCCACCCAGACGCGCCGATAGCCCCATTTCTCGGCGTGAGCGGCAAGGTCGCGCGCATTGTTGAGCGCGCCGCGCGCGTCGGTCTCCTGCGTGACGCGAACAAGCTCAAGAATGGATAAGGGCGTCATAAGGTGCTCGGATATGGGCTAATCGCGGCGAACGGTCGTCCGAAAGCCCAGGCCTGCCGGGGCCTCTCTCGAGGTTACTGCCGCATGGCTTTGGATATTCGCTCTGCCGCCCGATCGGAAGCGTTTCGCGGCGCCCGCAAGCTCGTCTTCGTCAGACTTTCCTCAGCCTCACGATCACGTCGATGGCCGCGATGCTTGTGCCGTCGGGAGCCGGGATCTCGAACTCAGGCAACAAGTCCTCGGGGATGTCGGACAGTTCTTCCGTGTCCTCGCGATAGAAGTGGTAATGCGGTCCGGTCTTGGTGTCGTACCAGAGCTTGGCGTCGTAAATCGCAATCTCCCGCAGCAGGTCACAGCGCGAAAATTCATTGAGCGTGTTGTAGATCGTGCCCAGCGTCGGCGCGAAAGGGATCGACCGCGTCTCATGATAGATCATTTCGGCGGTGAAGTGCCGGTTCCCGCCACCGAAGATCGCGCGGGCAAGATCGAGCCTCTGGCGCGTAGGGCGCACCCCCGCGGCAGCGAGCTTGCGGATTAGCACGCCATAGCAGACGTCGGGACGCGGGGCGCTCTTCGTTTCCATGGGCATCGCATGCCGCTGCCGGATGGCCAAAACCATCTTCGCCAGCGAGTTCCTGAACTTGATCGAACTGTCTTTGTAATCCGGCTCGGCCACATCCGCAACCTCAACCTTGGCAGGCAGGGCGCGGATCAATGCCTTCACGCCTCGCCGCTCGCTAGCGGGCGCTGCTCATTTCTCATATGTTTGGTCTGAAACGGTCAGAGGGGCTTTTTCTTGGCGATCACGGGCGGATGTCTGTGCGGGGCGGTGCGGTACGAGGTCAAGGCCGAGGCGCCGCTCGGCGCGCGCTATTGCTGGTGCCGCGTCTGCCAATATCTCGGCTGCGGAACCGGCGCGGTCGGCGCGCTCTTCCGCAAGGAAGACGTCACCGTATCCGGTCCGCTGAACGACTACGTGTGCCAGGCCGACAGCGGGGCGACGATGCACAGGCGCTTCTGCACCCAATGCGGCACCCCGATCTTCAGCGAGGCGGAGGAGCGGCCCACACTTATCTTTGTGCGCGCTGGAACGCTTGATGACCCCAATCTGGCGCCCCCCACGGCGACCATCTGGACCAAATCCGCGCCGGCATGGGCATGCTTCGACCCCAATCTACCGCAGGTTGAAGGACATCCGCCGCCGCTGAAAGTCTGAGCGGGGTGGGGTTTCGCGCAGCTAGAGGGCGCCGGGCCGACAACGATGCTGTTCATGGTCGTCGAGCATTTCCGCGACAACGATATGGTCCCCGTCTATCGGCGCCTACGCGAAAGCGGCCGCTCCCTCCCGGAGGGGCTCGAATACATCGACAGCTGGGTCGAGGCCAACTTTTCGCGTTGCTTCCAGCTCATGCGCTGCGACGATCTGAAACTCCTCCAGGGCTGGATTCTCGAGTGGCGCGACTGCGGCGTGACGTTCGAAATCGTCCCCGTCGTCACGAGCGCCGAGGCGCGGGCGGTCGTCGAACCCCATCTCGAACCGCAGGAGCCCGGCCCTGACGCAGCGGCCGCGGGAAGTTGATAACGTCACACTTTGGGTGCATCCATGGGCCGCCGCGGCGAGCTGCGGCCGAATTCGGGAGGAAATTGAAGCCAATGTCTCTGTCGCTCTATGAGAGCAGCGTTCCGGTCTACGAGCGCGGGCTCAACGCATTCCTCGCCATTCTCGATAAGGCGGAGGAGCATGCGCAGGCGCGCAAGTTCGATCCGAATAACTATCTCGCCATGCGGCTAAGCCCGGACATGTGGCCCCTCGTCCGCCAAGTCCAGGGCTTCTGCGATCACGCCAAGAACTCGTCGTTCCGGCTGGCCGCTAAGGACCCGCCGGTCAAGGAAGACAAAGAGACGACCCTCGCCGAAGTGCGCGCGCGGATCCAGGCGACGCTTGACATGCTGAAATCGCTCGACGCCAAAGCGATGGAAGGCGCGGAGACCCGCGAGATCGTCATCCCCGCCGGCGCCAACAAGCTGAAGCTACCCGGCGCAGACTATCTGCTGCATTTCGCCATGCCGAACTTCTATTTTCATCTCACCACCGCTTACGACATCCTGCGCGGAAGCGGCGTCGAGATCGGCAAGCGCAACTTTATGGGCGCGGTTCCGAACCTTGTTCGGTCTTGATATTCGCCCTCCGGAGCACCGACAATGACCATTACCAGACTGCACGCCGGTCCGCGCATGTCGCAGGCCGTCATTCATGACACGACGATCTATCTCGCCGGCCAGGTCGCCGATCAGGCGAAAGGCAAGAGCGTCGGCGACCAGACCAAGGAGATCCTCGCCACGATCGATCGTCTGCTCGGCGAAGCGGGATCGGACAAAACCAAGATTCTGTCGACCACCATTTATCTGGCCGACATCGGCACATTCGCTGAAATGAACGCAGTGTGGGACGCGTGGGTCCCCGCGGGCCACGCGCCGGCCCGCGCGACGGTCGAGGCCAAGCTCGCAGCGCCGCCTTATACCGTTGAAATCGCCTGCATCGCGGCCAAGAGCTAAGCCGCTCTCCGGCTGCGGCCAGTCTTGGGACACTGGCGTAGTTTCACCTTCGAGGAGACCTTTTCGGTGCTTGTCCCGTCGATCGACAACTTAAGGGGTCCGTTCGACCGGGTGGAAACCCCCCATGAGGCGGTCGACCGGCTCGTTCGCCTGTACGATGAGGCGACGCAAGCGTTGCATGGCGCAGTGGAGCGCTTTCTTAAAGACGGCGAGCCGCCGTCGGCCGCGACGCGGGCCTTGTTCCGGTATCCCGAACTGCGCCTTACTTATGCGCCCAACGGGCAGGCGCCCTCGAGCGCGCGAGCTTTCGCCAAGTTCAGCGAGGCTGGCGTTTACACGACGACGGTCACCCAGCCGGCGGACTTCCGAGCTTATCTGCTCGAGCAGCTTGAGCCGCTCGTGACGGAGTACGGCGCCACGATCGAGGTCGGCGTCGGCGCACAGGAGATTCCCTATCCTTACGTGATCGAAAGCGGCGACGAGCTGACGCGCGGCGGCGGGCCGACGCCGCGGAACTCGCACGCTTCTTCCCCGTGCCTTCGCTGGCCACGATCGGCGACGAGACCGCGGATGGCGAGTTCGACTTCGGCCCCGAGCGGCCGCTCGCCCTGTTCGACGCGCCCCGCGTCGACTATTCGCTCCGCCGCCTCGTGCACTATACCGGCTCCGACTGGCGGGCGATGCAGCCATGGGTGCTGCTCACGAACTACCACCGCTATGTCGACCAGTTCGTGCAATGGGGCTTGAAGCAGCTGCATGCTGGGACGGGCGTTGAGAAAGTCATTTTGCCCGGCAACCTCGTCATCGACTCGTCGATTTCGCCGGCCGAGGCGGAAGCGCGCGTCGGAGCGGTCGCCTGGCATCGGTTCCAGATGCCCGCCTATCATTGCGTGCGCGCCGACGGACGGGGGATAAGTCTGGTCAACATCGGCGTTGGGCCCTCGAACGCCAAGACCATCACCGACCATATCGCGGTCTTGAGGCCGCATTGCTGGCTGATGATCGGCCATTGCGCTGGGCTTCGGCAATCGCAGGTGATCGGCGACTATGTGCTGGCGCACGCTTATCTCAGGCGCGACAATATCCTGGATGAGGCGGCGCCGCTGATGGTGCCAATCCCGGCGCTTGCGGAAGTGCAGGTGGCGCTGCAGGAGGCGGTCGCCAAGGTCACCGGCGATCGGGGCGAGGCGCTGAAGCGGCGCCTGCGCACCGGCACCGTCGTCACCAATGACGACCGCAATTGGGAATTGCGCTGGTCGCAGGAGCGCCGACTGATCAACGTCTCACGCGCCATCGCCGTCGACATGGAATCGGCCACCGTCGCTACTCAGGGCTTTCGAATGCGCGTGCCTTACGGCACACTGCTCTGCGTCTCCGACAAGCCGCTGCATGGCGAGATCAAGCTGCCCGGCGCCGCCAACGCGTTTTACGAGCGCGCCATCGCCGAACATCTGCAGATCGGCATCGCCGCGATCAGCCATCTGCAAAGCAACGATGCTTCGCTGCATTCCCGCAAGCTTAGGAGTTTCGACGAACCGCCATTCAGGTGAGAGGGCTAGCTGATCACCACGACCGGAGTGCCGAGGTGCACCCGACTATAGAGGTCGATCGCGTCCATGTCGCGCATGCGGATGCAACCCGAGGACACGTGCCCTCCGATTTCCGACGGCTCGTTGGTGCCGTGGATGCGGATCAGCGTGTCGCGATTGTTCACGAAGAGATAGAGCGCGCGCGCGCCGAGCGGATTGTCCCACCGGCCTTCGAGGGGGCCGTGCTGCTTATAGACCTGGAACTGCGGCCAGCGCTCCATGATCGACGCCGTCGGCATCCAGGTGGGCCACTCCTTCATCGCCCCGACCTCGGCGCGGCCGGTCCATCCCATATATTCGGCGCCGCTTGCGATCCGATATTGAATTGCCTCGCCATGGGGCAGAACGTAATAAAGATAATTGTTGGTGGTATCGACGATAATGGTGCCCGGCTTCTCCTGTGTCGAATACGCAATCTTGCTGCGGACAGTCGGGATCTTCCACTCGTCCGGTTCCGCCAGCGCCATCATCTGCTTATCGCGCGCGCTGAGCTGCGGATCGGGAAGCCCGGACTGAAGAACCGGCGTGCAGCCGCTCACCAGAGCCGCCACGCCCAACACCAGCCCCACAATGACCACATTCGTCTTCATCGCCGCCCCGTCGATCACATCGCTAAGGATTTTCTTACCATAAAACGTAACGGTTTCACGAAAGTTACCGAGCGGAAGCCCGGGACCTGTTCACAAAATCGCGAGCGCCCCGCCTGGGAACCCCGTCCAGGTTTCGCCACAAACCTTTTAGCGAAACCCTCCGGTTGAGTCCAACCTAGATTAGAAGTCGTTTGCCGAAAGCTGCCGACCGAGGCAAAAATGCGACAATCGGGCAAAATGTTCCCGCGTCCCGACGAACCTGATGGAACTGAACGATGACCCAATGGCCGGCGCGCCTCGTCCTGGTCGGGGCTGGAAAGATGGGGGGAGCGATGGCGCGGGGTTGGCTCGATGCCGGCCTCCCCGCATCCTCGCTGACCATTCTCGAGCCCAATCCGTCGTCCGAGATTGCCTCGCTCGCGGAAAGTCGTCGCGTTGCCCTTAACCCTCACATTGCGGTCTCGCCCCCCGAGATGCTCGTGCTCGCGGTGAAACCGCAGAGCCTCGATCAGGTCGCGCCGCAAATCACAGCGCTGGCCAGCGAGCACACGCTTCTCCTCTCCATCATTGCAGGTAAGACCATCGCCAATCTTCTCGGCCGCCTTCCACACACGCGGGCCGTCGTTCGGGCCATGCCTAACACCCCGGCTGCCATCGGTCGGGGCGTCACCGCGGCCTTCGCCAACCCCGCGGTCGACGGCGAGCAGCGGCGGTGGTGCGAGCGCCTGCTCGGCGCGGTCGGGGCGTTCTTTTGGGTTGATGACGAAGGCGCGATCGACGCGGTCACCGCGATTTCCGGCTCTGGCCCAGCTTATGTATTCGCCCTCACCGAGGCGCTCGCCGTCGCGGCCGAAAGACTGGGCCTCCCTGCGGAACTGTCGATGAGCTTGGCGCGCGGCACGGTCGAAGGCGCGGCGGAACTGATGCGCCGCGAAAGCGCAACTCCGCCCGCGACGCTGCGCCGCAACGTCACTTCACCGGGCGGTACGACCGCCGCAGCGCTCGCCGTACTCCAGGACACACAAGGGCTCGAGAGTTCTCATGATTCAGGCCACCGCGGCGGCACGCGCCCGCGCGGCGGAGATGGCGGGCTAGCGAGCTTCCTTGGCGGCGCGCGGCTGAGCGCCTACATTACTTAGAAATGCCAGCATCGAGGAGCGCGCCATGGCGACAAGACCAAAAAATGAAACCAAATCGCCGCCAACCGACACCCGCGGCAAGATCGTGGACGCTCTTATGGATCTCGCGGCGGAGCGGCGCTTCGAGGACATCTCGGTGCGAGACATCTCAAAGGCCGCTGGCGTGTCTCTGGCCGATTTCCGCGACTCCTTCCCCTCCAAGGGGGCGGTGCTCGCCGGCCTCTCGCGCCGCATCGATCGGGCCGTGCTAACGCAGGACAACGGAGAGCTTGCGGATGAAAATCCGCGCGAGCGGCTGTTCGACGTCCTGATGCGCCGTCTCGAAGCGATGGCGCCCTACCGCGAAGGCCTGCGCGAAGTCACCGCCTGGCTCAGGCGCGAGCCCGCCGCGGCTTTGGCGATGAACCGGGAGGCGATGTCCTCAATGCGCTTCATGCTCGAGGCGGCCGGGATCGAGGCGGCGGGTACGTCGGGCGCCATCAAGCTCCAGGGCCTGGCGCTGGCCTGGGCGCGCGTCCTTCGAGTCTGGCTCGACGATGAGGAACCCGCTCTGTCCAAGACCATGGCGGAACTGGACCGCGTGTTGACGCGGGGCGAGCGGGCGGTCGCCGGCCTCGATCGGGTGAGCGCGATCACGAACCCGGTCACCGCTTTCGTGCAAGCCGCGTTTGACGCTGGCCGCAGGGCGCGGCGAGGCGGGAGCCGCTCGGCGCGTAAGGATGACGCCGGCGACGAGGACGTGACGGCGCTCTGAGCGCGGAACGCTCTTCGGCGGAGCATCGGCGCTGACCGTTCATCCTGAAATCCTTTGGGCGCTGGCCGCTTTCGCTTTCGTCGCCGCGATCACGCCCGGGCCCAACAACCTGATGTTGATGACGTCCGGGGTGAAATACGGATTCGGCCGCACGCTGCCCCATCTCGCCGGGGTGATCCTCGGCTTTGCGCTGATGATCACGGTCGTCGGGCTTGGGCTCGACATGCTCTTCAAGCGCTTCCCGCAAATCCTACCGATCATGCGGGTGGCGGGTTCGCTCTACATGGTTTGGCTGGCGCTGAAGATCGCGCTTGCCAAACCAATCAGCGAGGTCGAGGCCGGCGGGCGTCCCATCGGCTTCTTCGCCGCCGCCGGCTTTCAGTGGGTGAATCCCAAAGCCTGGATGATCGCGCTGAGCGCGCTCGCGACGTATGGCGGCGTCGTCGACGATTATACGAGCAGCGTTCTCTTCATCGCGGCGCTCAGCGCCTTGATCACAATCCCCTGTAGCGGCGCCTGGACGCTGTTCGGCGCTTCACTCAGCCGCCTGCTCATGGATCCGAAGGTGACGCGGCCGTTCAATTGGACGATGGCGGCGTTGCTGGTCGCCTCGATCGCGCCAATCCTGTTCGAATAGCGCTCAGACGAGCGCGCTATCCCCGCCGAGCTTGACCATCACCACTTCCGGCGGGCGCAGGACGCGCACCGGCGCGATCGACGTTCCCAGTCCACCCGAAACGATCATCTGCCGCTCGCCCAACGCGTATTGACCATAGATGTATTTTGCAGAGCGGCGTTTGAGCAGGCCGACGGGCGCGCCGATGATCGGAAGATTGACCTGCCCGCCATGCATGTGGCCCGCGAGCGTTAGGGCGATCCGGTCGGGAACCCAGGGGAAAAAAGAAGGCTCATGAACGAGGAGAATCGCCGGCGCGTCGTCGTCGACCGCGCGCATCGCCCCTGGGAGATCGTCGGCGCCGTGGCCATGGCGCGGGTTGGGCACACGCGCCAGCAGGTCGCCAAGGCCGATCAGCCAGAACGGTCGTCCACGCTGGGACAAACGCACCGATTGATTTTCGAGCAGCGGAACGCCCGCCTCCGCGAGCGCCCGTCGGACGCTCCGAGAGCTGTCCGGCGGCTCGGTCGGAATGGCCGCCGACCACCAGTCGTGATTGCCGAGAATTGCATAGACGCCAAGCGGCGCCTCGAGACGGGCCAATTGCTCCGCCCAGGCGCCAGGCGGCACATATCCGGAAACGAACCGATGCGTGCACACATAGTCGCCGAGCAGCACCGTGAGATCCGGCTTCTGTGCATTGGCGAGATCGACGATCTCGCCGACTCGCTCTTCCGACATCCAAGGGTAGCAGGCGTGAATATCTGCGATGACCGCAATCGTGAGTTCAAGATCTTCGGGCCAGTTGCGGAGTCGCGGGGCGTATTTCGCGAGCGTGAGCGCTGAGCCGGTCTCATACGCTGTCGCGTAGCCGGAAAGCGACAAAGTCGCGGCGGCCACGCCAGCGCCAGCGACAAACCGGCGCCTCGTCAAGTGAACCATCGGTTGCGCTCGCCTCAGGCGCTCGTTCGCCGGCGGTTTTTTACGCGTCCGTTCCGGCTTGTGCAAGCGCGCGGGCTGGCGGAAGCAAATAGAACTCGCCCCGCTCGAGCGATTCGATCATCTCCGGCTCAAAGCCTTCCGTTGGCACGCTCAACGCGTCAGCGACTGCGGCGAGACCAATATCGCGATAGATGCGGGCGAGCACGCTGCCAGCGCTGCGCTGATCGTTCGCGTCAGGGATGACGTGAAAATAATCGTCCTGCATGAGCTGCTTAAACTCCGGTCACTCGCAAGCTCGGCGCGCAAGGGCGCCCGTACCGGAAGGCTGAGTGAAAGGCCTTAACAGCGAATTAATGGCGCGATCGGGATTTCGCGTCTCGCTTGCCCGCTCGCCGCCGCTTTTCGGCCGCAAAGGGCGGGCTTCACGGATACGTGACGCAGGCTCGCCCAGTCGAGCAGGCGCCCCGATTGCCTGTCGGCCGGATCAGGCTTAGGGGTCGCGCGATGGCCGCCGCGAGGCTCGCTGTTCCGTCCTCGCCTCGGGCGCCCTTTGTCTCAACCGATATTTCAGCGCCTTGTCGCCTTGCTTGCTCGTTCGCGATATGAATCGGCATATCCAGTTGTTCGTCGAGGCCCGAAGGGAGATTTCGTTAGCATGCGCCGGGCCATGGCGTGGGGCTTCGCCCTCGCGTTGATCGTCGCGCTGACGGCATGCGGTTTCATGCGCTGGCCGTTGTCCGCCGCGAAGGTCGGCGACAGTCTCAACGCCGCATTCGGCGCTTCGCCGCGCCTCCATTGGAGCGCTCCCAAGGAGGCGTCCTTTTCCGCCCTACCCTGGCCGTGCGTGCGCATCATTGATGCCCGACTCGACGACGCTTATGGCGTCGACCTTCTCTCGGCGCCGGCGGCGCGCGTGAACCTGTCGCTGATTAACCTTCTGCGCGGACGTTTCATCCCGACGGGTGTTATTCTCGCCAGTCCGACGATCACCATCGACGTCGACCATCCTCCATTTGCCGGGGCTGCAGGGGGAACGGCAGGGCCCGCGAGCGTTGCTCGGCGGGCGCTCGCGCCTTTGGCCAGCTTGAGCCTATCGAACGGGGTCTTGCGCCTAATCAGCGCCAAACGCGGCGTCGACACGCGGATCGACAAAGTTCAGGGCCGCTTCGACGGCCTGACGATCGGCGATCAACTGCGCTTCAATCTGTCCGCCGCGTGGCGGATGACGCCTATTGCGGTCGCGGGTGCACTCAACGATCCGGAAACCGCCGCCAAGGGCGCGCCGAGTCCGATCGTCTTCGGGCTCGACTCGCCGTTGGCCAAGCTTGCATTCGGCGGCTCGCTGGCGCTCGGCGACAAGCCCACCGCTGACGGCGAATTAACCGCGTCCATCCCCTCGATCGCCGCCTTGGCCTCTTTTCTCAACACTCAGCCGCCACTCGTTCTTGCCGCCAACGACATTGCGATCACCGCGAAGGTCAACGGAGGACCGAACGCGCTGACCCTGGGCGACGCGACACTGACCAGCGCGGGACAGACGCTTGAAGGCGCGATCGCAATCAGCGACGCTGGCGGCCGCCCGGCCGTCTCCGGCACGTTCGCCGCTGAAACGCTGGCGCTCACGCCCCTGCTCGGACCGCCGGGACGCATGTTCGACCCATCGGGCGGGTGGAGCTCGAAGCCGTTCGCGTTCGAACCGCTGCGGAGCTTCGACCTCGACCTGCGCTTGTCCGCGGCCCATCTTGACGTCTACGGCCTGCCGCTCGCCGACGCGGCCGCATCCATAATCGTCGCAGATGGCAAGCTCAGCGCGACATTGATGGAGGCCGCGGCCTATGGCGGACGCCTCCAGGGCGAAGTGGGCGCCGCCTACATTGGGCGGGACCTCAAGATGAGCGCGCGCGGCGAGCTCCGCGACGCCGACCTCGGCGCCGCTATCGCCGATTTGGCCCGGCCCGTGATGACGGGGAGCGGCGGAGTGCAATTTGCCGTCGAGGCCTCCGGCGCCACCCCCGCCGCCGCGGTCGCGAGCCTGACCGGAACGGCGTCGCTCGAAGCGGCGGATGGCTCCATTCTCGGCGTCAACCTCGAGGAGGCGCTGCGCCGCAGCCGCCGCCGCGCGATCGACGTCGAGCGAGATCTGCACCTGGGCGGAACGGCGTTCGACAAGGTCGACGTTTCCCTGGCGCTGGACAACGGCCGCGCCCGGATCCGACGCGCCGTGATGACGAGCCATGGCGTGACCGCGGACTTGGACGGGCTCATCGATCTTGCTGGCCAAAGCTGGTCTTTGCAGCTCGACGCAGTTCAGACGGATGCGGCCGGCCAGGAATCCCAAGACGCCGCCCGCTTGACGCTCGATATCGCCGGTCCGTGGTCTCAGCCTGCGATCCGCGCGATCGGCGGTGACAATTCAACCGACCCTGCTGGGGATACGCCGTCGCACTAACGGCTGGGAAGCGCTCTTTTTGGTCCGCGCTAAACGCATAACTCATACCAAATATATCCAAGGCGGACCAAATCAGGCCAACTAAAAAAGCTTGGTTTTCCTTGGATTTATTTGGTCTTATTTGTCCGAATCGTTTCTTTTCAAGGGGTTACGAGGAATCCAAATAACTTTCTCCCAACCCTTCGCCCTGCGGTCTTCGGTATGCGCTTTTGTCATGACCGCAGCTCGCGGAGATAGTCGGACGAAATCATTCATCTGCCAGCCATTCTACTCGCGATTCCGGCTTCTAGGAAGAAATTGTCGAAAAATTTTCTCGGAGCCGCCCTATTCCTCGTCCTCGTCTTCAGCGCGATCGAAACGCCCGTCTTTGGCTTTCTCCTCCCAATTGGGATCGCCAAGCTGGGAGTTGATGGGCATATCGTGAGCGCGTCTCTCTTGCTCGATCTTCGCTTTGAGCTCGTTCAACTCCTTCTCCAATTCCTTCAGCGATTTGGAAAAGTCCTCGCCGGCCGGCTTGTCAGGCTCTGGTCCCGCCATGTTCTACCTCCACGTGAAAGGCGCCCTCGCTATAAAGCGCGGACCTCTGAACAAGTTCCAAGCTGGCTCGGGCCTAACCGAAGCGCCTCCGCGGGCTTGGCAGTCCTAGACGGTCGGCGCCGGAACGCCGAGCGCGGCGGCGATCTGAGCAACCGTCGCCTTTTCCGTGTCACTCACCTGGATCCCGCCAAACCCGAGGAAGCCGCCTTCCGGCGCGGCCTCGGCGACTGATTTGGCGACTCCGGCAAGCCAGGTCTTGAACGGGCCGGCGTCCAGTCCTCCCTTGGCGTCGAGCAGGGCGGAGGTCGCCTTCAGGGCGTCGACAGCCTTCGAAACGATTTCCGCCGGGGTTTTGGCGCCGGTAATCGCGGTCTTGACCCCGTCCTGGGCGAGACCGCGGCCTGCCGAAGTCTCAAACTCGCTACCGACCGCCTTGACGAGCGCGTCCGCGTTCGGGTCGGTTTTGGCTTGAATGAGGGCGCGCGCGCTCGCCATGCTTTCCCTCATCATTCCGATGAGGCCGCTCGGATCGGCGGCGGATATCGCGACGCCCGCGATGAGCGGGCTCTGCAGCAGGAGCTTCCATTCATCCGGGGTAAAATCAGCTTTTGTCGCCATCTGCGCCTCCCTTTAATTCTCCGATATAGACCATGTCCGAGCAGCGTGACAGTTTTGCGTCGCGCTTCTCTCAAGCCGTTCAGTTCGATCGCCCCTTCCCAGGCCGAGGCTTATGCCCTATATTCCACAGGCCGCTCGCGAGGGCGGCTACGGCGATAAATTGGCATCGAAATAAGTCTTTCGGACCCGGGGGCGGTACCCGGCGCCTCCACCCAAGCCCGCTGAACGCGCGGGTTTCGGCGGGGGCGAAATAGGTTCGACGGGGGACCCAAAGGGTGATCTTTCGCTCGGCATGATACCGCCGTTATCGGGTCAAACCTATAGTTGCGAATGACAACTATGCTCCGGTGGCCCTCGCTGCGTAATGCAGCGCTGGTACTGGGAATCAAGTCCTAGGGGTTTGCACTTCTAGGCGGGGTCCGGAGGCGCCTGGCAACAGAAGCCTCCACTTCATCCTGCTCTTGGCTACCCGATTCACACGCCGCAGATTGCAATGCCCCGGGTGCTCAGTTAGTTCTTCCGTCATCGCGCGAACCCATTCCTCATGGCGACCGATCTCATCCGCTACGACCTTCTGGTGCAGGACGCGCTGCGCTCTGTGGTGCGCAAGGTCCTTGCCGACGCGGCGCGCCATGGGCTCGCCGGCGATCACCATTTCAATATTGCGTTCAAGACCCAAGCGCCGGGCGTGGTCGCGCCGGCCGCGGTCAAACAGCGCTTCCCGGAGGAGATGTCGATCATCCTCCAGCACGAGTTCTGGGACCTCGTCGTCAGAGAGGACGTATTCGAGGTCAGCCTGAACTTCTCCCGCAAGCCTGAGCGGTTGATTGTGCCGTTCGATTCGATCACCGGCTTCACCGATCCGTCAGTCCCGTTCGGCTTCAAGCTCGAGCCGCGCGTGTCGGAGCAGGCGTCGATCCCCGCGCCAGTGGCGCAAGAAAAAGAGGCGACTCCGAAACCGGCCCCGGCGAAGCCAGCGGCGGTTAAGCCGCCTGCGCAGCCCGCCGCCGCCCCAAAGTCGGCTCGGAACGCGGAAAAGCCCGCGGAACCCCACGGCGAAACGAAGGTCGTGTCGATCGACGCCTTCCGCAAGAAATAGCGGAGGCGAGTTCTTTGGCTGAGATTGTCAATCTGCGTCGAGCGCGAAAACTAAAGAAACGCGAGCGTCAGCAAGCGGAAGCGGCGCAGAGCCGCGCTGTCTTCGGCCGCTCGAAGGCAGAGAAGCGTCTCACCGAAAGCGAGCGCGCACTCGCCGAGGCCGGCCTCGACGCCCACCGGCTCGCGCGGCCCGATGGCGACTGACAGCGCGAGCGCGCGTGTCATCAAGCATTCGCTCGTCATTGCTGGACATCGAACGAGCGTCTCCCTTGAGGATGCGTTTTGGCGACGGCTGCGCGCCATCGCGGCCGAGCGCGGGCTATCTCTCAATGGCCTCGCCGCGATGATCGACGCCTCGCGCGGCGACGCCAATCTGTCATCCGCCATCCGAGTGTTCGTGCTCGAGGCCGAGAGCGCCGCTCGCGCGCGCGGCCCGTGGTCGACGCGCGGTCTGTCCCGATGTGTAGGCGCGCGCTGAGCGCGCGGGCAGCGGTCGCGGCTAGAGTGTTGTCTTGGTAAATCGATCGCTTTGGCGCTCTCCGCGCCCAGGCGCGCAAGCGCAGTCCCGGGAGGAGACGCCGCGGCAGGGCGATCCGGCGTAGCTCGAAGCGCTTAGTAGAGCCCGCCCTGCGCGGGGTCGCCCTGCGTCGGGCGCGTCCTGGGCCTGGGCGGGGGCGTCGGGGCCCCGAGGCCGGGACCATTGGCGCCGACTTGGTCGCTCTTGGACCCGGGAGCGGCCGCGAACGGGGCCTTTGTCGATTGGCCGCCTTCGCCGTCCTTCGCTCCGTCGTACTTGTCCGCCGCGCCTTTGTCCTCCTCGGCCTTCTGAGTCGCGGCTTTGTCCGCGGCGACTTCCGCCGCCCTCTTCGCCGCCTCGGCCTCGGCAGCTTTCTCGGCTTCCTCGAGCGAGCGCACGCGTTCGGCTTGCCCTTTCAGCCGCGCCTGTTCGACTTCCCAGTCCTGAATTTCTTGCTGCCTTCGATCCATGAGCCGCTCGCCCTTGAGACGACGGTTGAAGAAGGCGCGCTCGCGAATGTCGGCTTCCATCGTGGAGATGCGATCGGTCTCGCGGGCGATCGCCTGGGCGGCGAGCGCAGCGGAAAGCGTGCTGATGTCGATCTGTCGCTTCGGCGCCTCGAGCGCATTGTCGATCGTCACCGCCGCGCTCGGCGCAGCCCCGGACCAGAACTTCAAATCGCTCGCCGATGACGTGAGCGTGAAGCGCGCCTGGGTCGCTAGCGTGCGCAGATCGAGATCAGCGCTCAGCGCCCCGTCCCCACGCCCCTCGGGGAGCTTGATCGGGCCAATCTTCATAACGCCCGCGCTGAGCGAGAGCGGCGCCGATCCGTCGGGGATTGCCAGCGGCGCGCGATTGAGTTCGTTGCTGAAGGCGAATGCGATATTGGTCTCGTCCAATGGCGCGTCGGGAGTCTGCGCCTTGGCGACCACGCGATCGAGAGCGGCGGGGTCGCTCCGCGCTAGCGCCGCGCCGGCGAAGGTCACGGTCCCCGAGCCTGCGAGTCCGTTGATCAGCGCGGCGGGGCTCCGTCCGGTCGAAGCGAAATCGAGCGCGCCGCCGATGCGGCCTGAGAATCCGGTTCGGTCGAGCGCGACCGAGTCGAGGGCCAGCGCGCCCGTCAGCGTCACATTGTCCCCATCGCGACGCAGCGTCACATGGCCGGAGGAGCCGCCTCCGGCGATCCGCATCGCGAGGTCGTCAAGATCGAGCCGGCCCTTATCAAAGCGAAGCGTCGTCGCGAAGTCGCGCGCTGTCAGGGCGTCTGCCAAATCGAGCGTTCCGACCCTGAGCTTTACGGCGGCGGAGGGCGGGCGCAGCGGCGCGGGCGCGAACCTCACGTCCGACCAGCGCGGTCCCGTCCGTCCCGGCTGGGGCGGTCCGAGCGCGAGCGCCAGAACGCCGCCGAGCGGCATGCGCTCAACCGTCAGTTGGCCCTCGATCTCCGCCGGCGGCGGGGGCTTCGCAGGGGCAGTACCAGAGCCGACCGCCTCTTCCGCGCGAGCAATCTCGGGGCTCGCCTCAGGCGCGGCCTCAACCGGCTTCAATGGCTGGTAAGTGAGGTCGCCGCTTGCCTTGACCCCGGCAATCGTCGCCGCGAGCCGTGAGAAACCCCAGCGATCGCCGCGCAAGGTCGCATCGAAGCCAATATCGGCGGGACCGAGCGCGCCGCCATTCGCGGGCGCGAGGCCGAGAGCGACGACAAGCGGGGCGAGGTTCGGCGACTTGGCCTTGGCTGACCCGAACAGCTTCGCGTCGCCGCTTTCCGCTGCTGGCAAGAAACGGCCGCGCCATGAAAGGTCCGCGCCGGCAAGCTGCGAGGTCGCATCGACGTCGTAGCCCTTCTCCAAGCTCCCGTTCGCGTTGAGCGCGATATGCGCGCGGCCGCCCCCCGAGGTCGGCGTATGCACGCCGAGTTGGCGCAACAAGGCGCCCGAATTTGGCGAATCGAGGCTGACGGTGAGAGCGCGACCAGCGTCGTTCGGGCGAGGATCGAGGGTGACTGAGAATTGCGTTTCACCCGCCGATCCATTGGCCCTGAGCGAATCGATTGCGGGAACGCCGCCAATGTCGGTCGCTCCGCCATGAGCGCCGAAGGTGAGCGCCGCCGGCGAAAGCTCGCCTGCCCGAGCGACCAGCATCCGGCTCCAATCGCTCGGCGCCACGCGCGAAACCAGCGCCGCGAAATCGTGCAGCCGATCGGCTCGCAAGTGACCCGTCGCCGCAGTCGAGTCGGGACCGATCGCGCCCTCGACATCGAAAGACGCCCCATCCAGGCCAGCCACGCTCAGGCGCTTAAGCGTGACGTTCGGCCCGCTCTTGGCCACGTTCACCGCCAGCGAGCCGCTGTCGATCTGCGCTTCTCCGACGCGGGCGATATGCAGCGACCCTGCCCTCAGCGAAAGCGAGAGGTCGAGATCGTCGAACAGATTCGCCGAGGTGAGGCTCGGCAACCCGTCGACGTCGAGGGAGTCGCTTGCGAGATCCACATCGAGATGGCCCGCTTGGCCGCCGTCTCGCCCCTTGAAGGCAAGGGACCCCGTGAGCGTCGAGCGGTCCAGCGTCAGCTTGAGATTGCGTCCCGAAAATCCAGTCGGCGAGCTTCCACCGCGCCCGATAACGACGCGCTGCGATAAGGGAGCGCATCGGCAAAAGCTGCGATTTTGGCCGCAGCTGGCGGCGCGCCTTGCGTCGCCCAATCGCGGAGCAGAGCGAAGTCGGCGCTAGTGAAGGCAACGTCCCCGCGGAATTTCGCCTCCGCGCCGGCGTCCAGATTCCCGTCCGCGCGCAGGCGGCTTTGCCCGGGCAGGCCGAGGTTCAAAGTGAGATTGAGCGGCGCGCCGGGAGCCGCCTTCAGCGTCGCGCTGGCGTCGGGCAGCGTCTGCGCCCCAAGGATGATCGGCTGAGCCAGGACCTGCGCGTCGATCGCCGCGTGGCTCTCACGGCCCTGAAGCGCCGCCGAGACGATGCGGGTGATCAGGGTCACGGCGCGAGCGGGCGCGACCCCGTCCTCGCCCTTTCGGCGCATGAAGGAGTTGACATTGACCTGCTTGGCCCTCAGCGTGACGCTGATCCGAGCGGGCGAGCCGAAAACGACACTGGCGTCTCCATCGGCCCTGATGCCTCGCTCCTCCGGTCCCAGACGAAACTCCGCCTGTCGAAGGGTCGCCTGGTTGAGATCGAGGGTGAGCGGCCCTGCGACGCGCCACGGCGTCGGCGCGTCCTCGCCCGGCGCCGTCCCTATGAACGTGGCTGCGCCAGCGAACCGAAGACCGCCAATCCCCGCGGCCGGGTCGCCTTGGAGCGCGCCGTCGAATTGCGCAGCAGGCCAGCTCGGACCTCCGTTCACTTCGAGGCGGAGCGGCGTCCCTTCCGCTCCGGATTTCTCCGAGGCGAGCGAGAAGACAACGGGGGCATCGTCCGGGCCGGCAAATTGGCCGTTTAGACGCGCGGGCCCGTCGAGCGACGGCGCGGCCGCGTCGATCTCGACGCCGGAAATCTCGGTTCCGGCGACGGCGCCGATAACCTTCACGCTCCCGTCGGCCATGCGCAGGCGGTCAAACCCGGTCGAATGGAGGCCCGCCATCCGGACCGGCGGCAGTTTGAGCGCCCCGTCAGGTCCGCGCGTGAGGGTCAGGACGGGCTTCTCGAGACGGATGTCGGAGAACCGGATCTGGCCGCTCGCAAGCTTGACGAGCGCGAGCTCCAGCCGAGCCGAGGCGAAGGACAGCTTCGCCCCGTCCGGGCCTGGGGCGCTGACCAGACCCTCGCCCAAGGCGAGATAGGGCGTGGGAAGCACCCTCAGTTCGACCGGCCCGCTCAGGGAAACGTCCGCGCCCGTGATGGCGCTCAGTCGCGCCTCGATGGCGCCGCGCTGGGCAGACCAGTCGATGAGGTACGGCGCGACGAGCGCAACGGACATCACCGCGACGAGCGCGACCGCGATGATGGTCAGGACAGTGCGCACTGGGAAACGACTTCCACTCCGCTTGGACAAACTGTCGCAAGAACGATTCGGCGACCATCGCGGTTCAAAATGCCGCGAAAGTATGACCTTGACAATAAAAGCAGCGTCTTGCGGATCGGACGACCCTAAACTGACCCTGCGTAGGGGCCGCCGAAACCGGAGATAACCGTTAGCTTATGTCCTTTGGCGAGGTATCACGGCTGCAGCTTCGGCCGGTCGAACGGTTGACGGCGCCGTAGTAACGCTGGACATTGCGCGCCACGGCGCAAGTCCCGCGCCCGAGCCCTCCTTGCGGGCGCGCTGTGATATGGGAGGCGACCCATGGACCTTCGACTGACCGAAGACGAGATCGCGTTTCGCGCCGAAGTTCGCGCCTTCGTTCGCGATAACCTGCCTGCCTCTATCCGCGAGAAGACGGTCGCCGGCCGGCGCCTTTCCAAAGACGACTATGAGCGCTGGACGCGCATTCTCGCCGCCAAAGGCTGGGGAGCCCCGCACTGGCCGCAGGAATGGGGCGGCGCCGGATGGAGCCCGATCCAACTCTCGATCTTTCTCGATGAGACGCAACGCGGCAATGCGCCCGAACCGGTGGCGTTTGGCGTCAGCATGGTCGGCCCGGTGATCTACACTTTTGGCTCCAAGGCGCAGAAGCAGCGGTTCCTGCCGCGCATCATCGACCTCAGCGACTGGTGGTGCCAAGGGTTTTCCGAGCCCGGCGCGGGGTCCGACCTTGCGAGCCTAAGGACAAGCGCCCGGTGCGATGCCGACAGTTGGGTCATCTCGGGCCAGAAGACCTGGACCACCATGGCCCAATACGCCGACTGGATTTTCGTGCTCGCTCGCACCAACGCGCAGGCGAAAAAGCAGGAGGGCATTTCGTTCTTCCTCGTCGACATGAAGACCCCTGGGATCACGGTGAAGCCGATCCAGACGATCGACGGCGGCCATGAGGTCAACGAGGTCTTTTTCGATGACGTGCGCGTTCCAGCCGACGGGCTTGTCGGCGAAGAGAACAAGGGGTGGGACTACGCCAAGTTCCTGCTCGCCAACGAACGCAATGGCATCGCCCGTGTAGGGGTGTCGAAAGCGCGTCTGGACCGGGTCCGCCAGCTTGCCTCGATCCC
>CAVUPE010000008.1:0-282754 GCA_963743265.1 uncultured Alphaproteobacteria bacterium | reverse complement strand
GGCGCGTTCGGAGCGGCGACGTCGGGTGATGGCGGAATGGATGCGTTCGACGAGGTCGATTTGCTGGGGGCCTCTGGGCTGGAATTCGTCGAAGAGGGCTTGGGCGAGTTGCTCGGCGAGTTCGGGGTCTTCGCCGGGGAGGGTGAGCGTTTTGGCGGTCAGTCCGAGGGTGAGTCGGGCCTGAGCGGCGGCCCGCTTTCCTTCGGGTGTCACGGGTCCTCGGCTCATACGGCCGTTGGCTCTGCTGGCCCGTTGCTGACGGAGTGAACTCATGGAAGTCTTTCTCGATAGTGAATGAGGGAACGAGGGACACGAGGAAGCGTGGACGTGGTGATGCGTCCTACTTTCCACAAGTCACTATCGAAGGAAGGTCGCGTGGATTCCCATAAACTTTGGCCGATGTGGGAATTTTGGCTCCTGTCCCTGGTCTGGGGAGGGCGAGACTGGCCTCATGAAAAGTTGGGCTGGCCTTCCCTTTGCTTCCATCCCCAGAGTTGTGCGCCCAATCCCTCCTCTCCTTGGTAAGTTGAGCCCGACACATTTGCTCGAAACGGGGTCGGGACGACCGGAATCGTTCCGCGGCCGAGGTGGTGTGTCTGCGGAGCGGCTGTTGTGCAACCCCCTTGGGGTAGGGACGTGGATCGTGTGGGTTGTGTCCCAGGGGTCGCTGCGCGACCCTGGGCTATGATGTGCAACGCCTTCGGCGTAAAGATCGGCATATCTTCACCCCAACGGGGTCACACATCAAAGCCCAGGGTCGCGCAGCACACCCTGGGAATACCTGGTGGACAAGCCACCAGTGGCACCCCCAAACCGTTTCCCCGGCCAGTATTTGGAGAAGTGTCGGGCCCTCAGCTTACCAAGGAGGGAGATCAGACCTCGCACGGCGTTAGGAAAGATGCAGGGATCGGTGGTGGAATCCGGGGGGCTCAAGACCAACTGTTCATCAGCCCAGCGCGAGGCTCCGTCCGAGCCACCGGTCTGCTCGGGATCGGGTCTTCTCCGGGGAAGGCGGGCTCCTACGCCGTCAGTCGGGCGGACTCACTCTGGATGACGGTGGGGGTGAACGAGGCCGCTCCGCGCTGCAGCCTCTACCGCCTGAAGGATCGGGCATCCCCGACCGCCTCAGCCCCGTTGTCGGCCACAGCAGCCACCCAGACGGGACCCCTCGCCGGTGAGTTCTGGCGCGCCCGGCACTTTTTCATCCGTTGTCCGGTGACGCAGCCAGAAGGGTGGCGCGGGGTCCGAAGACGGAACCCATGCCACCCGCCGCTTCTCACCTGCAGGCTATAGGGGTCTGACGTCAGACCCCAGCCACCTCGAAACGCTCGGCTCAAGGCGCGCCTGAAGTCCCGAAGTGCCTGCCTTGGCATTCTTTTTCGACTTGGAATGCGTGGGGGGCTTGGCCGTGGAAACCGAGGCCGAGCCTCGCGCCTTGCTCTTCTTTTTGCTGCGGGTCGTCCGAGAGGGAGGCGGAGGTTGCTCTGCCTGCGCATTCGCTTGGTTCGCCTGGAGCTGTGAACCTTTGCCCTGCAGCTCCCCGGCTCCCTGGCTTTTGCTGACCCTGCTGCTGTTGCTGCTGCATCATGAGCTGTTGCTGCTGCATCATGAACTGCTGCTGCTGGAGCATCGCGGGTACTGCATCATGCCGCCATACCCACCACCGTACCCGCCGTATCCACCGTACCCGCCGTATCCGCCGTATCCAGCGTAGCCGCTGCCTGCGGCGACGACCTGCGCTTGGCGGCGAATGGCCAGACGGCGGCCAACATCCAGACGCCCATGATCAGATAACGTGTACGCATCGCCCCGTCTCCTTTCTCAAGTGGAGCGTAGACTCCCCGCCTCCTAGGGCCAATTCAAATCATAGTCATCCTCTTCGTCAAACTGCGAGGGAGATTCCGTTCGATTTTTGGTCGCCCAGAGCCGCGGGTGGTGTCCCAGAATCCTTGCACGGAAGACACGATCACGGTCGAACTCGCTCAGCCCGGGACGGGCGGCAGCGTAAAGCCTGGCGGCGTAAGCCCCAGGAACAGGACGGCGAGAAAACCAGCACCCCTCACCAAGAGCCCCAGGGGGGCGACACGGCTCATCGAGCCCAGACGATGTCGCCCCCTTGGGGCTGGGCTCTTGGTGCGCGATGTCTGACCTACCTGGGGCTTACGCCGCCAGGCTTTACGCTGCCGCCCGTCCCGGGCTCGGACGGCAGAGATCGGTGTCCTCCTGGTTTGCAATGACCTTGGGACACCGTCGAGCTGCGTGGTCTGGCGCTCAATCCCACTTCAGGATCGCGCCCGTGGCGGCGCTGGTGGCCATGGGGGCGTACTTGGCGAGGTAACCGCTCGTGAAGCGGGGGGCGGGAGGTGTCCACGCGGCGCGTAGCGCCGCAGCTCCTCGTCGGAGAGACGGACGGAGAGCCTGCCGGCGGGGATGTCGATCTCGACGATGTCGCCGTGCTGGAGCAGGCCGATCGGCCCGCCGACGGCCGCCTCGGGGCTGACGTGGCCGATCGAGGCGCCGGCGGTCCCGCCCGAGAACCGGCCGTCGGTGATCAGGGCGCAGCTGTCGCCCAGGCCGACCCCCTTGATCGCGGTCGTCGGGGCGAGCATCTCCTGCATGCCGGGGCCGCCCTTGGGCCCTTCGTTGCGGATGACGACGACGTCGCCCGCCTTGACCTTGTCGAAGACGATGCCGTTGTAGGCGTCCTCCTCGCTCTCGAAGATGACGGCCGGTCCGGTGTGGCGGAGCATCTTGGGGTCGACGCCCGCCGTCTTGACGACCGCGCCGTCGGGGGCGAGGTTGCCGTAGAGCATCGACAGCCCGCCGGTCTGCGAGTAGGCGTTGTCGACGGTCCGGATCACGTCGAAGGGGTCGAAGCCGTCGCCGGCCGCCGCCGGCTCGCCGCCGTGCCGCCGACGCAGCGTCGCGCGAGCTCCTCCCCCTCGGAGTCGAGGACGGCCAGGCCGGCGGCCTGCGAGCGCGACTCGGCGGCCACGCTCGGCACGGTCCAGGCCTGGTCGTCCGCTCGCCGCCCGGGCGGACGCGGGTCAGCAGGCTCGCGGCCGATCGCGGCGTCGGCGGCCCGGACGTCGTAGTCGGCGATGTTCTCGCCCAGGGTCTTGCCGGTCACCGTCATGCAGCTCAGGTCGAGCAGACCCGGGCGGCCGCGCGCCACCTCGCCCAGGATCGTGTGGATGCCCCCGGCGCGGGCGACGTCCTCGATGTGATACTTGCTCGCCGGGCGACCTTGCAGATGTTCGGCGTCTTCCGGCTCAGCTCGTCGATCCGCTGCATCGTGAACGGGCACGCCCGCCTCGTGGGCGATGGCCAGGATGTGCAGCACCGTGTTCGTGCTCCCGCCCATCGCCATGTCGAGGATCATCGCGTTGTCGAACGCCGACGGCGTGGCGATCTCGCGAGGGAGCAGGCCGTGGCCCGGCCCGACGCTCGGCGAACTCCTGGCCATGCCGACCGATCCGCTGCGCAGCGCGCTCGTAGAGCGCCTTGCGGTCGGCCGAGGTCGCCAGGATCGTGCCGTTGCCCGGCAGCGCCATGCCGAGCGCCTCGGCCAGGCAGTTCATGCTGTTGGCGGTGAACATGCCCGAGCAGCTCCCGCAGGTCGGGCAGGCGGCCTTCTCGATCTCCTCGAGCTCCTCGGCGGTGATCTTCCCGCTCTGCTCCTGGCCGCCGGCGACGAAGGCGTCGATCAGGTCGACGGTCTGGCCGCTCTCGGTCTTGCCCGCCTCCATCGGGCCGCCCGAGACGAAGATCGGTCGGGACGTTGCACCCGCATCGCGCCCATGAACATTCCCGGCACGATCTTGTCGCAGTTGGGGATGCAGATCATGCCGTCGAACCGGTGCGCCTCGATCATCGTCTCGACGCGAGTCGGCGATCAGCTCGCGCGAGGGGAGCGAATACTTCATCCCCTTGTGGCCCATCGCGATCCCGTCGTCCACGCCGATCGTGTTGAACAGGAACGGCACGCCGCCGGCCGCGCGGACGCATTCCTTGACGTAGTTGCCGACGGCCTGGAGATGGACGTGGCCGGGGATGATGTCGACGTGGCTGTTGCAGATGGCGATGAACGGCTTGTTCCAGTCGCCCTCGCCCACGCCCGTCGCGCGGAGCAGGCTGCGGTGGGCGGCGCGGGAATCGCCCTTCTTGATCGTGTCGGATCGCATCGGGTTCCCGCTCGAATCAGAGGACATGGCATCAATCCTGCAAAAAATGGGACTGTACGATAGTACACCGCCCGGGAAGGGCAAGGCTCAAGTTCAATGGACTTTCCAGATAAAGTGACCGGCGAGCAGGCCGGCGAAGAACGCCAGGGTCAGCCCCAGCAACATGCTCAAGGACCAGGTCGCGACGACCGACCGGGGCAGCACGACGTCACGCCGCTGCGCGACCGGCAGGGCTCGGCTCTCGACGATCGGCTGGGGCGGGATCTGGATCGGTGGCACGACGACCGGCTCGGGAGGCGGAGCGGCGGAGCACCCGGCCGGCGATGCCGCCAAGGACTCGACCGTCAGCTCGGGGACCGGTCGCGCCAGCACCTCGGGGGGCTTCGGTGGAGACGGCGGGGTCCTCGGCCGATCGAGGTTGATCCCCAGCTCGACCCGGATATCCTCGGGTTCGATTTCCAGGACCTCGCGCGGGATCCAGGGAGTTTCCTCGGACGTCGCCGCCTGCGAGGAGGGCGGCGCGGGAGCGGTTGCCGTCGCCGCGGCCTGCGAGCCCGCGCGGGGAGATGGAGCCTCGGCCAGGGACTCCGATTCGGCCGGCACCACGACCTGCGTCGCACACTTCGGGCAATTGACCATCGAGCCTGCTCGCGACGACCCCGCCCCGAGCAATTGCTGACACTGAGGACACCGAAACTTGATCATGACCGCCGCCATGGTTCCCACCGGCCCGCTTCCGTCCTCTCGCGGATCTCAGCCGTCGTCCGTCGGGGACACCCTTACAGCGTACGCGGGGTGCGGCGAGCATACCACTCCCCCGCGTCCGGTTTCGAGGACGACGACCTCCGTTCGACCCGGTTCGCGGAGGCTGCGGCGAAGCCCTTCACGCATGGCGAACGCTTGACCCCAGCGGCCTGGGTGTCACAATGGACTTCACGGCGTGGGTCGGTCCGCGGAGGGATGGGCGGTCGCGTCTTGCGGACCTTTCCGCCCGACTTCATTCACAGGGAGGGTGCTTGTGGCAGGAGCGGCATGGCGTGCCAGGCGGCTTCCCGCAACGGGATGCCACGGAACGAGCGGCACCTGGGGTCGAGCGGCCCAGATCCGTGGCGGCCTACGCGATCCTGATCCTTCGTCCTGGGGTCGCAAGCGGCCGGTCGCGCGGGCGACTCGGTCACGATGAAAACCGGGATCGTCTACCGCGGCACGGTCGATCGCGACAACACGATCGTCTCGATCTTCGACGGCTTGAAGCGCATCGTCGTCCGCGACTCGAAGATTACCAAGATCGAATCCGACGACCCGTTTCAGAACCAAGAGCGGTTTCGCCTGGTCCAGCCGATGACCGTCCACGGCGGGGTGATGCCCCGGAGGTTTTCAGTGAGGCCAAAGCCGCCTGCCGCGTTCTCGCCATTAAGGACGACGAAATCGAGCCCCCAGCGGGCGCGCAAAACGGGAACTTGCTCGAGGACGATGGCGCGCCCCGATCGCCCGACGACGTCGCCAATGAACAGAAGACGGATCATGGCTTGCTGAAAAGAATGGTTTCCTGTTCGGTCACAACGGCGTCCAGGCTCTGGTCATGAGTTTCATAAGGCACAGCCTCGACTTCGCATATCCCATAGGCGACACCAACTGCGTGAACGGGCTTCATAGCGCGTAGGTTGGTCAGGGTCCGGTCGTAATAGCCGGCGCCGTAGCCGATGCGGTGGCCGCGCCGGTCAAAGCATGCAAGCGGGACGAACAAGAGGTCTGGATCAACGACGGGCGCCTTCTCGAGGGGTTCGCGAATCGACATTGCGCCTGCGCGAGTAGGTTCTCCGGGCCGCCAAAGCCGAAAGGTAAGCGGCAATCTCCGGCCAACGACTGCCGGCAGGGCTGTCGCGAATCCCTCCTCCGCGACCGCGGTCAAAAGCGGGAGCGTATCCGGCTCGTCGCGCAACGGATAAAAAACCGAAACAATGTGGGGCCGCCAGAGGCGCGCTAGTCGTGCGCCCTCGTCGGCAAGACGACGGCTAAGCGCGGCGCGAGCGGCGGCCTCGATTGTCCCTCGCCGGACGAGAGCATCGCGGCGCAGAACCGCCTTCGGATCGGCGTTGGTCGAGTTCAAGGCGTCGCCAATCCGAAAAACAGGTCAAGCGGTAAGCGCGGAGCCGAGACGGCCGTTGGACGGTGATCCCGGGCGCCTACGTGAGTAGGTGGGAGCCATATGCCGAAGCCCACGAGCCTCGACAGGGACAGCCCCCATGGGGATCGTACGGCCCCGAGGAATATTGTCCTGACGCGCCACCCAGCTCCGCATAGGTTATTTAGGCGCTTCCCTGGCAAATGGCTAGGGCGCGGGTGCCGGGCCGTTTCGACTTTCCCCGCGCGGAAAGGTTCTATCGCCGTGGCGCAGCCGCCCCCTATGATTGCTGACCATGACAGAGCTTAGTAGCTCCGAGGCCGGCAAAACCACGCCGCTCGGATCTTCTGATGTCTTCAAGACCCAAGCCGAGCGCCGCGCGGAGCTGCGCCGGATGAGAACGATCGCTACGCTGCTGCTCGTGCTGATGTCGCTGCTATATCTCGCGATGCAGCGGGCGCCTCCAAGCTGGATCTGGGCGCCCTATCTCGGCGCGTTCGCGGAAGCCGGCATGGTGGGCGCTTGCGCAGACTGGTTCGCCGTGGTCGCGCTTTTCCGCCGTCCCCTCGGACTACCAATTCCCCATACTGCCGTCGTGCCGGAAAACAAACGGCGCATCGGCGCGGCGATGGGGCGCTTTATCACCAACAACTTCCTCTCCCCGCGCGTCGCGATCGGGCGGCTCGCGTCGGTCGACTTCGTCAGTCTCGCGGCGCGATGGCTCGAGGACGAGGCCAATGCGCGGGCGGTCGCGTCCGCCGCCGGACACGCTATTCCATACGCGCTCGACCTCGTGCCGAAAGCGGAGGTCGACGAATGGGTCGCTTTTGCCGCGCGGCGTGGGATCGATGCGGTTCCCGCGGCGCCGCTCGCCTCCCGCGGGCTTTCCATCCTGTGGGCGCGGGGAGCCGGCCAGACGCTGCTCGACCAGGGGCTAGATTTCGTCGAGACGACGCTCGCCCGCCATAAGGCGACGATCGTGAGGCATGTGTCGCAGAAGACCTGGCGCTGGATCCCCAAGTGGGTCGACGACATGATCGCTGCCAAGGTCATGGACGGGCTCACGGGAACGTTAAGGGAAATGCGCGACCCCGACCATCCGTGGCGCGAGCAGGCCAACACATTGATAGAGAAATTGATCGACGATCTCGCCCACGACCCCGAGATGCGGGCCCACGGCGAGGCTGTGAAGCGGGACATTCTCGCCAATCCGGTATTCGCCGAGCAGGCCCGGGCGCTGTGGGAAGAACTGGAGACGGCGCTGAGGGAGGATCTGCCCCGCCACCGCGAAGCGATTGTCGCCTGGCTTGTGGCCTCGGCCGGCGCGCTCGGTCGGTGGCTCGAAGAGGACGCCCCGCGCCGGGCTCGAATCAACCGGCGGCTCAGGCTCCTGGCGCTGCGCACGATCCTGCCCCGCCGGGCCGAAATCGGCGCCTATATCGCTGCGGTGGTCGACAATTGGGACACCGCGACGCTCGTCAACCGCCTTGAGCTGCAAGTCGGTAAGGATCTGCAATATATCCGGATCAATGGCACGCTGGTCGGCGGGCTGGTCGGGCTCCTGATTTTCACACTGTCGCGAGCCTTTAGCGGATGAGGCTACGGTTATACGGAAGCCTGATCAATTCTCAAGAACAGTGATCATGAGCCGGCGGATCGCCGAGTCCGTTTTCGAGCGATTTCAAGGGCTTGCGGCGCCTTTTCCGAGCCGTTCCTGCCTTGACGCCGAAGCCCGGTCGCGCGTCGCCCATGAGAAGCCCGAGCCAAGCTGGTCGAACTTTCTGAAAAACAATTCCAAATCCCAGCTGACTTGGCAAGAAATTGTCGATTTTTCTTATCGAGCGTCCCGGCCATTGACCGGGGCCTTCGCCGCCCCTCGGGAACCCGGAGCGATCTCATCAAGCGAGTCCCCGTATCAAACACTCCGCTGGGCGACTGCCAGGATCGCGTAGCCGCGAAACCGGGTTTCGTTCTCGCACGCCATGCCGCGCTCGGCGGCGAGCGCCGCGAGCGCGTCGCGGAGATCGTCGCGCGGGATGACGTCGAACATCGCGAGCCAGCGCCGCAATCCTGCTTTGAACGGGCGAGGCAGGCCAACGCAATCGCCGAAATCGACGACATGCAGCGAGCCGCCGGGCGCGAGGACGTCGAGCGCTTGGGCGAGCGTTTCGCGCCAGGGCGGAATCATCGACAGGGCGTATGAAATCATCACGCGCTCGAAACTTGCGCAGCCGAACAGCGCTCTCGGGTCAAACGCCGTGGCGTCGGCCTCGGCCAAGGCGATGCGCGAGGCAAGCCCGGCCCGCGCCGTCGACGCGGCCGCCGTGGCGAGCATCTCCCGCGAGACGTCGAGGCCAAACAGCCGCGCCTGAGGGTACGCTTGCGCACCTTTGATAAGATTGCGCCCGGTGCCGCAACCGATCTCCAGCACCTTGTCGCCGGGCGCGGGACGAAGGCGCGCAATCGCCTCGTCGCGGCCGAGGAGGTAGAACTTGCGGCTGAAGTCATAGATGTGGCGCTGACGCCGATACATGCGGTCCATTAACGCCGCGGCGTCGCTCATGCGTCAGGCGCGCTTTTAAGCGTGTATAGGTGGAAAGCGCCGTAGATCGACGACCGATCCTGTCGAGTGAACTCCTGGCTGAGTTCGTCTTCGTAGCGCCATGCGCCGAGCACTTCGTCGGGTACGCGGCCCGGCAACAAACGATCTGCCGCGGCGGTGCGGAAGATCACCCTCGCCCCTGGCCGCGCGGTGCGGGTGATCTCGGTCCAGAGCGCGGTCAGCTCGGCGTCATTCATCCAGTCTTGCGCATCAAGCAGCGCGTAGCGATCGAAATTCGCCCCCGGCGAATCGCGCAAGATGTGCGGTGAAGGAGCGCTGGACATAATGCACGCGGCTTGAGCGGCTGCGGACGATCTCAAAATTCTCCCGTTGGAGATAGGGCGGAAGAGCCGGATTTGGCCCCGGCGCATAACGTCGCCCAAACGCCTGCCAAGCGAAATAATTGTCTGCGATGTCGAAGTCACAGGCCAGCCGCTCCACCCGCTCACTTAAGACCGCCCCGATCCCCAAGGGGGAATCGGCGGCCAGAGCCTGGTATTGAGCCGGTGGAATCCCCAACCCATAGAGGGACGCGGGCTGCTTCAAGAGCCAGCGGATGAGCGGCTTGTCGAAGATCGGCGCAAGACGCTTCTCGTAAAGCGCGCGCTGCTCGTCGAGCGTCCGAGCCCTGAGCACGATCGACGGGTCGAGGCCATGCAGGCGCGCGAGCGTGTGGCCAGCTCCGACGACATGCCCCAGCAGTCCGTGATGGTAGAAATTGTGGGCGAAGAGGCCTATGCGGCGACGACCAAACGCCGTTCGCTTGTCCCAATAGGCGCGCGCGACGGGGTCCAGCTTCGTCCGCAGCCGACGGTCGTAGGCGGCGACATTGGCGCGCGCGTCGGCGCGGCCGAAGAAGCGGAAGAAGCTGTCGTAGTCCGGCAGGTTTTGAGCCGCGCAGATCTTGAGCCGGCCAAGCGCGATATGCGCCCCGTTGAGGTCGACGGCGGTGACGCCGGCCGGATCGGCGGTCAGATAGGAGAGCACATTGCAGCCCCCCGAGGCGATCGCGATCACCTCATGTCCCGGGCCGATATCGAGCGCCTTCATGTCGACGACCGGATCCTCCCAGATCTGAGGATAGACCAGGCGCTTGAACGCGAGCGTGAACAGGCGCTCGAGCATGCCCGCGCGTGACAGCGGTTTCGAGCGGTGGACAGCAGCTTTGAGCCCCGCGCTGGTGACGCGCCGCGCCGTGTTGCTCGATTGGCGCACGTGATCTTTCCCCGTCAGAGGTCGGTCGAAGCCCGCTAGTCGAGTCGCATGACGAGGACGTGACGAGTTCGGGCCTCGGAACCGTGTCATTTGGCGCCAGAATGTGGCGCCTGACCTTTCAGACCGTCTATTCGCGAAAGGAAAGTCTTCAATATCGGCGAAGGGTTTTCTTTACGGTACCCGATCATCAGATCGACCGTCGGCTGCTCACCCTTGAGGCGGCGACTCACGATCGACGGGGGCAGATAGTCCTCGATGGAGATCGGCAGGAGCGCGACGCCGTGTTCTGAGGTGACCAGCGATATGGCCATCGCGAAATTATCGATCTCGAAACGGGGCGCAACCTCAACCCTCGACCGTTTGAGGTAGCCGTTGACGGCCCCGCGCAGCACGCGGGGAATGCGAGAGATGCCGATGAAGGTCTCGCCCGCGAGATCGCGCGGATCGAAAGTCTTGCGCGCCGCGAGTCGATGAGTGCGCGGCAGGATGGCGACAAGCGGCTCCTTTAAAACAAGCTTAAACGCAAGGTCAGGATCGGGTTCGTGACGCAAGAAGGCGATGTCGACCCTGCTCTGTTTCAGGTCCTCGGCCAGCGTCACCGAGAATCCGCTCGACACCCTGATCTCGATATTGGGCAATTCGTCGCTGAGAATGCGCGTGGCGCGCGTGAGCCAAGCCGCTTCCTGTCCGGTGAGAAACCCGACGGCGAAAGTCGGTTTAGTGGGCCGCGCGGCGCGGCGCGCCGCCTCCACAGCGGCTTCAGCCTGCGTCAATGACAGGCGGGCGTGATCGAGGAAGGCGCGGCCGGCCGCCGTCAGTTCGACGCCGCGCACGCTGCGGGCGAACAAAGCAGCGCCGACCTCCTGTTCGAGGTCGCGCATCTGCCGGCTCAGGGAAGGCTGCGCGGTGTGCAGGCGGCTCTCCGCCGCAAGCTTCATGCTTCCCGTCTCGGCGACGGCGACGAAATAGCGGAGATGCCTTAGTTCCATGGCGGGCCAATATACTTGTTAGGTATATGGCATCAACTTACAAAGTCATTTTCGGCGCGAGCAAGAGGCGCTATTTCTGCGCCGAAGAGTGAGGGTCGCCGGTGCGACGCGGACCCAAGCTAAGCGCTCTATCTGGGCAGTTTTTCGGGTGGATTTGCAGGCAATTGGGAGACGCGCGTCGAGCAATCGACAGACGCGGGAGCCCGCTTGACGGTGCAAGGCCGTTTTGATGCGTGTCTCGGTGGACGGTGTGACTGGCCGTCGCCGTCGCTTCTGCCTAACCTTTAGAGCATAGAGCTCGGCGTCACGGCGTCACTCTCGCGAGATCGGAAGAGGATTGGCTATGTCGAAGAAGCTCGAAGGCAAGGTCGCGCTCGTGACGGGCGGCTCACGGGGAATAGGCGCTGCGATCGCCAAGCGTCTGGCCGCCGACGGCGCCGCGGTCGCCATCACCTACACGAAGGGAGCGGACGCGGCGGCGTCTGTCGTCGAGGCGATCAAAGCCTCGGGCGGTAAGGCGATCGCTCTCCAGGCGGACGCGACGGCTGCTGACCAGGTTAAGCCCGCGATCGACAAGACGGTCGCGGCTTTGGGCAAGCTCGACGTGTTCGTCAACAATGCCGGCACGGCGATCCCCAAAAAGTTCGAGGAGACGACGATCGAGGAACTCGACCGCGTGATCGACATCAACCTGCGCGGCGCCTTCGTCGCAACGCAGGCGGCGCTCAAGCACATGAACAAGGGCGGGCGCATCATCTTGATTGGCTCGTGCGTCGGCGAGCGCATGATGACGCCGGGGCTCGTCGCCTATGCCGCGACCAAGGGCGCGATTAAAATGTTCGCGCAGGGGTTGGCCAGGGAAGTGGGAGATCGTGGCATCACGGTCAACAACATCCAACCTGGCCCGATTGACACAGACCTCAATCCCGCTTCCGGCGATTGGGCGGTTCCGCAGAAGGCGATGACCGCGCTCAACCGTTACGGCAGCGTGGACGACGTTGCGAGCTTGGTGGCGTTCGTCGCCAGTCCGGAAGCTTCCTACATCACCGGCGCAAGCCTGACGGTCGACGGCGGCACGAACGCCTGAAGCGGCGGAGCGGTCTCCTACCCCAGCCATCCTTGCAGCGCGACGCCCGCGAACAGAATCAGTCCGGCGTCGCGATTGGAGCGAAAGAGTCTCAGCGCGGTCGGCGCGTCCGCGCCTTCGACTTGGGACGCCTGCCAAGCGAGATGCGCGCAAAAGGCAAGCCAGCCGATCAGCGCGATGGCGCCCCCGCCGGCGGCTTCGATCGCGGCAAAAGCCAGCGCCGCGCACGCGACATAAAAAACGCCGATCCCGAGCTTCACGCGCGAGCCGAACAATCGCGCGGTCGAGCGGATGCCGACAATCGCGTCGTCGCGCGCGTCCTGGAGCGCATAGATCGTGTCGTAGCCAATCGTCCACGCGAAGGCTGACGCGTAGAGCAGGATCGGCGCGAGAGCGAGGCTCGCGAAAGTTGCGCTCCAGCCCATCAGCGCCCCCCAGGAGAAGGCGAGGCCGAGCGCCGCCTGCGGCCACGAGGTCACGCGCTTCATCAGCGGATAGATTGCGACGACGCCGAGCGAGGCGATCCCGAGCCAGATCGAGAAAAGGTTGAAGCAGAGGAGCACTGCGAGGCCGACCAGCGCCTGCGCGACGAGGAACGCCGCCGCCGCGCGGATCGTCACTCGCCCCGACGGCAACGGGCGATTGCGCGTGCGCTCGACGCCTGCGTCGAGCTTGCGGTCGAGAATGTCGTTGTAGGTGCATCCGGCGCCGCGCATGGCGACCGCGCCGATGAGAAAGAGAACAAGATGCCAGAGGTTGGGGCCTCGATGGAGAGCGAGGCCCGCGAGCGCCGTCGACTCCCAGCATGGCGCGAGCAGGAGCTGCCATCCGGCGGGCCGGTCAAGACGCGCGAGCTGAACGAAAGGAAGAGCGAAATCCGGAGTTAGCCGCAACACCAGACTCGTCGGCCGCGCATCCGGCAGGCTGGTCGCCGGCTGCGGCGCGACGGTCAAAGAGGTCCGGCGGGCAACGGTTGAGCCTGGGGACCGGCGGCGCCGCCGCCCTGCGCCGCCTGCTCCTTCATCTTTTTCATCTGCGCCGCGACAGTGCAGGCCTTGTTCGAGAACTGCGTGTTCTTAGCGTGATGTTCCTTGAGCTCGCTGATCGCCTCGTCAGGGAACGAGCACCAGTCCTTGTTCTTTTCCATATACGCGATCAGCGCCGTTTCAGCGCGGACGAGACCTCCCGATTTGGCGCAGAACGCCTCCGGATCCAAAGGTTTGCCGTGAAAGGATTTGGCGAAGTTGTTGACGATTTCCAGTTGCGTATTGCGGTCCGCGGCAAGCTTTTGCATGTCCGAGCCGCAATCCGCGTAGGCTGAGCCCGCCAATCCGGCCGTTAAAAAAAGCCCTGCCCCCCACGCGCTAAGTCGTTTTCTTGCCACCGCATAAACCTCGAGTCGCGTTGCCCCCGACTCGCCGGGACAAACCCCAAAAAAAAGGCAAAAGCACGGCTAGGAACCGCAGTCCAGGCGTGGGCGGCGAGCCAAGCCGCCCGACGCCGCATCTAGACCCACGCGCGGGATGCGTAATCGATCCCGTAGCGGTCGGGCGTCGAGGCGATCGCCGCCATTCCAACCAGCACCGCGTCCTCCCGGGTGACGAGCCGGGTCGGAATGCGCTTCGCAAGTTCGTCCACCGGCGCCTTGGCCTCAAAGGCCTGGCGAAACGCGGCCTCGTCAAGAAAATCCACCACTCTCGGCAGGACGCCGCCGGAGAGCGTCACTCCGCCTGTCGCCACGAAGGTCACCGCCATATCGCCAGCGAAGCGCGCAACGATATGCCAGTAAAGCCGTAGACTGGTCGCCTCTTCGCCTTTGGGGTCAGCCGCCGCGGCCGCGGTGACGGCCGGCGGGTCGACGCGCGGATCGGGCGCGCCTTTCGCCATCATGCGCGCGCGGTGAACGCGCGCGAGGCCCGCGCCGGAAATGACGCTCTCGCTTGTGATGCGCCCGTGCGCGCGTTCGAGATGCGGCCAGATCTCGAATTCCTCCGGCCGGACCGGGCCAAAATCAATGTGGCAGGCCTCTGAGGAAACCGGGGTGAAGCGTCCGTCCGCCTCGACCAGCGCCGCGACGCCGAGCCCGGTCCCGGGCCCGAGGATCACCTGGGGGCCTTCGGGCCCGAACTTCAGCGGGCCGATACGGCGCTCCCAACCTTCAGGAATTGTGGGCAACGACAGCGCCTGGGCCTCGAAATCGTTGAGCAGCAATCCCTGTTTCAGGCCCGTGCGGCGCGCGGCCTCCGGGCCGTCCATCACCCAGGGCGCGTTGGTGAGCTTGAGCGTCCGCCCGCCACCGGCCCCGCCCCGCAGGCGATCATCGAGCGCGGCCGCGTCCCGAGTTTGGGGACCGCGGCCTCGATCGCCTCCGCCAGCCCCGGATAATCGCCGGTGTGCAAGTGGACGATGTCGCTAAGGCGGCCTCCAGGTTCGCTGACGAGCGCGAAGCGCACATTGGTGCCGCCGGTGTCGCAGACGAGCGCGGGAAAGGGGAAGGTGAAGTTGGTCATTGGAGGCCATAACGCAGAACGCAGAGGCGCCGGTCAAGCGGCAAAAAAGCGATGTTTCAATCCAACGGACGAGTGCGAAGCCTTGCAACGGATTGTTAACTGGCTATGCTGAACAGATAGAGAACGATCCGCCGATGACGCTTCAAAGTTGGCGGGTTGAATCTGTCCACAAATGACTTGAGTGCGGCGGACGAGTTCCGTTTCGCGTTGGCGTCGTTCAGCCTAATCTCGTCGCGGGAATCAGTCGAGGACATGGCCAAGCGCACCTATCTCGAATTCTTCGCCGGAGGCGGCATGGCGCGCGCAGGCCTTGGAGACTCCTGGCGCTGCCTGTTCGCCAATGATTTCGATCGGATGAAAGTCGAGACCTACGAGGCCAACTGGGGCGCGGGAGACATCAAGCATCAGGATGTTGCAGCCCTGACGCTCTCGGACCTTCCTCCCCATGCGGTCGATCTCGCGTGGGCGTCCTTTCCGTGCCAGGACCTGTCGCTCGCCGGAAGCTATCGTGGACTGGGTCGGGAGCGCGACAAGGTCACGACCCGATCCGGCACATTCTGGCCCTTTTGGAAACTGATCCGGGGCTTGGCGCAAGAGGGACGCGCGCCGCGCGCGATCGTTCTTGAAAATGTCTACGGATGTTTGACGTCGCACGAAGGAAGGGATTTCGCGGCCATTGCTTCGGCGCTGACCGAATTGGGCTATCGGTTCGGAGCTGCGGTGATTGACGCTGTGCATTTCGTTCCGCAGTCGCGACCGCGTGTCTTTTTTATAGCCTTCCGCGGGGACCAGCCCATCCCGGCTTCCCTGATCGCCGAGGGTCCGCAGGCAAGCTGGCATCCCTCAGCGCTCAGTCGAGGCCTATTCCGGCATCCCGGCGACGGCGAAGCGAAATTGGATCTGGTGGAGGATCTCGCCGCCCTTAGCGCGAAACTCGACCTTCGCCGACCTCATCGAGGACGCGCCGACCGCGGTGAAGTGGCACGCCGCCGCCCATACGAACTACATTCTAAGCCTCATGTCGCCGCTCAATCGCAAGAAGGTGGCTGACGCAATCGCAAGCGGCCGCAGAATGGTTGGCGCCGTGTATAGGCGCACCCGCCCCGACGAAAACGGGATCAAGCGCCAGCGCGCTGAGGTTCGTTTCGACGATGTGGCGGGCTGCCTTCGCACGCCGGCGGGCGGCTCATCGCGTCAGATCATCTTGGTGGTTGAAGGCAAGACAGTAAGGTCGCGCCTGCTGTCGCCGCGCGAAGCGGCGCGGCTCATGGGGTTGGACGACGATTACGGGCTTCCTGAGCGCTATAACCACGCCTACCATGTCTGTGGCGATGGCGTGTGCGTGCCGGTCGTGCGGCATATCGCCCAGCATGTTCTTGAACCTGCCCTCGTTGACCACGAGAGGTCGGAGCTCATCGCGGCGGAGTAGGACATGGCGATCGACCTGCCCTTTCGTCGCCGGGCCGTTCGTACGCTGACCAACGACATCGGTTGCTACGTGCTTTGCGACCTCGACCAAGTTCCCATCTACGTCGGTCAATCAATCGATGGCATCCGTTCGCGCGTTAATCGTCATTTGACCTCGGCTAGAAGCGACATCATCGCAAATCGTCAAATCGACGTGTGGGAGATTGCATGGGTCTGGGCCTATCCGGTGATGGACAGAACGCAGATCAGCCCCCTCGAAAACACGCTGTTTCACGAATTTCACGGACGCTCAGCGCTGATGAATGGCAAGGTGCCGAAGCTGCCGAACATCCCGGCGAAGTCGCCGGAGCCATCGCAGAAAATTCAAGTGATGCCTGACGCTGAAATCGCGGAGAAAAGAGATCCTTCGCTTCGACTGCCGCGTCAGGCTGAACATTACAGTCAGATCGTCAGCCATTTCCTCGCGGTCAAGAACTCGAGGGAAATCGCGGGAGCGATCCAGGCGCACTTCGAGCGACTTCAGAAGTACCACCGACAACTGCTCGGCCTTGCGGTCGAGGTTGAAGGAGACAACGGCAGGATTGATCGGAATCCCAATATGCGCATGTCAAGTTGAGCGCCGCGCGCCGCCTCGGTCGCAATGACGAAAATGCTAACGCTCCAGCCAAAGCTTACGACCGCTCTGCGGTCATGCGCGCGGTCAAATCGCGCGACACGAGCCCGGAGCTTGCGGTCCGCGCGCTTCTGCGCCCGATCGCGCCGGGCTACCGGCTTCATCGCGGCGATCTGCCGGGCAAGCCCGATGTCGTCTACATTTCCCGCAAGCTCGCGATTTTCGTGCACGGCTGTTTCTGGCACGGCCATGATTGCGCGCGCGGCGCGCGGGCGCCGAAGACCAACGCCGCCTATTGGCGCGCCAAGATCGCCCGCAACCGGGCGCGCGACTTAAAGACGCTCGCCGCCTACGAAGCGATGGGCTGGCGAGTGCTCGTCGTCCACGAATGCGAACTCAAGGATAAGGCCGCGCTCAGCGCCCGGCTCGCGAATGCCCTGCGGCCGGAACGAGCGGCGCCGGAAAAGCCCGTTTAGCGGACAGATCTGCCTATCTTTCGGCCTTGCGCCAAAATCTGCCGCAGTGCAGCATCGAAGTCTCTTCGTCTTCAACGGATGCGCCCAATGGCCCGCACCGCCCGGATCCAAAGTCTCCCGCTTCGCTCCGCGGACGCTTCCGAGAAGGACGTTCCTCTGCGCGAGGACATCCGCCTGCTCGGGCGAATCCTCGGCGACACCGTGCGCGAGCAGGAGGGCGAAGAGGTTTTCGAGCTGGTCGAGCAGATCCGCCAGGCCTCGATACGCTTCCATCGCGACAACGAGATCGGCGCGCGGCGCGAGCTCGAGGCGACGCTCGACAGCCTCAACGCTGACCAGACGCTCGCGATCACGCGCGCCTACAGCTATTTCTCGCATCTCGCCAACATCGCCGAAGATCAGCATCACATCCGCCGCAACCGCGCCCATGCGATCGCGGGCTCCGCGCCCCGCCCCGGTTCGCTCGCCTACTCGTTTCAACGCACCCGCGAGATGGGCGTCGAGCCGAAAGCGCTCACCGACTTCTTCGATCACGCGCTGGTCAGCCCGGTGCTCACCGCCCATCCGACCGAAGTCCGGCGCAAGAGCACGCTCACTCGGGAACTCGAGATCGCGAAATTGCTCGACGAGCGCGAAGGCGCAGGCGGCAACGAGGAAGAGCTTGCGCTCAACGAGGAACGACTTCGGCGGGCCGTGCTCATCCTCTGGCGCACGAACCTCCTGCGCCAGACGAAGCTCAAGGTCATCGACGAGGTCGCCAACGCCCTCTCATTCTACGACTATACGTTCTTCCATGAGTTGCCCCGCCTCTACGGCGCGATCGAGGATCAGGCTCGACGCCATTTCCGGCGAGCCGCGCACGAAGCCAATCGGCTCGTTCCTATGCGTCGGGTCGTGGATCGGCGGCGACCGCGACGGCAATCCGTTCGTCACCGCTGACGTGCTCAACGAGTCGATGCGGCTGCAGAGCGCCCGGGCGATCAGCCACTATCTGGACGAATTGCACGAGCTGGGCGCCGAGCTGTCGCTTGCCTCCAATCTCGCCACGATGAGTCCGGAGCTTGCTGCGCTCGCCGACACGTCCGACGATTCCGCCGCCGCGCGCCGCAAGGAGCCCTACCGACGCGCCATCACCGGAATGTATTCGCGCCTCGCCAAGACGGCGCGTGAGCTTGACCATGTCATCGCCCTTCGTCAGCCGATCGTCGATCGTGCGCCCTATGCGTCCGCAGCGGAATTCAGCGCCGACCTCGCGACCATCGCGCTCTCGCTGAAGCAAACCAACGCCGGCATCGTCGCGCGCGGGCGGCTGCGCGCCTTGCAGCGGGCCGTGGACGTGTTCGGCTTTCATCTCGCGCCCATCGACCTCAGGCAGAACTCGGACGTCCACGAGCGCACGATCGCCGAGCTGTTCGCCGCGGCGTCGCCGGGCCTCGACTATAAGGCGCTGAGCGAACCTGAACGGGTGGAGCTGCTGCGTCGCGAACTTGTCTCGCCCCGCCCGCTGTTCTCGCCTTTCATGGCTTATGGCGAGGAGACGGCCGGCGAACTCGCGCTTTTTCGCGCCGCCGCTGATATCCGGAGCAAATACGGCCCCGGCTCGATCCGAACCTCGATCATCTCCAAGACGGACAGCGTCTCCGACATGCTGGAGCTGGCGCTGATCCTGAAGGAAGTGGGACTGATCACCGCCGAAGGGTCGTCGGCGCTCGCGCTCGTGCCGCTGTTCGAGACGATCGAGGACCTGCGCAACTGCGTCGGCGTGATGGATCGAGCTCCTTTCGCTCCCCGAGTACCGCAAGCTGGTCGATTCGCGGGGCCGCGAGCAGGAGGTGATGCTCGGCTATTCCGAACTCGAACAAGGACGGCGGCTTCGTCACCTCGGGCTGGGAGCTTTACAAGGCGGAGATCGGCCTGGTCGAAGTCTTCCGCAAGCATGGCGTGCGCATCCGCCTCTTCCATGGGCGCGGCGGCTCGGTCGGGCGCGGCGGCGGTCCAAGCTACGACGCGATCCTGGCGCAACCGGGCGGCGCGGTGCAGGGGCAGATCCGCATCACCGAACAGGGCGAGATCATATCGAGCAAATACTCGAACCCCGAGGTCGGGCGACGCAATCTGGAGACGCTCGCCTCGGCGACGCTCGAAGCCACGCTCTTGCAGGACGAGAGCCCCGCGCCCGACCCGGCTTTTCTCGAGACGATGGAGGAATTGTCGGCTTCCGCCTACAAGGCCTATCGCGGCCTTGTCTACGAGACCGATGGCTTCGTGCGCTATTTCTGGGCCTCGACCGTCATCACCGAGATCGCGAGCCTCAACATCGGCTCGCGCCCCGCCTCGCGGAAGAAAACGCAAGCGATCGAGGATCTGCGCGCGATTCCCTGGGTGTTCTCGTGGGCGCAGTGCCGGCTGATGCTGCCCGGCTGGTTCGGCTTCGGCTCGGCGGTGAAGGCCTATATCGACGCCCATCCAAAGGACGGGCTCGAGACGCTGAAGGCCATGTATGTCCGCTGGCCGTTCTTCCGCACTCAGCTCTCGAACATGGACATGGTCATGGCGAAGTCCAGCCTCGCGATCGCCTCACGCTACGCGCGCCTCGTCGAGGATGTCAGTTTGCGCGAGAAGATCTTCGCCCGAATCTCCGGCGAGTGGCGCGATTCGGTCGACGCGCTCAACGCAATCATGGAGCAGTCCAATTTGCTCGAGAGCAATCCGCTGCTCGACCGCTCGATCCGCAACCGCTTTCCCTATCTCGATCCGCTCAACCACGTGCAGGTCGAGCTTCTCAAGCTGTATCGCTCGCGTGCGGCGAGCGAGAAGGTCCTGACCGGAATCCAGCTCACCATCAACGGCATATCGGCGGGGTTGAGGAATAGTGGGTGACGCGGGAGATCGATGCAAACGAGCCCTCCAGCGGAAAAACTTCTGAGCTTACGACGAAGCGTTTTCATTGACTTAGGCGCTCTTTTTTGTCCACGAAACTGGAACGGACTTTATTACATAAGTGAAAGTTATTCAGGTAAGCCGGAGGAGGCTCAATGGACGACAAGATCGCCCAAATCGGCAAGATCGTCGAGGTCATGCTCGACACCTGGGACTTGCCGGCCGATTGCAACGAGGGCGAGCTCTTCACCTACGCCGAGACCCTCTACGACCGGATCGCGGCCGGCGACAGCCAGGAGCAGCTTTACGCCTATCTTTCCGAGGTGCAGGTCGACAAGCTGGAAATGGCGAAGTCGGACGCGTTCAGGAAGATTGTCGATCGTGCCGTCGAGTTCAGTCGAGGTTGAGGCCACAGGGCCGGTCTGAGCGCTTGACCCAGCCGGCGGCGCTTGGCTCGGCCGATTGATCTTTCCACAAGCTTTTCCACCGCGTCGTCTGTGCGCTTGTGCGCGGCTTAAGCGCGCCAGCGTATATCAAACCGATGTTCACAGTGTAAGTTGACATCAATACACTTTTCGCCGTGCCTGGCATGAGATTTGTCAAAGAATTGTCATCGACAAGACAGTGAAGTGTCACGGCTTCTCCTTATCCTCCGCCCGTCGTCTTGCCTGGATGGAGGAAGCCACAATGCGCGGGTCTTTGGCGGTAATCTTTAAGTCTCGGCTGCTTCAGTCAATTTCGGTGTTGGCCGTCGCAAGTGTGGCTTCGATCGGCGGCGCGCATGCCCAGGCGGCAAATGTCTCGCCCAGCAACGTCAACGTGCTGAACCTGCTTTCCCCGTTCCTCGGCCTAAATTCAGGCAGCGTCGGCCGGACTACGCTGATCGATAACCTCTCGCAGGCGATCAGCGTCAACAACAGCACCTCGATGGCGATGCAGCAACTCTCCTTTAGCGACAAGAACCTGCTGGGCGCCGCCTCGAACGGTGTCACTGGGCTCAGCGACCCCAAGACGGGCCTCCCTTCCTTCGGCGTCGCGGCCAACCTCGGCGGCGCGCTCCCCGACCAGCCGGCGCCGATGGGCGGCGTGTCCGGGAGTCAGCCGATGGGCGGAGGGCTCGGCATGCAGCTCGGCGCGATTTACGCCAACGGCGTCAACGCGTTCGCCAACGGCGATCATTCCGTGCTGCCGAACACGGTGAACCTGCTCACGAGCGCTTACGGCAATTTCACCAGCTCCGACCTTGGCGCGGCGAAGAACTATTTCGCCAACGGCGCCGTCGGCGATGGAAAACGCCTGCCGTCGCGCCGGCAGGTTTCACCCTTCCAACGTTCAACGGGCTGCCGAACAAAACGAACAGCGTCTACGACATCGCCTATGGCGTGAACAACAAGCAGCTCGGCCAGAATAGCCTTGGCAATTCGCGGCCCGTGCAGGTGGCGCCGGCCGAGATCAACTTGTTCGATCCGACCGCGATTGACGGGTCTCACGACCAACCCGTCGTTCCCGAGCGGCCATACGACCTACGCCTACACCGATTCGATCCTGCTCGGGATGATGGCGCCTGAGCTCTATCAGAGCATGCTGTCGCGCGCGTCCCAGTTCGCCAACAGCCGCATCGTGCTCGGCGTCCACTATCCGCTCGATATCATCGGCAGCCGGTCGCTCGTGAGCTACGATCTCGCGCAGGCGTTCACCAATCCGGACTACATCGAACAAGTACGACCACCGGCACGGCGATCGATCTGCCGAGCCTGTTCACCGCGGCGGCACCCGAACTCAACGGCTTCCTCTCGGCCGGCTGCGGCGCATCGGTCGCGAGTCCTGCGCGGCGAGTCAGGTCAACCCCCTCGCGCCCTCCGCGGCCAACGCGGCGACCTATGCGAACAACCTGACCTACGGCCTGCCGACCCTGACCTTCAAGCAGGCGCCGCAAGAAGCCGCGCCGGCCGGCGGACCTGACGCGTCGATCCTGCTCGCCACCCTCTACGGCGGCAGCAGCCCGAGCGCGCGCGCATCGCCAACGCCGCCACCGGCGGCACGGACGGCTCGGGCCTGCTCGGCAGCCTGTCGACGAGCACCATCAACCAGATCATCGTCAACACCGAGACCAACGCGCTCGCCGCCTTCTATGGCACATCGCTCAGCTATTGGTCGCGCATCAATCTTTACGCCGCCGCCGGCTATTTCCAGGGTGTGACGGGCTCGCTTAGCCTGGCCTCGGGCGACACGGTCAAGACCGACGTGACGATCGACGCCACGGGCGCGCTCGGCGGGACCGGAACGATCGCCGGCAACGTCACCAACGCCGGCGGTGCGATCAAGCCCGGCGACGCGCCGGGCGTCATGACGATCCTCGGCAATCTGGACGAGACCATGCCCTCCGATCTCGCCATCGAGCTCGGCGGGACGAAGCCGGGAACCGAATACAGCCAGCTGATCGTCGACGGCTCGGCGTCGTTGTTGGGCAATCTCGACCTCAGTCTGGTGGACAGCTTCTCTCTCGCCAGCGGCGAGACATTCGACATCGTCGGGACCGGCGACGGCCTGACCAACGGCCTCACGTCGCTGTCGCTCGACGGCCGGGCCTGCTGGGCCGCGGGCGGCGGCTTCGAGTGCAACGCCGGCGCCTTCTTCGACCTCTTCACATTGTCGGTCGGTCCCGGCACGCTGGTCGGAGGCATGAACCCGGAAGATCTCGCGCTGAGCGTCACGACGACGCCCGTGCCCGAGCCTTCGACCTGGGCGATGATGCTGGCCGGCTTCGCTGGGATTGGCTTCCTCACCTACCGGGCGTCGCGCAGGACGGGGCGGCGGCGTAAGCGCTGCTCTCTTTCCTCTCCTTCTCCTTCCGGGAGAAGGTGGCCCGAAGGGCCGGATGAAGCGCTGGACGCGGGATTCGCACGAAACCCTCACCCCCGACCCCTCTCCCGTAGGAGAGGGGAGCAGTCGGGTCGTCAGTCCGGATTTTGATTAGCGCGCTCTTCGCCGGGCGGCGCAAGATAATAGGGCTCGACGGCGCCGGTCATCTTGATGACGAGCGGCTGGCCTCGGCGGTCGAGCGCCTTGCCCGCCGCCGCCCGGATCCATTGCTCGCTCACGGAATATTCCTCGACGTCACGCCGCTCGACGCCGCGAAAGCGCACGCCGATGCCGCGCGCAAGCATCGCTTCGTCATAGAACGGACTTGAGGGGTCGACGCTGAGCCGGTCGGGCGGAACGTCGGTCATCGCAGAAGCAGCGTCTCTTGAGGATGCGCGGCAGGCGAGGCGTTCAGACGGCGAGCGCCTTGACCCGCTTGGTCAGGCGCGAGATTTTGCGCGAGGCGGCGTTCTTGTGCACGATGCCCTTTTGCGCCGCCCGGGCGAGCCTCGGCTCGGCCTCGCTCAGCGCCTCGGCGGCGACCTTCGGATCCTTGGAGGCGATCGCCTCCTCGACCTTGCGCACATAGGTGCGCATCTCGCTGCGGCGCGACTTGTTGACCTCGGTGCGGCGAAGGGTCTGGCGGGCCGCTTTCTGGGCCGACTTGGTATTGGCCATTGAGTTTTCGTTCCCTGCGGCGCGCTGATCGGCGCCGCTCAAAAATAAAGGGCCGGGTTTAAGGCCCAGCCTTGCTCAGGCGGGCTTATAGGCCGGTCGAACGGAAGGCGTCAACCGTTGCCGGGGTTATTTTGCTCAGGTCGCGCCCATGAGCTCGCCGATTCGCTGCGTCGTTTTCAGGCCAGAGCCGGTCAGCACGACCACGGTCGTCTCTGCGGATCGAATGATTCCGCGTTCCAGCAGTTTTGTGAACGCGGCGGCGGCGAGGGCTGAGGTCGGCTCCGCATAGAGGCCGATGCGGCCGAGTTCGAACAGGGCCGCCTCGATCTCAGCTTCCGAAACGGCGACGGTCGCGCCGCCGGATCGGCGCACGGCCGAAAGGACTTCGCGGGCCCGCACAGGCTTCGCGATCGACGCGCCTTCCGCGATCGTCGGGCGCACTTCGACTGGCGTACAAATCCTCAGACCCGGCCACGAAGCTGGCGTGAAGCGGCGCGCAATTCTCCGGCTGCGCCGCGAACAGCCGGGGCAGACTTTCCGATCTCGCCGCGGCGGAGAAGCTCGCTGAAGCCGATGTCGCAGCCTAAGATGTTGCTGCCCGCGCCGGTCGGGATGATGACATTGTCGGGCGCGTTGAACTTGAGATCCTCCCAAAGCTCATAGGCCAGCGTCTTCGTCCCCTGCAGGAAGAACGGCTGCCAGTTGTGGCCGGCGTAGAAGATCGTCGCGGCCTGGCGCATTGCGGCGTCGCTGACGTCCTGGCGCGTTCCAGGAATGAGCTCGATCTCGGCGCCATAAGCGCGCATCTGCACCGTCTTGCCGGGCGCCGTGGAGGCCGGCACGAGGATCTTCGCCGCAAGGCCGCCGGCCGCCGCGTAAGCCGCAATCGCCGCGCCGCCGTTGCCGGAACTGTCTTCCAGAACTCTCGTCACGCCCTGGCCGCGGAGGATCGAGAGCATGACGGAAGCGCCCCGGTCCTTGAAGCTGCCGGTCGGCGAAAACCACTCGAGCTTGAACAGGGCGGGGGCGCCGCGCCATCTGCGGGCGACGAGCGGCGTGCAGCCCTCGCCCATCGTGATCGGATCAGGAACGTCAACCGGCAGCGCGGCCGCGTAGCGCCACAGCGATCGTTTGCCCGTATCGATCATGTCGCGCCCGATTCCGGGCAAGCCCGTGATCATGAGCGGCGCGCCCGCGTCAGAACGCCAGCGCGGCTCCGAGATCGGATATGTCTGGCCGCTTGTTGGATCGACATAGGCCGGAGAGTCGTCCGGCGGTTTCACGTTATTCGGCATGGCTTCAATCATGGCGCCTCGGAGACGGATCTCGCAAACGGATGAGGCGCGGCGCTGCGTCGGGAACGGCCGAGGCTCAGTTGTGCGGCAGCGGCGCGGTTGGGCCGCGAAAGGTGAATTTCGCCGTCCGCTTGGCCGCGAACGCCGCCCGCCCTTCGGCGAAGTCCGGGCCGAAGGCCGCCGCCTCGGTCAACGCGCGATAGCCGGGCGTCTCCTGGGCTCATGCCGGCGGCGATGGCGTCGACCGCGCGCTTGCAGCCTCTGACCGAGATCTGACTGAGGTCGGCCATTCCGCGGGCGTAGCCGAGCACGGTCTCCTGCAGCGCAGCCTCGATCCGCCGGTCGATGAGGCCGATCGCCAGCGCCTCGTCGGTCTCGATCCTGCGCGCGGTGAACAGAAGATCCTTGGCGCGCGACGGGCCGACGAGTTCGACCAGCCTGCGCGTCTCGGCATGGCCATAGATGAGGCCGAGTTTCGCGGGGGTGATGGCAAGGTGCGCGTCGGCGGCGCAGAACCTGAGATCGCAGGCGAGCGCCAAGGCCAAGGCCGGCGCCGATGGCGACGCCGCGGATGACGGCGATGGTCGGGCGATCGAGGTCCATCAGCGCCTTGAGGCCGTTCTGCATCGCATCGCCAAAGTCTCGCGTCGCCGCAGCGTCGCGGTAGATGTCGCCGAGTTCGGCAATGTCGGCGCCGGCGCTGAAATGCGCGCCCTCGCCCTCGACAAGCGTCACCAGCAGGTCCTCGCGCGCCTCGATCGCGGCGCGGATCGCCGGCAACGCGCGCCACATCGCGGAGGTGATCGCATTGCGGCGTTCGGGGCGGTTGAGGACCACGCGGGCGAACGGCGGCTCGAAGCGCAGGGATATTTCAGTCATGAGGGCCTCGGGACGCCAAGTGGGGAGTCTTTGCGCTTCCTACCATTTTTGCTCCGCCCTCGGAGCCGCCACGTTGCGTGCATCCTGCGGCTGCGCTTTGAAGGAGCGGAAATCGAGGTGATGGAATGACCGAAGCCCAAAAGCCTGCTCCCTCCCGCCTGCTCCGCTGGGCGGCTGCCGTCGGGCTTGGCGTTCCCATCGCTTTGATCGCGTTCGCGGCTTCCCCGTTGGGGCCAAACTTCATCTACGTGGTGGTTGGAATACCGGCTCTCTTATTTCTATGGGTGATCGCGGGTCTAGTCGCCCTCATCGTAAGCATTCGGTCGGCGATGCAAAAGGAATGGAGGCGATGTGTCCTCGCCGCCATTCTGCCGGTCGTTTTGCTCATTGTCGCATTCGACCCGGTCAGATTTGTCCGATCCTGTGATTATGCAGGCGATGTGATCCACTTTATCGCGATGAGATCCTATTATGACCGGACAATAGCCGCCCTCCCAGCTGACCAGCGTCCCCGTCTGGTCGTGTTCGACTGGGGCGGCATGTCGTTCGCTTCACGTGGGCTGGTCTACGATGAGACCGATCAAATCGCCTTGCCGCGAGGCCGCCAATCCGCCGATTGGTTGGCGAAGGCGAGCCACACCGAACTGAGCTGCGAAGGCTACGGGGTTCGAGCCCTTTGGGATCACTATTATCTGGCGGATTTTCCTTGCTAGATGAACTTTGCAGTCAATGGGCGGACTGGAGCAAAGGCCGATCGTATCGTAGCGTGCCGCGGACGGTGACGGTTTGAGCATGGGGTTTTGCGGGGCATGACGGACGGCGAAACCTATCCGCGCGACATGATCGGCTACGGGCGGACGCCGCCGTTCGCGGACTGGCCAAAGCAAGCGCGCATCGCGGTTCAGTTCGTCATCAATTACGAGGAGGGCGGCGAGAACAACATCCTGCACGGCGACGCCGCGTCCGAGGCGTTCTTATCCGAGATCGTCGGCGCCGCGCCCTGGCCGGGCATGCGTCACATGAACATGGAGTTGATCTACGAATACGGCTCCCGCGCCGGCTTCTGGCGTCTGCACCGCCTCTTCACCGAGCGCTCGGTTCCGGTCACCGTCTACGCGGTGGCGACGGCGATGGCGCGCAATCGCGAGGCGGTTGCGGCGATGAACGAGGCAGGGTGGGAAATCGCCACTCATGGCCTCAAGTGGATCGACTATCGCGACACGCCGCCTGAGGTCGAGGCGCTCCATATCGCCGAGGCGGTGCGCATTCACACCGATGTCGCCGGCGCCCGCCCGCTCGGCTTCTATCAGGGCCGCTCATCGATCAACACCATCCGGCTCGGCATGGAAGAGGGCGGGTTCGTCTATTGCGCCGACACCTATGCCGACGATCTGCCTTACTGGCTCGAGGGACCGCGCGGCCCACAGCTCATGACGCCCTACACGCTCGACGCCAACGACATGCGCTTCGCCACACCGCAGGGCTTCAACACCGGCGATCACTTCTACACCTATCTCAAGGATTCGTTCGATGCGCTCTACGCCGAAGGCGACGTGGCGCCGAAGATGCTGTCGATCGGCCTGCACTGCCGCCTGGTCGGCCGGCCCGGACGCGCGCTCGCGCTCGCGCGATTCCTCGACTATGCGCTTAGCCACGATCGCGTCTGGATTCCGACCCGGCTCGACATTGCCCGTCACTGGATCGCCAAGCACCCGCCGCCGCGGCGGCTGGAAGCCGTCTCAGCTCACCCGGACGCTGTTCATCGAGCGCTTCGGCGGCGTCTACGAACATTCGCCATGGATCGCAGCGGCGGCCTACGACGCGGGTCTCTCGACCGCCGACACGGCGGAAGCGCTGGCAAAGGCGCTTGCCGCTGCCGCCGCAAACGGGACGACAGAACAGAAGCGCGCGCTGATCGAAGCCCACCCGGATCTGGCCGGCAAGCTCGCGCTTGCGAAGACGCTGACCGCGGACTCGACGCGCGAGCAGGCGAGCGCCGGGCTTGATCGGCTCACGCCCGACGAACTGCGCCAATTCGGCGAGCTCAACGACGCCTATCGCGCGAGGTTCGGCTTTCCCTTCATCATGGCGGTCAAAGGCAAGAGCACAGGCGACATTCTCGCCGCCTTCCGCACCCGTCTTGCCAATGACGCTGATGCGGAGACGAAGACCGCGCTCGCCGAGATCGACCGCATTGCCGCGCTCAGGCTTAAGGACATCCTGTCTTGAGCGAGACCGCTCGTGTCATTCGCGGCCGCGTCCTTTCGTTTAGCGATGACCCCGCCGTAAGCGGCTCGCGCGCCTATTCCCTCATCGAAGACGGCGCCGTTCTCGTTGCGGGCGGGTTGATCGAGGCCGTCGGAGAATGCGCACGATATTCTCGCCCATGCCCCGCAAGGCGCGCTCGTCGATGATCACGCCGGCTGCCTTATCACTGCCGGCTTCATCGACGCCCACGTCCACTATTCGCAGACCCAGGTAATCGGCTCTTATGGCGCGCAGCTCCTCGACTGGCTTACCAACTACACCTTTGTCGAAGAGCAGAAGTTTGCTGATCCCGCGCATTGCGCTCGCGTCGCGGCATTCTTTCTCGACGAACTTTTCCGCTCAGGCACCACGACGGCGCTAGTCTATTGCTCCGTGCATCCTGAGTCGGTCGACGCCTTCTTCGCGGAGGCTCAAGCGCGCGGGGCGCGCATGATCGCAGGCAAAGTGATGATGGACCGCGACGCGCCGGCGGCGCTGATGGATACCGCAGAGCGAGGCTATGATGAGAGCAGGGCGCTGATTGAGCGCTGGCGGGGGCGGGGCAGGCTCGATTACGCGATCACGCCACGCTTCGCGGTGACGTCAACTCAAGCGCAACTTGAGGCGGCGGGCGTGCTGGCGCGCGAATTTCCGGATTGCTACGTCCAGACCCACGCCAACGAAAACAAGGCGGAGATCGCGCGCGTCGCCGCACTGTTTCCCGAGGCGCGAAGCTATATCGACGTCTACGCGCGCGCCGGGCTTCTTGGGCCGCGCTCCGTCATCGGTCATTGTATTCATTTGCAGGACAGCGAGGTCGTCGCGCTGGCCGAAAGTGGGTCTGTCGCCGCATTCTGCCCGACGTCGAATCTGTTCCTCGGCTCGGGCCTGTTTGATCGGGCGCGGCTGGAGCGCGCGGGGGTGCGGATCGCGCTGGCGACCGACGTTGGCGGGGGAACGAGCTATTCGATGCTGCGCACAGCGGCCGAAGGGTACAAGGTGCTGCAGCTCAATGGTCAGTCGTGGCCGGCGCTTGAGGCCTTCTACCATATGACGTTAGGCAACGCCCGGGCGCTCAGCTTGGACGATCGGATCGGCTCGGTCGAAGCCGGCAAGGAGGCCGACCTTATCGCGCTCGATCCGCATGCGACGCCCGCGCTCGCGCACCGGATGGAGACGGCCGGCGGCGGTCTCGAGGTCGAGCTGTTCGCCCTCCTTACGCTCGGCGACGATCGCGCAGTGCGCCAGACCTATGTCGCGGGGGAGCCTCGGAAGGACGGAGCCGGCGCCTGAGCGCTCGGATAGTCGGCGAGATGCGATGGGCCGGATTCCTTTCTCCGTTCAGAGAGTCACCGGGCCATTGTGCGAGCGCCAGCCGTTCATGCCCTCCGCGAAGTGCCTCACATCCTCGCGGCCGATCGCCCTCGCCCTGCCCAGCGCATTTCGCGACCGTCCGCCCGACTGACAGACGAGAACGACCGGCTTTCCTTCCGGCAGCTCCTTGGGATCGAAAGAGGACATCGGCATGTTGAGGGCGTTTGGAATATGGCCGGCGGCGAATTCGTGCGGCTCGCGAACGTCCAGCACTGTCCAGGCGTTGGTTCCCACCGCCTCTTCCAAATCGCCGAAACTGACCTCCGGATCAGAGCCGGCCCCGAAGCGTGAAAACATGTTCCAGGACATGATGTCTCCAAGACTATGCGGCGACCGTCTCCGGCCCCACGAAATCAGGGCCCGTTGTCATCCTCGTTTCGAGGATTGCGTCGTCGCGCCGCGATCGACCGCTGTCTTCACGTGGAAACCGGCGCCATTGTGGCAACGCGCCGCGACCGTGGTGGGTTCCTTCATCTCGCTGTCGCCGGGATTCATCCTCATATGCCGATATTTTAATGGCTTCAGAATAATTTGTTTGTCCTCCTCGTTGTCATATGATTAACTGCGTTATGGAAATGTTAAACATATCTTTTCATGAAAGCGCTCGAAATTCGAGAAAGTAGACGCTGGGAACGCTCGGATTAGCTCAGCGCTCGAGGGGGATTCCAGATAACAAATCTGATGAAACATATTTTGAAGTTGTAGTTCACTGATTGCCAACAGATTTCAGTCAAATATCCTTGACCGGACATACCGAAGCCGACAACCTGAGGCCCCATGCGGATTCGCCCCTTCTCGACGCCGGGCCGTTTCTGGCGCGGGAATCTCCACGCCCACTCGAACCTCTCCGATGGCGCCTTGCACCCTGGGGACGTGGTCGACGCCTATAAGCGCGCAGGCTATGATTTCCTGCAAGTGTCCGATCATTTCCTGGGCCGGTTCGATTGGCCGATCGCCGACACCCGCAAGCTGCGCTGCAAGACTTTCACCACCCTGATCGGCGCGGAAGTTCACGCCATGGGGACGAGCGCCGGCGAATATTGGCATATCGTCGCAACCGGGCTGCCATTCGATTTTCCCCCAGCCGAGCCAGGCGAAAGCGCCGCAGCAGCTGGCGGAGCGAGCGCGAGAGGCCGGCGCTTTCGTCGCGATCGCCCATCCGTCGTGGTCGCAACTGACGATCGAGGACGGGCGTTCGCTCGGCGCCGCGCATGCGGTCGAGGTCTATAATCACACCTGCGCGGTCCTGACCGATCGGGGCGACGGGTTCTATCTGCTCGACCAGCTGTGCAACGAGGAGCGGCGGCTCATGGCGGTCGCTGGCGACGACGCGCACTTCCACAACGGCGACCTCGACGCCTTCGGCGGGTATGTCATGGTGAAATCGGAAACGCTCGAACCCGAGTCGCTGCTCGGCGCGTTGAAGGCCGGCGAGTTCTATTCAAGCCAGGGTCCGCGCATTTACAACGTCGAGGTTACAAAAAACGAAGTGCGGGTCGAGTGCTCTCCTGTCCATACCATTGCGCTCGTCACCAGCGCTTCGCCCGCGCTGAGCCGGGTCGGACGCGGGCTTACCGAGGCGACGATCGAATTCGCCGAAGTCGCGAAATGGGCCTGGCGCGACCCTCCGCAGGTCAAATGGTTCCGAATCGTCGCCATTGACGGCCCGCGGCGGCGCGCCTGGACCAACCCGATCTGGGTCGACGCCCTCAACTAACGCGCATAGGCTGAGCCTCCAGCGGCGCGTCGAGCTATGCGGGCTCCCTTGCGCCGCGGAGCTTCCGCCCATACATCCGGCGCTTGCCCGCCACTTTCAGGACCTTCACCCATGGCTGACGATTTAGCCGCCCGCTCGCCGGGATGGCATGCGACGACCATCTTGATGGTGCGCAAGGGCGGAAAGGTCGTCATCGGCGGCGACGGCCAGGTCAGCATGGGCCAGACGGTCGTCAAATCCAACGCCCGCAAGGTTCGCCGTCTCTCCAAGGGCGACGTCATTGCGGGCTTCGCCGGCGCGACCGCCGACGCCTTCACGCTGTTCGAACGGCTCGAGGCGAAGCTCGAGCAATATCCCGGCCAGCTCGCGCGCGCTTGCGTCGAATTGGCCAAGGACTGGCGCACCGACCGCTATCTGCGGCGCCTTGAGGCGATGCTCATCGTCGCCGACAAGAGCACGGGCTTCACCTTGTCCGGCTCGGGCGACGTGCTGGAGCCCGAGGAGGACGAGTTCGGCTCGGCGACGGCGATCGGCTCGGGCGGCAACTATGCGCTCGCCGCCGCCCGCGCACTGATGCCGATGGAGCTCGAGGCCGACGAGATCGTGCGACGCTCGATGCGCATCGCCGGCGAGATCTGCGTCTACACCAACTTCAATCTGATCGTCGAAAGCCTCTGAATCTCATGACGGATCTCTCGCCCCGCGAAATCGTCTCCGAACTCGACCGCTACATTGTCGGTCAAGGGGACGCCAAGCGCGCCGTCGCCATCGCTTTGCGCAACCGGTGGCGGCGCCTGCGTCTGACCTCGCCAATGCGCGAGGAGGTGATGCCGAAGAACATTCTGATGATCGGCCCGACCGGCTGCGGCAAGACTGAGATCGCCCGCCGGCTCGCCAAGTTGGCCGGCGCGCCGTTTCTCAAGGTCGAGGCGACGAAATTCACCGAGGTCGGCTATGTCGGGCGCGACGTCGAGCAAATCGTCCGCGATCTGGTCGAGGTCGCCATCGCGCTGGTCAAGAGCCGCAAGCGCAAGGACATCGAGGCCAAGGCGGAGCTCGAGGCGGAAGAGCGGGTGCTTGACGCGCTCGTCGGCGCAACGTCATCCGCCGCCACCCGCGACGCCTTTCGCCGCAAGCTGCGCGCGGGCGAACTCAACGACAAGGAGATCGAGGTCGAACTGCCGCAGAGCGGATCCGGCATGCCGATGTTCGAACTGCCGAACATGCCCGGCGCTTCGATCGGCGCGATCAACATCGGCGACATTTTCGGCAAGAGCCAGCGCACGAAGGCCAAACGGATGACAGGTCGACGGACGCGCATGAGCCGCTGGTCGCCGCCGAGGCCGACAAGCTGCTCGATCAGGACGCGATCGTTCGCGATGCGGTGGCCGAGGTCGAGAGCAACGGCATCGTCTTCCTGGACGAGATCGACAAGATCTGCGCTCGCGAGGGACGCGGCGGCGCCGACGTCTCGCGCGAGGGCGTGCAGCGCGATCTTCTGCCGCTGATCGAGGGCACGACGGTCGCCACCAAGCACGGCGCGGTCAAGACCGACCACATCCTGTTCGTCGCCTCCGGCGCGTTCCACATCGCCAAACCCTCCGACCTCTTGCCGGAGCTACAGGGCCGCCTGCCGATCCGGGTCGAGCTCAATTCGCTGACCGAGGACGATTTCAAGCGCATCCTCACCGACACCGAGGCGAGCCTGATCAAGCAATATGTGGCGCTGATGCAGCACCGAAGGCCTCGAGCTCGAGTTTACCGATGACGCGGTGGCGGCGATCGCCCGCCTCGCCGCCAAGGTCAACGGATCGGTCGAGAACATCGGCGCGCGCCGGCTGCAGACGGTGATGGAGCGCGTGCTCGACGAGGTGAGCTTCACCGCCGCCGACCGGTCCGGCGAAACAGTTCGCATCGACGCCGATTTCGTCGAGCGTCATGTCGGCGACCTCGCCGCCAACGCCGATCTGAGCCGGTTCATTTTGTGATAGGCTTTCCGCAGCGAACCGTTCGGGGCTCGCGTCATGACATCGCTCGTTCTGACCTTCGTTGGCGACGACAGGCCGGGCCTCGTCAACGCGATTTCCTAGAAGGTCGTCGACTTCGGCGGGACCTGGCTCGAAAGCCGTTCGGTGCGGCTCGCGGGCAAATTCGCCGGCGTTGTGCTGGTTCGAGTTCCGGACGAAAACCTCATCCCGCTCGAATCGGCGCTGGCGAAGCTCGCGCCTTCAGGCCTGCGCGTCTCGATCGAGCGCGGCGCGGCGGCAGAGGCCGAAAAACCGGCGCGCCTCGTCACGCTGGAGATCGTCGGCAACGAGCGGCCGGGCATCGTGCGCGACGTGACGCAGGCGCTCACCGGCCTCGGCGTCAACATCGAAGAGTTCATGAGCAGTCTCGAAGGCGAGCCGTTCACCGGCGTCGAGATGTTTCGCGCGACCGCGCGCCTCGGCGTCCCCGACGGCCTCAAGCTCGACGACTTGCGCAAGGCGCTCGAGCGGCTGGCGGCCGAGATCATGGTCGATCTCAACGTGGGCGAGGCGAGCCTCGCGCCTGACCGCCGGCTCCCCGCCCTTGCGCGGCCGCGCTCGGCGTTGCCATAAGGGCCGCCCTGCAATTCCGGCCTCAACTGGACGACGATGGCGAAGTTTCCCGAACGCGTGTTTTCCGGCGTTCAGCCGACGGGCAATCTGCACCTCGGCAATTATCTTGGCGCGATCAAGCGCTTCGTCGAGATGCAGAAGACGCATCCGTGCATCTATTGCGTCGTCGACCTGCACGCGATGACGATGCCGCACGAGCCGGAGCAGCTTGCCCGCACGACGCGCGAAGTGACCGCCGCCTTTCTCGCCTGCGGCATCGATCCGAAGGCCAATATCGTCTTCAACCAGAGCCGGGTCGCCGAGCATGCCGAACTCGCCTGGGTGCTCGATTGCGTCGCGCGGCTCGGCTGGCTCAACCGCATGACCCAGTTCAAGGAGAAAGCGGGCAAGGACCGGGAGAACGCGTCGATCGGACTTTACAACTATCCGGTGCTGATGGCCGCCGACATTCTCGTCTATCGCGCGACCCATGTTCCGGTCGGCGACGATCAGAAGCAGCATTTGGAGCTGGCGCGCGACATCGCGCAGAAGTTCAACAATGATTTCGCCGCCTCGATCGCCGCCCACGGCCACGGCGACGCCTACTTTCCGCTGCCCGAACCCTTGATCCAGGGGCCGGCGACCCGGGTCATGAGCCTGCGCGACGGCGCGAAGAAAATGTCGAAGTCCGACACCTCGGAGAACGCCTATATCGCGCTCACCGACGACGCGGACACGATCGCGCAGAAGATTCGCCGGGCCAAGACCGATCCCGAGCCGCTGCCGAGCGAGGTCGAGGGTCTGGCGCAGCGCCCCGAAGCCGACAATCTGATCGGCATCTTCGCCGCCCTGAACGACGAGACGAAGGCCGACGTGCTCAAGCGCTTCGGCGGCGCCCAGTTCTCGGCGTTCAAGACCGCGCTCGCCGATCTTACGATCGAAAAGCTCGCCCCGATTCGCGCCGAAATGCTGCGCCTCGCGGCCGACCCGGGCTTTACCGACGCTGTCCTCGCCGAGGGGGCGGAGAAGGCGCGCGCCATTGCGCGACCGAACATGGACGCGATCAAGGATATCCTTGGGCTTTTGCGCTAGCGCTGAAAATTGAAACAAATTTTAATAGACAGGCGGAGCCGCCGCGACAGCGACGGAAGCGCAAATCGCCACATCTGGTCGCTCGTCGCCATCATTACCACGAGGGCTAGCATCCGGTCGCTGAACCGTCCGTCGCGCCTCACCCTCTATGGTTAACGACTTTGCGGCAAACATTTCGTAATCCTGGTGAGGGGCTGATTCGCACCTTCTTGGCGGAAGGAACGGGTTGGCGGACCACCCGGCCGGCGCGAGACATCGCCGTCAGGCTCTCGAGGAGGCGATTCGTTGCGGGGGTTCAGCGGGGCGAAGCGCTCCGGAATCGGCGGGCGGACGCGAAGGCTCGACCGGGCGTTCGTCGCCCGGGCGGCCGCAGGCTTGGCGCTTTACCTGCTTGCGGGCGCGCTGGCCTGCGCGCAGGACCTCTCCCAGTCCCTGGAGGCGCCGGCACGGCTGGCGTTCGACATGGCGTCGGTCCAGGCCAATGTCGTCGGCCTCGTCATCCTGTCGCTGATGCTGCTGGCGACGATCACCGCCGTCCTTCATCTGGTTGGTCGCCGGATCTGGACGCGCCGCGTTCAGGAGCTCGAGACGGAGCTCGCACGAACCAACGCCAAACTCGACCGCGCGGCGCTCATGTTGCGCAGCGAGCCGCAAATCCTCGTTTCCTGGGACCGTCTGGACGCGGAGCCGACGATCGAGGGCGATTTCGCCCTCGTCGCCGATTTGCCGCTGTCGTCGCGCGTGCTCGCCTTCGGCTCGTGGCTCAATCCGGCCCAGGCGGCCAAGATCGAAGAGGCGACCGAGCGATTGCTGACCCGCGGCGAAGCCTTCGCCGCCGCCGTGGTCAGCTTGCGCGGCCGCCATCTCGAGCTCGACGGGCGCCCGGTGTCCGGCAGCGCGGTGATGCGCATCCGCGATGTCTCGGGCGAACGCCTTCAATTGGCGCAATTGCGCGATTCATTCACTGAAGCCGAGGGCGCTCTGGACGGCCTGCGCCGCGCACTCGAAACCGCGGATATGCCGGCGTGGACGCGCGACGCAATGGGCCGGATCGTCTGGTGCAACGTCGCCTACGGCCGCGCGGTTGACGCCCCTGACGCTGCCGCAGCGATCGAGGCTGGCGGGGAGTTGTTCGATCCAGCGGTGCGCCGCGAAGCGACGGCGACGGTCAAGGAGACCGGGGCCTGGAGGCGGCGCGCGTCGGCGGTGGTCGGGGGCGCGCGCCGAACCTTCGACGCCGTCGAGGCCCGCACTCAGGTCGGCTCCGCCGGCGTCGCCCGCGATGTGTCCGAAATCGTGGCGCTGAAAGCGGATATGGAGCGCAATGAGGACGACTATTCGCGCATGATCGATCGGCTGTCGACGGCGGTTGCGATCTTCGACAAGTCCAAGCGGCTAACCCTCTACAATGCGGCCTATTGCCAGATCTGGTCGCTCGAACCGGCCTTCCTCGATCAAGGACCGAGCGATGGCGAGATCCTTGACCGGCTGCGGGCCAAGCGTCAATTGCCCGAACAGGTGGACTTCCGCGCCTGGAAGGCGCAGCAATTGACCGCTTACCAGGCGATCGAGCCGAGCGAATCCGTGTGGCATCTGCCCGATGGGCGAGCGTTGCGCGTCGTCATGAGCCCCAATCCGAAAGGCGGCGTCACCTATCTCTATGACGATGCGACGCAGAGCTACGCGCTCGCTTCCCAAGTCACCGCGCTCACCCATGTGCAGGGCGAGACGCTCGACGCGCTCAAGGAAGGGGTGGCGGCGTTCGGGGCGGACGGCCGCATGAAGCTGTTCAACCCGGCCTTCGCGGAACTGTGGCAAATCGATCCGAAGGTCCTACGCGAACGCCCGCACATCGACGAAATCGCGCGCGACTGCAAGCCGCTGTGCAGCGACCCCGGGCTGTTCGACGAGCTTAAGGCCGTGATCGTCGATCTTCCCGACCATCGCAAGAGCCGGACGGCGCGGATCGAGCGCACGGACGGGCTCATCCTTGATTGCGCCGCTCTGCCGTTGCCGGACGGAGCGACGCTCATGACGTCGCTCGATGTGACTGCGGGCGTCAACATCGAGCGCGCGCTGACCGAGCGCAATCAAGCGCTGATCGCAGCGGAAAAGCTGCGCAACGATTTCGTCAACCACGTCTCCTACGAGCTGCGCACGCCGCTCACCAACATTATCGGCTTCACCCAGCTTCTGGCGGGCGGAGGCGTTGGCCCGCTCAATCCGAAGCAGGTCGAATATGCCGGATTCATCACCGATTCGTCGCATGCGCTGCTCGCCATCATCGACGACATTCTCGATCTGGCCTCGATGGACGCCGGGGCGCTGGATCTCAGGCTCGAGGACGTCGACGTCGCCGAGGCGATGAAGGCCGCGGCCGCGGGCGTGCAGGATCGCCTGAGTGAGGCGGCGATCGAATTGCGCATCGTCATGACCGACGGCGTCGGATCGCTGCACGCAGACGGCCGGCGGGTGCGCCAAATCTTGTTCAATCTTCTCTCCAACGCGATCAACTATTCGGAAGCAGGCCAGACCGTCACGCTGGCGGCGATGCGACGTGGGGCGGAGATCGTGTTCAAGGTCAGCGATCGTGGACGCGGCATTCCTCCCGAGATGATTGATCGCGTATTCGAGCGGTTCGAAACCTTCCCCAATGGATCCCGGCATCGTGGCCCCGGCCTCGGCCTGTCGATCGTGAGATCGATGGTCGAACTGCATCAGGGCCGGGTCCTGATCGATACGGCGCCCCGGGAGGGCACCACGGTCACCTGCATCTTTCCGATTGATCCAGTCGGTGTGTCGGTGGTTAGCCCGCAACTCATGGCGCCGCCCAAGGCCCAGTCGGTCCAGTAGAGGGCATGAGCGGTCTCGCCGGCGTAAGAGAAGAAGCGGGAGTTTGGAGCTTCGAGGCGCCTGACGAGGCGACGACGTTGGCCATCGCCGCGGCGCAGGCGGCCTGGCTCGAGCCTGGCGACTTCGTTGCTCTCACCGGCGATCTCGGAGCCGGCAAAACCGCTTTCGCCCGCGGCCTCATCCGAGCTCTCGCCGAAGCGCCGGAGCTCGAGGCGCCAAGCCCGACCTTCACCTTGATGCAAGTCTATGACGCCCCGCGCGGGCCGGTTGTCCACGCCGACTTCTACCGGTTGCGCGGCCCGACCGAGCTCGCCAATCTCGGCTGGGACGAAGCCGTAGACGACGCGATCGCGATCGTCGAGTGGCCGGAGAAGGTCACGCAGGCGCTGCCCGCCGACCGGCTCGAGGTCGACATCCAGTTTGATGCAAAACGCGGTCCCGACTTTCGCCTGCTGAGGTTGCGTGGGTTCGGCGCGATCAAGCCGCGCTTGTCGCTCGCGCTTGGCGTTGCGAGGCTGCTTGAGCGCGCCGGCTGGAGTGACGCAAGCCGCGAGTTCCTGCAGGGCGACGCGTCCATTCGCGCCTATGAGCGGCTGACCAAGCCGACCGGCGAGACCGCGATATTGATGATTTCCCCGCCCCGGCCGGACGGGCCCGTCATCCGCTTCGGCAAGCCCTACGCCGCCATCGCCAAGCTGTCGCCCGACATCCGCGCTTTCATCGCCGTCGACGAGGGCTTGCGCAGCCTCGGCTATTCGGCGCCGGCGCTCATCGACTATAGCGTGGACCAAGGCCTTGCGCTGCTCGAAGACTTCGGCTCGACGATCATCGCTCAAAACGGCGTTCCGGATGGCGCGCGTTATGCGCCGGCAATCGCGCTTCTCGCCGATCTGCACGGACGCGAACTGCCGCCGAGCTTGTCGGCCGGCGAGGAACCCTACGAACCGCCAGTCTACGACATTGAAGCAATGCTGGTCGAAGTCGAACTCGTGCTCGACTGGTACGCGCCCGCGATCGCTCGGGTGACGCCGCCGTCGGGCGCGCGCATGCAGTTCCTGGCCATCTGGCGCGAACTCCTGGCGCCGATCCTCGCCGAACCCACCACCTGGACGCTGCGCGACTATCATTCGCCCAATCTGCACTGGCTGCCGGAGCGGCAGGGGCTCAAGCGAATTGGCCTCATCGATTTTCAGGACGCGGTGATCGGGCCGCCGGCCTACGACGTCGTTTCGCTGTTGCAGGACGCGCGCGTCGACGTGCCGGAGGATCTCGAGATGCGTCTCGCCGCCCTCTATATGCGCCGCAGGGCGGTTGCCGATCCTGCCTTCGACACCCAGCGCTTCGCCGCCGCCTATGCGGCGATGGGCGCCCAGCGCGCCACCAAGATCCTTGGCCTCTTCGCCCGGCTCGACAAGCGCGATAAAAAGCCCGAGTACCTGCGCCACCTGCCGCGGATCGAGCGCTATCTGGCGCGCAATCTCGCCCATCCGTTGCTTCAACCGCTCGCGGTCTGGTATCGGAACCACTTGCCCCGGGCGCTCGGCCCACCGCCGGTCAAATCCGACCCTGAAGATTGATCGCTGAGGCCCGATGAGCCTTCCTGTTCCGAAGACGGCCATGGTGTTCGCCGCCGGATTGGGGATGCGCATGCGGCCGATCACCGAGACGCTGCCGAAGCCGCTCGTCAAGGTTCATGGCCGGACGCTCATCGATTATTGTCTTGATCGCCTGGCTGAGAGCGGCGTCGAGCGGGCGATCGTCAACGTGCATTGGCTCGCCGACCAGATCGAGGCGCACCTCGCCAAGCGGCAGGCGCCAAAGATCGTCATCTCGGACGAGCGCTCGAAGCTGCTCGATCAGGGCGGCGGGATCAAGCGCGCGCTGCCGCTGATCGGCGGCGATCCGTTCCTGATCTGCAACACCGACGCGTTCTGGATCGAGGGCCCGCGCTCGAACATTGCGCGCCTGGCCCGGAGTTTCGATCCGGAGACGATGGACATCCTGCTGTTGGTCGCCGCTGGCGCAGGGGCGGTCGGCGTCGACTGGCCCGGCGATTTCGTCATGACTCATGATGGACGGCTTCAGCCGCGCGAGCCGCGCCACGTCGCGCCCTTCGTCTATACCGGCGTCGGGATCGTCAAGCCGCAGCTGTTCGCAAGCGAGACGGCGGAGGTGTTCCGCCTCGCCCCGTTCTTTCACGCCGCCGCGGCCAAGGGCCGGCTTTACGGCGTTCGTCTCGATGGCCTCTGGGTGCATGTCGGGCGGCCGGAGAGCATCGCGGAAGCGGAAACGGCCATTGACCGCTCGACCCTGTGAGCGCGAGGCGCGCGCCCCGTTTCCCAAATCAATGGAATCGCCTTATGCGGTCGAACGTTGTTCGGGCCGCTTGAGCGGGAGACGGGCCCGCTGAGGGTTTGAAAGCATGAAACTGCCGAACCAGATCGGCCCTATCCACTTCGTCGGCATCGGCGGCATTGGCATGTCGGGCATCGCCGAGGTGCTCCTCAACCTTGGTCATCAGGTTCAGGGCTCGGACCAAAGCGACAACGCGAACGTCAAGCGTCTGCGCGAGCACGGCGCGACCGTGTTTGTCGGCCATGACAAGGCGAACCTCGGGGCGGCCGCGGTGGTCGTCATTTCTTCTGCGGTCAAGCGCGACAATCCTGAGGTCGTCGAGGCGCGGGCGAAGCGCATTCCCGTCGTCCGTCGCGCCGAGATGCTGGCCGAGCTGATGCGGCTCAAGCAATGCGTGGCCGTCGCCGGCACGCACGGCAAGACCACGACGACGTCGCTGGTGGCGACGCTGCTCGACGCCGCCGGGCTTGATCCGACGGTGATCAACGGCGGCATCATCAACGCCTACGGGACCAACGCGCGCCTCGGAGCTGGCGACTGGATGGTGGTCGAGGCCGACGAGAGCGACGGCACGTTCCTCAAGCTCCCCGCCGACATCGCCGTCGTCACCAACATCGATCCCGAGCACCTCGACCACTTCAAGACCTTCGACGCCATCAAGGACGCCTTTCTGGCGCTGATCGGAAACCTGCCGTTCTATGGCTTTGCCGTCATGTGCCTCGATCATCCGACCGTGCAGGAACTCGTCGGCCAGGTCGAAGACCGACGGATTTTGACCTACGGCGAGAACCCGCAGGCCGACGTGCGCCTCATGGACGTCAACCTTGCCGGCGGCGTCACGCGATTTTCAGCGCTGATCCGGGATCGGGCGACGGGGCGCGCCACGTTCATCGATAACTTGGCGCTGCCGATGCCCGGCCGCCACAACGCGCTCAACGCCACCGCGGCAATTGCGGTCGCCCACGAGCTTGGCGCGCCGATCGACGTCATTCGCAAGGCGATCGCCGGATTCGGAGGCGTCCGCCGGCGCTTCACCCTTACGGGAACATGGAACGGCGTCGCCATCTATGACGACTATGGCCACCATCCGGTCGAAATCGCCGCGGTCTTGAGAGCCGCGCGGGCGGCCACCGAAGCCAAGGTGATCGCCGTCGTGCAGCCGCATCGGTTCACGCGCCTCGCGTCGCTGTTCGACGCCTTCGCCACCTGCTTCAACGACGCCGACAGCGTCATCGTCGCCGATGTCTATCCGGCCGGCGAAGCGCCGATCGAAGGCGTCGACAAGTCGGCGCTGGCGACCGCGATCGCTGCTCACGGCCATCGTCACGCGCTGATGCTGCCTTCGCCCGACAAGTTGGCGGGCATGGTGCATTCGCTTGCGAAGCCAGGCGATTACGTCATTTGCCTCGGCGCCGGGTCGATCACCCAATGGGCCTATGCGCTACCCGGCGAACTCGCCGCGCTCGACAAAGCCTGACGCCCCGTCGATGCCCGGTCTGGTCGACGAGGTGAACGCGCGGGCGGCCAAGCTGCGCGGACGCCTCACGCCCAACGCCCCAATCGCTGATGCGACCTGGTTTCGGGTCGGCGGTCCGGCCGAGGCGCTGTTCTCCCCGGCCGACGACGACGATCTCGCCTACGTTCTCTCTGTTCTCCCCCACGAGATCCCCGTCACGACCATCGGTCTCGGCTCGAACCTCATCGTGCGCGATGGCGGCGTCGCCGGGCTTGTCATCCGGCTCGGCGGCCGGGCCTTCGGCGCGGTCGAGGTCATGGACGGCTCGCGCGTCGTCGTCGGCGCAGCGACGCCGGACCAGTACGTCGCCAAGGCCGCCGCAATTGCCGGCGTCGATGGCCTGGCGTTCCTGCGCGGCGTGCCTGGCTCAATCGGCGGGGCTTTGGTCATGAATGCCGGTGCGCATGGGGGCGAGATCAAGGACGTGCTCATCGAGGCGCGTGGAATCGATCGCACCGGCGCCAGGCGCGTGTTTTCAAATCCGGCCATGGGCTTTTCCTATCGCCATAGCTTGGCGCCCGACGACGTCGTGTTCACCGGCGCAATGTTTCAAGGCCGTCCTGGCGAACCCAAGGCGATCGAAGCCGAGATGGAGCGCATCACCCGCGCGCGCGAAGCCTCGCAGCCGATCCGCGAGAAGACCGGCGGCTCGACGTTCAAGAATCCGCCGGGGATGAAGGCCTGGGAACTGATCGACAAGGCCGGATGCCGGGGATTGAGCCTCGGCGGCGCACAGGTGTCGACCCTGCACTGCAATTTCCTGATCAACCTTGGCGACGCCACCGCCGCCGATCTCGAAGCGCTCGGCGAGGAGGTCAGGCGCCGGGTTCTCGAGACGAGCGGAGTTGCGCTCGAATGGGAAATCAAGCGCATCGGCGTCGCTGCGCCGCGGGGCCCGGCAGTCTCTCAGGAGCCAAGTCGCCCCAAGTAGGATCCGAGCCGATTTTCTGCGTCTCCGGGTTTATGAAAGCCCTGCTCGAACAAGGCCTTGATTCGGTCTTGCGCCGCCGGCCGGACAATCGAAGCCATGCAGGTGTCCCACCCGGCGGCGATTTCGACGTCCGGGGGTAAACTCGCGGCGTTCACAAGACGCTTCGTGTTCGCGATCGCCCATTTGTCGAACGAAGCGATGCGGGTCGCGAGCGCATCGACGAACCCATCGAGTTCCGCGTCCGGCAGCGACCTGTTCACATATCCGTAAGCCTCAGCCAGGTCGCCGTCGATGTCGTTGGACGAGAGGAGCACTTCCAAGGCGCGGTTTCGGCCCATGAGCCGAGGCAGTCGAGCCATGGGTCCACCACCGGCGACCAAACCCACGCCCACTTCCCACTGAGACAGAACCGCTTTTTCCCGGCTCGCGAAACTCATGTCGCAGGCAAGCGCGATCTCGCTTCCGTTTCCCGTCGCCCGACCCCGGATCAGAGCGATCGACACCACCGGCGCATGCGTCAGGCGCACGAGGATATCCGGCCACGCCTCCAGCCCCGTAGGCCCTTGAGGGATGTCGGTCAGGTCCTTGAGCTTGGCGTTGAAATCGCTGTGGTTCAGGAAGAATCCTTCCACTGCACTGTCGAAAACCACGACCCTAAGCTCTTGGTCTGTCTCGAGCGCCGCGATGATCTCACGGAATTCCAGAACGAATTCCGGACCCATCAAATTGAGCGGCGGATTGTCGAATGTCACCCGCCAATATCTCTCTGACGACCGGGTGAGTTTGATCTGCGCCATCTTCGCTATCTCCTCCGCGAGCCCCTTACGGCACGCCATCAAAGCGCAAAATTGTGACGCCGGCATTTTTGCACGATGCTGTGCCGGGCAGCACAAGACGTCTCACGACCCTTGCCCTGTGGGACTTCTCTGCCAACATAATAGGCAGACGGCGAAGAATTGAACACATCGCGGGACCGCCGCTCCCTGGTGCTCGCGAGCGGATGTTCCCGATGCCCGTTCTGGCTTGGCATAATTCTTGTTTAAAGAAGTCGTGGTAGGTTCGCGGCTTCTGTGAAGCGTCAGTCGGCGAAAGGACGATCGGAAAGTTTCTTTAGGAGAGGGAAACAACCAACGAGGGCGTCCGACCTTAAGGAGGTCCTCATGTTGAACAAGCGTTTTCTGGCCTTGGCCGCTGCTGTGGCGATTCTGCCTCGAGTGGCGTTCGCCGGCGAAACCGGCCAGTGCGTCGACATCTCCGTGCCCAAGGCGGCGATTGAAACACACCACGGCAAGTGGATCCAATTGACGTCTGAGCAGTGGGAGTTCCTGCGCGGCATCTACGCCATGAACCCGGAAACCCCGCCCGGGCTCCCCTATGGCGACAAGGCCGCGCTGGCCAAGGTCGACGGCAACTCCGGCGGCCTCGTCTTCTTCCTCGATGGCGACAAGGCCTGCACGCCAATGCCGGTCCCTCAGACGCTCCTCAGCATGATGGACGACGTGGCGACGGCGAAAATCAACCACGAGGGCAGCGGGCTCTAATCTAGGTCGGGACCGCGGGCGGAAGGCGCGGCTCTGGCTTCCTGCGCCGTAATCGCCGGTCGATTGGATGGGCGTCACGCGTGCTCGCGGCGACGCGTCCGCGCGGATGCATCGGAAGACCGTTAGCTTCGCCGCGTTCGACCTGCGCGCCCGGCAGCGCCGTATGGGAGCGCCCTCTAACAACAGTCAGGCGTCCAAGGTAGACCCGACTTTGCGGCCGGAAGCTCGCGAGCAACCGCGCGCCGCGGCGAGGCCAGCGATCCCACATTATCTATCTATCTCAATGTCTTATATTATTTACGTGTGGATATTGTTTATCTCGTATTGCCGGCGCACATCTTGGTCGAGTTGCAGAAAAATGATGCTAACAGCCTGAAAAGCTTGAGTCGCGCGCAGAATCGCGCACCTGCGAGCCTTGTGCCTTGCCCAGCCCGCTCGGGCCATCCTCGCCCTCGATTGCTGACCCGGAGCGCGCCAGGCCGGCCCTCGACCCAAGAGGAGTTGACGCGGAGAAGGGGCGTGCGCGACACGTCGGCCGGGGGCGTTGCCCATCTGAGTGCGATGGAGGCCGAATGGGGTTGACGATGACGTTTGTCTGGCGGGCGCTGGCGGTGATGGTCATCGTCTTCGCAGGCTGCATGCTCGGCATCCTGCTGCAGCATTCGCTTCCCAGCCAACATATCGCCGACGCAAAAAGTGCGATCACCACCATTCAGGGACTGGTGGCCTTGTTGCTCGCGCTCGTGTTGGGGCTTCTCATCTGGACCAGCTACGGCGTCTATTCGCAGCAGCAGTCCGAAACGCATACCCTTGGCTCGCAGGTCCTGCAGCTCGATCTGGCCCTGGAGCGTTACGGATCAGGGGCCGATCGCGGCCGCGAGCTCTTGAGGGAGGAGCTTATGGCCACGCGCGAGCGCTTCTGGGGCGACGGCGGCGCCAGACCGGCGCGGCTGGCCTATAGCCAATCGCGCGCCGAGTTGCGCGACTTCGATGGATTCTTCGCCGCGCTCAAGCCTGCCGACGATGAGCAGCGCTATCAGCTCGAAAAGGGTCGCCAACTCTCGGCCTCCATTATCCAAACGCATTATCTGATGTCGAGGCAGCTCCTGAGCCCCATTCCGGAGGCGCTGCTCATAAGCGTCGTCTCCTGGGCGACGCTGCTGTTCACCTGTATCGGCGCATCGTCGGGCGTCAACGCGCTGGCGATCATTTATGAGGCGCTTGGGGCTGCAGCGGTGGCGAGCGCCATCTATCTCATTCTCGAATTCAGCCAACCCTATTTGGGGCTGTTCAGGATATCGTCCGATGGCGTCGATCAGGTGATCGCCGAACTGTCGGCCAATCGGCCGGGCGGCGATTGAAGTCCCCGCCCCAGCGACGGCCGGATTTCTAAACAAGCCGGCGGCGCGGCCGCACAAATCCGTTTCCTCGCATTTTCTCCCAAAACTGCAGGCCAGTCGGAACTGTGACGCGCGTCACTGCGTCCCGCGGCGCCAATGATTAACCCACACCTCTTGGACGGAGTCGTCCGGATCGGGAGGAGGCGTGACGGAGGTCGTCGGTGGCGGATGGAGCTTGGTGATGACTATTTTCGAAAAGCGATCTGCGGGGCGCCGTGGGAATTATGTCGCTCATAACGAGAGAATGTTCGCAGCGACATGCATCTGCGTCGAGATCCTCGTAGCGGCGCTCGCAATCTATGCTCTCGGGTCGGCGATTCTGCTGGAGGCTCCGGCCGCCAGCCCTCCGCAGAGCAAAGTCCCGGCAGGAATGTCATTCGTCGGTCCTTAAGGACGGCCCGAGGAGTTTCGCAGGCGTTTCATCAACCTGCGCGTGCCTGAATCCAAGAGGAGATAGTTCCAAGAGGAGATTGTGTCATGACCCGTTTTGAGAGGCCGGCCGATTTTGATAGCGCTTACCCTTACGCCCACGCGACGCCTCGTGCATCGACCATCAAAACCTTAGCCCTATTGGCGGCCTTGCTGGCCTACGCGGCCGGGTTCGTGATCCTCTATCCTATTGTCGCGGGCAGCGTGGCGAAGAGCGTGGCCGAAGGCAACGACCCAGCGATGATGCAATTCGTCAGCCCTTGACGGCTCGGCGCGCTGCGGCCCGCCCCATAAGTTGGCCCCCCGACGCTAGCTGTCCGCGCCAAGCCGATCGGCGTAGACGTGCTGGATTCCCTGAGGGTCCGTGACCACGTGCTCTCCGTCTTCGCCGCAATGGATCCATTGCGGCCCGATCGGCGCCTTGCCATGGCCCCCGGGAATGTCGAGCATGTAGGTCGGCGTCGCCAGCCCCGAGAGACGGGCGCGCAACGCCCGCATCAACTCCTGCCCCCTGGCGATCGGCACCCGCCAGTGCGTCGTGCCGGGCGCGAGATCGCCGTGATGCAGATAGTAAGGCTTCACCCGCGCCTCGACGAAGGCTCGCATCAGGTCGATGAGCGTCTCCGGGTCGTCGTTGACGCCCTTCAAAAGCACGCTCTGGCTGACCAGCATCGCGCCTTCGGCCGCCAGGCGGCGGCAGGCGGAGCGCGCGCTTTCGGTCAGTTCGCGCGGATGGTTGGCATGCACCGCGACCACCGTCGTCTTGCCTTCGGCCATGAGAGCGCGCGCGACGGCCTTGGTCACCCGCTCCGGCGCGGCGACAGGCAGGCGGGTATGCCAACGCAGCACTTTGACGTGGTCGATTGCCGCAAGCGCCTGGGTCGCCTCGGCGATGCGGCGGGGCGATAGAGTCAACGGATCGCCGCCGGTCAGTATGACCTCCCAAATTCCTGTATGAGCGCGTACGTAGTCAAGAGCCGCCGCGAACTCGGCCGCGCTCAGCGACCCCGAGCCAGGACCCACCTGCTCGCGACGGAAGCAGAATCGGCAATAAACCGCGCAAACCGCGACCAACTTGATCAAGACCCGATCGGGATAGCGATGCACCAGCCCCTTGACCGGGCTCATGGCGTCATCGCCAATCGGATCGTCGCGCTCGGCGGGATCGCGGACGAGCTCACGTGGGTCGGGCACGAACTGACGCGCAATCGGGTCGGCCGGGTCTCCGGGTCGAATCAGCGCGGCTAGCGCCGGCGTGAGGCCGATCGCGTAGCGCCTGGCCACGGCCTCGAGCTCCCGAAGCCGCTCCGGCTGGGCCAGCCCCGCTTCGACGAGATCCTTGGGGCTGGTCAGGCGGCGGTGTTGGAGTCCAGAGGTCATTCGGCCTTCGCGATAGGGGAAGATACACGCGCGACCGCTCGCGCGGCGCCGCTCGCTTGATCGGGCCCCGTTACGGGAATGGCGGCGGTGGTGCAAGGCGGGCCTGGGCGGGAGGAGCGCCTGCACGCGTCCTTCGCAATGTCGCGCCGCGGCGGCCGGTACGCGTCAGGACCCCTGGGCGCCTGCGCCAAGCCTGAGCGGCACGCTGCTAACAAGGCGACAGATGGTGCGGACGGCGGGGGTCGAACCCGCACAGCCTTGCGGCCGAGGGATTTTAAGTCCCTTGCGTCTACCGGTTTCGCCACGTCCGCATGAAGCGCGCTTCTTTCACACTTCCTGGCGAAAATGAACCTTAGCCGCCTTTGTCGTTGGCGATCGGCGGCTGAAAGGCGAGGCCCATGTCCCAGGGGAAATAGATCCACGTGTCCTGGGAGACTTCGGTGATGAAGGTGTCGACCAGTGGGCGCCCCAAGGGTTTGGCGTAGACGGCGGCGAAATGCGCTCTGGGCAGCATCTCGCGCACCACTTTGGCGGTGGCCCCGGTGTCGACCAGGTCGTCGACGATGAGAATCTTCGCCCCGTCATTGAGATTGGAGACATCGGGAGCGATCGTCTTGAGGACTTTGAGGCCGCCTTGCGTCTTGTAGTCGTGATAGGACGCGATGCTCACCGTCTCGATCACCCGGACCTCGAGTTCTCGGGCGACAATCGCCGCGGGGACGAGACCGCCGCGAGTGATGGCCACGATGGCGTTGAACGGCCCTGCGGAAGCGAGTCGCCAGGCGAGAGCGCGCGCATCCCGGTGGAACTGGTCCCACGAAACCGGAAAAGCCTTGTCGCGGGGGGCGGGCGGCACGGGGCGGCTCCTTGACGCAAGAGATCGCCTACTGCAATAGCAAGCGCGACGTCGATGGGCGAGCAGCCGCGCCGCCGAATCAACACTTTTCCAGTGCGACCTCTGGTCGAGGCTTAACGCGCCGCGGCGTCTTGCGACAGCGCGGCGAGCATCGCCTCGACCGCGGTCTTCGCCGCGGTGACCGCCCCCTCGTCCTTGCCGCGCACCACGATCTGGTTGTTGAAGCGCCCGTCCCTGTAGGACGGATAGGAACCGATCGAGACATCCGGATGCGCGGCGGCGATCGCGCCGAGCGGGTCGCCGTAGCGGCCCTCGGGAATCCCCCCCGCCTCGATCGTCTCGACCCGCATGGTAGCGCCTGTCTTCATCGTCTTCACGGCGAAGTCGAGCATCGCCTGCATGACGGCGGGAACGCCTGCCATGACATACACATTGCTGACGCGGAAACCCGGCGCAATCGAGATCGGGTTCTCGATGAGCTCCGCAGTGGCCGGAATACGCGCCATGCGCCGCCGCGCCGGCGTCAAGTCGCCAGGCGCATAGCGCTGGAGCATCGCGGCGATGACCCGGGGATCCTCGTCAATCGTGACGCCAAACGCCCGCGCGACCGCGTCGGCGGTGATGTCGTCGTGAGTGGGGCCAATGCCTCCGGTCGTGATCACATAATCGTAACGCCCCCTAAGGGCGTTGAGAGCCGCGACGATGTCGTCCTCGACATCGGGGACCACCCGTGCTTCCCGAACGTCCACGCCGATTTTCGCCAGATATTCGGCGATATAACCGAGGTTGCGGTCCTTGGTCCGCCCCGAGAGAATCTCGTCGCCGATCACCAGGACGGCGGCGGTTACAGTCGTCGGTTTCGTCATCGCCAAGTCCCCTTCGCGCGCGCAACATTTTGGAACCTGCCGCGACCTAGCGTGACGCTAGCATGAACGCCAGAAAAGTCCGCCAGGCCCGGCGGACCTTTCCCGATCTCAAATTGGTGACTTGTCTTCGGCGGGAAGCGAGGCATATGTGTGAGAGTTTCTGCAGTACGGCAAGGGAACGCTGGTGGCGACGTCGACGACATTTGTGCTCGCAAACGAGAAGGTTGGCCGCCGCAGCGGGCAAATCCGCCTGCATGGGCCGGAAGACTTCGCCGCGATGCGCAAGGCCGGCGCGCTGACCGCAGAAGCGCTCGATTTGATAGGTCCACGCGTCAAACCTGGAGTTACGACCGCGAGCCTCGACCGGTTCATATTTGAGTTTGCCCGCGACCACGACGCCTATCCTGCGCCTTTGAACTACCGGGGCTATCGCAAGTCAGGATGCATCTCGATCAATCATGTCGTGTGCCATGGCATACCCGACGAGAAACCGTTACGCGACGGCGACATCCTCAATATCGACGTCACTCTGATCGTCGATGGCTGGCATGGCGATGCGAGCCGCATGTTTGTCGCCGGCGAGGCCCCACGCCGGGCGCAGCGCCTGATCGACGTAACCTACGAGGCGATGATGCGCGGCATCGAAGCGATCAAGCCTGGCGGTACGACGGGCGACATTGGCTACGCTATTCAAACCTACGCCGAGGCCGAGCGCTGTTCGGTCGTGCGCGACTTTTGTGGCCACGGACTCGGAAAGCTCTTTCACGACGAGCCGAACATCCTGCATGTCGGCCGAAAAGGCGAAGGCGTTCCGCTGCACCCCGGCATGTTCTTCACAGTCGAGCCGATGATCAATCTCGGCGGTTATGGGGTGAAGATTCTCGCTGACGGTTGGACGGCGGTGACGCGTGATCGGTCGCTATCGGCACAGTTCGAGCATAGCGTCGGCGTGACGGAGACCGGGTACGAGATTTTCACCCTCTCGCCCACCGGAGCTGATCGCGCGCCAATCCGATGACCTCGGAAGCCGGCCGCGAAGGTAAGACTCATCGGCCCCGCGAGCGGCGCACTCAACTGCATGAGGCTGGCGCGTCGGCGCTGACAGGCGTCCGAACACACTCGCCCTCGGATCCGCCGGTAGCGGAAGGCGGTGAGATAGAAACGCCGCATTATCACGGGCATCGCGAGCGGTTGCGCTCCCGCCTTAAGGAAGCAGGTCCAGGCGCCCTCGCCGACTACGAACTTCTCGAGCTCATTCTGTTTCGCGCGATTCCGCGACGCGACGTGAAGCCGCATCGCCAAGAGCCTCATCGCCCGCTTCGGCTCTTTCGGCGAAGTCATCGCGGCCGATCCCGGAAGGCTAGCCGAAATCGACGGCATGAGCGCCGGCGCCATCTCGGAATTCAAGATCGTCGAAGCCGCCGCGCAACGCTTCGCCAAGGGCGCCGTCAAGAAGCGGCTCCCGCTGGGCTCGTGGAGCGAGGTGATCGACTATTGCCGCACGTCGATGGCGTTCGAAGGCCGTGAAAGCTTCCGGATCCTGTTTCTCGACAAGAAGAATGGCCTGATCGCAGACGAGGTTCAGGGGTCAGGCACCGTCGATCACACCCCCGTCTATCCGCGCGAAGTCATGCGTCGCGCGCTCGAACTGTCGGCGACAGCGATCGTGCTTGTTCACAACCACCCATCGGGCGATCCAACGCCATCGACGCAAGACGTCAAGATGACATTGGACATTATCGCAGTCGCCAAGTCATTGGGCGTCGCAGTCCATGACCACATCATCGTCGGACGCGACGGGCATGCCTCGCTCAAGGGCATGAGGCTGATCTGACTACAGGTCGCCGCCCTGAAACCGCTGGGCGGCCGCCAAATCGTCCGGCGTGTCGATGTCGAACGTCACGCCCACGTCGGAAGCCTCGACTTCGACCAATTCGGCGGCGTTAAGCGCCCCGATCAGCCTGCGCGCGCCCTCGTCGCCTTCCAGGCGCATCGCCGCTTCGAATAACTCTCGGCCCAGAAGAACGGGATTGCCGCGCCGACCTTTGCGTAAAGGGACAGCTGCGAGCGCGTCCTTACGCGCCAGGAAGGCGTCAATCAGGGCGTCAATGAGCCGAGGTTCGATCCAGGGCATGTCGCCCAGGAGCACGAGCGCTCCGACAACATCGCGGGGCATGGCGGATAGACCGACGCTCAGCGACGAGGCGAGTCCGCTCGCGAATTTCGGGTTGAAGGCAAGCTCAACGTCGAGATCAGCAACCGCCCCCTCGACCGAGTTCCGCAGCATAGCCGGTGACGACCACGACCGGACGCGCCTTGGTCGCCAGCGCCGCTTCCACGACGCGCCGCACGATCGGCTTGCCGTCGAGTTTCGCCACGAGCTTTGTCTCGTCCAGGCCGCCGCCGGCGCGAAAGCGCGACGACTGGCCCGCGGCAAGAATGACAGCGCCGACCCTAGTCATCGGGGGCGCGCGGCTGCGGACGCGAGGCGATCTCCATGAGCAGCCCGCCAACGCCCATCGCGCGGATATCCGCGTCGCGAATGGGGACGCCCGCCAGCAGGCGCTGCAAGACCCAGTCGAAGCCATTCTCTTTCGGGGACCGCGCGCAGCCCGGCGCCCCGATGATCGGGATCCCATGGCGTTCGGCAAGGAGCAGCAGATTGCCGGGATCGACGGGCATGCCGAACCGTTCGATGCGCCCGCCGATCGCTTCGATCGCGGCTGGAATGACGTCGCGGCGGTCGGTGATGGCGGAGGCCCCGAACGCAATGAGCGCATCACTGCCGTCGATCAGGCGCGCCAGCGCTTTCGCGAGCGGCCCAACCTCATGGGGGACGATCTCCTGGGCGACGATGCGCGCTCCCATCGGCTTGAGGCGCGCCTCGAGCACGCGCAAGGTCTTCGCCACAATCGAGGGCTTCAGGCCCGGGAGCGTCGTTGAGACCACCCCGATCCGCATCGGCTTGAAGGGTGAAATGGAGATGGCGCCCATCGGCGCCGCCGCGAGCGCAGTCTCGAGCGTCGGAGCTTGAGTGGCGAACGGAATGATCTTGATCGTCGCGACCATGTCGCCGTCGGCGACGGCGCGATAGCGGGGCAGAGTCGCGACGGTGATCGCCTCATCGACCGCATTGACCCGGTCAATCGCCTCGGGCTCGATGATCGCAAGCCCTGCGCTCTCAGCAAAAAGATTGACCCGCCCCGTAAACGGCGCCGAGCAACGCAGATGCTGACCGGCGAGGCGGTTGGCGAGCTTCAGCGCCGCCTCATTCTCATCGACGTCGCCCGGCTCGAGCCGCGCCGCCACGACGCACTTCACGCCGGCCGTATCGAGAGCCAACCGCCGCTCGTGCGTGAGAACGTCGCCCTTCTTGTAAGCGACGCCGTCAATCCGAACGCCATGCGCCAGCACAGCGCCCTCGGCCTCCTCGATCGGCGTCAAGCCGAATTTCATGCCGCCGCGCTCTCAGTGCGCAACGGCTTTTTGCGCAGCGAAGCGACAATCTCTCCGATGATCGACACCGCGATTTCAGCCGGGCTGACCGCCCCGATGTCGAGCCCGATCGGCGCATGGATACGCGACAGCGCCGCTTCATCGAACCCTTGAGCGCGCATGCGTTCGATCCGCCTCGCGTGCGTCTTTCGCGATCCGAGCGCGCCGATATAGAAACAATCGGCCTTGAGCGCGACCATGAGCGCCGGGTCGTCGATCTTGGGGTCGTGGGTCAAAAGGCAGATGGCGGTGTAGCGATCGAGCGGCGCCTCGGCGAGCGCTTCGTCCGGCCATTTGGCGACAACGGGAGTGTCGGGAAAGCGATCCGGCGTCGCGAATGCGGTGCGCGGATCGATGATCGACACGTCAAGCCCAGCGATCCGCGCGATCGGCGCCAGCGCTTGCGAGATATGCACGGCCCCGATGAGGGTGAGGCGCGGCGCCGGCGCTTGAACGGTCAGAAAATAATCCTCGCCCTGGTGCGCTGACCGTTGCGCTCTTGCCCATGCGCAACGCCGCCTCCAATTCCGCCGCGAGAGGATCGGCGTCGACGGCTTCGGCGCGAACGAATCGCTGCTCGCCGTCGGAAAGACGGGTCACGATGGCGCCTGCGCGCCGTTCGCTTCGAGCCAGGTTCATCGCCTTGAGGACGTCGAAACGCATCAGGCGAGCTTCTCGACATAGACCTTGATGCGGCCGCCGCAGGAGAGTCCGACGCGCCAGGCGGTCTCGTCGGCGACGCCGAACTCCAGCATACGCGGCGCTCCGTTGGCGATCACGTCCGCCGCCTCCTCCACGACCGCGCCCTCGACGCACCCGCCGGATACGGAGCCGAGAAAATTCCCCTCCCCGTCGATGACGAGATGCGACCCGATCGGGCGCGGGGCCGAGCCCCACGTCTCGACCACCGTCGCAATCGCCACGTCTCGTCCGGCTTCCCGCCACGACTCGGCAGCGGCGAGAACATCTTCATCTCGGGTCAGCATTCGAAGGTCTCCTTTTGTCCGCAGCGCGCTCTATGGCGCGACGAAGCCGACTTTGGCGTGCGCGCCGTCGCAATACGGCTTGTTGGCCGAATGACCGCATCGGCAGAGCGCGGTGCGCTCGACGCGATTTATCGTCCGTCCCGTGCCCGAAATGATCTCGACCGCGCCGGCGACGCCAAGCGGTCCATTTGGATAGGGCGTGATTTCGAGCGGCCCGTCGCGCCTGGCGAGCTGTGCGCTCTCTCTTGTGACCGGCTCGCCGGTGGCGGCGAACGCGGCGGCCACGTGGGAGCCATCGCAATAGGGCTTGTTCTTGGATTCGCCGCAGCGGCAGAGCGTCGCCCGGGTTCCGATCGGCGCGCCCGCCAACACAATCTCCGCGCTAATCGCCAGCGGCCCGTTTTCGCGCACTGAGATGGTGTTGACCTTCGGGTTGGTTTCATTGGCGCCGCCGTCGTGGCGGGAGACGTGGATCGCGCCCGACGGACAACTCAACGCCACGTACAAGAGCGCCTCGGCGCTTGCCGCGTCGGGATCGATCCAGGGTCCTTCGACATTCGCCTTGAACACGCTCGGCTGCGAGAGCACGCAGCGGCGAGCGTGGATGCAAAGCTGGCCGTTGAACTCGATCGTCGCCGACTTGCCGACGGCAGTTTCAATGGCCATTTTTCGCCTCCTCCTGCGCGCGCGCGCGCCGTCTCGGGGAAAATGGCTCCGCCCCGGTCGCTTCGCAAGACTATAACGGGAAATCAGCCGACCGCCAGAAGGCGCGCCTTTGGATCGTCGGACGAGTCTCGACCGCCCGACAATGCCCGGCAAAGATCAGCCATGCTGGCGAGATTGTGGATCGGACGGAACGAATCGACGTAGGGCAGCATGGTTCGAATTCCCCCCGCCTTGGCGGCAAAGTCGCCATAGCGCAGGAGCGGGTTGACCCAGATCACGCGCCGGCTCGATTTGGCGAGCCGCTCCATCTCGGCGGCGAGCTTATCAAGGTTGTCCCGCTCGAGCCCATCCGTGATCAGGAGCGTGATCGCGCCCTGGCCAAGCACGCGCCGCGACCAATCCCGATTGAAGCGGTGCAGCGCGTCGCCGATCCGGGTGCCGCCGGACCAGTCGACGGCCATCGCCGAACACCGCGCCAGCGCATCGTCGGGATCGCGGGCGCGCATCGCGCGGGTCACGTTGGTCAGGCGGGTGCCAAACAGAAATGTCGACACGCGCCGCGTTTCGCCCAAGGCATGCAGGAAGTGCAAAAAGAGGCGAGTGTATTCGTTCATGGACCCGGAAATGTCGCATAAGGCGACGACCGGCGGAGCGCGATCGATGGCTGAGCGAAACTCGAGGTCGATCACGCCCCCGGGTTGCAACGAACGGCGGAAGCTGCGGCGCGCATCGACCCGCGCCGGGCGACCGCCCGGAGCAAAGCGACGCGTTCGGCGCTTGTCCTCGGGCATCGCAAGCCGCTTGATCGCCTTGCGAGCCTCCTCAATTTCCGCCGCGCTCATTTGCGCGAAGTCCTTCGATCGCAAGATCTCCGCGGCCGACATGGTCAGGCGCGCGTCGAGTTCGATCGCGGGAGGCGGCTTGGCGTGGTCGTTAGCCGATTTGAAAAGGGCGTCGGCGACGCGACTGGCCCCGGCTTGGGGCGGCTTCACGTCCGGTTGGCTGGGCGCCCGCGGGGACAGCATCGCGATCAGCTTTTCGATGAAGCCCTTTCGCTTCCAGAAGATGCGAAACGTCTGGTCAAACAGGAGGCTGTGCTCATGCTTCTTCACGAACACAGCGTGCAGCGTCGTGTAAAAGTCCTCACGATCCCCGACGCCCGCGGCCTCGACCGCCGCTAGCGCATCGAGCACCGCGCCCGGTCCGAGCGGGACCCCGGCTTCACGCAGGGCGCGCGCGAAATGGAGGATGTTTTGCGCCAAGACGCCGCCGCTTGCCGGCTCGGCTTCTAAAATCGCGCTCATTTCGCTCGGGCCGATCTCACTCCGATCCGATCTCCAGCCGGCGAAGCTCGGCGCGCGTCTCTTCGACCAGCGTGTGCGCCTTTGCGCCCTCTATCTTAGCGATATCGTCCTGATATTTCAGCAGCACGCCGAGCGTATCGGAGACCTGCGCCGGATCGAGGGCCACCGCATCGAGCTCGGTCAGCGCGGCCGCCCAATCCAGGGTTTCGGCGACGCCTGGCGACTTGAACAGGTCCTGTTTGCGCAGGCGTTGAACAAAGGCGACGAGTTCCGCAGTCAGTCGCTTTGGCGCGCGCGGCGCCTTGGCGCGCACGATCGCCATCTCGCGCGCCAAGTCGGGATAGCCGAGCCAGTGATAGAGACAACGGCGCTTGAGCGCGTCGTGAATTTCGCGCGTGCGGTTGGAGGTGATGACGACGATCGGCGGTTCGGGCGCCGTCATGACGCCGATTTCCGGAATCGTCACCTGGAAGTCGGACAGGATCTCGAGCAAATAAGCTTCGAAGGCCTCGTCGGCGCGGTCGATCTCGTCGATCAGGAGCACTGGCGCCCCGTTGACGCCGGGCTCCAGCGCCTGAAGGAGCGGGCGCTTGATGAGATAGCGCTGCGAGAAGATGTCGTGCTCGATGCGATCCTTGTCATGCTCGCCGGACGCCTCGGCCAGCCGGATCGCCATCATCTGCGCGGGATAGTTCCATTCATAGACCGCGCTCGCGACGTCGAGGCCTTCGTAGCATTGCAGGCGGATCAGCTTTCGTTCGAGTGAAGCGGCGAGAACCTTGGCGACCTCCGTCTTGCCGACGCCGGCCTCGCCTTCGAGAAACAGCGGCCGCCCAAGCCGCAGGCTCAAGAAAATCACCGTCGCCAGCGAGCGATCGCCGACATAGGAAGCCCCGCCGAGCAGGCTCAAGGTTTCGTCGATCGAGGCCGGAAGGGCCGGCGATTGCCGGGACAAGGCACACTCCACGTCAAGAATCGCCGCCGCACCCTGCAGAAAGGGGTGCGGCGGCGTCAAGCTCGCCTCACTGAAGGTTCAGGCGTTCTTTTACGCGGTTTAGGCCGCAGCCTCCACCGCGCGCCTCGCCATCACTGCCGATGAGGTGCGCGCGATAGTCGGCGTCGGCGTGAAGATCCGAGTTGAGGCCGCTCGCAGGCATCGAGACGCCCTCAAGCGCGGCGGCCGAGAAATTCGCGTTCAGCGCTGCTTCGAACTCCTCAGCGCGAAAAACGCCGTTCGAGCCGGCGCCGGTCACGGCGACGCGAGCGCCGCCGCCGTCTTGGCGACGAAGACGCCGACCAGCGCGTAGCGCGACGCCGGGTTGCGGAACTTCATGTATGCGGCTCTTCTGCGGGATCGGGAAGCTGACTTGCGTGATGAGTTCGCCAGCCTCGAGCGCTGTCTCAAAAAGCCCCGTGAAAAAATCCTGCGCTGGAATGCGGCGCTTGTTGGTGACGATCGTGGCGCCGAGCGCAAGCGCCGCCGCCGGATAGTCTGCGGACGGATCGTTATTGGCGAGCGAACCGCCGATCGTCCCCATGTTGCGAACATGCGGATCGCCGATGCCGCCCGCGAGCGCCGCCAACGCCGGGATCGCCGCTTGCACGACATTGCTGCGGGCGACGTCGGCGTGCCGGGTCATCGCTCCGATCACGAGACTGTCACCTTCGCGGGCGATGCCGGCGAGCTCGTTAACGTTCTTGAGATCGATGAGCGCAGCCGGCGACGCGAGACGCTGCTTCATGGTCGGCAACAGAGTCATACCGCCAGCCAGCGCCTTGGCGTCCGGGTTTGCGAGATCGGCGACAGCGGCGGAGAGCGATTCGGGGCGATGATATTCAAAGGCGTACATGTCGAGTTCTCCCAATGAGGGGAAAGAAAAGCGGCGGAGGCGACCGCTCCTTTATTCCGCGGCGCGCTTCATCATGGTCTTTTGCGCGGCGCGCCAGACGACCTGCGGGGTCGCGGGCATCGCCACGTCTTCATGGCCGAGCGCATCGGTCAGCGCGTTGATGACCGCTGGCGGCGAAGCGATCGCGCCCGCTTCGCCACAGCCCTTGATGCCGAGCGGATTGGACGGGCAGACAGTCTCGATCGTCTCGATTTTGAACGAGGGCAGGTTGTCGGCGCGCGGCATGCAATAGTCCATGAAGCTCGCCGTCAAGAGCTGGCCGTCGTTGTCGTAATGCGCGCCTTCGAGCAGCGCCTGGCCGACGCCCTGGGCGATGCCGCCGTGCACCTGGCCCTCGACGATCATCGGATTGATGAGCTTGCCGAAGTCGTCGACCGCAGTCCATCGGTCGATCGTGACGACGCCGGTCTGCGGATCGATCTCGAGCTCGCAGATGTGGACGCCCGCCGGGAAGGTGAAGTTGGTCGGATCCCAGAACGCGCTCTCCTTCAAGCCCGGCTCGAGTTCCTGGCCGTTGAACTTGTGCGCGATATAGGCCTGCAGCGCCACCGAGCCGAAGTCGATCGACTTGTCGGTGCCCTTGACCGTGAACTTCCCGTCTTTGAATTCGATGTCCCCTTCCGCGGCCTCGAGCACGTGGCCCGCGACCTTCTTCGCCTTGGCTTCGATCTTGTCGAGCGCCTTGAAGATCGCCGACATGCCGACGGCGCCGGACCGGGAGCCATAGGTGCCCATGCCCATCTGCACTTTGTCGGTGTCTCCGTGGACGATCGATACGTTTTCCATCGGAATGCCGAGACGACTGGAGACGAGCTGAGCGAAGGTGGTCTCGTGGCCCTGGCCGTGACTGTGCGAGCCCGTCAGAACCTCGACCGTGCCGATCGGATTGACGCGCACTTCCGCCGATTCCCAAAGGCCGACGCCGGCGCCGAGCGAACCGACCGCCGCAGACGGCGCGATGCCGCAAGCCTCGATATAGGCGGAAATTCCGAAGCCGCGAAATTTGCCCTTAGCCGCGGAAGCGGCTTTCCGCGCTGGCAGGCCCTTGTAGTCGGCAAGCGCCAGCGCCTTATCGAGCGCGCCCGCGTAATCGCCCGCGTCATAGGCCATGATGACCGGCGTCTGGTGCGGAAACGAATTGATGAAGTTCTTCCGCCGAAACTCGGCCGGATCTTGTCCGGTTTCACGCGCCGCGATTTCGACAATGCGCTCGATGACGAACGTCGCCTCCGGGCGCCCGGCGCCGCGATAGGCGTCGACAGGCGCGGTGTTGGTGTAGACCGCGTCGACTTCGCAATAGATGCTCGGGATCGCGTATTGGCCCGAAAGCAGCGTCCCATAAAGATAGGTCGGCACGGAGGACGCGAAGGTCGAGAGATAAGCGCCGAGATTGGCGATCGTATGCACGCGCAAGCCGGTGATCTTGCCGCCCGCGTCGAGCGCGAGTTCGGCATGCGTGACATGGTCGCGACCGTGCGCGTCCGAGAGGAAGGCCTCCGTCCGGTCCGAAGTCCATTTGACAGGCCGGTCGATCTTCTTCGCCGCCCACGCGCAGACCGTCTCCTCGGCATAGATGAAGATTTTCGAGCCGAAGCCGCCCCCGACATCGGGCGCGATGACGCGGAGCTTATGTTCCGGCGCAAGGCCGATGAACGCCGAGAGCACGAGCCGCGCGACATGCGGGTTCTGGCTCGTCGTATAAAGCGTGATCGTGTCCGTTCCTGAATCGTAGTCGCCGACGGCGGCGCGCGGCTCCATCGGGTTCGGGACCAGGCGGTTGTTGACGAGGTCGAGCTTGGTCACATGTTTCGCGGCGGCGAAGGCCGCATCGGTCGCAGCCTTGTCGCCGAGATGCCAGTTGTAGACCGTGTTGCCGGGCGCGGCGTCATGGATTTGCGGCTGACCGGACTGCGCCGCGCTCGCGGTATCGGCGACCGCCGGCAGCTCGCCGTATTGGACCGCGATCTTCTCCCCGGCCTCTCGCGCCTGCGCATACGTGTCGGCAATCACGACCGCGACGTGATCGCCGACGTAGCGCACCTTGCCCTGGGCGAGCGCTGGATGGGCGCCGGCCTTCATCGGCGAGCCGTCCTTCGAATGGATCATCCAGCCGCAGATGAGACCGCCGACCTTATCGGCCGCAATGTCGTCGCCGGTGAAAATCGCAACCACGCCCGGCGCTTTGAGGGCGGCCGAAAGGTCGATCTTGTCGATCGTCGCGTGCGCGTGCGGGGAGCGGAGAAAATAAGCGAAGGCCTGGCCGGGACGATTGACGTCGTCGACGTAACGGCCCTTGCCGGTGATGAAGCGAATGTCTTCTGTGCGCTTGACGGAGGCGCCGAGTGCGGTCACGCCCATGATGTCTCTCTCCCTTGGGACGGCATTGAAGCGTCCTTGTTATTCGGCCGCCTGAGGCGTGGCGGCGGCGCCCATCTCGCGCGCGCCCTGAGCGATCGCTTTCACGATATTGTGGTAGCCGGTGCAGCGGCAGATGTTGCCTTCGAGGCCGTGGCGGATCTGAGCTTCGTCAATGTTCGAGCCCTCGCGATTGACGAGGTCGACGGCGGACATGATCATGCCCGGCGTGCAGAAGCCGCATTGAAGCCCATGATTGTCCTGGAAGGCCTGCTGCATCGGATGGAGTTTGCCGTTGGTGGCAAGCCCCTCGATCGTCTTCACCTGCGCGCCCTCGCAGCTCGCCGCGAGCACCGTGCATGACTTGATCGCGCGGCCGTCGACGTGAACGACGCAGGCTCCACATTGCGAGGTGTCGCATCCGACATGAGTGCCGGTCAGGCGCAGATTCTCCCGCAGGAACTGCACGAGCAGCGTCCGCGGATCGACGTCCGCCGACGCTGGGCGGCCGTTTACCGCCATAGAGACATGAATCATTCCGATATCCTCCCGAACCAAGATTTCTTCGGCGCCGCGTCAGCCGCGGCCTCACTGTTATTGCTTGAAGGGGTCGCCGAATCAGCTTCGCCAACCTGCGCAACGCCGCCAGTGGCGGCTGCTGCGAAATTAGAGAAAAACTTATCGGCCATATTCTTGGCGACGCCGTCGATCAGACGCGAGCCGAGCTGGGCGATCTTGCCGCCGACCGTCGCCTCGACGTCGTAGTGGAGCAGCGTGCCCGCCGGCGCATCGGCGAGCGACACTTTTGCGCCGCCCTTGGCAAACCCGGCGATGCCGCCTTCGCCTTCGCCCTTGATCGTGTAGCCGACGAGCGGGACGATGTCGGTGAGTTCAACCTTGCCTTTGAACGTGGCGGAGACCGGTCCGATTTTCATTTTGACGACGGCGGTGAAACCGTTGTCGCCCATCTTCTCCAACGATTGGCAACCGGGGATTGCGGACTTGAGCATTTCGGGGTCGTTCAGCAGCGCCCATACTTTCGGTCTCTCGGCGGGCAAAGTCACTTCGCCCGTCATCGTCATCGCCATAAACGTTCCCTCCGGGACAAACCGGCCGATTTCTGCGTGTTCGAGACCAGCGCCAATCTACTGACAGCATTTCGCAACACGCGAGAAATATCAAGACGCCGCCGTGCTCTCATTTCGAGAATGGCGAGCTTTCAACTCTAACCGGAATGTTATTGCAAGCAAAGGCTTTGATCGTCCGTCGATATATTCTAGCGGATACTACGAAAGGCGCCGGGCGCGTCCCAAAGCCCTTTGCCCGTCCCACGAGATACCGGACTGCTCGCGCGCCAGGTTGCCGGGCGCTTCTATGACAGCTAGGCTACGGAATCTGGGCAGCGATCTCAGTGGCGCGCAGCGCCGGCTGGTCGCGGGCGCGCAAGGACAGGACGGCCGCATGCGAATGGCACGTTTCCTGCGAAGCGGGGAGAAACGAGAGGGGTAAGTTGGCGCATGGATAATTTCCTGCAGCAGCTAATCAACGGGCTTACGCTGGGGTCGATCTACGGGCTCATCGCCATCGGCTACACGATGGTTTTCGGCATCATTGGCATGGTCAATTTCGCCCACGGCGACGTGTTCATGCTGTCCGCCTTTATCGCTTTGATCATTTTCATGATTTTGACCCAGATTCTGCATCTGGGGTCCTTGCCGATCGCGTTTATCGTGGTGCTGATTGGGGCTATGGCGCTGACCGCCTTGTGGAACTGGGCGATCGAACGGCTCGCGTACCGTCCCCTGCGCGGATCCTTTCGGCTCGCCCCGCTCATTTCGGCGATCGGAATGTCGATCTTCCTGTCGAATTTTGTTCAGGTGGTTCAGGGACCGCGAAACAAGCCTGCGCCTCAACTGCCCAATCACGTCTTCAACATAAGCGGGAACGTCACCTTGTCGGTGCGCCAGATCCTCATTGTCATCGTCACGGCCGTCCTGCTCGCCGCCTTCTGGTACCTCGTTCAACACACCTCGCTTGGGCGGGCGCAGCGCGCCTGCGAGCAGGATCGCAAGATGGCGGCGCTGCTCGGGATCGACGTCGACGCGACGATTTCGATCACCTTCATGATCGGCGCCGCCTCTGGCGGCGGTCGCCGGCGTCATGTTCGTGATCTACTATGGCGTGGTGAATTTTGCCGACGGCTTCGTGCCGGGAGTCAAGGCGTTCACCGCGGCCGTGCTCGGCGGCATAGGGTCGTTGCCCGGCGCGGTGCTGGGCGGCCTCCTGATCGGCCTCATCGAAGTGTTCTGGTCGTCCTACTTCACCACGGACTACAAGGATGTGGCCGCATTCATGATCCTGGCGATCACCTTGATCTTCATGCCTTCGGGCATTCTCGGCAGGCCGGAAGTCGAGAAGGTCTGAGACATGACCGCGCCCTCGCAAACCTCAGAGATCGCCGACTCCCGCTGCAAGCGCGGCGCAATTCGTTCCGGCGCTCCGCAACGCCGCGGCTGCCGGGCTCGTCGCCTTCGGCCTGGCGTTCCCCATCATCAGCTACCACGCAGAATCGAACATCAATAACGAGCTTGTTCTGATCAGTCGCTGGCCGCTCGCGTTCGCCATCGCGGCGATCGTCTTTGTTTTTGTTTTCCTGCGTCAGATGGCGCGGGCAGACTGGCGAATCTGGTTCGACCGCGTCGGCTCGATCGCCGCCGGCGGCATGGGCGGCGCGTTGGTGCAGGCGGCGCGGGAAGGCGAAGGCACGGCCCCGCCATCGGCAACCCGGCTGGCGTTCGGTCGCTATGTCGGCCCTTTCATGCTCGGCCTCGTCATCCTGTTCCCGTTGATCGCCCTTGGCCTCCTCGGGCCGGGCGGGTCTCTAAAGTGGATCAATAATTACGGCGTCCAGATTCTGATCTACGTGATGCTGGGCTGGGGATTGAACATCGTGGTCGGCCTCGCCGGCCTTCTCGATCTGGGCTACGTGGCCTTCTATGCGGTCGGCGCTTATTCGTACGCGCTGCTCTCGACCACCTTCGGCCTTTCATTCTGGGTCTGCCTGCCGCTCGCCGGGATACTTGCGGCGATGTGGGGAGTCATTCTGGGCTTCCCCGTCCTACGGCTACGTGGTGACTATCTCGCAATCGTAACGCTCGCGTTCGGCGAAATCATCAGGCAAGTCCTCATCAACTGGGTCGATTTGACCAACGGTTACGCCGGCATCAGCGGGATTCCGCACGTGTCCTTCTTCGGCATACCGTTCACAGACGACGACGACGGGTTCGCGGCCATCTTTCACCTGCCCTATTCGCCGATCTATCGCACGATCTTTCTTTTCTATCTGATCCTCGCGCTCGCGCTCCTCACCAATTTCGTGACCGTTCGCCTCCGCCGATTGCCGATCGGCAGGGCCTGGGAGGCGCTCCGCGAGGACGAGATCGCCTGCCGCTCGCTGGGCATCAACACCACCACCACCAAGCTCACGGCGTTCGCGCTCGGCGCGACGTTCGGCGGCTTCGCCGGTTCGTTCTTCGCCGTCCGGCAGGGATTTGTCAGCCCGGAGAGTTTCACCTTCATCGAGTTGGCGACGATCCTCGCCATCGTGGTCCTTGGCGGCATGGGTTCTCAACTTGGCGTCGCGATCGCCGCAGCGGTGATGATCGGCGTTCCCGAACTCATGCGCGAACTCGACTGGATGAAAAGGATCTTCGGCGAGGACTTCGATCCGACACAGTATCGCCTGCTGCTGTTTGGCGCGGCGATGGTCATCATGATGATCTGGAAGCCGCGCGGTCTCGTTTCGACCCGAATGCCGTCCGTCTTCCTCAAAGAGCGAAAGGCCGTGTCCAGCGATCTCGTCAAAGAGGGACACGGCTGATGAACTGGCTGACCGGCCCGCTGCTCGCCGTCGAAAACCTTACGATGCGATTCGGCGGCCTCATCGCGGTGAACGCCTTCAACTTTTCGGTCGGACGGGGAGACATTACCGCGCTCATCGGCCCGAACGGCGCCGGCAAGACGACGGTCTTTAATTGCGTCACTGGCTTCTACAAGCCGACCGAGGGGCGCCTTGCCCTCGCCCGCGACGGCGTCGCGACGCCCGAGGACATCGCAGCCGTCACCCGTTCAAGCGGCCGACATGCGGCGACGGCGAACGGCGAGCTTTTTCTGCTCGAGCGGATGCCCGACCACGAGATCGCCCGCAAGGCGCGAGTCGCCCGCACCTTCCAGAATATCCGGCTGTTCCAGGGCATGACCGCGCTCGAGAACCTGCTGGTCGCCCACCACAATGCGCTCATGCTCGCAAGCGGCCTCACCGTGCTCGGTCTGATCGGGGCGCCGAGCTATCGCCGCAAAGAGGCCGATTGCATCGACCGTGCGAAGTACTGGCTCGACAAGATCGGGCTCACCGACCGGGCCGACGACCCGGCGGGCGAATTGCCTTATGGCGCCCAACGACGGCTGGAGATCGCCCGCGCGATGTGCACCGATCCGGTCCTCCTCTGCCTCGACGAGCCGGCCGCTGGACTCAACCCTCGCGAATCCGCCGAACTCAATGCGCTGCTGCGCTCGATCCGAGCGGATCACGAAACGTCGGTGCTCTTGATCGAGCACGACATGTCGGTCGTCATGCAAATCTCCGATCACGTGGTGGTGCTCGACTATGGAGTGAAGATCGCTGACGGCACGCCGGAGGAAGTGCGTTCCGACCCGAAGGTGATCGCCGCCTATCTGGGCGTCGAAGACGAGGAGGAAGTTGAGCAAATCGAAAAGGAACTGGAGCAATGAGCGTTGCGGCGGCTGCGGTGACGCCGCTCCTGCAACTGCGCGGAATCGAAACTTTCTATGGGAAAATCCAGGCCCTCCGAGGCGTCGATATCGACGTCAACAGGGGTGAGATCGTCACCCTGATCGGAGCCAACGGGGCTGGCAAGTCGACCACGATGATGACGATTTTCGGCGCTCCGCGGGCGCGCCATGGCCGGATCACGTTCGACGGCGCCGACATCACCAATTTGCCGACCCACATGATTGCGCGCCTCTCGATCGCCCAGTCGCCCGAGGGGCGGCGCATCTTCCCGCGCATGACCGTGTTCGAAAACCTTCAGATGGGCGCCTCGATCAATAATTTTTCCCATTTTGACGAAGATCTTCAACGCGTATTCGCGCTTTTTCCGCGCCTCAAGGAGCGCGCGCCGCAGCGCGGGGGAACGCTGTCGGGCGGCGAGCAGCAGATGCTGGCGATCGCACGCGCTCTCATGAGCCGGCCGCGCTTGCTGCTGCTGGACGAGCCTTCGCTTGGACTTGCGCCCCTCGTGGTCAAGCAGATCTTCGAGGTGATCGCAGAGTTGAACAAGACCGAGGGCCTGACCGTCTTCCTGGTCGAGCAGAACGCCTTTCATGCCCTGAAACTTGCCCATCGCGGCTACGTAATGGTCAATGGCGCGATCACGATGCAGGGCGGCGGCGCCGAGTTGTTGGCGCGCCCTGAGGTCCGCGCCGCCTATCTCGAGGGGGGTCATTGATGGGCGACATCCTGTGGTCGGACTCACCTTACGGACTGTTCACCTTCATCCTCATCACCCTGGTGCTGGGCGGAGCGGGCGCCTGGGCGACTGGCAGGGCTATCGCCAAGACGTGGCGGCCGATCGCGACGCTCGCGCCCTACATGGTCTGTCTCGCCGCGGCCGTGCGCTTTCTTCATTACGCGCTTTACGGCGAGCCGCTGCTGTCGGTTCCCCTCTTCGTCACCGCCTTGATTTGGATGATCATAGTCGGCGCGCTCGGCTATCGGGCCATGCGCGCGACGCAGATGGCGACGCAATATTCCTGGGCTTATGAAAGTTCCGGGCTGAACTGGCGCGCGAAAGGAAATGGCTGAACGAGCGCGCGTTAGGTGGTCAAACCTTTGTGTTTTTTAAGGTGACTCTTGACCAAAAACAAGAAAGTATCGGCCTTCAAGGTGGAATTGCCTTCTGCCTATGGCGCCAGGGAGGGCCGGGCGCCCGTAACTCATGGGAGTAGCTGAATGACTAAACATTGGTTGTCCGGGGTCGCGCTTGCCGCGGCTCTGGCGTTCTCGGGCGCAGCCAGCGCTCAGATCAAAATGGCCGTCGCCGGCCCGATCACCGGCCCGAATGCCGCCTTCGGCGCGCAACTTGTGCAGGGCACGACTCAGGCCGTCGAGGACATCAACAAGGCCGGCGGCATTCTCGGGCAACAGATCACCCTGGAGCAGGGCGACGACGTGTCAGATCCCAAGCAGGGCGTGTCGGTCGCCAACAAATTCGTCGGCGACGGCGTCAAGTTTGTGGTCGGCCACTTCAATTCCGGCGTGACGATTCCCTCTTCCGACGTCTATGCGGAGAACGGCATCCTGTTCATCACCCCCTCGGCTACCAACCCGAAGGTTACCGACCGCAAGCTGTGGGACGCGTTCCGCACCTGCGGTCGTGACGACCAGCAGGGCATGCTGTGGGCGGAATACGCGCGCGACAAGTTGAAGGGCAAGAAGATCGCGGTCGTCCATGACAAGACGACCTACGGCAAGGGCCTCGCCGACGCCGCGCTCGACAACATGCACAAGTTCGGCATCAAGGAAGTCCTTTACGAAGGCGTCAACACCGGAGAGAAGGACTATTCGGCGATCGTCTCCAAGATCAAGGAATCCGGCGCCGACTTTATCATGTGGGGCGGCCTGCATACCGAAGGCGGTCTCATCATTCGCCAGATGCGCGACCAGGGCATGAAGACCGTCATGATCTCCGGCGACGGCATCACCGACAACGAGTTCTCGCAGATCGGCGGCCCGGGCGTTGAAGGCACCTTGATGTCCTTCGGTCCTGACCCGCGCAACAATCCTTCGGCGAAGGACGTTGTCGCGGAGTTCAAGGCAAAGAACTTCGATCCTGAAGCCTACACGCTCTACTCCTACGCCGCCGTCCAGATCATGAAGCAAGCGGCGGAGGCCACAAAGTCGCTCGATCCGAAGAAGATCGCCGAATACATGCATTCGGGCAAGACCTTCCACACCGTGATCGGCGACATCGCCTATGACAAGAAGGGCGATCGCACCAGCGTCGACTACGTCTGGTACACCTGGGAGAAGGGACCCGACGGCAAGATCACCTACGTCCAGAACAAGTCTTAAGCCATCTGACTGCCAGGCGGCCGGCCAAACTGGCAGGCGGCCTCCCCTGAACGAGAAACCCGCCGTCTTCGGCGGGTTTCTTTTTTGCGTGTCACCCGATCTGACCGAACTGCGGAAACGTCTCGATCAGCCACAGCGACACGCTCTGGAAACCGCCGGTCAGAAACGCGACGCCGGTCGCGACGAGCAGGACGCCGACGGCCTTCTCGATCCGGCCGAATTGCGTGCGCAGATGGCGCGACGCGCGGATGAATGGACCGATCGCGGCGGCGGCGAGGATGAAGGGCAGCCCTAAGCCGAGGCTATAGACAGCGAGCAAAGCCGCGCCGCTGGCGACCGTATCCCTGCTGCCGGCGACGGCGAGAATGGTGGCCAGGATCGGACCGATGCAGGGGGTCCAGCCGAGCGCGAAGGCGAAGCCCATCGGATAGGCGCTCCATAGACCGGCGGGCTTCTCGATCTCGAGCCGCTTTTCGCGCAGCATCGCGCCGATCTTGAATAGCCCGAGAAAATGCAGCCCCATCACGATCACGCCGATCCCGGCCACGATCGATAAAGCATGGCTCCATTGCCTGAGCACCGTTCCCAACGCGGACGCCGTCGCGCCGAGGCCCACGAACACGGTCGAGAAGCCCGCCACGAACAGGACCGCAGTGATGAGAATGTCGCGCCTGGCCTTCGTTTCGCTCTCGTCGGCCAGCGCCTCAACGGAGGCGCCCGCGAGAAAGCAAAGATACGGCGCCGCGAGCGGCAGCACGCAGGGCGAAACAAAGGAGAGGAGGCCCGCCCCGAACGCGGCGGGAAAGGAAACGTCGGCCATGGCGTGACAGATGGCTGTTCGGCGACTGCGCGTCAAATCTTGCGGGGAACTGGCCAGCACGCGACAAAGGCGAGAAACGCCTCATTGGATCGCCGGCGCGGCCCACCTTCTCGCTGTCCAGGCGAGCGGCGAGGCCCGTCCGGTTATGCTCGCAAGTCTCAGAATCTACGTTCTAATCAGGCCATTCCGCACGCTCGGGAATCGTCATGGAAATCGTCGCCGTCCGTGATAGCGTGGCTTGGTTCCGGTGGATGGAGCGCATCACCTCAGCACGCGGGGGCGACGGCTTGAGCGCAACGATCAGGGAGCAATAGCCATGGATCCCGTTGTCCTATCCCGGATCCAGTTCGCATGGGTCATCGCCTTCCACTTCCTGCTGCCCGCCTTCACTGTGGGTCTTGCCTCTTTTATCGCAGTCATGGAAGGGCTCAATTTTGCCACCGGGCGCGAAATCTATCTTCGCATCTCGACTTTCTGGATCAAGATTTTTGCCGTTTCGTTCGGCATGGGCGTCGTCTCCGGCATCGTCATGCCGTTTCAACTTGGCACGAATTGGAGCCGTTTCTCCGACGCGGTCGCTGACGTCATTTCGCCCCTCCTCGCCTATGAGGGACTGACCGCCTTCTTCCTGGAGGCCGCCTTCCTTGGAGTGCTGCTGTTCGGACGCAAGCTTGTGCCGCCCTGGGCCCATTTCATCGCGGCGTTGATGGTCGCGCTTGGGACGCTCGCTTCGACCTTCTGGATCCTCGCCACCAACAGCTGGATGCAGACGCCCGCTGGCTACGAGATGGTCAACGGCCGCTTTCTTCCCAAGGATTGGCTGCAAATCATCTTCAATCCTTCATTCCCCTACCGGTTTTCCCACACCGTGGTCGCGGTCTACATCACCACTGGCTTCGTCGTCGTTGGCGTGGCCGCCTCCTATCTGCGTCACGGGCGGTTCGTCGCGGAAGCGCGCACCATGCTGTCGATGACTTTGTGGCTGCTAACCGTGCTCGTACCCCTTCAGTTCCTGCTCGGCGACGCGCATGGGCTCAACACTCTCGAACATCAGCCGGCGAAGCTCGCGGCGATCGAGGCGATCTGGAATACCCATAGCGACGTCGAGCTCAATCTGTTCGCCATCCCCGACGAGAAGGCTGAAACGGACCTGTACACCATTGCGATCCCTGAACTCGGCAGCCTCATTCTGACCCACGATCTCCATGGCGTCGTGCACGGCCTCAAGGATTTTCCCGCCGACCAGCGCCCCTCGCCGATCATTGTGCCCTTCTTCGGCTTCCGGATCATGGTGGGAGTTGCCGTCATCATGCTCGCAATGGTCGTGACCAGCCTGTGGCTGCGCTGGCGAGGCGAGCTCTTCCACACGGACTGGTTCCTGTGGTGCTGCACGCTGGCCTCGCCCCTCGGCTTCATAGCTGTGACGGCCGGCTGGGCGACGACCGAGGTCGGCCGTCAGCCTTGGACGGTCTACGGGCTCTTGCGCACGCGCGACTCCGTGTCTCCCTCGCTCACGGGGTTGGACGTCAGCATTTCGCTGATCGGCTATTGTCTTGTGTATCTCGTGATGTTTTCGGCCGGCTTCGCCTTGATGGTGAGACTGGTGCGCCGCGGCCCTGGGGAAGCTGCGGACGAACCCGAGCCGATAGAGAGCGGACGCCCGGCCAGACCCGTCCAGGCGCTCCCAGCGACGGGACCAGGGGGACGTCTATGAGCCCTCTCGTTCTCGATTTCGTACCGATCTGGACGCTCGTGCTTGGGCTCGGCGTCTTTCTCTATGTTCTCTTGGACGGCTTCGATTTGGGCGTCGGCATCCTCTATGGCTTCGCGCCCGATCGCGATTCGCGCAACCTGGTCATGAACTCGATCGCGCCCATCTGGGACGGCAATGAGACTTGGCTCGTGCTCGGCGGAATCGCGCTCTTGGCAGCCTTCCCGCTCGCCTTCGCGATCATCCTGCCCGCGGTCTATTTTCCGATCCTCGTGATGCTGCTGGCGCTCATTTTCCGTGGCGTCGCTTTCGAGTTTCGCTACCGCGACGCCGAGCACCAGACGTTCTGGGATCACGCCTTCAACTATGGCTCCATCGTCGGCGCCTTCGCGCAGGGCGTCGTTCTCGGCGCTTTCATTCAGGGCTTTCAGACGGAAGGTCGCCACTTCTCCGGTGGCTCCTTCGACTGCTTCACCCCGTTCTCGCTGCTCACCGGCGTCGCGCTGGTGTTCGGATACGGCCTGCTTGGCGCGGGTTGGCTCATCTTGAAGACCGAAGGCGCGCTTCAGGATTGGGCGCGGGGGCTCGGGCGCCGGTCGTTGATCGGCGTTCTGATCGGCATTGCGCTCGTGAGCCTATGGACGCCTTTCGCGAAGCCCGAGATCGCCGAGCGGTGGTTCGGTTGGCCCCATATTGTGATTCTGGCGCCAGTGCCGATCGTCACCGCGCTCATCGCCTTTTGGGAGTGGCGATCGCTCAACAACCGCTCCGAGGCGGCGCCGTTCATCGGCGCCGTCCTTTTGTTCGTAATGTCCTATCTCGGTCTCGCGATCAGCCTCTTCCCGCTGATCGTGCCGTACAAATTCACCCTCTGGGACGCTGCATCCTCGCCATCGACGCAGGCCTTTCTGCTCGTGGGCACGCTGTTCCTGCTGCCGGTCATCCTCATGTACACCGGCTGGTCCTATTGGGTGTTTCGCGGCAAGGTTCGCGGCGACCTCGGGTATCACTGAAGGGCGCGGCTTGGCCGGGGCGCCGGCGAAGCGGGCCGGCCCCGATGTGGGCCACGAGCCATCATCGTTCTCAGCACATTGAGGCGACGAGTTCGTCGAGCTGATCGAGCGTCACCCGCATGCCGCGCTCCATGCCCGACGCCAGCGCGCCTTCGAACGCTTCCTTGCTCGGGAAGAGCTGGTGCAGCGTGACACGAGTCCTGCCCTGGCTTTCCTCAAAGTCAGCCGTCACAACGACATCGCCGACGTCCGACATCCGCTCATAGAGCTGGGTGAGGACCAGTCGCGAGGGCGGATCCACCTCCACGTACCGTCCCGAAAACACCTCTGGATTCTTTGGGTCGCGCCCGAACGCGAAGCGATAGGCGCCGCCCACGCGCAGGTCCTGCTCGCACTCGAAGCAGCGACACCCCGAAGGACCTCGGCGCCCACCACCGCTTCAGGAGCTCCGGCTTTGTCCATGCGTCAAAAACGATGCGCGCCGGCGCATCGAACGTGCGGGTGACGGTGAGTTCCCGGTCGCTCGTCCGCTCCACAATCGTTTCATTCTTCATGGCGCCCTTAACTGTCGTTGTCTGCTGCATCCGATTGTTCCTTTTGCTTGAGTTCCTCGACGATTTCGTCCAGCGCCTCGAAACGCTCGTCCCAGATGTGCCGATAGCGATCGAGCCAGTCGTGAAGCTGCTTCAGGGGCTCGGCCCGTAAACTGTAGAGCCGCTGCTGTGCGCGCGGCTCCATCTCGACCAACCCCACATCCTTGAGGACCTTGAGGTGCTGCGAAGCCTGCGATTGCCTGAGCCCGAGTCGCACATGAATGTCGTTCACCGGACGAGGGCCGGCGCGAAGCAGCTCGACGATCCGAAGCCGATTGGGTTCACCGAGAGCGGAAAGAGTTTCAGGGTTCATTCTGTCATATCAACATCCACGAATATTCTTGTCAACGAATATTCGTGTGCGAGAGAACACGCCCGAGTGAACTTCCGCATAGCGCCCGTCAGATCGACACTGCGGCAGTCGAAAAATGGCGCCGCAACCCCTTGAAAACATGGAATCCGCGACTCGGAAATGGCGCAGTGGCGCAAGAGCCGGTATGAACATCTGGATCCGTCCGACAATGGGCCGGAAGGAGGCGTCCGCAATGGCCGAACCCGCTCCCGTCTTCGACGTCGTCATCGCCGGCGGCGGCGCGTCCGGCTTGGCGCTCGCGGCCGCGATCAAGCAGGCGATGGGGCAAGGGGCCTCCGTCGCCGTCGTCGATCCGGGGGCGCCGGCCGGTCCAAGCGCAAGCCCGTTGCGCACGGTCGCGATCGCCGACGGGCCGCGACGCCTGCTCGAACAGCGTCGGCGCCTGGGAGGCGATCGAGCGCAAGGCGCAACCGATCCTGTCGATGGCGATCATGGACGGCGGCGTGCGCGACGCCGTGCGCCTGCCCCATCTCAATTTCGACGCCAAAGACCGCGCGCCGCTCGCCCATATGGCCTTCAACGACGATGTGGTCGGCGCGCTCTCCGCGCTTTGCGATCGGCTCGGGGTTCAGCGCATCACGGGGTCTGTTGCCCACTGGACGTCTGGCAAGCATGTCGGGGAGCTTGGGCTGTCCGACGGGCGCGCGTTGCGCGCGCGCCTCGCAGTCGCCGCAGACGGCGCGCGCTCGAAACTCGCTCGCCTTGCCGAGATTCAGACCGTCGGCTGGGACTATGACCAGGCCGGCATCGTCGCGACGATCGCGCACGAGCGCGATCACGAGGGCCGGGCGGAGCAGCATTTCCTGCCGGCTGGTCCCTTCGCTCTCCTGCCTCTTCCCGGTCGCCAGTCGAGCATCGTCTGGAATGAGCGTCGCGCCGACGCCGAAGCGCTGCTGGCGCTCGATCCCGACGATCTGACGCGTCAGCTCGAATACCGCTTCACCCCGAAACTGGGCGCGATCAACCTTGCCTCGCGCGTCGAAGCCTTTCCGTTTCGCTTTCAGATCGCGAGGCGCTTCGTCGCCGGGCGGCTCGCGCTGGTTGGGGACGCCGCCCATGTCGTCCATCCCGTCGCGGGGCAAGGGCTGAACCTTGGCTTGCGCGACGTCGCGGCGCTGGCGGAGACGATCGTCGGCGAGATGCGGCTTGGCCTTGATCCCGGCGCGCCCGGGCCACTCGCAGCTTACCAGCGTCAGCGTCGCTTCGACGTCGCGGCCAGCGGCCTCGGCCTCGACGCGCTCAATCGCCTCTTTTCCAACGATCTGGCCCCTCTGCGCTTCGTGCGCGATCTCGGGCTTCGCATCGTTGATCGCGCGCCGACCCTCAAGGACATGCTCATCGCGGAAGCGGGGGGCGCCGGAGGCGGCGCGCCCAAGCTGCTCAGGGGTCTCGCGCTATGAGCGAGCCGCGACCTTTAAGTCCGCGCACCCTCGCCGCCCAGGCGCTGGGCGCTATCGACGAGCGCACCCGCGCGATTGTGCCCCCGATCCATCTCGCCACGACCTTCGAGCGCGACCCCGACAATCTTTACCGCAGCGGCAATTCCTACGGCCGCCCCGACAACGAGACCGTGCGCGAGGCGGAGGCGGTCATCGGCGCGCTCGAAGGCGCGGCCGCTACGCTCGTTCTCGGATCGGGCATGTCGGCGGCGATCGCGCTTTTCCTAGGCCTCGGGCCGGGCGCTCATGTGATCGCGCCCAAGGGCATGTATTGGGCGCTGCGCGCGTGGCTCACCAACGAGGCGCCAGCCTTCGGGATCAGCGTCGACTTCGTTGACGCCGAGGATTTGCAGGCGCTTGCCGGGGCACTGAAGCCGGGGACGACCAAGCTCGTATGGCTCGAGACGCCGAGCAATCCGTTATGGGGCGTGAGCGACATCCGAGGCGCGGCGCGGCTCGCTCATGGGGCTGGCGCCGTCCTCGCGGTGGATTCGACATGCGCGACGCCTGTCTTCACGCAGCCGATCGCGCTGGGCGCCGACGTGGTCATGCACTCGGCGACCAAATACCTCAATGGGCATTCCGACGTTCTGGCAGGCGCGCTCTGCTTCGCGCGCGACGACGCCCTTTGCATGCGCGCGCGGACAATTCGCCAGTCGCACGGAATGATCCTGCATCCGTTCGAGGCGTTCCTCCTGATACGTGGTTTGCGCACCCTCGACGTGCGGGTCCGCGCCGCGGCGACGAATGCGATGGAGCTGGCGAACCGCCTCTCCAATCACGCGTTCTGTCTCCGCGGTGCTCTATCCAGGACTCCCGCACCACGCGGGCCACGAGATCGCGCGCCGGCAGATGCAGGGCGGCTTTGGGGGAATGCTGTCGATCCGCGTGCGCGGGGGCGCAGAGGCTGCAATCGCGACCGCCGCCCGAGTGCGGGTGTGGAAGCGAGCGACGTCGCTTGGCGGGGTCGAGTCGCTCATCGAGCATCGCGCTTCCATCGAAGGGCCAAACTCGCCCTGTCCGCCCGACCTGTTGCGGCTCTCCGCTGGAATCGAAGACGTCGAGGACCTCTGGCGCGATATCGACGCGGCGCTGACCGGATCGCTCTGAGGGACCCGATTTCAGCCCCGGGGCGAATCCAGCTACACGGGCGCAATGTACCGCAACATCTTCCTGGTCGGCGGCTGGACGGTTGCTTCTCGACTGACCGGCTTCCTGCGCGACATGGCGCTCGCCGCGCTGATGGGCGGCGGCGCGCTCAACGACGCCTATGTCGCGGCGATCAAGTTGCCTAACCAGTTCCGCCAGATCTTCGGCGAGGGGTCGTTCAACGCCGCCTATCTGCCGACCTACACGCGCGTTTTGAAGGAGGGAGGCCGGGAGGAGGCGGACCAATTCGCGAGCCACATCTTCACCCTGCTCATCCTGTCGCAGATCGCTCTGCTCGGCCTCGTCTATCTCGACATGCCCCTGCTCGTCCGGCTGACTTCGCCGGGCTTCGTCAGCCAACCCGAGAAGTTTGCGCAAGCCGTGGCGATGTCGCGCATCATGTTCCCCTATATCGCCTTCATCGCCGTCTTCGCCCTGCATCAGGGAACGCTCAACGCCAATAACGCCTGGGGAGCCCCCGCTTTCGCGCCCGTCGCGGCCAATATCTGCATGATTGCGTTTCTCGCTTTTGCCGCTTTTTTCCCGAACGTCTCGCCCGGAATCGCCAGCATGGCGAGCTGGGGGTTTCTCGCCTCAGGCGCGGCCCAGCTTGTCATCGTCATGGTCGATGCGCGGCGCCGGGGGCTGCTCGAGCGACTGACCTGGCCGCGCTGGACGCCCGAGATACGGGCCTTCCTGTGGATGCTCGGGCCGGCGATCGGTATTTCGGCGAGCTACCAGATCGGCGCCCTCGCCGACCAGATTGTCGGCTCGCTCTTACCCACCGGCGGCCTCTCCGCCATCAGCTACGCCGACCGGCTTTATCAGTTGCCGGGCGGCGTCATCGTTATCGCCACCGGCTCGGTGCTGCTCAGGGAAATGTCGGCCCTCGTCGCCCTCGGCGACACCCGGGGGGCAATCGCCGCTCAGAACCGCGCCGCTTCGCTGACGCTTGCGCTCGGCGCTCCCTTCATCGTCGTCTTTCTTCTTATTCCCGACCTCATCGTCGCGGTCGCCTTCGAGCACGGCGCGTTCAAGGCCAATGCGACCCAGCAAGCCGCCGGCGTGCTGGCGGCCTACGCGATCGGCATGCCGGCTTTGCTGGTTGATCAAATCGCCACGGCGAGCTTTTTGTCGCGCGGCGACACGGCGACGCCGCTCAAGGTCACGCTGGTCGGCGTCGGCGTTAATGTGGCGCTCAAGATCGCGCTGTTCCGGCCGCTCGGCGCGCCCGGTTTGGCGCTCGCGACCGCCGCGGGCCTCTGGATCAAGGTCGCCGGCGTCTTCGCGCTCGCCAGCCGGCGCGGCTGGACAGCCCCCGATCCTCGCCTGCTCGCGACCGCCGCGGCGACGCTGTTTGCGGCCGGCGCGCTCGCGCTCGCGCTGACTGTGTTCGACGGACCGCTCGCCGAGCTGATGGCGCATCTTCCGCGCTTCGCTCGCGAGGCGCGATTTGCGGCTCTGACGTTGGTTGGCGCCGCAGTTTATTTTCCCGCGCTGATCCTCGGGCTCTGGCTAACCGGAGCGATGCCCTCGGCGCTCGTGCTGCGGGCGCGACGCGCGTTTCGGTTCATCCGATGAGCCTTGCCAGTCTTGCCGTGCGCCGCAGCCGTCTCCGGCGGTCCGGACTGTCGACCAACGGCTCCAGTCATTTGCGCCAGAGCGGTTTGCTGATTTCCGCCCAGCGCTCCGATGACGAAACGCGCATATCGTGAAGTTCGTAGCGCGACATCCGGGCAAGCTCCTCCCGATCCCGCTCCCGTTGGCGCAAGGTCCGAAATGCGCCCATGACGCGAGAAATTAGGGAAGTCGCTGACCGCGCAACCGAGAGCGCCGCCCCGGTGACTTCGGTCGAAAAAGCAAGTGGCTGCGAACCGTGGGCGCTCTCACTTACAACCGCACGAGTGTAAAAATTGCCCATGAGTTCCCCCACAAATCGGTAGACGCAATCCATCCTCACCCGAAAGACCACTTTTTTCCTCGGATCGCTGTGACGCGCGTCACAGAACAGCCGGTCTGAACGGAAGGCGATGGAAGCGTATGTCAGTCAGTTTTCACAAGGGAGCGAATGAAAGCCGCGGCCGTCCCAAGACCATAAACGGCGGAGCTAAGTCTCGCTTGACCACGCGGCCGGCAGGGCCTCCTGTTCTTTGGGGACGGGAGAGTTTGGCATGAGCGTTCTGGCGCGCGACCTTGCGGTCGAGTTCGCCTATCGGTTTGGTCGCGAGCCGACGGTCAGTCGCGCGCCAGGCCGCGTCAATCTGATCGGCGAACATACCGACTACAACGACGGCTTCGTCATGCCGGCGGCGCTCGAATTCGCCACGCTGAGCGCAGCCTCGCGACGCCCCGACCGGCGCCTCCAGGTTTATTCCATGATCATGGACGAGACGCGTGAGTTCGATCTCGATTCTCCGCCGGAAGGCGCGACTGGCGACTGGTCGGACTACGTTTTCGGCGTCGCGCTCATGTTGGAGATGAGCGGGCGCAATCTTTCCGGCGCCGACCTCGTCGTCTGGAGCGACGTCCCGATCGGGGCGGGCTTGAGCTCCTCGGCTGCGCTCGAGGTCTCGGTCGCGCACGCTCTGCTCACCGAAAGCGGCCTCGGGTTCGATCCGATCGAGATCGCCAAGATTTGTCAGCGCGCCGAGAACGACTTCGTCGGCATGCGCTGCGGGGTGATGGATCAATATATTTCGTGCTGCGGCGTCGCTGGGCATGCGCTCCTGATCGATTGCCGCAGTCTCGCCTCGCGCCATGTCGCGATCGTGCCCAACTTACGGCTTCTCATCGCCAACAGCGGTGTCCGCCATCAGCATGCTGGCGGGGAGTACAATTTGCGGCGCGAGGCTTGCGAGGAAGGCGTGAGACTGCTCAGCAGCTATCTCGGCCCGATCAAGGCCTTGCGCGACGTGACGCCCGAGCAGCTCGAGTCCAAACGCCGCAAGCTGCCCGAGCTCATCTACCGCCGCTGTCGCCACATCGTCACGGAGAACGCGCGGGTGCTTGAGGCGGAGCGCGCGCTTAACGCAGGCGATTTCGCAGCCTGCGGCCGGGCCATGAACGCTTCGCACGTTTCCATGCGCGACGACTTTGAGATCACCTGTCCGGAAGTCGATATGCTTGCCGGATTGGCGCAGACCGTTAAGGGCGTCTACGGCTCGCGCATGACGGGCGGAGGTTTTGGCGGCTGCACCGTCAGCCTGATCGAAGAATCGGCGATCGACAAGGCGTCGCATATTCTGACCGAGGGCTACCGTATCGCCACTGGCCTGGACGTGGACATCTTCGTCTGCGCGCCGTCCGATGGCGTGCAGCTCATCCCGGTCTGAGGAGGCGCCCCGTGGCTAGCGCAGATCCGCTTCGCAGCGCCTCGCACCGCCGTCTGAATCCGCTGACCGGCGAGTGGGTCTTGGTGTCGCCCCACCGCGCGCAGCGCCCCTGGCAGGGCCAGCGCGAGACGAAAGCGGCGCCCGCCGCGCTCGCCCATGACCCCAACTGCTATCTCTGTCCGGGCAACCTGCGCGTGGGCGGCGCTCGCAATCCCGACTACCCGCACACGTTCGTGTTCGACAATGATTTTCAGGCGCTGCAGGCTGACGCGCCGACCAGCGCGGAAAGGGACGGACTGCTCGTCGCCGAAGGCGAATCGGGACGCTGTCGTGTGCTCTGCTTTTCCCCGCGTCACGATCTGACGCTATCCGGCATGGCGGTCGCCGATATCGAGCGCGTTGTCGATGTCTGGGTCGAGGAGACGATTGCGCTAGGCGCGCTGCCCGAGATAGGCTCGGTGCAGATTTTCGAGAACCGGGGCGAGATGATGGGAGCCTCGAATCCTCATCCCCATGGCCAGATCTGGGCGACCCGTCATCTGCCAAATGAACTGGAAAAAGAGACCCTCCGTCAGGGCGAGTATTTCCTCCAGCACCGCCGGCCGCTGCTTCTCGACTATCTCTCGCAGGAACTTCAGCACGGCAAACGCATCGTTCTGGCCAACGACGATTTTTGCGTGCTCGTGCCGTTCTGGGCGAACTGGCCGTTCGAAACGATGATCCTGCCGCGCCGCAGGATCGGGGGCTTTGATGAGATGAGCGCGGGAGAAAGGACGTCGCTTGCGCAGGCGCTTTCCCAATTGACCAAGCGCTACGATCAGCTGTTCGATGCGCCCTTCCCGTATTCGATGGGTTTCCATCAGAGGCCGACCGATGGCGCGCTCCACGCCGAATGGCAGATGCACGCCCACTTCTACCCGCCGCTCCTGCGCTCCGCGACGATCCGGAAGTTCATGGTCGGCTTCGAAATGCTGGGCTCCCCCCAACGCGACCTCACCCCTGAAGCCGCGGCGGCAAGTTTAAGAGAAGCCGCGACTTGACGGCGGCAGAGATGCTCGCCTCCAGCGCTGCGCTCAAGTCCCCGAAGGCGCATGACTGCGGGACGAAAGTAGCGATGTCGTGACGGTCGACTTGCACGCCCGCTTTCGACCAGAAGCGCAAGATCGTTGCTCCTGATTCAATGTCGCGAATCGACTTGAAGCGGACATGGCGAATTGTGTTGTGAATGCGGCCTCCGGGCGGAAAGCGGATTTGCAAATTGCCGCGCTTGCGGCCGAATTGCGCCCATGGACGCCATTCAGCGAGCTCGCGCGGTCTTGCGCTCGAGCATTCCGCTCGACCAGCGGCACATGGCGTCGTTATGCCCTTCGCGTGCGCCGAGCGCGGAGCAGGCGCTCACAACCATAGGCTTACGCGGATAGCGGTCGCGTAGCTTTGTCATTGCTCGCTTGCGCTGCTTTCGGTCTGTGCAATAATACAAGGGTTGTAACTCTGAAAAATTGGGAGGGTTCTTGAAAATGGGAGCGGCGAAAATTCTTTTGCTCGTGGCCATGGGTTTGTCGCTGACTCTAACGTCATCATTTGGCGCCGAGAGTCTGCGGGTCAGCCTGGCGACAACCCCCTCAACTGACAAATTCACGCAGGCGCCATCAAAAACTACTGGCAGCGGAATGCGGATCGCGTCGCATTGCCAGTCGGAAGATGCCCACAAGCAGTGCAACTGCCCGCATCGGTGCGTAAGCGAAGATGATGATTGTCATTGCGAAGACGCAGACTAGTCGAGCGCCTGTTCCTACTGCGAGCTATTAGGCGACCGGTCTCAGTATTGAAACCCGAGGAAGCTTGGGTATGGCTGACGCCAAGACCGCGCCAACGCGGAAATCTGCCTATTCTGTCCGTTCCTCGGCGCGGCGGGATCGTCTACAAAGGGTGGGACGGGCGCGTCTGGAGTTTGCTTCCCGAATAGTCGACCCGGGCGCTCCTTACCCTAACGATGCGGAAGGGCAGCAAAGGGTCGGATGAGACCACTCCGCAAAACCGGCTGGCAACGCCTGCTTCTTGCGCGGTTCAGGTGCCGAACAGCTTAGTCTCCAACCCCCGGTTACCCTTGAATTGTGACCTGCACTGCCGCGGTCGGCAGTGACTGCTGAGCGTCGGCCCGGGACGTTCAATCGCTCACGACGAATGTCCACAGCCGCGGAAATACGACGTGCGACCAGCATTCAACGAACGTCCGCTATTTGCCCTCGATCGTCCGAACGTGCTGGTCTGCTTCCGGCCGCTGTCGGACTTCGTCCTGCGAGCCGTCGAGACCGCCTCAGGTCGAGTTCGAGGCATTGCCAACCACCACGGGAACGTCCGCTATTTGCGCATTCTTGCCCTTGCATCGCGATAGCGCGAAGGGCCGGAATCCGCCCTTTCGCCACGTCGGGCTGGAGTTCCACTGTCATCTTTTTACGATAGCGGTCAGACCTTCGATCCGCGCCGCGCTCATGAGAACTTCGCCAAGCTCCGGTGTCGTCGGCGAGGGTAGGGGAGCGGCGGGATCAATCCAGTCGACGGCGTCGATTTCGTCGCTCAGGCGCGGCTCTCCCCTCGTCCAGCCGGCGACGAACGAGGCGATGACGAAATGGGCGCGAACCCGGACCCCCTCGGGGATGATCGCCTCGACGTGCCGGTTGAAGGCGATGATCTCCGCCTCGACGCTCACTTCTTCCATGAGCTCCCGAGCGAGCGCGGCGGCGAGCGTCTCGCCCACCTCGACAACGCCGCCGGGCAGGCTGAAATGACCGAGCAGCGGCGCCCGCGCCCGGCGTACGATCAGGACCCTGCCGTCTCGAAACACCGCCGCGGAGACCGCGAGGATCGGGCGCGCTGGGAATAGCCGGTCGTTCATGGATCTTCCCCCCGTCCCGAGGCCGCGTCGATCTGGAGTGTAGATCGCTCGGGTGGCTGTGCTCCGGCAGTTTTCGCCACCCTGGCGCTTCACGCGCCGCGAGGGAAGGGCCTCCATGTCCAAACCCTGAAAAGCAGATTTTGCAACAAATGCTTTACGACTAACAGAACTCCATGCTATACCTTTGCCCATCGCTGGATTGAGCCCGCGCGTTGCCGCGGCATCACAAACGGAGACTGTGAGATATTTTCGAGCTGAGCCCGAGCGGGAGGAAAATTTTTACTCCAAACGGCCGTAACCCATTGAAAAGGCCTGATTCCAAAAAATGAACGCTAGTAAACGCCAGCTCTTTTACTAGCGTTTACTAGCATTTACTGACGTTTATTGGCGGGATCGGCCTGGAGGCCGAACCTGCACGCCGCTCGCGTCCGACTCGCGACCCGAGAGCTGTTGATCTTACCCCCCTTGCGCTGGGGCGATTGTTCTGCAAATGTTCCGACCCATCGGCAAGCCCGGGCGGGGGGCGGACATGGTGGCGCGTGTATCGACGGTGGCCTTTGAGGGCGTGGAGGCCCGGCCGGTCGACGTCCAGGTGCAGATCGCCGCAGGCACCGTTGCCTTCACCATCGTGGGCCTGGGCGACAGTTCGGTCGCCGAATCGCGCGAGCGGGTGCGCTCGGCGCTGGTCGCCTCGGGCCTCGCGCTTCCGGCGAAGCGCATCACTGTCAACCTCGCGCCGGCCGACATGCCGAAGGAAGGCAGCCATTACGACCTGCCGATCGCCCTTGCGGTGATGGCGGCGATCGGGGCCATTCCGCCCGACGCGCTCGACGGCTTTGCGGTGATCGGGGAGCTCGCGCTCGATGGGACGATCAGCGCGGTCGCTGGCGTGCTGCCGGCGGCGATCGCCGCCAACGCTGCCGGCAAGGGCCTGATTTGCCCTGCGGCCTGTGGGCCCGAGGCGGCGTGGGCTTCGGTCGATCTTGAGATCTTGGCGCCCCGCTCGCTAATCCAGATCGCCAACCACTTCAAGGGCGCGCAAGTGCTATCCCGCCCAGAACCTGCTCTGCGCGCCTCAGGCGCACCCCAACCGGACCTGCGCGACATCAAGGGCCAGGAGAGCGCCAAACGCGCGCTGGAAGTCGCGGCGGCCGGCGGCCACAACCTTTTGATGAGCGGCGCGCCGGGGGCCGGCAAGTCGATGCTCGCCCAGCGCTTGCCGTCGATCCTGCCGCCCCTGACCCCGCGCGAACTCCTCGAAGTCTCAATGATCCATTCGGTTGCGGGGGCGCTGGCCGGCGGCGCCCTGACCGACCGGCGCCCGTTCCGCAGCCCTCATCATTCCGCCTCGATGCCGGCTTTGGTCGGTGGCGGCGCGCACGCCAGGCCCGGCGAGATTTCGCTCGCCCACAACGGCGTCCTGTTCCTCGACGAACTACCGGAGTTTCAGCCCCAGGTCCTGGATAGCCTGCGCCAGCCAATCGAGACAGGCGAAGTCGCGATCGCGCGCGCCAACCATCGCGTCGTCTATCCGGCGCGGTTTCAATTGGTCGCGGCGATGAACCCATGTCGGTGCGGCATGGCCAACGAACCAGGCTACGCCTGCAAGCGCGCGCCAAACGACCGGTGCGTGGCGCAATATCTCGGCCGCCTGTCCGGTCCGCTCCTCGATCGCTTCGATCTGGTCGTCGACGTGCCGTCGGTCTCGGCTGCGGATCTGATGACGCCGCCCCCGCGCGAGGGCTCGGCTGAGGCGGCCGCTCGGGTGGCGGCGGCGCGCAAGATCCAGCTCGCGCGTTATGCCGACCTCGGCCTCGACGGCGTCGTTTGCAACGCCCGTGCGCCGGCCAGCGCCATCGAGGAGATCGCGGACGCGGACGCAGCGGGTCTGGCCCTGTTGCGCGACGCCGCCGAGCGGCTCCGTCTTTCGGCGCGCGGCTACCATCGCGTGCTTAAGCTCGCTCGCACACTCGCCGACCTTGACGGCGGCGGCCCAGTCCGTCGCGTGCATCTCGCCGAAGCGCTCTCCTACCGCGGCGCGCCAGACCGCGCCGCCGCGGCGGCGTAAACGCCGGGTAGCTCGGCGCAAATGCATACAATTCGGCGGAATTCCGCAAGGGAACCGCAACAGCCGCCTGAGACCATGGCTCGCATAGCCGAACGGCGCGAGGCCGGGCTAAGCGGGATTACGAATGGATTTTGGCGCCGGTCTGGCGAATATCGCAGCTCACGCGTTATGCCTGCAGGCGGGCGCGATCGTCGCTTTAGCCATAGCGCTTGCCGCCGCCGTGGCCCGCGCTCGGGGCCAAGCGGACGCGCGCGCCGCGCGGATTTCGGCTGAAAACGACGGGTTGCGCGACGAACTCTGGCGGCTCAAGGAAGCGGCAGGCGCACGTGACCGGGCGGAGGCCGCGAGCGAAGCCAAATCGCGCTTTCTGACCACGATGAGCCACGAAATCCGAACGCCGATCAGCGGCATTCTCGGCATGGCCGACCTGTTACGGGAGGCCTCGCTTGATCCCGAAAACGCAAGCTACGTGGAAGCGATCCGCAGTTCGGGGAGCGCGCTCATCGCACTGATCGATGAAATCCTCGATCTCGCCAAGATTGAGGCGGGCCGGTTCGATCTCGTCATCGAGAGGGTCGATCTGCGCCGGCTCACCGAGGGCGTGGTCGAACTGCTCGCGCCCCGCGCCCAGAGCAAGGGCATCGAGATCGCCGCCTCGTTCAGCGCCGCCGCGCCGCGCTTCGTCCGCGCCGACGGCCTGCGCCTGCGTCAGGTTCTGACCAACCTCGCGGGCAATGCGGTCAAATTCACCGACAAGGGCGGCGTCTGTGTGACGGTCGAGCGCGGCGAAAACGGTGCGGCGCAGTTCTCGGTGGTCGACACCGGACCTGGGGTGCCACCCGAGCGCCGGGCGGCGATTTTCGACAGTTTCGAGCAGGGCGACGGCTCCCACGCGCGCCGCTTCGAAGGCGCAGGGCTTGGACTCGCGATCTCGCGCGAGCTCGTCCGTCTCATGGGCGGCGAGCTTACGCTTGCCGATAATCCGGGCGGCGGGTCGATCTTCGCTTTCCCCCTCCGATTGTCAGAATGTGATACGGTGGCGCCGCTCGACGATCTGGAGACGAGGCGCCGCCTTCCTCCTGGAACGCGCGCCCTCATCGTCGCCAACTCACCGTTCGAGGCGCCGGCCATGGAGGCGCGGCTCGAGGAAGCGGGCGTCAGCGTCGAGCGCGCTCACGGCCTAGACTCCGGCCTCGAAGCGCTTGGCGGGTTGCGCAAGCCTGATGTCGTCATTGTCGATTGCGCGCTTGGGCCCGAGGCTACCAATCAGCTCGCTCAAGCTGCGCGCGAGGCCGCCGTCCGGCGCAGCCTCGTGCTGTTTTCGCCGTTCGAACGGCGGGCCTTCGGCCAGACGGCGCTCAAAGGTTTTGACGGCTGGCTGGTGAAACCAGTGCGCGCGCGCTCATTGTTCGAGCGCGTGGCGTGGGATGTTGAACCCAACGCCCCCGGCCGCGCGTCGCGGCTCTCACGGTCGCCGTCCGTCCGTCGCGCCCTCATCGCGGAGGACAACGACATCAATGCGCTTATTACCCAAAAAGCATTGAGCCGGTTGGGTTTTGAGGTCGTTCGCGCGGTCGACGGCGAGGAGGCGCTTCGTCTGGCTTCGCCGATCGCGCCGCTTGAGTCGCGTCCGTTCGACATCATCCTGATGGACCTCAAGATGCCCGGCGTCGACGGATACGAAGCGACCCGCCGTTTGCGACGGCTCGAGGCTGCCTGCGGCTGGTCGCCCACGCCCATTGTCGCCCTCACCGCCAACGCCTTCGACGAGCGGAGAGGCTCTCCCTCGGCCGCGGGGTTTGACGCGTTCCTCATCAAGCCGGTCGAGTTCACAGCCTTGGCGGGGGCTGTGGAGCGGGTTTGCGCGGCTTATACACCGCCACGGCGCGAGCGCTTGTGGGCGTCATAGCGGGCGAAACCGCTCCTCCTCAAGACCGTAGATCTCGAACGTGCGTTCGCTCCTCTGGTGCACCAATGATGTTGGGTTGGGTAAAGAGGCCGCGCCTCTTCAAAGCCGTCGCCTTGCCATCCCCATCTTTGCGCACTAGACGAAAAACGCTCGTCCGCCAGGAGTGATCGCGCGGTTGAGCCGGAATTTCCCTCTCCTGCCGGCGACCGTGGCCAAGCTTCCGTCTCTCGACCGTTTCAACCGCATCGTCGTCAAAGTCGGCTCATCGCTCCTCGTCGACGGCGCGCTCGGCGCCGTTAGGCGCGCATGGCTTGAAGCGCTCGTCTCGGATATCGCCGCCCTGCACGAACGCGGCGCGAGCGTGATTGTCGTATCTTCCGGCGCGATTGCGCTCGGACGCACGATCGCGGCCCTACCCAAGGGAGCGCTCAAGCTCGAAGACAGCCAGGCTTCGGCGGCGATCGGGCAGATTGCGTTGGCCAGCGAGTGGTCCCGCGCCCTCGCCCAACACGGCATTGTCGCGGGACAAGTACTCTTAACCTTGCAGGACACGGAAGAGCGCCGCCGCTATCTCAACGCGCGCGCGACGCTGGGCCGTCTCTTCACCATGCGCGCGATCCCGATCATCAACGAGAACGACACCGTCGCGACAAGCGAGATCCGCTACGGCGACAATGACCGCCTCGCGGCCCGGGTCGCCACGATGACAAGCTCGGACCTGTTGATCCTGCTCTCCGATGTCGCCGGCTTTTATGATTCGCCGCCCGACCGCAACGCACATGCGCGATTGCTGCCTGTCGTTGAGCGGATCACGCCCGAGATCGAAGCAATGGCTGGCGGCGCCGCGTCGGAGCTCTCGCGCGGCGGCATGCGCACCAAGATCGAGGCTGCCCGCATCGTGACTTCGGCCGGCGCGCACATGGTAATCGCCGACGGACGTATCATCCATCCGATCGCGCGCATCGCGAAAGGTGAAGACTGCACCTGGTTCCTTACCCCATCGAACCCAATCGCAGCCCGGAAGGTTTGGATTGGCGGATCGCTTGAACTCAAAGGGGCTGTGTTTGTCGATGCCGGCGCCGCCGCTGCGCTCGCCCGCGGCAAAAGCCTGCTGCCGGCCGGAGTCACGCGCGTTGAAGGTGTGTTCGAGCGCGGCGATTGTGTCGCGATCCGCGACCAGCGGGGGGTCGAGATCGGGCGAGGACTCATTGCCTATGACGCCCTTCACGCGGAGCGCATCCGCGGCCGCAATTCGCGCGATATTGCTGATATCCTGGGGATCGCCGGACGCGCAGAAATGATCCATCGCGACGACATGGCGCTTTCTGGACACTGAGCGGCGCCGCGCGACTCAGCGCCCTTGGCAGGGCGGAGCCTGCCGAGCATAAGTGGCGTGTGAGCTCACTTGTCCGACGTCGGCTCTTCCCCGTACCGCGCCCTGCGCTGATTGCGCTCGCTTCCATCCGCGCGCGTTTGCGCGCGAGCGAATTCGGCATGACTGCGCTCGCGATCGGCGTCGGCGTTGTCGCCGGCTTGTGCGTCGCCGTGATGACCAGCGTAGTCAACGCCGCGCATGTGCGGATTTTCAGCATTCCCTTCGACATTCGCCTGAGCGCCACCGAGCGCGTAGCGCCTCTCGCCGCATTTGGCGGGCCGATGCTGGGCGGCCTCCTGCTTGGCGTGATCGACGTCTGGCTCGCCCGCAGGAAGGCGCCGCCGGCGGTTGATCCCGTTGAGGCCAACGCCCTGCGCGGCGGCCGCATGTCTCTCCGCCAGAGCCTTCTTGTGGCGACGCAAACCGTGATCTCGAACGGCTGCGGCGCTTCAGTGGGGCTCGAGGCGGGCTATGCGCAGATTGGGGCGGGCCTCGCCTCGTACCTGGGGGTGAAATCGCGTTTGCGCCGGCAGGATCTGAGGATGCTGGTCGGGTGCGGGGCGGGAGGCGCGATCGCGGCGGCGTTCGGGGCGCCGCTGACCGGGGCGTTTTACGCATTCGAGCTCATCATCGGCGCCTATTCGCTCGCCAACGCAATTCCCGTCTTCGCCGCCACCCTCGCCGCGTCGCTCACCACCCAGGCGATCATTGGCGCGCCTTACGACATTACCGCGCCCGCCGTCGCCCCGCTCACGTTCCTCGATTACGGCGCGCTGATCGGGCTCGGCCTCGTGGCGGCGGCGGTCGGCGTCGGTGCGATGCGGGTGGCGGTGTTGATCGAACGGGCGTTCCGCGCCGTGGTCCGCTGGCGTCTGCTTCGCCCCGTCGTTGGCGGGCTGATGGTCGGCTCGATGGCGCTCTACACCCCGCAAGTGCTGGGGGCGGGCCATGGCGCGCTCGGGCTCGACTTCTATTGGCCGATGAGCGCGAGGGAACTCGCGATCCTGATTGCGCTCAAGCTGCTCGCCTGCCTCGTTTCGCTCGCCTCTGGGTTCCGCGGCGGCTTGTTTTTCGCCTCGCTGTTCGTCGGCTCCCTGCTCGGCAAGCTCTATTCGATCGGGCTCGACGCGCTCGCGCCGTCCCTGGGACTCGAAACCACAGCCTGCGTGCTTGTCGGCATGGGCGCGCTGAGCGCAGCGATCGTCGGCGGCCCGCTGACCATGACCTTTCTGGTGCTCGAGAGCACCGGAAACCTCGGCGTCGCCGGGGGGGTCCTCGCCGCTTCGATCGCGACCACCCTCGCCGTGCGCGCCACCTTCGGCTATTCGTTCACCACTTGGCGCCTCCACTTGCGCGGCGAGACGATCCGTGGCGGCCAGGATGTCGGCTGGCTGCGCGATCTGACGGTCGGGCGCATGATGGTTCGCTCGCCTCCGGTCTTTCCCGCAGACCGGTCGGTGCGGGCGTTCCGCGAGGCCTATCCGATCGGCAGCGCCAACGTGGTCGTCGCGATCGGCGAAGATGGGCGCTACCAAGGGCTGATCCACGTCGCCGAAGCGCATGCGGCGCCGATCGAGAACGGCGACGACGGCGGTCCGGTCGGCGCCATCGCCCTTCTACCGGCGACGGTGCTGCATCTGGACCAGGACATTGGCGCGGCGCTCAAGGCGTTCGACGTCGCCCAGGCCGACATGCTCGCCGTCACCGCGCGCGGAACCGATCAGGTGCTGGGCACGCTCGGCGAGGCCTACGCCGCACGCCGCTACGCGCAGGAGACCAACCTAGCGATGAAGGGAGTGTTGGGCGGCGGATAGGGTGCGGGCGCCGCTTTCCGCCATCGAAAGCGGCCATTGCGCCATCAGTCGCGATCGGGGCGGGGCTCGTCTGAAAAAGAAAAAGCAGATTGAAAGAGCAGAGCCGCCTTGCCCCACCGTCCAAGGCGACGAATTTAACCCGGGTCGGACCATGGAACAGGCGGTTGACAAGATTCAAGAGCGCCGCCTTTCACCCCAATTCCCCGCCCTCGACCACCGTGGCGCTTTAACGCTTCTCTTAGCTTCGATTGCGTCGCCGGCTCTATTGCCGTTTCCGGAAGCCGAGACTTGAAAATGCCCGACTGGCTATAACCATCCGTCGCCAGAGCGAGGCGCCGAGCAGTTGCGCTTGGCGGACACAAAGGTCATCCTCACGCTCGCCGCCGAACGTCCCGTTTTTGAAAGCTGTTCGATGTCATATGACTGCGTTATTGCTACGAGAAATCGATTAGAAGCTCTGAGAATGTCTATTCCACTGATTCTCAAGCAAAATGTCTTGCCAGAGCGCTTGATCGTTATCGAACTCGAGTGACGATCACGATTCATTAAAAACAGGGGTCCACGAGATTAGCGAACAACTCGGTTTCAAGAATACTATCGTCGCAAAGTCAGACGCATCAAATTTGGCTCGACAGCGTAACATAGGTCTTCAGCGTGTGGAAGCGCCCGTCGTGATGTTCCCCGACGACGACTCGATGTGGCACAGCGGTTTTGCAGCCAACGTTCTGAAGATCTACAAGGAGGATGTGGGCCGCCAGGTCGGCGGCGTTACAGGCGTAGACGTTCCCGACCCGCCGCCGGAATTAGGGCAGCCCACCTACAAGAAGAGCGCATTTGTGAACGCGAAAGGAGCGCTGCAACCTTATCGCAGCTCCATCGAAAACCGCTTCTTTCCTAGCCCGTTTGGCTTGATTGGGGTAGCAACCTGGACGGATAAGATTGACGTTGTTGACGATATAAACTCAAAAAGGGTTCCCCACATTCGAGGCTTTCGGATGAGCTTCCGAACAGACGCCGTGAGACAGGTCGGATTTGATGAAACCCTCGGCTACGGCGTCGGCTACGCGTACCATGAGGATTTCGATGTGTCGCTGAGAGTTGAGCGAGCTGGATATGCGCTCGTTTCGGCCGAAGGCGCTAAGGTCTGCCACTATTCATTCCCGGGGAAGCGAGGCGGGGGTTACAATTACGGGTTTTGCGCCATCGCGAACTGCGTATATGTCTGCAGGAAGACTATCAGCCGTGATACTCAAATTTATCCTTTTCTGGAGCGATACCTGAAATATAAGCTGTCTTTGTACGCGAGCAGATTTCATTCGAATCACGGCCGCGAGGTTTTCCGAGGGGCTTTCGACGCATGGCGAAATCGAATTACGCTGTTGGATGCCGACGAAGCTCGTCTCTCAGACGCGTATAAGGCTTTGTGTGACCAGTATATCAAGAAAGAGATGAGCCCGGCAGGCCTCCCAGGTTGATGACGCTGCCGCCCCTCCACTCTCGGCTTTAGTTTCCGCTCCCAGCTCACCCCACCACCTGCCCGGCGTCGTCGATGCCGAAAGGTTACAACGAATTGGGCCGCCAGCCGCGAGATGAGTGAGGAACGTCGGCAAGTCGAAAAGCGATTGAATATGGAGAGTATCGGCTTCCTGCCGACACAAATCGATCCCGAGGCGCCGGTCAGAACGCTCCGATGCGCATCAGATCGTGAAAATTCACAATTCCAACCACCTGGCCGCGGTCGACGACCAGAAGCGCCTGGATCTTGTGACTGATAAGTTCGAGCGCCTCCGCGACCAGGGCGTCCGGCGCGATCGTGCGCGGGCGCCGGGTCATGATGGCGCCGACGGACGTGTCGAGGGAGAAATTAGGCTTCAGGTGACGGCGCAGATCGCCGTCGGTGATGATGCCGGCGAGCCGGCCGCCCTCTTCGAACACGGCGACGCAGCCAAAACCCTTCGACGTCATCTCGACGATCGCCTCGGCCATCCGGGCGCTGGCGTTAATGCGCGGCACCCGGTCGCCGGTGTGCATGACTTCCCGCACATGCGCCAGTTTGGCCCCGAGCTTGCCGCCAGGATGGAGGGCGCGGAAGTCGAGCGCGGTGAAGCCGCGGCCCTCGAGCAGCGCGACCGCCAGCGCGTCGCCCAGCACGAGCTGCATCGTCGTCGAGGTGGTCGGGGCGAGGCCGTTGGGGCACGCCTCCGGCGCGCTCGGCATCGTCAGACAAACGTCGGCCTCGCGGCCAAGCGTGCTGTTGGCCTCAGCCGTCATGGCGATCAGCGGAATGGCGTAGCGCTTGGCGAAAGTCACGATCGCCGCCAGTTCCGCCGTCTCGCCGGACCAGGAGATGGCCAGCACGACGTCGCCGCTCTGCACCATGCCGAGGTCGCCGTGACTCGCCTCCGCCGGATGGACGAAGAAGGCGGGCTCGCCGGTCGAGGCGAGGGTCGCCGCGATCTTGCGCGCGATATGCCCGGATTTGCCGATGCCGGTCACGATGACCCGGCCGGGCGCCGCCGAGATTGTCTTGACCGCTTCCGAGAACGCGGCCCCAAGTCCACCCGCGGTCCGGATCGCCTCCTCGAGCGCCTCGAGGCCCTTGCGCTCGTTGGCGATGGTGCGGAGCGCCGACAGGACGGCGCTGGTCTGCTCCTGAATCATTTGCCGCTGTTTATCATTCGCGGGCGCGATTGGAAAACGCCCGGCGTCCGGAGCGGGCTCGCTCCGGCCGAGCTCAAACGCCCTTCGGGGCAAAGCCCAGCCGGCGCAGTTCCTCCTTGAGCCCGGGGGCAATGTCGCCGCGGTCGAGCGCGAAGGCGAGGTTGGCGCTGAGAAATCCAAGCTTTGAGCCGCAATCGTAGGTCCGTCCGTCGAAACGCACGCCGTGGAAAGACTGCGTGCGGGCGAGTTCGATCATGCCGTCGGTCAGTTGGATTTCCCCGCCCGCGCCCTTTTCGACTCGCTCCAGAATTTGAAAAATCCCCGGCTGAAGAATGTAGCGCCCCGAAATGATGAGATTGGAGGGCGCCGTTCCCTGCTTCGGTTTTTCGACCATTTTGGTGATCTCGAAGGTCGCGCCATGGTCGGCGCCGACCCCGACGATGCCATATTGATGGGTTTCGGCGGGAGGAACCTCTTCGACCGCGATGATATTGCCGCCGTGCTTCTCGTAAGCCGCGACGCATTGGGCAAGGCAGCGTCCGCCATCAGCTCCGGCCCTGGTGACCATATCCGGCAGCAGGACCGCGAAGGGCTCGTCGCCGACGATTTCGCGCGCGCACCAGACGGCGTGGCCGAGGCCGAGCGGCGCCTGCTGGCGGGTGAAGCTGGCTGCGCCGGCGGTGGGAAGATCGGCCATGAGGGCGTCGTATTCGGCCTTTTTCCCCCGTCGCTTGAGCGTGTCTTCGAGTTCGTAGGCGTTATCGAAGTGATCCTCGATGACGCCTTTGTTGCGGCCGGTCACGAAGATGAAATGCTCGATTCCCGCCTCGCGCGCTTCATCGACCACGTGCTGAAGAATTGGCCGGTCGACGACAGTCAGCATCTCCTTGGGAATCGCCTTGGTCGCGGGCAGGAACCGCGTGCCGAGACCGGCGACCGGCAACACGGCCTTACGGATGGGTTTGTCCATAGATGTTTGGTTCCTCGGTCGGTTGAGAGGGCGGAAGGGAGGCGAGCCCGGCGAATTCCTGATATCCGACTATCAGGTCCGGTCGAGCCGTTCTACGCGGCTTTTTTTCGTTGTTGGGCAGATCAAAAAAGGGGCTGGGTATGAGCGTTCTGGTCACCGGAGGCGCCGGCTATATCGGCGGCCACATGGCTCTCGGCCTTCTCGACGCCGGCGAGACGGTCGTCGTTCTCGACAACCTCTCCACCGGCTTCGCCTGGGCCGTGCCCGAAGGGGCGAAGCTCGTCGTCGGCGACACGGGCGACACGGACCTGGTCGTGCGCTTGATCAGGGAGCATGCGATCGACGCGATCGCCCATTTCGCCGCCAAGATCGTCGTGCCGGACTCGGTCCGCGATCCGCTCGGCTACTACCTCAACAACGTTTCGAACGCGCGCGCCCTGATCGAGGCTGCGGTCGAGGGCGGGGTGAAGACGTTCATCTTTTCCTCAACCGCAGCGGTTTACGGCGAAACCGGAGCCGAAGCGGTCTCGGAGGACGCCGCGCTCGCGCCGATTTCTCCTTATGGCCGGTCCAAGCTGATGGTCGAGTGGATACTCGAGGATGCGTCCCGGGCGTACGATTTTCGCTACGTCGCGCTGCGTTATTTCAATGTCGCCGGCGCCGATCCCAAGGGTCGCCTCGGCCAGTCGACGCCCAACGCGACGCACCTGATCAAGCGCGCCGTCCAGACGGCGCTCGGGCTCCATCAGAAGATCGAGATCTTCGGCCAGGACTATCCGACCCGCGACGGCACTTGTGTGCGCGACTATATCCAGGTCACCGACCTCATCGACGCGCATTTGAGCGCGCTCGCCTATTTGCGCGCCGGCGGGGCCAGCGTCGTCTGCAATTGCGGTTACGGGCACGGGGAGACGGTCAAAGAGGTCATCGAGGTCGCAAAACGGGTATCGGGGATCGATTTTCCGGTGGTGGTCTCCGGGCGGCGGGCGGGCGATCCAGCCGCCATTGTCGCCAAGGCCGACCGGGCGAGGAGCGTGCTTGGCTGGAAGCCGAGCCGCGACAATCTCGACGAGATCGTGCGCCAGGCGCTCGACTGGGAGCGCCGGCTGCACAATCGAAGGACGGAAGGGTAAGCGAAGCCGCCGCACTGGAGGCGCGCGAGCCTGATGCCCGTACGGCGTCCATGGATCCGGTCGCAATCGACGTTGGCCGCGCAGTGGCCGTTTTGGGCTTTACAAGCGGCGCGCCAGCGGCTTGATTGATTTTCGCCTTCGTTGGGGGGAAGCGCATGCGCTCGGCCGAGCGGCGAGAATGAGTATGGACGATGTTCTCGTCACGGAAGGCCTCAGCAAGAGCTTCGGCGATTTCCGCGCGGTCAGCGATGTTTCCCTCCGCATTCGGCGTGGGACGATCCATGCCCTCATCGGACCGAACGGCGCGGGCAAGACCACCTTTTTTAACATGCTGTCGAAATTCGTTGCCCCGACGGGCGGGCGGATCACCTTCAATGGGCGCGACATCACCAATCTCAAGCCGGCCGATGTGGCGCGGCTGGGGCTCGTCCGCTCGTTCCAGATTTCGGCAGTATTTCCTCATTTGACCGCGTTTGAGAACATTCGCATCGCGCTGCAGCGAAAGCGCGGCGAGTCGTTCGACTTCTGGCGCTCCAAGGCGGCGCTCAACCCGCTCAACGAGCGGGCGTTGGGGTTGCTGGACGACGTCGGGCTGGGCGAGTTCGCCAACTCGAAAGCCGGCGAAATCTCCTATGGCCGCAAGCGAGCGCTGGAACTGGCGACCACGCTTGCGGTCGAGCCCGAGATGATGCTGCTTGATGAGCCGATGGCGGGCATGGGCCACGAGGACATCGATCGCACGGCCGATCTCATCCGCCGCGTGTCGGTGAACCGCACCATCCTGATGGTCGAGCATAACCTCCGCGTGGTCGCCAATCTCTCACATCGCATCACCGTGCTGACGCGCGGGCGCGTGCTGGCCGAGGGCGACTATCGCGAGGTGTCGGAGAACGAAGAGGTGAAGCAGGCCTATCTTGGTGTTGGGCATGGCTGAGGCGGCTCTCGCCCGGACGCCGGCCGCGGCGGATAAGACGGTGCTCAGCGTCAAAGGCCTGCAGGCTTGGTACAACGAATCGCATATCTTGCACGGGATCGACCTCGACGTGCGTGAGGGCGAAGTCGTGACCCTGTTGGGACGAAACGGAGCTGGCAAGACGACGACCCTGAAGGCGATCATGGGCATCGTCCGCAAGCGGATTGGGTCGGTCGTATTCGACGGCAAGGAGCTCATCGGCCTCTCGATCGACCGCATCGCCCGACACGGCGTCGCATTTTGTCCGGAGGAGCGGGCCATATTCGCGTCTCTCTCGGTCAAGGAGAATTTGTTCCTCCCGCCTCCGATCTCCAAGGCCGGCGCGATGAGCGTGGAGCACATCTTCTCGCTCTTTCCCAACTCTGCGCGAGCGGCTGGCGAGCGGCGGCGGCAAGCTGTCCGGCGGCGAGCAGCAGATGCTCGCCATCGCGCGAATCCTGCGAACCGGCGCCCGATTTCTGATGCTCGACGAACCGACCGAGGGCCTCGCGCCGGTCATCATCCAGCAGATCGGCCGCACCATCGCCGAGCTCAAGCGGGAGGGGTTCACGATTTTGCTGGTTGAGCAGAATTTCCGCTTCGCCTCGACTTTGGCCGACCGGTTTTTTGTCATGGAGCACGGCCGGATCATCGATACGTTCGCCAACTCGGAATTGGAGGGCAGGATGGATAGGCTACACGAGGCGCTGGGCGTGTGATGACGCTCGTCGAACGGCGGGCCCGGCCGTGAACCTGTTCGGCCACACGATCAGCATGCCACAGCTCTACGGCCAGTTGCTGATTGGCCTCATCAATGGCTCCTTCTATGCGCTGCTAAGCTTGGGCCTTGCCGTCATTTTCGGCATGTTGACCATCGTCAATTTCGCCCACGGCGCGTTCTATATGATGGGGGCTTTCGCCGCTTATTTCCTGCTTCAATATACGGGGCTCAATTATTGGTTTGCCCTCATCCTCGCGCCGCTGATTGTCGGCGCGATCGGCGCGATCGTCGAGCGCCTGTTCCTCAAGCGGCTAGCCGGCTTCGATCCGCTCTACAGCCTGCTCCTCACCTTCGGCCTCGCGCTCATCATCCAGGGGCTGTTTCAGAACTTTTACGGCGCCTCAGGCATGCCCTACGCGATTCCGAAGCAGCTGAGCGGCGCCTATAATCTCGGCTTCATGTTCCTGCCCGTCTATCGCGGCTGGGTGATCCTCGCCTCAGCCGCGGTGTGCTTCGCCACCTGGCTCATCATCGAGAAGACCAAGCTCGGCGCCTATTTGCGCGCGGCGACCGAGAACCCGACCATGGTGCGCGCCTTTGGCATCAACGTGCCGCGCATGGTCACGCTCACTTATGGCTTCGGCGTCGCGCTTGCGGCGTTCGCCGGCGTGCTCGCCGCGCCGATCAATCAGGTCCGTCCGGGCATGGGCGCGGACATCATCGCCGTCGTCTTCGCGGTCGTGGTGATCGGCGGCATGGGGTCGATCCTCGGCTCGATCGTCACCGGCTTCGTTCTCGGCGTCGTCGAAGGGCTGACGAAGGTGTTCTACCCCGAGGCGTCGAACACGGTGGTGTTTGTCATCATGGCGATCGTCCTTCTGATCCGCCCGACTGGCCTGTTTGGGCGGGCGGCCTGACATGGACCTCGAGGCTGCCGTCGCCGCGGCGGACATGACGAGCCAGGACCGCCGCGTGAACGGCATTGCCTTCGCGATCATGGTCGCCGTGATCGCGATCGCGCCTTTTTTCGCCTATCCGTTCTTCGTCATGCAGGCGATGTGCTTCGCGCTGTTCGCCTGCGCATTCAATCTTTTGATCGGCTACGCCAACCTGCTGTCGCTCGGGCACGCCATGTTCTTCGGGCTCGCCAGCTACGTCTGCGCCCATGCCGCCAAAGTGTGGGGTCTGGAGCCCGTCTCGGCGATCGCGGTCGGCGTCGCCGCCTCCGCGGTCCTTGGATTCATCACAGGCGCGCTCGCCATTCGCAGCGCCGGCATCTACTTCGCCATGATCACCGTCGCTTTTTCCCAGATGGTGTTTTTCGTTTGCGTCGAGGCGCCGTTCACCCACGGCGAGGACGGCATCCAGGCGGTGCCGCAAGGACGGGCGCTCGGCTTCATCGATCTGTCCAATCCCTGGATCCTCTATTGTTTCGTCGCGGCGGTCTTTCTGTTCGGCTTTCTTGTCGTGCAGCGCGCGGTCAATTCGCCGTTCGGCGAGATTCTCAAGGCGATCCGCGAAAACGAGCCGCGCGCCGTCTCGCTCGGCTATCGCGCCCTGCAGTACAAGCTCGCGGCCTTCGTCCTGTCGGCGGTGATCGCCGGCCTCGCCGGCGCGACCAAGGCGCTGGTCGTCCAGAACGCGTCGCTGACCGACGTCTCGTTCTCAACCTCAGGCGAGGTCGTGCTGATGACGCTGGTCGGGGGCATGGGCACCTTCTATGGCCCCGTGGTGGGCGCGCTCATCGTCATCGCGATGCAGAACTATCTCGCCCAGTTCGGCGAGTGGGTGACCGTGATCCAGGGCGTCGTGTTCGTCGCCTGCGTGCTGGCGTTCCGGCGCGGCATTGTCGGCGAACTGGCGGCGCGGGCGAAGGTGTCGCTCTAGCGGCATGGACGCCGATGCGCATCAGAGTGGAGAGACCGCGGCTCCCGGAGGCGCAATCCGGGCCGCAGCGGCTTAAGCTCAGGCGAGACCGGCCCTCGTCTCATCCGAGCGATTCATCGACGAGCGCGTCGCGGCAATGTTGTGGATAACGAGACGGATATCGCGATTGTCTTGCATGAACCGGTCGAAATCGACCTTCCGCAGCACCAGGAGCCGGCAATAGGTCATGGCGACGACGTCGGCCTGTCGCGTCATGCCGGTGAGCAACGCCATCTCGCCGAATAGGTCGCCGCTGCCGAGCGGGATGCGGCGATCGCGAAGCGCGACCTCGGCGGCGCCGGAGGCGATGAAATAGCAGGCGTCGCCCTCATCGCCCTCCCGCACGATCAGCTCGCGGGGCACCGCGAACCGGGGCCTGAGCAGCTTCTGGACCCGCTCGAGCTGTTGGTCGTTGAGATCGGCGAACAGGTCGAGGCGCCCGATCAGCTCGCGCGTATCGAGGCCGAGGTCAAAACGAGGCCGGGTCTCTCTCGACTGCGTATCCTCGACGCTGCCCTTGAGGTCTTCGTAGATCTCGGGCGCGATGAGGCCTTCCTGGAACAGGGCGTCATAGCGTCCCATCTCGCGGCGCAAGGCCGATTGACGCAGGAACCTGGCTTCGAGAGCCGCCGCGTACTGAGGATATTGACGGCGCAGCGCGTCCAGTGCGGCCGTCGTGCGTTTGAGGCGAAGCTTGAGGATGGCGTCGATGAGCTCGACGACCCTCTCGCCGAAGATCGAGCGGGATCGCACGGCATGTGCGGCCATGAGCTCCTGGATCAACAAGCGCGTGACGAGCAGCATTTCGAACCGGTCGCCGAGCCGATCGGCGAGAAAGCGCACGATGCCGAAGCGGCGATAGAAGAAATAGGCGGCGGCGAATGAGAACGGAAAGGCGAGCGCGGCTTCGGCGCCGCGCTTGTAGCCAAGTCGCCCGCCGCTCCTTGCGGCTTCGCCCAGCGCTTCCGCGTTTCTGAGCAGCGCCTGCACGGTGACCGGGGAGGCGGCGCGTTCGGCCATGATTTCGAGCGCCAGCATGCGTTCCTGGTTGCCGAGCGCCACGAGGCCAATAGCCAGGCGCTGATGATCGGTCAGGCCGGCCTCGTCGCCGCTGGGCGAATTTGCCGCGGCGATCCCGGCCTCATAGGGCGCGAGCGCGCTGGCCAGGGCGGTAGGCGAGATGTCATGCTCGTGCGCCGTCGACCGAATGGTTTCGGCGACCTCGGTATAGGAGAGCGCCAAAACCCGGTCGCGCAACGCCTGGTCGATCGGCGACAGGCGATCGAGCCGCAAGAGGTGGATGACGGCTCTGAGCGTCGTGCCGTTGACCAGCAGCGTGAACAGCACCAGGCCGGTGGCGAGCACCGCCACAAATCTTTGCACTTCCGGCTTCAGCGCGGGATTCTCAGTGACGGCGAGCGCCAGCACCAAAGTCAACGCGCCGCGCAGGCCGCCCCAAGCGATGGCCAGCTTATAGGCGGTGCTGATCGGCTGGGTCAGTTTGGCCAAGCTCAACAGCGGCAGAAGCAGGAACAGCACCAAGAGGCGCGCCCCGAAAGCCGCCGCGATCAGCACAGCGATCAGCACGACGTCATGGAATTGCATGTCGAGCAACAGCTTCGGCACCAGAATCGAAGCCAGCACGAACACCAGCGAATGCGCCCAGAAGGCGATTTGAGCCCACAGATCAGTGATGAACGACCAGTTGTAGGGCGTGATGCGCGACCGCCCAAAGGCGCTGACGGTCAATCCGGCGCAGAGCACGGCGACTACGCCGGACACATGCAAGAGGTGCTCGGCGGCGATGAAGACGAGATAGGGGAGCGCGAGAGTCAGCGTCGCTTCGGCTAACCGATCGTCGCGGGTCCATGGGATGAGTTGCAGCAGCGCCCGTCCGGCCAGAACGCCGAGAGCCGCCCCACCGAAGAAAGCGACCAAGAATTGCGCGGCGCCGCCGACGAGGTCCGGTTGGAGCCCAGAGACGATCATGCGCAGCAGCACTGTGAACATGACGATCGCCGCCGCGTCGTTGAGGAGCGCCTCGCCCTCGACAAGACGGGTCAGACGGGCAGCGGCGCCGACGTCGCGGAACACCGCAATGACCGCTGCCGGATCGGTGGTCGCCACCACCGATCCCAGCAACAGGCAGACCACCAGCGGCAAGCCCGCGATCGGCCAAAGCGCGACGCCGACCACGGCGGTGCACACAACCGTGGCGACGACCGCGAGCATGAGAATCGGGGCGGCGTCCTCGAGCATCCGCCGCACGTCGGCAGTGATCGCTCCCTCAAAGACGAGCAGCGGCAGAAAGACGTAAATAAAGGTCTCAGCGCCGACCGGCAGGTTAGCAAACAGCCCTGCGAGGTCGCCGAAGCGCGCGGAGAGGGGCGTGTGCACTAAGACGATCGATACCGCGCCGATCGCCACCCCGATAACGGCGAGGAGCACCACCGGCGCGAGCTTGAGCCGGACCGCCACCGGCTGTGAGACGGCGACGACCACGAGCAAGGTCGCAAGGACGGCCAGGAGTAGGACGATATCGAGCATAGAGGGACAGTCCTATCCGGTCGTCGCCCAAGGGGGCAAGATTGCGCCCGGCGTTCCACTTTGGGAGAAGCCAAACGACGCAATGGCGAGGCCCCAGCGCGGTTCATTCGCGCCTTTCGGACTTAAGTCGATCCGCGTGTCAGACCGGCAGGTTTTTCGGCTCGTATGGGCACAGATCGACGAGCACGCAGACCCCGCACAAAGGTTTGCGGGCCATGCAGACGTAGCGCCCATGCAGGATCAACCAGTGATGGGCGTGCAGCAAAAAGCGGTCCGGAACGACGCGCATGAGTCCATCCTCGACTTCGCGCGGCGTCTTGCCAGGAGCGATGGCGAGGCGGTTGGCGACCCGAAAGACATGGGTGTCGACGGCCAGCGTCGGCTCCCCAAAAACCGTGTTGAGCACCACATTTGCAGTCTTGCGGCCGACGCCGGGCAGCGCCTCCAGCTCTTCTCGGTTACGGGGCGTCTCGCCGCCATGCCGTTCGACGATCGCACGAGAGAGAGCAATGAGGTTCTTGGCCTTGGTCCGATAAAGCCCGATGGTCTTGATCCGCTGCTCCAGCCGCTCCACGCCGAGAGCCGCCATCTTTTCAGGGGTGTCGGCGATGGCGAACAGCGCGGGCGTCGCTTTGTTCACGCCCGCGTCGGTCGCCTGCGCGGACAGCACCACCGCCACGAGCATCGTGAAGGGATTGATGTATTGGAGCTCGCCCTTTGGGGCCGGATTGGCGGCGGCCAATCGCTCGAAGATCGCTTCGGTCCTCGCCGCTCTCGCTTGCCGGGACTCTCGTCGCGCCATGGTGGATTTATAGGCGCGTGAGGCGGGCGCGCCAAGCGCGGCGCTCGACTAAAGCGCAAGTTGCCATGCGCGGCGCCGCCAAGCATTATGCCTCGCATGGGTTAGGCTTTGGCGGCGCGCCGCCGGACAAACACTGGAATCGGGAGGAACGGAATGAAATCACTCACACGGACATTGGTGCTGGCCGGGGCGCTGTCAGCGTCGCTGGCAGCCGGCGCGGCCTCGGCCGCGGACAACAAGGTCGTGATCGGCGACATCGACGACATGTCGGGACCCTATGCCGACGTCATCGGCGCGTCCGGCGTTGAGTCGATCAAAATGGCCATCGCCGATTTCGGCGGATCGGTGCTTGGGCAGCCGATTCAGATCCTGACCTTCGATCATCAAAACAAGCCTGATCTTGGCGCGCAGAAAGTCCGCGAATGGGCCGACACCAACGGCATGACCATGCTGCTCGGTGGCTCGAACACCGGCGTGAGCCTCGCCATGTCCGCCGCGGCCAAGGAGAAGAAGGTCCCCTTCTTCGCCATTGGCGCAGCCGGCGCCTCGCTGACCGGCAAAGACTGCACGCCCTATACGATCCACTATGGCTATGACACGACCGCGCTTTCCAACGGCACCGCCAAAACGATTCTCGAAGAGGGCGGCAAGAGCTGGTTCTTCATCACCGCGGACTACGCTTTCGGAAAGCAACTGGAGGCGACAGCCAGCGAACTCGTCAAGGCGGGCGGGGGAACCGTGGTCGGCGACGTTCGGGTGCCGCTCGGGACGTCGGACTTTTCTTCCTATCTTCTCCAGGCGCAGAGCTCCGGCGCGCAGGTGCTCGCGCTCGCCAATGCCGGCACGGACACATCGAACTCGCTCAAGGCGGCGGCGGAATTCGGCCTTACCAAGACGATGAGGCCGGCGGCGCTTGCTCGTCTTCCTTTCTGACGTCCACGCGCTTGGTCTCGAAACGGCTCAGGGCCTGGTGCTGACGACTTCGTGGTACTGGAACGCGAACGACACGACGAGGGGATTCGCCAACCGGTTCTTCGAAAAGACGAAGAAGATGCCAACCTTCCCCCAGGCCGCTTACTACTCGGCGACGCTCGCCTATCTCAACGCCGTCAAGGCGGTTGGCTCGACCGACCCCGACAAGGTTATGGAGCAGCTGAAGAAGACGAAGATCAATGACATGTTCGTCACGGACGGCGTGATCCGCCCCGACGGTCTCTTGGAGAAGGAAATGTACGTCGTGCAGGTAAAGACGCCGTCCGAATCGAAGGGCGACTGGGACTTCTACAAGATCCTCAAAACGCTGAAGCCCGAGGAGGCGTTCGGCAAGCTTGCGGATTCTACCTGCCCTCTGGTCAAGAAATAAAAGGACTTCGCCGAGCACGCCGACACGCAACAGGCTCGAACCATGTCGATCCGCCGTCTGACCTTTCTATGCGCCGTCGCGGCTCTCGTCGCTTTGACCTGCAACGAGGCCGCCCGCGCCGATCTCCTGATCGAGGTCGACAAGGCGGCTCAGCGGATGACCGTCACGGTCGACGGCCATGAGGTCTATAAGTGGACGGTAGCGACCGGGGGGATCGACTACGACACGCCGAACGGCGTGTTTAAGCCGTTCCGCATGGAGATCGATCACCACAGCGACGAATGGGACAACGCGCCGATGCCCTATTCGATCTTCTTCACTCAGACGGGCAACGCGGTCCATGGCACATACGAGCAGCGCTCGCTCGGCCATGCCGTGTCGCACGGCTGCGTGCGGCTGTCGTTGGCCAACGCCGCGACGCTATGGGGGCTGGTGAAGCGCCAAAAGATGGCCAATACGACCGTTATGGTGACGGGCGATATCCCGGGCGCGAAGCCGTCGCCGGCGGCGATTGCTGCTCCAAAGCCTGCGAACGCGAGCACCCCGTTCCCTCGCTTCCCCGCGCCGACGGATCTCTTCTCCCTGTTCCACTAGCCGCTAGCCACCTCGCGACTGGGTGCGGCTCGGACCTCGGAGAGGCGGGCGCGGCGCTTGGCGCGTCTTTACGCAGCACACTAATGTATGATGTATATTGATACTGACTCGGAAATGGTGCCGCAACCCGCTGGAATCGCTGAAAACGGACTCGGAAATGGCGACCTTCCCCTTCACCGGAGACAACCGCTCTAACCTGCGGCCTTCGCCTCACATGGGTCTTTGATATCGCCTGGGTGCTCAGTTTTCCTTCGGTGACCAAAGAGCCCCGGGATTTTGGTTTGCTACTTCCATGCCCGCGGGATAGCTGACCAATTCGAGCTGCATGCCCCAAGGCGACAGGAAATAGACCCAGGTCAGCCCCTTTGAGGGCCCCGTGGACATGGTTACAACCTCCCCTTGGACCCTTACCCCGTGGGATTTCAGGTGGGCGACCGCGGCGTTGATGTCCCCGACATAAAAGGCCAAGTGATGGCCGCCCACGTCGCTGTTGCGCGGCGGAATCGCGTTTGCGCCATCAAGCTGGTACTCGAATATCTCAAAGCTCGGGCCTGTCTTGCATCTGAACATGCGGACCTTTCGGAGTACCGCGCGAGGATCGACGCCAAGCTGCGCCTGCATCCAATCGTCGTCCGACTTGAAGGGCCCGATTTCGAAAACCAGCGTGCAGCCTATCACGTCAACGAAGAACCGTGTCGCGGCCTCGATGTCGGGCACGGTGAACCCCACGTGATCGGTTCCCGCAAGCCCCGGCAAACCACCGCTCATCGCTTAGTCACAGGCTCGCAGATCATGGTCATTAGCCGCAGCTTCTGCAGTTCGAACACCTTGTCCTTGACCTCGGCGAACTTCTGCAGATGCGGCATCTCCATGTGCTTGTCCCACTCCGGGCGGTTGGTCCAGTTCTCGTAAAACGTGAACTCGGCCGGGTCGTCATTGTCCTGGTGCAGCCAATATTCGACGCAACCCGGTTCGGCGCGCGTGGGCTTGATCAAGCCCAATAGGAAAGCCTTCGTTTCCTCGATCTGCCCATTAAGGGCGCGCAGATGCGCTACGACGGTCAATTGCTCGGTCATCTTCGCCTTCTCCCTCTCCGATCCCATGCCAGGTTCCTGTTAGACCCCAGGCCCATAGTCGCCGGCCTCAGGAACCTTCTCGTCCCCGCGCCGCGGAGTAAATCAGGGCGGCGATCAGGATCAGCGCGCCTTGAAAGACATATTGGTAGGTTTGCGACAGCCCAAGAAAAGCGACGGCGCTCAAGACTTCGGTCAGCAGCAGCGCGCCGATCGCCGTCCCGACGAACGTGCCGCGACCGCCTCGCAGGCTTGTGCCGCCGAGGACCACCGCCGTAATGCTTGAGAGCGTGTAGTTTGCGCCCTGCCGGGGGTCGCCGACGCCGATTTGAGCCATCAGCATCACCGCTCCCAAAGCAGCAAAGAGCGCACAAGCAATGTAGCCAAGAATGATGGTCCGGTCGATCCGCAAGCCAATCCGCCGCGCCAACTCTTCATCCGAACCCGTCGCCCGAAGCTGCCAACCTGCTCGCGTATTCCGCAATGCGTACTCGGCGGCTGCAACGCATAGCGCCAAAACAATGAAGGCGACCGGGATCGGCCCAATCTGCGCCGTGATGACTTCCACGACCGACGAATTGATATAACCGTCCGGCACGTCGCGAAGAAGAAAGCTGACTCCTTGCAGGCCGATGTACATGGCCAGAGTCGCAGCGATGGGTGTGAAATTGGCAAAGCGAATGAGACAACCATTGATCGCCCCGACGACGACCGCGCCTATGAGCATCAACAGGAATCCCGCCGCTATCATCGTCCATGGCTGGCCGTCGTTCACGAAAAACGATGCAACAACGACCAGAAACCCCGCCAGCGGTCCCACCGACAAATCGACGCCGCCCAACAGAAGCGCGATTGTTTGCCCGAGGCCGATAAAGCCGAGCGCCGTCGCCAGGATGAGGGTGTTGTAAACGTTGAAGGACGACAGGAAATTCGGATTCTGAGCGTATCCATAGAGCGCAAGGAGAACGGCTGACGATCGCAAGAGGAACGGCCGGCGCGTTGTCCGTCTGGAGGAAGTGTCGCCAGCCGCTTAGGGCGCCGGCGCCTCTGCTTTCTCGATCGCCCTCTCCTGTATCGACATGATGATCAGCGCTAACGGCGGCCGCGACGATGTTGGCTTCGACGACATCGCTGCCGGTGAGCGTCCGAACAACCCGCCCCCTTGAGAGCACGACCACCTTGTCGCATAGCCCCTCGAGTTCCGCTGCATCTGAAGAATTGACGACGATCGGTGTGCCCGACTCCGTGATCTCGCGCAGAATGCGGTAGATCTCGGCTCTGGCCCCGACATCCACGCCCTGAGTTGGTTCGTCGGCCACGATCAGTCTTGGTTCCGCGAGCAGAGCGCGCGACAGGACGACCTTCTGCTGATTGCCGCCGGAGAGCGATGTGACTTTCGCTTCGATGGTCGCAGCCTTCACGGCCAGTGACTTGAACGTGTCTGTTACGTGTCCGACTTCCGTCTTGCGTCTGACAATTCCGAGCGAGCCAAATTTCTCCAGCGCCGACATGGACGCGTTCTCGCGAATCGTAAGGCCGCTCGCCAACCCTTCCGTCAGCCGGTCCGACGGCATAAACGCGGCTTCGCGCAAGAGTTCGTGGCGCTTAAGAGTGCGCCCGACGAGGCGGACTTCGCCGTGGGACGGCTGAAGTCCTGCGAGCGCTCGCATCAACTCGGACTGGCCATTGCCTGCGACCCCGGCCACGCCGATGATTTGTCCGCGCGAAACGTCGAAGCTTACATCCTTAAATTTTCCTCCGCTAAGAGACTGAACGGTCAAGTTGACGTCCTTCGAGACGTCCTTCGCCTTCGGTGGAAACGTCGAGCCGAGCGCTCGACCGACGATCATGCTCAGGAGATTTTCGTCGGTCACTTCGGACACGAGCGCCACGCCGCGCACACGACCGTCGCGGAGCACCGTGACGCGTTGCGCGATCTGACGAACCTCCGCGAGGCGATGGGTGATGTAGATGACCGATGTTCCGGTCGTGGCCACCGCGCGAATGCGATCGAACAGCAATTCGGTCGAGTCCCGGTCGAGCGAAGCTGTCGGCTCGTCGAGAATCAAGACCTTGGGCCGCATGGCCAGGGCTTTTGCAATTTCGAGCAGTTGCTTCTGCGCGACCGTCAGAGAGTCGCCGCGCGCACGCAATGGGACCTCAACACCAAGGGCGGTTAGCATGTCGCTCGCGACGTCACGAACCGGTCGACCTTCGAATACCGATCGCGGTAGCGCGACCCGAAGATTTTCAAGTACGGATAAATCGTCGAGGACGGCCGGGTGCTGATAAGAAATCGAAATTCCGAGCGCAGCAGCCGTTTCCGGAGACATCGGAGACACCCGACGACCCTCGAATTCGATTTCGCCGGCATCCGGCTGCGTCACTCCCGAAATGACGCCCATAAGAGTCGACTTGCCGGCCCCGTTCTCTCCAAGAACGGCGTGAACCTCACCCGCATAGAACTCGACGCTCACATCCGTGAGCGCTGCGACGCCGGAGTAATCCTTCGAAATTCCGGACAGCCCGATGGTGACGGCGCCGTGCGCGGCTCCGCGAGATTCGAGAGCTTTCGCGTTTCCCGGTTCGACGGCCAAGACGTTCATCCGCGTTGTACGACGACCTCTTGCGGTCGCTCCGAATTGTGCGGCCCCGGATGGCGAACATGCCGCCGGGGCCGCGAGATGATTACTTGTTGATCGCTTTCGCCTGAGCATCGGCGCTCATTTGCGCGGAGAGATAAATGTCGCCCGGAAGGTCCTTGCGGCACTGCACGGCGCTCGGCTGGCCTGACACCGAGTTCTCGAAGTTGGGCGCCTTGAAGATTTCGTCCTTTGGCGCCTCCCCGCCGGTCGCCTTGGCGACCGCCCATTGAACGGCCAGGCGCGCATTGTCGTTGCCGGTCGCCACCGTGAACAGCTTGAAATCCGGATTGTCTTTATTGTTGTCAGTCCAGAAACATCCAAGAATATTCCCGTCCGAAGTGGCCAGCGCAGGGACAGACCGGCCGGACTTCTTGAACAGCGGAAGCGCGCCGACCAAAGACGGGCCGAAATCCGAGACGATGACGTCGATCTTGGGGTTCTTCGCGATTTCCGCGGTCAGAACCTGCTGCGTCAGCGCGGGGTCCCAGTTCGTCACGTCGAAGGGCGCGGAATTGATGAACTTGTACTCCGGCCCGAGAACAGACTTGAGACCTTCGAGCTCATCTTTGCCCTGGCTGTTGCCGGCCGGACCGCTGATGAAAAGAAGGTTGCCGCCGTTAGGCAGAATGCTCTTGATCCAGTTACCCCAGTTCGCGCCATCGTTCTTGAACGACGCGCCGATGAACTGGGTGTAGTTCTTCCCCGCCTCGCCGCCCACTTCGACGCGATAGGGAACGACAACCTTGCCGGCCTTGAAGACGCTCGTCAGAGCGGGCAAGACCGCCGGACCGGCGTCGCCGAAAACAACCAGCGCGTCGGTGCCCTTCGCGGCCATGCTCTTGATGTCCGAGATCGCCTTCTGCGTATTGCCCTGCCCGTCGGCGTACTCATAGCCGGTGATACTGGGGCACTTTTGCGCTTCCTCCTTGGCGGAAGCCGTCGTGATCAGGCGCCAGCTGTTGCCGCCAAAGCCGTCGAGAAAGGCGATCGTCGCCTTCTTCGGTCCGCACCATGACGGCGTCTCTGCATGAGCCGCCGACCCGGCAAGACCCAGCATCACGGCCGCCGCGGTAAGGGCCGTATACCCTTTTATCGATGAGAACTTCATGTTTTTCCTCCTCTTTTGACAGGCTTCCTGTCCCTGTTTGGTTCACCGAATCGAATAGACGGCGATACCAAATCCAAGCGCGAGAGCTTGAATGATTGTCTGTGCCGAATAGGGCACGCCGACAGCGAGCGCGAACTGGCTCAGTTGATTGAGAAAGAACGCAGCGATCGCCGTGGAGATGGGGAAGCCGCGACCGCCAGTCAGCGAAGTGCCGCCGAGAACCACAACGGCGACCGAAGGGAGCAGGAGCGAGTCGCCCTGGAAGGCCGTCGGTTGGCTGGTGATCCCTGCGAGCAAAAGGCCGGCAATGCAGTAAAGCAATTGGGCATAGACGTAGGCCATCATCTGATGAAGCCGCACGTGAAGCCCAACGGCCCGCGCCGCCAGCGGATTTGCGCCGATCGCCTCGAACCGCCGTCCGACGACCGTCTTTTTCAAGACGAATCCCACGACGAGCAGGATCGCGACGGCGAAGTACACGGAATTCCCGATGCCCCAAATATCTCCGCCGGCGATTGCCGCCAGCAAGGCGGTTGTCGTTCTTGGAATGCCGCCTGAGACGGCGAATACGCCGCCATAGATCAAGGCGTTCATTCCGATCGTGGCCACGATCGCGTTCAGCCGCACGAAGCCGACCAGCACGCCATTCACGATCCCGGCGACGAGAGCGCAGCACAACGCGAGCAGCACCGCGGACGGGAGATTGGCGCTGTCGCCCGCCGGAACGTGCGTTGAAATCACAACCGCAAGCGATACGCCGCCGGCGACCGAGAGATCGAACCCTCCCTGCTGGACGACCAGCATTTGTCCCAGTCCGACGATGACGAGGATTGCGGCGAAGGGCAGACTGCCCGCCAGGGTGCCGTAGGCGATGCTGGACGGCGCGAACAAACGGCATAGAACGATGAGCGCCGCCGTCGAAATGACAACGGTCAGGAACTCTCTCGTCAACGGGATGTTGAAGCCCTGTCGTGCGAGCGCTCCTGCGCCTATCGGATCGCTGGTCGCCTTCATCTGACCGTTCTCGCGCCCGCGCAAGTCGTCACGAGCAGCGCGCCCATCTGGCGATGTTCTGACCTTTGAGGCTTGGCGGCGCCGCGCTCATAAACCTATCTCTCAGACTCGTGCGCACGGAATTGCTCACCCGATCTCTAGGGTCACCTTGACGGCTTCGGTCAGCTTCTTCCCCTGCTCAAGCGCGGTCAGCGCATTGTCGAGCGGGAAGCTGTGCGTTTGAATTGGCGACAGATCGATTCCAGTCCGTTCGAGGAATCGGATGGCGGCAGGCCACACGCCCGGCGACCCGATGCACCCCCGCACGGTTAGGTTCTTCATCTGGATCTTGCCGAGTTCGGCGGGGATCTTGTTGCCGATGTTGATTCCAACCATCGAGATGCGGCCCTCGGGGCGCGCATAGTCAAAGACGCTCGCAAGCGAGGCGGAGTGGCCTGACGCCTCCACGACGAGGTCGGCCCCGCCGCGGGTCAACTCCTGCACCGCCTCGCTGGAATCACCCGTCGATGGGTCTACCGTTGCATCGGCGCCCAACCGCTTGGCGATGTCCCGCCGCAGCGGCACAGGGTCGACGACGATCACGCGGGCGCCCATTCCGATCGCCGCCGCCGCCGTAACCAGACCGATGGTCCCTCCGCCGGACACCACGACCGTCTCGGAAGCATTCGGCGCGCCATTGCGCAGGACAGCGTAGAAGCCGCAGGTGAAGGGCTCGATCAGCGCGCCTTTCGCGTCATCGACAGCCTCCGGCAACTTATGGAGCCACTCTGGTCGGGCGGGGAAATACTCCCTGTTCGCGCCGTCCATCGAGAAGCCGAAGTGGTGGATGCGCTCCGGCGTCTTGATCACGCACTCGCCCACGACGCGATCGCCTGGCTCGAGGCCAGACACGTTCTTGCCGACTTCGACGACCTCGCCGACCCATTCATGGCCGGGGATAACAGGGTAGGAAATCGGGATGATGTATTGACCGGCGAGAAGCTCATAGTCCGAGTGGCAAATGCCGACGCGACGCGACCGGATCATCACTTCATTCGCCGTGATCGAAGGTGACTGGGTCTGCGCGACAACCGGTTTCCTGGGTTCGTCGAAGAATAGGGCTTTCATCGCTCGCTCCCTGTGTCGACGCGGCTCGTCAGGCCACGGTTTCGATTTTGCCGCTCCGGGCGGATGCGAAGACCGCCTCGAGCAGCGCGATATTGTTGACGAGATGTTCGGCGGTGATCGGATAACGCTCGATGCCGCGAACCGCGCGCGCGAACGATACGAGATTGTCCTTCACCGGCTCGGCGGCGGGCGACCTCGACCGTCGTGATCGGGCCGCCAAGCCTCTGCGGATGTGACGACCCAGCCGTCGGGCGCCTCGACATGCGCCTTGTCGCGAATGTCGATCCAGCCTTTCGAGCCATAGACCGCGAAACGAGACGTGAAGGGGTTTGCGAGCGAAGCCGACACGTAGGAGGTTCCGCCGCCCCGAAACTTGACATAGGCAGCGACCGTGTCGCCCTGCGGCAGGTCCGACGAAAGCTGTTCGCAGACGCACCAGACGCTTTGGGCCGGCCCGAGCAGGCGAACCGACAGATCGAGCAGATGGATGCCTGTAGCCGTCATCCCGCCGGCCGGCGCCTGGTCCGCCTTCAGGCGCCAGTTGTCCCGATCGAGCGCCAGGAACTTGTCATGACTGAAGTTGGCCTCGATCTGGTGAATGCGCCCAAGTTCCCCGGCGTCGACTTTGGCCAGCAACTGCGCGATCGGGGGCTCCCACCGGCGCTCGTGCCCCATCCCGAGAACAAGTCCCGCGTCACGACACAGGCGAACGGCCTTTTCGGCGCCGGCCTTGTTCAAGGCCAGCGGCTTCTCGCAAAACACGTGCTTCCCAGCCCCGACTGCGGCCTCGATCTGTTCGCCATGCAGCGCATGCGGCGTGGCCAGAACGACGGCTTCGACCTCCGGATCGGCGAGCGCATCTGCGTAGTTGGCCGTCAGGGTGACGCCCTTCTCGTCACAAAGCGTGCGCGCTGTCTCGAGATTCGGCTCGACGGCGCGCACCACGCGGATGTCCGACGGCGCCGCTCCGAGCACGTTGAGCATTTTCTTGCCCCACCAGCCCATGCCGATGAGGGCGATTCCAACCGGCCTGCTCATATCCAATTGTCTTCGCGCTCGATGGACGAAGGGATCGAGAGGAACCGTCGGAACGCCAGACTCGACAAACGCATCTTCAAGCGCGAGGAGTGCTGTCCACGCGGAAGTTCCGAGGACTTTGAAGAAGGGATTTACGTGCATTCCATCGACGCTCCTCCCTGGCAGCATCGCCGCTGCGTCAAGCGCCGAAACCCGCTTCAGCGCTGGTTCGACTGTTGAAGGAAGCTAACAAACTAATTCACGCGACATCGCACTGATTTGTCCAAAACGGACAAATTGGGAGCGAGGACTGCGCGCGGCAAATCTCGGCCGGTCCGAAACTTCACTCGATGGCTCGCGTCCGGACCTCAATAGTAGCCCGCGTCGCGCATGACCTGGTCCGCGCGCCTCTGCGCATTCGCAAGGGCTTCCTTGTTGGTCGTTTCCCCTCGCAAGGACTTGTGAATTTCCTCGCCGAGTATGGCTTCGAGGGACAAGTACTCGGGAACCGGTGGGCGAGGCCAGCCCTTGAGCAGATTTCGCTTCGCGAGCCGATCGACGACGCTCACGATTGGCGAGGTTGCGGCGGCCTCTGGGTCGGCGGCGACGCTGAAGCGCGGCGCCACGGGAAAACCGTTTTGCACGTTCGCCTTCATCGCTTCGGGCGAGGTCATCCAGGCGATCGCCTCGAAGGCGAGTTCGACCCGCTCGGGCGGCAGATTCGAGGGAATGCAAAGCAGGAAACCGCCCATCGGGTTGTTGGAGGCGCCGCCTGGCCCGCGTGGCTGTGGCAGATAACGCACCTTGCGCTTCACCGCGGAACTGACATCGCTCTCGAATCGAGCCGCGCGCACCGTCCAGCAATAGGCAAGCGCAGTTTCGCCGGAAAGGAAGGAAGTTGTGCGCCGGTCCCAGTCCATTTCGAGGATGTCGGGCGGTGAGAACTCCTTCAGCCTATGCAAATAGTCGAGCACACGCATGCCCGCTTCCGACTGGATCTGTGGCCGCAGTTGCTCGCCCTGCGCCTCGTCAACGCCTATTCCAAGGCTGGCCTTCGGGATATGCAAGATAGACTCGCCGCAGCAGCCCATCAGAAACATGAAAGTCGAGGCGATCGGCATTCCGCGCGCGCCATTCCAGGCGATGCCAAAGCGTCCCTTGGCGGGCGAATGGAAATGTTTGGCGGCGGCGACAGTCTTCTCGAAAGTCGTCGGATATTCGATCTTGTCCTTTTCGAACAGGTCTGTGCGCGCCGCGAGCAATTCTATCGTGCAATAGATTGGAACGCCGAATTGCTGGCCACGCCACGACCCCATCGACCAAACGGACGGGTGGAAGTCGAGCGACGAGAGGCGAGCGGACTTGATATGCTCGTCGAGCGGGATGACCAGCTTCTTCTTCACCGCCTCGCCGAGCCAGGGCGCGTTGATCGCGACGATATCGTATTCTGAAACTGCCGTTCCGGCGTTTTCGACCAGCCGGCTGTGCAATTGGGGCAACTTGCGCAGATCGAAGTTCTTGCGCGAGGCCATGTTGTTGCGAAAGTCCGCCCACATGTTGCGCATCGAGAGGAAGTAATTGTCGTCGTTGAGCAGGAATTGGATCTCCTGCTTGCCACGGAACAGGCTCTCGATGAGTCGCGGCGGCGGAATGATCTGGGCCGCGAAATAGGAGCCGCCGAAATAGAAATCCTCGTCGCTGTCGACCTTCGAGCGCAACCCGAAGGTCTCGGCGAGCAGGAATTTGATTTTGCGCGCGTACTGGATGAAGCTTTCGAGCAACGCCTCGCTCGGCCGCAGCTTAAACCTCTTACTGCCCTCGCCCAGGGGTTCCTGAAGGATGTCTCCGCGCTCGATCAGCGCATGGATGCGCCGCATTGCGGTTGCATGGGGCGCCTTCGCGACCGAGGCTAGCGTGGAAATCGCAACCGGAGTTCCTGTCAGGTGGTTCTTGATGAGGAACAACAGTAGGTTCCAAGTCGCGTCTTGTTCGGCGATCGGAACCAGTTCCTGGAATGGCTGGCGGACCCGTTCGAGAAACGCGATGATCCGCAGGAGTTCGTGTTCGGTCATCCGATAGCGGTTCGGCCCGGTTACCTCGGATCCTCCCGATCCGCCCGGCCCTCGCCTCCGGTTAGGCGTCAAAGCCTCACTTGTCCAGCCCGAGACTTTGTCGGCGCTATCCATTGCGAACGTCTCGCAAATTGCTGGAGGGATGACGCGGCCGCCGGCTCGTCGGCGCCGACAAGGATCAGGGAATGACCTTCTCCGCGCGCAGGGTCGCGAACAGGTCGTGGAAAGCCTCTTCCGTGCTTTGGTAGACGAGAAAGCCGAGCTTGCGGCTTCGCGCCATGTCCGTCATCACCTCGATTGGCCGGCCCATGTCGAGGTCGGTGTGCCAGGGAGAAGCCACGCGCGAGAGATCGGGTTCAACAAGACCGTATTTCGTCGCCATTGTCTTCCAGGCTTCCCCGTCGTTCGCCATCTGGCCTTCCAAGGGCACTGGCGCGCCCTCGAAGCCTTCCCAAGTGACGCCGAACCATTTGGCGATGCGCGGCCACAGCCAGCTCCATCGAAAGATGTCGCCATTGACGATGTTGTAGGCCTCGTTCTTGGCGATATCGGTGGTGCTCGCCCAGACAAGCTGCTTGCCGAGCACGCGCGCGTCCGTCATGTCCGAAAGACCGTTCCATTGTGCGGCGCTGCCGGGGAACTTGAACGGCCGGCCGAGTTCTTTGCAGATCGAAGCATAGGCGGCGAGCGTCGAGCCCATGTTCATCGCGTTGCCGATCGCCTTGCCGATGATCGTATGCGGGCGGTGCACGCTCCAGGTGAAACCGTCGCGATTGGCCGCGGCGTAGAGTTCGTCCTCCTGGCTATAATAGAAGTTGGGGAGGTCCAGACGCGGCTGCTCCTCCCGCAACGGCGTCGGCGGAGCAACGCCGCTACGAACATAAGCCTCGAAGGGCCCAAGGTAGTGCTTCAGGCCAGTGACAAGGGCGACATGCTTGACGCTCCTCGCTGGCGCGACCGCCTCGAGCACGGTTCGCACCATCCCGGCATTGACCTTTATGTTTTCTTGCTCAGTGGCGCGCCGGGACCACGCGGTCATATAGACGTGGCTCGGCTTGATTCTGCTGACCGCCTTGCTGACGCTTGCGGGGTCGAGAAGGTCGGCCGCAATATGCTCGACGCCCGCGATGACGCCATCCCGATGGCGTGAGAGGCCGTGAACATGGGCGCCCGCACCGAGAAGTTCCTGCGACACGCCGCGCCCGGCAATGCCGGTCGCGCCGACGACCAGCGCTACGATTTCCATGTCTGTCTCCTGAAGAGGCGCCCGCGGCGCAGGTCCAACATTCCCAACCGCGCCTCAGCTCATGTTCACCATGATCTTCATTTCCTGTCCGCTCGGATTGAGCAGCGAGCGGAATCCCTTCTCGACAATCGCCTCCGGCTCTATGCGTCCGGTGACAATCTTTTCGACCGGCAGCTTGCCGCTTGAGATCATTCGGATGACGCGCGGCCACATCGTCACCTCGTAGCACCAGGTCGCCTCGAGGGTGATGTCCTTCAACGCCCACAGGGCGGGATCAACGAGCGCCTTCTTCACATGCAAGCCGGTCTGCACGACCGTGCCGTGATTGCGCACCGCTTCGACGCAAGTATTGAGCGCCACCTCGATGCCCGAACATTCGATCGCAGCATCGACGCCGACGCCCTCCTCGGTATTCTCGCGGATATATTCGACGACATTGACCGATTTCGGATCGAGCACCGCGGTCGCGACGCCAAGGTTCTCGATATGCTTCCGTCGATTGGCGTTGGGCTCGCTGACGAAGATCTTGGCGGCGCCGACGGCGCTGCAGATCAGAACCACAAGCGCGCCGATAGGTCCGGCGCCAGTGATCAGCACCGTGCTGCCGCCAGTCACCTTGGAGCGATCGACGCTATAGAGCGCCACGGCGGTCGGTTCGACGAGCGCGCCCTGCTCGTCGGTGACGTTGTCGGGAATCAAATTGGCGTTGTAGTCGTTGATGACGGCGAGTTCGCCCATGCCGCCCCAGGCCCAGCTCAATCCGATGCAACCCATGCTTGGGCTCAGATGGTTGAGGCCGCGGCGGCTGTAATAATCGTCGAGCGGCATGACGAGCGGCTGAATCGAGATTCGGTCGCCTTTGCGGACCCGTTTCACGTCGCGGCCGATGTCGACAACCTCGGCGGAGAACTCATGGCCGAGAATTTGCGGCAGCACCGCGCCGGTGAATTTGTGCTGCGTCGCAGGCGTGACGATCGGACCGCCGGCGAATTCGTGCAGGTCCGTGCCGCAGATGCCGCAGGTCAGAGGCTTGATCAGCACCTGCGAGTCGCCAAGCGCGCTGGGCGACGGGACGTCTTCCACGCGCACATCCTCCTTGGCGTAGAACCTCACCGCTTTCATGGTTTTTCCTTCTGCGTCCTCCCAGACGCCGTAAGGTTGCGCCTAACCCAGTTTCCGCTTCCGTCGCGATACCGGCTTCGTTCAATTCCCACCCGCTATGAGCTTACGGTCCACCGTAGACGATGGCGGAGCATGGCCGGTGATCCGTATCGAGTCCTTCATGTCCGCCCCTTGGGAATGATCGGAAGCAGCAAGAACGAGTCGCGCGAAGGGCCCGAGTGGATGGTGGTTTCACCGCCAAAGATGCTCGACGGACGATCATAGGGGTCGTCATGAATCCATGGCCCCGACCCGCGCGACCTGAATGAGGGGATCGCGTCACCCCCTGGCCTCTCGAAGTCTTTTCCCGCTATGTTGAGCGCAATGCGGAATCCGACGGGCAGAATGATGCATGTCGGCCAAACCTCCACGTCTATCTCATAGACCCGGCCAGGAACGAGAGGCCACTTCTCGTCGTGGGTGTGGTACGGACGGTGAGGCAAAGATTTCTTCGGATCGAGCTTACGATGCGAGCAGCGCAACCAGCCTTGCGCCAAGGGCGTGTGAGGGTCGACGGTGCCAGAAAATTCGACCTCGCGTCCATCGGGAGCGAAGGCCTGGACCGTCACGAACAAGTCGGCGTCTGACGTCGTAGACGAGACGAACAGCTTGACCGCCATGCCTCCGGTGATTTCGGTCTCCTGTTCTAACGGTGGCGACATCCAAGTGACGCCTTCGCCTTTGGCGTCGAACGTCATCGACCCGGACTGATCTGGAGCGCTCCAATTGAGCGATCCAGGTCCCGCATTGAGGAAAAGCTTGGTCCACCGAGTGCCGGCCAAGGGCCATTCGTTTTCCTTGCGCAACTCGAACGCGTCGCTGAACGGCCGCCGAAGATTGAGCCAAACGCGCGGCTCCTTGTCCCAGTCATTCGGGACAGCCTTCAGATAGAAGTCAAAAAACCGCTTTTGCAGCTGCATGCCGTATTCAAGGTAAAACCATTCCTCGTGACGGCCGGGGTGTCCTTCGAGCCACTTTTCCTTCGTCGCAGCGTTCGCGAAGGCTTCGAAATTTCCACGTGGATGCAAGCCGAAGCCTGCCCAGTTCGCCGCGCTCAAGAACGGGGTGACGACTTTGGACCAATCCGGCGACCGCCCCCGATACCACTCGTCATCCATCTCGCGCGCGCGTGCGTTGGCGAGCGTGTCACAGTGGTTGTCAGCCAACTCGTCTTTCGACAGGGTTTCGGGCCCGGCAGAGCTTTCGCCCATCCAAGGATCTTCGGGAGCGTTCGGATTTCCGTGCTGGACAGCTAAAACCTGTCGAGGAAACCAGACCTCGGAGAACTTGTTGGAGAGAATTCCACCGTGACGATACCAGTCGCGGTACGCGTCTGCGGCGCCTTCCCATGGAATCATCGCCGCGAGGTGCGGCGGCTGCAGCGCGGCGACATGCCATTGATTGATCGCGTAATAGGAAATGCCGTTCAGCCCGACTTTGCCGTTCGACCAAGTCTGAGCACCCGCCCATTCGATCGCATGATAGTAATCGCGCGTCTCCCTGGGGGAGAAAATGTCGAGATATCCTGGCGAACGCCCAGCTCCTCGCGAATCAACGCGAACAACCGCATAGCCCCAAGGGACCCAAATTTCGGGATCGACAGTTTCCCAAGTCAAATAGCTGCGAGTCGATCCTGGCAAGAGGCCAGGGTGCTTTCCGATCAGCCATTCCCACATTGGCTTATAGTGTTCTTGATATCTGACGCCCTTGCCATACGGGCCGTGCGTCATGATCACCGGCGCCGGGCCGTCACCATCAGGACGGTACACGTCGGCACGCAGAACCTGCCCGTCGTCCATTGGGACCGGCAGATCCCTTTCAACGATCATGCTTCGCTCCTCCCACGGCCGCGGGCCGGCCTGCTGTCAGACCCGTCAGCGGGACGTCTCGCGATCCTCTTCTTTTCAAAGCCGAACCATAACATCGAGCCATTGCAGGCATTGACCGAATTTGTTCAAAATGAGTTTTTCACGCACCTTTTGCGGCCGCTTCGACGCCGACTGGTCCCCAGCCAGACCTCTGCTGCGCCGCGAGCGGCGTCCTCTGCTTATCGCCGATCGTTTCAAATTCCCATTTTGAGGATTTTTCTCGGACGTTGCGCCGTCGTTCTCTGTCAACCTCGGGCGGCAAAGACTTCTGGGCGGGAAACGACCGATATGGCCTCAGCAGCCGGTGCGACGACGGGAAGCGACCGCCTTCGAAACGACGACATAGGGTTAGACCGCCGTTTGGAGTTGTTTCGTCTCCAGGTCGAAATTCGCGATTGTGAGAAGCGCGCCTTCGATCTCTTTCTGCAGAACATGATCAAGGGCACGAGCCATCTGTCGATTGGTCAGGAGGCGATCGCAGCAGGGTTCGGCGTCGCGATGCGCAGAAGTGACAAATCATTCTGCACCTATCGCGGCCACGCGCATACGCTCGCCCGGGGCGCCTCGATGGAGGGCATGCTCGGCGAGTTGATGCTGCGCGACATCGGCCTGATGCGTGGCAAGGGCGGCTCGATGCATCTGACTTCGGTCGAGCACGGCGTGTTCGGCTCATATGCGATCGTCGGCGCGCATCTGCCAATCGCCTGTGGCTCGGCCTGGCGCGCGCAATATCTCGGCGAGAAAGACGTCGCGGTCTGTTTCTTCGGCGACGGCACGACCAATATTGGAGCGTTCCATGAGGCGCTCAATTTCGCCGCCGTCTGGAAGCTGCCAGTCATTTTCGTGTGCGAGAACAATCTCTACATGGAGTACACGCCGATCGGCGACGTGACGGCCGTGAAACATCCGGCGGCCGATCGCGCCGGCGGCCTACGGTCTCGAGCGCATTATCATTGATGGCAACGATGCCGACGTCGTCTATCGAACTGCGTTCGCCGCTCTCGAAAAGGCGCGCGAGGGCGGCGGTCCCTCGCTGATCGAATGCCTGACCTATCGCCATTCCGGCCATTCGCGCGGCGACCCTGCCAAATACCGGCCCCCTGGCGAACTCGAGGAATGGCTTAAGCGCGATCCGATCGTGATCTATCGCCAGCGCCTTCAGGAATTCGACGTCGAGCAAGAGACGATTGATTCAATCGAAACGGAGAGCAAGCGGAAGGTCGAAGCGGCGACCGAGGCGTGCAAGGCTTCGCCGCCGGCGCCCGTCGAGTTGCTGACCAAAGACGTCTATGCGGATGGGGGCTGGGCGTGGCGGAACTGACGTATCGCGACGCCGTCGCCCGCGGCATCGCGCAGGAGATGGAACGCGACACGCGCGTCGTCTTCCTGGGCGAGGACGTTGCGAAGGCAGGCGGCGTGTTCAAGACCACCGTCGGCCTCTACGAGCAGTTCGGACCGCTGCGCGTTCGTGACACGCCTATTTCCGAACAGGCGATCCTCGGCGCCGCAATGGGCGCGGCGATGACGGGATTGCGGCCGATCGCAGAAATCATGTTCGCTGATTTCCTCGCGGTCTGCTTCGACTATGTCGCCAACCAAATGTCAAAGCTGCGCTACATGTCGAACGGACAGCTGTCTTGTCCGCTCGTCATCCGAACTGGCAACGGCGGCGGAGTGCGCTTTGGCGCGCAGCACTCGCAGTCAATTGAGAACTGGACGATGATGATCCCCGGCATAAAGGTTGTCGCCCCCTCCTCGCCGGTCGACGTGATAGGTCTGATGGCGGCGGCCGTCCGCGACCCCGATCCTGTCATCTTTCATGAACACAAGGCGCTCTATGCGACTAAGGGCGACGTGCCGGACGGAGAGATCGTCGACACGCTTGGCACTGCGAAGATCCTGCGCCCCGGCCGTGACTGCACGATCGTCGCTCTCGCTTTGATGGTCCCGCGCGCTTTAGAAGCCGCGGAGGCGCTTGCAGGCGAACACGGCATCGATGCGGAGGTCATTGACCTGCGGTCACTGGTTCCGCTCGATACTCAGACGATCCTCAGTTCGGTCGCGAAGACGGGTCGATTGTTCACGGTCGAAGAGAACCCGCGGCTTTGCGGCTGGGGCGCAGAGATTGCCTCCATCGTCGCCGACGAAGCGTTTTGGGATCTCGACGGACCGATCGTGCGCATCACGACTCCGCACATTCCGCTGCCGGCCGCCGATCATCTTGAAGACCTGGCGCTGCCCAGCGCCGCGCGAATTGCCGACAAGGTGCAGCGCGTGCTGAACAGTTAAGACCCATGACCTCAACGATCATCATGCCGCAACTCGGCGAGACGGTTACGGATGGCAAGATCCTCGCCTGGTTCAAGTCGGTCGGCGACGAGATCAAGGAGGGCGACAACCTGTTCGAGGTCGAGACGGATAAAGTCACGATGGAGGTGCAGGCGATCGTCGCCGGTCGGCTGTCTGAAATCCGTGTCGGCGCCGGAGTCACCGCGAAAGTTGGCGAGGTGGTCGCAGTCGTCGGCGATGGCGCGGCGGCGGCGGCGCGCGGCGCAGCCTCAGCAACCAAAGTCCGGCAATGGCGCTCACCCCTTGAAGAGGTGTCGACGCCAACCGATAGATTTGGACCCGCCAAGGGACCGAACGGCATCCATCTCACCCCGGTGGCCCGCCGGCTCATTGCGCAGCGCGGGCTCGACCTTGCCGAGTTGGCGGCCGAGGTTCAGCGAAAAGGCGGAATGAAAATCGATGGAGCGGCAGTACGCGCAGCGATCAGCGCGCGACCGGCCGCGTCCAATGCGCCTCCCGTTCCCGTTGCTCCCGCTCTGACGCCCTCGCCTTTGCCCAGTCGGCAAGGCGACGTCATCACGTTGAATACGGTGCGGCAGAAGACCGGAGAGCGCCTCGCTGAGGCTTGGCGTACGATTCCACACGTATTCCAGGCGATCGAGGTCGACTTCACGGCGGTCGATCGCGTTCGGAAGGCTCGTAAAGAAGCTTTTCAAGCGGCGCACGGATTCTCGCTGACGTTTCTGCCCTTCATTGCGCGCGCAACGTGTCTGGCGATTTCGGCCTATCCTCAGATCAACGCGCGTTTCGACGGCAAGGCGCTGACACTTTCGCGTGACATCAATCTTGGCATTGCGGTCGATCTTGATCACAACGGTCTCGTTGTGCCCGTCGTGCGAGACGTGAGCAGCCTCACCTTGATCGGCGTCGCCAAAGCGATACGCCGGCAGGTCGACAAGGCGAGGGCGGGTAAGCTTTCTCCAGAGGATCTCTCTGGCGGAACCTATTCGATCAGTAACAACGGCGCATTCGGTACGACATTCACTGCCCCGATCATCAATGCGCCGCAGGTCGGCATTCTCTCGACCGATGCGATTCGCCTGAAGCCGGCGGTTGTGTCGACGCAAGAGGGCGACTTTGTTGCTCCGCGGATGATCGGCATGATCGGGCAGAGTTTCGACCACAGGGCCTTCGACGGCGCCTATTCGGCCGCCTTCCTCTCTCGGATCAAACAGATCGTCGAAACGCGCAACTGGGATGAAGAACTGCCATCCGATCTGTGACGGCCGGCGCGATCAAACTTAGAATTCGTGGGAGGACAGATGAAATACAACAGCCCGCATTCGACCGCCGCCTGGGGCATGATGGCGAAGGATTGGGAACAGGGCGTCGATTATCACCGCCTTTCTGTCGAACGATTGAAACGCGCACAAGCTGCGATCCGCTATGCGGGTCTTGGGGCGGTGCTCTGCTTCAATTTCGACAACATCCGCTATGTTACTGCGACGCATATCGGCGAATGGGCCCGCGACAAGTTCTTCCGCTATGCGCTCTGCCCTGCGGAAGGCAAGCCGTTCCTATGGGACCCGGCGCCGCCCGCCAAGCGCATCTCTTCGCCCTGGATCTCCGACAATGTCGCTGCGCCCATTACAACGATGCAGGGCGCCATCCCGCCGTCGATGAACGTGCAGCACGACTTCGCCAAGCAGATCAAGAAGTCCCTCGTGCATTACGGGATCGACAAGGAGCCGCTCGGCATCGACATGATGGAGATCGGCATGCTGCGCGCGCTCGAGGCCGAGGGCATCGAAGTCGTCGACGGCCAGCAGGCCATGCTCGACGCGCGCGAGGTCAAGACCGGCGACGAGATCGAATTGCTCAAGGTCGCCGCGTCAATGGTCGACGCGACTTACGTCGATATCGTCCGTGCGATCCGCCCAGGGACAAAGGAGAACGAACTCGTTGCGATCGCCAACGACAGGCTATTTCGCATGGGCGCCGAGCGCGTGGAGTGCGTGAACTCCGTTTCCGGCCGCCGCGGCCGACCGCACTCGCATACATTCTCCGATCGCATGCTCCAACCAGGCGACATGATTTTTCTCGATATCATGCATTCGTTCAATGGCTATCGCACCTGCTACTACCGGAGCTTCATCTGCGGCGAGCCGAACAAGCATCAGATCGACGCCTATGAGACCGCGTCGAAATGGATCAGCGCCTCGATCGACATGGTCCGTCCCGGCGTAACTCCGGACGAGGTTGCGTCCGTCTGGCCGGACGCGCAGGAGTTTGGCTATCGGGATGAGGCCGAAGCGTTCCTGCTGCAATATGGCCACGGCGTCGGATTGTCCCTGTGGGAGCGTCCCATTTTCTCCAAGCGCTTCCGCGGCCAGAACCGACCGCTCGTCGAAGGCATGGTGTTCGCTCTTGAGACGTGGAAGGGCGCAGACGACGGCTCCGGCGCCGCAAGAATTGAGGAGGAGGTTGTCGTCACCAAGGACGGATGCGAGATCATCACGAACTTCCCGTCGGATCGCCTGATCTCATGCGGCCTTCCGGGGTGCGAAGTGTTCTAGCCAAGGACCTCGATGCCCACCGTAAGCTCGCCTGCCGTGACCAAGAGTCGGATCCCAGTGACCCTTGTCACTGGGTTTCTCGGCAGCGGGAAGACGACTCTCATCAACGCCGCGCTGCGCTCGAAAGAACTTGCGAAGACGGTTGTCGTGGTCAACGAGTTCGGCGAGGTGGGCCTCGACCACCAGCTTTTCGCGAGCAGTTCCGACTCCGTGGTCGTGCTTGAGAATGGCTGCCTTTGCTGCACCGTTCGAAGCGACCTGGTCGGCACGCTCAACTCGCTTTACCACGCCCGACAGGCCGGCGAGATTCCAGTCTTCGACAATGTCGTGATTGAGACATCGGGCCTGGCGGAGCCTGGCCCGGTCCTTCAGGCGTTCCTTTCAGAGCCGACGCTGGACGGGCTCTACCGTGTTGCGAGCGTGCTGACGCTCGTGGATGCTGTCAATTGGTCCGGAACGTCGGAAGCGCACGAAGAGTCTATTCGACAGGTCGCGCTGGCCGACCAGATCCGGATTACGAAACTCGACATGGTTACCGGCGACAGACAGAACGGCTCGTCGCGCATCCGTCTCGAGCTGCGTCGGATTAACCCGTCAGCCGAAATTGACGAGGTCGATTGGTCGGCGGCGAATGTCGCCAAACTCCTTTCGTCTCGGGGCTTCGACGCGACGGACCCGCGGTCGGATCCCCGCCCGTGGCTCGACGTGGAGGCCTATCAGGGCGCCGCGCACGACCATGACGAATATGGCGCCGACCATACCCATCACGAACACGATCACGACGGCCGCCATCTCCACAGTTCCCACCTCGAAGGCAGGGGAATCGAGAATTTCGTTCTCACACGCGAGGCCCCGCTTACGCGCGATGAAGCGCAGTTCCTGCTAGACGGAATTGCGCAGAACCTCGGGCCGGGCCTTCTGCGCGTCAAAGGACTCCTGAACATCGCTGAGGAACCCGGCCGCCCCGCGGTCATCCAGGGCGCGCAACATATCCTCCACACGATGAGCTGGCTCGACCGTTGGCCTGACGGCGATCATCGGTCACGGGTTGTATTCATCACCCAGGGCATCCCCCGCGACAGTCTCAAGGACATCATCGACCTGCTTGATCGCGTCAGCGCCCGGACCTTCAAAGCGCGAGCTCGCGGCCGGAAGACGCATGGGGCCACAACGACCATGACAGAGACTGAATGAATATGACTTCACATTCGCGTCTTGGACCCGGCGGTCATGTCGCTCAGCTATCCCGAGCGCGCTGAACGTGGTCGGCAACGGAGCTGACGCTTTGTCACGACGCCGGATGTCATCGGCCGCCACAAAGGATAAAAGCATTTCAAGTCAAATAGTTAAAGTGGAGCGGGTGAAGGGAATCGAACCCTCGTATTCAGCTTGGAAGGCTGCTGCTCTACCATTGAGCTACACCCGCGCCGGGGCCGCTCCACGCCTCGGTTAAAGCGGTGCGGCGGAATGCGCCGTTTCTCGCAATCCGGCAGAGCGAAGTCAATTGCGCGGGCCTCGCCCCTGCCCTTCTCCCTTAAAAGACAAAGGGAAGCGCCCCGCCCTTGCTGGCGGATACGCGAAAATGCGAATATGACGGCTTGTTGGCGCAGGCGCGCCGCCCCTTCCACTCCATAGGCGAAACATGCCTCCCTATCGCTCTCGCACTTCGACCCATGGCCGCAATATGGCCGGCGCCCGCGGCCTATGGCGCGCGACCGGCATGAAGGACGGCGATTTCGGCAAACCGATTATCGCCATCGCCAATTCGTTCACGCAGTTCGTGCCCGGCCACGTCCATCTCAAGGACCTCGGGCAACTCGTGGCGCGGGAGGTCGAGGCGGCGGGCGGCGTCGCCAAGGAATTCGACACCATCGCGGTCGACGACGGCATCGCCATGGGCCATGACGGCATGCTCTACTCGCTGCCTTCCCGCGAGCTCATCGCCGACAGCGTCGAATATATGGCCAACGCCCATTGCGCCGACGCGCTGGTGTGCATCTCGAACTGCGACAAGATCACGCCGGGCATGCTGATGGCGGCGATGCGCCTCAACATCCCGGCGGTGTTCGTCTCGGGGGGACCGATGGAGGCGGGCAAGGTCAAGCTCTCGACTGGCGCGCGGAGTGTCGATCTTGTCGACGCGATGGTCGCCGCGGCGGATGACAAAGTCTCCGACGCTGACGTCGCGGTGCTTGAGCGTTCGGCCTGCCCGACCTGCGGTTCGTGCTCCGGCATGTTCACCGCCAATTCGATGAACTGCCTCACCGAAGCGCTGGGCCTGTCGCTGCCCGGCAACGGCACGGTGGTGGCGACTCACGCCGACCGGCGGCGCCTGTTCGTCGAGGCCGGCCATCTCGTCGTCGATCTTGCGCGGCGCTGGTATGAAGAGGGCGACGAAGGCGCGCTGCCGCGTGGCATCGCCACATTCAAGGCGTTCGAGAACGCAATGTCGCTCGACATCGCCATGGGCGGTTCGACCAACACCGTCCTGCACCTGCTCGCCGCAGCGCACGAGGGCGAGATCGACTTCACCATGGCCGACATCGACCGGCTGTCGCGCCGCGTTCCCTGTCTGTGCAAGGTCGCTCCTTCGGTGGCGGACGTGCATGTCGAGGACGTCCATCGCGCCGGCGGGGTGATGGGTATTCTGGGCGAGCTCGACCGCGCCAACCTGCTTAATCGCGACGTCCGGATGGTGCACGCCGAGTCGCTCGAGCACGCGCTGTCGCGCAACGACATCAAGCGCGAAAGCGGCAACGCGACGCGCGAGTTCTTCATGGCTGGGCCCGGCGGCGTGCCGACCCAGGTCGCGTTCAGCCAGTCGGCGCGCTATCCCTCGCTCGACGAGGATCGCGCCAAGGGTGTCATCCGCGATTCCGAGCATGCCTTCTCGAAGGACGGCGGCCTCGCGGTGCTCTACGGCAATATCGCCCTCGACGGCTCGATCGTGAAGACGGCGGGGGTCGACGCCGGCAGTCTCAAGTTCAAAGGCCCGGCGCGCATCTTCGAAAGCCAGGACGATGCCGTGCAGGGAATCCTGGGCGGCAAGGTGGCCGCGGGCGACGTCGTCGTGATCCGCTACGAGGGGCCGCGCGGAGGCCCCGGCATGCAGGAAATGCTCTATCCGACCAGCTATCTCAAATCGCGCGGGCTCGGCAAAGCTTGCGCCCTGGTGACCGACGGGCGTTTCTCCGGCGGCACCTCCGGCCTCTCGATCGGCCACGTCTCGCCGGAAGCCGCCGAGGGCGGCGCGATCGCACTGATCGAAGAGGGCGACGTGATCGAGATCGACATTCCCGGCCGGTCCATGAATGTCCTCATCGACGAGGTAACGCTGAGCCACCGCCGGGCAGAGATGGAGCGCAAGGGCGCGAGCGCGTGGAAGCCCTCGAAGCCTCGCAAGAGGGCGGTGTCCACGGCTTTGCGCGCCTACGCCGCGTTCGCGACCAGCGCCGCGCGCGGAGCGGTGCGGGAAGTGCCGTAAGCGCCTTCATGTTCAAGGCGCTGAGCGCACGTTCGATCGCTTCGCGCCTTTTTCTCTCTGCGGCGTTCTGGAGCATTCTCATCCTCGCGCTCGCGGGGCTGGGCTTGAGCGCGCTCAACAAGCAGTGGAGCGAAGCCAATTTCGATGATCAGCTTGGCGTCTACCTCAAAGCGCTGGTCGCGAATGTCGCCATCCCGAATGACGAGGGAAAGGCTGCGGCCGCGCCGGCGGCGATCGCGCCACAATTCGAGCTCGCGTTTTCGGGCTGGTACTGGCAGATCACCCGCACCGATGTGAATCCACCGGAAATCCGCGCCTCGAAGTCGCTATTCGCAACCCAATTGCCGCAACTGGTCGCGGTGGGCAATAATCCCGGCGCCATCCTCAGTGGTTATGCGGTCGGGCCCGGCGGGCACGAACTGAGGATGATCCAACGCCAAATCGACGCCGGCGACGACGGGCGCTATCTGGTGCAGGTGGCGGCCAACGCCGACGTGATTCAGGCGCAGGAGCGCAGCTTCGAGTTGGGGCTCGCCGCGACGTTCCTGACGCTGGCGCTGGCGCTGATCGGCTCGACGGCGCTCGCGGTTCGATTCGGCCTACGCCCACTGAGGGTCCTGCGGGAAGGGGTGGCCGCAATCCGCCGCGGAGAGGCCGAACATATCGCCGGCGAATTTCCGCAGGACGTCGCTCCGCTGGCTACCGAAGTCAATCAGCTGATCGACGCCAATCGCGAGATCGTCGAGCGCGCGCGCACCCAGGTCGGCAATCTCGCCCATGCGCTCAAGACGCCGCTTAGCGTGCTGATGAACGAGGCTGATTCAGAGAGTCCGAACCTTAAGGAAAAGGTGCGCGAACAGGCCGAGATCATGCGCCGGCAGGTGTCGTTCTATCTCGACCGTGCGCGCGCCGCCGCCCGAGCCAGAACCTTCGGCGTAGCGACGGAGGTGAAGCCAGTTGTCGATGGGCTCGTCCGAACCTTTGAGAAGCTGCATGGCGAGCAGGCCCTGACCTTCGACGTCGAGTTGCAGCCCGGGCTCAGGTTTCGGGGCGAGGCCCAGGATCTGACCGATCTGATCGGCAATCTGCTCGACAATGCGGGAAAGTGGGCGCGCGAGCGGGTCTCGATTCACGCCGCCCGCGCGATGGCGGCCGAAAAGGATCCCGGCGCTTTTCTGGTCGCCGAGATCGACGACGATGGTCCGGGACTCGACAGGAACGCGCGCACGGCGGCGATCGAGCGGGGAAAGCGGCTCGACGAGTCACGGCCCGGCTCCGGCCTCGGCCTATCGATCGTGGTCGAACTTGCCTCGATCTACGGCGGCTCGCTCGAGCTCGACGAAAGCCCGCTCGGAGGCTTGCGAGCGGTCTTAAGGCTGCCGTGCGTCTGAAGTCTTATTCCGCCATCGGCGAACCTCAAACGACCGGGAGAATTGGATCAATGCGGGCGACCCTTCTCATGATCGCGCTCGGCTCGATTGGCCTTGCCGGCTGTCAAAGCATGGGCTCGAACGGCGCGCCGCCGGTCACCGGCTCGACGACGCCAGCTGGGGCCGCAACGTCAAGTGTTGCGCCCGCGCCAACCGGGATTCCCGCCCCGGCGATTCCGACCGGCGCTGCGCTCGGCGGCGTCCTTGGCGGGCCGGTCGGCGCGTCGCTGTCAGACAGCGACCGCCAGGCGGCCTGGGACGCGCAGGTGGCGGCGCTCGATTCGAATCAGAAGCGCTCGTGGCGTGGCGCCCACGGCGTCTTCGGCTTTATCGAGCCGGGCGCCGCGGCGGGCGACGGCTGCCGCGCCTATTCGCAGACCATTTATGTCGCCGGCCGGCCGAACCGCGGCCGCGGGTTGGGGTGCAAACAGCCGGACGGAAGCTGGAAGATGACGAGCTGAGGTTTGACGACGCTCACATGGCCCAGCCGCGGGGCCGTTCCATCGCGGTTGAGACGGGTCACGGCCGCCAAACTCCGAGAACCGCGAGGCGGCTGTCGCATCGACAACGACGATGGCCGCAAAGGCCTTATTTCCGGAGGCTCACCGGGTTCATCGGAACGCCGCCGCCAGATCTAGCGCGAGCAGCCGACGAGCTCCTTCTCCTCGATAGCGAATACCTTGCCTGCCTCGATGTGCAATCCCTTCACCGTGCATTGGCGTCCATCGGCGAGCTTGAGTCGGGCGTCGTAAGCGCCAGTCGCCACGCCCTTGATCTTCAGCCGCTCGTCGTGATCGACCGTGCCATCAGGATCGTTCGTGGTTTGGTTGGCGCCGAAGGTGGAGGCGCCGGCGGGCGCGAGTTCGAGCGACTTCACCGTTGACGCCGTCAAGTTCCAGAATTGGGTGTCTTTCGCCATCGCGGGCCCCACCAGAAGAATCGTGAAGACACCAAGCGGAATTGCGCGTTTCATCATTCCTCCCCTAAGTCTGCCCCGGCGGCCGCGCGCCGAGGCTCGATGTTTGATGATCATGACGCCTCGAGGCGGACCAGACAACAGATGTTACGCCGCGCGGCTTATCGACTCGCGTTTCCTGAACTCGAGCGCGCCGTCCTCGATCGCGCCAAAGCGCAAAGCCATGACGTCGAGAGCGTAGTTCTGGTTCACGCGCCACGGCTTCTTGGTCCCTTGCTTGAACAGAAGATGCTTCGCCCTCTCGATATAGCCGGAGCTGAGGGGCAGGGTCGGATCGTCCGCAATCGCTGCGTCGCCTCGGCGCGGGGTGCAGATCGCGTATCCTCGGCGATCCATATGGCTGAGCAGCCGGCAGACATACTCGGCGATCAGATCCGACTTGAGCGTCCAGGAGGCGTTCGTATAGCCGAAAATGGACGCAAGATTCGGGACGTCGCTGAACATCGCGCCCTTGTAGGCGGTCGTGCTCGCGATATCGACTGGCGCGCCGTCGACCTCGATGGCGACGCCGCCCATAAGCCGCACATTAAGTCCGGTCGCCGTGACGATGATGTCGGCTTCGATCTCCTGGCCCGAAGTCAGGCGCAGGCCCGTCTCGGTGAACGTTTCGATCTCGCCATTGACGATCGAGGCCTTGCCTGCGCGCATGGCGGCGAACAGGTCCCCGTCCGGGACGATGCACATCCGCTGGTCCCAAGGATCGTATCGGGGGTTGAAGTACTCAGCGGCGTTGAACTCTGGGCCAAGCTCCCCTTGCGCAAGCTTGATGATTTGCGCCCGCATCGCCGCCGGTTTGCGCCGCGAAAGCCGGTAAAGGTACATCTGCAAGAGGATGTTCTTCCAACGCACTGCGGCGTGTGCGAGTCGCGCCGGAAGCCGCTTTCTGAGCCGTTTGTCGATCGCCTCCTCGGCCGGGCGGGCGACGACATAAGTTGGCGACCGTTGCAGCATGACGACATGGGCGGCGCTTTGCCGCCATCGCCGGAACGATCGTCACCGCCGTCGCGCCGCTACCGATCACGGCGATCCGCTTGCCGTCGAAGCGCAGATCTTCCGGCCACTTCTGCGGATGCACGATGGGGCCGGCGAACCTTTCCATGCCGGGCCAGCCTGGCATGTAGCCCGCCTCGTATTCGTAGTAACCCGTGCACAGGAAGAGGAAGCCGGACGAGAACTTTAGCTTCTCGCCGTCCGGACCGTCGGCGTCGAGCGTCCAACTCGCCTCCGCGGATCGCCACGACGCCCGGACGACCTTGATGCCGAAGCGAACGTGGCGATCGACACGATAGGCTTTCGCGGTGTCGGCCAGATAGCGCAGAATCGAGGGGCCGTCGGCGATCGCTTTCGAATCGCGCCACGGACGGAACGCGTAGCCGAAGGTCGCCATATCCGAGTCTGAGCGAATGCCCGGATAGCGAAAAAGGTCCCAGGTGCCCCCGATCGCGTTTCGCGCTTCGAGGATAGCGAAAGTCGTCTTCGGACGCTTCCGAACAAGATGGCAGGCTGCTCCGATTCCAGACAGACCGGCGCCGATGATAAGAACGTCGAAATGCGCACCCTAGCGTTGACCGCCGAGGGATCGTCATCGAACTCGCGTCGCCAGCGTCCCATCGCTCACGCCGCTTCTCCGTCGGGATAGCCGACGCTCCCGCGACGACATTTCTATTTGAATTGACGCCGGCTTTCCACTGTTGAGCGCGGGTCACACTTTCATGCTAAGGGCCTCGCGTCATGAAGCCCTCATCCTTCCCAGCCTTCGCGATTTGCGGACTTGACGAACTCATCGGCCACCAGCGCCGTGGAGTCACCCATATTCTGTCGATCCTTGACCCTGAATGGCCGGATCCGGCCGCGTTCCAGGCGTTCGATCCACACTTTCGCGCGACCCTGCGCTTTCACGATGCGATCGAGCCGGATCCAGACGTTCTGTTGCCCCAGAGAGGGGACGTCGAAGCGATCCTGACTTTCGGCCGCGACGCGGCCGAAGCAGGCGGCCTGCTCATCCACTGCCATGCCGGAATCTCTCGCTCGACGGCGGCCACGCTGATGATCCTGGCGCAGGCTCACCCGCACGAAGGCGAGGATGAACTCGCGGACCGACTGTTGCAGAACAGGCCCCAGGCATGGCCAAACTCGCGGATGATCACTTTCGCCGACGAACTGCTCGATCGGCACGGCCGGCTCTCCGCCGCGACCGCTGGCATCTACACACGGCAACTCGCGAAGCGCCCGGAACTTGCCGAGATCATGCGTCGGCGCAATCGCGCGCGAGAGGTCGAACTTGGGCTTGAACGGAAAGCAACCGGCTCACGCGGACGCGCAAGGCGAAACCTCTCCCGCAGGTCGCCTTGAACACAGTTTGGCCTGATGCCCGACTTCGGCGCCTATCAGAACGAGATCTACCTTGCCGGATTGAGCGGTCACGCGCCGTCGTTCCCGATGCGCTTTGACGAGCTGGAGGCCAAGGCGCACGCGGCGATGCCGGCAAGTCTCGTCTCGTATGTCGCCGGGGGCTGCGGCGACGAGCGCACGCAGGAGGCCAACGTCGAGGCGTTCGACAAATGGGGCCTCTGGCCTCGGATGTTCGTCGGCGCGAAGCAGCGCGACCTGTCGATCGAGCTCTTCGGCATGCGGCTGCCGTCGCCCCTGTTCATGAGCCCGATCGGGGTCATCGGGCTCTGCGCCCAGGACGGCCACGGCGATCTCGCGACCGCTCGCGCCTCCGCGCTGACCGGCGTGCCGATGGTCGCCTCGACGCTGTCAGTCGATCCGCTCGAGGCGGTCGCCGCCGAGTTCAAAGCGACGCCCGGATTCTTCCAGCTCTACACGCCAACGGATCGCGAGCTGGCGGCGAACCTTGTCGAGCGGGCCGAGCGGGCCGGTTTCAAGGCAATCGTGGTGACGCTCGACACCTGGGTGACTGGCTGGCGCCCGCGCGATCTCGCCGCCGCCAACTTCCCGCAACTGCGCGGCCATTGCCTCGCCAATTATTTTTCCGACCCGCGCTTCGCGAAATTAATGGGCGGCCCGCCCGAGAAGGATCTGCGCGCCGCCGTTGCGACATGGGCTGCGATCTTCGGCAATCCGTTGACCTGGGACGATCTGCCGTGGCTGCGCTCGCTGACCAAGCTGCCGCTGATCGTCAAGGGGATATGCCATCCCGACGACGCGCGGCGCGCCATCGACGGCGGCGTCGACGGAATCTACTGTTCCAATCACGGCGGCCGCCAGGCCAACGGCGGCATTCCCGCGCTCGACATGCTGCCCGCGGTGGTGAAGGCGGCCGGCGCGATTCCGGTCATGTTCGATTCCGGAATCCGCTCCGGAACCCATATAATCAAGGCCCTGGCGATGGGCGCGGCCGCCGTCGGGGTCGGCCGCCCGTACGCCTACGGGCTGGCGCTGGGCGGGACCGACGGAATCGTCCACGTGCTCCGGTCTCTGCTCGCCGAAGCCGATCTCCTGATGGCGGTCGACGGATATCCAACCCGCGCCGACCTCAAGCCGGAGGCGTTGCAGCGCGTGGAGCGTTGACCCAAGAGCGTTGGGCGCGCTGGAAGGCCGAAGATCTTATTTTCGGTCCCGGATCAGAGAGATTGCTTTGGAGAGACGCGCCCAGGCGGAACGGATCGGGCGACAATCTCTTGCAGAAAATCAGAAATCGAGTTAAGCTTGCCCCATGAGCAATCTGTCCCTTCGCCATGCCAAATCGTGGGCTAGCCGTCTCCACGGCTCTTTCGCGACGACAAAAGCGGGACGAAAAATTATTCTCGAGGCTTTTCCCGCGTAACCCATTGATAAGTATCGATTCTGACGAGAGAATCCAAGGAAATCCAGAAATCAACCCCCAAAACCTGTGGGTTTTCGCAGCAAACGGCGATGCGCCAAGAAAACCCAAATCGGGTCGACCAGTCTGAATGGAGAGCCGGCCGCCGAGACGGAGGCGAAGCGCTCTAGGCCTTCGCTGGCGCCGGATTCCGCCACGGGCCGTCGGCGCCGATAAGCGCGTTCGCGGCCTCCGGACCCCACGTTCCGGGCGCGTATTCCTGCACCGCCGGGGGATTCTTCAGGATCGGCTCCACGATGCGCCATTGCGCGTCGATTGTGTCCTCGCGCCCGAACAGCTCGTTGTTGCCGCGCATCGCGTCGCCGAGCAGGCGTTGGTATGGCGGCATGTCCGACCCGGCGCGTTGCATCAGGGAGAGCTCGGCATTGTCGCCGGTCATGCGTTCTCCCGGATGTTTCATCCGCAAGCCGATTGCAGAGCCGACGTCTGGGCTCAGCCGCGAACGCATGTAGTTGCCTGACGGATCTAATGTCTCTCCGAACGTCGAGCGAGGCGGCGCTTTGAACTCGACGGTGACCTCGGCGGCGGTCAAAGGCATGCATTTGCCTGCGCGGATATAGATCGGCACCCCCGCCCATCGCCAGCTGTCCACGAACAGTTTCACCGCGACAAAAGTTTCGGTCGTTGAATCCGGACGCACGCCCTTAACATCGCGATAGCCCTTATATTGCCCGCGCACCATGCTTGCTGCGTCGAGCGGACGAACAGCCTTCAGAAGCGCCGCCTTCTGGTCCCGCTGCGCCTCGTGCTCTTCGCCGGTCGGCGCGTCCATCATGACGTTCGCAAGAACCTGCAGCATGTGGTTCTGAACCACATCGCGAAGGGCGCCGACGGCGTCGTAGAAGCTTCCGCGGTCCTGAACGTCGAAGGCTTCCGCCATGGTGATCTGGATGCAGCGGACATAGTGGCGGTTCGAAAGCGGCTCGAACATCGCATTGGCGAACCGCGTATAGAGGATGTTCTGGACCGGTTCCTTGCCCAGATAATGGTCGATGCGATAGATCGAGTCTTCCGGAAAATCCTCGAGCAGGGTGTGGTTGAGCGCCTGCGCCGAGTCGCGATCGCGGCCGAAAGGCTTCTCGACGACAAGGCGGGCGTCGACGTTGAGCCCGGCCTTCGCCAGCGCGGAGACGACAACGCCAAACAGGCTCGGGGGGATCGCGAGATAGTGCAGCGGCCGCTTGGCGCCGCCGAGCGCTTGCTTCAACTGTTCGAACGTCTTCGGATCGTTGTAATCCCCGTCGACATACCGCAAGAGCCCTAACAATTTATCGAGCTTTGCGGCGTCCGCGCCTCCGTGTTTTTCGATGCTGTCCTTCGCGCGTCCGCGCAACTGTTCGACCGTCCAACCGGCCTTGGCGATGCCAACAATGGGCACGGAGACGCCTTCATCGCCGACGAGGCCCAGAAGAGCTGGGAAGATTTGCTTGAAGGCGAGATCGCCGGAAGCGCCGAAGAACACCAGGGCGTCGGACTTGGCGGGCTCCATCTCAGCTCCTGCAGGCATTCAATTCAGAGAGTGGGCCGATCGTCGTTGATGCCGGCTCGCTGGTCCAAGTCTAATCATACTCTTACGGACATGGCCACTTGAAGCCCGTTGACGAGATCGCCCTCCGTGACCTGCGCGTGGTAACGTCGCAGCCTGAACCCGTGATTTTACTGAGTTGGAGACGTGACGAATGGCAAAGATCGGTTTCATCGGACTTGGGATCATGGGACGCCCGATGGCCGGCCATCTTCTGGGAGGCGGCCATCAGCTTTTTATTCACACCCGCCGCGAACCGCCGAAGGAGCTGATCGACCAGGGCGCCGTCGCATGCGCCAACGGGAAGGAACTGGCTGAGAAGGCCGAGGTGATCATCGCCATGGTTCCCGACACGCCCGATGTCGAGACGGTGCTCTTCGGCGCCGGGGGCGTCGCGGAGGGCCTTTCAAAGGGCAAGATCGTCGTCGACATGAGCTCGATCTCGCCGATCGCCACCAAGGAGTTCGCCAAGAAGGTGAATGCCCTTGGCTGCGAATATCTCGACGCGCCGGTTTCCGGCGGCGAGGTCGGCGCCAAGGCGGCAAGCCTCACGATCATGGTTGGCGGCCCCGAAAGCGCGTTCGAGAAGGTCAAGCCGATCTTCGCGCTCATGGGCAAGAACATCACGCTGGTCGGCGGCAATGGCGACGGGCAGACGACCAAGGTCGCGAACCAGATCATCGTCGCCCTGACGATCGAGGCGGTCAGCGAGGCGCTGGTCTTCGCGTCCAAGGCTGGCGCCGATCCGGCTCGCGTCCGCCAAGCCCTGATGGGCGGCTTTGCCGCATCCCGCATCCTCGAGGTCCACGGCGAGCGAATGATCAAGCGCAATTTTGAGCCGGGCTTCCGCATTGCGCTTCATCAGAAGGACCTGAACCTCGCGCTGCAGGGAGCGCGGTCTCTGGGCGTCAGCCTACCGAATACGGCCACTTGTCAGGAACTATTCAACGCCGCCGCAGCCGCAGGAGGCGCGGCGTGGGACCATTCGGGCATGGCTCGAGTGCTGGAAGGACTTGCCCGCCACGAGATTGGCCAAGGGAAGGCGTCGGCCTGAGCCGTTCGAGGCCAAGGGGTGAGCGAGGAGCGCCCATGACAGAGCGGCAATTGCTGCGGGAGATGTTCGAGGCCGCGATCGCCGCGGCCTCTCCCGACAAGGCTGTGCCGCCAAATCTCCCCGAGCCGCCCGCGGGGCGTGCGGTCGTTGTCGGCGCCGGCAAGGCCGCGGCCTCGATGGCGCGCGCCGTCGAGGCGCACTGGCCGGATGACAAGCCTCTCTCAGGCCTGGTCGTGACGCGCTATGGCCATGGCGTCGGCCCCCTGAAGCGGATCGAGGTCGTCGAGGCCGCCCATCCCATTCCCGACTCCGCAGGGCAGAAGGCGGCGCAGAGGATCCTTGATCTCGTCAGAGGCCTCGGTCCGGACGACCTGGTCTTGTGCCTGATATCGGGCGGCGGCTCCGCTCTGCTTTCATTGCCGGCGCCGGGGATCACGCTTGACGACAAGCAGGACTTGAACAAGGCGCTGCTCAGGAGCGGCGCCAACATCAACGAGATCAACTGCGTTCGCAAGCATCTGTCGGCGATCAAGGGCGGTCGGCTGGCGGTTGCGGCGGCTCCAGCAAGGATCGTGTCTTTGATTATTTCCGACGTGCCTGGCGACGACCCGTCGGTGATCGCGTCCGGCCCGACGACGCCCGACACGACGACCCGGGCAGACGCCAAGGCCGTGCTCCGACGCTACGGCATTGTCGCTCCTCGCTCGGTGCAGGCGCTCCTTGAGGACGACAAGTCCGAGACTCCGAAGCCCGGCAACTCCGGCCTTCACGCGCAGCGAGACGCGCATCATCGCCGCTCCGCAAGCTTCGCTCGAGGCCGCAGCCGAGCTGGCGCGTCGGGCCGGTTATCGCCCAATCATCCTCGGTGACGCGCTCGAGGGCGAGGCGAAGGAAGTCGGAAAAGTAATGGCCGGAATCGCGCGCCAGGTCGCCGTCCACGGCCAGCCGGCTCCCGCTCCTTGCGTCCTCATCTCCGGCGGAGAAACTACGGTGACGGTCGGGGGAGCGGGCAAGGGAGGGAGGAACGTCGAATTTTTGCTGTCGCTGGCGGTCGAACTCGACGACCGGCCCCGGATTTTCGCCATCGCCGGCGATACCGACGGAACGGATGGGGCCGAGGAGGTCGCCGGCGCGATCGTGACCCCCGACAGCCTCGCGCGCGCAAGTCACCTCGGCCTTAAGGCCAGAGCCTCGCTCGCCGACAACGACGCCCATGGATTCTTCCGCACGCTCGGCGATCAGGTCGTCACCGGGCCGACGCTGACCAATGTCAACGACTTCCGCGCCGTACTCATCAACCCCGAATGAGCACTTGCTTAGCCGCCGCGCGGCAGTATCTGTTCTTGTGATGGTTTTAGTCCCTGGAGGCGCGCCATGATCGCCATGCCTGAACCTGATCGCGCCGTCCTTGGTCGCCGCGCCGAGATTGTTCAAGCGCTGCGGCGCCTCGTCCCGGGCGAGGGCGTCATCGACCATGAGAACGAATTGCGCGCCTTCGAAAGTGATGGGCTTACGGCGTATCGGCAGCCGCCCATGGTCGCCGTGCTTCCCGAAACGACAGCGCAAGTTGTCGAGGTCATGCGCTACTGCTTGGCCAACAAGATCAAGGTTGTCCCGCGCGGCGCCGGAACATCGCTTTCAGGCGGCGCCTTGCCGCTCGCCGATGGCGTTCTCCTCGGCATGGGCAAATTCAACAAAATCCTCGACATCGATGTGGCCAATCGATGCGTTGTCACCCAGCCGGGCGTGACCAACCTCGGCATTACCCACGCCGTGCAGGGCCTGGGGCTCTATTACGCGCCCGATCCGTCCAGCCAGATCGCATGCACGATCGGCGGGAACGTCGCCGAGAATTCGGGCGGCGTTCACAGCCTCAAATACGGGCTCACGACCAACAACGTCATCGGTATCGAAATGGTGACGATCGACGGCGAAATCGTGCGGCTCGGCGGCAAGCATTTCGATTCGTCGGGCTACGATCTGCTCGGGGTGATGGTCGGCTCAGAGGGCATGCTCGGGGTCGTCACTGAGGTCACAGTCCGCATCCTGCCAAAACCGCCGGGAGCGCGCGCGCTTCTCATTGGCTTCTCCACCGTCGAGGGCGCGGGCGACTGTGTCGCGGCCGTGATCGGCGGCGGGATCATTCCCGGTGGAATGGAAATCATGGATCGGCCGGCGGTTGCGGCGGCCGAAGCCTTCGTCCACGCGGGCTATCCGCTCGACTGCGAAGCGTTGCTGATCGTCGAACTCGACGGCTGCGAGGCCGAAGTCGATCACCTGATCGCCGAGGTCGAGGCCATCGCCGAACGCCACGGGGCGACGAGTTGCCGAACGAGCCAGTCCGAAGCGGAGCGCCTGCTGTTCTGGGCCGGGCGAAAGGCGGCTTTTCCGGCCGTCGGCCGAATTTCGCCCGACTATTACTGCATGGACGGAACGATCCCGCGCAAGCAGATCGGTCAGGTCCTGCAAAGGATGAACCAGATGCAGGCGCGGTTCGGCCTGCGGGTCGCCAATGTCTTTCACGCCGGCGACGGCAACCTTCATCCGTTGATTCTTTATGACGCCAACAAGCCCGGCGAACTCGACAGGGCGGAGGAATTCGGCGCGGAGATTCTCAGGCTTTGCGTTCAGGTCGGCGGCGTGCTGACGGGCGAGCATGGCGTCGGCGTCGAAAAGCGTGATCTCATGGACACGATGTTCAACGAGGACGACATCAATCAACAGCTGCGGCTGAAGTGCGCGTTCGATTCTGATGGCTTGCTCAATCCCGGCAAGGTGTTTCCGCAGCTTTGCCGCTGCGCTGAACTCGGCCGCATGCACGTTCATGCGGGCAAGGTTGCCTTTCCCGATCTTCCGCGCTTCTGAGGCCCTCGAGACGTGTCGCTGTTGCAACCGTCAGACGCCACGCAAATCGCGGAGATGATCTCCTGGGTCGCTGCGGAAGGCGACTCGCTCGAAATCGCTGCGGGCGGCACGAAGCGTGCGCTCGGCCGCCCAATGAAGACGGATCACGTTCTCGACGTTTCGGGGCTCGCAGGAATCGTCGACTACGAGGCTGCCGAACTTGTCCTGACGGCGCGTCCTGGCGAGCCGCTCGCCTCGATTAACGCTGAGCTTACGAAGAACCGGCAGATGCTGTCTTTCGAGCCGCCGGACTGGCGCGCGCTCCTCGGCGCAGAGGGCGAGCAAACTCTAGGCGGCGTGATCGCCTGCAATCTGGCCGGGCCGCGGCGCGTGCGCGCGGGATCGGCGCGGGACTACATCCTAGGCTTTGCCGCCGTAAATGGCTTCGGCGAAATCTGGAAATCCGGCGGCAAAGTCGTGAAGAACGTCACCGGCTACGATATGTCCAAGCTGCAGGCGGGCGCCTATGGCACATTGTCGGCGCTCACCGAACTCAGCCTCAAAGTGATGCCGAAGCCTGAGACTGCCTGCACCATCGTGCTGCATGGGCTCGCGGACGAGATCGCCATCCAGACACTGGCGCTTGCGCTGAATTCGCCCTTCGAGGTCTCCGGCGCCGCGCATCTGCCTGCCTCTGCAGCGCGCCGTTCGAAAGTCAGCGCAGTGGCCTCGGGGCTCGGCGCGGCGACCGCTCTGCGGCTGGAAGGCCCACGGCCATCGGTCGCCTATCGCACCAACGCGCTCGAAGGCCTCACCGGACGCGGTCTTCGCCTCAATGAGATGGAGACAGAAGCCTTATGGTCCGAGGTCGGCGCCGTTCAGCCGCTGCTCGGACAAGGTTCCCGTATCGTTTGGCGTCTCTGTCCCACGCCAAGCCATGCGCCAAATGTCACGCATGCGCTTCGCTCCGCGCTATCGTCGGCGGAATTTTACTTCGATTGGGGCGGCGGGCTGATCTGGCTGAGTCTCGATTCCGAGGAGGCCGGCCCCGACGCGGCCGCCGGCATCGTTCGTCCTGCGCTGAAATCGTCGGGTGGACACGCGACCCTGGTCGTGGCGCCGGAAGCTGTTCGCGCCTCGGTGCCGGTGTTCGAGCCTTTGAGCGCTGGGCTCGCTCAGCTGACCGCGCGCGTGAAGAGTGGTTTTGACCCTCGCGGCGTCCTCAATCCGGGACGCATGCGGGAGGGCGAGTGACACATGCAGACGAACTTCACCGCCGCTCAACTCGCCGACCCGGACACAAGCGCCTCCGAAAAGATCCTGCGCGCCTGCGTGCATTGCGGCTTCTGCACCGCGACCTGCCCGACCTATGTGCTGCTTGGCGACGAACTCGACAGTCCGAGGGGACGCATCTACCTCATCAAGGACATGCTGGAGAACGATCGTCCGGCGACGCCCGAGGTGGTCAAACATATCGACCGGTGTCTCTCGTGCCTGTCGTGCATGACGACCTGCCCTTCTGGCGTCAACTACATGCACCTTGTCGACCACGCCCGGCATCATATCGAGAAGACGTTCAAGCGACCCTGGTTCGACCAGACGTTGCGGCGCGTCTTTGGCGTTGTGCTGCCGAAGCCCGGTTTGTTTCGCGCGGCGATGTGGGCGGCTCGCTTGGGCGCTCCGTTCGCTGGGCTTATGCCGGAGCGGTTGCAGGCCGCGCTGGCGCTCGTTCCCTCGCGGCTGCCGTCCGCGTCGCCTGTCGACCGACCGCAGATGTTCAAGAGCGAGGGGCAGCGGATCCGTCGGGTGGCGCTCTTGAACGGTTGCGCCCAACAAGTTCTGGCGCCCCAGATCAACGAGGCGACGATCCGGCTCTTGACCCGCCATGGCTGCGAGGTCGTCGTCGCCGAGGGCGCAGGATGCTGCGGCGCGCTCAACCACCACCTCGGGCAAAACGCGCACGATTACGCGCGCGCCAACATTCTCGCCTGGACGAAAGAGATCGCCAAAGGCGGTCTCGATGCGATCGTCATCAACGCGTCCGGATGCGGCACGACGGTCAAGGACTATGGGTTCATGTTCCGCAGCGATCCCGAACTCGCGGAGCCTGCCCGCGTCGTTTCTTCGCTGACGCGAGACGTGACCGAACTCATGAGCGAGATCGGGCTGCAAGCTCACGTCAATCCGACTGGGCAGCGCGTCGCCTACCACAGCGCCTGTTCGCTCCAGCACGGACAACAAATCCGCGAGCAGCCGAAGCAATTGTTGAAGGAAGCGGGCTTCGTCGTGCTTGACCCGCCGGAAGGGCATCTGTGCTGCGGCTCGGCCGGCACGTACAATCTGCTGCAGCCGCAGATCGCCCGCAGGCTGCGCGACCGAAAAGTCGCGAATATCGGCTCAACGTCGCCGGATCTGATCGCCGCCGGCAACATCGGCTGCCTCACGCAGATCGCCAGCGGGACCAAAGTGCCGGTCGTCCACACGGTCGAACTTCTCGATTGGGCGACTGGGGGGCCGCGGCCCAAGGCGAGCGTCGCGTAGTCCGGCCGAGTCCCGGCCCCGCACCCACCCTACCTACGCGTCGGTCAGTTGCGGCTGCCGTTGCGCCTCCTGGACGCCCCGCAAATTCACCTGCCGCACCCGCTCGGCCTCCTCGTCGAACAGGAAGGTGAGAAACACATAGCGGCGCCCGCGGGTGACGCGCGACACCTGATGGAGAATTGAAGCCGAGAAGACGACCGCCGTTCCGGGCTCGGCCTTGAAGGGTCGCGGGCTATACTCGGGAAACGAAATCTCGCCGCCCTCGAAATCCGCGTTGAGATTGATTGAGACGGCGAACCGGCGATGCGCGATCGCGATCCCGGTGTCGTCGCGATGGGGACCGAAATGTCCGCCGCTTTCGGCGTCGTAGCGCGCGACGAGGTCGCGCTCGATCCGGGTCGGGCGCATCTGAAACGCCTTCTTAATCTCCGGGCAGATCCTTCGCCCGATGCGTGCTCGAAGATTGGCGATGAGCTTAGCGTCGGTCAGATGGAAATCGCGTCGACGTTTCCAGCTGTTGTCGAAATTCTCGACTGAGCGCCCGCCTTCATCCTGCATGAAGCCGCTTTCCCTTCCGCCCGCGCGCTCGAAGCAATCGACGAGATGGGCGCAAAGTTCGGGCTCGAAAACATGCGCCAGGGTGAGGATCGGCGCCGGCGGGCATGGGGCGGAACGTGGGTTCGCAGCCGCCAACCCGCCTAAGCGAGCCAGCACCCGATCGGCCTCGTCCAGAGGGGCGACTTCGAGGACGCGCAGCATTGGGTCGAGGATAACCCAGGATCGGTCGGCGCCGAAGGCGCGCGCCATCTCGCCGCCGTCCCACAGGAATACGATAGAGGGAAATCGAGTCTCGAGCGCGGCCTCCGGCGCTGCGCCAGATTCGGTGACGACAGCGAAAAACGCGGCCTTTCTGTTGTCGACCAAGCGCCGGTTGGTTGAGAGCGCCGCAAGCGCGGCCTCAGCCGCGGGACCGACGACCGATTCGAGGAAAACGAGCGCGATAGTGCGGCCAGGAAACGGGTCGAAGGCTAGCCGATAGCGCCCTGTATTGAGAAGGAAAGCGCTGTCGCCGGGTTGGGCGCCCGGCTTGAGCGCAAATTCGGGTTGTTCGGACATCAATTTCCCGCTGACAGCGCCGTGGCTCGCCACAAGCCGGCGCACGCATGAAACTAGAGGCTAAAACTTAATCCTTGTGGACAATCAGTCCCCCGCCGCCCGGATTTTCGCTCGCCGATTCGCTGAGGTTAACGCATCGTTAAGCCCTTGGACTTAATCGTGCTTTAACTTTGCGTCGTTGCGCAATGTCGGGGAATTGGCGGGCGATGAAGCCACTCGCGGTCATGATCACAGACCGGCGGACCGAGCGGGCGGCGCTCCCGGTCCGAATCACGGCCGTCCGGGCTCGCCAGGCGACCATTGGCTGCAAACTATCGCCTTCTCGCTTCCCAAACGTTGGCCGAACATGACGCAAAAGACGCAAGGGACGACTCGTACGAGATCCCGTCGGGGATTCTTAAACCGAATATTTACTATAAGGCCCACAACTTCGCGCCGGGGCCTATTCGCCCCGAGTTATCGCGGCAGGAACCGCGCCGACTATTCGCGGGACGGCGAGCGATGAAGGCGACCTCGTCAATCTTTCACTCAACGCCCGGCCGGGTTCGACGGCGTCGTCGCTTCTGCCGGAAAGGGGCCGCCCGAACCGGCCATTTCATTGGATATGCCCGCTTCCGGATGGTGGAGGGCGGGTCGTGAGACGGTTGAGCGCAATGCTCGGATGGGGACAGGCAGCGCGATCGGCCTCGGTTGGGCCCGAAGCGCCCGCGCACAAGGTGCTGCTGCGCGCGGAGCGGGCGGCGCGGGCGTCGCTGAGCTGGCGCGTTCGCCTCGATCGTCCCGCGCCGCACAAGTTCGATATCGCGCTGACGATCTTCGTTCTCCTCGGAGCGGCGCTTCTGGGCTCCGAGCGAGGCGGCCAGCTCGACGGGGTCGAGGCGCAAGTGAGCCGCGCCGGCGATTGGCTCGCGCGGTCAGTCGGCCTGGGCGTCGCCGTGGTCACGGTTTCCGGCGCAACACACATGAGCGAGCCCCGGATCCTGGCAATCGCCGGCATTGATGCGAGCCGATCTTTGCCGCTTTTCGACGTGGCCCAGGCGAAGGCGCGGCTCGAGGCCGATCCGCTTGTCAAACAGGCGAGCGTGCGCAAGCTTTACCCCAACCAGATCGTCATTGAGATCGTTGAGCGCACGCCCTACGCCGTCTGGCAAAAGGACGGAGACGTCAGAGCGATTGCCGCCGACGGGGCGCCGATCGACGAGGTGAGCGACAGCCGGTACGCCGATCTCCCGTTTGTCGTCGGCGAAGGGGCGAACGGGCGCGTGCGCGAATACGTTCAGCTCCTGGACGCGATGAACGAATTGAAGCCCCGCGTCGAGGCTGGCGTCCTGGTCGGTCAGCGGCGGTGGAATCTCAGGCTGAAGTCGGGCGTCGACGTAAAGTTGCCCGAAGCCGATCCTCAGACCGCAGTCGCGGAGCTTCTCACTCTTCAACGCCAATCCCGGATTCTTGAAAAGGACGCGCTGGCGCTCGACTTCCGCGTTCCGGGTCGGGTGTTCGTGCGGTTGACTGAAGATGCGGCCGCCGCTTGGACGGAAGGCCACCCGGCCAGGAAGGGCACCCAGCCATGAGCCTGAGATCGCTCGCGCCACGCATGCGTCAAATCCCGGCGCGCAAGAGCGCCATTCTCTCGGTGCTCGACGTCGGCGCTTTCAAAATCGTCTGCCTGATCGCCCGCCTGACGCCGATGGAGCCGTCCGAGGCGCTGCGCGGTCGAACCCATCGGTGCAAGGTGCTCGGCATCGGCCATCAGCGCTCGAACGGGATCAAGGGCGGCGCGGTGGTCGACCTTCATGCGGCGGAGCATGCCGTGCGCCTGGCCGTCGACGCGGCCGAACGTATGGCGGGCGTTGAGGTCGGCGGAGTCATCATCAACATGTCCGGCGGGCGCCTCGCCTCGCGTCGCCATGGAGCAGACGCGGCGCTGCGCGGCAAGACCGTCGCCGAGCACGACGTCCACCACGTGCTTGAAGCGGCGGCGGCCGCGAAAAGCGAGCCTGGGCGGACCATCCTGCACGCGCTTCCGACCGCCTTCCGGCTCGACGGGACGAAAGACGTGCGCGACCCCAAGGGCATGGTCGGGGCCGACCTCGGCGTCGATCTGCATCTTGCCAGCTGTGACTCGGCGGCCGCGCGCAACCTGATGCTGGTCATCGAACGCTGCCATTTGCGGGTCGAGGCGATGGTGGCGACGCCTTATGCCGCGGGCCTATCGACGCTGGTCGACGATGAGGCTGAGCTTGGGGCCGCGGTGGTCGATTTCGGCGGCGGCTCAACGACCGTCGGGGTGTTCTCCGGCGGGCGGCTCATCCATGTCGATGCGGTGGCCCTCGGTGGGATCCACGTGACGAGGGACATCGCGCGCGGGCTGAATATTTCGGTCAGCGACGCCGAACGCCTGAAGACCTTGTACGGCGCCTGCATCGCCTCGACCTCCGACGACCGCGAATCCATTACGGTACACCGGCTCGGCGATGACCAGGATCATCCGAGCCACCTGTCGAAATCCGAGCTCGTGCGAATCATCCGTCCGCGGGTGGAGGAGATCCTCGAACTCGTGCGCGACCGGCTCAAGGCGTCAGGCTACGCCGCCCAGGCCGGCCGCCGACTGGTGATGACCGGAGGCGCCTGCCAGCTGACCGGGCTGCCGGAGCTCGTACGCACGACGCTGTCGAGCCAGGCCCGGGTCGGGCGGCCGCTTGGGATCGAGGGCTTACCGGAATCCGGCAAGAGCCCATCCTTCGCCGCCGCGGTCGGCCTCATGGTTTATCCCCAGATGGCCGGCCTCGAATATTTCGGAAGCACGCGCTCGAACGCTCATCATCACCATCATGGCGAAGCTGGCTATGCGGCGCGGGTCGGCCGGTGGCTCAAGGAGAGTTTTTAACGCGCGTAGGAGGCGCTCGCCGGAGGCAAGCGCGTGGGTGAAGGGAAAACACGCATTCCAATCGGCGCCGGCGGGCGTCCAACCAATGAGGCTAGCATGTCGATCAATCTGAAGGCGCCGGAACTCAGGGAATTGAAGCCCCGCATCATGGTGTGCGGCGTCGGCGGGGCCGGCGGCAACGCGGTCAACAACATGATCGTGTCGGGCCTGTCGGGCGTCGATTTCATCGTCGCCAACACCGACGCGCAGGCGCTGACTTCGTCGCGCGCCGAACGCATCATCCAGATGGGCCTTCAGGTGACCGAAGGCCTCGGCGCCGGATCCAAGCCCGAAGTCGGCAAGGCGGCTGCGGAGGAAGCGCTCGAGGAGATCCGCGATCATCTCGCCGGCGCGCATATGGTGTTCGTCACCGCCGGCATGGGTGGAGGCACCGGCACCGGCGCCGCGCCAGTCATCGCCAGAGCCGCGCGGGAACTCGGCATTCTCACCGTCGGCGTGGTCACCAAGCCGTTCCATTTCGAGGGCGGTCGGCGAATGAAGATTGCCGAGAACGGGATCTCCGACCTGCAGAAGGCGGTCGACACGCTGATCATCATTCCCAACCAAAACCTGTTCCGCGTCGCCAACGAAAAGACCACCTTCGCCGACGCGTTCGCCATGGCCGACCAGGTTCTCTATTCAGGCGTCGCCTGCATCACGGACCTGATGGTGAAGGAAGGACTTATTAACCTTGATTTCGCCGACGTCCGCTCGATCATGAGCGAAATGGGCAAGGCGATGATGGGCACCGGCGAAGCGGCCGGGGACAAGCGCGCGGTGCAGGCCGCCGAGGCGGCGATCGCCAATCCGCTGCTCGACGAGACCTCGATGCGGGGCGCGCGCGGCCTCTTGATCTCGATCACCGGCGGCAACGATCTTACGCTGTACGAAGTCGACGAAGCGGCGAGCCGCATTCGTCAGGAGGTCGACGAGGAGGCCAACATCATCCTCGGCGCCACCTTCGATTCGGCGCTCGATGGCGTGGTGCGCGTCTCCGTCGTGGCCACCGGCATCGATCAGGAGGCGATCGGACAGATCGAGCAGGTCAACGTCCACGCGAGGCCGGAAGCCTTGCCTCGCCCGCGCGCTTTCACGCAGCTTCGTTCGGCTCGCCCCACGCTAACCCAGGCTGACTCGCCTGCCGCCGCGGCGCTTGCCGTCAGCCAGGAGGACGCCGGCGGGCCTATCGCCGGCTTCCCTGAGCCGATCGAGGCTGGCCTTGAAACGGACGAACCGGCGCAGGAGGAATTCATTCCGCCGGCCCCGGAGCAACCGGTGGTTCGGTCGCCCCGCATGCCGCAGATCGAAGACCTGCCGCAAGTTGCGCAGAACCAACTGCGCGCGATGCGCGAGGCGCAAAACGGCGTTCCCGCGCCCGAGACGCGCCGCCGGTCGCTTCTGGAGAAGCTGGCCGCGTTCGGCATCACGCGTCACGATGGCGAGGCCGCTCACCCGCCCGCCGCCGCCGCTCCCCCGGCGCCAGTGACGCCGCTTCAGCGGCCCCGCGATTTGACTCCGGCCGATTCTGGCCACGCTCAAGCCGCGCCCGCAGTCGACGCGCTCCCCGAGCGCGCTTGACCCGCATGGCCGGCGCGTCCCGCGTCCTCCAGTCTCGGAAGACGATCATCTCGACATCCCGGCTTTTTTGCGCCGGCAGCAGAACTGATTCGGTAATCGAGGCGCCCCGGCTGTACGGCCGGGGTTGGTGTGAGGGCGTCATCTTCCTACACAGTTAACGCTCGGTAAACTTTCTAAAGTATTGAAAAATCTCAGACAATGTTTGCGCGGGCGTTGTAACTTTTGTTCACTAAAGGTGATTTGTCCCGGGGGCGCCCGGCCCCTAGTCTGGCTTTTCAGGAGCCGTCGCCAGGCTTTTTGGCGGCGGTGGGCGGACGACGATCGGCAGCTTTGAGTAGCGAAGCAGTGTGGAGCCGGGACGCTTCACATCGCAGCCGACGGCGCGAATCAGGGCCGGGCGAAAGTCCGGATGCAGTTGATGCGGTTTGGGTCTCAGACAACGCTACGCGATCGTGTGGTCATCCAAGGGGTCGGCGTCCACTCCGCGGCGCCTGCTCAAGTTGTCCTTCATCCTGCCCATGTCGACACCGGCGTCACGTTCCTTCGCACCGGATTGCCGGGCGGCCGCGAGCGCTTGCTCAAGGCCAAGCGGACCAATGTGACGCAGACCTCGCTTTGCACCACGCTCGGCGACGCCTCGGGCCCCATCATTTCTACCGTCGAGCACCTTCTGGCTGCCCTTTCTGGTCTGCGGATCGACAATGTGCTGGTTGAGATCGACGGGCCGGAGGCGCCGATCATGGACGGCTCGTCCGCCGATTTCGTCCGGGCGATCGATTCGGTTGGCGTCGCCCAGCAGGCGCGATCCCGCCGCCACCTCAAGGTCGTCAAGCCCGTTCGCGTCGATCACGAGGGCGGTTTCGCCGAGTTTTTGCCGGCCGAAAGCGGATTCCGCCTCGACGTGGAAATCGACTTCAAGTCGCCCGCCATCGGGCGCCAGCGCCGGGTGTTCGATCTTGATCCCGCGACTTTCCGGCGCGATATCTCCCGCGCCCGAACTTTCGGCTTTGTTAGCGACGTTCAGGCGCTGTGGCGGGCGGGCTACGCGCTGGGTTCTTCGCTCGAGAATTCGGTCGCCATCGACGGCGACATCATCCTCAATCCTGAAGGGCTGCGTTACGCCGACGAGTTCGTGCGCCACAAGGCGCTCGACGCGGTCGGCGATCTGTCGCTCGCGGGCGCGCCGCTCATCGGTCTTTACCGAACCTATCGCCCGGGGCACAAGCTCAACGCGATGGCGCTCGAAGCGCTATTGGAGCATCGCTCAGCCTATCAGGTTCTTGAGGCACCGACCCCGACAGCCGCCATCAGGGCGCGGGGCGGCGGCGCGCATGTGCCCGCCGGAGCCGCCGCGTTCGCTGCCGCCGATTGACCGCTCCTGCGGTTCTGGCAGTCCGGCTCTTGTCTCGCTTTCTCGCCTCGACGCGCCGTTAATCGGCGGTCTGCGGTTGGCCGAAAAGGTGGCGCGCTCCCCACGGGTGCGCTAAATGAGCCGCTTAGCCGCCGACCGGCGTCAATGGCGCTCCTCCGCCCGCAACACGAGTCTTTGAAGCATGGCCGACGTCGAATCTGGCGCCTTTTTGTCGAACGGTCGGAAGCAACTGGCCCGCCGCTCTCTCGCCGGCGCGGCGCTTCATCGCTGTCGCGCTGTCCGGCTCGGGCTGCTCGATGATCGACCAGTTCAATCCCTTCGGAGCTGAGAAATATAAGATGGAGGTCACGCCGGACGTTCCGGCGAGCAAGACATACGACCAGGGTCTGGAGAAGCTGGCCAACGGCTCGCCCGCCGAGGCGGCGAAGAAGTTCACCGATCTCGGCAAGCAGTATCCGAGCTCGGATTGGGCTCGCAAGGGCCTGTTGATGACGACCTACGCCAACTACCAAGCCGGCGACTACACCACCGCCGAAACCTCGGCCGAGCGTTACCTCAAGGACTATCCCAACTCGCCAGAGGCGGACTACGTCTTGTATTTGCAGGCGAATTCTTACTACATGCAAATACCGGATATATCGCGCGACCAGGAAAAGACAGCGAAAGCGCTCGAGACGTTCCAGGCCGTCGTGCAGAAGTATCCGAAGTCGGAATATGCCGAAGACGCAAAATACAAGATCCAGGTCACCGAAGACCAACTGGGCGGAAAGGAAATGTCGATCGGGCGGTTCTACCTCACCCGCCGCAACTACACTGCGGCCATCAATCGATTCCGCAATGTACTTCAGTATTATCAAACGACGCGCCATGCGGCCGAAGCGCTGTATCGCCTGGTTGAGGCCTATCTTGGGCTAGGGATCACCGAGGAAGCGCAGACCGCCGCCGCCGTGCTCGGGCACAATTTCCCGGACAGCCAATGGTACCATGACGCCTACGATCTTCTGAAGGGCAAGGGACTCTCGCCCCACGATTTTGGCGGCTCGTGGATGTCGACGATCTGGCACACGGTCGTCCCGTCCTGATCAGGCCATTGGATGCTTTCACGTCTCTCCATTCGCGACGTGGTGCTGATCGATCAGCTGGACCTTGAGTTTTCGCCTGGGCTGACCATCCTCACCGGCGAGACTGGCGCGGGGAAATCCATTCTTCTCGATGCGCTGTCGCTAGCGCTCGGCGCGCGCGGCGACGGGGGCCTTGTGCGCCAAGGCCAGTTGCAAGGCCAGGTGACAGCGACGTTCGAATTGGCGCAGGGACATGCGGCCCATGCGCTCCTAGAAGGGCAGGACCTTGAGATCGGAGACGAGCTGATCCTGAGGCGGGTCCAGCTCGCCGACGGACGCACCCGCGCCTACGTCAATGACCGGAGCGTCAGCGCCCAGGCGCTGCGGGGGCTGGCTTCGACGCTGGTCGAGATCCACGGCCAGCACGACGAGCGCGCATTGACCGACCCCTCGACCCATCGCACGCTGGTCGACGCCTACGGTGGGCTCGGACCGCTGACGGCTGCGACCGAGGGCGCCTATGGCGTCTTGCGCGAGGCCGAGCGGGCGCTCGAGGCCGAGCGGGCGAGGGTTAAGGCCGCGGAGACTGAAGCTGAATTTGCTGCTCATGCGCACGAGGAGCTCAGCAAACTCGCCGTTCAGCCAAATGAGGAAGAGACGCTCGCCGCGCGCCGGCAAGCGATGATGCAGGGCGAGAAGGTCGCAGCCGACATCCGCGACGCGCGCGATCACCTGACCGGCGAAACCGCCATCCTGCCGCTTTTGCTTTCCCTCTCGCGCCGACTGCAGCGCCGCCTGCCGCAAGCGCCGGCGCTGCTCGAGCCGAGCGTGAAGGCGCTGGACGAAGCGATCGACGCGATCGAGCGCGCCACCCGCGAGGTCGAGGACGCGCTCGAAGCCAGCGCCTTCGATCCTCACGAGCTTGAGCGTTGCGAGGAGCGCCTGTTCGCGCTGCGGGCGATGGGCCGCAAGCACAACGTTCCGATCGAAAACCTGCCGGCGCTGGCGCAGAAATTCGCCGACGACCTTGCGGCTCTCGCCGCCGGCCGCAGCGAGGTCGGCCGCCTCGAGGGCAGCGTGAAGAGCGCCGCTGAGGCCTATGCCGCGGCGGCGTGCGCGCTTAGCGCCGCGCGCGAGACGAGCGCGCGCGAACTTGAGACGGCGGTGAGCGCTGAATTGGCGCCGCTCAAGCTCGAGCGGGCCGAGTTCAGCGTCGATCTGAGGCGCGACGACACGATCGTTTCGCCGAGCGGCTACGACCGGGCGGAATTTTTCGTTCGCACCAATCCCGGGTCGCGGCCGGGGCCCCTCATGAAAGTGGCCTCGGGCGGCGAACTCGCCAGGTTCCTGCTCGCAATCAAGGTGCGATTGGCCGAACGCGGCACCGCGCCGACCCTGGTCTTCGACGAGATCGACACCGGCGTGGGCGGCGCCGTCGCCGACGCGATGGGCCAGCGCCTGGCGCGGCTCTCGGCCCGGGCTCAGGTGCTGGCGGTGACGCATGCGCCGCAGGTGGCGGCGCGGGCGCAGAACCACTTCAGAATCGTGAAAAGCGATGTTGGCGTGGGCGAGCGGGTCGCGACGGGCGTTTCGCGGCTCGGCGCGCCCGAGCGGCGAGAAGAAATCGCGCGCATGCTGGCCGGCGCAGAAATCACCCGCGAGGCTCGCGCCGCCGCCGAAAGTCTGATCGGGAAGGCCGAACGATGGCCGGAGAATGAGCCCGCCGCTTGCTTCGCCGGCGACCTTGGCCCTATCAAGCCGAGGCCCGCGCGTCGCGAATCGCGGCGTCGGACAATGAAGGACCCGGCATGAATCGGGACGAACCCCGAGCCAGGCGCGAGGATCTCCGGCGGGTCCGCCTCGCCGCGTCGCTCAGGGAAAATTTGAAGCGGCGCAAGGCGCAGAGCCGGGCGCGACAGGTCGAGGGTCGGCCGACGGACGAACCGACCGCGACGTCCGGCGAGTCGAGGGACTGACGGAGGGGGCGCGGGGCGGCGTCCATACTTCGGCGAGTGCTTTTGAGAAAGAGGGACCGGGATGGATCGCATACAAATTCGCGGCGGGGCGCCCCTGAACGGGGCGATTCCGATTTCGGGGGCGAAGAACGCGGCGCTGCCGTTGATGATCGCGTCGCTGCTCACCGATCAAACCCTGACCCTGGAAAATCTGCCGCGTCTCGCTGACGTCGCCCAACTCGCCTACATCCTTGGCAATCATGGCGTCGACTATTCGGTCGACGGCAAGCGCGTTGGCGAAGACACCGGCACGGGCCAGACGGCTCATTTGCGCGCCCGCACCATCGTCGACACGACAGCGCCTTATGAAATGGTGGCGAAGATGCGCGCGAGCTTCTGGGTGATCGCGCCGCTGCTGGCCCGCATGGGAGCGGCGCGCGTTTCGCTGCCCGGCGGTTGCGCGATCGGCACCCGGCCGGTCGACCTTTTGCTGATGGCGCTCGAGAAGCTCGGCGTCCAGATTGAGATCGATGCGGGCTACGCCGTCGCCAAAGCGCCGAAGGGTCTGATCGGGATCGGAGATCGAGTTTCCCAAGGTCACGGTTGGGGGAACGCATATCGCGATCATGGCGGCGTCGACCGCGCATGGAGCCACGCTGATCCGCAACGCGGCCTGCGAGCCGGAGGTCGCCGATCTCGCCGCCTGCCTGAACAAGATGGGCGCGCGCATCCGGGGCGCCGGCACATCCACAATCGAAATTGACGGCGTCGCCCGCCTCAACGGCGCGCATCATCGCGTTCTGCCCGACCGCATCGAAGCGGGAACCTATGCGACAGCGGTGGCGATGACCGGCGGCGACGTTGTGCTCGAGGGCGTGAGCGAGGATCTGTTGGAGGAGGCCCTCGACGCGCTCACCCAAGCTGGCGCGACGGTGAGCTGCGACAATCGCGGGGTTCGGGTGAAACGAAACGGCGCCGGCATTAGCGCGGTCGATATCTCAACCGCGCCGTTCCCCGGGTTCCCGACCGACCTGCAAGCCCAGTTCATGGCGTTGATGACGCGCGCGAAAGGGGTTTCGCGGATCAAGGAGACCATCTTCGAGAACCGCTTCATGCACGTGCAGGAGCTCGCCCGCCTCGGCGCGCATATCAAGCTCGATGGCGACACGGCCGTGGTCAGCGGGGTCAAGCGCCTGCGCGGCGCGCCGGTGATGGCGACCGACCTGCGCGCCTCGGTTTCGCTCGTTATCGCCGGGCTCGCTGCGGAGGGGGAGACAATCGTCAATCGCGTCTATCACCTCGACCGCGGCTTCGAGCGGCTGGAAGAGAAGCTCGGGGCCTGCGGCGCCGACATCACGCGGCTTGCGAGCTAAGGCGATGGCGAGTCTCGCGCACGCGCTCAAGCTGATCGCGCTCGACCGGGAGGGGCTGGGCGTCATTTCCGCGCATATTCAGAACACCTGCGTCAAACGCGTCGATATGACGTGGCTGCCGCGGCAGCGCCGCTTTCTGGTCGCTGGCATGCGCTACGACTGGGTCGGCGCCAAGTCCGGGCCCGAAGAGCGCGTCTCCAGCGTGCTGAGATTCGAACGCGTATTGAAGGTTTCGCATCTTGGCCTCACGGAGATCAGCCCGGATGCGACGCTCAATCTGTTGGCCGTGACGTTCGAGAAGACGGATCCGCCGGCCGGAATCATCATCCTCGCCTTCGCCGATGGCGCGCTCGTGCGTCTGGACGTCGAGTGTGTCGAGGCTGAGCTCCGCGACATGGGGCACCGCATCCCCGCCGAGGCCTGCCCCGGTCATGCCCTGGCCGATACGTCAGGTGTCTGAGGGTCAGTTGGCGGGGAGTTTCGTTTAGCCATGGCCGCGGCGCTCGATATGCAGTCGGCCGATTTCGATGAGCGCTTCGCGGCGCTCGTCGCCGCCAAGCGCGAGACGTCGGCCGACGTCGACCTCACGGTCGCCGACATCATCGACGATGTGCGCCACCGCGGCGATGTGGCGCTGGCCGAACTGTCGCTACGTTTCGAGCGTATCGAAGTTGGAAGAATTGGGCTGAAAATCGGCGCCGCCGAGATCGAAAATGCGATCGGCGCCTGCGAGAGGATCGCCCTCGAAGCGCTGAAGCTCGCGCATGCCCGGGTGATGGATTTCCACCTGCGGCAGAAGCCCGCCGACCTTTTCTTTACCGACCCGCTCGGGGTTGAGCTCGGCTGGCGGTGGCGGCCGATCGACGCGGTCGGACTCTACGTTCCCGGCGGGGCGGCGAGCTATCCGTCCTCGGTCATCATGAACGCCGTGCCGGCCAAGGTCGCGGGCTGCCGCCGCTTGGCGATGGTCATGCCGACGCCCGACGGCCACATCAATCCGCTGGCGCTGGCTGCGGCGCGCATTGCTGGCGTGGACGAGATCTACAGGATCGGCGGCGCGCAGGCGATCGCGGCTCTCGCTTATGGCACGGACACAATAACCCCGGTCGACAAGATCGTCGGCCCCGGCAATGCCTATGTCGCGGCGGCCAAGCGGCGGGTGTTCGGAATCGTCGGGATCGACATGATCGCGGGGCCCAGCGAAGTGGTGGTCCTCGCCGACCGCAGCGCCGATCCGCGTTTTGTCGCCGCCGATCTCTTGGCTCAGGCCGAGCACGACGAGGCGGCGCAATCGATCCTCATCACCAACGATGCGGACCTTGCGCGCGCGGTGGAAGCGGAGGTGGAGCGTCAGCTCGAGAGCCTGCCCCGAGCCAAGATCGCCGGCGCAAGCTGGCGCGACAATGGCGCAATCATCCTCTGCCCGTCGCTCGAGGCCGCCATTCCCCTTGTCGACCGGCTGGCCCCCGAGCATCTCGAGATCATGGCGGATAACGCCGAAGCGCTCAGCGACAAAATCATGAACGCCGGCGCGATCTTCCTGGGGTCCCATACGCCCGAGGCGATCGGCGACTATGTCGGCGGATCGAACCACGTCCTGCCGACCGCGCGCTCGGCGCGCTTCTCGTCGGGCTTGGGCGTGCTCGACTTCATGAAGCGCACGTCGCTGCTCAAATGCGACGCCCGCTCGCTCGACGTTCTCGGCCCGGCGGCGATCGCGCTTGGGCAGGCGGAGGGGCTCGAGGCGCACGCGCGCTCCGTTGCGTTGCGGCTTCGCGCCAATCGCCCATGAGCGCAAAGCCGGCCAAGAGTCGCAATCGCCTCGCCGAGGTGATTCTGGACGAGGCGACGATCCCGCGTGGCACGTCCGATGTCGATCACGAACGGGCGGTGGCGATCTTTGACCTGATCGAGGAAAATACCTTCGGCGTCCCGGGTCGCGACGACGGCCCCTACGTCTTGAAGATCTCGCAGGAGGAATCGAAGCTCACCTTCGAGGTGCGAACCGCGAATGGTGAGACCGCGGCCACGATCGTGGTGTCGATGACGCCGTTCCGGCCGCTGCTCAAGGACTATTTTCTCGTTTGCGAGACCTATTATTCGGCGATCCGCACTTCGAGCCCCCGCCAGATCGAGGCGATCGATCGCGAGCGCACGAAGCTGCACAATGAGGGCGCCGACCTCATGGCCCAGCGGCTGACCGGCACGATCGACATCGACCAGGGGACGGCCCGGCGCCTGTTTGCGCTGGTTTCGGCTTTGCGCTGGCGAGTGTGAGCATCCCGGGGCATTCCCAGGTTCAGCGGCAAGCCGAGCCTGACGCCCTCATGGGTCATCGTTGGCCTCGCGATGGGGCCGGCGGTGGCGCTCGGCTTGGGCCGCTTCGCCTATCTTCGCCTCGATGCGCGCCGACCTCGGGTGGAGTTTCGCGCAAGCGGGCGCCTTGAACACCGCCAATGCAGCGGGCTACCTCATAGGCGCGGTCGTTGCGGCGCCCGTCGGCAGGCGAGTGGGCGACAGCGCGAGCCGGCGGAGCCGTTGTGAGGTGGAGCGCGCCTCAGTCCTGCGCGTCGCTTCGATCGAACGCGCTTGCAACCTCCGGGTTCTCCGCGAGGTCCCGTAACGTCGCGCGCAATTCCGCCATCTCCGGGTCGCCGAAGAAGCCCGCGAACCGGCGATGCGCATCCGTCCAATAGGGCCGCGCGCGGACGACGGCCTCACGCCCGGCGGGTGTCAGGCGCACCGGGCGGCGGCGCCTGTCATGCTCGTCGCGCCCAAGCGCGATCAAGCCGTCGCGCTCGAGGGGCTTAAGCGTCTGGCCAAGCGCCGAGCGCTCGATCGTCAGGATCTCCGCCAGTTCGCCGACCGTCGGCGGGAAAGCGTCTCGGCGCTCAAGCTCCGCCAGCAGATTGAACTGGCTAATGCGCAAGCCGGACGGAGCCATGACCGCGTCATAGAGCAGCGTCAGCCTGCGCGACGCCGCGCGCAGGGCCGCGGTAATGCACGGACTTTCCGATCGGAGCGAGGCGCTCATCCCGCGCGCGCCTGATCGACAATGACCGCGATCTTGCCGAGGACGCTCTCGCCAGCCTTCATCTTGGCGAGCGCGGCGTTGATCGCATCCACTTCAGAAGGGATGGTCGCGCTGATGTGCGGACGCACGGTTCCAGCCGTCGCGCAAGCCGCGGCGTCGTCGAGCCCACGGCTGAGCAGGGCCTTGGCCTTATCGTCAAGCGCGCCGGGCTCGGTGAAGGTGCGGATGAGGTTGACATTGATCAGGCTCGCGCCCTTCGCCGCCAAGATGTCGGCGACCGGGCTTTTCGTTTCGGCGCGGCGGGTGGTCTTGCCCGGCCCCACGCCCAAGACGACCCAGCGGCCGCCTGGGCGCACCATTCCGGCGGTGGCGACGAAGCTCGCCTCATTGTAGGTGGTGTCGTAGACGAGATCGACGCCCTTGCCGCCGGTCAGCTCTGCGATTTCAGCCGCGACATCGTCCTTCCGGTAGTCGAAAACATGGGTGGCGCCGGACGCCTTGGCCAACGCGCGCGACGCCTCGCCGCTGCCGCTGCTGATGATCGTCCCCACGCCCAGCGCTCGCGCCTTCTGGATGGCCAGATGACCGACGCCGCCACCGCCGCCCAGGATGTAGACGCTGTCGGCCGGCCCAGCGTGGTCCGCAAGCGCGAGATAGGCCGACAGGAAGCAGACGCCGAGCACGCCGGCTTCGGCGAAGCTGAGAGCCTCGGGCTTGGGCGCGGCGGCGTATTCGCGCACCAGCGCATAACCGCCCGCGCCTCCCGCTGCCCAGGCGCCGTCCTGATTGGTCGCGATCATGCCGAAGGCGGCGTCGCCGACGGCGAACCGCTTCACCGAGTCGCCGCGTCCGACGACGATCCCCGCCACATCGAAGCCGAGGACGACAGGCGGCGTTCGCCCGACGAAGTTCAGATCGGCGAGCTTGTAATCGAGCGGATTGAGCGACGAGGCGACGACATGGACAAGCAGCTCGTCCGGCCCGGGCTTTGGGACGGAGAGCTCGAACGCCGTCAAGGGCAAGCCGTCCGGCGCATGGGTATAGCCAATCCCTTCGAAGCGGGCTGGCGGGGCGGGGAAGTCATGTTTCATCGGCTTGGTCCTCCTTCGGCCCCCGGGCCAATCGTATTTACGGGGATATCCCCATAATTTCAAGAGACCACTTGTCGCGCCGATCTGGCAGAAGACCCGAACGTTCCCCTCGGGCAACCTCCGATGCTCGGAGCCGCCGGCGCCGCGGCGCTCCGAGGAATGCGCGCGATGCGGGGCTTGTCCGGCGCACTCGGGCGGCGGCGAGGCAAACAGAAATTAGGACAATTGTTTGCTAAATCAGAAATCATGTGCTACACCTTTTCTCAGTCGCGTAGTCTTCGGTCGCCTTGGCCCCGCTCTGGGCGGGAGACGGAATCAGAGGGAGCTGCTTGAGGCGGGTTACGGAGCGACCCGAAAGAGGAAGCGATTTTTTATTTGGATCCGCCGTAACCCATTGAAAAGTCCCGATTCGGACGAATAAAACCAAATAAAACCAAGCTATTTTGCTTGGTTTTATTTGGTGGTTGACTTGGATTGGCTTGGATTTATTTGGCGCCCAGAGCCGAACCGCGGCCGCGCGCCGATTGCTGGGCGGCGGGATGGTTTAGGCCGGAACGATCGGCGCCTTGGTCTTTCTGAGCGCGTCCATGAACTCATCATCCAGCTTGAGGTGGACCTTCAGGAGCTCGGGCGGCGTGAGCGCCAGCCATTGGTTCAACGACACATCGGCGTAGTAGCTGCTCTTGAAGATCTCCAGAAAGCGTAAGCGGCGCGGAGCCGGTGTTCTGCACATAATGACCCATGGCGAACGGGACGTAGCCGACGTCTCCGCCGCGGAAGTCGAAAGTCCGCGCCTGGCCGTTGGCCGCGAACACGCCCATGCGCCCTTCGCCGCTGATGTAATATTGCCATTCGTCAGTGTTGGGATGCCAATGAAGCTCCCGCATTCCACCCGGGTCGACCTCGACGAGGGCGGCTGCGATTCCTTTGGAGGCGGGAAATACGCTGGAATTCGGTGATCCGCACGGTTCCGCTCTTGGTGCGGATCGGCTCCTGCGCGAGCATGCGATGGCTGAAGGTTTGCGGAACCGGCTTCGCGCCCATGAGCTTGTCAGGACCGAGGGGGCCCGGGACCGGCGCCTTGAAGATGTAAAGCTCACGAGGATCAGGCGTATGGCCGAACAGCGTCGCGGGGACGCCGAAGTTCTTGGCCAAAACGTCGGGAGGGACATGCTTGAACCAATCGCTCAGCAAGAACGTGCTGTCCTCGTCGAAGTCGCCATCGTCGAAGACGAGCAGGAATTCGCATCCGTCGGGACCGAGGCCCTGGATCGAATGAGGAATGCCGCCCGCGAAATACCAGAGATCGCCGACGCCCACGTCGTCGACAAAGTTGCGGCCCTGCGCGTCGATCGCCGTGATACGCGCCGTGCCGGCGAGCATGTAGGACCATTCCGCCTGCTTATGCCAATGAAGCTCCCGGATTCCGCCGGCGTTCAGCCGCATGTTCACCCCGGCGATCGCTTTCGAAACGCCAAGCTCCCGCGCGGTCACCTGTCGGGTCCAACCGCCGCTCGACTGCCGCACATGCGCGTCCGCGAAGGAGAATCTGAGATTGGGCAGGGTTCCGGAATCGGCCGCCGGCGGGTTGAGGAGGTCTGGGTTCTGAGCCTCGCGAGCGACGTCGCCGGGGACGGGATCGGTGCCGCCGACGCCGGGGGCTCGGCTCGGCTCGGGAACCTGATCGGCGGCCCCAGCCGCCGAGGCGCTCATCGCCGCGCCCGCGACCACCGCGGTCGAGAGAAGATCGCGTCGCGAGAATTCACTCATAGCTTCCTCCTTTTCGGCGCCCCCCGTCTTCTCCGGCCCGGCGGCGAGTGTCTGGTCCGTGAGTTCTGCCTGTCAAACCAAACGCGATCACAACGGCGTGATGAATTCGGCTTGGTCCCCGCGCTGGCCAAGCGCGAAGGGACCGACCATCACGACTGAGGCTTCGGGGGTGCCTAGCGTTGTGCTTGCGGGGCTTGGCGCGCTTCGGCTCGCGTCGTTGCGCGGCCCACGTGGCTCAGCCCAAATGCTTGCCCAAGAAGGCCAGCGTGCGTGTCCAAGCGAGCGCCGCGCTCGGCGCGTCGTAGCTCTCGCGGTGATCGCAATTGAAACCGTGATCGGCCGGATAGATGTGGACCTCGACATCCGGGTGGATCGCGGCGACCTCCTCGGATTCAAGCGGCGTCAGCGTTCAGGGTGCGCCCCTCTTTGCGCAATGGCGATGCCGCCGACAACTAACAATAGCGCGAGGACATGATAGACGGCGAACGGCTCGCCCAAGATGACAACAGCCATGATCGCCCCGAACACCGGCACCAGATTGACGAACACGCCCGCGCGGCCCGGCCCGATGAGTTCCACCCCGCGCATAAACATAAGCTGGGAGATGAAAGCCGGCCCAAGCGCTACAAAGGCGAGAACGAGAAGGCCGCCCCAGGTCTGCCAGACAAATCCGCCGGACAGGATTTCCCAGATCATCAACGGAACGGAGGTGACGAAGGCCGCGACCGCCATGGCTGCAAGCATGCTGACGCCCGAGACGTTCGGTCGTTGGCGAAGGCCGATTGTGTAGCCCGCGTAGAGCACCGCCGCCACGACCATCATGACGTCGCCGCTATTGAAGGCGAGCGCCTGAAGCTTCGCCAGGTCGCCTTGCGCCGCGATCACGACCACGCCCACCATGGTTACGACGGCGCCGAGCGCCTGCAGGGCGCCGAAACGGACCCCGAGGAACGCTCGCGCCCCGAGGAGAACAAGCGCAGGGATGGCGCCCTGGATGATCGATAGATTGAGCGCGCTCGTATGATGCGCGGCGAGATAGAAGAGCGCGTTGAAGGCCGTGTATCCGGACGCCCCCATTAAAGCAAGATAGACCCAGCTCGCGCGCAAAGCCGGCCAGTCCTGCCGCAGCGAAGGGCGGGCGGTGATCAAAATGGGAATGAGCGCCACCGCCCACCGGAGGCAGGTCAAAGTCATCGGCCCGATCTGGCCGACAGCCAATCGACCGACGACCGAATGAGCGCCCCAGATCAGCGTGGTGAGAACGAGCAGCAGGATTGGGTTGGCCCAGGCCGATTGCATGAGCCCGGTCCTTGGCGCAGTCGCGTCGGTCATGAATGTCTTTGGCGGCTTCGAGAATGGTCCCAATTCGCCAACGCGTTCGGCGGGAAGCGGACCGCCACCCATGGCAACGAGACTACGCACGGCATAGGCCGAGCCAGAGCCGAAGGCAATCCACGCGCCACAAGCAGCTCCGGTGCGAGGATGATGCGCCTCGGCGCTGGCCCATTCCAGACGTCACCGACCCAAGTCGAAGCGCTCGACCTCCGCCCGCTCAGGCGGCGGCTTGGCGCGCCGAGGCGCCGATGGTCTGTCGGATCGCTTCGGCGAGCGCCTTAGCCTCTTCGCTCGGGCGTCCTGGAGCGTGAATGAGGCCCATGCGGGTCAGGGGTAATTCCGGCAGTCCTTCGGCGCGCCCAAGGAGCTTAAGGCCTGGACCGACCATCGACGCAGGCAGAATCGTAGCAGCCAGCCCCGCGCGCAGGACCGTGCCGATCGCGGTAAAGTTCTTTGAGAAGAACCGCCCCCGCGTTATGCCGGGCGTCGCCGTTAGCGCCTGCTCGGTCGCGCGCCGCCAGCAGCAGGTCGTGCTGCCAAGCGCGAGCGGGATCGGCGCTCCCTCCTCCACCCGGAAACGCTCTGAGGCAACCCAGACGAGCGGCTCTTCGCGCAGGAGTTCGAGCCCCTTGAGCCCTTCGTGGTCGGTGATCAGCGCCAAATCCAGCGCTCCGGCTGCGACTTGGAGGGCAAGATCCGTCGACGCCTCGCAAAGGACCGACACCTCGACCAACGGGTGCCGGCGATTGTACTGCGCGAGAATGTCGGCCAGGAACAATTCCGCGTAATCGTCTGGAATGCCCAGCCGAACCGCGCCTCTCAACCCCTTGCGCGACAACGCGGCAATCGCGCCCGCTTCGACCTGGACCATGCGCCGCGCGAATTCAATCAGGCGCTCGCCCTCCTCCGTCAGTCGCGCGCCGCGCCCGTGCTTGACGAACAAGGCGCAGCCCAACTGCTCCTCCAACCGGCGGACGTGCATCGAGACCGCGGACTGGGTTTTGTGCACCCGGTCCGCCGCCTTGGTGAACGAGCCGGTGTCGACAATGGCGAGAAATGAACGAAGCTGGTCGGTGTCGAGCATGGGAATCATCCGAAACTTTGATCGGTTACTCTACAAACATTCGTTGGACCGATCAATGGGGCTCACCATATAAATAGGCGTCCCGAGATAATCATCCCGAGATTGAAAGGCCTCCGACGGCGCGGCTTGGCGCCGAACGGAGAGTCGTCCCTAAAACCTTGGTGACGAACATGGTTGCTTCATTCACGATCACCTCCCAGGCGGCGAACGCGCTTTGGCGCATCCTCACCTGGCCGGCCCGAGTCAGCGCGACGCGGCGCGTGATGTCCGAATTGGCGCAGATGTCGGAATATGAGCTGCGCGACATCGGCTTGACCCGATCGGACGTCAACGACGCCACGGCGTTACCGCTGGACGCCGACCCGTCCGGCCTGCTCGTGAGGCGGCGGGCGTGGCGCGAGCGGCCTGCTCACGGACGGACCGATCTCGCGGCCTGACCGAGACCGCGGAAACGGCCGCCCGGAATTCGGTGAGCGGCCCTCCCCAAAGGCGGCGAAAAGGTCTAGGGGTGCGTCCTGGACCTTAACGCTTTTCCGGGGAGCACCTCATGACAGCGCACTCGGCTGTAGCCGGCGTCGAGATCAACGCCACGCCCAGCGGCCGGCAGGCCGAAATCCTCAGCGCTGAAGCGCTCGCGTTTGTTGCTGGCCTGCACCGGCGCTTCGATCGGCGCCGGCTTGAGTTGCTGGTGCGGCGATTGGGGCGCCAGGAAGACTTCGACGCCGGCAAGTTGCCGGACTTTCTCGCCGAGACAAAAGCGATCCGCGAAGGCGACTGGACGGTCGCCAAGATCCCAGCCGACCTTCTCGATCGGCGAGTCGAGATCACCGGCCCCGTCGATCGCAAGATGATCGTCAACGCGCTCAATTCCGGCGCCAAAGTCTTCATGGCCGATTTCGAGGACGCCACCTCACCCGTCTTCGCCAACATGGTCGAGGGGCAGGCGAACCTGAAGGATCGCTGGGCCAAAAAGATCGACTTTACTGATTCCGCATCCGGCAAGTCCTACGCGCTCAAGAGCCAGACCGCCGTGCTGATGGTTCGGCCGCGCGGGTGGCACTTGCCCGAGCGCCATGTAGTCGTCGACGGCGAAGAAATCTCCGGATCGCTGTTCGATTTCGGCCTTTATGTCTTCCACTGCGCCAAGGCCCAGATCGCCCAGGGCTCGACGCCGGCCTTTTACCTGCCCAAGCTCGAGAGTCATCTCGAAGCGAGGCTCTGGAACGACGTGTTCTCCGACGCGGAGCGCGAGCTCGGCGTTCCCCACGGGACCTTCAAGGCGACCGTGCTAATCGAAACGCTGCCAGCGGCGTTCGAGATGGACGAGATTCTCTACGAGCTGCGCGACCACATCGTCGGGCTCAATTGCGGCCGCTGGGACTATATCTTCTCGTTCATCAAGCGCCTCGGCAAGAACCAGGCGTTCCTGACCCCTGATCGGTCGGAAATGACGATGGGCAAGGCGTTCCTCAACGCCTACTCGCTCCTACTCATCAAGACCTGCCACCGCCGCGGCGCCTTTGCCATGGGCGGGATGGCGGCGCAAATTCCTGTTAAGGGCGATCAGAAAGCCAACGAGGCAGCCTTCGCCAAGGTGCGCGCCGACAAGGAGCGCGAGGCCGGCAACGGTCACGACGGCACCTGGGTCGCCCACCCGGATCTGGTGCCGATCGCGATGGAAGTGTTCGACCGGATGATGCCGGAGAAGAACCAGCTCTCGAAGAAGCGCGACGACGTCCACGTGACGCAGGCCGACCTTCTCGAGGTGCACAAGGGCAAGCGCACGGAGGAGGGCCTGCGCGAGAACATCCGCGTCGGCGTGCAATATATCGAGGCGTGGCTCAGGGGCCGCGGCGCCGTGCCGATCTATAATCTCATGGAGGACGCGGCGACGGCCGAGATCTCGCGCGCCCAGGTCTGGCAGTGGATCCATCTCAAGGCCAAGCTCGACGACGGCCGCGAGGTGACGCCGGCGATGTTCCGCGACGCGCTCAAGGGCGAGATGGAGCGGGTCAAGGGCGAGGTCGGCGCCAAGGCGTTCGACGGCGGCCGCTTCAAGGAGGCGACGGAGCTGTTCTCCGACATGTCGCTCAGCGACACGTTCGACGAGTTCCTGACCCTGCCGGCCTACAAGCTGATCGACTGAGGCGCGGCCCACCGGGCAGAACGAGCGCACCAGCAACCGAGGGAGACAACCATGATGGCCAAAGCGTATTGGGTCGCCACTTATCGCTCGATCAGCAATCCGGATGCGATGGCCGCCTATGCCAAGCTTGCGGGACCGGCGATCGCCGCTGGGGGCGGGCGGGCGTTGGCGCGCGGAATGCCGTCGCAGGTCTATGAGGCCGGCCTTCAGGAGCGCACGGTGCTGATCGAGTTTGACAGCGTGGAAGCGGCGCGGGCCGCGCACGACAGTCCGGCCTATCAAGAAGCGCTGGCCGCGCTGGCCGGGGGAGCGGATAGAGACATTCGCATCATCGAAGGGCTATAGCCGCGCAGGCTTGGCGGCACTCCCTTATTATTTTCGACAACGATCTGTACTATACGAGGAAGGGCGTCGCCTGCCCTCAAGCCCCACGCTTAAACGCTAATAAACGAGAGTAAACGCTAATAAACGTTAGTAAATTTGCTGTCTTTTACTAGCGTTTATTTTTTCGAAATCGGGACTTTTCAATGGGTTACAACCGATTCAAACAAAAAATTTTCCCACGGGTCTCGGCTCCTTACGCAAAGTGTCTCTGGCGCCTCATCGCCTCTTCCCACAAGCCGGGCCTGCCAATTTGGACCGCGCGGGGCGACCGGCGATCGAGTACGTCACAAGGAAGAGCATAGCTTGAGATTCTGCTTTGTGCAAGAAAATGTCGACAATTCGCGAATCCCCGAGATCTAACATCCGGCTCAGAGGTCGCCAGCCGGATTAGCCGAGCCGCGACCGAAGTCCTCGGCGCGGCAACCTTGGAAGAATGCCCGGCCAGTTTTCGTGGGGGAAATCACAAGGGCACAGCAGGCTTCGACCGGCGGCCGCCGCGCATCGCGAGCGAACGATTGGGTGAACAGCCGCGCCTCAATGCATCCCTGGCCTGACCTTTCACCGGATCGTCGCAAGCGTCGGCTAAGCCTATTCCCCTGAGGACTTCGGTCCGCGGTCGATCTCCTATCCCAGGTCCGTCGGCGTGCGTCGGAACCTTCATTGCCGGGCAGGGCGAACTGACCTAAGTTAAAGCGCTCTCGCGGGAGGACGTCCTTGAGGCTTCACCGGCGCGAATTGCTCGGCAGCGCCGCGTTCCTGCTCATCGGGGGAGCAGCCGGCGCTCGAGCGCAATGGTTGCCATGGCGCCCGGAAGCCGGATCGCCGCCCGCCCCATTCGTCAAGGGACCGTGGATCTTCTTCGACCCCGCCGAGGGCGCCGCGGTCGAAGCGCTGGTGGATCGCCTGATCCCACCAGACCCCGATACGCCCGGCGGCAAGGATGCGGGCTGCGCCGTCTTCATCGATCGGCAGCTGGCTGGCCCCTATGGCCGCCGCGCCGGCCTCTATCTCAGCCCGCCTTTCATCAAGGGAACCAAGCAGCAAGGCCCGCAGGACGAAGACGGGCCCGCGGAGCACTACCGCAAAGCGCTCGCGGCGCTGGACCAATATTGCAAGACCGCGAAGGGCGGCGCGTTCGCTTCCCTCAGCGAGGCGGACAAAGACGCAGTCATTGGCGGCCTCGAGAGCGGCGCCGCGAAGCTCGGCGGCGTCGACGGCCAGGCGTTCTTCGAACTCATCCTCAAAAACGCGCAAGAGGGATTTTTCGCCGATCCGATTTACGGCGGCAATCGCGACATGTGTTCGTGGCGCATGATCGGCTATCCCGGCGCCCGATACGATTACCGCGACTGGGTCCACCGTCATAACGAACGCTATCCCCGTCCGCCTGTCAGCCTCGAGGGACGGGCGGACTGGAACACGCGCAAGACCTGAGGCGGAGCTCATGGCGCAGAAACTGCCCAAGAAGGACGTGGCGATCATCGGCCTCGGCTGGACGGGTTCGATCCTCGCGAATGAGTTGACCGACGAGGGTCTCGACGTGATCGCGGTCGAACGCGGGCCGTGGCGCGACACGCCGACCGACTTTCCCACCACCTACGACCAGGACGAACTGCGCTATCGCTATCGGCACGAGCTTTTCCTCCGCCCCGAGCAACTGACCTTCACCTTTCGCAACAAGATGAGCGAGCAGGCGCTGCCGATCCGCGACTGGGGCGCGTTCATGCCCATGACCGGCGTCGGCGGCGGGGGCGTCCATTGGAACGCGGAGACATTCCGCTTCCTGCCGTCCGACTTCGTCCTCAAGACGCATCTGACCCAAAGATACGGGCGAAATTTCTTCCCGAAGACATGACGATTCAGGACTTTGGCGTCACCTACGATGAGCTCGAGCCGCACTACGACCGGTTCGAATACCTGTGCGGGACGTCGGGAACCGCGGGCAATCTGAAAGGGCAGATTCTCGAGGGCGGCAATCCGTTCGAAGGGCCGCGCTCGCGGCCCTATCCCACTCCGGCGCAGGACCAGCCGTTCAGCCATACGCTTGTTCGCCAAGGCCGCGCGCGAGCTTGGCTATAAGCCGTTTCCGCAGCCGTCAGGCAATCTGTCGCAGGCCTATGTCAACCCGCTCGGCGCTCGGCTTGGACCCTGCACCTATTGCGGCTTCTGCGAATGGTTCGGCTGCGGCAATTATTCGAAGGCTTCCCCGCAGACCACAATCCTTCCAGTGCTGCTGAGGAAATCGAACTTCTCTTATCGTCCCGAATGCGAGGTGACGCGCATCAATGTCGACGGCTCCGGCAAACGGGCGACCGGCTTCACCTTCGTTGATTCGAGCGGCGAGGAATGGGAGCAGCCGGCGGACCTCGTCATCCTCGCCGCCTACACCATTTTCAATGTTCAGCTCCTCATGATGTCGGGCATCGGCAAGCCCTACGATCCGGTCGCCAATCAAGGGGTGATCGGCCGCAACTTCACGCACCAGACGATCTCGAGCGCCAACGGATTCTTCGACAAGGACAAATTCAACTTCAACCCGTTCATCGCCTCCGGTTCGATTGGCATGTGCATCGACGAATTCAACGGCGACAATTTCGACCATGGGCCGCTCGGCTTCGTGGGCGGCGGATACATGGGGCAGGTGCAGACGAACGGGCGCCCGATTCAAACAACGTCCGTTCCGCCGGGTACGCCCAAATGGGGCGCCAAGTGGAAGAGCGCAGTGCGCGACAATTACCTGAGCACGGTGACGCCCGGCACCGGAGTGCACGGCAGCTTCTATTCTTATCGCGACGTCTATCTCGACCTCGACCCGCTCTATAAGGACCGGTTCGGGCGCCCGCTGGTGCGGATCACGATCGACTTCCACGACAACGAGATCAAGCAGAACGCTTATCTCACCGATAAATTCGCCGAAATCATCAAGGCGATGGGCGCGAAGGAGGTCGAGAAGCAATATCGCAAGGCGCCCTACGACGTCACGAAGTACCAGACCACGCACCTGTGCGGGGGCGCGATCATGGGGACCGACCCTTCGACCAGCGCGCTCAACCGCTATCTGCAAAGCTGGGACGTGCCCAATCTCTTCGTCATGGGCGCGAGCGCCTTTCCGCAAAACGCCGGCTACAATCCGACCGGGACGGTTGCGGCCCTCGCCTACTGGTCGGCCGAGGCGATCAGGACCCAATACCTCAAGAACCCCGGGCCGCTCGTCCATGCGTGAGCCGCGCGCGTGGCGGAGCGTCGGCGCTGCCGCTCGTCGCGTTCATCCTCGCGTCGAGCCTTGTCGCGACGAGTCGCGCGCAGAGACAAAGTCGGGACGAGCCTCGATCCGCAAAACTTCGGCCAGATCGAGCGCGGGCGGTATCTCGCCATCGCCGGCGACTGCGCGAGCTGTCACACTGTACCCGGCTCGGGACAACCCTTCGCCGGCGGCCGGCCGATCGAGACTCCGTTCGGTGTTGTGGTCGGAGCCAACATCACGCCCGATTCCGAGACTGGCATCGGCGACTGGAGCGACGAGCTGTTCGTCCGCGCTTTGCGCGAGGGCAAGGGACATGATGGCGAGCTGCTCTACCCGGCCATGCCCTATCCCTATTACACCAAGCTGAGCGAGAACGACGCGCTCGCCATCCGCGCTTACCTCAACACGGTGAAGCCCGTTCACAACGCCGTCGTCTCCAACAAGCTGCCGTTCCCATTCGACGTTCGCCAGGGAATGGCGGCCTGGAACGCGCTCTATTTCACGAGCGGCGAATTCAAGCCGGATCCAACGAAGTCCGCCGAATGGAATCGCGGCGCCTACCTCGTTGAAGGCCTGGGCCACTGCGGCGCTTGTCACACGCCCAAGACGCAGCTTGGCGGCGACGATCGCGCGCGCGCTTTTCAGGGCTATGCGTTGCAGGGGTGGTTCGCGCCCAACATCACCAACGACAACGAGCGAGGCCTCGGCGGATGGAGCGTCGCCGACATCGTGGCCTACCTCAAGAACGGCCATAACCCGACCACCGCCTCAACCGGAATCATGGCGGAAGAAATCACGCTGTCGAGTTCGCATATGACCGACGCCGATCTCACGGCGATCGCGACTTACCTCAAAGATCTGCCGGGTCAGACAGCGTCGCCGCCTGCGGCCATGTCCGCCTCCGATCCGAAAATGGTCGCCGGAGAGCGCGATCTATGTCGACGAATGTTCGGCTTGCCATGGGCTCGATGGGAAGGGCGTGCCTTATCTTTTCCCGTCGCTGGCCGGATCGTCGAACGTCCGTTCCACCGATCCGGCCAGCCTCATTCGCGTGGTCATCGAAGGCGCGCGCAGCGTTGCGACCGCCGGCGAGCCGACCGGTCCGGGCATGCCGTCATTCGCATGGAAGCTGAGCGACGATCAGGCCGCCGCGGTCTTGACCTACATTCGCAACTCCTGGGGCGCCTCCGCGCCTGCCGTCGACGCGCCGCAGGTCGCGCAAGGCCGCGCGCGGGCCTCGATGGCGTCCGGGCGCTAGTCGCGCGTCACATCCCGTAGCCGCGCGCCATCGCCGCGGCGCAAAGCGGAATGAGGGCGAACAAGCCCGCCTCGACATAGAGAGCCTGGCGCAATTGCGCGATCTCTTCCGCTGGCGGGCGGAAGGTCGGGTCGGCGCGAACGCGGCGGCGCCAGACCATGTACATGTAGGTCGGGGCCACTGAGACGAGTCCGACCCCGCCGAACAACGCCATCTTGGCCCAAAAGAATATGTTGACGAAATAATACTCGTAGCCCTTGGCGCCGAAGAACACCCGCAAGACCCCGGCGGCGACAACGAGCGCCGCCAAAATCCCGAGCCAGGCGTCGATGCGGGCGACCCTCAACACCAGGCGGTCGTCGATCGGCCCTGCGGTTAAGAAGATCTCCGCCGACAGGATCGCGGCGAGCGAAAAGACCGCCAGGTGGTGGAAGCTTGCGAGCAGCCAGTCGACGAACATTTCCCCTCCACCGATTCCGTGCTCAACCGTAACTGCGCCTGCCAAGCCCCGCCAGCAATGCGGCCGGGAAGAGCGTTGACTTTGCTCCAGGCTCCGCCTATAGGGGCGCCTCGCTCCAGCGCGGCTGAAAAGCCGCGCTTTTGGTTTTAGGCGCCTTAGCTCAAAACCCGAGCGTCCAAGCCGCGGCTCGCGAGAGCCGCATTTTCGGTCAACTGCCAAGAAGCCGGCCGCGCATGCCTCATGCGTAGTGTTCGGGCGGAACACGGGAAAGAACGATGTTCGCAGTCATCAAGACCGGTGGAAAGCAATACAAGGTCGCCGCCGAGGATACGATCACGGTTATGACGCTGCCCGGCGAAGCGGGCGCGAGGATCGTGTTCGACGAGGTGCTGGCGCTGTTCGACGGCGCGATCAATCACGTCGGCGCGCCGCGGGTTGCTGGCGCGAGCGTCGTCGGCGAGATCGTCGAGCAGGCGCGCGGGCCGAAGGTTTATGCCTTCAAGAAGCGCCGCCGCAAGAATTCCAAGCGCAAGCGCGGCCATAAGCAGGATCTCACGATCGTGCGGGTGACCGACATCCTGACCGGCGGCGCCGCCCCGGCGAGGGCGGCAGCTTCGGCGAGCGAATAATTCACAGGCGCGTTCGGACGCGCTATAGGTAGGTTCAAGGTTGGCGGGCTCTTCGGGGTCAGCCGCAGCAAGTTTCGGAGCGAAGGCTATGGCTCACAAAAAGGCAGGCGGTTCGTCGCGCAACGGCCGCGATTCGGCTGGCCGGCGCCTCGGCGTGAAAAAGTTCGGCGGCGAGCAAGTTATTGGCGGCATGATTCTTGTACGCCAACGAGGAACCAAATTTCATCCTGGTCGGAATGTTGGCCTCGGCACAGACCACACTTTGTTCGCCACCGCCGCCGGCGAAGTCGCCTTTGAGCGAAAAGGCGACGGACGCCAATATGTATCGGTGCGAACGATTAGCCTTTCAGAATAAAGCGGGGAGCAAGACGAGAACCCCGCTTCGGCGAAAAGCCCCCGCGGACGTTCTCGAAAGATCAGATATTTCGAGATGAGACAAAAGGCCAAAGAGCCTGCTCAATCGTCCGGTAAGCTTAAGCTTACAAAGGGGATGCGGTCGCCGCGTCCCCTTCGTCATTTATGGCCCCTTGAGCGGGGCGATGACCGGTGATTTCATGTTTCCCGATCTGGCAAGAGACGATGTGTTCCGGCTTGAGACCCCACGGCTTTGGTTGCGCTGGCCCAGAATCTGCGACGCCGCCGCACTGCATAAATTTTGCAGCCGATGGGAAGTCGTCCGCTACACTGCGCGCATTCCTCATCCCTATCCCGAAGGCTCGGCTGAGCGGTTCATCTACGCTGCGCGCGAAGCCAACTCGGCCGGACGCGACCTGACCTTGGTGATGACGCCGATGAAAGGCAAGAGCGACGCCATTGGGGCGATCAGCCTCGAATCGCGCGGCCGGGATCGACTGGCGCTCGGCTACGTGCTGGCGCCGGAGGCTTGGGGCAAGGGCCTCGCGACCGAGGCCGCCGGAGCGATGATCAACGCAGCCTTCGGGCTGACGCCGACGCTCGAAATCCTGGCCAGCGTTCGGGTCGAGAACGAGGCCTCGAAGCGCGTTCTCGAGAAGTGTGGATTCGCTCTTCTCGGTACGGGCTTGCAGGGCGCCCCGGCACGCGGGGGGCTCGTCGAATGCCATAGCCTGCGCCTTGCCCGCGCGGATTGGGCAAGCGCCGTCCCGCTGCGGCGCGAGGCGGCAGCCGACCTGGCGCGCGCGCCGTGAGAGTCAGCCAACGATGAAGTTCCTCGACCAAGCCCGCGTGTACATTCGCTCCGGCGACGGCGGAGCGGGCGCAGTCTCGTTCCGCCGCGAGAAATTCATCGAGTTCGGCGGCCCCGACGGCGGGGACGGCGGGCGTGGCGGCGACGTCGTCGTGGAATGCGCGGACGGCCTCAACACGCTCATCGACTTTCGCTACCAGCAGCACTTCAAGGCCAAGACCGGCATGCACGGGATGGGCCGCAATCGCGCCGGCGGGCGCGGCGCCGACGCGGTGCTGAAGGTGCCGGTCGGGACACAGGTGTTCGACGAGGAGAGCGGCGCGATGCTCGCCGACATGACGGAGCCTGGCGAGCGGGTGGTGGTCGCCCAGGGCGGCAACGGTGGTTTTGGCAACCTCCATTTCACCACCTCGACCAATCGCGCGCCGCGCCGGGCTAATCCGGGTCTTGCTGGCATCGAGCGCACGCTTATTCTGCGACTGAAGCTGATCGCCGACGCCGGCATCATCGGCCTGCCCAATGCGGGCAAATCGACCTTCCTCGCCGCCGTCTCCGCCGCCAAGCCAAAAATCGCCGATTATCCGTTCACCACCCTCCATCCGGGTCTCGGCGTCGTCCGGATCGACGGGCGCGATTTTGTGCTCGCGGACATACCCGGCTTGATCGAGGGCGCGCATGAGGGCCACGGCCTCGGCGACCGGTTCCTCGGCCATGTCGAGCGCTGCGGCGCGCTCGTCCATCTCGTGGACGCGACGGGCGAGAACGCCGGCGCCGACTATCGCACGGTCCGCCGTGAACTCGCGGCCTATGGCGAGGGCCTCGCCGAGAAAGCAGAGATCGTCGCGCTGTCGAAGGTCGACGCGGTCGACGAGGAAACGCTGAAGAAGCAGACGGAGCGCCTCGTGCGCGTGATCCGCGAGTTCGGGCCGCCGCTTGCGCCAGGCGCAAAGCGCGCCAAGCCGCTCATGCTCTCGACTGCGACGCGAGCCGGCGTGACCGAGGTTCTACGCGCGACGATGGCCGCGATCGAGACGCGGCGCGTGGACGAAGCGGCGACGGGAGCCAAGCCCGTCCATTGGGCGCCGTCGATTTAGGGCGCCTCCCCTCTCCCTACGGGAGAAGGGTCGGGGGTGAGGGTTCGCGCGCGAAAGGCCGGCGCTGCGGCTGGCGCCCTCATCCGGCGCTTCGCGCCACCTTCTCCCGGAGGAGAAGGGAAGAGGGCGTCAATCGTCGAGCTTGCGTGCTTCCTCGGGCAGCATGATCGGAACCCCATCGCGGATCGGATAGGCGAGCCGGGCGGCGCGCGAAATAAGCTCCTGCCGAACAGGATCGTAAGTCAGTTCCGCTCGGGTCACCGGACAGACAAGGATTTCCAGGAGGCGAGCGTCGACTTTAGGCCCGGCCGGCTCGTTTGCTGGCGTGCGCTTGTCCGCATCATCGCTCATGGGCGCGACCCTCATCCGGCGGGCTTCGCCCGCCACCTTCTCCCGGAGGGAGAAGCGAAGGGGACCCGCCAAGCTGATCGAAGTCAACTCAGAAGCGCAAAGCCGCCACCTGACGCACGCCGTCGATCTTGCCCACTTTCGCGATGATGTCAGGAGGCGCGGTCCCGTCGATCGAGACAAGCGCGATCGCCGAGCCTCCCTGCTCGTCCCGTCCAAGCGCGAACGTTGCAATATTGACGCCCGCGTCGCCCAGGAGGCCCGCGAAGCGCCCGATGAAGCCCGGCTTGTCCTCGTTGGTGACATAGATCATCGAGGGCGTGAATTCAGCGTCGACCTTGATCCCCTTGATCGAGAGGATGCGCGGCTTGCCGTCCTGGAAAACGGTCCCGCCAATCGCCCGCGTTTGCTGCGCCGTCTCGACAGTCAGGGTGATGAAGCTTTCGTAATCGCCGCTTGCCGCGCGAGTCATTTCCTCGATGACGATGCCGCGCTGGGCGGCGACCGCGGGCGCCGACACGACATTGATGTCGACAAGCGAGGGACGCAGAAGCCCGGCGATCGCAGCCGACGTCAACGCCTTGATTTTGAGCTCGGCGACCGCGCCCTCGTAAATGAGCGTGACCTTCTGGATCGGCGCTTGCGTGAGCTGACCGGCGAATGAGCCGAGACCCTCCGCGAGCGCGATGAACGGCTTCAGCTTCGGCGCCTCTTCCGCCGTGATCGAGGGAAAGTTGATCGCGTTCGAAATCGCGCCGCGCGTCAAATAGTCCGACATTTGTTCGGCGACCTGAAGCGCAACGTTCTCCTGCGCTTCGTTGGTCGAGGCGCCGAGATGGGGCGTGGCGATGAAGTTCGGATGGCCGAACAGCGGGTTCGCCGTCGCCGGCTCCTCGATGAAGACATCGAAAGCCGCGCCCGAAACGTGACCGCTGTCGAGCGCGGCGCGCAACGCGGCCTCGTCGACAAGGCCGCCGCGGGCGCAATTGATGATGCGAACGCCGGGCTTCGTCTTCGCCAAATTTTCCGCCGAGAGGATGTTGCGCGTCTGCGCCGTCAGCGGCGTGTGCAGGGTGATGAAATCGGCGCGCGCCAGGAGATCGTTGAGTTCGAGCTTTTCGACGCCAATCTCCTGGGCGCGCTCGGCGCTCAGGAACGGATCGAAGGCGACGACACGCATCTTCAATCCGAGCGCGCGCGAGGCGACGATCGCGCCGATGTTTCCGCAACCAATGATGCCGAGCGTCTTGCCGGTCAGTTCGACGCCCATGAAGCGGTTCTTTTCCCACTTGCCCGCTTGCGTCGAGACGTCGGCGCTCGGGATCTGCCGGGCGAGCGCGAACATCAGCGCGATCGCATGCTCGGCGGTGGTGATCGAATTGCCGAACGGCGTGTTCATCACGATCACGCCGCGAGCGGTCGCGGCCGGAATGTCGACGTTGTCGACGCCGATGCCCGCGCGGCCGACGACTTTCAGCTTCGTCGCGCGCTCGAGCAGCTTGGCCGTGACTTTGGTGTTGGAGCGAATGGCGAGCCCGTCATAGTCGCCAATGATCTTGGCGATCTCCTCCTTGTCGAGCCCAGGTTTGACGTCGACCTCGACGCCGCGCTCCTTGAAGATCGCGACGGCGGCGGGGGAAAGCTTATCGGAAATGAGAACACGGGGAGTCATGGCGGATGACCTTGGGTTGGCGGGCGACGTCGAGGCCGCTGCAAAAATGACAGGGAAAGCCGTTTGTCTCGTGTCATGCCCGCGAATGCGGGCATCCAGGCAAGGCGAAGCGGCGGCTCTGGACCCCCGCTTTCGCGGGGGTGACAAAGTCGCAATCAGGCGGCCTTGGCGAGCTTGCTCTTCTCGATGACGAAGGCGTGGTCGAGCCAGTGCGTCAGCGCCTCGACATCGGCCGTCTCGACCGTCGCGCCGCACCAGATGCGCAAGCCAGCCGGCGCGTCGCGATAGGCGCCGATGTCAAACGCGACCTTTTCCTTCTCGAGGAAGCTCGCCAGCCCCTTGGCGAACAGAGCCTGGGCGTCGGCCGTCAGAGCAGCGACCGAGGGGTCCACGACTTTGAGACAGACGCTGGTGTTGGAACGTGTCTCGGGCGCGCGGGCGAGGAAATCGATCCACGGGCGTGCGCTCGACCCAGTCCGCGATCGCCTTGGCGTTGGCGTCGGCGCGGGCAAAGAGCGCCTTCAGGCCGCCGAGCGACTTCGCCCAGTTCAGCGCGTCGAGATAGTCCTCGACGCACAGCATCGAGGGGGTGTTGATGGTCTCGCCGTCGAAAAAGCCTTCGGTAAGCTTGCCGCCCTTGGCGAGGCGGAACAGCTTCGGCAGCGGCCACGGCGGCGTGTAGGTCTCAAGGCGTTCGGCCGCACGCGGGCTCAGGATGATGATTCCATGCGCCGCCTCGCCCCCGAGGACCTTCTGCCAGGAGAACGTCACGACATCGAGCTTCGGCCAATCGAGTTCCTGGGCGAAAGCCGCCGATGTCGCGTCGCAGATCGTCAATCCCTTGCGGTCGGCGGCGATCCAATCGCCGTTGGGCACGCGAACGCCCGAGGTGGTGCCGTTCCAGGTGAAAATGACGTCGTTGTCGAAATTGACTTGGCGGAGGTCCGGCAATTCGCCGTACGGCGCCTTGAGTGTGCGGACGTCCTTGAGCTTGAGCTGCTTGACGACGTCGGTCACCCATCCGTCGCCAAAGCTTTCCCACGCAAGAACATCGACGCCTCGCGCGCCGAGAAGCGTCCAGAGCGCCATCTCGACGGCGCCGGTGTCGGAGCCTGGCGTTATTCCGATGCGATAGTCGGCGGGAACGCCGAGGACTTCGCGCGTGAGGTCGATCGCGAGCTTCAGCTTGGCCTTGCCAGGCTTTGCGCGATGCGAACGGCCGAGGGCCGCTTCACTCAGGACTGTGGGGGACCAGCCGGGGCGCTTGGCGCATGGGCCGGAGGAGAAACAAGGATTCGCGGGCCGAACGCCCGGCGTTGTCGTCGTCATGATGCGCCATCCTTTCAGATGGAAGCCTCTCGTTGGGGAGAGGTGTCCCGCCGCGGCTCATATCGGAATTGACGAATAAGGGCAAGCGGCGGACGCGGTCGCATTGACGACATACGAGGTTCGGGAGCGTGGTCAGGAGCAGGCTGACAGCCTCCTCAATGGCGCGAGTATCGAAAAAACGGTTCGGACTTTCTCGTCGCCCTCGTTAGCGCTGGCTCTTCCTTTCGCTCCCCGCTTCGGCGGCCTGGCGCTTCCGCCGTGCGCCTTGTGCTCGCCGCGCTGGCGCGTGCGTGTCTTCGCCCCAGCGCTGGTACCGCACACCGGTGAAGAACAGGATCTGAGCGGCGCCGCAGCCACCCGAAGCCATGCGACGGCGACTGTTCGCGGGTGGGAAACGGATGACGTTGCTCATTGCGGCCCCGGTTGAAGAATCGGTCGATCGTTTGCGATCGCCTTCAGTCTCGAAGCGGGAAGGTTAACAAATGGTCAAAAAGCCGGGCTTCCCGTTTACTCTGACGGGTTGCACAACGATGCGTTGCAAACTCGGTTTATCCACTCCGAATCCGAGTGCGATGATTTTAATATCCGAACTGCTTGGCGGCCGCCGGGTCACCCCATGCGATGAAAGAGCCATTGCGCATACTGCTCTCGGTCTTGCCGTACAAAAGCGCTCGTCCTGAAGGATCGAGGACCGCGCCGCCGGCCGCGCGCAGCACCGCGTCGCCTGCCGCAGTATCCCACTCCATCGTTGGCGCGAACCGCGGATAGACGTCGCCGAGGCCCTCGGCGATAAGGCAAAACTTCAGCGACGACCCCGCGAACCTTGTCTCCCCAATGGGCAATCCTTTGAGGAAGGCGTCTGACTGGGCATCGAGATGCGAACGGCTTGCAAAAGCGACCAGGCTCGAGGGCGCGCGACGTGTTTGAATGCGCCGTTCGTCGAGGGGCTCCTCGCCGAGGCGCACTTCGCACGCGAACGCCGTGTCGCCACCGACCCACAACCGGCCGATCGCCGGCGCGTAGACGGCGCCAGCTACCGGGGCGCCCGCCTCGATGAGCGCCACGTTGATCGTGAACTCGCCATTGCCCGCAAGGAACTCCCGTGTTCCATCGAGCGGATCCACCAACAGAAATCGTTCGGCCACTTGGGGCCGAGCTCCGGCAGCCATCGCCTCCTCCGCGCATAGGGGCGTCATGGGGACCACGCGCGCGAGATATTCGCAGATTATCGCTTCGGCCCGATGATCCGCGGATGTAACTGGACTGCCGTCTTGCTTCGAAGCGACCTCGCAGCCACGATCGTATTCCTCCATCACCGCCGGTCCCGCCGCCAACGCGGCCTTGGCGAGAAACAAAGCAATTTCGTCGCGGGTGTGGGAATCGAGCGCAAAGGCGTCTGGACGCCGGAGAACCGGGCTCAACTTATTTCCTTCATTTCGATCGACAGTCTTTGAATGCAATGTGAAGCCTGCCGGCTCCAGTCAACGCCGATTGCGCCCGGGACGCAAACTCGTCCGGTCGTCGAACGCTATTTGGATCCTTACCAGCGGGACACACTCAAACCCCGTCGAACACGGCGAGGTCGTCGTCGCAACCGAGGCGCGAATCGGGTAGATAGTGATCGGATCACCTCAGTGCGGGCAAACCCAGTCCCGTCCCCGCCAAGGCCTCGATACCAAACCAGGATCAAACCTTGATGATGGCCTCGCTAACGCCACTCGACCTCGCCGCCCTCCTTTGCTCGCGCGTGTGCCACGATGTGATCAGCCCGGTTGGGGCGATCGTCAACGGCCTCGAAGTGCTCGACGGAGAGGAAGACGAGGAGATGCGCACTGTGGCTATGGAGCTCATCAAGAAGAGCGCAATGTCAGCCTCGGCGCGCCTTCAATTCTGCCGGCTGGCTTTCGGCGCGGCGGGCTCATTCGGCGCGACGATCGACACGGGCGATGCGGAAAAGGTGGCAAGAGACATTTTCGCCAACGGCCGCACGGATCTGCAATGGAACTGTGGTCGGCGAATGGCGTCGAGAGCGTCCGTGAAGCTTTTGCTCAACCTTTGCCTCATCGCAGCCAGCGCCGTGCCGCGAGGCGGCGTGGTCGCAGTCGATATCTCGGGTGAAAACGATGCCCTGACGATGCGCGTCGAGGCTCGGGGCGCAAACGCCCGACTGTCTCACAGCGCGACCGATTTCCTGACCAACGCCGTTCCCAACGAGCCAGTCGACGGCCATTCCATTCAATTCTATTTCACGACGCTCCTGGCGCGCGAGTGTGAAGCGACGCTCAACGTGTCAACTTCCCCCGATACCGTCACGCTGTCAGTCGAGCCGGCGCAGCGGATTAGGGACGCACAGGTTGCAGAATATTCCGCTGACGGCCCATCTGCCGCGTGACCGGGTCGTTGCGTCCACTCACACTCAATGAGACGGCTATTCCCTGACCGGTGTGTCGTCGGCGATTTCCGGAGTCGAGTCCGGTTGCTCTCCCTCACCTGAACCGGGTCCACCAAATCCGTATGGCGACCGCAGCCGCCGGCGTCGGCCTCGGGCGGGAAAAGTGCTTCCTTCTGGCGGCGACTCGAAACCCGCGGGATCGATCTCAGGCGTCGCGACGGGAGTCGGCGACGCTAATGTATCGGGCGACGGGGCGCCTGTAGTCAGATCCGCATTATTGGGCCTTGGGCTCGCCGTTATGAAGGACGGAAGCCCGGGCGGCGGCGGCGCATCTGCGCCGGCCTCACGCGGCGGCTGGGGATCGCGGTAAGGCCGGAAATCCCGCGGACGACCATCGCGTCCGTGCCGATTGTCGCGATAACTCTCGTTACGATCAGGGAATTGCCGCTCGGGGCGCGGTCCGCGGTCCGGAAATCGGTTGCCCTGACGCTCCTGACGAGGCACGAAGCCCCCCCGATCGGCGCCCCCCTGACGTTCGGCCTCGTATGCCGGTCTATCGACGAACGGCTGTGGGGCATTCGGCGAGGCGTTGGGTTGCGGTTGAAATCCATGTTGTGGCTGCGGGTAAGCGTTCTGCCGCTCCGCAGGCGAAGCGAAACGATCGGACAGCCCGCCGAAATCGCCATCGTCTTCGAAGTCGTCGCCCTCGCCCTCGCCTGGCGGCCGCTGCTGACCGCTCTGCGCGAGCGCCTGAGCAGCCTGCGCAGTGGCAATAAGTCGGAAGTAATGTTCCGCGTGTTGCAAATAATTTTCCGCCGCGACCGGGTCTCCACCCGTGTGCGCGTCTCTCGCGAGCTGGAGATATTTTTCCGCAACATGATGCGCGTTGCCGCGTATTTTTACGTCCGGCCCATTTGATTCGTAGGAACGCGTCAAAGGATTGGGCCCGCGCCGATTGTTCGTCGGCCGGCCGCGCATCCTCTTGTTCTGACCTGGTCTCATTTCAATTCCCTAATATCCATCCGGTTAGCCCAGAGCCTTTCCGACCGTTTCGGCGTAAACTTTCTCGAATTTGGCGCAAGAGAGACGGTGCACGCCTTCGCGTCACTCGAATGAGCTGATCTCATCACACCCGACGTACGGACATGACCGATCGCACTGATCTCAATCCCGTGCGAATTTCCCTTACCAGCGGCGCCCCTGGCCGCGCTTGGACCATTGTCCTACGTCCGGAAGGCCTTTTTGCAGGCCACCTCGCCTGACCCTGTTCCGCTGCTTCCGCCACCCGTCCAGCGATCAAAGCGTTCACGGCGGCTTGGGAGCGAAAGGTTGAGGCGGCGAAATATGCGCTGCCCGCGAATCCTTTCCGGACACAATAGCGGTTTTTGCTTGGATCGCCAAGCCGTAATTCGCCCCAGGCTCGACTTCTGGGTTCAAATCGCGGCAAACCGTAAACAAGCGGACTGATCAGTTTTTCGCCGATCCTTGTGCCGGCTCAACCGGAGCGCGGAAACCCTTTGGAGGATCGGTCAGCCATTCGCGGTCCGGCTCAGGACCAAGGGGCGCATTCGATTTACCCATTCCAACCCAGTTCAGTGGGTTAAGGTTGCCCAGCGCCGATGTGGTCTGTCCGCAATTGCTTTCGCACTTCACCGTTTGCCCATCCGGATCCACCGAGCGAACCGTCACGGGCTCGCCCGCCGGGAACCCGTGCGTGTAGCGCAGACGCGCATCCCCCACCCCGGCGATAGATTTCTTTCCCTCTTCCTTTAGCGCTTTCCGGCGGACGATCTCCTGATTCACGGGCCAGGCGGGATCTGCGGCGGGGGATGAGCCGGGCGGCGGCAGCTCGGTATTCGGCGGCAGGACGAGCTTGCCGTGCTCGCGATACTCGATCGGAGGCGGCTTTTCCCCACCAAATCCAACAGCCGGACCGAGAACCGGACCAAAAATCGATCCGACCCCTTTCCACAAAGGCGCGTCACCATCGTCGCCAGCCCAAGCGGGCGAACTGACCAGATTGACGGAAATAGCGGAAATAAACGCCAAAGCGGCCACCGATGACCGCAAACCAAAGCCCATCGTCAGGACCTCTTTTCCGCCGGAAGCGCTGCGACAACGGTTCAACGCTGGCGTATCTCGCCATGAATTCCGGCTATTCGATGACGGTTGCAACTTCCTTAATCCCGGCCCCAACCAATCTCCAGTTCGCGCTACGGCGCGCTCCCTTGATTTTGAACTCTTCGGCGCGCGGGGAGCCAGCAATAGGTCGAGAATCAAGAGCGCGACCCCGACGTTGATGGCGGCGTCAGCAACATTGAAGACGAAAAAGTGCCGTCCAAAGGCGTGCAGATCGAGATAGTCGACGACGGCGCCGTGCGCAACCCGATCGATTGCATTGCCGAGAGCGCCGCCGATAATCAATCCAAGGCCGACGGCGGGAAGCGCCGATCGGGATCGAAGCAGCCACACAGTAAGCAGACCTGTCACCGCCAAAGTCAGCGCCACCAGCGCGATCTGCCCCGAGGCGGAATCGCGGGCGAACAAGCTGAACGAAATGCCCCGGTTCATCTGTAAAGTTAAGTTGAGGAACGGCCCTAACGACCCCGGATCGACGTCGGGTCGAGCGGAATAGGACAGAACGCCAGCTTTTACGATTTGGTCGACCAGGACAACAGCGAGCGCGACCATACCGCCCACCGCGGGAGGCTTCATGACAAGCGACCCAGATCTTTAAGTTCGCGAAGCGCCTGCGCGTCGCGAGGGGTTACGTCGGGAAAATCCGGCGAAGCGGTCGCCGGATCGAAATAGCGCCACGAGCGCGCGCATTTAACGCCACGAGCGCGCTCGACAACAACGCCGACTTCTGGCGCCTCGGGGAGACGAAACGCCGTTTCCGGCATCGGCGTCCCGAACTCGATCACGATGTCCGAGGTGATGCAGACTTCGGCAAAATCGACGCCTTCGAGCGCCTTCAAATGCTCGGGATTGCTCAGATAGAGGCGCGGCGCAGCTTCCAGCGAGGAGCCGATCAGCTTGTCGGCCCGGGCGATTTCGATCGCGCCGGTGACGGCGAGACGCAACATGCGGATCGTGTCCCAAGTGCTTGCCAGTTGGTCATCCCGCCACGCGGCAGGAATGGCCGGAAACTGTTCGAGATGGATCGAGCGATGCAGCGGTGTCGCGCGCTGACCAGGCTTCCTCGGCGGTGAAAACCAGGACTGGCGCGAGCCACACCGTCACGGCGCGGAAAATGTGCTCTATCGCCTCCAATGCGCCCCGCCGTCTCAGACTGGACGGCGGATCGCAATAGAGCGCGTCCTTGCGGATGTCGAAATAAAAGGCGGAGAGGTCGGCGTTCATGAACGTCGTGAGCATCGCGATGACGCGCGCGAAGTCGAAATTCTCGTAGGCCTCGCGAACCTTGAGATCGAGTTCGGCAAGCTTATGCAGCATCAGCCGCTCGAGATCAGTCATCGCCGCATAGTCGACCGAATCGCCCGATTCCCGATGGGTCAGAGTTCCCAGCATCCAGCGGATCGTGTTGCGCAACTTGCGATAATTATCGCTTACGGCTTTCAGGATTTCGGGGCCGATGCGTTGATCGTCGGTGTAGTCGACGCTGGCCACCCATAGACGCAGGATGTCGGCGCCTGAAACGCGGATGACGTCCTGCGGGAAGGTCTGGTTGCCCAGCGATTTCGACATTTTGCGACCGCTCTCATCGAGCGTGAACCCGTGGGTCAGCACCACGTCGAATGGCGCGCGCCCGCGCGTGCCGCAGCTTTCCAGAAGCGACGACTGGAACCAGCCGCGGTGCTGGTCGGAGCCCTCGAGATACATGACCGTATCTTCGCCGCCGTCGATCGTCCGGCGGATGCCGGCCAATCCAGGAAAGTGCTTGGGATCCTCGAGGACGAAGGCGTGCGTCGATCCCGAATCGAACCAGACTTCGACCAGGTCGTCGACCTTGTCGTAGGCGTCGGCGTCGTGCTTCGGCCCGAGGAACCGCGCCTTTGCGCCCTCGGCGAACCATGCGTCGGCGCCTTCCCGTTCGTAGGCGTCGGCGATCCTTGCGTTCACTTCGTCGTCGAACAGGATTTCGTGACCGTCCTTGCGGACGAAAATCGACAGCGGCACGCCCCAGGCGCGCTGGCGAGACAGCACCCAATCGGGCTTGTTGGCGACCATGCCCTTGATCCGGTTCTCGCCGGACGGCGGCGCCCATCGCGTGCGTTCAATCGCGTCGACCGCAAGGACCCGAAGGGTCTTGCCGCCTTGCGCATTGGCGAACGGCCGATCCATCGCCAGGAACCATTGCGGCGTGTTGCGAAAGATCACCGGCGTCTTCGATCGCCAGCTGTGCGGATATTGGTGCTTGAGCTTTCCGCGCGCGACGAGCGCGCCCGCCTCGATCAAGGCGTCGATGACGGCCTTGTTGGCGTCGCCAACTTTCCCTTTGTCGGTGATGACGCGCTTGCCTTCGAAGCCTGGAGCCTCGTCGGTGAGCGCGCCGTTCTCGTCGACGGTGTAGGGAATGCGCGGATCGACGCCGCGCTCCTGAAGCAGCCGCGTGCTCGCGGTCCAGAGCTCGAAGTCCTCGCGCCCGTGGCCCGGCGCGGTGTGGACGAAGCCCGTGCCCGCGTCTTCCGTCACGTGGTCGCCGTCGAGCAAAGGAACGACGAAGCCATAGCCGTGCGCATGGAGCGGATGCGCACAAACCATCGATGCGAGCGCATCCCCTTTGACTTCGCCAAGAAATTCGAATCGCGGTCGACCTTCGCCGCGTCGAAAACGCTTTGGGCGAGGGATTGCGCGACGATGTAAGTCGCTCCGACCTTGGCCCAGTTGTCGGCCGGCGCATCCGTTACCCGATAGCGCCCATAAGAAATGCGGCGAGAGAACGCGATCGCGCGGTTTCCGGGAATCGTCCACGGCGTCGTGGTCCAGATGACGATCGAGGCGTCCTCGGACTCGACCGGAAACGCCACAAAGATCGTGTCGCTGACATGGTCTTCATATTCGACCTCAGCCTCCGCAAGCGCCGTCTTCTCGACCACGCTCCACATCACCGGCTTCGAGCCGCGATAGAGCAGCCCGCTCGCGACGAATTTGAAGATTTCGCGGGCGATCTGCGCTTCGGCCGGATAGCTCATCGTCGTGTAGGGATGATCCCAGTCGCCGACGACGCCCAGCCGCTTGAATTCCTCCCGCTGCACGGAGAGCCAATGTTCGGCATAGGCGCGGCATTCCTTGCGGAAGGCGATGATGGCTTGCGAATCCGAGAAGTCGGGCTTCACCTTGCCCTTGCTTCGGTAGAATTCTTCCTCGACCTTCCATTCGATCGGGAGCCCGTGACAGTCCCAGCCGGGCACGTAGTTGGATTCCCGCCCCGTCATCTGATGCGATCGGACGACGATGTCCTTCAGCGTCTTGTTCAGCGCGGTGCCGATGTGAACGTTGCCGTTGGCGTAAGGGGGGCCGTCGTGAAGCACGAATTTTGGCCGGCCCTTGCCGCTCTCGCGCAGCTCGCCATAGAGATTCTCGCGCGCCCAGCGAGCCAGAATCTCCGGCTCCTTCTGCGGCAGACCGCCCCGCATGGGAAAATCGGTCTTCGGCAGGTACAGAGTGCGGGAATAATCGAGGGCCGTGACGGACGCGTCGGACATGAGGTTAGGGGCCAAATTCGGGTGTCGTTGAACGGACGCGTCGGATTAGAGGATTTGGCGCCATTCGCCAAATTCGATCTCAGCGCTTGGCCGCGCGTGCTTCCGGCGTTGGGTGACTTGGCCGCGCTCGTTCGAAGAGCCGTCCCGGGAGCGCGGCTGCGCGGCGCGCTTGGCCTAACGGTCGTTTTACCGGCGCCCACCAATGTTCTCAGTGGCTTAGGGCCCCGTTTAGTTCCGCGCTCCAGAATGGCGCCGACAATCCAGTTATACTGTATCTACTCTGTTATATAGACCGCCTCCACCCGGGAGCACAGGACTCCAGAATGGCGCGGGCCCGCTCCTTGTCCCGGTTCATTTCGGCGACAAGCGCGTGAATGGAATCGAACTTGAGCTCATCGCGGATGCGCTCGATGAACTCGACCTCCATCTCCCGCCCATAGAGGTCGCCGTCGAAATCGAGGAGATGAACCTCGAGCAGGGGCGGGCCATCGTCGACAGTGGGGCGGGTGCCAAAGCTGGCGACGGCCGGAAAGGCGCGGCCATCAACGCGGGCCACGACGGCGTAAATTCCGTGCGCAAGCCGGTTGGTCGGCTCAAGCGCGATATTCGCGGTCGGCACGCCAAGGGTGCGGCCCAGGCGCTGTCCCGAAATCACTTGGCCTGAAACCGAATAATTGCGGCCGAGACCTCGCGCCGCAGCGGCAAGATCGCCGCTTTCGAGAGCCTTGCGAATGGCGCTCGAGGAGACAATTCCGGCCTCGTCCTCCACCTTCGTGACAATTTCGACCCCAAAGCCGTGCCTCGGACCCGCTTCGGCGAGCGTGGCCGAGGAACCTGACCGGCCCTTGCCAAAATGGAAGTCCCACCCGACGACGACCGCGGCCGCTCCGAGCCGCGCCACCAGAATCTTGGCGATGAACTCGTCCGCGCTCATCGCAGCGAGCGAGGCGTCGAAGCGAATAAGAACGAGGCCTGTCAGCCCGAGTCGGGCGCAAATCGCGGCTTTGTCTTTGGGCGGCGTCAATCGAAACACGACCGGGCGTCCGGCAAAAAAGTCGGCGGGATGCGGCTCAAAGGTCAGCAAGGCGCTGGGAGCCGCTCTCTCCTTCGCCAAGGCGACCGCGCGTCCAATGACAGCCTGATGCCCGAGATGCAGGCCGTCAAAGTTTCCGATTGCGTAAACCCCGCCTTCGAGCCCGTGCGGCGGCAGCATCGGGTCCGTGGCGAGCACGAAGCCGTTGGTCATTGCGTCCTGCCGATCCCAAGGATTCCGCCGTCCCGTACCTGCGTTTTGCCGCCCGCGCAACTGCCTTCGCGCCGGAAACAGTCAAGTGGCGGGGGGCTTAAGCTTGGGCGTCGGCGGCACGCTGAGAACGCCCTCACCGTCAAGGACGAGCCGGTCGCCGACCCGACACTCGCAATGCAACCGGACACGGCGCTTCTTCTCGGTCAGCTCGGCCACCTCGACGCTGACGTCGACGACGTCGCCAATTTTGACCGGACCGAGAAAGTTCAAGGTTTGCGAGATATAGACGGCGCCTGGCCCTGGCAGCCGCATGCCGATGACCCCGGAAATAAGGCTCGCGGTGTAGAGCCCATGAACAATTCGGCCCCCGAAGCGGGTCTTGCGGGCGAAATGCTCTGACAAGTGAATCGGATTGTGATCGCCCGAAAGCTCGGCGAAGCCGATGACGTCTTCGTTTTCGACCGTCTTGCGAATCGTCGCCCGCATGCCGACCGCAAGATCTTCGAAATAGAGGGTCTGAAACAGCGGACTTTGCATGCCCGAACGAGCTGCTACGGCCGAAGCAGGGGGATGGCGGCGACCGGCCAAACGTCGCTTTCATCGTACAATCGTTGCAGTTCAATTGGATCGGCTGGCGATTCCGGCGTCTCCTTGTGCAAGGACCGGTGAATGCCTCCGGTGACGAACAGCGCGTCCAACCCGGCGCGTGACGCGCCCAGGATGTCCGTCCTCATGCCGTCGCCAATCGCAAGCACGCGATGCTTGTCGACCCGCGCGCCTCGAACCTGCTCCGCGAGCGCTAACGCCCGGTCGTAAATTGGCGCATATGGCTTGCCCGCATAAATAACCGAGCCGCCGAGCTCTTCGTATCGGCGCGCGAGCGCTCCTGCACAATAGATGAGCGTGTCGCCGCGGTGAATCACGATGTCCGGATTGGCGCAAATCATCGTCATGCCGCGGCTCGCCATCGCCCGGAGTTCCGGCTCGTAATCCTCCACCGTTTCGGTCTCGTCGTGTCTGAGGCCCGTGCATAGCGCATATTGGGCGTCTTCGAGGGACACGAGTTTCGGCCGCGCGCCGGTCGCCTCCGCCACGGCGTCGAGGAGACTCAAATCGCGCTCCGGCCCGATGTGGAGGACTTGGTCACCCGCCTGCGCCTGCATCAAGCCGATCGTCACGTCGCCCGAGGTGACGACGGTGTCGAACGCCTCGGGGGAAACTCCAAGCTTCAGCACTTGCCGTTGAATCGGCGGAGACGGCCGCGGAGCGTTGCTGATCAGAACGACTGCGCCGCCTCGGCGCCGGAACGACCCAAGCGCGTCGGAGGCTGCCGCGAAGGAAGCGACGCCATTGTGCAATACGCCCCAGATATCGCAGAGAATCGCGTCATAGCGGTCGGAGATGGCGCTCAGACCGCTAATTTGCCGAACGATCTGCGCCTGCTCGTGCCCCATCATTGGCTCGGCTAGGCGACGACCTTCCCCCTGTCAAGGCGGAGCTCGACGCGCTGGTCTTGCGCGACCTGCTTGACGACGCTTGGGTTGGTTCCTAGCTATAGGCTTGCGGCAAGCACGCCGTCTTTGAGGACGCCATGTCAGTAACGGCCAAAGTCACCGACGCAAGTTTCGAGACAGATGTCATCAAATCGGACGAGCCGGTCGTGGTCGACTTCTGGGCGGAATGGTGTGGACCCTGCCGCATGATCGGGCCGGCGCTTGAAGAGATCGCCACCGAAATGAATGGCAAAGTGAAGATCGCCAAGCTTAACGTGGATGAGAACCCCGGCGTCGCCAGCAAATACGGCATCCGCTCGATCCCGACGCTGATGGTGTTCAAAGGCGGCAAGCAAGTGGCCACCAAGACCGGGGCCGGTCCGAAGAGCGAATTGTCTCGCTGGATCAACGCTTCGGTTTGAGCGCCGGGCGCAGCGGAGCTAAACAGGAATACGCACCGCTGCCCTCAAGCCCCCCAAGGGACTTTCGGACAGTGTGATGTCGCCTCCGTGAGAACGGGCGATGTCACGCGCGATCGCGAGCCCTAAGCCGGAACCGCCTTCGTCTTGATTGCGCGCCTCATCCAGGCGGTAGAACGGCCGGAAGACCTCCTCACGATAAGCGGGGTCAATGCCGGCGCCGTCATCGTCGACGACAATGGACACGAACTGAGCCTCGCGGATGGCGGAAACGCGGACGCGCTCGGCGTGCCGCTGGGCGTTGGCGACCAGATTGCCGACGCAGCGTTTCATCGCCATCGGCCGTATGCGAATATCGAGATCCCCGCGGGTCTCCACGCCGAGGCTCGCGCCGTGTCGCTCGGAGGCCGTCCGCAGGTCCTCGAGGATCGATCCGACATTGGTTTGCGCTGTTGATTCGCCGGTGTCTCCGCGCGCAAAGGCAAGATATCCCTCGAGCATCTGCCCCATTTCATCAACGTCATTTTGCAAAAACTCGCTGTCGGCTGAATTGTCGAGCAGCGCCAATGACAATTTGAATCGGGTCAGCATTGTGCGCAGATCATGGCTGACGCCGTTCAGCATCGCGGTGCGTTGCTCCGTCGCACGCTCGACGCGTCGCTTCATCTCAATGAAGGCGTGGCCCGCCTGCCGGACCTCGCGCGCGCCATGCGGACTAAAATCCAGGTCTCTTCCCTTGCCGAAATCCTCCGCCGCGTTCGCCAAGCGCAAGATGGGTCGAATCTGATTGCGCAGAAAAATGATCGCAAGCGTGAGGAGGAGGATCATCGCCCCCAGCATCCAGAGGATGAAAATGTGAGCGTTCGCCTCATAGGCGAGAGCTCGGCGCGTCACCAGGCGGAGCACTCGGCCCCCGAGATCGACGCGCATCTCCACCAGACCTGACCGGCCGATGGTGTCGATCCAGAAGGGCTGTCTGATCTGCTTCCTGATCTCCTTTGGAAGGGTCCGCGTGAGCGGATCCAATTCGCCGTAGAAAGAGCGAGGCATGACCGGCGGCAAAGGACCTGGCGCCAGCAAGGACGCGTCCATGCGGAACCTCTCGGACGCCAGATTTGCCAAAGAAGCATCGTCCTGGCCAGGCGGGAGCCTTTGATAAAGGTCCGTCAGCGCTCCGACGTCTCGCGCAACAGCCTCGGAGAGCCTGCGGGTCACCAGGTCCCAGTGATGTTGCATGAATGCGAACGTCACCGCGCTTTGGAGCAGGACCATCGGAACGATCACGATGAGGAGCGAGCGTTTGTAAAGTCCCTTCGGCAGCATCTCGGCAAGGCCGCGCGCCGCGCGCCGCCAAAGCATGCGGATCTGCGCCAGCACCCGCAGCTGGTGGAATGCAAGTCGTTCGCTCATCGGTCAGCGACTAGCCGATATCCTGCTCCTCGAGCCGTCTGCAGGTATATCGGATTTGTAGGGTCTTGTTCGATCTTGCGGCGCAGCCGATTGACGAGGACGTCGACCGTTCGCTCCTGAGCGGCGCCGCCCGATCCCGACAGCGCCTCGCGAGAAACGATCGCGCCAGGGTTTGCGCTCAGTAAGCGCAGCATCTCGCGCTCGCGTTCTGTAATGCGGATCGGATCATCTCCAGCGCGCAATTCTCCGCGCTCGAGCGAGAATGCGAAGCGTCCGAAGCGAACGACACTGGTCTCGGGGCTGCCCGCCGGCGGGGCTCGGGTTCGTCGAAGCACCGAGCCGATCCGCAACAGCAGTTCCCGCGGCTCAAACGGCTTCGCGAGATAGTCGTCGACGCCAATCTCCAGGCCACGCACCCGATCCTGCGATTCGCCGCGAGCCGTCAACATGAGAATCGGCACCTGCGATCGCGTCCGCAAATCGGCAGCGAAATCAAACCCGTTCTCGACCGGCATCATGACGTCGAGCACGATAATATCGAAGGCCAATCCGTCGAGAAAAGCGCGCGCCTTGGCGGCCGTGGGGGCGACCGTGACGCGATGGCCGTGTTTGACCAGGTAGCTGGACAACAAAGCGCGAAGCCGTCGATCGTCGTCGACCACGAGAACATGGGCGGCGTCGTCGGCAAGCGAAGTCGGGGCGGGTTCGAGCTCACCGCGCCTGACCTGCCCGCTTCGGCGGGTCCTCGCGGCCGGGAAGGTCGCGCGGCGCCTCTTGAGGATCGATCATGGCTCTGAGAAAGGCTTGCGCCGATGGGAGACCCAAGTCGCCCAATTGTTCCAGCGCCAACGCAAACCGCCGCGTCTGAACCAGGGCTAGCCTTAGCGCCAGGCGCTCGCCATCCGGCGTCGCATAAAGCTGTCGACGGCGCCGATCCAAGACTCCAGCTTGGATCTCCACGAAGTTCTTGTCGACGAGTTCTCGCAATACGCGGTTGAGGCTTTGCTTTGTGATCCGCAATATCTCCAGGAGCTCGGCGATCGTCAGCCCCGGCCGCCGACTGACAAAATAGAGGACTCGATGATGAGCGCGCCCGAACCCATAAGCTTCGAGCAGTCGATCCGCGTCTCCAACGAAATCGCGGTAGGCGAAAAATAACAGTTCGATCAATTCATACATGGGCTCTTCGGCGCGGCGCGGTTGCGCCGCCGGACCGGCCTTGGAGACGTCAAACGACATCGATGAGCCTATTAGGTCAGCAATGTTGACATAATTCGGCCCTCTTGCTATCCTAGAAACCATCAGCGACGCGATCCATGTAACTCCAATCGCCAAGAATCCAAACCCGCTCGCTCCGAAGAGAGGAAACGCCATGGCCGCCCAGACTTTTGACAAACGCGATGGCTGGATCTGGTTGGATGGCCAACTGGTCGAGTGGCGCGACGCCAAGGTTCACGTTCTGACGCACGCGCTGCACTATGCGAGCGCCGTTTTCGAAGGCGAACGGGCTTACGGCGGCCGCATTTTCAAATCCACGGCTCATTCCGTTCGGCTGAGGAATTCCGCCGAAATTCTCGACTTTGAGGTGCCCTGGAGCGTCGCGGAGATCGACGCCGCCAAAGCCGAAGTTTTGAAAAAGAACCATCTCGCCGACGCCTATGTCCGGGCGATTGCCTGGCGCGGCTCGGAAATGATGGGCGTGGCGGCGCAGCATAACACAATCCACCTCGGCATCGCCGTGTGGGAGTGGCCGAGCTATTTCGATCCCGCCCACCGGACGAAAGGCATTCGGCTCGACATCGCCGATTATCGACGGCCTGATCCGGCGACCGCGCCCGCTCTTGCCAAGGCGGCCGGCCTCTACATGATCTGCACCATCTCCAAGCACCGCGCGGAGCGTCGCGGATATGCCGATGCTTTGATGTACGACTGGCAGGGCCGGGTGGCGGAATGCACGGGCGCCAACGTCTTTTTCGTCAAGAACGGAACGATTCACACGCCGATCGCCGATTGCTTCCTCGCCGGCATCACGCGAGCGACGGTCATCGATCTTGCTCGCAAGCGCGGCTTTGAAGTGATCGAGCGGCGAATCTTGCCTGCCGAACTCAGCGAATTCGACGAATGCTTCATCACCGGAACCGCCGCCGAGGTGACGCCGGTCGGCGAAATCGGTCCGCATCATTACAAACCGGCGGCGGTGACCGCGGCGCTCATCGACGCCTATACCGAGGAAGTCAAGCCGAGAACCAAGGCTGCCTGAGGCAAGTTCAGACGAACATCCGACGGCAAAAAGAGCGCCGCGTCGGATTGGCGCGGCCGTCCCACGACGAATCGGGAACCATGAAAGACGAGCTGGAGGCAAGCGAAATGCGCGCCGGCCTGCCAATCTTGGCGTTCGCTGACGCTCGCGCCTTTGACGCTTGGCTCGAGTCTCAGAGCCCAATGGCTCTCGGGTTTTGGCTCAAGCTGGCAAAGAAGGGCGCGCCCGAGCGGACGCTCACCAAGTTGGAGGCGATCGACGCAGCGCTTTGCCATGGCTGGATCGACGGCCAGCTGGACACCTATGATGAGCATTATTGGCTGATCCGCTTCACGCCCCGCAAACCTCGAAGCAAGTGGTCAGAGCTCAATCGTCAGCGCGCAACAGAACTCCTTGCCGAAGGTCGGATGCGCCCCGCTGGCCTTGCTCAGATCGAGATGGCCAAATCGGACGGTCGTTGGGAGCGAGCCTATGCTCCAGCCAGCGCCGCCGAACCGCCGCCTGACCTTGCCGCTGCGCTCGACGCAAATCCCAAGGCGGCCGCCTTCTTTGCGACTCTCAAGGGAGCCAACCGCTACGCCATCCTCTATCGCATCGGCGCGGTGAAGACGCTGGAGGCGCGCGCCCGCAAGATCGCGCGATTCGTGGCCATGCTGGCGCGCGGCGAAACCATCCATGGCTGAGCGCAAGCCCTGCGCGCGTGTCCATACAGCGTGCTGAGAAGCCGTCCCACGGCGCCGAAAAGCTTGGTCGCTCGCCAAGGGCAAGCAATTCTACTGACGCTCTAACGTTTACTGGCTTTAGGCGCGTCGATCTGCCCCAAAAAACCGAGCGCGCACCCGCCCAGGGGTGGCTCGGTCCAGCTATCCCTCCGCGGCGACGAAACTGTCCATCACCAATTTTCGACCCGCCTTGTCGAAGTCGACGGTGAGTTTGGAGCCGTCCACGGCGATCACGGCGCCGGGACCGAATTTGTTGTGGAACACCCGCGAGCCGGCATGGAAGCCTGAAGACGGCGAACCTTGCCGGTGGACTGTGCCTTCGAAAATCGGGCCTGGAGGTCTAGAACCGCGCGAGCCCGATTCGCCCCACTCGCGCTGCCGAGCCTCGGCGCGGCGCCAGCCAGGCGTGTCATAACGAGAGGCAAACCCTGGGTCCCTATTGACGGTCGGCCACGAACCATAAGCGCGGTCCGATCCGACGATTTCATCGAACTCGACATGGTCCGCCGGCAATTCCTGGATGAACCGCGACGGAATTGAGGTCTGCCAGAGACCGCGCACGCGTCGGTTGAGGGCATAGTAAATCCTTGCCTGTCGGCGGGCCCGGGTCAGGCCGACATAGGCCAGCCTCCGCTCCTCCTCGAGCCCGGCAAGGCCGCTGTCATCGAGCGATCGCTGGTTCGGAAACAGGCCCTCCTCCCAACCCGGCAGAAAGACGAGGTCAAACTCCAGTCCCTTCGCTGCATGAAGCGTCATGATCGAAACGCGCGCGCCCTCATCTCCACTCTCTACGTCCATGACCAGCGATACGTGTTCGAGAAACGCTGCAAGATCCGGAAATTCGCCCATCGAACGGACGAGTTCCTTCAGATTGTCGAGCCGTCCCGCCGCATCGGGCGTGCGCTCCGCCTTCCACATGTCGATATAGCCGCTCTCCTCAAGAACGAGCTGCGCCAGCTCTTCATGGGGGATCTGCTCCGACTGTCTCCGCCACCGATCGAAGTCGTCGAGGACGCCCCGCAGAATTTGACGCGGACGCGGTTTCAGTTCCTCGGTTTCGACAAGCGCGCGCGCCGCGCGCGTCAGGGAGAGACCGGCTCGCCGGCCATACTCGTGCAGGATCGCAAGCGTCGCTTCGCCAAGGCCTCGTTTGGGCTGGTTATAGATGCGTTCGAAAGCGAGGTCGTCGTCGGGTTGGGCGACGCAGCGAAGGTAGGCCAAAGCGTCGCGTATTTCCGCCCGCTCATAGAATCGCGGGCCGCCGATGACCTTGTAAGGCAGGCCTAAGGCGATGAACCGCTCCTCGAATTCGCGCATCTGAAAGGAAGCGCGAACCAGGATGGCGATGTCGTCGAGAGAAACGCCTTTGTGCTGGGCCGCTTCGATCTCCTCGCCGATAAGCCTCGCTTCCTCCTGACTGTCCGATCCTTCGGCGACTCTTGGCCGATCTCCGAGCGGCTTGTCGGTGAACAGCGTCTTTCCCAGCCGGCCGCGATTGTGGGCGATCAATCCCGCGGCAACGGCGAGAATGTGCCCCGTCGATCGATAATTTCGCTCGAGCCGGATCACCTTGGCGCCGGGAAAGTCCTTCTCGAAGCGCAGGATGTTTTCGACATCGGCGCCGCGCCAGGCGTAGATCGACTGATCGTCATCACCGACACAGCACAGATTGCCGTTCGCTTGAGCGATGAGCCGGAGCAAAAGATACTGGACGACGTTCGTGTCCTGGTACTCGTCGACCAGGATGTAACGGAAGCGCCGGCGGAAGGTGTTGAGAACATCGCTATGTTCGCGCAATAGCCGCAACGGCTCGAGCAAGAGATCGCCGAAGTCCACCGCGTTGAGCGCTTTCAGCCGAGCCTGATAGCTCTCGTACAGGGCCGCGCTCTTGCCGCCGGCGAACCCTGCAGCCTCGCTCGGCGAGACGCTCTTCGGATCGATGCCCCGATTCTTCCACCCGTCGATCAGGCTCGCGAGCGCTCGGGCCGGCCAGCGCTTGTCGTCCAGATTTTCCGCCTGGAGGAGCTGCTTCAGCAAGCGCAGCTGGTCGTCGGTATCGAGGATGGTGAAATTGGGCCTCAAGCCCACAAGCTCGGCGTGCATGCGCAGAATCTTGGCGCCGACCGAGTGGAACGTGCCGAGCCACGGCATCGCCTGCTCGGAACCCGAGAAGACGGCGACCCGCTGGCGCATCTCGCGCGCGGCCTTGTTGGTGAACGTCACCGCCAGGATTTCATGAGCGCGTGCGCGGCCCGTCGAAACGATGTGCGCAATTCGGGTGGTGAGGACGCGGGTCTTGCCCACGCCTGCGCCAGCGAGAATGAGAACCGGCCCGTCCAGCGACTCGACCGCCCGCCGCTGCTCCTCGTTCAACCCCTCGAGGTAGGGCGGATCGGCGTCGTGCGGACGTCGGACGAGCGGGGCGCGGGCGACGGCGTGTGACGGCGAGTCGGCCGCGGGTTCCGATCTTTCTGAGGGTTGTGGCACGAATCGAATCATGCGCCTGCGGGCGAATCAGCGCAACCCGAAAGGTGCAAACGAGCGCTCGGCGAAGTCCGCGCTACCTTGCCCGGAGCACTAAGCGGCGCGCTTGCCCTACCGCCGTTTTACCTTGGCGCCCCAATGTTTTCAATCCGTTAGGTCCCCGTTTAGCTTCGTCGGCGATGTCCCGCGCCTTGGCGCTGTCATGACTGAGAAGACCATAGCAACCCTATCGGCCGCGCAGGCTAATTCCAGTTGTTGATCTGAACGATGGCCGGCGTCAGAATCGCGGCGAAGAGCCCTGGCAGAAAAAAGAGGATCATCGGAACCGTCAGAACCGGCGGCAGCGCCGCGGCTTTTTTCTCAGCCATCGCCATTCGGTGGTCCCGGCTTTCTTGGCTGAGAACCCGAAGCGCGGCGCCAAGCGGCGTGCCATACTTCTCCGACTGCGAGAGGACCGTGATGAGCGAGCGAATGGACTCCAATCCGGTCCTCAAGCCCAGATTCTCGAACGCGATCCGCCGCTCGGCCAGGTAGGACATTTCCGCGGCCAAAATCCCCATCTCCTCCGCCATCGAGACGCTCTCGATGCCAATTTCCTGACTGACCTTGCGCACCGCATGTTCGATCGAAATTCCCGATTCCGCGCAGATGAGCATGAGATCCAAGGTGTTAGGAAACGCGCGCTCGAGTTCTTTCTGCCGCTTGGTTGTCTTGTTACGCAGGAAGAGCTCGGGCGCCTTGATGCCGAGGTAGGTGGCTGCGACCGCGATGCCGATCTTGACCATCGCGGGTTGGTTCCACTTGATGATCAGAAACTGATAGATAATCGCGACGAGGAAAAAGGCGATCGGCGCTATCGAGGCGAAAGGAGAGAAAAGCATATTCTGCTCCCGCGCCGCGATACCCCGCCATGGCCAATTGAATTTTCGCTTTTTCAGTGCTGAGCCAGCTCGACAGATTGAGTGTTTCGACCAATTGCTTGACGAGGCCGGTCGGCTTCACCCTCAGCGTGCCTTTGCTCTGAGACGCGATCAGCCGCTCGCGCTCGCGCGCCCGGATTCGCTCTCGCTCCGAACTGACCGCCTTGATACGGCGTGACAAAGTGTCCGGCTGGAGCCAAGGCATCGCAGCGGTGAGAACGGTCGCCGCCGACCCGATCGCCGCGAACAGCATCGCCAGGAAGTGGGCGTCAGAGAATTTAGCGACGATTTGGTCAAGCATGGGCCGGCTCGATCTAGAAGTCGAATGAGATCATCTTCTTCATCATTGCGATTCCTATCCCCATCCAACAAATCGCAATCACGGAGATCATTTTTCCATGGCTCGTCGTCCACAACAGTGAGATGTATTTGGGGGACGAAACGTAAAGCGCGCCGACGACGAGAAACGGCACCGCGCCGATAATCGCTGCCGAAGCTTTCGCTTCCATCGACATAGCCGTGATCTTTGCCTTCATCTTCTTCCGCTCGCGCAACACGCGCGAAAGATTGCCCAAGGCTTCCGAGAGGTTGCCGCCCGCCTTGCTCTGAATGGCGATGACAATCGAAAAGAAATTTGTTTCGGCGATCGGGACCCGTTGCGCCATCCGCTCGATGCCTTCCGACATGGTCAGTCCAATCGAGAGCGCCTCGACAATTCTTCGAAACTCCGACTTCACCGGCTCGGGGCTTTCGGTCGCGGCTATCCGGATCGTATCGCCGAGGGGAAGCCCGGATTTGATGCCTCGCACGATGATGTCGATGGCGGTCGGAAAGTTGGAGATGAACTTCTTGATGCGGCGCACGCGCAAGCGCGCCAGCGTGAGTTGCGGCAACCCGATCGTGGCTGTCACGCCAACGAGAAGCGTGAGCACCAAGCTTCTCGATTGAAGATAGGTCAAGGCGCTGCAAATCAGGCCCAGGAGCACGCTGCCGATCCAATATTGCTGTTTGGTGATCGAGAGTCCGGCCTGTTCGATCTTTGTCGCCAGACTGACGCGCCGCCGCTTTCCCTTCATTTCAAGGTCGCGAACGCCCTCGGCGATCTGCTTCTTGCGCGCCGCTCGATCGGCGCCAGCCGCCACACTCGCCTTTGCGTCGGTTTTCGCGACGGCCGCGCGGCGCTTGTCGGCTCGCGAGTCTCCGCCGACAAAGGCAAACGCCAGACCGCCGAATCCAAGCGCAAGAGCTGCCGCGATCGCGATCGGATTGATCATGCCGACTTCACTCCGTTAAACGCTAGGCTGCGCTGACTTCCGAGATGTCGAGCGCCGTCGCCAGACGGGTTTCTTCTCCATACATGCGCGCGCGGTCCCAGAATTTCGGTCGCCCGATCCCGGTCGAACGATGCCGCCCTATGATCTTTCCCTGAGCGTCCTCGCCAAGAAGTTCGTAGACGAACAGGTCCTGAGTGATCACGACGTCGCCTTCCATGCCGAGGACTTCGGTGATGTGCGTAATTCGGCGTGATCCATCACGAAGGCGAGAGGCTTGAACGATCACGTCGATCGAGGACGTCATCATTTCGCGGATTGTCTTCATCGGCAGCGCATAGCCGCCCATCGTGATCATGGACTCAACACGGCTCAGCGCCTCGCGCGGCGAGTTCGCGTGCAACGTGCCCATCGACCCGTCGTGGCCGGTGTTCATGGCTTGCAAGAGATCGAACGCTTCGGGTCCGCGCACTTCGCCGACGACGATGCGTTCGGGCCGCATGCGCAGGCAGTTCTTGACCAGGTCGCGCATCGTGATCTGGCCTACGCCTTCGAGATTCGCGGGACGCGTCTCAAGGCGCACGACATGGGGTTGCTGGAGCTGAAGCTCCGCTGCGTCCTCGCAGGTGATGATTCGCTCATCCGCGTCGATGTAGTTCGTCAAGCAGTTCAGGAGGGTCGTCTTGCCCGAGCCCGTGCCGCCGGAAATGACCACGTTGCAGCGGACGCGGCCGATGATCTTGAGGATTTCCGCGCCGGCCGGCGAGATCGAGCCGAACTTGACCAACTGATCGAGCGTCAGCTTGTCCTTCTTGAACTTGCGGATTGTCAGCGCAGCGCCATCGATCGCGAGCGGCGGCGCAATGACGTTGACGCGCGAGCCGTCGAGCAGGCGGGCGTCGCAAATCGGCGAGGATTTGTCGACCCGGCGTCCGACCTGGCTGACGATCCGCTGGCAGATGTTCATCAACTGCGATGCGTCGCGGAAACGAACGTTGGTGAGTTGGATCTTGCCGCCGACTTCGATGAAGCATCGCGTCGGCCCATTGACCATGATGTCGGCGATGTCGTCGCGGGCGAGCAGCGGCTCAAGCGGACCGAAACCCAGAACGTCGTTGCAGATGTCATCGAGCAGGTCTTCCTGCTCGGCGATCGACAGCACCAAATTCTTGATGGTGACGATCTCGTGGACGATGTCCCGAATTTCCTCGCGCGCGCTTTCGGCGTCGAGCTTGGACAGCGCGGCAAGATCAATCGCCTCGATCAAGGCGCCGAAGATCAGCGACTTGGTTTGAAAATAGGTTTCCGATCTTCGTTCGGTTTGAACCGGCGCGGCGGGAGCCGGAGGAGCCTTAGGCTGCTCAGTCGCGACGCCACCGGCCGCGACGCGTGGCCCGACGACCTGGGTGCTGACGCTCCCACTCGCACGCTTGCCGAACATCGCTCAGAATCCTTTGCGCTTGCGCGAGGGCTCAGCGCAGAGGGCGCGATGCGTTTGCAAGCCGATCATTTCTTCTTGCGCCCGAGTTTGGCCATGAGCGGCTCAAGCACGCCTCTCTTGGGCTTGCGCGTATCCGTTCGGCCGGCAAGCGTAGAGGCCAGATCAACGAAGACCTGCGCGGTTTTGCCGTTTGGTTCGATCTCCGCGATCATCTGCCCATTGTTGGCCGCAGCGCCGAACAGCTTCGCGTCGTGCGAAATGACCGCGGTCGGATCGGTCTCCACCGCCTTGGCGAATTCCGCGGTGGCGATCTCCGGCCGCTTGAGCATGCCGACGCCGTTCAGGACCAGGCGCGATGGCGCGTCGTTCAGGCGGGCGCCCTTCACGTTGTCGATCAGATTCTTGGTGTTGCGAAGATTCGCGAGATCAGGGCTCGCGACGACGATCACCTCATCGGCGGAGACGAGAATCCGCCGGGCCCAGCCCGACCACAAATGCGGCACATCGACCACAATCCAGGGCGTCGATGCGCGCATGGCGTCGAGCAGCGAGTTCGAACGAGGCCTCGCTGAAGTCGAGGACCCGATCAAGAGTGGCGGGCGCCGCCAATAGACTGAGCTTTTCGCCGCACTTCGAGAGCAGACGCTCCACCAGCACGGCGTCGACGCGATCCGGGGCGAACACCGCCTCCGCAACGCCCTGAGGCGGATCCTGATTGTAGTCGAGTCCCGCGGTTCCAAAGGCAAGATCGAAATCGGCGATGATCGTCGCCATTTCCGTAACCGACGCCAGGCTCCACGCCAAATTGTGGGCGACGGTGGAAGCTCCGACGCCGCCCTTGGCGCCGACGACCGCGATCACCCGCCCAAGGGGCTTGGCGCCGGGCACGCTGAACAGCTGGGATATCGCCTGGATGAAGTCGACCACGCCAAACGGGGCCACCAGATATTCGCTGACTCCACGCGCGATCAGCTGCCGGTAGAGAATGATGTCATTGAGCTTGCCGAGAACGACGACCTTGGTCCCCGCGTCGCAATATTCAGCGAGCTGCTTCGAGTTGCCCGAGCAGCGCGTCTCGATTGGCCGGAGCCTCGAGAACGACAACATTCGGCGTCGGCGCGCTCTTGTAGGCTTCGACCGCGGCGGCCGCGCCGCCCATGTTCTGCTTGACATGCGCTTTGGCCATTCTGCGATCCGATATCGCGGCGCTGACGATGGCCGCGATATCGGGCGATTCGCAGAACGCCTGGATCGATACGCGCGGCACCGGCTCGATCTGCCCAATCGGCCGATCCGTCGGCGCAGCGCCGTCGATTCCGTTGCTGGCGTATTGCGCCCTCATGGGTTCACTGCCCGCCAAGTTGCGACCCGCCGATTGGAGCCAGCACGGTGTCCTTCCAATCCGTGCCCGGATCTTGGCCGGCGCGGACGGCCTCGATCGCTCGGGTGCGCATGGCGACATCAGATGGCCCGAGGGCGCGCGGTTGGACGAAATCGCGCGGGTCGTCGACCTGAGCCGCGATCGTCGATTGGGTGGCGCAGCCGAAGTTCGAATAGGGTTCGTTCTTCCACCCTTCGACCGAGGATCCCGAAGCCAAGTCCTCCGGCCACTGACCACACTTGGTCGGAACAATCGCCTTGAGCCCGGTGAACGACACACGCACCGGCGGCGCTGCGCCATCGTTCGGCGGCAGATAGGCCCCGATGGCCACTCTGCCTTTGACGCCGGCGGCGAGAAGCGCGCTCCGGACCTCATGAACGGCGATCGAGTTTGGGTTCGTTCCCACAGGCGTCTGAATGGTGACTGCGCCCGAACCGTAGTGCCGATAGCGTTCTACGAAAGCGCGGATATTCGCCCTTGAGCGCTCGTCGAGGGCGCCGCCAACGGGATAGAGATCCATGCTCGTGGGCGCGGCGGCGACCACGATCGGATGACGCTCCTGAAAGCTGCCGGGAAACGCGGGGTCTGAAGATGCATAGGGAACGCCGCGAGCCGCTGAGAGCGGAAGCGGCGGCGGCGGCGAGACTCCACCTCAAGACCCGCGCTGCGAACATTGGTCGTGCATCACGAAGAGCGCCCATGAGAGCTGTCCTTCTCAGTTTCTGAAAATATTCCTGGCGACGCGCGAAGGCCTATTGTGTGATGAATCCGATCTTGCCTGAGTAACCAGGCATCGGCTGAAGCGACTGTGACGTGGAATAGATCCGGTTGACGCGGCCGAGGAACCAGCTTTGCGGATCGCTGGCGTCCTGGAAATTCTGGTCCGGCCTGACGACCTGGCTGGGATCGACCGCGTGCACGATGTATGGCGTCACCACGATCAACAACTCGGTCTCGTTGCGCAGATAGTCCCGAGATCGAAACAAGCGCCCCGAGCACCGGAAGATTCATCAGCGCGGGAAAACCGTTGATGGCCTGCTGCGTCTGGGTGCTGATCAGGCCGGCGGAAGCGATCGAACCGCCGGAGGGCAATTCGACCGTGGTGGTGTTGTTGCGGGTCCGGAACCCGGGGATCGTAAGCCCGGCAAAGGTGATTTGGACCGAGTCGTCGACATCGGTGACTTCGGTCGCAATTCGCAGTTGGATACGTCCCGGGGACAAGACGACCGGGGTGAAATTCAGGGTCACGCCATAGGGCTGCTGCGTGAATCCGAGCTGGCAGACGCCGGCGCTGATGCCGGTCCCGCAAGACTCGCTGGTGGCGATCGGGATAGTGCCGCCGGCCATGAATTTTGCGCTTTCCCCCGAAACCGCCGTGACGGTGGGCTCGGCAAGCGTGTGGGCGACGCCCTGGCGCTCGAAGGCCTGGAGGGTGGCGCTCAAGTTCTGGCTCCCCCTGAACCAATTCAGAGTTGCCTCGGTGGCGGAGACAGCGCCGTTGATGGCGAACGGATTGTCGAGGCTGAAGCTTCCGTTTGGCCCGCTGCCGCTCAAATTGACGCCGAGCTGCTTGATGATTTCGCGATGAATTTCCGCGACCGTGACGTGCAGGCTGACCTGGTCGGCGCCGCGGATCGTCAAGGCGTTGATCACCCGTCCGCGGGCGCTGGTGGACTTGCCGTTCGAACCGCCGGAGGCGCCTCCGGTGCCGCCGGCGCCTGAACCGCTTGAGATCGAGATCGAAGTTCCCGAGGATCCGGGCGTCGACGAATCATTGACAAAGCCGTCAGCGATATCGAGCGCCTTTTGAGCCTCCTCGGCCGATGCGACGGACCCTGTCAGGATGATCGTATTCTCGACCGTGCGCACATGAATTTCGTTGCCGGGGATCGCGGTATTGAGCAGATTCGACAACTCGCCGACGTTGCGCCCGACCGAGACTTGGATGGCCGCGATTCTTCGGCCGTCCCTGGCCAACGCGAAAATGCTCGTCTGGCCATTGGCGACGCCGGAAATGTAGACGCGCTTCGCAGAACGCACGATCGCGTTGGCGACGGTGGGATCGCCGACGTAGATCTCTCCCGCTTCCTCCGGCAAATCGGCGATACAGGACTGGCCAACGCCGAGTTGCAGCCGCTGGGCCAGATCGCATGCGCCGGCGATCCGAACCGAATCGCTGCGGTCGGCGGCGCGAACGATCGAAGCCGGCGCGATCGCAAGAAGCGCCGCGGCGACGCAAAGGATGATGCTCGGCCGTCTCTGAGTGCGATCGGACTTCATGCCCCGGCTCCGTCTCTGGAGAACAAGCGAAAGGAAAAGAGGACGAATCACCGGGCGGCCTGCTGCGGGGCGCCGTAGCGAACGACCGTCAACGCGCTTTCGGCGCTGACGACGGTCTGCGCCGGCCCTCCGCTATCGACGAGACTGCGAAGAACGAGATGAAGGTTTGAATTGCCGGCATGCTGAGCAAGAATAATGAGGTTGACTTGATCCGGATCGAGCTCGAGCGTCGCGTTGGCCCCGGTAATGACCTTCTTGCCATTCTGCTCTTCGACGTTCTGACCGATGGCGAGGACGCGCACATTGGAGAGGATCGGCTGCGCCGTCATGACTTCGACCCCTCGAGCCTTGGTGGATTCCTCGTCGCGGGCAAGCCGGACGACGTCGACGCGGTCATTGGGGAGAATGAATCCGCCGGCCGTCGAATCCCCGTCATTATCGATCTTGATCGCGACCGCCCGCTTTCCGGTCGGCAGGATCGCCGACATGAACCCGCCCTCACCGGCCTTGACCAGCTTGTCATGCCGGATCGGCTCGCCGCGAAGGAAGGCCACCCGGGTCATCGAGCCTTCTATGTCCTTCAACGCGTCGGGCTTTCCCGATTGTGTGATCATGAGTTCGGAGACTGCGCCCTTTGGCCACGCTTGCCAGGCGATCCCGCCCTCATTGACCACGGTGCCCATCGGCAGGTCCTGGCCGGCGACAAGCACCTGCTCGACGTCGACCTTCGGAGCTTCAGCAACGGCGCTCGGCGCCGCATTCGGCGCTCGTAAGAAAACATACGTCGCGCCGAACGCCAGAATCGCGATCGCCCCCACAATGATCAGCCTCCGATTCATGAATCACGACCCTTCGCGCTGACCCGACACCTGCACGATTTAGACATTGTAATCGTCAAGGTACGGTTAATTTAAAGTATCGAATCGTATCCCAGATCTGATACAAGCCTATCGATCAAAGGCAAATCTTCGGTTAAATTCCACCTCTGCCATGATGTTCCGAAGAGAGAGGCGTAACAACTTTCGTTATTGGGGTATTACTCAAGGAATAGTTATAAATAATTCAGGCGAGGTTCCGCAACTGCGTGCCTAGTTCTCGGATAGGCGCTGATCGCCTCCTCCGGACAATTATTGCCCGTCTACCAAGGAATGACCGAGACGAATGGATTGGCGCGGTCGAGGCCAATCGGAACGACCCAACGCAGGTCGCGAGAGATGTGGAACACTTGTCGACCATCGATGAAACGATGGCCCGCCGCTCGCTCGCCTGTCGCTTGAGGCGGCGGCGACGTTTGGGCGATGAATCGCCCTCGTCAGCGATCGCCGGCGAGCAGTCCGCTCCCAAGACGGTCGGAAGATGGCTCGCTTAGGCGATCGCCGCCCAGATGGATGAGTTGGGATATTGCATCAACCCCGCCGCCGCCAACGCAATTCCATACGGCACACCCGCGTTGGCGTTGTGCAATCGGGCAAGCCAGTCGATACGGCCGAAGACGGCGGGCAGAGGGGCCGTGCGCGCGCCCAGAATGATCAGCGTGAGAATTCCGCCAAAGATGGCCGCCGCGACGCCATAGTCGAGGATGGCGGTCCAGCCCAACCACGCGGCGGTGGCCGCCGCCAGCTTGGCGTCGCCGCCTCCGACCCAGCCGAGATTGAACATAACGAATGCAATGATCAGAATTGCCAAGGCGCATGAAATATTAAGAAGAATTTCAACAGCTGGAACGCCCAACAGCACCGCGAAAACCAAATAACCAAGCAGCAGAACGGCGCAGAGCCGATTTGGTATCGTGAAGGTCAGTAAATCCATGGACGCTGAAAGCGCCATGAGGGCCGGAAAGAAGGCGAGGGCCGAAAGATGGACGAGAGTCGAAGCCATTTGTTTTATTCGACCGCATTGAGAGGAGGGAAAGTCGGCCGGGAGGCCCGCTCGCGATCTTCCGCTCGGATTCGAACTGTCAAAGGGCGATGCTTCGCGTCGACGAGGCGTGGACGCGAAGCTCTTAGGCTGGCAAGTCTTACTTGAGCTTGGTGCTCACATCGTTGAACACCGTGCTGACCTGGGTGCCTACCTTTTGGACCGCGACGATAATGAACACAGCGATGAGCGATGCGATCAGCGCGTACTCGATCGCGGTGACGCCAGATTCGTCAGCGGCGAAGTTCTTTATGGACCTGAACATTTCTTTGCTCCTGCTCCGAAACCTTATACGGCGGCGGGTTCGGTTATGCGTGCCGCGGACACAGGTCGAAAAGTAGGCTTGGCGGCTTTCGACGTCGTTAATTTGAGGGATTCCAGCCGAAGCGCACAGCCGAAGTTAGGCGGCTGGTTAAGCCCCGAATAAAGGAGAACGAAGCGTCGTGAGCATCGATTTGAAACAAATTTAACTCAGTGAGGCGCCAAACTTTCGTCCATCTCCAACGAGGACGCGTCTTGTTATTCTCATGAACAATGGCGCTTCATTTCGACGCCCGGAGTGGGCGTTGGATGCGGCGGTTAAGGCGCGAGATCGAGCCAGGCGCCGTCCGCGCCATCCTCGACCTCAACGATCCAAAGGTCCGGGTCAAACGCAATCTTCCCGCTTGAGCCGCCCCTCCGCCTCGTCGGAGTCAATAGACGCCCCCGTATGGGCGAGGGCGAAGATCCTATCAACGCCGGGCGGCGCGTCCGCGGCGAGGGACTGCGGCGCAGGTCCATAGAGCGTGGCGCGCCCGTTCAAGTGATCGACCTTGACAAAAATGGCGCCAGCCTCCGCAGCGCCTCGCCGGCGAAGGACCGCGCTTACCCCTTCCACTCCGCATCGACGCAAATAGGCGGCGACCCAAATGTCGGAGCGCAGGCGCAACGGATTTAGTGGCCTCCCGCCTCGCGCGGCGAGCGTCAGCTGCTTGACAAGCCGCTCGCTTATCTCTGTCGCCGGAGGCAAGCCATGGGCGTGCTCAAACTCCCGCAACGCTTGCTGAGTGGCGGCCCCCTCTTTCCCGTCCGGCTTCACCGAATAGCCCAGTTTAGCCAGCGCGGTTTGGGCGGCCAAGATCAACCGCGATCCATCGCTATGGGTTTCTCCCGCCAACAGATCCGCGATCGGATCGGACGCCGAGGGGGAGCCCTCGGCGGCGACCGGGGGCCGCGCCGGCGGAACAGCCGGGGAGAGCGGCGCAGGGGGAGCGTTGTCTTCCGTGCTGGTTAGCTTTTGAGGGGGAACAGGGGCTGGCGCAGGAGCGGCAGAGGGAAGCTTCGGTGGCGCCAATCCAAACAACGGGGCGGGATGACGCTCGCGCTGCAAGAGAAGCGCGTTGACGCCAATGCCGATTAGAGCGACCGACAGGGCCGCTCCGAGATAGTATCGCAAATGCGCGACCTTCACGCGCCCGGCGATCCTTCGGCTCAGCGCTCCGGGAGCTGAACGCTGGATAGGCCCTCGGAGTTGGCCAACATTATCTCGTATGCGGGCAAGCGCTAAATCCAAGTCTCTTCTCCTGAGGCCGGCGGGGCCATCATCACTTGCAAGCGCTTGGCGTCGCGCTTTCCCGCAAATTCGCAGACGCCGATTAAATCAATCTTAAGTCTAGAGTCAGGCTACACCGTTGAATACGCTTCGATCCGATTGGGCTTCCACTATGGTTACCGCTTTATTGCGGCGGTTCGTCCGGATGGTAATGACGTAAGGATCACGGTATCGATAACCTTAGCCCCGTGCTGCCGAAACATTTGGCGCTGGTCGGCCACTGCCGGGCGCCCATATAAGGGCCATGGACGACACAAAGAGGCTGGCGCACCCCTTGTCGGCGATTGATGACATACGCGACGATTTTGCTTCCCTCGACGACTGGGAAGACCGGTATCGTTATGTCATCGAGCTCGGAAACGCCCTCGAGCCACTGAGCAAGGAGGCGCACAACGACCTCACCAAAGTGCGGGGTTGCGTCAGCCAGGTCTGGCTGGAGTGCGAGCCGAGAACGAACGCCGAAGGCGAGAAAATCCTGCACTACCGTGGCGATAGCGACTCTCACCTCGTGCGAGGGCTGATCGCCATTTCGGTCGCGCTGTTTTCCGATCGCACGCCGGAGCAGATCCTTTGCGTCGATGCAAACGCCGCCTTTCGCGAGCTGGGTCTCGAGCAACATCTGACGCCACAGCGCTCGAATGGGGTGCGCGCCATGGTCGATCGGATTCGGACGGACGCGGCGGCGCTGAAGCTCGGGGCCGCCTAGCGCGCGCCCTCGTTAACACCCCTGTTAAGACCTTAAGCCTGGCTCGCGCGGCCGAGTTGGAGCGGCATGTCGATCTATACAACGGTCGGTAAGCTTCCAACGGCTCCGATTTGCCAAGAGCGCTACGTGAGGGTCAACGTTTCATTAATTCCATTGGCGGAGACTGGAATAAACGTTTCGTTAGCCGTGGATGTTGTCGATGGGTGAAGTTGAGAGTTCAAGCGCCAGCAACGAACTGCCGCCATCCAGCGCCTCGCGCGACCTTGTCGTTGTCGAGCAAGCGGAAACCAAACCAGCGGCAGAGCCGACGGCCAGGCCCGCGCACACGCCGTCCTTCTCACGGTTCCATTTCGCCGCCGCGGCAGCGCTTGCGGTCGTTGTCGCCGTCGCGGGCGCGTTGCTTCTGGAGGATCGACAGCAGGCCCACGCGCTCGCTGAGCAAGCAAGCGAGAACGCGTCTCTGGCTCGCACCGTCAAGTCGCTGAAGGTCCGCCTTGACGCAATCGACACCACCGCCCCCACCACGGATCTGGCCGCCGTGCGTCAGTCGATCGGCGAGATCAAGTCGACCGTGGTTTCCACACGGGAGTTTAGCGGCGCTTTGGCCCAGCTCTCCCAACGCATTGACAAGCTGGACCGAGAACAAAGCACAAAAGTGGACAAGCTCGCTGAGCGGGTTGATCACGAGGCAAACGCTTTAACGACCGGGTTTTCCACTCGCATCGACAAGCTCGAGCAGAAAGTCGCCGCTCCGCCCCCGCCTGCCGCGCCACCCATTGCGCAGGCCAAGCAACTGCCGACTCGTCCGAAATTCGGCAATGTCTCGATGGACACGACCGGTTCAATCGAACGGCCAAGACCCGTTCTGCGGGGATACGTCGTGCTCGATGCCCGCGATGACATCGCGCTTGTCGGTGGACGCTATGGCGAACGCGAAGTCCGACAGGGCGATTTTCTCCCGGGAGCGGGGCGGATTGAGCGTATCGAGCTCAGAGGCGAGGGATGGGTCGTAGTGACCAGCGAAGGCCTCATCGCTTCGGCTGATTCTCCCCGCTATTGAACGCTCTCATTTCCACGCCGCCACCGAGCGCGCCGCCCCGGCCGGCGCGGAAACGGCGATCCGCTCCCGGGCGTTAACCTTAGCCCAATGCGGAACGCTTTTGCTAAGCGGACGCTTGTGTTACCACCCCGGGTTAAGGCTACCGCGTCTGGCGCGGTCCGGGGACCGACCGGCGCATGAGTGAACGGCGTACCAGTTTCAATTACGAGGATCTCATCGCCTGTGGTCGTGGCGAATTGTTCGGGCCCGGCAACGCGCAGCTGCCTTTGCCGCCAATGTTGATGTTCGACCGGATCAGCGAGATCTCCGAAGCAGGAGGCGCCTACGGCAAAGGAGCCGTGCACGCGGAGCTCGACGTCAAGCCGGACCTTTGGTTCTTCAATTGCCATTTCAAGGGTGACCCGGTGATGCCCGGATGTCTTGGACTGGATGCGCTCTGGCAGTTGACCGGGTTCTTTCTTGGATGGCTCGGACTGCCTGGACGGGGACGCGCGCTTGGCGTCGGGGAGGTGAAGTTCGCCGACCAGGTGCTCCCATCAGTAAAGAAGGTCGTCTACGGCGTGGACATGAAACGTGTCTTCAAGGGCAAGCTGATCCTTGGCGTTGCTGACGGGTGGCTGGAGGGCGATGGCAGACGAATATATGTGGTCAAGGATATCCGCGTCGGCTTGTTCAGCCCTGCGCCAGCAGCTTTGGCTTAACCTCTCGAAGCTAGCCCGGTCAGCCGTGGAGGCGACAGAATGAGACGCGTAGTCGTCACCGGCATGGGCATCGTGTCCTCGATCGGCAACAACACGCAGGAAGTGACCGCCAGTCTTCACGCCGGCAAGTCCGGGATCACTCGCGCCGATCGACAAGCCGAGCTCGGCTTTCGCTCGCAAGTCCACGGAGCCCCAACCCTTCGCGCCGAAGACGTCGTCGATCGGAGGGCGATGCGGTTCCACGGGGGCGGAACGGCCTGGAATCATGTCGCGATGGATCAGGCGATCGTGGACAGCGGCCTAGCGCCCGACGAGGTCTCAAACGAGCGAACCGGCATAGTCATGGGTTCGGGCGGACCCTCGACCCGCGCCATCGTCGAAGCGGCCGACGTGGCCCGCGCCAAGGGGCCCAAACGCGTCGGCCCGTTTGCGGTGCCGAAATCCATGTCCTCGACCGCGTCTGCCACGCTGTCGACCTGGTTCAAGATACGGGGCGTGAGCTATTCGATTTCCTCCGCATGCGCCACATCCAATCACTGTATCGGCGCGGCTTATGAGCACATCTTGGCCGATCGCCAGGATGTGATGTTCGCCGGGGGCTGCGAGGAGCTCGAATGGACGTTGTCGGTGCTGTTCGATGCGATGGGCGCGATGTCCTCCGCGTATAACAATACGCCTTCGCGCGCCTCGCGCGCCTACGATAAGAACCGAGACGGATTCGTCATTTCCGGCGGCGCCGGCGTGCTGGTGCTCGAGGAGTACGAGCGGGCCAAGGCGAGACGCGCCAAGATTTACGGCGAGATCGTCGGCTACGGAGCGACTTCAGACGGGCACGACATGGTTGCTCCCTCCGGCGAGGGCGCGGCGCGATGCATGCGCCAGGCTTTGACCCGGGTCAAAGTCCCGATCGACTACATCAATCCCCATGCGACTTCGACCCCGATCGGCGATCTTAGAGAGATCGAGGCGGTGCGCGAGGTCTTTGGCTCGGGCGATAAGTGCCCGCCGATCTCAGCGACCAAGTCGCTGACCGGGCATTCTCAAGGCGCGACCGGCGCACACGAGGCCATCTATTCTTTGCTGATGATGCAGAACGGCTTCATTTGCGAAAGCGCGCATATCGACGAGCTCGACCCGGCCTTCTCAGACATGCCGATCGTGCGTTCGCGCCGCGACAACGTAAAATTGAGGGCGGCGCTCTCGAACTCGTTCGGCTTTGGTGGCACAAACGCGACGCTCGTGTTCAAGCACGTAGACGCTTGAGCTCCAAATTCTCGCCGCGCGGCGAAAACATATCGGCCTTTCCGATCCCGGACTTGATTGACGAGCGCGCCCCATGAGATCTGGCTTGATGAGCGGCAGACGCGGCCTGGTGATGGGCGTCGCGAACGATCACTCGATTGCCTGGGGCATAGCCAAGGCTTTAGCCGCCGAGGGGGCCGAGCTTGCCTTCACTTTTCAGAACGATGCGCTAGGCAAACGGGTCGCGCCGCTCGCCGAAGAACTCGGCGCCGCGGATCATGTTTATCGATGCGACGTCGAGGACCTGGCCTCCGTCGAGACTATGTTTTCCGAGCTTAAGTCGACGTGGAGCAGCCTCGATTTTTTGGTCCATTGCATAGGCTTTTCCGACCGCAACGAACTCAGGGGCCGTTACGCCGACACAACTAGAGAGAATTTCACTCGAACGATGGTGATCTCGGCGTTTTCATTCACCGAGGTCGCCAAACGCGCGGCTACGCTAATGCCCTCGGGCGGCGCCATGCTCACGCTCACCTTCGGGGGCTCGACGCGCGTGGTGCCGAACTACAATGTCATGGGGATCGCAAAGGCGGCGTTGGAAGCAAGCGTGCGATATTTGGCCGCGGACTTCGGCCCAGAAAACATTCGCGTCAACGCGATTTCCGCCGGACCCGTGCGAACTTTGGCGGGCGCGGGGATTGCCGATGCGCGTTTCATGTTCAATTTTCAACGAGACCATTCGCCGCTCCGGCGCACGGTCACGATCGAGAATGTCGGCGGCGCCGCCGTCTATCTGCTCTCGAGCCTTTCCGAGGGGGTGACGGGTGAGGTGCACTTCGTCGATGCGGGCTACAACATCATCTCCATGCCGCGTCCCGATGCAATCAACAGTTGAGGTCTGCCACTTCGCCTAGCTTCTTGAGGCGCGCCGTTGCATTTTGCTGAATTTGGCGCAGTCTCTGATCCGGATTTTCTCTGCGGGTGGCCGAAGATATGGCCAGAATCCACCACGAGCGCTGGACACGTCCCCCTTCGGGACGTCAGTCTCGCCGTGTTGCGGGCCTCCATTGTCGCGCTCGGCTTGTCGGGTGTCGCGCTTTCCGCCGCGGCGGCCCCCGGCCACAAATCCCCCGTGCCTCCTCGGCCGGCCTTCCGCGAATTCGTCGATAAGCTGTGGCCACTTGCCGAAGAGCGTGGGGTTTCGCGGATCACGTTCGACAACGCTTTTGCAGGCGTCTCCTTTGATCCCAAAGTTGCGGCGAGCGCGGAATCGCAACCTGAGTTCGTACGTCCGATTTGGGACTACGTCGCGAGCGCCGTATCGGCCGATCGCATCGAGCGCGGCCGCGAAAGAGCGCGTTCAGAAAGCCTCTGGCTCGCCAGGGCGAACGGTCTCTATGGCGTTGACGACGCGGTCATTTTGGGCGTCTGGGGGCTGGAGACGGATTTCGGCGGTTTTACCGGGTCGAACAATATCATTCAGGCGCTCGCGAGCCTCGCCTTTATCCATTTTCAGGGCGACTACTTCCGTGACGAATTGCTCTCGGCGCTTGTCATTCTGGAGGAAGGCGACGTCGCTCCGTCGCTCATGCGCGGCTCGTGGGCGGGCGCGATGGGGCAGACGCAGTTCATGCCGTCCAGCTACCTCAACTATGCCGTGGCCTTCCAACGGCATGATCGACGCGACATCTGGACGAATGAAGCAGACGCCATCGGCTCGACCGCGAATTATTTGGCGAAACATGGCTGGACGAAGGGCCTGCCGTGGGGTTTCGAGGTTCGCCTGCCTGCCAAATTCGCGCTGACGGCGGCTGATTCATCGTCCCCGGCGTCGTTTTCATCCTTCGGCGCTCGCGGCGTAACAAAGGCCGATGGGTCGCCACTGCCGGAATTGGGTGAAGGACGGTTGTTGATTCCCGCTGGGCTCAACGGACCCGTGTTTCTCGTCACCAGCAACTTTGACGTGATCAAGACTTATAACAACTCGACGGCTTACGCACTTTCGGTCGGCCTGCTCGGCGACGCCGTGACGGGCCGGCCAGGTCTCGTCGCCCACTGGCCCACACACGATCATCCTCTGACCTCGGCACAAATCCAGAAGCTTCAAGCCAAACTGAAGAAGATGGGCTACGAGGTCGGCAAGCTCGACGGAAAAAGCGGCGACACGCTGCGTTCGGCGGTGGGCGCTTATCAGGAACATAATGGCCTTGCGCCCGACGGCTACGCCAGCCAGGCGTTGTTCAGTCGGGTTAGCGCGTCGCGATGATCGCTGCGCGCTTGTTTGGATAATGGCGCCATGCTAGGCGACCGACCCGCGTTGGGATTGTCCAAACGATCGGCGAGCAGCGTTCGTAGTCGCGCTCAGGGAGCAGTTGACGATGGCTGAACAGAACGGCAATGGCGCTGACACGCCGCAAGCCGGTCCGAAATTTTCGGTTCTCGCCCAGTATACGAAGGACTTTTCGTTCGAAAATCCCAATGCTCCCCGCACCTTGGGTCCGCAGCAAACGCCTCCCAACATCTCGATACAGATCAACGTGAACGCGCGCCAGCTTGCTCCTTCCGACTACGAGGTCAGCCTCATGCTCGAGGGCGGCGCCGGTCAAGGCGCTGATACGATGTTCAAGTTCGAGCTCAACTACGCGGGCGTGTTTCGGGTGGAGAACTTTCCGCCCGAACAGGTTCAGCCGGTGGTCATGATCGAGGGCCCGCGCATATTGTTCCCGTTCGCGCGCCAAATCGTCGCGGACGCCGTGCGCGGCGGGTCATATCCGCCGCTCTTTATCGACCCGATCGATTTCCAGGCGCTTTATCTGCAGAGATTGGCCGCAGCCGGCGGTCAACCGCAGCAACAGACCGCCTGATCTTTCGCGGCGAACGAACTCAGGCCGGCGTCGGCTGATCCAAGTAGCGAAACCAGATCGCGTCGCGGCCGAGGCTTTCAATATACCGAACGTGTACGTCCACTTGCGGGGCGGTCGATCGCAAATATCCTGAGGGGTCGCGGGCTGGAGCGGGGAGGAACCGCGACAACGCGCACGTCGCCATCCCCCAGAACATCGCCAAACAGGAGCGACCGCTGACGACCTCCTGTCAGCTCGCAATAGACCTCGACAAGAATCTCCGCGTCGAGCAAAGCGCCGTGACGGACCCGCCGCGAGCGGTCGATGCGGTAGCGGTCGCAAAGAGCGTCGAGGCTGTTCGACACTCCAGGATGCTTTTTTCGCGCCAGCGTCAGCGTATCGACCACGCGATCCATGCCGATGGTGGCGAGGCCAAGCCTCGCCAACTCCGCGTTCACAAAGCGCACATCAAACTCAGCATTATGGATGACGAGCTTCGAGTCGCCGATGAAGGCCAGAAAATCGTCGGCCACGCTTGCGAAGACCGGCTTGTCCTTGAGCACGGCGGAACTATGGCCGTGGACACGCACTGCGTCCTGGGGGACATCACGCTCTGGATTGATGAGAACGTGAAAGACCTTGCCGGTCAGGCTTTGATGGACGATCTCGACGGCGCCAATTTCGAGCACCCGATGTCCGTCCGCAGGATCGAGGCCGGTGGTTTCGGTGTCGAGCACGACTTCACGCATGGCGGGTTCGGCCTCCGGCCAGCGCCGCGGTTGAGCGCATGAATTGAGCGACGACGGCACGTGTCAATTCAAGCCTGCCGCGCGTGTCAATGACGAAATGAGCCCGCCGTTTTTTTTCCGCATCCGGCGTTTGGCGGGACAGAATGGCCTCAAGTTTAGCCTCGGTCATGCCTGGCCGCCCCATAGCGCGGACGTGCTGGATCGAGGCGGGCGCGCTCACCACGATCACCAGATCGACACTCGCTTCTCCACCGGTCTCGAACAGCAACGGCACGTCGACGATGGCGAGACGGCGGCCCGCAGCCGCCGCGCGCTCCAGGAACTGAACGCGCGCCTGGGCCACCGCAGGATGCACGAGTCCTTCAAGGCGCTGCAGCGCCTCTGCGTCACCCAACACCCGCGATGCGAGGCGCTCGCGATCGACTTGTCCTGAGACCGTGACGCCTGGAAACTCCGCCTCGACCGCTTTCGCGCCGTCTCCGGCGTAAAAGTCGCGCACGGCGACATCGGCGTCGAATGTCGGAACGCCGAGCTCGGCGAACATGCCGGCGACGGTCGATTTCCCCATCGCGATCGAGCCCGTAAGCCCCGCAACGATCACTGCGCCGCCTCGTAAGCCGCCGTGACTTCGGCTTCGACCAGAGCGCGCAGAGTCGGCGTCACCACGGGCTGCTTGCCGAACCAGCGCGCGAAGGCGGGCGCGGCTTGGTGGAGCAGCATGCCGAGCCCTTCGACTGTGCGAAGGCCGCGCGCGCCGGCGGCTTCGATGAGCGGCGTCCGCAAGGGAACATAGACCGCGTCGGCGACCACCGCGCGCTCGCGCAAACCGCTGAGATCGATTGCGAGCGGCGACTGTCCGACCATGCCAAGCGAGCTCGCGTTGACGAGCAAGTCCGCCTCAGGCAATTCCGTCGCCAGATCCGCCCAAGGCGCCGTTGTTGTCGGACCGCCGAAATGAGCAGCCAGCGCTTCCGCTCGAGATTGCGTCCGGTTGACGACCGCAATGCGCTCAAAGCCGCGCGAGATCAACGCGTAGACGATTCCTCGAGCCGCGCCGCCGGCGCCGATAACGACCGCCGACTTTCCCCGCTCCGCCCAGCCGGGCGCGGCTTCGTCCATGTTGGCCAGAAAGCCGGCGACGTCGGTGTTGTCGCCCCACAGACGCCCGTCTTGCCGCCACAATGTATTCACCGCGCCGAGAGCCTCGGCGACCGGCGTTCGCTGCGTCGCAGACGCTGAAGGCCGCTTCCTTGTGGGGCGCCGTGACATTGGCGCCAACGAGTGCGTCTTCGCCGATCCTGTCGGCGAACTGGCGAAATTCTCCTGGTCGGACGGCGAACTTCTCGTAGCTCCCCGCGATGCCGAGTTCCTTGAGCCAATAACGATGAATCGTCGGCGACCGCGAGTGGTCGACCGGCCAGCCCGCCACCCCCGCGCGCGGCGCACTTGTTTCGATCATAGCGAGATCAGATTTTCGCGCCGCAGCCATGCAAGGAGGCTCAACATCGGCAGTCCGAGAACAACGGAATGATCCCCTTCAATGCGCTCGAACAGATGAATTCCAAGACCCTCGCCCTGATATGCGCCGACAGAGGCCAACACGCCCGGTCCGGCGCGCTCGAGATAGCGCGAAATCTCACCGGGATCGAGTGCCCGCATTCGTACGTCGGCGTGATCTCTGTGGACGACCAGCGCTTTCCCGGCGCGCGCGACGCAGAACGCGGAGGTCAAGCGATGCGTCTTGCCTGAGAGCAGGGCCAGCGTTTGCGCCGCGGCGGCGAAATCGCGGGACTTGTGGAGAATCCTACCTTCGAGCGTGAGCGTCTGATCGGCGCCGATGCAGTAGGCGTCCGGACGTTCGGCGCTCGCTGCGAGCGCCTTGGCCTGAGCCAACTCCAGAGCGACGTCTTCAACCGAGCCGCCACTCGCAAGATATCCGTCTTCGACAGCGCGCTCGTCGACATCGGGGGCTATAAATTCAGCCTCCAGTCCAGCCGCCGACAGGAGAGCCCGGCGGCTTTCGCTCCTCGAGGCCAGAACCAGAGGAGCGGCCCCCCGCCAGATCGGCGGCGACGTCGGTCGCGACCTCTCGCATGGGTGTCAACCGTTGGCGATGAATTTGAGACGATGCTCACGATAAAGGTCGAGCACCGCGGCCGCTGTTTCTTCGATCGAGCGGCGCGTCACGTCGATCGCGGGCCAGCTTCGTTCAGCAAACAGCCGGCGCGACGCGGCGATTTCCTCGGCGACCGCGATGCGGTCGACATAGTCGGTTTGCGAATCGGCGTTGAGCGAAAGAAGCCGGTTTTGCCGGATCTGCACAATCCGCTCAGCCGAAGCAATGAGCCCGACAATGAGCGGACGGCGAAGATGGTCAATTGCGTTTGGCAATGGCAGACGCGGCACAATCGGGACGTTTGCAGTCTTGTATCCGCGATTGGCGAGATAAATGCTGGTCGGCGTCTTCGAAGTGCGGCTCACTCCCAGTAAAACGATATCGGCAAGCTCCAGATTTTCGGGCGACTGACCGTCGTCGCTGATCATACTGAAATTTAGCGCATCGATCCTCTTGAAGTAGTCGGCGTTGAGCATATGTTGCGCGCCGGCTCGTGGCGTTGAGTTCTGTCCAAGATAGGACTTGAACAACGTCAATATTGGTTCGAGGACAGACAAGCACGGCGAACTTGAGGCTTCGCAGCCTTCTTGAAGCCGCTTGGAAAGTTCGGGATCGACCAGCGTGAAGAGGACGATCCCGGGCGCGTTCTCGATCTCAGCAATCACCCGATCAAGCTGGGCCAGGGTGCGCACCAGCGGATAGACATGTTCGATCGAGGCGACGCCTTGATATTGCGCCGCCGCGGCGCGCGAGGCGGCGATCAGCGTTTCGCCGGTCGAATCCGAGACCAGATGAAGATGAAAATAGCTTCGGCCCAATGCGGCCCCCAGGAGGTCAATCGTGACCGGTTATAACCGGGGGTGAGGCATGTGGACAGGCGTGGAGAATCGGACCCGTCAGGCGGAGGCTCGGCGGCGGAACGCGACGAGGCGCGTTCCGACGACTCACAACCGTCGAGGTGGGGAGCAATTAAACGCCGTTGTGAAGACGCATATGAATTGCGGGGATAATTAGAACAGGATGCGCCTGCGATTTGGCGACAGCTAGAGTCTCTTAACGGAACGTTAACCATGAGAGGGCTCGATCCAGGACGCGCGCGGCCCTTACGTCAAATGTGACTGTTCAATCGTCTGGATGGAATCGAATTTGCGCAAACCGACCCTCTAAAGAGAAGAATCAGTTCAGAATCTTATTTGTATGCTTTTTGTCGCCTCCGGAACTCCGGCTTGCGTTAGCGGGATCCCGCGCCTAATGCCGTCGGTCATTCGAGTGGCCAATCAAGTTGCTCGGGGACGCTGAACTCCGCATGATCCTCTGGGTTAAGGCTTTGCACGTCATCGCCGTCATCGCGTGGATGGCGGGGATGCTGTATCTCCCCAGGCTATTCGTCTATCACGCCGATGCGCCGAAGGGCTCGGACGTCTCGGAAACATTCAAGGTGATGGAGCGACGGCTTCTCAAAGCCATCATCACTCCGTCCATGATCCTCGTCTTTTTGACCGGGTTTACGCTCGTCTATCTGACCGAAGATTGGCGGGACGGCTGGTGGCAGGCGAAATTCGTCCTGGTCCTTGGCCTGGCTGGGCTGCACGGCTATTTCGCGCGCTGCGTTCGCACTTTTGCCGAGGACGCGAATGTGCGGCCGGCCCGTTTCTATCGGATCCTGAATGAGGCTCCGACGGTGCTCATGATCCTGATTGTTGTTCTGGTGGTGGTAAAGCCATTTTAAGCCGCTTTGAAGCGAAAGGCGCCTGGGCCACAAATGGCCGTTGAAAAATTCTTCAAACACGACTATGAACCCTCGCCCGCAATCACCAACGCGGGCTTCCTAGCGGCGCTGGATCGCCCGATCCGACTTTCGCCGCGCGGCCCTGACACGCCGAATTCAGCCTCGAATCGTCAGCGCCATCATCCATCACGTCTAATGACTTTGCAGGTCTGCGGGACCGGAAGTCCAACTAAAGGTCCGCCAATGCGGGAAATGAAACTCAAAGAATTAAAACAGAAATCGCCAACCGAGCTCTTGGCGTTCGCTGAGGAGAACGACGTCGAAAACGCGTCGATCATGCGCAAGCAGGAGTTGATGTTTGCGATTCTAAAGCAGCTCGCAAGTGTCGAGGTTCAGATTATCGGGGAGGGGGTGGTCGAGATTTTGCAGGATGGATTTGCTTTCCTGCGATCTGCCGACGCCAACTATCTCCCGGGTCCCGATGACATTTACGTTTCACCGTCGCAAATCAGACGATTGGGTTTGCGGACTGGCGATACGGTCGAAGGCGTCATCCGAAGCCCCAAGGAGGGGGAACGGTACTTTGCGCTGCTCAAGTGCAACGAGATCAACTTCGAAGACCCCGAAAAGACCCGGCATAAAGTCCATTTCGACAATTTGACGCCGCTCTATCCCGATGAGCGCCTGAAGCTCGAAGTTGAGGACCCGACCCGCAAGGACCTCTCGGCGCGGGTGATCGATATCGTCGCGCCGATTGGCAAGGGGCAGCGCGCGCTGATCGTCGCGCCGCCACGCACGGGCAAGACGGTGCTCCTGCAGAACATCGCCCAGTCGGTCACCGCCAATCATCCGGAATGCTATTTGATCGTCCTCCTGATCGACGAGCGGCCGGAAGAAGTGACGGACATGCAGCGCTCGGTGAACGGCGAAGTTGTGTCGTCAACCTTCGACGAACCCGCGGTGCGTCACGTTCAGGTCGCCGAGATGGTGATCGAGAAGGCCAAGCGGCTGGTCGAGCACGGGCGCGACGTGGTCATTCTGCTGGACTCGATCACGCGCCTGGGACGCGCTTACAACACCGTGGTCCCTTCGTCCGGAAAGGTTCTGACCGGCGGCGTCGACGCCAACGCGCTGCAACGTCCGAAGCGGTTTTTCGGCGCGGCCCGGAATATCGAGGAGGGCGGCTCGCTGACCATCATCGCCACCGCGCTGATCGACACCGGCTCGCGCATGGACGAGGTCATTTTCGAAGAATTCAAGGGAACCGGCAATTCGGAAATCATCCTCGATCGAAAGGTGGCCGACAAGCGCACGTTCCCGTCGATGGACATCACCAGGTCGGGAACCCGGAAGGAAGAGCTGCTCGTGCCGCCGGATATCCTGAAGAAGATGTATGTGCTGCGCCGCATCCTCAATCCGATGGGCACGGTCGACGCGATCGAGTTCCTGCTTGGCAAATTGCGTGAGACCAAGACCAACGCGAATTTCTTCGAGTTCGATGAACACCTGAGCCGGCCCGACGCGGCTAGGCCACGAACCGAATCTCCGCCCACGCCAGTCCCTCGAAAGGAGAGGGCGAGCGCCCCATGTCCCAACCATCGCAGCCGACCCTTGCCGATCTCCGAGTCGAGATCGACCGTATCGACTTGCAGATGCACCAGCTTCTCATGGAGCGAGGGCGCGTCATTGATCAACTGATCGAGATCAAGTCGCGCCAGGGAGGGGGGTCGGCGTTTCGCCCCGCGCGTGAAGCCTCAATGATGCGTGCGCTTGTCGAGCGGCATCGCGGCATTCTGCCCCTCGACACCGTCGAGGGCATCTGGCGCGTGATCATTTCCACCTTCACCTATGTCCAGGCGCCCTACAGCATCCACGTCGATGTATCGGGCGGCGACGCCGCAATGCGAGACTCGGCGCGCTTTCATTTCGGCTTCACAACTCCATGCGCGCCGCATTTCGGGGCTGGCGAGGTCATCCGCGCGGTTGCCGATTCGGTCGGCGATCTCGGCATGTTCGCGGTCGACGGGGGCCCAGGGGCCGGCGCCTGGTGGACGAGGCTCGCACCGCCGGACGCGCCGAAGATCATCGCCCGGTTGCCGTTCGTCGAGCGCGCCGATCACCCCGCGGGCCTGCCGGTGTTCGTCATCTCCAAGCCACTGGTCGACGGGACGGCGCGCGACGTCGTGCTTGAGTTGGTCACGCTCGATCGCTGGCGCCCCGACATCCCTCATGCTTTGCGCAAGATTGGAGCCGAAGCGATCGGCTCCGCCGCTACTGAAATGGGGCTTGCGCTTCTTGTCGCGCGGCCGGGCGAGATCTCCCCGGATGCGGTGAGCGAAGTTCTGCGGTCGGCTGGCGCCGCAGACGTGCGCTCCTCGGAGATCGGCGCGCATGCGGACCGAATTGACGCCGCGGCGTTGCGCAAGCCCACGAATTGAGGCTAATCGAAGCCGCCATGACCGCTACCGCTCCCGTCCGCCCTCAGCCTAGGGCGGCGATCCTCGAAATCGACCCCTATGTGCCGGGCAAGAGCCGGGTTCCGGGCGTCGACAAGGTTCACAAGCTTTCGTCCAACGAATCGCCTCTCGGCCCATCGCGGAAGGCGATCGAAGCCGTGCGGGCGCTCGCCGATAGCCTGGAGCTTTACCCTGACGGCGCCTCGACGGCGCTACGGGAGGCGATCGGCCGGCGCTACGGCCTCGATCCGACCCGGATCATCTGCGGCAACGGCTCCGATGAGCTGTTGGCGCTGCTGGCGCATGTTTTTCTGCATCCCGGCGACGAGGGCCTCTACAGTCAATACGGCTTTCTGACCTATCCGATCTGCATTCGCGCTGCCGGCGGGACCCCAGTCGTCGCCGAGGAGATGGACCGGACGGCGAGCGTGGACGCCATTCTTGCAAAGGTGAGCGCCCGCACGAAGATCGTCTACCTTGCCAATCCGAACAATCCGACCGGGACGTATATTCCATTTTCAGAGGTCAAGCGCCTGCACGAAGGCCTGCCTCCGCACACCCTTCTGGTGATTGACGCGGCTTACGCCGAATATGTGACTCGCAACGATTACGCGGCGGGACTGGAATTGGCTTCGGCTGCCGACAATGTCGTCATGACCCGGACCTTCTCCAAGATCCATGGGCTGGCGAGCTTGCGTATCGGCTGGGCCTATGGATCCGCGCATGTCGTCGACGCGCTGAACCGGGTCCGCGGTCCATTCAACCTGAACGGAGCGGCGCAGATCGCGGGCGTCGCGAGCCTTGGGGACGCCGCCCATATCGAAGGGGCGATCGCACACAACGCGCGCTGGCTACCCTGGCTGGCCGAGGCGATCGCCGGGCTTGGGATCGAGGTGACCCCGAGCGTCGGCAATTTCCTGCTGCTGACCTTTCCCAAGCAATCCGGCCGGACCGCCGCGGATGCGGACGCCTTTTTGAGCGCGCGCGGATTCATTCTTCGCGCGGTCGCGGCTTACGGGCTTCCAGAATCCCTGCGTCTGACCGTCGGCGGCGAGGAGGCCAATAAAGGCGTGGTCGCTGCGCTCGCCGAGTTCATGCGAGGCAAAGGTGATTGAACGGCTCGGGGAGCCGCTCGCTGAGCCGATCTTCGAAGAACTAGCGATCATCGGAGTGGGGCTGATCGGCTCATCGATCGCGCGCGCCGCGCGCCGGCGCAACGCGGCGCGCCGCATCGTCCTTGCCGACCGATCGGTCGAGGTTTTAGAGCGCGCGAAGGCCTTAGGGCTTGGCGACCTCGTCACCGACGATCTGGCCCGCGCTGTAAGCCATGCCGATTGTGTCATCCTGTGCGCGCCAGTCGGCGCGAACGAGGCGATCGGACGGGTCATTGCACCGGCGCTACAACAAGGGACGGTCGTCTCGGACGTCGGTTCGGTCAAGGGGGCTGTCGTTGCGGCTCTCAAGCCGGCGCTGCCCGCTCACGCGCGCCTCGTTCCGGCGCATCCGGTCGCGGGAACTGAGTACTCAGGTCCGGACGCCGGATTCGCGAGCCTGTTCGTCAACCGCTGGTGCATTCTCACTCCTCCCGAGGAGACGGACCAACAGGCGGTCGAGAAGGTGCGGGCGTTCTGGCAAACGCTGGGATCGCATGTCGAAATCATGAGCGCTGCGCACCATGACCTTGTGCTGGCGATCACCAGCCACGTGCCGCATCTCATCGCCTACAACATCGTCGGCACCGCGGCGGACCTCGAAGAGGTCACCCGCTCGGAGGTGATCAAGTTCTCGGCCGGCGGATTTCGCGATTTCACCAGGATCGCGGCTTCGGATCCGACCATGTGGCGGGACGTCTTCCTGCACAACAAGGATGCGGTCTTGGAGATGCTCGGCCGCTTCAACGAGGATTTGACGGCGCTGCAGAGGATGATCCGGCGCGAGGATGGAGACGGGCTGTTCGCCCTGTTCACTCGGACGCGAGCGATCCGCCTCGGAATCGTTGCTGAGGGCCAAGAGACTGCGGCGCCGGATTTTGGCCGTCGCGCCGCGGAAGCCGAAGAGCCGACGCCGTGACGTCTATGGACGCGGCCGCGCCCGATTCGGACGGGCGCCTATGGGTGTTCGGGTACGGGTCGCTGATGTGGCGGCCCGGATTCACCTACGCCCGACGATGCAAGGCGCTGTTGCGCGGCTGGCGGAGAAGCCTCTGCGTCCTTTCCCACGTTTATCGCGGCTCGCCCGAGCGGCCCGGACTCGTGCTGGGCCTCGATCGCGGCGGCGCCTGTCCGGGCGTGGCCTTCGAGGTCGACTCGGCGCTGCGCGAGGCGACGATTCGCTATCTTCGGGAGCGCGAGCAAATAACCGCCGTCTATCTCGAGCGGACCATGCCTGTGACGCTCGAATCCGGCGACCGAGTCCTTGCGGTGACCTATGTCGCCGACCGGCTTCACTCCCAATATGCGGGGCGTCTCGATCGGGAGGGGATGCTTGAATATGTGCGCGCAGGAAAAGGCAGGTCCGGCGACAATGCGGAGTATATCCTCGAGACCAACGATCATCTGCTGGCTCTAGGGGTGCGGGATCCCGATCTCGAGTGGCTGAGCGCGAAGCTCAGAGCGAGCCCGTAAAGACCCCACGGGCCGTTAGGTCTGGGCGATGGCGAGATCGGCGACGATCGCCGCGCGTTCGGTTGGCGACGAGGCCCGCAAATGGAGGTGGAACTCGAGGCCGGGACCGAAGGCCCGGAGCTCACGTTGAATCTCGGCGACAACCGGTTCCGGAAAAGATCCAGTTTCGCGCACCGAAACGATGCGCCGTTGCCCCGTCATATCGCGGACAGCGGCCAGCAGGACGGCGTCGCGAAACGCCGGACACTCGACGGGCGAATAGACGGAGAAGACGTAGCGCCGCCCCGACTGGCCGATCCACGAACAAAATCGGGAGGAGATCGGCATGCCGTCGAGGGCAGCCAGCGAGGAGCCGCGCTTTTGGTTCTGGCGATCGCTCATTGGGGCGGTCCAACGGGTCGCAGGCGATTCCGAGACGGCGTATGTGTGGTCGACCGCTCCATCCTCGTATGTCAGCATCTTCGCCCCGACTGAGATTGTTATGAGAACGTTAATAGAACAAAGCAAGACCTTCGTCAAGCCGACCGCAGCGTTTCGGCGTCGCTGTTCGCGCCTTCCGCAACGACCGCGGCCAGCGACGGGTCGTTGGCGATCGCTTCCGCGTTGAGGCGGTCGCAGGCCATCTCGATTGTCGTCTGCAAGCGTTTGCCGAACGCGGCCCGATCAAGCCCCGGCGGGATGACTGGCAGATATTCGATCACCGCCAGGCCGGGGCGCCGCAAGAAGCCGCGTCGCCGCCAGAATAGACCAGTGTTGACGGCGACCGGCAGGCAGGCGACCCCCGTCTCGGCATAAAGCGCCGCGGCGCCTTGCTTGTACCTCGGCGGCGCGCCGGGGAGGCGCCGCGTCCCCTCCGGGTAAATGAACACCTGTCGTCCGGCGGCGAACACGGGCTTCGCGGCGCCGGCGATTTGCTGCAACGCCTGCCTGCCCTTCGCGCGATCGATGGCGATCTGCTGTGAGACGATGAGATAGAGGCCGAACAGCGGCACGTAGGTAAGCTGGCGCTTGAGGATGATGGCGAAGTCAGGCGCGTATTTGAGCAGCGCGAAGGTCTCGAGAAACGATTGATGCTTGACCGCGATCAGGATCGCGCCCGGGGGAATATTCTCGACGCCGCGATATTCCAGCCGAAGACCGCAGATCGCTTCCAGGAGCCAGACGGAAATCGCGCCCCAGAGCCGGGCGAGGGCAAAGACGGCTCGCCTGCCAAACAGCATGGTCGGCAGGCCGATGATCATCAGAACCACCAGGTTCAGATAGAAGAGCGCGTTGAAAAGCAGCGATCGCGTTGCGAGCATTGGGGCGTCGAGGGTTAGATCCGCCGCATGTCTATTGCAGCGCTTGCAAATGGCGCATGACGATCGTGCGTGAAAGAAGACCGGTCAGCAGCGTAACCACGGCGCACACCAGCGCAAGCGCGATATAGCCGGAGGCGCCAAGCGCGAACGACCCGAACATCGCCGCGATCTCGTCGCCGCCCGGCGAATGCGCCCACCAGAATGAAAGAAGCGAAGCTGCGGCGAAAAAGGCGATGGCGGCCAGCCCGCCGATCATCGCGCCGCGAAGCCCCAGGCGACGGAAATGAGCCTGGAACTCCCTCGCGATGAACGCGTTTGACGCGCCCACGAGATGCAGGACTTCGATGATCTCCCGGTTGCCAGCCATCGCGCCGCGAGTGGCGAACCCGATCGCCGTTCCCATAGCCACGATCATGAGCGCGAAAAGAGCGGCCGCAAGAATGACGACAGCGTTGGCCATGGTGCCGAGGCGCGCCGCCCAAACCCGATGGTCGTCGAGATCGGCTTGCGGAACGGCGGAGGCGAGCGCCTTACGCAGCGTGTCCAGGTTTTGGGAGCCTTGGCCGCGCAGCCTGACGAGGATCAGCCGGGGGACGGGCAGTTCACTGAGGTCGAACCCGGCGCCGAGCCACGGCTCAAGAAGCTTTTCCGATTCGGCCTTGGAAAGAGCGTGGGCAGAATCGACCTCGTGCGCTTGGGTCGCGATGGCGACAGCTTTGGCGACGAGGCTTTCGACATCGTCGCCAGGCAGAGGTTTCACCTGGATCGTCGCGTCGCGCAACACATCCGAGCGCCAGGCTTGCGAGGCGTCGGCGACCAGCAACGCCGCGCCCGCGGTCAAGCACGCGAGAAAGGTCATGATCGCAATGACGACGACCAGCGCGCGTCCAGCGACCGAGTCGCGCGGGATGAGCGGCGCGTTGGTCTCGAACGCGGGCTCCGATTCAACGGCAAAAATAGGCTCGATGATCGGTTCATTCATGACGGCAGTCCGTCAAAAATCGTCAGCTTGCCGTCTCCGACGACCAGCCGGCGGGCGAAGCCGAATTGATCCATAAGCTGGAGATCGTGCGTGGCGATGACGACCGCCGTGCCAAGCCGGTGCAGTTCGACGAACAACCGGAGCAGGCGGCGCGCGAGGCCCGGATCGACATTCCCGGTCGGCTCGTCCGCGAGCAGCAATTCAGGGCGAACGATCAACGCGCGCGCGATCGCCGCCCGCTGCTTTTCGCCTCCAGAAAGCACAGGCGGGGAGGCGTTCATCCGATCGCCGAGCCCAACCCAGCGCAGAAGCTCGACCACTTCCGCCCGATAAGCCGATTCCTCGCGTCCCATCGCCCGCAACGGCAACGCCACGTTCTCATAGGTCGTCAGATGGTCCAATAGACGAAAATCCTGAAAGACAGCGCCGATCCGCCTTCGGAGCGTCGTCAGATCGTCCTTGGTCAGCGCCGAGGCGTCTTGGCCAAATACGCGGATCGTTCCTCGTGTCGGCCGGAGCGACAGCAACATCAGCCGCATCAGCGTTGTCTTGCCGGCCCCGGACGGGCCGGTGAGGAATTGAAAGCTTTGTGGAGCCACGGAAAAATTAAGGTCGCCGACGACCTCCGGTCCCATGCCGTAGCGCAAACCGACGTTTTCGAACCTTAGCAACGCGATCCCCGGGGACGGCGAGGCGGCCGCTTAACGCGCCTTTAACCGTGTTTCCAACCAAATACCACCATAGGCCACCCCATCGGAACAGCGAGTCAGGCGACATGATTTGGGATCACAACTTTCGCTCCGGGCCGCCTAGGCGCTGTCGGTCCGGTGGCGCGACCGGTCCAGCCCTTGTCCTCGTCGGCTTGGTGGTCGCTGCGACGACGGCGATCGCGGCTCGGGCCGCTATCGTTTCGATCGCCCCGGCAGCGGCGGGTGTCTACGCCCTCGCCGGCATGCCTGTTAATCTTCAAGGTCTGTCGATCGTCGACGTGCGCGCGACGACAACGCAACAACCGGATAGCTCGGGAGAACTTCTGGTCACCGGCGAGATTGCGAATCTGCGCGACAGGGAAACGCCGGCGCCGAATCTGCGCTTGGCCTTGCGCGCGGACGATGGGCGCGAACTCTACGTCTGGACGGCGCGGGGTCCTAAGCCTCGCCTCAGCGCTCATGAACGTGTCCCATTCCGGACCCGATTGGCGGCGCCCCCGGCCGGCGTCCGCGAGGTCCTGGTCAAATTCGCTGCGCCGGGAGATAAAGGGTCGTTCACCGAGTCCCCGTGATGAGTGGCGACAGACAGGTCAAGATTCTTTTCGACGAACGGACGATTGCCGAGCGAACGGAATCGCTGGCGAGGGAGATCGCGGCGGCGAAGCCGAAGGACCTGCTTGTCGTCGCGATCCTCAAAGGGTCGTTCATGTTCGCCGCCGATCTGTTGCGCGCCTTGCATCGGGTTGGGCTCGAGCCGCAAGTGGAGTTCTTTCACTTGTCGAGCTATTTGAGCTGGAACCGTGTCAAGCGGGACAGTGAAGATCCTTCGCGACATCGAATCCTCGGTCCGTGATCGAGACGTTTTGCTTGTCGATGATATTCTCGAGTCGGGCCGCACACTGGCGTTCGCCAAGGATCTTCTAACCGCGCGCGGGGCGCGGCGGGTTCTCGTTTGCACGATGTTGGAGAAGCCCGGCAAACGGATGGTAGAAATCGGCGCGGATTTCGTCGGCTTTGTCTGTCCCGACGTTTTTGTCGTCGGCTACGGCATGGACGTGGCGCATTCGTATCGCGAATTGCCGTATATTGGTCGTGTCGTGACCGCGCAAGACGCCGCCTGACGCCGCCATTTCGGAAACCGCCGCACGTGTTTGAAAGTCGTTTTCAATCCTTCGTCGCCTTGGGCGATCCTTCGCACGGGGCGGCGCGGGTCAGCCAATTGCGCGCCGAATTGGCGAAGCGCGGGCTTGCAGGGTTCATTGTTCCGCGTGCGGACGAGCACCAGAACGAATACGTGCCCGCCAATTCCGAGCGGCTGAGGTGGCTGACGGGATTCGCCGGCTCGGCGGGAATCGCGGTGGTGTTGAAAGACGCCGCGGCGCTGTTCGTCGACGGCCGATACACGGCGCAGGTGAAGAGCGAGGCGGATCCCTCGGTTTTCCAATTTCGCCATGTCACCGAAGACCCGCCGACCGAATGGATCGCGCGCCAACTCAAGCAGGGCGACAAGCTTGGGTATGACCCACGACTTCATACGCCGGACGCCGTCGCGCGATACGCGGCGGCTTGTGAGAAAGCCGGCGCCGGACTGGTTCCGGTCGACGACAAACCCGATTGACGCCATCTGGCCCGATCGGCCGCCCGCGCCGCTCGGCGCGATCATGCCGCACAAGCTCCGTTTCGCGGGCGAAAGCACAACGGCGAAAATCGCGCGCGTGCGGCAGGCCGTGGCCCCCTCGCACGGCCTTTTGATCAGCGATCCTCACAATTTGGCGTGGCTGTTCAATATTCGCGGCTCCGACGTCTCCTACACGCCGCTCCCGCTCGGCTGGGGATACCTGCCGCTTGACGGGCGTCCCGTCGCGTTTCTCGACGGAAGAAAGCTAACGCCGGCGAGTCGCCAAAGTCTCAGCCGCCATGCGGAGGTGCGCGAGCCCGACGGCCTCCTCGCGTTCATTGAGGACCTGGGCCGGCAGGGCGCCCGCGTCCGCTTCGACACCGCGACCGTGCCGGCCTATTTGACCCAGGCGGTCGAGGGATCGGGCGGCAAAGCCGACGTCGGCGCCGATCCGATCACGCCCATGAAGGCGAAGAAAAATCCGGTCGAGCTCGCAGGTGCCCGCGCCGCCCATGAACGCGATGGCGCAGCGATGGCGAATTTCCTCGCCTGGTTCGGGACTGAAGCGCCGCGAGGCCGCCTGACCGAAATCGATGCGGTCAAGGCTTTGGAGACCTTCCGGCGGGCGAGCCCCGCGCTGAAGGACCTGTCGTTTCCGACCATCGCCGGGGCGGGACCCAATTCCGCCATCCCTCATTATCGGGTCAGCGACGAGTCCAACCGGAAAATCGACCGCGGCATTTTTCTCATCGATAGCGGCGCGCAATATGAAGATGGCACGACCGACATAACGCGCACGATCGCTGTCGGACGGCCCGGCGCACTCATGCGCGACCGGTTTACCCGCGTGCTCAAAGGCCACATTGCGGTCGCCCGCGCCGTGTTTCCCGCAGGAACGAACGGCGCCCAGATCGACGCGTTGGCCCGCGCGGCGCTATGGCGAGCCGGGCTCGATTTCGACCACGGCACCGGACACGGTATCGGGTCGTATCTTTCGGTGCACGAAGGCCCCCAGCGTCTCGCCAAGAGCGGAACAACGGCCCTCGCGCCGGGAATGATCGTGTCCAACGAGCCTGGCTATTATGCCGCGGGCGCGTTCGGCATCCGGATCGAGAATCTGCTCGTGGTCGAGGAGCGGACGATTGCCGGTGGCGAAAGGCCGATGTTGGGGTTCGAGACGCTGAGCTTCGCCCCGATCGACGTGAGCTTGGTCGAGCCGAAATTGTTGGACGCCGACGAAATCTCGTGGCTCGACGATTACCACGCGCGCGTGCGCAAGACCTTATCGCCACGAGTTGATTCCTCAACCCGCTCTTGGCTCGCGAAGGCGACGGGGCGCCTGGCAACAGCCAAGCGCCCTCGGGATCGGCCTTTGTAGGCGCGATCGTTGATCGCGCCCGCCGCGCTCAGCGAGCGCGCTACGGAATCTCTCAGGCGCTCGCAGCCGCGCCGCGAAGCGCGCGCAGATGCGCCACCAGCCCCGCAGTCGATGGATCGAGATCGGTCGTGGCCTTGGTCTTGTCGCCTACGACCGGCGCAAGGCTTGTAGCGAGTTCCTTGCCCAGTTCGACACCCCACTGGTCGAACGAATTGATGTCCCAGACCGCGCCTTCCGTGAACACCTTGTGCTCGTAGAGAGCGATAAGCCGGCCAAGCGTGCGCGGATCGAGGCGTTCATAAAGGAAGGTGCTCGTCGGACGGCTGCCGGAGAAGCTCTTGTGCGGCGCGAGCCTTTTCGCGTCAGCCTCGCTCGCGCCTTGCTTGCGGGTCAGGGCCTCGGCTTCCGCTGGGGTGCGGCCGTGCATCAGAGCTTGCCCCTGCGCGAAGCAATTGGCGACCAAGAGATCGTGGTGATGCGCGTCGGCCTCGGTCGGCGTCGCCGCAACGAGCAGGTCCAAGGGAATGATCTCGGTTCCCTGATGGATGAGCTGGAAGAAAGCGTGCTGGCCGTTGGTGCCGGGTTCGCCCCACACCACCGGGCCGGTCGCCGTATTGGCAGGCGAGCCGTCGAGCTGGACGTGCTTGCCGTTGCTCTCCATCTGCAATTGCTGGAGATAGGCAGGGAAGCGCCCAAGGCGTTGGTCATAGGGGATCACGCCATGCGTGGCGTGCTCGAGAATATTGCGGTTCCAGACGCTGAGCAGGCCCATGAGGATCGGGATGTTCTTCTCGATCGGCGCTGTACGGAAATGTTCATCGATCTCGTAGCCGCCGCGGAGAAATTCGTTGAAGCGCTCGGGTCCAATCGCGATCGCGAGCGGCAGGCCGATGCTCGACCAGACCGAATAGCGACCGCCGACCCAGTCCCAGAAGCCGAACACGCGCGTCGGCTGAATGCCGAATTGCGCCACCTTGTCGAGCTGGGTCGAGACGGCCGCGAAATGGTCTCCAACGGCGGCTTCGCCAACCCCCTGTGCGATCCAGGCGCGGGCGGTCGCCGCATTGGTCATCGTCTCCACCGTGGTGAAGGTCTTCGACGAGACGATGAACAGCGTGCGCGACGGATCGAGCCCGCGCAGCGTATCGCCGATGTCCGCCCCGTCGACGTTGGAAACGAAGTGGCTGCGCAATTGCGGCGGGGCAAACGGCGCCAATGCGCGCGTCGCCATGGCGGGGCCAAGGTCGGAGCCGCCGATGCCGATGTTGATGACGTCGGTCATCGGCTGGCCGAGCGCGCCGCGCACCCGTCCCTCGCGCACGTCAGCGGCGAAGCTCAGCATTTTCTCACGAACGCCGATCACCTCGGGCATCACGTCCTTGCCGTCGACCAGGACCGGCTTGCCGGAGAAATTGCGCAAGGCCGTGTGAAGCACGGCGCGCTTCTCGGTGGTGTTGATCTTCTCGCCGGCGAACATCGCCTGGCGCTTGGCTTCGAGCTTGCAGACTTTGGCGAGCTCGACGAGCGCGCCCAAGACGCCTGCATCAATCCGCTGCTTGGAATAATCGAACAGGAGATCGTCGAGCGTGACGCTGAACTGCGCGAACCGCGCCGGATCGTCGGCGAAATCTTTTCTTGCGGTGCGCGCCAGCACGCCATCGCGCATGCCGGTCAGTTTCGCTAAAGCCGCTAATGTCGCTTGCGTCGCCATAGCCCTTTTCCTTTCCCCCGCTTGCCTTTAAGCGTGACCGCCCGCCGCGCCCGGACATATCCATATGCCGCCCCTCCTACAATTGCGAGACACTGGCTTGACGCTCGGCGGCGCGCCGCTTTTGGACGGCGCGGAGCTGTCGATCTCCGCGGGCGACCGGATCGCCGTCGTCGGCCGCAACGGGTCGGGCAAATCGACCCTGTTTCGCATCGCCGCGGGCCAAATAACGGCTGACCGGGGCAGCCGCTTCGTCCAACCTTCGGCGCGCCTCGCCTATCTGCCGCAGGAGCCGGACATGTCCGGCTTCGCCACCACGCTTGACTATGTCCTTGCCGGCCTTAGCGATTTCGACAACCCATACGCGGCGCGAACCATGATGGCCGAGCTCGGGGTGGATCCGGACGCCGATCCCAGCCGTCTCTCCGGCGGCGAAGCGCGCCGGGCGGCGTTGGTCAGGATCTTGAGCCCGGAGCCCGAGATCCTGTTGCTCGACGAGCCGACCAATCATCTCGATCTGGTCGCCATCGAATGGCTGGAGGCGCACCTCGCGAATAGCCGCTCTGCGCTGGCGCTGATCAGCCACGACAAGCGGCTGCTTGCCGACTTGACGCGCGCCACGATCTGGCTCGACCGCGGCCGCACCCGGCGCCTCGATCAGGGCTTCGGCGCCTTCGAGGCCTGGCGCGACGTCAAGCTCGAAGAGGAGGAGATCGAGCGCCACAAGCTCGACCGGAAGATTGTCGAGGAAGAGCATTGGATGCGCTATGGCGTCACCGCGCGCCGCAAGCGCAACATGCGGCGCGTCGGAGAGCTTGCCGATCTCAGGAGCGAGCGACGGGAAGCCCTGCGATCGGTCGGCGTCGCCTCCATGATTGCGCAAGACGCCAAAACGTCGGGCGCGTTGGTGATCGACGCTGAGCGGATCGGCAAATCTTACGGCGATCGCCCGATCGTGAGCGACTTTTCGCTTCGTGTCATGCGCCGCGACAGGATCGGAATCATCGGCGCCAACGGTGCCGGCAAGACGACGCTCATCAACCTTCTAACCGGCGCGCTGCCGCCCGACGCGGGCTCGGTGCGTATCGGCGCCAACGTGACGATGGCCTCGCTGGATCAGCAACGCGCCTCGCTCGAGCCGACAACGACGCTTGTGGATGCGCTGACCGGCGGCGGCAGCGACTATGTGACGATCAACGGCGAACGGCGCCATGTCATGGGCTACATGCGCGACTTTCTGTTTCCGCCCGAACAAGCCCGAACGCCGATCGGCAAATTGTCCGGCGGCGAGCGCGGCAGGCTTATGCTGGCGAGGGCCCTGGCGAAGCCGTCGAACCTGATGGTTCTCGATGAGCCGACCAACGACCTCGACATCGAGACGCTCGATCTCCTGCAGGAGCTGCTCGGCGATTATTCGGGAACGATCCTCATCGTCAGCCACGATCGCGATTTTCTCGATCGCGTGGCGACGTCGGTCATTGTCGGCGAGGGGGACGGCCGCTGGGTCGAATATGCGGGCGGTTATTCCGACATGGTCGCCCAACGCGGGTACGGGCTCGCTGGCCCGCTCGCCGCGCGTGTCGAGGCGCCGGACAAGCCGGACAAGCGCCCGGCTGACCGAACCGCGCCGAAGCGCAAGCTCGGATTCAACGAGAGGCGGGCGCTCGAAACCCTCCCGAGAAGGATTGAAACGCTTCGGGCGGACCTTGCCGCGCTCGACCGCAAGCTCGCCGACGCCGACTTCCCGGCCCGCGAGCCAGCCGCGTTCATGGCTGCGACGAAGACTTATGCGGAGTTCCGCGATGCGCTGGCCGTCGCTGAGGACGAGTGGCTCGGGCTGGAGATCCTCCGCGAGGAGCTCGAGCAGCAGTAGGCGTACGCCTCACTTTGAAAATTGGCGGCCCTGGAGTCGCTCCAAGAGTTCGATCGCGTCGCGGGTCGAGAGAATGATTTCGCGTGATTGGGCGATCGAGTCCTCGATTTCGATGATCAGGCGTCGAAGGAGGGTCAGCGGTTGCTGATCTTGCGCGGGGCATTCGCGAAAGCCCTCGCCCGCATGAGAACTCGCTGAACGAGCATTGTCCATATGTTCGCCCTCCGGAAAAACCGGCACAAGAAACCGAGACGAGGGAAGATTGTTCCCCGCGAAGCGCGACGGGGTTAAAAGATCGTTAATCCGCCAGGGTGGCGGCGATCATTGGTCTTCGACCCTGGTTGCCGCCGGGGTACCAGCCGTTGGCCGTCCCCGATCTCAGGAGCAAACATGGCCGGGATGAAGGAAGACGCCGTCTTCTCAAACCTACGCGACAAGCTGTTCACCGCGGTCGTGGGCGATGTGCTGGATAAGATGGGGTGGCGGCGCCAATTCCTGCCGCAGGCCATTGGGCCGCTCAAGCCGGACATGAAATTTGTCGGCCGCGCCATGCCGGTCCTCGAGGCCGACATCTTCGATGACAACGCTCATGCGTCTGGCGCCGGCGGCGCGAAGCCGTTCGGGCTGATGCTGGAGGCGCTCGACGATCTCCGCCCGAACGAGGTCTATGTCGCCACTGGCGGCTCGTTTCGCTACGCGCTGTGGGGCGAACTCATGTCCACTCGCGCGCGCTACCTGCGCGCCGCGGGCGCCGTTCTCAATGGCTTCGTCCGGGATGCGGCGGGAATTGAGGCGCTTGGCTTTCCGACATTCTGCCGCGGACTCTACGCACAAGACCAGGGGCCGCGCGGCAAAGTGATCGACTTTCGCGTGAGCATTGAAATCGAGGGCGTCAGGATTGCGCCCGGCGATATCATCTTCGGCGACCGCGAGGGCGTCCTTGTCATTCCCTCCGAAGTGGCGGCGGAGGCGATTGAAGCGGCTCTCGCGAAAGCGTCGACGGAGAACCGGGTCGCCACCGCCATTCGCGGGGGCATGGGGGCGCGCGAAGCGTTCGACACCTTCGGCGTCCTCTGATGACGCCCGATAGAATAATTAAGCCGAGGGAGGAGACCCATGCGTCAAATGCTGATCGCCGCGGGATGCCTAATTGCCGCCACGCCCCTCGGTTGGATCGCCGCCAATACGGCGAGTTCGCCGGCGAGAGGCAAGGAACCGCGGTTTCCCCAATTGACCCTGGACCAGCTCAACGACCAGCAACGCCCGGTCGGCGAGAAGATCGTGAAGATCTCGAGCGTAGGGCTCGGCGGCCCCTACAATCCGATGTTGCGCAGTCCGGTCTACGCGCAACGCATGTACGACCTGCTCGACTATCTGCGCTGGCACACGTCCGTGCCGACCAAGCTCAACGAGATGGCCATCCTGATCGTTGGCCGGCAATGGCGCTCGCAAGTGGAATGGTTCGCCCATGCCCCGCTGGCGAAAAAAGCGGGCCTCGCCGATTCGATCATCGCGGACCTCAAAGCCAACCAGCGGCCCGCCGGCATGAGCCCCGAGGAAGAGGTCGTCTACGACTTCGTGACCGAGTTGACGACCAAACATTCGGTCTCGGACGAGTTGTTCGATCGCGCCAAGACGCTTCTCGGCGAACAGCAGGTCGTCGATCTGACGGCGGTCGCCGGAACCTATGTCAGCGTCGCCATGATGCTGGCGATGGCCGAACAAGGCGTGCCCGCCGACAAAGAGCCGCCGTTCAAGGACGGCGAACCCTGAGCGAAAGCTGATCAACATAGGCGCCAGAATGAACGGAGTCGCGCCCGCCATTCGCCGGGATTCATCGCGCGCGAAGCGTTCGAAACCTTTGGCGCCCCCTAGGCTCCTGAGCTGCGCGCGCCCTACTGTCGCGCCATCGCGATCTTGAAGCGTTGCTCCGGCGTGATCAGGTGATTGTGGTCGTCCTCGCCGAGGTCGATCTGCACCCATTCGATGGCGCCGGTGAAAGAGTTCCCGCTCGCCCCGTAGTCGGGCGAGGCCGGCGAGCCGGTGTCTGAACCGACGTCGCAGGCCTCATCGGCCGAGTAGCCCATCGGCTGACTGCGCTCGACCCGTCCTTTGCCGACGGCTTCGCCGTCGTAATAGAGCGTCACGTCGCCGCCCTTGGCGAGGCCGCCGCCGTCATATTTGAACTCCATCCGCACCTGATGCTTGCCGGCGGGAATTGGCTTGTCCGCTTCGGCGAAGAAATAGTCGATGCCGAAGAAATTGTAGCAATATTTCAGCTTGCCCTCGTGGCAGTAGAGGGTCCAGCCGCCGGCCTCGCCGCCCTGGGTGATGATCACGCCTTTGGCGCCGCCTTCGGGAATGGTGAGCTGGCTCGTGACCGAGTGAGACTTGTTCTTGAGCGTCAGGACGCACGCCTCGCTCACGCGCATACCCGGAAACAAAAGCTGCGTGTTTCCGCGAATGAGCTGCGGTCGCCCGGCGATGTCGGGGTTGATCCGCTCGAAGCCGCGATCGTCGAGCGGCACGACGTTGTACTTCACCGCCTCGATCAGCCACAGCCGCTGCAACTCCGCCAATTTCTTCGGATTCTCGGCGGCGAGGTTCTTCGACTGCGTCCAATCGTCGGGGCTGTAGAGCTCCCAGACATCCTCATCGAACGGCGGCGGCGCATCCGCCTTCCACGGCGTTCGATGCTTCGTCACCGCCGTCCAGCCCTCATGATAGATGCCGCGATTGCCCATCATCTCGAAATACTGGACATTGTGGGTCTCGGGCGCTTTCGCGTCGCTGAACGTGGGCGCCATGCTGACGCCTTCGAGCGGCGCCTGCGAGATCCCGTTGACGAAGGTTGGCTCCGGCAATCCTGCGACGTCGAGGATCGTCTTCGCGACGTCGATGACGTGGTGGAACTGGCTGCGAATCTCGCCCTTTGCCTTTCACGCCCTTCGGCCAATGGACGATCATGCCGTTGCGCGTGCCGCCCCAGTGCGAGGCGACCTGTTTCGTCCATTGATACGGCGCGCAAAGCGCGTGGGCCCAGCCGACCGCATAATGGTTGTAGGCCTTGGGCGTGCCGAAATCGTCGATCTTCGAGAGCAGGAACTCGGGCGTCTCGATCCCCGGCATGCCGTTCAATGTCGTCATCTCATTGAAGCAGCCGTTGATCGTCCCCTCCGCGGAGGCGCCGTTGTCCCCGATGATGTAATAGATCAGCGTGTCGTCGAGCACGCCGAGATCGGAAAGCGTATCCACCAGGCGGCCGACATGGTGATCGACCTGCTCCAGGAACCCGGCATAGATCTCCATCTGGCGCGCGAGAACGGGCTTTAGGTTCGCCGGCATTTCGTCCCACGAGGGAATTTCCGCGTGACGGGCGGTCAGCGCGGCGTCATTCGGAATGACGCCGAGCTTCTTTTGCCGCGCGAGCGATTCCTCGCGAAGTTTGTCCCAGCCGCCGTCGAACTTGCCTTTGTATTTGTCCGACCATTCCTTCGGGACATGATGGGGCGCATGGGTCGCGCCGGGCGCGAAATACATCATGAACGGCTTGTCGGGCATCAGCACCTTTTGCTGACGCACCCAGGTGATGGCGCGATCGGCGAGGTCCTCGGTGAGCGTATAGCCCTGTTCGGGCGTTTTGGACGGCTCCACGGCCGCTGTGCCTTCGTAGAGGCCGGGAAAATACTGGTTCGCCTCGCCGCCAACGAAGCCGTAGAAATGCTCGAAACCAGAGCCGGTCGGCCACTGATTGAAGGGTCCCATGGGAGAGACCTCCCAGAACGGCACCTCGTGGCACTTGCCGAACTGCGCCGTCGAATAGCCGTTGAGCTTCAAGATCTCAGGCAGCGGCGCCTTCTCCTTGGGCCGGATGCTGTTGTTGCCCGGAGCCGAGGTCGCCATCTCGGTGATCGCGCCCATGCCGACCGAATGATGGTTTCGGCCGGTGAGCAGCGCCTGACGCGAGGGCGAGCACAAAGCGGTCGTATGGAAGCGGTTGTACTTCAGGCCGTTGGCCGCAAGGCGTTCGGCGGTTGGCGTGTAGCACGGGCCGCCAAAGGCGCTCGAGGCGCCGAAGCCGACATCGTCGAGGAGAACGATCAGCACGTTCGGCGCGCCTTTCGGCGGGCGCAGCGGCACGATCGGCGGATATTTCGTGTTGGGATCCTTGGCGTCGTAGGTCGTCAGACCGACATGCTTCGGGTCAGGAATTGGCAATATGTGGCGAGGAAGTTTGTCGTTCGAATCTGCCACAGCGTTCGCTCCCTTTGGATTCCGCGTGCGAATTCTATCTTAGACCCGCCGGATTTTCGAGACTGCCGTTAGGCCGCGATGCGCCCGGTGCCGAGACAGATGCAAACGAGCGGTTTGATCCTAGTGTCACTGAACGGGGATTGGCCTTTCGAATCTCCATGGGCGCGAAAAGTCGACAAAAGCTTTTCGAAAAACTGAATCTGTGTTATAAGTCTTTTTAGTCGTCGAACTTACCGCGCGGTCCGAGGATCCGGCGGCGAGCAGAGGTGGAGCGGCGGAATGCGAGCGAGGGGGTACGAGGCACAACCTGAAGGTGCGAGCGGAACGTGAGAGTGAAATTCTTATTTGGTTTCGACGTAACCCATTGATAAGCCCCGAATCGGACGAATAAAACCAAATAAGTCCAAGCAATTTTACTTGGATTTCCTTGGCTGGGCTTGGTTTGGCTTGGATTTATTTGGACCGATTTCGCCGGCAGGTTGTATTTCCGGAGCGCGGCGGGCAGTAATAGCCACGACCGTTCGGACGAAACTGCAGCCGGCTCCTGTCATTCCCGCGCAAGCGGGAATCCATCGCCTCGGCAAAGCTGCATGGCTGCCCGCTTTCGCGGGCATGACCGGTGTTCCAATCGCTAGGGCGCGAGCGCGGTCTCGACCAGCTCGACCCAGTAGCTCATGCCATAGGGCAGGGCGGCGTCGTTGAAGTCGTAAGCGGGGTGATGCAGCATCGCGCTGTCGCCGTTGCCGATGAAGATGAACGCGCCCGGGCGGGCCTCGAGCATGAAGGAAAAGTCCTCGGCGCCCATGATCGGAGGCGCGTTCGGATCGACATGCGAGTCGCCTGCGACCTTGCGCGCGACCTCCGCGGCAAAGTCGGTCTGGGCGTCGTGATTGACGGTCGGCGGATAGCCGCGACGGTATTCGACCCGCGCCGTCGCGCCGCCCGCCGCGGCGAGGCCGGCGACGATCTCGTGGATCCGCTTCTCGACGGCGTCGCGGGTTGCGGCCTTGAGCGTGCGCACCGTCCCGTTGAGCCACGCCGATTGGGGGATGATGTTGTTGGCCGTGCCGGCCTCGAAGCGCGTGACCGAGACGACGACGGAATCGAGCGGATCGACGTTGCGCGAGGCGATGGTCTGCAAGGCGGTCACGATCTGCGCGCCGATAACGACGGGATCGATGCATTGATGCGGCATCGCGCCATGGCCGCCGCGGCCTTCGACTAGGATCGTGATCTCGTCGGCCGACGCCATCGTCGGCCCCTTCCGTAGCTTAAAGGAGCCGACCGGCAGCGCCGGCATGTTGTGCATGCCGTAGACCTCCTCGATGCCGAACTTATCCATGAGACCATCGTCGATCATCGCCATCGCGCCCGCGCCGCCCTCCTCGGCGGGCTGGAAGATGACGACGGCCTTGCCGGCGAAGTCGCGCGTTTGCGCCAGGCGCTGGGCCGCGCCGAGCAGCATGGCGGTGTGCCCGTCATGGCCGCAAGCGTGCATTTTGCCTGGGATTTTGGAGCGATAGGGAAGATTGGTCTCCTCTTCGATCGGCAGCGCATCCATGTCGGCGCGGAGCCCGATCGCGCGCGAACTCGATCCTTTGGCCCCTTGAATGACGCCGACCACGCCGGTGCGGCCGATTGCAGTTTTGACCTCGTCGCAGCCGAAGGCGCGAAGCCGGTCGGCGACAAACTCCGCGGTGGCCTCGACGTCGTACATGAGCCCCGGGTTTTGATGGATTTCACGCCGCCAGGTCTGGGCGTCGGGAACGAGGTCCGTGATGGCGGCGCGGATCGGCATCGGGAGGAGGCTCCTTGCAAACAGCCGGCAGTTGACGGCGCAGCGAAGCCGCTGTCAACGCGCGCGGTTGCTCAGCGTTTGCGATGCAGGAGAAAGATCGCCTGATCGCCCAGCAGATTCCACGCCCATGGGGAGAAAAAGCGATGCAGCGGGTGGCCGCTGAGATCAAGCGCGACGCTCTTGTCGATCGTCGCGCCAACCTCGCGCGCGAGCGCGACAAAATCGGCGATCGTGCAGAAATGGATGTTGGGTGTGTCGTACCAGGAATGGGACAGGCTTTCGGTCACCGGCATGCGGCCCCCGAAGGCGACCTGGGCCCGGATGCGCCAATGGCCGAAATTCGGCACCGAAACGATGGCCCGGCGGCCGATGCGCAACATGTGTTCGAGCACGACGCGCGGCTGGCGCGTCGCCTGCAACGTCTGCGACAGGATCACATAGTCGAACGCGTCGTCCGGGTAATCGACGAGATCAGCGTCGGCGTCGCCCTGAATCACCGACAATCCCTTGGCGACGCAGTCGTTGACGCCCTGCTGGGAGAGTTCGATTCCGCGTCCGTCGACGCCTCGCTCTTCGGCCAGGAGGCGCAGCAACGCCCCATCGCCACAGCCAACGTCGAGCACGCGGGACTTAGGCGCGACGAGTTCCGCCATGCGCAAGAGGTCGACGCGCGGCGGAGCGTGGGGGCGAGCAAAGTTCAATCAACGCCCCTGGCGCGGGCCGCCGCGTCGATGAAGCCTTTCGTGGTGTCGATGAGTTCGGGGACATCGAGCAGGAAGGCGTCGTGCCCTCGATCGGTCTCGATTTCGACGAAGGAAACAGACGCGCCGCCGGCGTTCAGCGCGCGCACTGTGGCGCGCGAGTCGCTCGTGGGAAACAGCCAGTCGGAGGTGAACGAGACGACGCAGAACCGTGTCCGCGAGCCCTTGAAGGCGTTTGCCAGCGAACCGCCATAGTCCGCGGCGAGGTCGAAATAGTCCATCGCTCGCGTCATGTAGAGATAGGAATTGGGATCGAAGCGTTCGACGAAGATCGTCCCCTGGTGGCGCAGATACGATTCCACCTGAAAGTCCGCGTCAAAGGAGAAGGTGCGCGCGGCGCGGTCCTGCAGATTGCGCCCGAACTTGCGATGCAGCGCGCTCTCCGAGAGATAGGTGATATGGGCCGCCATGCGCGCGACCGCGAGGCCCTTAGCCGGTCTCGCGCCCTGGACGAGATAGCGCCCGCCACGCCAGTCGGGATCGGCCATGATGGCCTGTCGGCCGACCTCGTGGAAGGCGATATTCTGCGAGGAATGGCGCGCGGACGTGGCGATCGGGAGGGCGGCGAAGACGCGATCGGGATAGGTCGCGGCCCATTGAAGCACCTGCATGCCGCCCATCGAACCGCCGGCCACGCAAAGCAGCGTGTCGATGCCGAGGTGATCGATCAATAGCGCCTGCGCGCGCACCATGTCGGCGATCGTCACGATCGGAAAGTCGAGGCCATAGGGCTGGCCTGTGTCCGGATTGACTGACGTGGGGCCCGTCGAGCCCATGCAGCCGCCAAGGACATTCGAACAAATCACGAAAAACCGGTCGGTGTCGAACGGCCGTCCCGGGCCAACCATAGTCTCCCACCAGCCGGGGCGGCCGGTGACCGGGTGCGGGTTGGCGACGTGCTGGTCGCCGGTCAGAGCGTGACACAGGAGAATGGCGTTGGATTTTGCTGCGTTGAGAGCGCCATAGGTCTGGTATGCGATGGTCAGCGGCGCCAACGCCGCTCCCGAATCCATCTGCAGCGGCGCGCCCAAACTCAAGCGCAACGTAGAGCTGTCCGGCGAAACGGACTGCGCCGACCGCGTCGCTCAGAAGCGCTCCTGCGTTCCCCACGATGGGCCTTTCCACATTCGATAGCAGACAATATGTTCGCTTTGTCGAACAGATCGTTTGTTATAGAGGAAAGGGAGAAGATGCAAGCGTCCCGTGGCCGTGGCGCGGACCTTCAAGGCGCGGGGCCGAGGCCGCGACCGCCGTTCAAATAAACGCCAATAAACGTCAGTAAATGCTAATAAACGCTAGTAAAAAAGCTGGCGTTTACTAGCGTTTATTTTTTGGAATCGGGCCTTTTCAATGGGTTACGACCGATTCAAGCAAAAAATTTTCTCCCCCTCCGAAGCTTCTGTGCAAGGGCGTCCCACATAGGTTTCCAGCTCTGTTTCCCTTTCCGCCGATCCTCGGCCCGGACGCGGGTCGATCCGGCGACTAAGTCAATGTATAGCACCGTTTCTGATTCTTGTAAAGAAAATTGTGTCCTTTCGAATGTCGATTCCCGAGACGAACCGCCGCCTCAGGCGGACGCCTCCCCCCAGCGTGAGAAGCCTCACCGCGGGACGCCGCCCTAGTTTTCTTCGTCGGTGAGGCTTTCGGAGGCCTGTTGCGCCAGTTCCTTGACGATCGCGTCGCCCATCTCGCTCGTCGACACGGTCGGGCCGTCCTCGCCGCGAATGTCGGCGGTTCGCAGCCCGGCCGCAAGCACCCCGGCGATCGCCGCGTCGAGCCGGTCAGCAGCGGCATGAAGTCCGAAGGAATAGCGCAAGGCCATGCCGAACGATCCGATCATCGCGATCGGATTGGCGATTCCCTTGCCGGCTATGTCAGGCGCCGATCCGTGGACCGGCTCATAGAGGGCCTTGCGCCGGCCGCTCTTCGGGTCGGCGTCGCCGAGCGAGGCGGACGGCAGCATGCCAAGCGAGCCGGTCAACATCGCCGCGACATCGGAGAGCATGTCGCCGAACAAATTGTCGGTGACGATGACGTCGAATTGCTTGGGCCAACGGACCAGCTGCATGCCGAGCGCGTCGGCGAGCTGATGCTCGAGCTTGACGTCGGAAAATTCGCGTTTGTGCAGCGCGGTCATCACCTCGTTCCACAGAACGCCGGACTTCATCACGTTGCGCTTCTCGGCTGAGGTGACCTTGTTGCCGCGGTTGCGGGCGAGTTCGAAGGCGGTGCGCCCGATCCGCTCGATTTCGTAGGTGTCGTAGACCTGGGTGTCGATTGCACGCTTCTGACCGTTGCCGAGGTCCTTGATCTCTTTGGGCTCGCCGAAATAGACCCCGCCGGTGAGCTCGCGCACGATCATGATGTCGAGCCCCTCGACAACCTCGGGTTTGAGCGAGGAGGACGAAGCGAGCGCCGGATAGCAGATCGCCGGCCGCAAATTGGCGTAGAGGCCAAGCTCCTTGCGCAGACGCAGAAGTCCGGCCTCAGGGCGAACGTCATAGGGAACGCCATCCCACTTCGGACCACCGACGGCCGCCAGGAAGATCGCGTCGGCCGCTTGAGCGCGATCCATGTCCGAAGTCGCTGATCGCCTTCCCGTGCTTGTCGTAGGCGCCGCCGCCGACCAGCCCCTTTTCGACCTCGAAACTGGCGACGCCTTCGCTATTGAAATGATCGATAATCTTCTCGAGTTCGGCCATAACTTCGGGGCCGATGCCGTCGCCAGGAAAGAGCAGGAGCTTGAAAGTCGCCATGGTCCGTCACGTTATGTCAGGGGAATGCGAGGTCGTGTGCTAGACGATTTCCTCCTGGCGCGAAAGCCTGACTTGGGCGCAATCCGGTGCGGCGTCTTGTCATTCCCGCGCACGCGGGAATCGAGAGTTCTCGGCGGAGCTTGCTGGATGCCCGCTTTCGCGGGCATGACAGATCTAGCGGCGGAGGCGATCCCCATGAGCATAGTGAGCAGCGCCGCCGCTGACGGCTTCATTCAGCGGTTGCCGAAGGAGATCGGCTTCTACCTGGTTCACGGGCTTGACGAGGGGCTCACCCACGAACGTGTGAAGGCGATCGTTCGCAGCCGCATCGGCGACGATACCGACCCGATGCGGCTCGTGCGCCTCGAGGGCGACGCCGTCGCGCGCGATCCGGGCGCGCTTGCCGATGAGGCCTATGCGATCTCGATGTTCGGGGGAGACCGCGCCATCTGGATCGACGCCCAGGGACGCGATCTCCTGCCCGCGCTCGAGCCCCTGTTCGCCCGCCCGCCGACGGACTGCACAATTGTCGTCAAGGCCGGACAACTCAAGAAGGGAACGGGCTTAAGGGGCGCGTTCGAAAGTTCGGCGGCGCGAGCGTCGATCGAGTGTTATTCCGACGATTCGAGCACCCTCGAATCCCTGATCGAAGCGGAAGCCCGCGCCGCGGGTCTCGCCATCGCGCCGGATGCGCGCGCAGCGCTCGTCCATATGGTCGGCGCCGACCGCCGAACGACGCGCGGAGAGATCGCCAAACTGATGCTCTATGCGCAAGGACAATCGCAGATCACAGCCGAAGACGTGGAAGCGATTGTCGCAGACGCAGCCCCCTCCAACCTTGATGAGGTGATCGACCACGCTCTGCTCAGCGACCTGCCCGCGGTCGAGACATCGGCGGCCCGGTTTTTCCACGACGGGGGCGACGCGGACTATTTGATGATCCGACTCGTCGCGCGATTGACGCTCCTGCACCGGATCAGGCTCGAAATGGATCAGGGCCGGCCGTTCGACGCCGCATGCCAGACTCTATTCGTCAAGCTGCCGATATCAGCGCGTCGCGCGCTGGCCAAACAAGCCGAACGTTGGACCACGGAATCGCTCGCGCAGCGGCTGCCCGCCGTCCGGCTGGCGAGCGCCCGCGTTCGCACCGAAACGCAGCTTGCCGAGGTTCTGGCGACCCGGGCGCTATGGGCGCTCGCGTCGGGGAGGCGGGGAGGGCGGCGGTGACGTGATCATAGCCGTCCGCGTCCCGCTACGGGTTTTAGCTGGGTTTGGCTCGTTCGTCGCTTGCGGTTTCAAGCTGGTTCGGACGACGGTTGTCCGGGATCAGATCATGCCCGCTCACTCAATAGAGACCACGACTAAGCGAGGTATAGCGACATAGAACCAATTGGATGAATAGTCAGGGTAGGCCGGCGTATATAAACGAAATGGGGTCCGCCTCTCGAGGGGTGAGCTGGATCACAGCGTGCCAGTCCAACGCTCATTAAACAAACCACTGGGGTTGGCGCACGCTCCCCCGCAGAAGCCGAGCGTATAAGAGGAGGACTTGATATGGCCGACGACAGAAAAGTATCGATTGCGGATCTGCAAAAGCAGGTGACTGCGAAATTTGATCGCGTGAGGGTCACGGACTTCGGAGGAAGTCCTAAATATCAAACGATCGCCAACGCGATCAATACGCTGTCGGTTGATTCCTATATTGGAAGCGTTGCGTTCATAGGGCGAGATTCAAGCGGCGGCTACAGTGTGCAGTTCAACACCGGCAACACTGGCTATTCATCCGCATGGCCAGAATGGGCGTTCGAGATGGCCAAAACATCTCTAATCACGGGCAAAGAGCTCTGGGTTATCGCCAATGGCGATCCGTTCGGATCCGATCTATTGAACGTCATGGTCCTAGCGTAGGGTCGGGATCTCTCCACGGGCCTTGGTTTCAGGCATTGTGCCGAAGGGACAGGGTTGCCGTTCTCCCTTCGGCTGTGCCTCAACTTTGGGCCCGGTCCGCCGCCTGCAAAAGCCGGCGGCAGAAGTTGTCAAACTGGTCGAGATTGCCGAAGGCGACGCGGATCTCGCCGCTTTCGCCGCTATGCCTGATCGTCACTTTTGTGCCGAGCTCAAGACCAAGTTTGTCCTGGAGCGCGCGCGTGTCGGCGTCGACAGGCGCGGTCCCTTTTCGCGGGCGCGCGGTCTTTCCCGAGTTCTCGCCGAGGCGTTCAATATCCCTGACTGTGAGCCCCTCGGCGACGATGCGGTCGGCGAGCGCGTCCGGGTTGGGGACGGCGAGCAAGGCGCGCGCGTGCCCGGCCGAGATCTGTCCGCCGGCCAATAGGCTGCGCGTATGCTCGGGCAGATTGGTCAGTCGCAAAGTGTTTGCGACGTGACTCCGGCTCTTGCTGACGACGCGGGCGATGTCGCCATGCGAATATCCGTAATCGGCGCCGAGCTGGGCGAAACCGGCGGCCTCTTCCAGTGCGTTCAGGTCGGCTCGCTGCACATTTTCGACAATGGCGATCTCGAGCGCTTCGCGGTCACCGGCCTCGACGATGATGACTGGAATCTCGTGGAGGCTCGCCCGCTGTGCGGCTCGCCAGCGGCGCTCGCCAGCGATGATTTCGTAAGCGTCCGCGACGCCGGGAATGGCGCGGACCACGATGGGTTGGATAATTCCACGCTCCCTGATGGAGGCGGCCAGTTCGTCGAGCTCGTCATTGTCGAACCGCTTCCGCGGATTGCGCGGATTTGGCCGCAGGAATTCGATCGGCGTCTGGCGGGCGCCGCGTGAGACCTCGGCATGCGGCGCATTCGCCCCGGCCAGCAAGGCCGCGAGACCGCGCCCCAGGCGAGGCCGATTTTCGGTGCGGGCTGCTGCGTCTTCGGCCATCGGTTCCCTTCCTTGGGGTTATGAAACCCGATTGATCAGGCGGCGCGCCAGCGTCCCTCGCGACGAATAACTTCCGACGCGAGTTTGAGATAGGCTTGGCTGCCGGCGCATTTGAGATCGTAAAGCAGCGCCGGTTTGCCGTGCGACGGCGCTTCGGACAGGCGGACGTTGCGTGGAATGACGGTCTCGTAGACCTTGTCGCCCATATAGGCGCGCACATCCGCGACCACCTGGCCGGCGAGACTGTTGCGGGGGTCGTACATGGTCAGAACCACGCCATGGATCATCAGCGCCGGATTGAGGGTGCTGCGAACCTGCTCGACCGTCGTCAGGAGCTGCGACAGGCCCTCAAGCGCGAAGAATTCACACTGCAGCGGGACGACGACCGCGTCGGCGGCGGCGAGCGCATTGATGGTGAGAAGGTTGAGCGACGGGGGACAGTCCACGAGGACGTAGGTGACCCGCTCCGGGTCGTCGGCGCTCGAGGCGCCATAAGCGCGGAGCGCATTGCGCAATTTATAGGAGCGGTCGGCATGCCCGGCGATTTCGAGCTCGACGCCGAGGAGATCCATGGTCGAGGGGGCAATGAACAGGCGGGGCACGGAGGTCGGGATGACCACGTCGCGCAGGGGTTTTTCGCCGACCAGCATCTCATAGCTTGAGGTCACCCGAGCCTCGCGCTCGATTCCGAGGCCGGTCGAGGCGTTGCCCTGAGGATCGAGATCGAGGATGAGCACCCGCTCGCCGATCGCGGCCAGCGCCGTTCCAAGGTTGATCGCGGTGGTTGTCTTGCCGACGCCGCCCTTCTGGTTCGCCATGGCGAGAACGCGCGGACGCGTCCCAGCGTCGGGCTCGCGAACGAGGGGCTCGCTATCAGTCTCGGTCATCAGGTCTCAGCCTTGGCGAATCCGCAGGATGGCGGCCTTCGGGTTGACGACGCTCTGAAGCGTTTCGATCGCATAAGCCGATGCCTCAGGCAGCGCCGCGATTTGGTCCTTAACTGATTCGCCGCGCGGAAACACGGCAATGGCCCCGCGCTTCATCCACGGTCTCGCCAATTCGAGGGTCAGGGGCAAGGGGGCGAAGGCCCGCGCGGTCACGGCGTCCACAGCTCCGAGGCTTTCGGGGTCGATGGCTTCGACGCGCACGGGGTGAATCATGGCCGCCGCTCCGGTGGCGCGGGCCGCTTCGCGCAGGAAGGCGCACTTCCGCCCGTCGCTCTCGATGCAATGGACGATCGCGCCAGGAACGTCGGCGAGCTGGATGGCGATCACGAGGCCAGGAAAGCCGGCGCCCGAGCCCATGTCGACCCAGCGTTTGGCCTCTGGCGCGAGCGCGGGGAGCTGGGCGGAATCGGCGATATGGCGGGTCCAGACCGACGCGAAGGTCGGGTTGGAGATCAGGTTGATCTTATGCCGCCAGCGATCGAGCAGGGCGACCAAGGTCGCCAGGCGCTCCTCTGTTTCACGTGAAACAGGGACAAGGCGGAAGGCCGCCCGGCGGTCGTCAGCGAGTGGGTCCGCCAAAGCGTTCGGAGGCGGCCGGCTCACGTCCCAGCCGGGAGGCGACTCGCGGAACGCTCCGCGCGTCGGGCATGCGCGGCGATGAGCGCCAAGGCCGCCGGGGTGACGCCCTCGATGCGGCGGGCCTGGCCCAGGCTCACCGGGCGAACGGCGATGAACTTCTGCTTGATCTCGTTGGACAGCCCGGAAAGGCGTCCATAGTCGAGATCGGCGGGCAGGGTCGCCGAATCGTCGCGCCGGTAGCGGGCGACATCCTCGGCCTGGCGATCGAGATAAACTGAGTATTTTGCGTCCGCTTCGAGCCGGCGGACAAGGTTAGCCGGAATATCGCCAAGCTCAGGCCATACGCGGGCAAGACTAGCGAGCGGGAACTGGGACTGTGCAGCCAGCTCGAAGGCCGAGCGGCGGGCCCCATCGCGATTGACGGCAAGGCCGTGCGCCTCGAGCTCCCGCGGCGTGGCGGTCGCGGCTTTGAGCATGGCCCGGGCCTGCCCCAGCTGGTCGCTGAGCTTCTCATAGGCGCGCGCCCGCTCAGCGCCAACGCAGCCGATCGCGATCCCCTTCGCTGTCAGACGCTCGTCGGCGTTGTCGGCTCTGAGCGATAGCCGAAATTCCGCGCGCGAGGTGAACATACGATAGGGCTCGGTGACGCCGTGGGTCGTGAGGTCGTCGATCATCACCCCGAGATACAACTCGGCGCGGTCGAACGTTGTTAGGGTCTGCCCGCCGGCCTTGCGGGCGGCGTTGATCCCCGCAACCAGACCTTGAGCCGCCGCCTCTTCATAGCCGGTCGTGCCGTTGATCTGTCCGGCCAGAAATAGGCCGCCGAGGCGTCGCGCTTCGAGCGTCGGATCGAGCCCGCGCGGGTCGATATAGTCATATTCGATCGCATAGCCCGGTCGCAGAATGCGCGCATGCTCGAGGCCCGGGATCGTCGCCACGAGCGCACGCTGCGTCTCCTCGGGCAGCGAGGTCGAAATGCCGTTCGGATAGACGGTTGGATCGTCGACCCCTTCGGGCTCAAGGAAAATCTGGTGGCTGTCGCGATCGGCGAAACGGATCACCTTGTCCTCGATCGAGGGACAATAGCGCGGGCCGCGCCCGGAAATGGCGCCCGAATAGACGGCGGAGCGATGCGCATCCGCTTGGATGATGCGATGGGTCTCGGTGGTTGTGCGGGTGATGTGGCACGGGAGCTGCGGCGCCGTGACCGCGGTGGTCACCGAGGAGAAGAATTCCGGCTCGGGATCGCCGAGCTGAATCTCGAGGCGGTCCCAGTCAATGGTTGAGCCATCGAGCCGTGGCGGCGTTCCGGTCTTGAGCCGGCCGAGGGCGAAGCCGGCCGCGTCGAGACTGTGGGCGAGCGAGATCGAGGGCGGATCGCCGAATCGCCCGGCCGGCGTGCGCTGGTCGCCGAGATGGATCATTCCGCGGAGAAAGGTGCCGGTCGTCAGGACAACCGCGCCGCAAGCGAGGGTGCGGCCGTCGGCGAGCTCAATTCCGGTGACGGCGCCGGCGTCGGATGCGATGCGGGCCGCCTCCCCTTCGACGACGGTCAGGTTTGCCGTCTTGCGGATGAGCTCCTGCATGGCGCGCCGATACAGCTTCCGATCGGCTTGGGCCCGGGGCCCTTGGACGGCGGGCCCCTTACGGCGATTGAGCACCCGGAACTGAATGCCGGCCGCGTCGGCGGCGCGCGCCATCACGCCGTCGAGCGCGTCGATCTCGCGCACCAGATGGCCCTTGCCGAGGCCGCCGATCGCGGGATTGCACGACATCTCGCCGATTGTCGCGAAACGGTGCGTGACGAGCGCGGTTCGTGCGCCAGAGCGCGCCGCCGCGGCTGCGGCTTCGCATCCCGCATGTCCGCCGCCGATGACGACGACGTCAAATTTCATCGGCGACCATCTGTTTCACGTGAAACATGTAAAGGGTCTTCTTTCTGGGTAGCCTCGAGAGAAAGATTTGCGTTTCCGAGGCGTCATGGCCGGGCTTGTCCCGGCCATCCACGTGCTCAAGCCAGGCGCAAGAATCGAAAGCATTGTTTCGACACGCCTCTACCACCGGCGGAGACAATGTTGGAATCGTCATTGACCCGGCTCGGCGTGGATGGCCGGGACAAGCCCGGCCATGACGATAGAGCCCGTGGCGCTGCTCGCAGGGTCACCGATCCGATCCTATTTCCCAACGCATAGTCGCGCAAAAATCTCTCCGAGCACGTCCTCAACGCCAATTCGCCCGACAATGCGATCCATCGCCGACGCCGCGCGTCGAAGGTCCTCGGCGATCAGTTCCGGTTCCGCCGCCTCCGGCGCAAGCGCCGAAGACAGCGCTTGGCGCGCATCCTGAAAAGCGCGCCGGTGCCGTTCGAGCGTCAACAAAGCCGGTTCACGCGACGACATGCGCTCTTCCGCTAGATCGGCAATGACGTCAAGCAGCCGGTCGACCCCGGCCCCCGTTTTCGCCGATATGGCAAGCTCTTCCGCGCCGGCCGCCGGCGCCCCAGCCTCTTCGAGGTCCGTCTTTGTTCGCACAAGCAGGATTGGCAATTCCAGGCTCGGCGCCGGGCTGTCTCCTCCGTCATCAAGCCACAGTGTCAGGTCCGCGCTCTCGGCGCGGCGGCGCGCGCGCGCAACGCCTTCCTGCTCGATCGGATCATGGGTGTCGCGAATGCCCGCTGTGTCGACGAGAATGACGGGATAACCGCGTAGATCGAGAAAAACCTCGATCAGATCGCGTGTTGTGCCTGGGATGGGTGACGTGATCGCGACATCGCGGCCGGCAAGAGCATTCATCAGCGTCGACTTGCCGACATTGGGAGGCCCGGCGATCACGACGGTAAAGCCCTCTCGCAGGCGGGCGGCCGCATCCGCCGTCGCGAGCGCCCGCTCGATCCGCTCGATCACGGCGCGCGCCGCGCTTCTCACCGATTCGAGCGTGAAATCTGAAGCGTCCTCGACGTCGGTGAAATCGATCTGGGTTTCGACCGCCGCCATGGCCTCGAGAAGGTTGGTCCGGATCGCCTCGCACTCGCGGCTCAGCGCCCCGCCCGCGATCCGTTGCGCCTGTCGCCGTTGCGCCTCCGTTTCCGCTTCGACCAGATCGGCGAGCCCTTCCACCTCGGAAAGATCGATCTTTCCGTTCATGAACGCGCGCCAGGCGAATTCCCCGGGCTCGGCGAGGCGTAGTCCGGGAATCAGCCCCAGCGCCTTGACACAAGCCGAGGCGACAGCTCGTCCGCCGGTGACGCTGATCTCCGCCATCTCCTCGCCAGTGAAGCTGCGCGGCGCCTGAAAACGGGTAATCAACGCCCGGTCGAGCGGCTCGCGAGACTGCGGGTGTCGGATCGTTCGCAGGACAGCGCCACGGTCCGGAAACTCAGCCCCAGGCGCAATCATCTGCAGCGCGGCCGAACAACCCGGACCGGATATGCGCAAGACGGCGATCGCGGCTCGACCGACCCCGGAGGCGAGCGCGAAGATCGTATCGTTATCGTTGGCGAACAAGGTTGGCCGCTCTGGAGCAACGCGCTTTCAAATTGAATCGCGGCCGCCTGTCTTGTCATTCCCGCGCAGGCGGGAATCCAGAGTTTTGGCAAAGCCTTGCTGGATGCCCGCTTACGCGGGCATGACAGGCGACAGCGTTGGCTGATAGCACGTTGCGCTAGCCAATTCGAGCGGACAGAGACCTCGGCGGGCGTCAGTCTCGCGCTGGACCGGCGGCCGGCAGTTCGCTGACCGCGCCGCCTGAGCGGGCAGGGCCGGCGGTCGCCTGCTTCCAGGGCGGCGTGCATACGACATACTGGTCCGCAATCGCCTCGTGATCGCCCTGCTTCTCGCGCTGGAAATATAAGTAGCAAATGCTGAGCGCGCCGGTGCGATAATCGACGCGAAACACGCCGCCTTCCTGCTCATGACGCGTCGTAATGAGCCCATAGTCGCTGGGCTCCTGCTTTGTCGCGCCATCGCCGCTGCGATAGCAAGAGGTGACGCCGAATGCGCCCGGGCCGACATCGGTTCGCCCCGGATTGTGAGCGAACTGGCACGCAATGACGTCGCCCGACAATTTGTCCAGGCGGTAGACCAGCGACAGGTTGATCTGCGGCGCCGCGAGGAACTCATACTGGCCGGCTTGGACGCCCGTCGCAAAGAGGCACGCGGCGATCGCCGCAATCCCAAAACCTGAAGCTTTCGCCAACATTGCCGACCTCTGCGAACCGCAAATCACGTGAGGTCAACATGGCGCCGAGCGTCTTCACAAATCGTTAAGGCTAACGGCGAATTACCCCTCATGCGGTGAGGATCTCTTTGCTCGCGACGGTCGAGTTGGGGTTGAGCCGATAGACAAGAGGCACGCCAGTCGCGAGCTCCATCGTTGGGATCGTTTCGGGCGTCAGCCGATCGAGCACCATGACCAGCGCGCGCAGAGAGTTGCCGTGCGCGGCAACCAGCACGCGCTTGCCGCCGAGAACCGCGGGGAGGATGTTCTGGCAATAATAGGGGAGCGCGCGGGCGACGGTGTCCTTGAGGCTCTCGCCGCCCGGCGGCTGGATGTCATAGCTGCGCCGCCATTTGTGGACCTGCTCCTCGCCCCATTTCTTGCGGGCGTCGTCCTTGTTGAGTCCGACAAGATCGCCGTAGTCGCGTTCATTGAGAGCCTGATCCCGCTCCTCCGGCAAGCCGGTCATCCCCATTTCGGCCAGCGCCAGCGCCAGCGTGCGCTGGGCACGGATGAGGGCCGAGGTGAACACGAGGTCGAAGGCAACCCCATGCGCCTTCATACGGCGCCCGGCGTCTTTGGCTTCCTCGACTCCGGCGGGAGTCAAATCCACGTCCCGCCAACCCGTGAATAGGTTTTTGAGATTCCATTCGCTCTGACCATGGCGCAGCAGGACGAGGAGACGATCGGCGGGCATGGGAATTTCGCTTTGGTTGGAGGTCAACGAACGGCTTCTAAAAGCATGGCGCATCGGCGGCGCCAACCCGAGAAACGCCGGCAATCACTCCGAAGGGCATTCGCGCCGAGCGCTCGGCGCCAGAACGGGTTTAAGGGGCGCTGGCCGCACGCGGGCGACGCTGCGGACGCCGACCGGGCGATGGACCTGCTTGATCGCCTCGACAATGTGGACGCCCGCGAACGGCACTCCCAGCACGGCTCCAACCCGCTCGATCGTTGGGGCGGACCGCATCATGAAGGGTCTCGTGACCGGAGGGGCATAAAGCGCCTCGCCCCAGAAGACGGGCGAGAACTCCGCCCGATGAAGCAAGTCGCGAAGCTGGGATTTCGAATAGGGCAGGCCCTGCCCGTACGGAGTGCCATCCGTACGCGCCCAGACGCCCCGGCGGGAGGGGACGATCACGATCATACGTCCCTCCGGCGCGGTGATGCGCCACAGTTCCTCAAGCAGCGCGTCCGGCCGATCGGCCGCCTCCAAAGCGTGAGCGAGCAATAGCCGGTCGATGGAGCCGTCAGGCAGCGGCAGCATTTGCGCGTCCACGAGCGCCGCGGCGCAACGTCCCGCTTCCGGCCAGATCGCGACGCCCTGTTCGGCCGGCATCAAGGCCAGGCATCGGCGAGCGCCGTCGCGGAATCGCTCGAGATAGGGCGCGCCATAACCGACCGCAGCGATTGAGAGGCCGGCGCTGCTGTTCCAGCGCTCACGAATCACGCGCCCGATCAACCTGCGGGCGACGCCGCCGAGGGGCGAGCCATAGAAGCTCTGCAAGTTGAGGACGTCGAGAGGCATCGATACCTGCCGCACGGGGCCCACGACTTTGAACGAGCGCCCGGTCTTTCGCAATGCGTTGGTTTGCGCAAGGCGTAGGAAGGGGCGGAGGAGAGACAGGGGCCGGCCGCACGGCTATATAGGCGTACGCGGTTGGGGCGTCGGGCTTAAGCGCCGCGCAAAGCGCCTCGAACCGAAGACGGAAATGCCGAGCCCGCGCCATGACGATGAGCGTTCACCAGTATCTTTGTCTCACCGATAATTACGGCGCGCTTGTGCACGATTCGACGACGGGGGCGACGGCCTGCGTGGACGTGCCCGAGGCCGGGCCCACGCTCGCAGCCCTGGCTGAGCGGGGCTGGAATTTAACCGACATCCTGATCACTCATCATCACGCCGATCACATTCAGGGCGTACCGGATGTCAGAGCAAAATTCCCAAACGCGAAGGTGTGGGGTCCGGCCAAGGATGCGACGCGAATCCCCTTCCTCGATCATCAGCTGAAGGAAGGGGACACGGCGCACGTCGGCTCGCTGAAAGCGAAAGTCATCGAAACCCCCGGGCATACGCTGGGGCACATCGCCTATCATTTTGAGGAGGACGAAGTCGCCTTCTGCGGCGACACGCTGTTCTCCCTCGGGTGCGGCCGTGTGTTCGAGACTCCGCACGCGGTCATGTGGAGCTCGCTGGCCAAGCTTGCCGCCCTTCCCGGCGAGACGCAGATCTACTGCGGCCATGAATACACCCAGGCGAACGGCCGGTTCGCCATCACCGTCGAACCCGACAATCCAGTGCTGAAGGCGCGAATCGAGGAGATCGGAAGGCTTCGCGCCGCGCGTCGTCCGACCGTTCCGACTCGTATTGCAGCCGAGCTTGCCGCCAATCCGTTTCTACGCGCGGAGGAGCCGGCGATTCAGGCCGCGGTCGGCATGGTAGGGGCAGAGCCCGCGGCGGTGTTTGGAGAGCTCCGCGCGCGCAAGGACCGCTTCTAAGGCGTATCCGTCTTCTTGGCCAAAGATTCGAGGCGCTTTTGCATGTCGGACAGCTGATTGCGCAAGTCGTCGATGTCACCTTCGGAGTTCGGCTTCTTGGGCGCCAATTCCGTGGTCGACGGCGCGCCGGCGAACGGCGAGAACATCGCGACCGCCTGATTGAAAGCGGCGAAATTCTTTTTCGTCAGTTCCTGCAAGGCCGCAAAGGAGCCGGCGGAGAACGCTTCCGGACCAAACATTCGGCTGGCGGCTTCGCGCATCGACTGTTGCTCGCCCGAAAAGCGGTCGATCGAGAATTCCAGATAGCTAGGCAGGATCGCTTGCATGCTATCGCCATAAAAACGGATCAACTGGCGCAAGAACGTTACCGGCAGCAGCGACTGCCCCTCAATCCCCTCTTGCTCGAAGATGATCTGCGTGAGGACCGAACGGGTGATCTCTTCATTGGTCTTCGCGTCGTAAACGATGAAATCTTCGCCGGCCTTCACCATTTTGGCCAAATCAGCCAGCGTCACGTACGCGCTCGACGCCGTATTATACAGGCGACGATTGGCGTACTTCTTGATTGTAATCGGAGTGGAATTAGCCATGACGTTGATGCCGTTCCGCTGTGACGCCGCCTGGCGTGTCAACATAAGATAGGCGTTTTTTTGCGCGGCCCAAACACTTTTTTGCGTTGCAACGTAGGCGAGCGGCTCTATGAACCGAAAAGCCTCGGAGATCCGGGAAGGTCTGAGGAACTCCTCGATAGATAACCAGGCCATTGAGGCTCGTTATAATGGTCGCGCTCCTTTTTAAGCCTCAAAAGTTATGTCAACGCGTCCGATCGGTTCGGTTGAAATTCCAGATGCAGACGTTATAAGCGGCGCCGGAAATCAGATGAACCATTTGCCTGAACAGGAACACCTTTGAATATACGATTCGCGTCCCTGGTTTGCGCTGGCGCGCTCTCCCTTATTGCCTCGGAAACGTTCTTGACCTTCAGCGCCGTCGCGCAGATCACTACAGCGGGCATGGTCGGCGCGTCATCCGCCGACGGCGGTTCCCCCGCGCTCATGGAGCTGGTCGCCGAGACTCTCCCCGCCGCCAAGCAGGACCCTGCCGAGCGGTCCGCCAGGTCGATTGAATGTGCGCAAAAGGCCGACGCCAAAGGCTTGCAGAGCAAGACGCGAAAACACTTCTTGCGCGAGTGCAAGCGAGGCCCGTGAGCGCTTGAGGCGGCCGCCCATGCCCGAGGCAACGCCCGACGAGCTGGTCGAAACGTTCCTCACGCCGCGGGACTGGCTACGCTATGCAGTCAGCCGGTTTCTCTCCGAGGGCCTCGCCTTCGGCCACGGCGCGACAACGGCGCTCGACGAGGCCGCCTTTCTCATACTCGAGGGTCTGGGCCTGCCGATCGACACGCTCGACCCGTTTCTCGACGCTAGGCTCCTGCGCCACGAGCGGACGAGGCTCCGCGAACTGATCGAAGCCCGGGTGACGACGCGTAAGCCCGCCGCCTACCTTGTCCACCGCGCCTACATCAAGGGCGTGCCGTTCTACGTCGACGAGCGCGTCATCGTTCCGCGCAGTCTGATTGGCGAATTGGTGATGACCGCTTTCGCCGAGGACAACGCGCTCACGGGTGATCCCGAGCGTATCGCCTCGGTGCTCGATCTCTGCACGGGGGGCGGTTCGCTGGCTATTCTCGCAGCGCGCGTCTTCCCCAATGCGCGCATCGAGGCGGTCGACGTCTCGCCCGGCGCGCTTGAAGTGGCCGAGCGCAACCTCGAGGAGCACGGGCTTCGAGATCGCGTGGCGCTGAAGCGAGGCGATCTGTTCGCCCCGCTGAAGGGAGCGCGCTTCGATTTGATCCTGGCGAACCCGCCCTATGTCGACGCAGGGACAATCGCTCGCTTTCCACCCGAATATGCGGCTGAGCCGATGATTGCGCACGCAGGCGGAACGGATGGGCTCGACGTTGTGCGTCGCATCCTGAACGAAACGCTCAAGCATTTGACGGCAGGTGGGACGCTGATCTGCGAAGTGGGCGGCGCGCGCGGGGCGCTTGAGCAGGAGTTCCCGCATCTGCCATTCGTCTGGCTCGACACCGAAGACACTTCGGGCGAAGTGTTCCTCTTGCGCGCCGCTGATCTGTCCCGGCCGAAGGTTCGGTCGAAGAACCCGCGGTAAGCCTACCCCGGACGCCGTTACGCGGTGGCCAGGCGTGACTCAGGTCGCCGCCGGCGCAGACGACCCGCCATTCCGAGCCCCGCGAACCTGAACGCCATCACCGGCATGGGACGCCCGGGCAATCCCCTCGTCGCGGCTCCCCCCTCTTCCTGGGATCGGGTAGAGTGGGCGTCAATCCGCCCCATTCGCCGAGGCGAGGCATGCAAGCCCAGGGAACGTCCAAGAGCGCCGTCGCGAGGCGGCTCGTCGCGCCCATCAGAATCTTCGCCCGATCGGAGGTCGGTTGGAGAGCGAAACTGATGTTCGGCGCTATCCTCGTGCTTCTCATCGGGGCGAATGGCCTCAATGTCGCAAACAGTTTCGTCAACAGAAACTTGATGTCCGCTATCGCGGAACGGCACATTGCGGCATTCGTTTGGCAGGCGCAGCTTACACTTGCGGTCTTCGCAGGGTCCACGATCGTAGCCGTTCTGGCGCGCTTCGCCGAGGAGCGGCTGGGCTTGCTTTGGCGTGAATTCGTGACCAAACGCGCTGTCACCGCCTATATGGCCAATGGAACCTACCATCGCATGGCGGTGTCGGGCGAACTCGCAAATCCAGACCAGCGGATCGCCGAGGACACGCGGGCGTTCACCGCCACCACGCTTTCCTTCGCGCTCATGACGATCAATAGCGCCTTCACGATCGTCTCTTTCTCCGGGGTGCTGTGGTCGATCAGCCCGCTACTCCTCGTCATCTCCGTCGTTTATGCTGTGGTCGGCTCGTATCTGACGATCAAGCTCGCCAGGCCTCTCGTTAAGCTGAACAGCGACCAGCTCGACCGCGAGGCGAGCTTCCGCTCGGCGCTCATCCATATTCGCGACAATGCCGAAGGTATCATGCTTGGAGGCGAAGGCGAGCGCGAGGCTGCAGGACTTAGGGAGCGCCTCGAGCGAGTCGTCGAGAATTTCCGGCGCATCACGACGGTCAACCGCAATGTCGGGTTCTTCTCGACCGGTTATAATTGGCTTATTCAGCTCATTCCGATTTTGATCATCGCGCCCGCCTTCATGCGCGGCGAGGTCGAATTCGGCGTGATCACCCAAGCCGCGATGGTGTTCACGACCCTGGTCGCCGCCTTTTCGCTGGTTGTCACTCAGTTTCAGGCGCTATCGACATATGCCGCGGTCGTCTCGCGACTAGGTTCGCTGCTTAACGCGTTCGAGAGCGAAGCCCCCGCTTCGGCCGCGGGACCGGTGTAGTCGGAGCTGACGGGTGGCTGGACGTCCTATTCCGCTGCTTCGCGCATCGTCGCGCGCATGGCGGCGCGCAGATCGTCGATAAGGGTCAGTCGGCCCTCGCGCTCGACATGCCAAAAGGTCCAGCCATTGCAGGCGGGCAATCCTTGCACCAGCGCGCCGATCTTATGAATCGAGCCGACAGCCGGGCCAGCGGCCAGCGCGCCATCGGCCCGCACCAATGCGCTATGGCGGCGTCCCGCATCGACCAGCTGTTCGCCCGGGCGCGCCAGCCCGACTTCAACCACGCTTGAAAAAGCCACGCGTGGCTCGCTGCGGCGTGTTGGCGCGATTGCAAGCGCTGCTTCGGGCAAGGGCTCGACCGTGTCGATCCGCTGGCGCGCTGCTTCAGCGTACGCCGGATCGCGCTCAAGGCCGATGAACGACCGCCCGAGCCGCCGCGCAGCGACCCCAGTTGTGCCGGAGCCGAAAAACGGATCGAGCACCAAGTCGCCGGCGTTGGAGGCGGCGAGCAGCACCCGCTGAAGCAGCGCTTCGGGCTTTTGCGTCGGGTGAGCCTTTCGCCCGCTCTCGTCCTTGAGCCGCTCCGCCCCGGTGCAGATCGGCAAGAACCAGTCGGAACGGACCTGCACGTCCTCGTTGCCGGCCTTCAAGGTCTCGTAATTGAACGTATAGGCCTTGGCTTCCGGGCCGCGCGCCGCCCAGATCATGGTCTCGTGGGCGTTGGTGAAGCGGCGGCCGCGGAAGTTCGGCATCGGGTTGGCCTTGCGCCAGACGATGTCGTTGAGGATCCAGAAGCCGAGATCTTGCAGGATGGCGCCGACGCGGAAGATGTTGTGGTAGGAGCCGATGACCACGATCGTTGCCGCAGGCTTCATCAGCCGCCGGACGGCGGTCAGCCAGTCGCGCGTGAAGGCGTCGTATTCGGCGAAATCAGCGAACTTGTCCCAAGCATCGTCGACGCCGTCGACCAGACTCTGGTCGGGACGCGACAATGCGCCCTCGAGTTGCAGGTTGTAGGGAGGATCGGCAAAGACGAGATCGATTGAGGCCGGAGGAAGCCTCATCATTTCCGCGACGCAGTCGCCGATGAGGATCACGTCGCGCGGAGGGGGCCCCGACTTGTCGGGCGCCTCGAGAAATGCGGCCGGGCGTCTCGCCTCGCCGGTCCCAGTACGCAAAACCTGAATCTGGGCGGGGAGGCGGAACGCTCCGGCACGCGCGATACGCATCAACGCAAACACTCGACGCACGAGCCGGATTTTCGAGCCGGCGCGTCGTTTATGCTCGGTTTAAAGTAAAGGTCCGGTTATACCGCCACACATTCCGCTGTGTCGTTTTCGTACGGCGTAAGTCGTTCTAACCGATATACGATTTCAACCTTTTTGAAACCTTTTTGGGCCGCGAGTCACTCTTCTCTCGGCTCGAGCCGGAACGAGCGCCGGTGATAGGGACACGGGCCCGCGGAGGCCAGCGCCCGACGGTGCCCGACGGTCGCGTAGCCGACGTGCTCGGCGAAACCATATTGCGGGTATTCGAGGCCGAGATTGCGCATCAGCGCGTCACGCATCGTCTTGGCGACAATCGAGGCCGCCGCGATCGACATCGAAAGGGCGTCCCCATCGATGATCGGGCGCGCCGGGCAGATGAGGCCGTCGGGCAAATCGCGGCCGTCGATCAGCGCCAGATGTGGACGCAGGCTCAAGGCCGCCACCGCCCTCGCCATGGCGCGAAGCGACGCGCCGCGGATGTTGAAGAGGTCGATCTCCTCGACGCTGGCGAAGACGACGGAAACGCTGAGCGCCTTGGCGAAGATGATTTCGCACAAGGACTCGCGCGCCGGCGCGGCGAGAACCTTCGAATCGTCGAGACCCTCAGGCAGATCGTCGGGATCAAGAATGACGGCGGCCACGCCGACCGGACCGGCAAGCGGCCCGCGTCCGACCTCATCGACGCCGGCCACCCATCGATGGCCGTTGGCGAACGCCTCGCGCTCGAAGTCGAAATGCGGCGTGGTCGCTACGGGACGCGGCGGCGGCGCGGCCTTTTTCTTCATGTTCTTCACGCCGCTCGCCACGAATCGCGCCTCTCGTTGGGCCGCAAGCTATCGCAGCCGCGGCGCGCGAGCCAAGGCTTGAAAGGGAAATGTCGGTGGAAAGTGACGCGGATCGCCGCCGGACCTTAGACTTGCAGGCGCGAAATGCGCTGGCGCTCGAAATCAGCTATCAGACGTTGCATGACCATCGGCGCGATTCGCATTCTTGGCGTCGATCCCGGCCTGCGCACGACGGGCTGGGGTGTGATCGAGGCCGTCGGGCTCGCGGCTTAGTTTCATCGCGTTGCGGCTCGATCGAGACCGACGCCGCAACCTCGCTCGCCGAGCGCCTCGCGGCGATCCATCGCTTGCTGACCGGGTTAGTCGAACGCGAGGGGCCGCATGAGGCCGCCGTCGAAGAGACATTCATCAACCGCGACCCGCAATCGGCGCTGAAACTCGGGCAGGCGCGCGGCGTCGCGCTCGCGACATTGGCTCTGACCGGCCTGCCGGTGGCGGAATATGCCGCGAACCTCATCAAGAAGACGGTCGTCGGCGCTGGGCCACGCGGAAAAGCGGCAGGTGGCGATGATGGTGAGAATGCTGTTGCCGGCCTCGACCGCATCGAACTCCGGACGCGGCCGACGCGCTCGCCGTCGCCATTTGCCACGCCCAGCATCGGGCGGCGCGCGCGCGAGGCGCGGCATGATCGGCAAACTGAAGGGTGTCGTCGACAGCGTCGAGGAAGAGGGCCTGATCCTCGACGTCAACGGCGTTGGCTATCTCGTTTCCGCTTCGGCTCGCACCCTGCGCGCAATTCCCGCCGTGGGCGAGTCCGCGGAGCTGCTCATCGAGACGCATGTGCGCGAAGACGCGATCAGACTTTTCGGCTTTCTCACGACGGGCGAGCGCGAGTGGTTTCGCCTGCTGCAGAGCGTGCAGGGGGTCGGGGCCAAGGTTGCGCTGGGGATTCTCGGCGCGCTTTCGGCGGAAGCCTTGAGCACGGCGGTTGCAACGCAGGACAAGGCAATGATGGCGCGCGCGCCGGGGGTCGGCCCGAAGCTCGCGGCGCGCCTCGTGCTTGAGCTCAAGGACAAGGCGCCGGCGATGTCCGTCGCCGATTTCGTCCGCGCAGAATCAGGTCGCGACCACGCGCCGAAGCTCGCCAAGCCCGCCGAGGACGCGATCCTCGCCCTCGTTGGCCTCGGCTACGGCCAGCCGCAGGCGGCCGCCGCAATGGCCAGGATTTCCGCTCAGCTCGGACCGGCGGCCGAGACCGCCGCGCTCATCCGCGCGGGCCTGAAGGAACTGGCGCAGTGAACGGCCGTCCCTTCTTTGTCCCCATGATCGGCATCGTGCTGCTGTTTGCGGCGCTCGGCCCTGCAGTCGGCGGGGCGCTGTTCATTCCCCTGTCCATTGTCTTCAAAACGCCGACCGATCTCGAGGCGATCGGGCTTGTGGTCTTGATCAGCACGATGTTCGGTCACGCCTTCGGGCTGATCGCCGCCTATGTTGTCGGCGTTGGACCGGCGGCGGCGACCGGATTTCTTTACGCGCTGTGGGACGCCTTCGCGCCCGAGCGCGCGCCGCGCGCGCTCGTCGCCGCTCTCATTGGCGGCCTCATCGTCTATGGCCTCCTCATGCGCCTCAACCCCGTCTGGGCGTCGCTCGAGATGACGATCAAGACCAACATGGACGGGCAGGCGGGCGAGTGGGCGTTTCCGGGCCGGATAGGCGTAACGCTTGGCCATGCTTTTGTTGCCTGCGCTGCAATCGCGGGCCTTGTCTGCGCCTTCGCCGCGAACCTCATCGGCCTGACCATGCGACCCGAATTGACCTTGGCGGATCGCCTGCATCCGCCGGGCGAAGGCGTCTAAGGTGGCCGAGGCGCCTCGCCGGCTGATCTCGGCTGACAAGCGTCCCGAGGACGAGACGGCTGTTCGTCCGCAGCTCCTCGCCGATTTCGCTGGTCAGGAAGCGGCGCGCAAGAATCTCGGCGTCTTCATCCAATCCGCCAAATCGCGCGGCGAGGCGCTTGATCACGTGCTGTTCGTCGGGCCGCCGGGCCTCGGCAAGACGACGCTCGCGCAGATCGTCGCGCGCGAGCTCGGCGTCAATTTCCATTCCACCTCAGGCCCGGTCATCGGCAAGGCAGGCGACCTCGCGGGGCAGCTCACCAATCTGGAGCCGCGGGATGTGTTGTTCATCGACGAGATTCACCGTCTCAACCCAGCGATCGAGGAGATTCTCTATCCGGCGATGGAGGATTTCCAGCTCGACCTCATCATTGGCGCGGGGCCTGCGGCGCGCTCGGTGAAGATCGACCTCGCCCGGTTCACCCTGATCGGCGCGACGACTCGCGCCGGGCTTCTCACCACTCCGTTGCGTGATCGTTTCGGCATTCCGATTCGGCTCAATTTTTACACCACCGAAGAATTGCAGGGCATCGTCGCGCGCGGCGCGCGAGTGATCGGCCTCGCCCTTGCCGATGATGGCGCCAATGAGATCGCCAAGCGCTCGCGCGGCACGCCTCGCATTGCCGGGCGCTTGCTGCGGCGGGTGCGTGACTTCGCTGTGGTCGAGGGCGCAAAGAGCGTGACGCGCGCGCTTGCCGACGGTGCGCTCAAACTGCTCGACGTGGACGTCATTGGGCTCGACGAGATGGATCGCCGTTATCTCGACGTGATCGCCGTCAAGTTCGGCGGCGGCCCGGTCGGGGTCGAGACCATCGCCGCCGCGCTCTCCGAGCCTCGCGACGCGATCGAGGACATCATCGAGCCCTATCTCATCCAGCTTGGCTTCGTGCAGCGAACACCGCGCGGGAGATTGTTGACCTCGCACGCCTTCCGCCATCTCGGCCTCGCCGAGACCTCGCCGCGACGCGCCGCACCCGACTCTCGTTCGAGGAGGAGGAATAGTCGGCGATATGAAGACGCGGACGGTCTCTCACATCGTCAGCTTCCTCGAGGCGCTCGCCGCCGAGCGTGGCGCGAGCGCGAACACGATTGACGCCTATCGGCGTGATCTCGCGGACTACGACAGCTATCTGAAAGCCAAGGGCCTGGACCCATTGAAGGCTGACGCACCCTGCGTGCGCGGGTTTCTCGCCGCGCGAGGCGCGCAGAAGCTGAGCGCGGCGTCGCTGGCGCGCCGTCTGTCGGCGATCCGTCAGTTTCACAAATTCCTTTATGCCGAAGGTTGGCGGCGCGACAACCCGACACTGGCGGTCGAAGGCCCGCGCCGAGCCCGTCCGCTTCCCAAACTGCTCAGCATGACCGAGGTGGAGCGCCTCATCGCGACCGCGCGTGAGGGGCTCGACGTCATGGATCGCCCGTTGCGCGACCGGATGGACGCGGCGCGCATCGTTTGCCTCATCGAACTCATCTACGGGTCGGGCTTGCGCGTATCGGAAGCCTTAAGTCTCAAGAAGTCCGTCGCCACGGCCAAGTCCCCGCTCATCGCCGTGTACGGTAAGGGCGACAAGGAGCGCCTGGCGCCGCTTTCGGGCCCCGCCCGCGCCGCGATAGCCACGTTTCGCGTCCTGCTTGATCAGGTCTCTCCAGGCGCAGCGGCGAGCCCTTGGCTATTCCCCGCCGCAAGCGCGAGCGGCCATATGACGCGTCAAGCCTTCGCTCGTGATCTCAAGGGCGTCGCGGGAGCGGCCGGCATTGCGTCGGCGCGCGTGAGCCCGCACGTGCTTCGACACGCCTTCGCCAGCCATCTGTTGCAGAATGGGGCGGACCTGCGCGTCGTTCAGGATCTGCTGGGCCACGTCGACATCGCGACGACGCAGATCTACACCCACGTGCTCGACGAGCGCGCCAAGGCGATGGTGCGCGATCTGCATCCCATGAACGACGAGGAGGGCCGATGACTTCCCGAGCGCGAGCCATTGCGCTGAAAGCGAAAAAGGGCTTCGATGGCGCAAAGCTCGTGGTCGCGAGCCAGTCGCTCAGGAGAAAGCCCATGAAAGCGCCCACCTTTGTCGGAGTCGCGCTGGCCGCCTTGTTAGCAGGCGCAGGCGTCGCTTCGGCAAAGACCCTGGTCTATTGCTCGGAAGGCAGTCCGGAGAATTTCACTCCGGCGATCAACACCACGGGGACCAGCTTCGACGCCGCCCGGCCCGTCTACAATCGCCTGACCGAATTCAAGCGCGGCACGACCGACGTCGTTCCCGGCCTCGCCGAAAGCTGGGAAGTCACCGACGGCGGCAAGACGATAACGCTTCATCTCCGCAAGGGCGTCAAGTTCCATTCGTTGAAGGACTTCAACCCGACGCGCGACTTCAACGCCGATGACGTCTTGTTTTCGTTCGACCGGCAGTGGAAGCCCGACAATCCGTACTACAAGGTCTCGGGCGGCAAGTATGACTACTTCAACGACATGGATATGCCGACCTTGCTCGACTCCGTCGAGAAGACTGACGATTACACCGTCGTCATGAAGCTCAAGACGCCGAATGTCGCCATCCTCGCCAATCTGGCGATGGACTTCATGGCGATTGGGTCCAAGGAATACGCCGACTTCCTGCTCAAGAAGGGAACGCCCGAGCAGTTCGACCAGGCGCCGGTTGGCACCGGGCCGTTCTCGTTCGTTTCCTATCAGAAGGATTCGGTGATCCGCTACAAGGCGAACAAGGACTTTTATGGCGAGAAGCCGCTGGTCGACGACCTCGTCTTCGCCATCACGCCCGACGCAACGGCGCGTTACGCCAAGCTCAAAGCGGGCGAGTGTCACGTCAACGCCTATCCAAGGCCTGCCGATCTCGAGGAGATGGAGAAGGACGCCACCCTCAAGGTGATCAATATGCCAGGTCTCAACGTCGCCTATTGGGCCTTCAACGCGACCAAGCCGCCGTTCGACAAGAAGGAGGTTCGCCAGGCTTTGTCGATGGCGATCGATCGCGATGCGATCATCAAGGACGTCTATCTCGGCGCGGGGTCGAAGGCGACCACGCTGATTCCTCCCACCCTGTGGTCCTTCAACGACAAGATTCCGGACGTGCCCTTTGATCCGGAGAAGGCCAAGGCGATGCTGGCTGCGGCCGGGGTCAAGACGCCGCTCGACATTGATCTTTGGTACATGCCGGTGTCGCGGCCCTACAATCCCAACGGCAAGCGCATCGGCGAGATGATGCAGGCCGATCTCGCCAAGGTTGGCGTCAACGCCAAGCTCACCACTTACGAATGGGGCGAGTATCGCAAGCGCCTCGCCGCTGGCGAGGACACCACCGGCCAGTACGGTTGGACCGGCGACAATGGCGACCCGGACAATTTCTTCTTCCTCAGAGGTTGCCCCGGAGGCAAGCCCGGCGATAGCAACCCGACGAAATGGTGCAACGCTGAGTTCGACGATCTGCTCGTGAAGGCGCGCGTGATTTCGGACCAGGCGGGCCGTGCGAAACTCTATTCGCGCATGCAGGAGATCGAGCACGACGAGGCCCCGGAGCTTCTCCTCGCGCATTCCATCGTATTCGAAGCCATGCGCTCGAACGTGACGGGTTATAAGCAGAGCCCGCTCGGAACGCACGCGTTCGAAGGTGTCGACATCCAGTAAGGCCGTTACGGGCCTCGCCAGCACGATGCATGGCGGGGCCCGTTGTTTTCGGATAGGCCATGGTCGCCTACTTCCTTCGCCGCATCGCGCTCACCATCCCGACTTTCCTCGCGCTGATGTTCCTGACCTTCGCGGCGATTCGTCTTGTGCCGGGCGACCCGGTCGAGGTCAGGACTGGCGAGCACGGGATGTCGCCGGAACGGCTCGCCTACTTCCGTCATGAGCTTGGCCTCGACCAGCCAGTGTGGAGGCAGTTTCTCGCCTATGTCTGGCGCCTTGCGCACGGCGACTTCGGCGTATCGCTGTCATCGCAGGATAAAGTCCTGACCGAGTTTCTGACCTTGTTTCCGGCGACGCTCGAACTGTCGTTTTTCGCCATGCTGTTTGCAATTGCGATCGGGGTTCCGGCCGGCGCGGTTGCGGCGGTCAAGCGCGGCGGGTTCTATGATCAGGCGCTGATGACGGTGTCGCTGTTCGGCTATTCGATGCCGATTTTCTGGTGGGGCCTGCTGCTCATCATGTTCGTCTCCGTGCGCCTCGGACTTCTGCCCGTCTCGGGCCGGATCGACCTCATCAACTATTCGTTCGATCAGCCGACCGGATTTATGACAATCGACGCGCTTCTGTCCGATCAGCCCGGCGCTTTTCTCGACGCCTTGCGTCACCTCATCCTGCCGGCGATCGTGCTTGGCACCGTGCCGCTCGCCGTCATCGCCCGCATGACCCGCTCCTCGATGCTCGAAGTCCTGAGCGAGGATTACGTGCGCACGGCGCGCGCCAAGGGGCTGTCGCCCGGCCCGGGTCATCGGCGTTCACGCGTTGCGCAATGCGCTCTTGCCGGTGGTGACGGTGATCGGCCTCTCGATTTCGAGCCTGATGGCCGGGGCGGTGCTGACGGAGACGATCTTCTCCTGGCCAGGGGTCGGCCATTGGCTCATCGATTCCATCGGCCGGCGCGATTATCCTGCGCTGCAGGGCGGCGTTCTGCTCATCTCCGCCGTCGTCGTCCTGGTCAATCTGATCGTCGATCTCGTCTATGGAATCATCGATCCCAGGATCAGCCATGCCCGCTGACGTCGCCGCGCTCACAACCCCGATTGGCGACGACGCGGCGGCCGTCCTTGCGCAGCCTTCGCCGCTCGCGTCGTTCTGGGCCGCGTTCCGGGAAAACCGCGGCGCAGTGATCGGCCTCGCGGTCTTCGCCATCATCGTTCTCCTGGCGCTGACGGCGAACGTCGTCGCGCCCCATTCGCCGATCGAGCAGTTCCGCGACGCGGTGCGGGCGCCGCCGGTATGGGAAGCAGGCGGCTCCTGGCGCTTCGTGCTCGGAACCGACGGCGATGGTCACGACATGCTGTCGCGTCTCATCTTCGGGGCCCGGGTGTCGCTGTTCATCGGCCTCTCGGTGATGTGCGTGTCCTTCATCGTCGGCGTCACGCTCGGGCTCGCTGCGGCGATGACCAGCCCGATCGTCGACGTCGCCATCACGCGGTTCATGGATTTGATCATGGCGGTGCCGAGCCTGGTGCTCGCCGTGCTCGTCGTCGCGGTGCTGGGGCCAAGCCTCGCCAACACCATCATCGCCGTGACGATCGTCTATCTTCCTAACTTTGTGCGCTTGGCGCGCGCGTCCGCGCTCGGCGAACTGAACAAGGACTATGTGACCGCCGCGCGCGTGGTCGGCGTCGGACCGCTCCGGCTCGCTGCTTCGACCGTGCTGCCCAACTGCCTCGCTCCCCTCATCGTGCAGGCGGCGCTTGGCGTGTCGAGCGCCATTCTCGAGGCGGCGGCGCTCGGCTTTCTTGGGCTCGGCGCCCAGCCGCCGACGCCGGAATGGGGCTCGATGCTCGCCGACTCGCGCGAATTCATCCGCTCCGATCCCTGGATCGTCACCCTTCCGGGCTTGGCCATTCTCATCACCGTCATCGCCATCAATCTGACCGGCGACGGCCTGCGCGACGCGCTCGATCCGAAGATGCGGAGAGGCTGATGGCGCCGTCTCTGCTCGAAATCCGCAATCTCTCCGTCTCCTTCGCGACCCGGCACGGCCCGTTCACGGCGGTGGATGGGTTCGACCTGACGCTCGAGCGCAACGAAGTGCTGGCGATCGTCGGCGAATCCGGTTCCGGCAAGTCGGTGGCGATGCTGGCGGCGATGGGCCTCTTGCCTCCGACCGCGACCGTGTCCGCCGACCGCATGGCCTTCGACGGCGCGGATCTCCTGTCGATGAGCGCGAACGAGCGGCGCCGCATCGCCGGCAAAGACATGGCGATGATCTTCCAGGAGCCGATGTCGTCGCTCAATCCCTGCTTCACCGTCGGCTTTCAGATCGGCGAAACGCTGAAGACGCACCTCGATCTTAACCGCGGCCGAGCGCGACCGGCGCATCGTCGAGCTTCTGGCCGAGGTCGGCATTCCCGACGCCGAGCGCCGCGCGCGCGCCTATCCCCACCAGCTCTCGGGCGGCATGAGCCAGCGCGTCATGATCGCGATGGCGCTCGCCTGCCGGCCGAAACTCCTGATCGCGGACGAGCCGACGACGGCGCTCGATGTCACCATCCAGGCGCAAATTCTCGATCTTCTGATGCGGGAGCGCCGCGCCAACGGAATGGGGCTTGTGCTCATCACCCACGACATGGGCGTGGTCGCCGAAACCGCCGACCGGGTCATTGTCCAATATGCCGGCCAGCAGATGGAGATGAACGCCACGCGCGCAATGTTCGCCGATCCTCATCATCCCTATACCGCAGCGCTCCTGGCGGCGTTGCCGGAGCGGGCGAACGGGCGGCGGCTGCCCGCCATTCCGGGCGTCGTGCCCGGGCCGTTCGACCGCCCGCGCGGCTGCGTGTTCTCGCCGCGCTGCGCCTATGTTTTCGACGCCTGCCATGATGCCGAGCCGCCGCCTGCTGAGCCCGCGCTTGGCCGCGCGCGCTGTCTGACGCCATTGGTCGCCGGGATTCCGAGTGCGCTCGAGCTGCAAGGATCGGCGCCGTGAGCGCCATCCTCGAGGCCAGGGACCTGACGCGCGATTACACCGTCTCGCGCGGCGCGTTCCGCTCCCGCGCGACGATCAAGGCGCTCGCGGGCGTGTCGTTCTCGCTGCGAGCGGGGCGAACACTGGCGGTGGTCGGGGAATCCGGCTCGGGCAAATCGACCTTGGCGCGGCTGCTCACGTTGATCGAAAACCCGACCGCGGGCTCGCTTCTCATCGACGGCGAGGATGTCGCGCACGCGAGCGCGGCGACGCAGGCAGCGCCTCAGGCGGGAAATCCAGATCGTATTCCAGAACCCCTATGGGTCGCTCAATCCGCGCCAGACGATCGGCAAGGCGCTCGAGGAGCCGCTGCTCGTCAACACGGAGCCTGAGCGCCGCCGAGCGCAAGGCCGAGGCTCTGTCGATCATGGCCAAGGTGGGCTTGAGGCCCGAAACTTATCATCGCTACCCGCACATGTTCTCGGGCGGCCAGCGCCAGCGCATCGCGATCGCCCGCGCGCTCATGCTGAAGCCGAAGATCCTGGTGCTCGACGAGCCGGTGTCGGCGCTGGATGTTTCGATCCGCGCCCAGGCGCTCAACCTGCTCGCCAGCTTGCAGGAGGAATTTGCGCTTGCCTATGTGTTCGTCTCGCACGATCTTTCGGTCGTGCGCCACATCGCCGACGAGGTGATGGTGATCTACCTCGGCAACGCGGTCGAGCTCGGCGAGCGCGCCGCGATCTTCGACCGCCCGCAGCATCCCTACACGCAGGCGCTCCTGTCCGCGACGCCGGTCGCCGACCCGACCGCCAAGCGCCAGCGCATCCTGCTTTCCGGCGAGCCGCCGTCGCCGTTCGCGCCGCCGCCGGGCTGCGCGTTTCATCCGCGCTGCCGGCTGGCCTTCGATCGCTGCCGCGTCGAGAAGCCGCCGCTCGAGCGCAAGCAGGGCCGCGACGTCGCCTGCTGGGCTGTCGCGGCATGAGCGCCGAGACCTACGATTTCATCGTCGTCGGCGCCGGCTCGGCCGGCTGCGTGCTCGCCAATCGGCTGAGCCGCGATCCCAAGAACCGCGTGCTCGTCGTCGAGGCTGGCGGCCGCGACAATTGGATCTGGTTCCATATTCCGGTCGGCTATCTCTATGCGATCGGCAATCCGCGCGCCGACTGGATGTTCAAGACCGCGCCGGAGCCGAATTTGGGCGGCCGCTCGATCGCCTATCCGCGCGGTCGGGTGGTGGGCGGCTCATCGGCCATCAACGCCATGATCTATATGCGCGGCCAGGCGGCCGACTATGACGGCTGGCGCCAGCTCGGCCTTGCCGGCTGGGGCTGGGACGACGTGCTGCCCTACTTTCTCCGCCAGGAGGACCATCACGGCGGCACGAGCGAGCTGCACGGGTCCGGCGGCGAGTGGCGGGTCGAGCGCCCGCGCGTCTCCTGGCCGATCCTCGACGCGGTGCGCGAGGCCGGAGCCGAAATCGGCATTCCGAAGATCGCCGACTTCAATCAGGGCGACAACGAGGGCTCCGGCCTATTTCGAGGTCAACCAGCGTCGTGGCCGGCGCTGGAGCGCGGCGACGGCGTTTTTGAAGCCGATCCTCAAGCGGCCGAACCTGCATCTTGCGACCGGCGCGCATGTGGAGCGCATCCTGTTCGAGGGCCGCCGCGCCACGGGCTTGCGCTACACCCAGCACGGCGTCAGTCACGAGGCGCGGGCTGGGCGGGAAGTCATTCTGGCCGCGGGCGCGATCGGCTCGCCGCAGCTGTTGGAGCTTTCGGGCGTCGGCGCGCCGGATCGTCTCAAGGCGATCGGCGCGCCGGTCGTCCATGCGCTGCCGGGGGTCGGCGAAAATCTGCAGGACCATCTGCAGCTGAGAGCCATCTTCGGCGTCACCGGCGCGCGCACGCTCAATGTCGACTATCAGTCGCGGGTCAAGCGGGCGATGATGGGCCTCGACTATGGCTTTCGCCGGCGCGGGCCGCTGACCATGGCGCCCTCGCAGCTTGGCCTGTTCGCCAAGTCCTCGCCCGACTACGCCACCGCCAATATCGAATTCCATGTCCAGCCGCTGTCGCTGGACCGTTTCGGCGAGCCGATGCACGCCTATCCGGCGATAACGATCAGCGTCTGCAATCTGCGGCCGGAGAGCCGCGGCTCCAGCCACGCCTCGAGCGCCGATCCGCGCGCTGCTCCGGTCATCCAGCCGAACTATCTGTCGGCTCTCGCCGATCAGCGGGTCGCAGTGGACTCGATCCGGCTCACGCGCCGTCTTGCCGCCGCGCCCGCGCTCGCGCGCTATGCGCCGCAAGAACTCAAGCCCGGCGCAAACTTGCAGTCGGACGATGAGCTTCTGCGGGCGGCGGGCGAGATCGGCACGACGATCTTCCACCCCGTCGGGACCGCGAAGATGGGATTGGCGCAGGATCCGTTCGCCGTGGTCGATGAGCGGCTCAGAGTTCACGGTCTCTGGAGGCTTACGCGTCGCCGACGCGTCGGTGATGCCGCGCATCACCTCAGGCAACACCGGTTCGCCGACGATGATGATCGCCGAGAAGGCGGCTGAAATGATCCTCGCCGACGCCAGAGCCGCCTGATGTGGAAGGAAATGCAAACGCTTCCGCCGGACGGGCGCCAGTCGGAGACGGCGCTGATGATCGCACGCGGCGTGCGCCGGCTTCTCCGGGCGCGCGGCTTCTCGAGCCTGACCGAGCTCGCGCTGACCGACGGGCGCCGCGCGGACATCGCGGCGGTCAATCGCGACGGCGAGGTGCTGATCGTCGAGGTCAAGTCATGCGCGGCGGACTTTCGCGTCGACCGCAAGTGGCGCGACTATGCCGCCTGTTGCGACCGGCTTTATTTCGCCATATCGGAGCGAACGCCGGCCGACTTGATGCCCGTCGAGGCGGGCCTCATCGTCGTCGACCCCTATGGCGCCGAAATCGTGCGCGAAGCCGAACTGCAGCGCATGGCCCCGGCCAGCCGCCGCGCGCTATTGCTACGCTTCGCCCAGGTCGCCGCCGACCGGCTGCACCGTCTGGCAGATCCGGCAGTGACCCCGGAATAGCGGGCGCGACAAGGGCGCGCAAAGAGAAGGCCGCCCAGCGGCGGCCCTTTAATCGATCCTGTGGATGGGCGGAACGGCTCAGAAGGCGATCGCCGATCGCTCCTTTGCGCCCCGGCGAACCGCCGCATAGCCGAGACCTACGAAACCGAGCGCCATCATCACCCAAGTGGAGGGTTCGGGAACGTTGCTCACCGAGTTGGTCAACGAAGCAGAAACCACATTCCCCGGTCCGCCAGCTTGGGTGAGGCTAAATTGCATGGTGGCCGCTGCGTCGTGAAAGACCCCGCCGGTGACCGTTCCCGACAAGACGAAAGCGATCGAATTAAGACCACGATCGACCGCGTCGAGTGTAGTTAGGTGTTCGGTGAAGGGGCCGAGGGCACCGTCCCATGTTTTGTCAATGGGGGTCTTAAGCGTGATGTCGAGACCCGGCCCACTCACGGCCCCATACGTGAAGGTTGTCGGCGCAACCGTGAAGGGATTCCCGGCGGCCAACCCGGACGCGTCGCCAGGTTTGACAAGCGACACTATCCACGTGGAGCCATCGAGGTCGAGCGCCGTCGACAGCCCTAGATTTCCGCCCGTGAAGGTAATACCAGTGCAGGACACGGGGCACAACGCGACTCCCGAGAAGTCGATGAACGCCGCTTGCGCAGCGGAACTCGCCCCGAGCGTCGCGATGAATGCGGCCGCTAAAGCTGAAACAACTACTTTCATATCATCCCCCTAAGGAAGAGTACGGCTAAGGCAACCAAGTGAACCTCTCCATCAACAAAGCAGGTGCGGGAGGGGTAGTCAAGCCCTTTTCGCTAAGTTTTTCGCAAAAGGGTTGGAGAATGCTAACCCGGACCGCACCGACCACAACTCGACCGTAGCATTGGCGGATGACAGGAGAATGACATCCGAGGCTCTTGCGCGCGGCTTTGGAAGAGGTCCAACGGGTAGAAAGCCACAATCAACTCAGCGCCCTGTAGGCAATCGAGATCGTCCCTGGCAACGGGACTGATTAGTTCGGAAACTGGGTCGCTGGCTGCGCTCGCCGAGGGCCTGCAGCATTTGAGTGCCGAGGTTCGCCAATTGAGGTTACGGCGGCACGGTCGCCGCCGTTAATGTTGCGTCTGCCGCCGTTAAAGTTGCGTCCAAATGCTGCGTCGCGGCATTTCCGGCCGCGCACCGGTCGGAGGCCCACGAACTTGCTTCCCGCTGGTCAGCGGGGTTCCCTAACAGGAATTCGCAGGGTTCCAAACATCTGACTTCAGTTATTTGCAGGGGGTTTTCCTAATGAATGCAGCAGTGTCGCTTATCATTGTGCGGAGTGGCGGCCGCCGGAGTGCTAGGGTTCGTCTCGGCCCGCGGGTGAGCACGGCGCTACAAGGCTGCGGAGGGGGAGATCAGGCCACAAGGATTGCGCACAGTGGGTTCGTTTCGCCAAAATGAGAGGCAGAAAGCACAGTCATTATGCGTGAGTGCCGTCTATTATGCTCATTACGCATGTTATTATGCTCTCAATTGATTCGATCTGAACGACTCGGGCATTTTCGTTAGGTCACGTTAAGCTCCGTATGGGCGCTGCGTGATGGCGAGTGTTCGAGCCGCGTCAAAGTTGCGGATTGCGGCTTTGCGTCTCGACAAAGCGCGTCGCTCGTACCGATCGAGCGCGGCTAGCTCCGAAATCTTTTGCCTTAAGATGATCGCAAGCTTTTCTTCGCTTTCGGGAGGGATGGGGCTAAATATCTCCTTGACCTTATGGACTTCGATAGGCGGGCCGCGGAAACGAGCGCCGAGAGCCAGATGCAAGAGCCGAAGCCGCTGTCTGTGGACGTGCCGCGGCAGAAAATTAGGGTCGACCAGGAACTGTGTAATCAAAAGTCTACGACCGTTCCGCACGCGGTTGAGATCAAATTGGGCTTCCGCGATCCGCAGTGCCCGTTCCACGGTCTCGGCGTCCGCGTAGGAGCCGGAGATCCTGCGCGCCATCGCCTCGATCTCCGGCGCGAGCAAAGGGTCCGAGAGAACTGGAACATTCAAGCCATGTCGAAATGCATTTTGCGCCGCGCGAGCCCTTCCCGCCGCAGTCTTGGGCCCGGTGCTCGATCTCGCGTTGGCGCGATTGGCGTGCTGTCGGCGATTGCTGGTCAAGGAGACGTCCCTCCGCCTGACGGCTCCGGTCTCGACGTCATGGAATTCCGCGTCTTGGACTTCGTCGATCGCTTGTCGCACCGCGCCGCCGAGAGCCGCACGGTGACGGTCAATCTCGCGCAGGGCGTTGTTGCGTCGGGCTTCTGAACTTGCAAGCATTCGATCGAAGCGCTCAAAAGAGTCGATCTTGCCCTCGAGCGTCTCACGCCATCACGTCTTCCATCGTCAGTTGCGCCTTCTGAAGCGCCCTCGCGACTTCATTCTTCGCGCGCTTTCTCTCCGGCGGCCCAGCCGGCGGCAATTTCTTTGGCAGAACCGGGGTGTAACCGGGGTTGTAACCGAGGCTTCTCATTACGCTTTCGATGCCGCTGCCCATCGAGGCCCTCAGAAGTCCAGCCTTCAAGCGGCGAAGCCGAAGAGTCTCCCAGGTAAGGTCGATGACGTCGCGCGTCAGAAATTCTTCAATAGCGTCCCGCGGTCGTGCAACAGCAACAACGCGCGCGATCAGATTAACGTAGTCCGCTTCGCCTTCGCCGGGCAGCAGAGGCGGTGCGGCGATCCCGACGACACGGTCTAGAATGTCCGCATTCGACGATTGGGCGACAGAGAGGGAAGGGGTCATTTTCATTTTGACGTGTCGATAACGGTGCGAATCAACCGGAACATTACACGAACAGAAGCGCGATGTCATGTGGACAAAAGCAAGGCAGCCGAGCCTCGCGCAATTGAGCAGTCTTGAGTAGAGAGGTCGTTCCGCGACCCATCATGTGCAAGAGCTCGCCTACGACTTGCCTAGATACGTCCCACTAAAGCTATCAGCAAGGTGTACTTGTTAAAGAGTTATATTGTCTTTCATCTCAATCTAGTTGACGTGGCCGCGCTCGAATACCAGGGCCGACTTCAGGCGTGCCAATGAATTCGATGCCACCGGCTTCGAGGGCAGCTTTAATTTCGAGGAGCGTCTGCGTCCGGCTACGCGGAACCCCCTCGGCAGCCTCAAAGCGCTTTATTGTCTGAATGCTAACGCCCGCTTTCTCCGCCAACTGTTGAACGGACCACCGCAAGGTCGCGCGCGCTGACCGGATTTGACCGCCAGTAATCATTGACACAGCGCCACAAATGTTCTATTTAGATCCATTAGTGATCCAATTGGGCCATTAAAACCGATCGCAGGTGCCGGTACCCGAAGCGCTAACCGAGCAGATATCATTTCCATCAGGGGAGGAAGTCGTGAAAACGCAGACGTTCACAAGAAACTTTGAAAGCCGCCGCCAATTCCTCGGCGGCTCGGATGCGCGGATCATCATGGGCCCCGACGAGTCGGCGCTGATCCGGCTCTGGAAGGAAAAGCGCGGGGAGGCCGAGCCAGAGGATCTGAGCGACAACCTTATCGTCCAACTGGGCGTCGCCACCGAGCCTCTGAACCGGACTTGGTACGAGCGCAATGCTGGGCGGGCCGTAACGGACGTTCAGCGCTGGGTTCAACACCCTGTCCATCGGTACCTGGCGGCGACCCTGGACGGGTTCGTCAACGATCTCGACGCCGTATTCGAGGCCAAGTTCATGCTGCCGTGGTCGTTCTCCGAAGAGGCGGCTGCCGAAAAGCATATGGCTCAGCTCCAGCACAACATGTGGGTGACCAACGCCCGATCCGCCGCGCTGTCGATCATCACCGGCGGAGGCAAATGGATCGAGATGACGATTCCAGCCGACGCCTTGTACCAGCATTTTCTCATCACCGCCGAGCGTCGATTTTGGCGCTGCGTCCAAACCGGCGAGACGCCGCGGCCCTATGGAATCGAACCGCCGCGGCCTCGCGTCGAAGCGGTTCGCATTGTCGACATGAGCGACGTCCAATTCCTGGGCGGAGTTCGCCGGCCTTTTCTGCGCCACCCGCTCGGCGTTCCTCGACCATGAGCGGGCCAGGTCCGAGCTCAAAACCCTGATGCCGGAAGACGCGAAAGAAGCAACCGGCCACGGCGTCCGAGCCAAGCGCTCGAAGTCGGGCGCGGTCAGTTTCGATCTCCTCGAGACTGGAGAAGCACCGTGCAACGGTCTAGCGAAACCGATCGGGGCGATCGCCGCCGCGCTTGCGAAAGCGCAAGCGGAGCTCACCAATCCAGAGAAGTCGCTTGTTGCGACCATCCGGGCGTCCCACCCGCGCGATCATGATCAGACCTTTCGCTACGCGGCCCTCTCGAGCGGCCTCGACATCGTGCGCAAGGCGCTCGGCGGCCACGAGATCGCGACGGTGCAGACCACCGCGATCGATAAAGAAGCCGGTCTGATCCGCCTCACCACCACGCTCGCCCATGCGTCCGGGGAGTGGCTGTCGTCGGAATGGCCGGTGTGCCCAATCGCCGAGACGGCGGCGCCGCGCCGTATGGGAGCGGCGCTCACCTACGCTCAGGCGCTACGCGCTGTTCACCCTTGTTGGCATCGCGGCGAGGACGATCTCGACGCGCCGGATCTGAACCTGAGGGTGGAAGCGGTTTCGAAGCGCGAGGCGCCAGCGAAAGGCAACGCGCCACGTTCAACAGGGAAGGCGGAAACCGCTGAGCTTGAGCCTGGGCAAGGCGAAACGGCGGCAGGCGCAGAAGCGAAAGCAGACGCACACGCTCCTCCGCTCTCTCAATCCCTTTCCACCGGCCAGCTGCCGCGTAGGCACCTCGAGGCTCGTATTGGGGCGAGGGGTCGTCTCTCGCGCCCAACATTGAGCGTCGAGAAATCCGCGGCTCAACGCGACCGACTGATCGTGGACATGGCCCAACTTCCATCGTCGGACGAAGCGGCGGACTGGGTTTATAAGAACATGCCCTCTAAGAACGAGCTGACCACGGCCGATGCCGATCTTGTCGGCGCGGCCTTCCGCGATCGGCTCGCGGTCATCGATGCAGAGACGTCAGCAATCGAAAGCGGACTGCACGCGCCGGCAGTCAATCGGGAAACGGAGCTCAACGAACCGCTACCGGATTCTGGAGGACCGCCTCCCCTTGGACTGGAAGAAGAGCCGACCGATGGGACGATGTTGCTACGCGACCAGCCACCGGCGCCCTCGCGGCGCGCTGCCATCAAGACGATTCGCCTGCGTGACAAAGAGCACTGCAAATATGTGGCGACGCAGGCCTGTCTCATTTGCGGCCGGACGCCGAGCGAAGCGCACCATATTCGCTTTTCCCAGCCTCGCGCGCTCGGTCGAAAAGTCAGCGACGAATATACGGTTCCAGTCTGTCGGCTCCATCACCGCGAACTGCACCGCTATGGTGACGAGGCCAGTTGGTGGGCCGGCGTTGGCGTCGATCCGCTGCCTATTGCGCTCGAATTGTGGAAGCTATCGCGATCAAGCCATAGCTGATTAAAGGGCCGCTATACATCGCCCCGTCATCCTCGATACAACACAAAGCGGGTTCTCACGGCTGTCTTCTGTTGGTTGCCCTCCACGTTCTCCCGGATCGGCTTGCACCTCCTCGGTCAGGACCCCGCCTATTCTCCGAAGAGGGCACTGGCGTGAGGACGAGATGCTGGCCACCCCGCCAAGGCTGCTTCCGGCGTTGGCGTAAGGCTGTCGGCGCGCTCGCGCGGCTGCCCTTCACATCGTACCCCGTCTTGAATTTTCGAGCCGCACTCATAATTATTCTCCAGCCAGGGATGAATTATGCGCAAAACAAATCTTTTAACCCCGAACGAAGTGGCAATTTTGGCCGACACGTCGACGAGCGTCGTCGAAAAGGCGGTCGAGCAGAAAGTTCTTGCCTCGCCGCGGAGCGCTCACCCCAAACGGCGATTGCTGCCGCTTCACGCAGTCGCGCTCGCGGCCGCGGCCAAATCGCTGGGTCGCCGCCTCACTGTCAACGATAAAAAGCTGGTCGCGCGCGAGTTGGCCCGACTCTCCCCGGCGGCGTTGAAGACCGCTAAGATCGAGGTCGCACCATCCGTCGTCCTCCACATCGGCTCGCTGACTCGGGACGCGATCGAGCGTGCCGAGCGCTACACGACAGCGCGAGACTCATGGATCGAAATGGTTGAAGGCGTGCAGGGCGGCCGGCCGGTGATCAAGGGGACCCGCCTCACCGTCAGCGCGATCTACGGCCGAATGTCGTCCGGCGATACGGTCCAGCACCTTGTGGCGGATTATCCCGATATTCCGCGCGAGGCTTTTGAGGCCGCGTTCATCTACGGCAAGACGCATCCGCAGGTCGGGCGCCCGGTCTCGCGCCGCCCGAGCAAAGCGGCGTGAGATTTTTCATCGACGAGTGCGTCTCTCCCTCGCTTAGCCGCCATCTGAATAAGTTGGGCCCTCATGACGCGATTCACCCGCGCGACCGCGGTCGGCTGCGCGAGCCCGATCGGCTCGTCTTCGCGCGCGCCATCGCCGAAGATCGGATTGTCATGACCGAGAATGCGGACGATTTCCGGAAGCTCGCGGCAGGCGTCGATCTTCACCCTGGCCTTATCATTCTACCGTCCATCGCGCGCTTAGAGGCTCAAAGGCTGATGGATCTCGTGATCGACCACCTCCTTCGCTTGAACGCCGAGCGCCCTCAGGATGTCCTGGTGAATTCAGTGCTGACGATCACCGCGGTGAGGTCGATTCGAATCGAACCGCTTCCCTAGGTCGCAATGGAGTCCACCGCTCGACCGCTGTCAAGACGCCGATGGTCGTCGTAGCACCAAGGGGGCTCGATCAAGGGAGCGGAGATCGCAGGTCTCGCACCGCCCGCAAGGCCTCTGCGTGCCGGAAACGCGTGGTGTTTTCCCTGCGCCAAAACCTGTTACTCGGCTTCAAGAGGGGTCAGCGGAGCGAGGTGTTGACCAACGCCCGATTGGCGGCGCAATCGATCATCAGCGGCGGGGCCAAATGGATCGAGATGACGCTCCAGCCGACGCCTTTACCAGCATTTTCTTATCACTACAAAGCGTCGATTTTGGCGTTGCGTCCACACCGTCGAGACGCCAAGGCCCTAGCGGAGATGCGACGTTGACGGTTGTCGAGGTCGCGCTCTGAAAGACCCACTCGTTGCAGCAGCGGCGCGGCTTCGATGTTGCGCTTTCGAAGCATTGCAATCGCCTGCCGTGCGGCGAACCCGGTCGCTGTCGGCAAAACCTGCCGGGTTATGTCCTCGATCATATGGACGTTCCTAGCACGGCGCTCAGGCTGGAGAACTCCTGAGCTTGCAGGGCAACTTTCTGAGCTAATCGCGCAACGCGTTAGAGGCGGTAAACCCCTCGCCGCCCCAAGAGGCGCGGGGACCTGCGCGCTTGCACAGGCAGGAAGGAGAAGCACGGGGCGCGGGCCTTGAAGGCTTGAGCCCAATCTTGGGGGATTCCCTAGCGAGGTCCGCGTCACCGCCAACGCCACCTTAGCCATGCGGGTTGGGGATAACGGCTCTTGAGCCAACGCGGGGTCGTTGACGAATCACGGAGCCGCTGACAGCCTGCACGCTGCGGAGGACCGAGACGCGACCTCCTCCCCGCGTCATGCGACGCGCCCCCCGGCCAATATAGCCTAGAATTTTAGGCCGGGGGTCTTCGGGTCCGCTCGCCCCACATCCCGCCTATTCTCGGCTGTCTTGGGGGCGCAAATTAAGTCGCGCCGGGGCGACTACCCCGGCCTCGGCCCGAACTTTCAAGAGGGACCGCGGCCGCCTTCGTGACCTCGGCCTCCACTCGCGCCAAGGTCGGGCGTCATCTTGGCGCCGCCCGCTGCGGCGGCCGAGTAAAAGCTTCGACCTTCGCGCTCGTAACGCACGCGCAAGAGGCGGGGGCGGGCGCTTGAGGCGTCCTATTGAGGCCGCGCCGGGGCAACGGTCTTCTCCGTGGGCCTCCCGGCGGCCCCCGCGTTCCTAAGGTCGCCGGATGCCGATGGCAGGCCACAGGGCAGCCCGCTGGCGCCCGTTTCGCCCTTGGCTGGGTTTCTCCCCTCCCTAACTACCCCGAAAACGGCGTTCACGGTCGTTTACGAGGGCGCTGGTGCGGGCCTAGCCGATGAGCCGCCGCCACCATGGCCGTCTGCTCTGAGTCGCGGCCTCAGGAGCCGTGATGGGCGCCTTTGCGGGCTGCGAAGCTTTCCATTCCCAATGCCCGCGGATCTCTGCGAGCCATTGGTCGACGTTGTCGAATTGCGGCTCCGCCGGGGCCTTCAGAATGAGCTCCAAGATTTGACCGTCGGGAAGAAGAAGGGCGCTCCACATTCGGTCGTCGGAGGAATGCGGGCCGCCTGTGGCCTGTGGCCGCCATCCGCTGTCCGCTATGGCTGGCAGAACCGGGTCTGCGCCACCACATCCTCCTCGACTCGCCACGCTACGACAGGAACGCTTTCGGCAAAGTCATTTTCGGCTTGATCCATGAGTTAGGCGGTAAGCCAGAAGAATCCCGGTTGGGCCGGAATGACAGTCGTCATGTTCATACGCTCCTGACCAGCCGCCGCCCCCAAGGCCGACGCTGGGCCGCCAGTTCGTCGAGCCGCGACCAGCATCTCGGCTGACTTGCGCAGCGCGCTCGGCCGCGACGAGAAGGCGAACAGGGTCACCTTCTTCGCCCGTTCGAGCCCACGCCGCAATTCTCTTCGTTGACAGCTTCAGCCATGACGGAAATGGACCAATCTCGGATGCAGGACCGTTTTCGATGACTGAGCAGGCAGTCTTCACGCTGACGCCGTTTGCGCAACTGGTGAATCGCGGTCAGACGGAGGTAAAGCTGGCGGTTCCGGAGCCTTCAATCTGGGCCATGATGCTGCTCGGCTTCGTGGGGCTTGGCTACGCCAGATTTCGCAAGGCTCGGGCCCGATCGCCAATCTCGATCGCCTGAGGCTCGGCAATCGTCATTGAGAAGGCCGCCTTCGGGCGGCCTTTTTCGTGTTCGGCTCTCTCGCGCCTAAAAACTCCCGAGCTAACGCGCCGGCTGTCGATTGCAGCCTGACGCCAGCTTGATGAGATCGGGTTCTCCTATTGAACTGAGTGTCTGCCACTCTAAGCCGACATCGGGACGCGTGAGCATGGCGCTAGAAGGCTGCGGAGCGGGATCGGCCGCAAGAAGTTGCGCCCGATGGGTTCGTTTCGCCAAAATGAGAGATAGTAATACGTTATTATGGCTGATATTCTTATTGTGCCCGTTATTTTCCTCTCTGTTTATTCGATCTGAACGACTCGGGCATTTTCGGAGGTCACCTTAGGCTCCGTCTGGGCGCTGCGTGATGGCGAGCGTTCGAGCCGCGTCAAAGTTGCGGATCGCGGCTTTGCGTCTGGACAGAGCGCGTCGCTCGTACCGATCAAGCGCGGCAAGCTCAGAAGATTTGTCCTCTACGACGGTCGCGAGCTTTGCGTCTCCCTCAAGAGGCTCGAGGTCAATCATCTCTTCAATTTCATCGATCTCGAACGGTGCGCCCCGGGTGCGCTCAACACGATCAATCGTCTTCATCAGCCGGAGTTGCTGTCTCAAAACCCTCAACGGCCGGTATTTAGGATTGGTCAAGAACGCTTCAATCAAGCGCCTGCGACGGCCGCGCACGCGATCGAGATCAACTTGAGCTTCAGCGATCTGCCGCGCTCGCGCTAGCGCGGCGGCGTCTGGGTCAGGGCCTGCAATCCGGCGCGCAATTGCCTCGGCCACCGGTAAGAGCGCCGGGTCCGCCCAAATGGGGACGTTCAGGCCATGGCGCAGCGCGCGTTTTTGGGCGGTTTACTTCGCAATCATTCTGTGTAAAAAGGCCCGGCCGAAACGGGCCGCCGATCTTGGTCAAGGCGAGGAATCTCACGGACGGGAATGCTGATGGTTAAGCATGTTGTTCTCTTTCAGGGTGTTAACGCGAGCGGCAAGTCTGGTCTGTGGGAAACAGACGGCACGGTCGGCGGGACCTTTGAGATTGTCCCCAGCACGGGAGCAAATGCTTCAGGGGTCGCTCCCAGCAACCTGATCGCCTTCAATGGCGAGATCCTCTTCGAGGGTAAGAACGCGAGCGGCCACTTCGGATTGTGGGTGACGGATGGCACACCGGGCGGCACGAAGGAACTGACCGTCGGAGGCGCCAGTTCTGCGGGACTCAGTCCCAACAACCTGACTGTTTTCGAGGGCCACGTGCTGCTCAACGGCCAAGATTCGGCCGGAAAGGCCGGGTTGTGGACGACGAACGGGCTGGCGGGCGGAACGAGCGAACTCGTCGCCGGCACGGCCACGGGGGGGCTAGATCCGTCCGACCTCACGGTCTTCAACGATGAGGTGCTGTTCAATGGCGCAGTTTCGGGCTCTCTGCACGATTTGTGGGTGACAGACGGGACCGCCAACGGCACGCACGAACTGACCGATGGGGGGGTGACGACAAACCTCGGACTCAATCCGTCCGACCTGACAGTCTTTGGGAATGAGGTGCTGTTCGCCGGCGCAGACACGAACGGCGTTGTCGGATTGTGGGAGACCGACGGCACAACTACCCAAGAGATCCCTGTCAGCGGAGTGGCCCCGGGAGGACTAAGCCCAAGTAACCTGACCGTTCTTGGCGGCAAGGTGTTGTTCAAGGGCCTCGACGCGAGCGGCAGCGGATTGTGGGTGACCGACGGGACGGCCCGCGGCACGCACGAGCTGACCGGCATAACCGACATACACGGCGCCGCCGTTTCGGATCTCGATCCTCTCTTTCTGACAGCCTTCGATGGCGAAGTACTGTTCAATGGCGTCGAACTCGACCGGCAAAAAGGGCTTGTGGGAGACGGACGGCACAACTACGCAGGAGCTCTTTGCGGGAACGGGACCGGGCGGATTAGACCCGTCCAACTTCGAAATCTTCAACGGCGAGGTGCTGTTCAGCGGCAAGGACGCGAGCGGCAATAGTCAGCTATGGGAGACCAACGGCAAGACCGGCGGCACAAGTGAACTTGTCGCCGGCGCATCGGGGACGGCGTTGGCTCCGTTTGACCTGACTGCGGTAACGCTGAACCCGCCAACGCCGGCGGACGTTCTTTGGCAGAACACTAGTGGGCAAGCGTCGATCTGGGACCTGAATGGGAGCGTCTTAGTCGGTGGCGGGCCGGTCAGCCCCAATCCCGGGCCGAATTGGAAAGCAATCGGAACGGGCGATTTCAACGACGACGGCCATTCCGACATCCTGTGGCAGAATACGAGCACCGGTCAGGCGTCGATCTGGGAAATGAACGGGACCACTTTAATCGGCGGGGGGCGCGTCAGCCCCAATCCCGGGCCGAATTGGAAAGCAATCGGAACGGGCGATTTCAACGACGACGGCCATTCCGACATCCTGTGGCAGAATACGAGCACCGGTCAGGCGTCGATCTGGGAAATGAACGGGACCACTTTGATCGGCGGGGGGCGCGTCAGCCCCAATCCGGGGCCGAATTGGAAAGCAATCGGAACGGGCAATTTCAATCACGATAGCGATTCCGACATCCTGTGGCAGAATACGAACACCGGCCAGGTTTCGATCTGGGAAATGGACGAGAACCATTTGATCGGCGGCGGGCCGGTGACCCCCAATCCCGGGCCGGCTTGGCAAGCGATTGGAACCGGCGATTTCAACGGCGACGGCCTTTCCGACATCCTGCTTCAGAACAAGAATACCGGCGCAGTGTCGGTTTGGGAGATGGACGGGAACAGCTTGATCGGCGGCGGCCCTGTCGCCAATCCCGGGACGAACTGGCACGCCATCGGAAGCGGCGGCGGCGGTTCCGACATCCTGCTTCAAAACACGAACGGCCAGGCCTCGAGCTGGGAGATGAACGGAAACAGCATAGTCGGCGGTGGGCCCGTGAGCCCTAATCCCGGGCCGAGTTGGCGAGCGGTCGGGTTGACCTAATCAGAAGCCACGCCTGCGGAATGGAAGGGGTGATGATTCCCGCCTCATTGCTCAACGTCACGGTTGGAAACGCGATTGAGGCCTACAATCCGGTTCGCGATGCCGGAAGAGAGCGGCGGTCGCCGCAATAGAAACAGACGATCGCCGCTGCCGCTCAATTGTCCGAGAGCGCCGCAGCTTACGGGCTTAGGCTCGGATGCTTGATCCCCGGGCTACCCGGGGACTAAAGGCGTCAGTTGTCGAGAAAACTGCGCAGCTTTCTCGAGCGCGAAGGATGTTTTAATTTGCGCCGCGCCTTAGCCTCGATCTGCCGGATGCGCTCGCGCGTGACTGAGAATTGCCGGCCAACCTCTTCCAGCGTGTGATCCGTATTCATGCCGATGCCGAAGCGCATGCGCAAAACGCGCTCCTCGCGCGGCGTCGATCGGCCCAGGGTCGTAAAAGAGGTCGACCTTGGGGAAAACATCAATTGGTTCCTGCCTGAGGGCACGAAGCTAATGATCCCAGCAATCGGGCTGTGGGAGCTTCGAACTGGGCTGCCAGCTGAACTCGCCGAGGTGCTGCAGGATTTGAGCGCGACGGCGCCCCCGAGGCTCCGGCGGTGCGACCATCGTGAATGTTGCGGCGCCGCATATCCGGCCGAGGATCTGCTTAAAAACGACTAGACTGAGTGTCCTGCAAGGCCCATCCAGCGAGCGTCTGGGCAAGTCAGATGTTGCAGCCGCCTTGCCTCCAATGTCGATTGGAATAACGTCGCGAATTGGAAATTCCTCGATCGTATCCCTCGGGCTTGTTGCTCTGAAGATCCGCACTGTTAGGTCAGCGTAGTCGGCTTGTTTCTCACCAGGCAGGGTGGCGCGGGGCGGTGCTAAACGACGCGGTGCAGGACGTCGGCAACCGTGTTGAGATGGTCAGCGACCGCCGAAAACTGAGTAGGGTTTACGGCTCTGCATCTGGACCTTCTGAATTATTGGCTGAGAAGAACAATAGCAGAACGGAATGGATTTCGCTACCTGGGGCCGCAGTTATCCTCACCGCGACCGACTGCGCGATTCAGCGCTGTAGCGGGATGTCAGGCGAGTCGTTGGGAATCCCAACTATGCGACCTTACGGCGCATCGAAAGCGTTGCCCTCGACCCGGCGGCGATCGTTTCTGGTCTGGCACACTATGTTCAAGTTTTCTTTTAATTCCTAGGTGCACGAAGACGGACGCCGATTCCGCCGCCATTTTCCGCTATGAATTCAATGCCTTCGGCCTCCAACGCATGGCGGATCGCAAGATCGTTTGCTGCAGTCAATGATGTCTGATGTTCGGTCAATTCAGCGCGGCGAATAGTTGTGACCGCGAGAGCCGAGGCCCGTGCGAGGTCCTCCGCGGTCCAACGAATCAGCGCGCGACCCGCTCGAATTTGCCCACTCGTAAGAGAAAGGCGCACCGGGGTTGACTTTTTCATCCTATATGATATTTTTCATCCTATATAGAGCACACAGTCGCATCATAAATCTCGCGGGCGGCGTCCCCGAAGGAGACGAAACCGTGGATTTGCGTTTGGAGGAACTCATGAATTTGGAAAAAACGTCAAGACAGCGGCCCGCCACCGCGGCTTCATCGGGGGCTCAGACGGCAACCTCATTGTGAGCGCCGACGAGGCGGAGCTGATCCGGCATTGGAAGGCAGAGCATAGTGAGTCGGGGTCAAACGGGCACCACGCGAGTTCGCGAGTTCGGATCGCGGCCGCAAGATGGAAAAGCACAATCCCCCAGTCTCCATCCAGTCACCTCGATGGGTTGTTGGCTTTTCAAGCTTTTTGTTTTCTTCCTCAACCCAGGCTCATGCAGCCGCACGCCGACCCCACTTCCGGTTTCGCGGATAAAGACCAGTCCGGCGGCATCCATCGGGACAACAGCTTCTCGACTGCGCTCAGCCGAGAGTCTCGATGTCTCAAATCAATTGACGGTGTCTTCACGCTTGCTGCGGGCGCAACGCCGGCGATGCTCCCGTCAAGACTGGCACGAGCCACGCGGCCCTCAATTGGGTCACGCGGTGAAATTATCACCGAAATCTCTTGATGGAGGAAATCCTTGAATACGCAATGGACAGAAAAAATTCGACTGGAGCGCCGCCAATTCCTCGGCGGCTCGGACGCTCGCGTCATCATGGGCCCCGACGAGGCGGCGCTGTTCCGGCTGTGGCGGGAAAAGCGCGGCGAGGCAGAGCCGGAGGATTTGTCAGGCAATCTGATTGTCCAACTCGGCATCGCCACCGAGACGCTGAACCGAAACTGGTACGAACGCAACACTGGGCGATCCGTCACCGACGTCCAGCGCTGGGTCCGACACCCGGTCCATCGATATTTGGCGGCGACTCTGGACGGGTTCGTCAAGCGACCTCGACGCGGTGTTCGAAGCCAAGTTCATGCTGCCCTGGTCGTTCTCGGAAGAAGCGGCCGCGGAGAAGCATATGGCCCAGCTCCAGCACAGCATGTGGGTGACCAACGCCACGATCCTCCGTGCTGTCGATCATCACCGGCGGAGGCAAATGGATCGAGATGACGATTCCAGCCGACGCCTTGTACCAGCATTTTCTCATCACCGCCGAGCGTCGATTTTGGCGCTGCGTCCAAACCGGCGAGACGCCGCGGCCCTATGGAATCGAACCGCCGCGGCCTCGCGTCGAAGCGGTTCGCATTGTCGACATGAGCGAGTCCAATTCCTGGGCTGAGTTCGCCGGCCTCTTCTGCGCCACCCGCTCGGCGTTCCTCGACCATGAGCGGGCCAAGTCCGAGCTCAAAACCCTGATGCCGGAAGACGCGAAAGAAGCAACCGGCCACGGCGTCCGAGCCAAGCGCTCGAAGTCGGGCGCGGTCAGCTTCGATCTCCTTGCGACGGAGGAGCAACCATGCAGCGGTCTAGCGAAACGATCGGGGCGATCGCCGCCGCGCTCGCGAAGGCGCAAGCGGAGCTCACCAATCCAGAGAAGTCGCTCATCGCGACCATTCGGGCGTCCCATCCGCGCGATCATGATCAGACCTTTCGCTACGCGGCGCTCTCGAGCGGCCTCGACATCGTGCGCAAGGCGCTCGGCGGCCACGAGATCGCGACGGTGCAGACCACCGCGATCGACAAGGAGGCGGGTCTGATCCGCCTCACCACCACGCTCGCCCATTCGTCTGGGGAGTGGCTGTCGTCGGAATAGTCGATCGAACCATAACCTCTCATAACAAAAGCGAACATTTGGTTTGCGGAGCGCCCTCATTTTGCTGGCGTCTCCGCGAAACGTTATGCTATGTTGGCATCCAACGATAACGAACTAAAACACCCTCGCTTGCTTACCCCAATGATACCCGGAACTGGGAGGACCAGCTTGGCGACAGCCTTAACGGACGCGGCGGTCAGGAAGTATCGGCCTGCCAAAGAGCGGCGTGAGATACGCGACAGCCTCTCGCAGGGACTCTATCTGGTTATCCAACCGAGCGGCTCGCGGTCGTGGGCGATGCGCTTCCGTCGGCCTGACGGAAGTCCCGGCAAGCTGACGCTCGGTCCCGTCGATCTGTCGGGCAAGGAAGCGCAAGGCGAACCGGTGCTGGGCGCGCCGTTGACGCTCGTTGCAGCACGCGCCCTTGCATCCGAAGTGCATCGCCAGCGGGCGATGGGTCGAGATGTCATTACGGATTACGTCGCCAAGAAGCAGCGTCTCCGCGTCGAGAGCGAAGAGGCCATCGCCAACAGCTTCGGCGCGCTCGCTCCCCAGTTCATCGACGAATATGCGCAACCCAAAGACCCGTCGCTGGCGCGCAACGGCTCGGATGCTGGGTCTGAGATATCCCAAGGACGGCGGCGAGCCTGAAATCATCCCCGACGGCCTCTCTCAGCGCTGGGCGACGAAACCGGTCCGCGACATCGGCAAACACGACATCCAGAACGTTGTCGATGAGACCCGCGACCGAGGCGTGCCGGGGCTTGTGCGACATAGCAAAGGGCCAACCGAGGGTCAGGCGCGCAGCATGCTCTCGACGCTATCGACCTTCTTTGGCTGGGTCGCCAAGCGGAAACGCTTGATTGAGATGAGTCCGTGCAGCGTCCATCGGCCCGAGGCGCCAAAGGCGCGCGACCGGGTTCTGACGGACGCCGAAATCCGCATCTTCTGGAACGCCTGCGACGCCGTCAGCGAGCCGTTCAGTCAAGCCCTGAAGCTGCTGCTCATCACAGGTTGCCGACTGAGTGAGGTTTCCCAGATGCGGCGCGACGAGCTTTCCGAAGACGGATCGATTTGGACTATTCCCGGCGCGCGCACAAAGAACCATAGAGCGCACGTCGTGCCGCTTCCGCCGCTGGCGCGCTCCATACTGGCGACGGTCAAGCCTGATCTCAAACGAGTTCGTGTTCTCGACGACAGGCCGGTCGCCGATCAGCGGCTGGGCGCGGATCAAGGCTCGTCTCGACGCCGAGATGGAGGTTCCGCCTTGGCGGCTGCACGATTTGCGGCGCACGTGCGCTACCGGCATGGCCGAGATCGGCGATCGCGCCGCACATCGTCGAGGCCGCGCTCAACCACGTGAGCGGCGCGCGGGCCGGGGTGGCCGGGACCTACAACCGTGCGGCCTATGCGCAAGAGAAGCGCGCGGCGCTGGAACGATGGGCCGTTCATATCGAACAACTAATCGTTCAGGTAAAATGCCGAGCGTTCGGAGGGTAGTGGGCCCAATTTATGACTAACCGGGACCGCGCAAGGGCAAATTTTGGACGGGGAAAAGAGGCTGAGCAGTATAATACGTTGAAACGTAAGTCTATTTTGTGATCGATGCCTGTGACATAACGGGCATACTGGTGCCTGCATTTACCGCATCTGGTATCGCTAAGTCATTGAAATCACAGTGAGCAGTTTTGAACAGGCCTTGGGTTTCGAAAAGTCTAAAAGTTGCAATATCTGAAGTGCTCGGGTTCGAACGAAACGGAACACGGGCATGAAGCGCCACAAACCAAGTGAACAAACCTCTCCGTACGCGCAGATCGGTGGCAGCGCGGTAGAGATTGTCGATCCGCAGCCCTCGCAGAAAACGCGGCTTCAGATTAGACCGCATGCTGCCAGCGGTCACCGAGGCGACGACCCCGGCGACGATGGAGATCGGCTGCTAACCGCCGCGCAGGTCAAGCGCCGCTACGGCGACGCCTCCGACATGTGGCTCTGGCGCCGATTGCGCGACTCCAGCGGCTTCCCGCAGCCGCTGTTCATCTGCGGCCGACGCTTCTGGAGGATGGCTGCGCTGATCGCTTGGGAACGCACGCAGGCAAAGGGCGCGGCCTGACCCATGGGACCTCCGAAACGCTCGGAGCCCGTCAGCGCATCGGCTGAAGGGCCCCGACTTGTTGAAGCAGTTTTTGGCGACGGCTTCAGCAAGCAGGCTAACCACATTTCGCGCCCGTCGCAAGCCGCCGCTGACATCGCCGAGAAAGACGCTTTCGCGCTCATCGTCGAAGTCGCAGACATCGTGCGCGACCACGCCATCACGAAAGCGGACGCCAGACGGAGACGCCTCAAGCGCGCATGGCCGGATGAATTCGCCGATGGCGAGCGGTGCGCCTTCCTGCAGCGTTTCGATGGGTCGCGCGAGAAAGGCCGCTATCCGACCGACTTCCACCTCTGGCCGCTCGACCGCCGCAACGGCTGGTACGCGGGCTACAACCTCGGGCTTTTCGAATGTCAGCGCGCCCTCGCGGAGCCCGCCGATGGATGACAATCTCAGTTCCCTGACCGAGCAGATTGGGCGGCCTTCAGAGCCTCCCGCAAAGCCGCCGCCAAGCGCGATGCGCAGCCGGCGCCGCGAGAGGACGAACGCGCCCCGCCGCCGACCGGCGATGCCGCTCAAGACGAGGACGACATCGACCGCGAGGAACGCGATCTCGGACGCCGCATCGTCGAAGCCCCAGCCCTAGCCCACGACCCCGAGCCCCAACGGAAATGGATGGTCGAAGATGTGGTCCCCGACGAGACACTGACGCTCCTGACAGGCGAGGGCGGGATCGGCAAGACCACGCTCGCTCTTCAGCTTGCCGTAGCCATGCGCACTGACGGCGATTGGCTCGGCATGAAGGTGACTGAGGGGACGGTCTGCCGTCCGCGATGGGGCAAAGGTAACGGCAGGACCCCTGCCGCTTGATCCGAGTGATCAGCGTGATCCGCGTGAAGCCGCGCTGGACGCGAGACGCGCGTGGAAGGACCGCGTGGCAACGGCGATAAGATCGGCCGGAGCAGTCCGGTGGCTAGCGCTCGAGAGAATGGACGCGCGGATCGAAGCGGCGTTCGGCGATGGCGCTCGTCCGACACGGTGGCCGTCTGGTCCCGGAGGTGGAAGCCGCCGCGACTGGCGCCGATGTCGTCGCCAAGGAGGCACGGACGAGAGCGCTCGATCCGCTGTTGCCTCGGATGTGGTGCCGTTACCCGGCGCAAGATGAATGACGCCGAATTCACCGAGATCGTATGACCGAGGCTGCGCGGCGCCTTGGCGAGCGGCTCAAAGAACTGCGAGCGAGCGAAAAGGCTGGCGCTCTACGAGCGAATCACGCCCGAGCGCAGGCCGAACGAGATCGGCTGGCGGCCGAGCTAGAACGCATGGCCGAGCCGATTGCGGAGTTCGCTGGGCTGATTGCGCGCATCGAGGCGTGCGACCGCGAATGCAGAAACGTGAACGCCTCGGGCAGCGGCCTTCCCTATGTCCACTCCGCGTTGTCGGGAGCATCGGCGGTGCTTGCGACCTTGTTGGCGGACTATTTGGTCGTGGACGCTTTCATTGCGGTCGCGAGACTGCAACCCCCGCCGGTTGTTTCTGGCGGGGCAGGCGCGAAGGACCAACTGCGCGTCAAGCGATCTGCGAGTTCGCCAGTGGCGGGTTGAACCGAGGTCGAACGAGGCCGCGCCACACCAGATCGAATTTGGAGCAGGCTGCAGTGGGCCTACCTGCCGGAATGGGGAAGAGATAGATGTCGATCTCATAGTCGCCAGCCGCGTTCCGTCTGACCTGCTCGGGGCGAAGGTGATGGACATCATTCGGCCTGCAGCAGACGGTCTTAACCCGCGCCGGGGATTGGGACGCCAACCAGC
>CAVUPE010000007.1:0-307016 GCA_963743265.1 uncultured Alphaproteobacteria bacterium | reverse complement strand
ACCCTGATTTCGCCCGAGCTGACCACTCCCACGCCCTGGCGGGCTTTGACGATCGCGCGCTCGGCCAGCGGAAGCTTTCGATGCGCGGGAAGCTCCTCACAGATGAGGATGAAAGGCGAAGTCTCGGTCAAGCCATAGATATGCGTGACTTTCCAACCCAGTCCGCGCTCAATGAGCTCGATGGTGACGGCGGCGGGCGGCGCGCCGGCGGTCAGCAGCCGCACGGCCTTGCCTGCCGGCGTGCTTGCGCACGGCCTCCGGCGCGTTGGCGATCCCGATCAGCACGGCGGCGCGGCGCAGAGCGTGGTGATCGCCTCGCGTTCGACCAGTTCGAAGATCATCGTTGGATCCACCTTACGAGGGCAGACATGCGCCGAGCCGCGCGCCGTGACAGTCCACACGAAGGTCCAGCCGTTGGCGTGAAACATCGGCAGCAGTCCACAGATACCGATCTTCCGGGGACATCGGAAAATGCGCCAGCGTGCCGAGGACGTTGAGGTAAGCGTTGCGGTGCGTGATCATCACGCCTTTGGGGCGTGCAGTCGTGCCACTGGTGTAGTTGATGGTGACCAGATCATCCTCGTCGATCTCGACCGACGCGAAGTCGTCCAGTTCCGACTCTATCAAGCCCTCGTAATCGAGCCACCCCTTCCTGGACCCCTCCAGGGCCACGAATTGTTCGACTCCGGATAATTGATTTCGGACGCCCTCGACGGAATCGAGATAGTCGCCGTGCACGCAAAGGACGCGGGCGCCGCTGTGGTTGACGATATAGGCGAAGTCTTCCGCGGTCAGACGGTAATTGATGGGAACCAGCACAGCGCCGATCTGGGGCACGGCATAGAACGACTCGAGCTGCGCGTGCGTATTCGGAGCGATATAGGCCACGCGATCCCCGCTCTTGATTCCCATCTTTTGCAAGGAGGCTGACCAGCGGTCGCAGCGCGCGAGAAACTCCTCGTAGGAATAGCGCAAGTCCCCATCGATCACGGCTTCGCGTTGTGCGTAAAGCCGACGCGCGCGTCGTGCGAATTCGATCGTGGTCAGGGCGACCTTCATGTCTGATAAGACCTCGGATCGGCGCCAAGGAGCGGGCGACAATGGCGACTTTCACCGACTATGGCGCCCACCTTCGCGGCCTGCAAATTGGTCGCGGGTCTTCGGCTTCGCGCAAATAGCGGCCATTCCGCTAAAACCGCGAACGGGAAATAATCCCGGCAAAGGGGCCGGTTGGGGAGTCTCTCAGAGAGTAAATTCGGCAGTCTTGACACACCGCGCGCCATCCGAATGATCCCTGAACTGCTTGCCGCGAAGCATGGGGCCGACATGACGGTTGACGAGATTGTTTTGAGGGCGCTTGAGCGCGGACCTGTCACCGTCGATGACATCATCTGGCGTCTCGAAACTCCGGTGCGTATTAAACTGGAAAAGTTACGTGTGCGTGGGGTCGTGATCCGGGAGGGCAGAGGCGGCCGGCACCGGAAGTTCACTTTCAGACTTTTACATCCAGATCGCGCCGCGAAGGCACTGAGCGAGAAGGGAGGCGGACTCTCCCTCACCGCAAAGGCGGCGCCAGAAGCACAGCCTCCAGCTCAAAGCGAGCTGCCGTCAGCCTCAATCGCCTGGGCTGCTCGTCAGCGACAGCGTGCTTCCTTAAAAAGAAGCAGTAATCATTCTCGCGGCCGCCGTAAGCAAGAGGAGAGCTAGCAGCAATCGCAATGTTCGGGGGTTGAGATGCAAGGCACCTATCCAGGAGCCGAGAAGTCCCCCGAACCCCACGCAGACCAGCCGGAGAGGCAAGCGAGCAGGTAACAACGGCAGGGTTGCCCATGTCCCGGCGAGGGCCGCCACAGAGTTCATGAGATTGAACACGACGGAGATGGCGGCGGTTTGCCGCATGGTTGTCCACCTGAGTGACAGCACAAGCGGCGCGAGAAAGATGCCGCCTCCGACCCCGGTCACGCCGGACACCAGCCCTATAAGTCCGCCGACTAGGAGCGAGCCCAGGAAGGGCGGAGGGTCGGGCGCGGCGAGATCGAGAGGCTTGGTCGCTAGTGCCGAGCGCGCCATCTCCAACCCGGCGATCAGCAGCAATCCGCCGACCACTGGTTGGTAAGCCGACCCCGAGAGATGAAGCGCGCCTCCGAGCAATGAGAACGGCAGGCCAAGAACGGCGAAAGGGTAAGCGCTTCGCCGGGTAAGTAGACCCAAACGGTAGAACCGTACGCAACCAACGGCCGACACCCACACGTTCAGGGACAGCGCGGTCGGCTTGATGATGGCTGGCGCGAAGCCAGCCAGTCCCATCAAGGCTACATAGCCCGTTCCGCCGGCTTGCCCGACGGCGGAGTAAAGGACGGCTACGATGGCGAGAGCGACGGGAAATAGAATGTTTATCATGGCGTGAGCCACATCCCGCGAGCGCCTCAAGCGGCGGTCGCCTATCGACCGCCTTGCGGCGATCGTACACGCTGGCTGAGCGCGCCTTCTGGCCTGATAGATCGCCGGGATGGACGCCCTTACATTCTTCGGTCTCTTTGCCGTTTCGGCAATGCTGGTGTGCTACGCCCTCGAAAGCCGTAGTCATTGGTTCGTCTTGTCATTCGCCGTTTCGTGCGCTCTCGGGTCTGTCTACGGTTTTCTTCAGAGGAGCTTGGCCTTTTTGGGCTGGTCGAGGCGATCTGGTCAGCAGTCGCGCTGCGGCGCTGGATCACGCGCTATTGACTTTCGCATCTACCTGCCCGCTGCCCTCAGCGCGCTTGCTGGCGCGCAGGCGAAGAAATATGCCGCCAGAGCGGAACGCCTTAGTGTCAAAGGGGTTTGGCTTTGACCTAGATGAGGAGGAAGCGATGTCGAAGAAGGCGGAGAGGACGCGCAGCCAGAAGCTCTCGTCACATTCGCAGCGACAGCCCGGAATAAGGGAGTGAAGCCGGCTAGTCAGGGTGTCTCCGCCACAGCCGAAACCTCAGGCAAGCCGGGTGATTTGGAGGCTGAGGAGAAGGACGCTGCCGACATTTTGGGAGGCAACGCGACCGGCGACAAAAAGCGCGGCGATGCAGCGATTGCTCACCATGCTAAGACCGATACGCGCGCAGGATAGTTGCTAGCGAAGGTCGCGCTTGCAGCGGTGCTGCGGCCCGCGATAGCGGTGCAGCGCGGCATGACCGCGCCGTAAGCCTCCCAATTTTCAAGCCCGTCCTGGCGACAGGGCAGCCTTCGTTTTCGCCATTTCCTGCTGGCCAAAACGAATGGCTGGCGCCATTTCAAAAGGCCCGCGACTTCGAAACGTCACGCAGTCTGCAAAAGCTTTGGAGACTGACCTCAAACCTATTGTTCATTTCGAGGCGCTCGCCGTAGAGCGGCACAAAACGTAGCTTCGTTCGTGATCAGCGCGTCACCAATGAAGCGAAGCTGATCGAAGCTGCGTTTTCCCGCTTCCTCGTTACCCGCACCGCAGGCGTCAGCAACAACAACGGGTACAATTCCGAGATCAGCGGCATGGCGCACTGTCGGCTCAATGCCGATCTCCAATGCGATACCGCAGATCGCAAGGGTTGTGATCCCGCGATCGCGCAAAGCGAACTGCAAAGGAGTTCCCTCGAAGGCGGACATTGCGAGCTTGTCGAACACGAACTCGTCTTCCGTCGGGGCGAGGTCGGGCACAAGTTGGAATCCTTGGGCGCCACGCAGGAACCATGGCTTCACCGCGTCTGGATCATCGACGCGCTGCCATGCCATGGCCATTCGGGTCTGGAAAGGGCCCATCCAGTGAGTTGGCAATGATAGATGCCGGCTGTAGGCCACCGGAACGCCGGCGGCGCGGCAACGATCGCGGAGCCGTTTGCAAGCCTCGGTGATTGCCGGCCCGCAGGAAACCTGCTGGCAGATCCCAACCTGCATGTCGTAGATCAGAAGCGCCAGCCGACGGGGATCGCAAGCCTCCTCAAGCGAGGTGGCAATCGGCAGCCCGTGGATCGATTGCATCGTCAACTCCTCCATCGGCAGGTCGCCCGGCAGCAGAACCAATATTCCGGAGTTTCCTGCAACAGGTCCTTGCGAAGCTGGCATATCTTCAAGGCTGGCACTCCGACGTACTTCAAATTATGGCGCGTTCAGGAGCTCGCCGGCGTGTCGAGAAGCGACGCTGTCGCGGCTCCGAGGATTGCGGAGTGATCTTATTGAATTCGTCTGATGGCGACGTTTGCGGTGAGGTGCGGCCGGGTTCATGAATGGGGATGGGTGTCATCGTATGTGGACGCTCCGTTGGACGCGAGAGGCTTCTTCAGACTCGGGCATTTGGTCAGGCGCTTTCGCGTGTCCGGCCTCGTTATGTGTGGCTGTTCCCCTGCCGTGGGCCGCTGAGCATAACAAAACCGCTTCGCGATTGTCGTTTCGGAAAATGGATAACTCGCTCGGCTTAAGTCCGGACGTCGGCGGCCGGGGCGACGAGAACTAGGTAGTTTTCCCCATTTTACTGAGCGCTGCGAATCCCTAAAGCCGCGCCTTGCCGAAATGGTCGTCTCGGGCGCACCCGTCGAAGGCGAGGCGCAAGTCAAAGCCGCTCCCGGCGAAGATTACGACTGCAGCGCAATGTGACCCGCCGCGTTGACCGTGGGAGATTTCGTGCCGATTTTCATGGACCGCCATGACTTGCGCGGGCTGAAGGCGGATGATGTCGCCGAGGCGCACCGCAGGGATGTCGATATACAGGATCGACACGGCGTAAAATACATGGCCTATTGGTTCGACGAGAACAATGGCGCCGCGTTCTGCCTCGTCCATGCCCCAGACCCCGCCACCGCCGAGCTGGTCCATCGTGAGGCGCATGGGGAAATCCCCAACGCCATCATTCCGGTCGATCTGGCTGCCGTCGAGGCGTTCCTCGGCCGCATCGGCGATCCACGCGTGACCCCGGGCGCAGCGGCGCCCGCCGTGGACGCCGGGCTGCGGGCAGTCATGTTCACCGACATTGTCGGTTCGACTGAGATGACAGCGCGTCTCGGCGACAGCGCGGCGCTTGAACTCGTGCGGGCGCATGACGCATTGGTCCGACGCGGGCTTGAGGCGTACGGCGGGCGCGAGATAAAGCATACCGGCGACGGCATCATGGCCTCCTTTGACAAGGTACAAAACTCGGTGCGCGCCGCCGCCGATATCCAGCGGCGATTTGCCGCTTACAACGCCGACGCGTCCGAGACCCTGAGCGTTCGGATCGGCATCGACGCGGGCGAACCGGTCGAGGACCATAACGACCTGTTTGGCTCGACGGTGCAACTTGCCTCGCGGCTATGCAGCGAAGCCGAGGCCAACGGCATCGTCGTTTCCGGATTCGCGCGCGAGCTGTGCCGGGAGGAGGATGCGGCGCGGTTCGTGGCGCTCGGCGAGCGGCGATTTAAGGGTTTTGCCGATAAGGCTCAGGTGTTCCGATTTGAGTGGCGCGGCTGAGTCGCCAATCGCTTCAAACGAAGCGCTCGATCATTCGGGACCTCGAGCTAAAATAAAGGAGGGACGATCATCCCGGCGCCTCCGGACTGATGCTGAGCCAGGATTTCTCGCGGCCCGACGCTTGCAGTTGTCGACCCGATCCTGGCTCGAGACGATCGCCCAGAGCCTCATGTTTCAGCGCTTTGCGGGTTTTCAGCGCCGGAGGCGGGCACAGCAGCCCGCTCAGGTGGAGTTTGGTTGTCGTAACCCGACGATGATCCCGAGGCGGCTGATCCGTCAATTCGGCGGGTGGGTCGTACGCCACTAGAGGTCGCTGCCTACCCTGTCAAAGGAGTACCGAATAGGGCAAGAACGCGACCATCGCCCCGGGTTCGACCAGTGTCGCCGATTCCGGCAACTCGACCAGCGCCTCCGTTTCGATCAGTGAGGAGAGAAGTCCCACGCCTTCTCTCGGAAATTTCACCGCCTCGAGAGCGCCGTCTGCGCCACGCCGTATCTTAGCCCGCGCATACTCGCGCCGTCCGGCTTTCTTCCGATAAGCGAAGGCCGCGCGCACCGGCATAGCGGTAAAGGGCTCGGAGACCGCGCCCGCCAAGGCAAGCACGGCCGCGCGCGCCAGATAGACGAAGGTCACGAAGCTCGCGACCGGATTGCCAGGCAAACCCATGAAAGGGACCCCATTGATCGAGCCCATGGCGATGGGCCGCCCAGGCTTGATCGCGACGCGCCAGAAAGCAAGCTTTCCGGCGCTCTCAACGCCGGCCTTGACGTGGTCAGCTTCGCCGGTGGACACGCCGCCCGAAGCGAGAATGAAATCGTGCCCGGCTGCCGCCTGCCGCAACGCGTCGGCGATTAGAATGGGGTCGTCGGCGAGAATGCCCAGATCGCCGACCGCGCACCCGAGGCGGCGCAGCATGGCGGCTAGCATGAAACGGTTCGAGTTCAAACAGCTGAGAGGGTCCGCGCGCCGACCCAGGCGACACTATTTCGTCGCCGGTCGAAAATATAGCAACCCGCACCGACCGGCGGACCTGAAGTTCGGTAAGGCCGAGCGCGGCGCAAGCCGCGACATCCTGAGGCCTGAGACGTCTGCCCCGTGGCAAGACGACACTTCCGGCGGAGATGTCCTCCCCGACGGGCCGCACGTTGGCTCCGCGACACAGCCCGTTGGGGAAATGAACGTGGCCGTCGGCGTCGACCCGAACGTCCTCCTGCATGAAGACCGTGTCCGAGCCGTCCGGCATTGGTGCGCCCGTAAAGATGCGCACCGCGCGTCCGGGAGGAACTGACCCCTTTGCACTGCCTCCGGCCACGACTCGATCGGCGACCGTGAGCGGCGCGCCTGCGGCCGGTACGATGTCAGCGAACCGAACCGCGTACCCGTCGACGGCGGAATTTGTAAAAGGCGGGAGCGCCATCGAGGCGATAAGATCGTGAGCTAACACGCGAGTGTCCGCTTGCGCGAGCGGAACGGTCTCTACGTCTGCAACGGGCACGAGAGTGCTGGCGATGTGATTTGCAGCTTCGCCCACCGAGCGCATCGGCTCGCCAAAAGCCTCCAAATCGCTCGAAAGTTGAGCCATGTCCTTAGTCGATCAGCATTAAGCCGCGCGGGGAGTATTTCTGTATTGGGCTTAGCGGTTATCGTGGCGGGACCTTTCCCGGCAATGTGGCGGCGATCAATGTGGAATGAACGCGGAGCCGCAATTTCACTTCCTCTCGCTTAGGTGGTCACGCGAGGCGCGTGGCACCGACGTTCGCGTGCGTCGGTCTCATGCGCTCGCGCGCCGTTTAGGAACATCCGCTAATTGCATGCAATTCTGCTATTGCGATGTCTCGTCGAAGACAAGAATCCGACCATTCGCGACATTCCTGGCTACAAGGTCATACCTTTTCATCGAACCGGGCGGCCAATTGTTTCAGCCCCCAACTGCGCGCAAGTCGCGACGCTGCGGCCCATGTCGGCTCCCTGACAGGTGAGCGCGGGCAACGGCGCTTTCGCATCCATTGTCGCGATCAGTCGCTCGAGGCGGAGCGTCTCCGCCTGAGTTGGAAAGAGACCGGCCTCTGTGTCTCCGCTCTGCACGGGCGGCTGCGACTAGAAGCCGGGTCAGCGGCCCGCTCGACCGCCACGGATCGGCATACATAAGCCCCGCGCCCTGGAGGATGGCGCGGGGCAGCGCGCGAGCGTTGTCTCGCCACGCTGGCGCGCATCGCGCGCCAAGGGAAGGATAAGCGCGCGCGAGCTTCAATCATCGCGCCGCAGCAGGGTGACGCCAAGTGTCACAAATGGGGAGGCGGAGGCTGGGGGCTGAGCGGAAGTGGAGCTTGAAACGCTGAGCGCGCGCCAAAGCCGCAGTGACGCAAAACCCGCGCATCTTTGCGACCCTGAGACTAAAACCATGAGACAAAAACTCGGCGCAATAATTAGCGTCTTGACTTTCGGCCGTGGCTCGAAACGGGCGTCGAAGCAGCGAACCTGACCGAGAGCCAGTTCGGGATCGGCATTCAGGACGCAGCCATCATTCCCTGAATGTACAACAGATGTGCATTGTAGTTAAACTTGAGCCCGTGAGGTCGCTTAACACCCCCGCCCCCGGACACACCAGGGTGGGGGGGCTCCCGCCCCCGGACACACCAGGGTGGGGGGGCCGTTGCGGTTCGCCAAATAACTTGGTGGGACTCCATTTTCCAATTCAAGCGTCAGACAATTGTTGCGACCGCGTTGCGATACGCGCGGTTTCACGCCGCTGCCAATTGAAATCATTGCAAGACGAAAGGTGGCGCCGGCCTTTGAGCCACAGAAATTGTCGTCGGTGGAAGGACCGGCCTGCGGGCTAGCTAGCGGAGATAGGGCAAATGGATTGCGAGACCGGGCCCCCAGGTCGCGCGTGCAGGGTTCTGTTTGGGCGACCTAGCCCGTGTGGACGAAATGAGCCTCCATCGCCGATCGCTTGCCGTCCAGCGTATGTTTCGCTCGGGGCGTGAAAACGGAATTGCGGCAGCTCGTACTTGCGCCCTTACGACACGGCGAAGCCGCCGCGAGAGGCATTCGCCTGGATCGTGTACCCGTTGTTAACGGCGCTGATTGCGACGAGCGCCGTCAACCGGTCAAGCTGATCGGGTTTTGACCTAGAGCGCGATAAAATCCCACTCCCAAACGTTATTGTGTGATATGGTGATACGAGGCCGCTTTAGCTGAAAGCGAAGCCAATACAGTATTAAGGGAGGGTAGTCATGGACAAATTCTACAGTAATATGACCTACGCTCAGATCGTAGCAATAGCCGTCCTTGCTTTCTCAGATTTAAGTGGTCCGGCTTCTGCCCAAGAAACGCTTTATCCCACTGAACCGCCTCTGGCAAACTCTGGCTGGACGGTGCCATATAACGAATTGCTACTCGCCTGCTACCAAGGAACCATGGCCGCTTGCGATCGCGTCGCCAACGATAAGGGAATGGTCTGGGACACGGCTATCTCTGACTATGCGAGCACTTGTGGCGGTCGCTTGGATAAAATAACTGCCCGCCGTCTGAGCGCCCAAATGTTAGAGAACGGCATTCGGGAAGGGACGTGCTCCTATAACTTAAGGCCGGAGTGAGTGCCCGGAGCGCGCGGCATCGCTCCCGTCATTCCCCACAAAGCCAACGAGAAGAACAAGCCAGCCTTCTTCGCACGCACCCTCTGCAAGGCCCGCGCGCGCATTGAATAGGGAGTCGGACGGCTGAAGCGCTTCAAGCGCGTCGCGCTCCGGTGCGGAAAGACCGAACGAAACTTCAGATCAATCGTCAGCTTCGCTGTCGTCCTTTGCTTGATCAAATTCGTCCACAGGCTAGCTCCAGCCGCGTTCTCTTGCCTGCCGCGTCTTTAGCATCAAGCGCGCGGCGATCATTCGCATTCGCGGATCATCACTCTCTAATGCTTCTAGTAGAGCCGATTGAACACTGTCGAGGGCGATTTGGATATCCTCGGTTGATTTGGCCTGCCAGAGCGATTTGAGGTTTGGGATTGCCTCGATTGCGGCTGCGAGTGGTTTGTAAGCGCGCAGGAGCGGCGATGGCCCGTGCAACTCGCTGCTTTGCTGGTGTTGATACGCGATTTGGGCGACGCGAGTGGCGATACGTGCGCGCTGCAACGCAACCGTAAGGCGGTTGCGTCTATCGAGGCGCCGATTGCCCCAGTTTGGCGGCACAGGTTTGAAGCGCATCGGGCCGCCTTCGAGCATCGCCTGCAATCTGTCGACGCGGCGATCGCGCTCTCTCAGACGCTCGGTCCGGCCGAAGCCGTAGGCCGCGCGATAGCGCACGCCGAGCTTTTCGAGGCAGAGCCTGCAATGTGGCGCGTCGTCGAAGAGCCAGAGCTTTCTGCTTCTGGCTCCGCACTTTGGGCAGCGAAAATAGGACCACGAGCCGCCGTTGGGGAACTTTGTATGGGCGACACCGACGAGCTTTTGTTTGTCACCGAAGGCGATGATGCCATGCCGGTCCTCAAGCTTGATCGCGCCCGTGGCCCTGAGGCGCGACGCGGAGAGGCTCACCAGTTGATCGAAGAAGATGCGACTGTCAGCGTCGTTCCCGCGTTTTGGCATGAACTTAAGGCTTCGTCTCGCCTGCGCTACTAGGTGCGCGGTATCATTATACCACAGGCCAATGGGCCGCGATGACCTTCGCCGCAGCAGAGCTAGACAAGCGGATTGGACTTGGCTTGAATTGGGGTGGGATTCCCGAATCGGCGAGATTTTGAATCTACCTGCTGGCTGGGCGGAGGCCAGCCGGGAATGCCGAAGCCATCTTCGCAGGATCTGCGCGATCGTTATCGACGCGGTGGAAAGGAACGGAATGAGCCGCCGCGCCGGGGCTCGCCGTTATGAGATCAGCGAGTCGGCGGCCGCCCGCTGCGTGCCCTCACACCTCCCGCCACGGCGGCTTCGAAGGATCGTTGAGGGTGAAGTTCACCGGACCGATCCCGCAGATGGCGATCACCACCGCCTCGTTGTGGCTGCGGATCACGCCGTCATAATGCGGCGTCAAGGCGACGCGGCGCACATAGCTGCCGGCCGGAACCGGCACGCAGGCGGCGGGGTCGAAATCGGCGCCGCTGTTGCACCACCAGGTCCCCGACAGGACCATGCAATAACGATCGGTCGAATAGAAGTGCGGGGCGCTCATATATCCCGGATGCCAGCGCACGAGCGTGTAGTAGAGTCCGGGCGCGGTGGTCTCCCCGGTTAGCGGACAGGTATCGACGCTGCCCGGAGGAAAGGGCGGCAACGTCTTCCACTGCAGAGCATCCGGCGGCTTGATGATCGTCTGCTCCGGATTGAGCGGACTGGCCGCTGCGCCCGTGACCCCGAGCGGCAGCGCCGCCATGAGCGATGTCATTAGCAGATCGCGCCGGCTTGCCTGATGCTCCATGAGGCGACCTCCCTTTTCGCCATCTTTCAGTGTTCCGGCGACGTCTCTATTATGCCGCAAAATCGGAGCCGGGTCGAACGCCACGCTCGTCATCGGTGTTGGCCCATAAAACCAGACACCCTGTACCCCGACAGTGGCGGGTAAGCATCGCCTATCAGGTGCCGGGCGAAGAACCGCGTGACCTCGTGCCGGGCTGGGTGTCGAATATCGAAGTCTATTGGGAAGACCCGGCTCTGGCGCGCGCTAACGCGGCTTGCTCGCCGCCCCCGACCTCGCCGCCGCTGGCGCGCGTATCTTGTTCCCGCCAAAATATTCGCCCGACGTCAACCCCATCGAGCAGGTCTTCGCCAAGCTCAAAACCCTGATGCGAAAGGCCGGCGCACCGACGCCATCTCCAACGCCAGCGCCAAATCCTCGCCCAATTTTCTCCAAACGAATGCGCCGCCTACCTCAGAAACGCAAGAAATGCGTAAATCCAAATGCAGACCGCTCTAGGCGGTATGGGATCGAGTTTGAACGGGATTGCGGTCAAACGCGGCCACATCTCGGGCGCGCTTCTCCGCACCACTTCGCTGCGGCGGACGGTGGCCCCAAGGACGAGTCCGGCCTGACGACGGCTACCAGATCGAAGGCTGGCGGGCTGGGGTAGGGAATGGCGCACCTGTGCGCTCAGGTGAGGGAGCGGCGGCAGAAAACCCTTTGTGGATCAAAAGGGCGGTTTTTCCCTCACCTTCCGGGTAAGTCCTTGATATTGTGCAAATCTCGGACAATCTCGTCCGAATCTAGACTTATCAATTAGTTACACGGGATAAAGCGCGGAAAATTTTTCCTTAGCCCTTTTCCCTGACGTTGGATGCATAATACGGGTATCGCAGGTCGAAGCCAAGCGGAAGCGCCAGATTCTCCATGGGGCAAGCCTAACTCACATTCTGGTTTTCCGCAAGCAATTGCAATCCCTATACCGGTCCGTGTTATGCTCCGGCCCGCCGGAGTTAGAGAGCAGGGTGGAGGTCGCGGACCGGGCTCACCTCCTCGAGGCGCATTGCGACACCGAGCACGGTCGATTCCGCCAACCAGGAGGAGACAATCTGCACGCCGATCGGAAGACCGTCGCGACTTGTTCCGAAGCGCATCGACAGGGCCGGCATTCCAGTCAGGCTGAACGGCGAGGTCGCACTCATCACATGGAAGGGTGATACCGTCTTGCCATCGACCACTAGGTCATTGAAACCATGTTTCGTCGCCGGGAACGGGGTCACCGGACAGAGCAGTGCATCGTAGCGGCGGAAATAGTCGACGAAGGTGTCGCGGAGGCGCTCCACCGCCTGCTCGGCGGCGACGAAGTCGGCTATCGGCGTGTCAGGTGTGTCAAAGACCAATCTGGCATGTCTGAAGATCTGCGCCTCGTGGCCGGCGGTGACCTTCTCGAACTCGGGCCGGACTTCCATCTGTTGGAGCTGCCACAGAACGCTGTTGGCGTCGGTCTGCTCCAGCACGGGCAACCGGACCTCCTCGACGTGGCAGCCAGCATTGCTCAGCGCATGAGCCGCTGCCTTCACGGTCGCGACCACCTCTGGATCGGTTGGTCCGAAGAAGCCCGGAGAGGCTAGCCAGCCCACACCAACCTCACGGGTCGATTTCGTGCCCACCCCTGTGTCGAGGCCGGGCGAGCTGATTGAGAAACCGTCGGCGCCGTCGGGTCCCGCCATCAAGGAGTAAGCGAGCGCCACATCGCGAACCGAACGCGCCATTGGACCGATGTGCCAGAAGCGACGTGGCGCCCGGGGCCAGTGGCCTGTCATCGGCATTCGACCGTGAGTCGCTTTAAATCCAACGATACCGGTATGCGCCGCCGGGCCGCGCAATGAGATCGAGAGATCGCTTGCCCACGCCGAGCGGCGACATGCCCGCTGCGATAGCGGCGGATTCACCACCACTCGATCCGCCCGGGGTGTAGTCGAGGTTCCACGGGTTGTTCGTCTGGCCCGTCAGGAAATTATCCGTTTCGATCGAGTAAGAAAATTCCGGCGGATTCGTCTTTGCGATCAGGATAGCGCCGGCGGCCTTCAGCCTGGCTACGACGGTGGCATCGGTGTCGGGCACGCGCCCTTTGAAAATTGGCGAACCGCGCTGTGTCAACACGCCTGCCGTGTCGATCCCATCCTTGACCGTGAACGGAACGCCATGGAGAGGACCCAATCGAGCCTCCGACTTGACCGCTGCCTCGGCTTTTTTGGCAGCGTCCAGTGCGCCATCAGCCATCGTCACGATGGCGTTTACCTTGGGATTGACCTCGGCGATGCGGTCTAGATGGACCTGCACGACCTCCACGGGTGAAATCTCCCGCTTAGCAATGAGCTCTGCGATGCGGCTTGCATCCATCTGCGTTATCGTGTTTGTCATTTTTGTCCACCATACCTGTCAGTTGGTAGGTAGACATTTAGGCCTCACATTTTCGACTGTCAACCCTATCTAACAGTTGGTAGGCTAAGTTTTTGAGGTTACTGCGATGAGTGAGAGTGCGAGAGAAGCGATCCTTGAAGCCGCCCGGCGGACGGCCCAGGCACACGGTTATGGTGGGTTAAACTTCCGCGAAATCGGTGCTGAAGTCGGCATCAAGGCCGCAAGCATCTACCACCACTTCCCTAGCAAGGCCGACCTAGGCGCAGCGGTCGCGAAGCGCTATTGGGAGAACACGGCGGCGGATCTTGAAGCTCTGTCAGCGAAGACCGGAAATCCAACAAAAGCACTTCAAACCTATCCAGGACTTTTTCGTCGATCTCTCGAGGAGGACAATCGGCTGTGCCTCTGCGGCTTCATGGCGGCCGAGTATGACGACCTGCCGGACACGGTGAAGACTGAGGTGCAGACCTTTGCCGATGTCAACGTGGCGTGGCTCAACAGGATGCTCGCCGCGGCTTCCGTTCCTGAAGCCAAACGTAAGTCACGGGCTCGCGCGATCTTCGCTGCCGTTAGCGGTGCTCAACTCATGGCTCGGAGCCGTGCAGACCTGAGCCTTTTCGATGCACTGATCGATAGCTTCAGGGATTCTGGGCTGATCCCGAACTCTAGCGCCTCAGCCGTTTGCGTTCCGACCACTAACGAATGAAATTACGGCGATTTCGGTACGCGGCCTTGCGCTGGAATGACAACGGACTCGCCGCGGAATGCGCCAAGTTCGCTCCGGTCCGTCAGGCGAGCGCAATGCGCGGTGTCGGGCCGGCGGCGCGGACGCGCTCGTCGGCGTGCGTCTCGAACCGCTTGAAATTATCGCGGAACATCTGCACGAGGCGCCCTGCGACTTCAGCGAACTCGCCCTTGTTGCGCCAGGTTTTGATCGGCTCGAGAATGTGAGGCTCGACGCCGGGAACCTGCTCCGGCACGGCGAGACCGAAGTGCGGATCGGTGCGGAAATCCGCGCGATGCAGAGAGCCGTCGAGCGCAGCCGCGACCAGACGACGCGTCACCCGGATCGGCATGCGCCTTCCAGCGCCAAACTTGCCCCCCGTCCATCCGGTATTGACGAGCCAGCAATCGACATGATGACGCGCGACCAGTTCGCGCAGGAGCTCGCCATAAACGGTCGGGTGCAGCGGCAGGAACGGCGCGCCGAAACAGGTCGAGAATGTCGCTTGCGGCTCGGTGACGCCTTTCTCCGTGCCCGCCACCTTCGCCGTGTAGCCGGACAGGAAATGGTACATGGCCTGCGCCGCGTCGAGTTTCGCGATCGGCGGCAACACCCCGAACGCGTCGCAGGTCAGCATGATGATATTTTTCGGATGACCGGCGCGGCCGGTCGCCGACGCGTTGGCGATGAAATTGAGCGGATAGGCGATACGCGTATTCTCGGTCCTGGATTCGTCGTCGAAGTCGGGCATCCTGGACGCCGGATCGAGCGTCACATTTTCCATCACCGTGCCGAAGCGTTCAGTGGTCGCGTAAATCTCCGGTTCGGCCTCGCGCGACAGCTTGATCGCCTTGGCGTAGCAGCCGCCCTCGAAATTGAAGATACCGTTCCGGCCCCACCCGTGCTCGTCGTCGCCGATCAGCGTGCGCTGCGGATCGGCGGAGAGCGTGGTCTTGCCGGTGCCGGAAAGGCCGAAGAAGATCGCGGCGTCGCCGTCGCGCGCCGATGTTGGCCGAGCAATGCATCGGCATGACCTGCTTCGCCGGCAAGAGGTAGTTGAGGACGGTGAACACGGATTTCTTCATCTCGCCCGCATAGCTCGTGCCGCCGATGAGCACGATCTTGCGCGTGAAATCGCAGGCGATGATCGTCTCGCTTCGCGCCCCGTGCCGCTTGGGGTCGGCGCGAAACGAAGGCAGATCGACGATCGTCAGCTCCGGGACAAAGTTCGGCCAAATCTTCGACTGGCGGACGGATCAGGAGATTGCGGATGAACAGCGAATGCCAGGCGTATTCGGTGAACACGCGCGCGCGCAGACGCAACCCTGGATCCGCGCCTCCGCAAAGATCCTGGGCGAACAGGGTCTTGCCTTTGGCGTGAGCGATGAAGTCGGCGAGAAGGGCGTCGAAATGCTCGACCGTCATCGCGTTGTTGTTGTCCCACCAGACAAGCCCTTCGGTGGTCGCGTCGCGGACCACGAACTTGTCCTTGGGGCTGCGTCCGGTATGCACGCCCGTGTCGGCGACAAGCGCGCCATGCGCGGCGATCTGCGCTTCGTTGCGTTGCAGCGCATGCTCATAGAGCTGCGGCGCTCCGAGATTCCAGTGGATCGCGGCAAGATCGCGGAAGCCAAACCGGTCCGCGCCGAAGTCGAGATTGTGCGCCCCGTTTTCGATCATCCTGACCGTTCTCCGAAAGGCGCGCCGAGATGCACGCGCGCAAATCCAAGCAATTTCGTCCCGTGAGGTCAACCCGGCGACAATCTAGTGCACTGACTCAGACGGATGGTTCAGCCTGAGCTTGGCCTGAATGGTTTTTGCGGTCGCGGTCCAGACGAAGGGCTTAGGGTGCCTGTTGGTGGCGGCGATGTAGCGGGTAATCGCGCTTTCGAGGTCATCGACCGAGCGAAAGACGCCTCGTTTGAGGCTCTGCCGGGTGAGCTTGGAGAAGAAGCCTTCCACGGCATTGAGCCAGGAGCAGGAGGTCGGCGTGAAGTGGAACGTCCATCGCGGATGTTCGGCGAGCCAGGCCAGCACCTGAGGATGTTTATGGGCGGCATAGTTGTCGAGGATGGCGTGGATCACCTTGCCGGCCGGGACGGACCGCTCGACGGTTGCGATGAAGCGGATGAACTCCTGATGCCGATGGCGCGGCACGCAGCGGCCGATGACCTTGCCTTCGAGCACGCTGAGCGCGGCGAACAGGGTTGTCGTGCCGTGGCGTTTGTAATCGTGCGTGAGGGTTGCGCATTTCCCCCGCTTCAGCGGAAGACCCGGCTGGGTGCGGTCGAGCGCCTGGATCTGGCTTTTCTCGTCGATGGAGACCACCGCCGCGTGGCGGGGCGGGTTCATGTAGAGACCGACCACATCATCAAGCTTGGCGGCGAAGTCGGGATCGTTGGATCGCTTGAAGGTCCTGATCCGGTGCGGCTGGAGCTTATGGGCGGCCCATATGCGCTGGATCGTTCGCAGCGAAAGACCCATCGCCTTGGCCATGGCGCGGCCGGTCCAATGGGTGACTGCACCGGGCGGTTCGCGCAGGGTGCGCTCGACCACGGCATGCACCTTGGCCTGCGGCACTGGCGGGATGCCGGGCGGACGGGTCTTGTCGCGCAACAGACCCTCAATGCCTTCCTCGGCGAAGCGCTGCTGCCAGCGCCACACCATCGGCCGGCTGACGCCGACCCGCTTGGCAATCTCCAGTACCGGCAGGCGCTCGGCGGACAGCAGGATGATTTGCGCCCTCTGAACGTGCTTCACCGGACGCCCTCTGTCCTCGATGACACCTTGCAGGTCCGCGCTATGTTGAGCCGAGAGGAGAAGCGAGACCGTCCGAGCCATTCCAGCAAACTCGCACGCTTCTGCGCCTCTGTAAATCCTCCGTTCGCGTCAGTGCACTAGATGCCGCCACTGGCCGCAAAGGAGTGAGCGCGCTTGTCATGCGCCGCAAGCGGCAGTCTGCCCCCAACGCCTCACCGTTCGCACCCGGCTTGATTGCAGGGCGTCGAAGAAGGAGTTGCAGTAGCCGTCGGATCCACCGCCGATCCATGCATTTTGCAACCGGACGATGCACGCGCACCTTCCAAGGCCAAGATCCGACCCGGCGGAGAACTCAAGGATTACGATCCACCCATGGACTGGACCCTGTCAGGCGAAGCCAAGCGCTATATCGAGAATTCGATCATCGCGACGACGCCAGCTTGCAACGCGAAAGCCAACGGCGAAACGATCGACGCGATCGTCGGCAAGTTGAGCCGGTGAACTGCGGAGCCCCTCCACAAATTTGTTAAAAAAGCTTCTTGCAAATGCGGCGATTTTGCGCCACGGTTTGTAACGTTTTCGTGATTTTGGCACCTAAACGCAAAGTCAGCATATTCGGTTAGGTCCGCTGAACCCAATTGTGGCAGCGGATCGTGTATTAGGCGCGCAAAGGGAAATATTGAACAGTTTCGCGCGGCGGTCCGCCGCGTTTTGAAAGGGAAGCATACAGAACAAATATTTTAGGAGGGCGATATGGCAAAACTGACCTCAAGGAACATCCGGAACAGTCTCTGCCGCTCATTCATATTTGCACTTAGTTCGCCAGAATGGGCTCCATCCCTATATTAAGTGGCCAAGAGCTACCGTTCCGAAAGTCAGCTCGTGGGCGGTGTCGGATCTCTGCAAGGCCTATGACTGGCCGACTGACGCTCCTGGCGGCGGCGTCATCGCAATCATCGAGCTCGGCGGCGGCTGGACCCAGGCCGACGTCACAGAGTTCTTCACCAACGCTAAGCTTCCCCCTCCCCACATCACGGATGTGTCGGTCGATGGCACAACGAACAGTCAGTGCGTTCCAAAAAACGACGCGGACGGCGAAGTAGCGCTCGACATCCAGGTCGCTGGCGCCGCTTACGCGGTAGCGACCGGCAAGGCCGCAAACATCCGCGTCTATTGGTCGCAGGACATCACAAAGGCGATAATCGCGGCCACCGCGGACGGCTGCGATGTGTGCTCGATCTCGTGGGGCGCCGATGAAGCCAGTTGGGGAGCGGCGGACGGCGATGCTCTCGAGCAGGCAGCCATCGCTGCGACAAACGCAGGCATGGTCGTTTTTGCAGCCTCGGGCGACAATAACTCGAGCGACGGCGGACCGGGCCGCGCAAATGTCGATCTGCCTGCCTCGGCTCCGCACGTGATCGGCTGCGGCGGAACGAGAAAGACACAACATGGTGATGAGACCGTCTGGAACAACGATCCCGGCAAAACCACCGGAGAGGGCACCGGGGGCGGCTACTCGACGCTCTTTCCGATGCCATCGTGGCAGGCCGGCGCGCCTCACGGCCCCGGCCGCATGGTCCCTGACGTTGCGGCAGACGCCGACCCGGACACGGGGTACGAGATCATTCTCTATGGAGCGCCTACGGTGGTCGGCGGCACCAGCGCTGTCGCGCCTCTCTACGCGGGGCTGTTCGCGTCATTCGGAACGAAACTCGGCTTCGTCACGCCGACACTGTACTTGAACAGCGCCTGCTTCAACGACGTCACGCATGGCAACAACGGCGCCTTTCGCGGCCGGACTGGTGCTGATCCGTGCACCGGACTTGGTACGCCGATCGGCGCAAGCCTGGAGGAGCGGATCCAACCGTCGACGATCCACGCCAGCACGATGCGGGGGTCTGATAGCGGAAAATGCGCAGCTGCGGGCGGAGATTGTTGGCTTGCAGGCCGGTGCTGCGGGCTATGCCCCGCCGGCGGCTGTCGGTGCGCCGCGATTAGCGGCTTTGGGCCCGCCGCGATTTGCGGCTGTCTCTGGGTCCTTGCTCGCCGGACGGACAGCGCCGCCCCGCGGTCAAATCATGGCGGCGGTCATCCGGAACTCTGACAATCCCGGCATTCCGAATCCCGTTTACGCCACGCCAATCATCCCCAACCTGATGACGCCCGGAAACGATCCGATTTTCCTGCTTGCTGGAGCCTGCATGAACGACCCCCTGTTCCAAAAGGACGGTCTATGGATGCAGCAGGACGTCGACACCTTGGGAACGACGCTCGGCACTTTCGTGGACTACATTATCGCTTGCTACGGCAACCACCGCATATAGGGAGTGGGCCTGATGCGACGAAGCGCGATTGCCGCTGTCGCGGCGCTGGCGACCGCCCCGTCTGGGGCGTTCGCGGCTTCACGGATCTGTCGAAACACAGCAAGGACGACTTGATCGCGAGCCTGACAAAAATTTGCGACAACGGCAAAAGCCCGATCCCCGACTGCCAGGCCCTGTACGCGCCCACGACAAAGCCAGCAAAGCCGACACAAAAGGGGCCGGAGCTTCCGACCCTCTCGTACGCCCTCAGGAACAGTTTGCCATCTGGCTGCATGCCGGCGGACAAGGCCTTGTTCGTCCGCAGCGACGCGCTCGACAATTTCAACTATGCGCTCGGCCTGCCTGGGCCTGCAACTGGGGGTTGGCTTCTCAAGACGCCGCAATGTCGCCGAACGCCATCTCCAAGGGACTGAGCGTGAGCTTCACCGACAACTATCGGGGCGGCAGTTAAACGGCTTCCATCGCGGGCCGGATCTCCTACCTCGTTTTTGGCGTACAATGCTCGAACGGAACCGCCACGGCGGTCAACTCAGCAGGCCAAACTATCCAGGTGGGGGGAAATTCGACCGTTCCGTTCCTCTGCCGCGTTGGGTTCGCCCCGTTCATCGACAGCAACGGAACCTGGAACGAACCGGTCACGACGACGACGACCAGCGCGACCGCCTCGAGCAAGAAGACGGTCGCAAGCACAACCACAACTCGGTCGGCGAACGGGCTCACGACCACGACGGTTATTCCGACAGAACGGCCAGGTGACCACGATCACCAAGAAATACGCCCTGAGCCAGCTGAGTTTCGGAGCTGACTTTCAATTTGAAGTGCCGTCCTTCAATCTCCCAATCAAACAGAACTTCTTCTATGTGTCTCCGTACTATCAGACGGACTATCTCAACGAAGCAAATATTGCCGGTGTGAACGTCGCATGGGAGCCGGTCGTCCGGAATATCTTGAACGATGGCATCATCAATCAATATGTCTATTTCTATACGGGTTTCAGGCCGGAGGCCGACTTCAGCAACGTCTCGAATCCGGGCCTCGCCCTGCAAACGAAGGGCGAGCACGCCTGGCTCGGCGAAACCCTGCGCCCCAACCTGACGCTATTTCCTCTGGTCGACGCCCCTACGTCACAGGACGATTGGTTTACGAACTGGGTTAGCGGCCGTTTGTCGCTCATAGGAACTCAGAAGTACTTCTGGGACGCCACTACAAAGCGCGCGGCTCAGTACTATCAGGCCATTGCTCAGTACAAATTGGGTGCATGTAAAGTCAGATCCGAACGCAGTGGCAGGCTCCGCTGCCTGCGCTATCTCAGGCTCGTCGGCGATATCCTTCGAATATGACTGGGGAACCGATATCAATACTCTGATCAAACAGAACATGTGGAAGGTTTCTTTGAACTTTTCTTACTGAGCACCGTGTTTACAGGTGCGCGGATGCGCCCACTTCAAATTCTGGCCTCTTTGGCTGTCTGTACTGTCAGCCCGTAGTGCGTTGCCGGCGCCGGTCGTGCTCCACGCGTCAAAGCGAACCCATTTTGCGTACATAAGTCAGAGCGAGGCCGCTGCCACTGTCGTTCTCAGGAGCGTCAGAGTGGCGGCGCCTCGCACGAGCGCCGCCACCTGCGCGTCCTACTTCTTCTGCCCTTGCCCCTTGACGTAGGCGATGTAGCCCTCGACGTCCTTCGCCGGCTCCGCATAGGCGTCGCCCAGCGCCTTGGCGACTGCGCCTGTGTAGGTCTTCGCCCATTCGGGCAGATGGCATAGTCGATGACCTTGAGGAATTCGAGGCTGCAGGCGAGGCGGATGTCGGCGATCGACACGTGGTCGCCGCCGACGAAGGTCTTGCCCTCGAGAAAGAACTTGTGGAACGCGGTGAGCGTCTCGCCGACCGCCCCGGCCGCGCTCTTCTGCGCCTTCTCCTTCTCCGCTGGCGTGGCGTCGCTGGCGCCGACTTCGCCCGGATATTGCGGGAAGTTCAGCGCGCCATAGGTCGAGCGCACGATGTAGGGATAGAGCGTGCCGACGATATAGAACATTGCGCTGTCGACCATCGCGCGCTTTTCCGGCTCGGTCGGATAGAACTTGTCGAGATGATGCTTGTTGCAGAGATACTGCATGATCGCGCAGCTCTCCCACATCACGCCCTTCGGCAGGCCCGGCGCCTCCATCATCGGCGTCAGGTGTGAGGGATTCTTCGCGGAGTACTCAGGCGTTCGCGTCTTGCCGTAGACGTCGTCCTCGGTGAAGTCGAGCTTCGCCGCGCGCACGAACACCCGCGCGGTCATGTTGTTGACGCTCGGCTTGATGACATGAAGCTTGATTGCAGACATGGCGTTTTCTCCTATTTGGTTGGCGTGAGTTCTGGCGCATGGCTGCGCTGGTAAGGGTCCTTGGGCGATCGATCCGCCGACAGGCTCTTGGTCGACGACTTGACGAGACTTCTCGATCGCGTCGGCGATGTGAACTTCCATGATCGCGCGGTCGCCACGCGCAACACGCAAATTATGCGCAGCGAACAGCACGTCGGAGCGGGTGAAGCCTTCGGGCGCGTCGAATTTCCAGCATGAAAGCTCGATCAGGAGCCCGAGCGGATCCTCGAAATAGATGGCGTCGAAGATCATCCGGTCGCGCACGCCGGTGTTCGGGATGCCGCGCGCGCCGAGCCGCTCGACCGCCTGCATGAACACGGCGCGCGACACGTTGAACGCGATATGATGCACGCAGCCGGTGTCGGTCGGGGTGCGACGCCGCACCGGCTTGCGGTCCTCCTTGGTGAATATGGTGATGAGCCGACTGTCCCCGGGATCGAAATAGATGTGGCTCTCGCCGGGGCTGTCGAGATTGGGCTGCTCGAAAATGAACGGCATGCCGAGCACGCCCTCCCAGAAGTCGATCGAGGTCTGGCGATCCGCGCCGACCAGCGTGACATGATGCAGACCCTGGGTCTGAAGCTTATGCATGGGCGCTCCTCCTCAGACTTTTTCTACGAGTTTGGACTTATACTCACTGCGCGGCAGGCTGCCCGGTGGGGCGAGCGTGATTTCGGTGGTCACCAAAAGCTTGTCGCGTAGGCGAGCGCGGATGCGATCGGCGAGCCCCTCGTCTTTCGCTCCCGGCGCGAGTTCGACACTGATCGGCAGCGGCGGCTCCTGCCGCACGCCGGCCGAGCGCGGGCGGATCATGATAAGGCCGGCGACCGCCGGCGCAAACTCGTTGATGACCTCGCGCACAGCCGAGGGAAAGACATTGACCCCGCGCACGATCAGCATGTCGTCGGTGCGCCCGATGCAGCGTACGCGTGGGCTCGTGCGCCCGCAGGCGCAGGGCCCCATGCTCAAGCGCACGTGGTCGCGGGTGCGGAAGCGCAGCAGCGGCGCCGAGCGGTTGACAAGATGCGTGAGCACGAGCTCGCCTTCCGCTCCGTCGGCAAGCGGCATGGCGGCGCCAGTTTCCGGATCGATCAGCTCGAAATGCACGAAGCCCCGTCCGCTGAAATGCATGCCCGCCTTTTGCTCGCACTCGCCCCAGAGGGACACGGAAATGTCGCCGATGCCCATCGCCTCGGTGACGCTCGCGCCCCAGCCCGCCTCGAGCTTGGCGCGCATCGCCGGCTCCCCGCCGCCGGGCTCGCCCGCGACCATCACCCGCTTCACGCTCGACTTCGCAAGGTCCTTGCCCCGCGCCGCCGCCCACTCGGCGAGATGCAGGGCGTAAGAGGGGGTCATCGCGACGACAGTCGGCTTGAGAAGCTCGACTGCCGCGACGAGCCGCTCGGTGTTTCCTGAGCCGACGGGAATATGGCAGAGGCCGAGCCGGTCGAACGCGCCGAGCGCTGCGCCTGCGACGAACGGGCCAGCGTTATAGGTCGAGACGATGCGCTCGCCGCGCTTGAAGCCAGAGGCGGCGTAGGAGCGAGCCGAAGTGCGGACCCAGACTTCGAGATCGGCGCTGGTCAACGGAATATAGCTTGGCGTTCCTGTCGTGCCGCTGGTCGAGTAGATGCGCACAATCTCCTCGGGCGAAGCCGTCCGATGCGCGCCGATCGGCTCGTCCGACGAGCGCGAGCGCCTCAGCTCGTCTTTTTCGGTCAGCGGAAGGCCTTCGATCGCCTCAAGGCCGCCGACGGCGCCATGCGTGGCGAAACCGGCGCGCTCGAGCTTGTCACGATAGAAGCGCGATCGCTCGAACAGATATTCGATCTGCTTGAGGTAGAGGGACGCGTCGGATCGCGCCTGCTCCTCCCACGGCGCCGCCTCGATGTCCGGTTCGACCAACATCAGGCCACCCCGTCCGCTTCCGCAGCGTGAAGGATCGCTTCCTCGCCCTTCGAGGCCATCAGGAAGCCGATCGGGGTCTCGGCTTCCTCGATGCAATGGGCGATGAGCCCGGCGGTGCGGGCGAGGATCGGCACGGCGCGAATGAGGCCTGGCGGAACCTCGACGTCGCGCAGCGTCGCGGCGATGGTCATCGACACGTTCATCGGCAGCGGCTTGCCCCAAATTGCGGCGGCCGCCTTGGTGAGAGCCAGCGCCGCTTCGACCGAGCGCCCGGCTGACTCCGCGCTCGCGCGCCAAGGCGATCATGCGCTCGGCCCGCGGATCGACGGGTTTGTGCAGCGGATGGCCGTATCCGGGAAGCGGCTGGCGGCGCTCGCGATACTCGCGCGCGACATCAAGCGCAGCGACATCCAGCGAGCCGCACGCGTCGGCGCGAGAGAGCACATCCTCGATCACCTTTCGACAGAGGTCGGCCGCGCCCAGGATGACCGTGCCGCAGCCGAGCACGCCGGCGGCGATTGCGCCCTGAAGCGCCGCCGGATCGGCGTCATAGGTCATGCGGGCCGCCTGGACCGATGGCGTGAGCCCATGCTCAGCGAGCGCAACGAGACTCAGATCGAGAAAGAAGCGCTGCTCCTCCGTCGGCGCACGGCCGGTCGCGAGCAGGAAAACGTATTCGGTGAAGGTCGCCCGACCCATGAGATCCTGGGCGAGATCGCGGCCGCGCACCGTAACCCGGTCGCTCGACGCGGCGGCGATCGCGGTTCTGGCGGCCCCCGGCTTGCCGATCAGCATGGCGTTCCCTTCGCGTCCGATCCCTTCACTTCTCGTGGGCGGAGAATGGGTGTAGGACGATTGTAGGACAATATCAGAGGCGCCGCCTGTGTCAAACGCCGCTGTCAGAAAGAACGAAAGGATGGAGCCTACGCCGGGGGGGCGAAAGGCGCGCGCCGCGCCCGATCCGCCGGCGCATGGCGCGACCGTCGCCTTCATTGTCGCGCGATTGCGCGAGGACATTCTGGCCGGGCGCCTTCAGCCGGGATCGCGGCTCACCGAAGGCGGCTTGACCGCCCAGTTCGCCGTCAGCCGCGGCCCCGTGCGCGAGGCTCTAAGGCGGCTCAGCGCCGATGGGCTGATCGAGCATCGGCCGCACCGCGGCGCGACAGTGCGGCGACTCACGGAGCGCGAGATCCGGGAACTGTTCTTGATCCGGATCGAGATGGAGGCGCTCGCCGCGCGGCTCGCCGCCGCGGCCGACGCTCCTGACCGGCGCGCACGCTTTGTCGCTTTGATCGAGCCGATCTATTCCGAAGCTCCGCGCAACGCTTGCGACTATCTCAAGGAGAACGCCGCTTTCCATGACGCGGTGATGGCGCTTGCCGACAATCTTGAACTGCGCGACCTGGCGGGGCGGCTGCAATTGCCGCTGATCATGGCGCAAGTCGGCGACGTGCTGACGCCGCTCGTGCTCGAAGCCTCGGTTCGAGAGCATCGCTCAATCGCCGCCGCGATCGTGGACCGCGATCCGGCCGCTGCGTCGGCGCGCATGCGCGAGCATCTCGAACGGGCGGCGGCGCTGGCGCTCGGGGGACGAGTTCGGCGCGCTATCGAGGAAAAGGGCGACAGCCAGCGGCCACCGCCCCGTGCGCGGCGCTCGGGTGCCTCGATTTGACGCCGCCCATTTTGTGCGGTTGTGGGGCTCTCTTGAATAACGCCCCTACGCCTCACGCCGCGTAGCGTTCGATGTCGACCGGCAGACGCCGCGAGCCCCAAGCGCCGGGCTTAGCGGCGAACACACCCGCCATCCTGGCGCCGCAGCTCGCACATGCGCCCAAAGCGTCAAGGGCGTAGCTTTTGATCGTATAGCCGTCGCGCGAAATCGCGCGGGCGCCACAGGTCGGACAGAGCGTCGCCTGACGCGCGGGATCGTGGACGTTGCCGACATAGACGTGGTGAAGCCCGTTGCCGATGGCGATGGCGCGCGCCTTTTGCAATGTCGGGGGCGGCGTGGGCTCTGTCTCGAGCATGCGATAATCGGGGTGGAAGGCGGTGAAATGCAGGGGAACATCCGCTCTTAGCTCGCGCGCGACCCAGTGCGTCAGTGCGTCGAGCTCCTCGTCGGAATCGTTCTCGCCCGGAATGAGCAGCGTCGTGATCTCGGTCCAGACATTCGTCTCGTGAACAAGATATTTGAGCGTATCGAGGACGGGCTCAAGCGAGCCGGCGCAGCGCTTGGCGTAAAAGCGCTCGGTGAAGCCTTTAAGATCGACGTTTGCCGCGTCCATGCCCGCGAACAGGCGTTTGCGCGGCTCGGCGCAAATGAAGCCCGCAGTGACCGCGACGTTCCTCACGCCCCGCGCGCGACAGGCAGCCGCGGTGTCGAGCGCATATTCCATGAAGATGACCGGATCATTGTAAGTGTAAGCGACGCTGGCGCATCCCAGCCGCTCGGCCGCGAGCGCGATCGTTTCCGGCGCCGCATGCGAGCTTAGACGCGCCACCTCTCGGCTTTTCGAGATGTCCCAGTTCTGGCAGAACGAACAGGCGAGGTTGCAGCCCGCTGTCCCGAACGACAAGACCGACGAGCCAGGCAGAAAGTGATTGAGCGGTTTCTTCTCGATCGGATCGACGCAGAATCCGGTCGATCGGCCGTAGCCCGTGAGCTCCATGCCGGCGCCGTCCTCACGCGCGCGGCGCACGAAACATAAGCCTCGTTGCCCCGGGCGCATCTTACAGAAGCGCGGGCAGACGCCAGCACTCGATCCGCCCATCGTCGAGCTTCGTCCAATACTCGACATCGACGCACGCTTCGGCTTCTGCGTCCATGGCCCGTTCCACTCTGGCGCGTCCGCTCCTCGGCTCCCTCAACAATGTCGGGCGGGTCAGGAGGAAATGCAACGCCCGGCTGGGGTGGCGCCTCACCAGCCCCTTCCGTATCCTTTTGCGGATTGATCGCGTAGGCTTTCGGCATGGGCTCGTTCGCGGGCTTCGGATCAAGACAATCGATCAGAGGAGGATACGATGGCTCACAAGGGAAAGTGCTTTTGCGGCGCGGTCGAGATCGAAGTCGAAGGGGCGCCTGAGGCGATGGGCTATTGCCATTGCCAATCCTGCCGCTCCTGGTCGGGCGGCCCGCTCAACGCCTTCAGCCTCTGGAAGCCAGACGCGGTGAAGGTCACGAAGGGAGCGACCAGATCGCCACGTTCTCGAAAACCCCGATGAGCGAGCGGCAGTACTGCAAGACATGCGGCGGTCACATTATGGCCAGTCATCCGCCGGTCGGCGTGGTGGACGTGTTCTACGCCACGATCCCGACGCTCGACTTCAAGCCCGGCGTCCACCTCAACTATCAGGAATCGGTCCTGCCGATTAAGGACGGGCTGCCGAAGCTCAAAGACTTCCCCAAGGAATTCGGCGGCTCGGGCGAAGTGATCGCGGAGTAGCATTCTCTGTCAGCGACGCACGCTGACAGTTCATACAATGGTTGGCTCATGCCGAGTCCTGCCGACACCATCCACCCCCCGCAAGTCGCGGGAACGTTTTACCCGGCGGCCCCAGACACGCTGAACGTCCTTGATTGCGGATGCGTGCAAGCGCGCTCGGCCTGATGGCGGCGTCGCGCCAAAGGTCGTCATCGCACCACACGCTGGCCTCGTCTACTCGGGTTCGGTCGCCGCGACAGCGTTCGGCCCGTGGGCGCGCCGCGCCGAACCACCACGCCGCGTCGTCATCGTTGGCCCCGCCCATCGCGTCGCGTTTGCGGGCGTTGCGGTTCATCCGGCGTCGCAATGGCGCACGCCGCTCGGCGAAGCTCCGGTCGCGCCCGTCACTCATACTCAGCTCGCGCAGGCGCCCGGTGTTGTCGTCGACCCGCGCGTCTTCGTGGGCGAGCATTCGCTCGAAATGCATTTGATAATGCTCCAAGCGATGCTGCCGGCGCCGTTCGAGATCGTCCCCATTCTGGTCAGCGACGCCGATCCTCATACCGTCGCAGAGGCGCTTGCGCCGGGTCTGGGGCGGCCCGGAGACGGTCGTCGCAGTGTCTTCCGACATGTCGCATTTTCTCGATCAGAGACGCGCCGAAGCGATCGATTCCGACACCGCCAGGCGCATCGAGACGCTCGACGCCGCCGCGCTCGATGGCCGCCGCGCTTGTGGGTACTTGCCGATCAAGGCCGCGCTCGAGATCGCCGCCGAGCGCGACATGCGCGCGACCCGCCTGCACCTGGCGACATCGGCGGACGCGGGCGCGGACGCTTCGCGGGTCGTCGGCTACGGCGCTTTCGCGCTCGAATACGCGGCCTCGGCGCGGCTTGCCGAGATCGATCGCGAGCGTCTGCTGTCCGCCTGCATGACGGCTCTCCAGGTTGCGACGCGGGCTAGCGGCAAAGCGCCTAATGTGAGGCTCGATCGCCTGTCACCCGCGCTTTCGGCGTGGCGCGCGACCTTTGTCACGCTCACCGAAAACGAGCGGCTTCGCGGCTGCATCGGTTCGCTTAAGCCGCGTCGGCCGCTCATCGACGATGCGGTCGCCAACACGGCGCAGGCGGGCTTTGCCGATCCGCGCTTCCCGCCTCTCAAGGAATCCGAACTGACGGGGCTTCGCCTCGACGTCTCGATTCTCTCGCACCCGCGGCCGATTCCAGCCGCCAGCGAGTCCGAACTCGCGGGCGCGCTCGAGCCCGATCGCGACGGGCTCATTCTCTCCGCTGGCAAGCGGCGCGCCCTGTTCCTGCCGAGCGTTTGGCGTCACCTGCCCGACGCCCGCACGTTCGTGCGCCACTCTGATGGCGAAGGCCGGCTTTCGAGTCGAATCACTGGCCGGAAGGCCTCGAGGCGAGGCGCTTTCGGGTGGAATCCTTCGGCGCGCCATGGCGGCAGATTGATTCGAAAGATATCGCGCTGGACACGATCGACTCAAACGCGGTCCAACATTAAGGCACAACGCAACAGTCTTCAGCGTTCGGCGCCAAAGGCCGCGCCGTCGCTGCCTCCGAAAATGGCGCGGTCAAAAAAAGTGTGCGTGCGAATGATCGGAGGTCTCAAAAGTTCTTGCCCTCAATAATGCCCTAATGCCAAGCTACGTAACGGCACTACCAATACATAAGGACGTTGTATCGCGATAGGAATTGGGGGGCTCGCAAAGCGCAGGAGCCTGTCATGTGCGACTACTCGTTGGAGATGTATGGATCGCGTCCCGCCCGTGAGGGCGAGATCTATGTGACGACGCGGTTTCCGAGCGGTTCGATCGGTTTCGCCTCAGCCGGCGATCCACGCACCGCGGTTTGCATGCAATGCGACACGAAGGTGATGCTGACGGACATTCCGCCGGCATTGCAGACGGCGTTCCGCGTCGGCGCGGAAGTTGAGACGACCTTCGCCCAGCGCGAGGCCGGCCTCTATCGCGACGGTCTGCGTTTGGCGGACGGGCGTTTTGTCTCGCTGCAGGATCTGCAGCCTGGCATTCACGCCTATGTGCCGGCGCTGCTCGAGCGTGACGGGCTGAAGGTTCTCGAGAGAACGCCAGAGGCCGTCGACTAAGACGACGACGGATCAATCTGTCGACCCGACTGCAGGCTTGCGTTGGCTCGGTGAGCGCAACGCAGGTCTGCAGTCTGAGTATTGAGCGCGTGCTTCTGTCTATTCTCTTAGCCGCTCGACGAAACCGCGTTTCAAGACTTTCTCTTCAAAATCGCCCGTTTCTCCGCACGCCACGACCTATCGCCCTGCGCAGGCGCCTCGCGTAGCGAAGGACCAGCCCTTCAAAAAAGCGATATAAAGAAGACTGCCGATCGGCGTCGCGGTTGCACTTTGCCGGGACGGATGGAGAGACGAATGAAACTGGCGCTTAGTGATATCGCGCAGCTGTTTGCCGGAGGTCTGATTTTCGGGGCTGCAATGCTGAGTGCGGGCGAAGCAAGCGCTCAGCAGGAAGCCGTTACGGGCACAGTCAGCGGCGAGGCGATCCAGAAGGTCGGCTTCCGCGCGATGATTCAGAAGCAGGCGATCATGTACGATCTCGCCGGCGCCGCTCGCAACATCCCGGACGGAACGGTGGGCATCAGCCTGCAGGGCGACAAGGATCGGATCGAGAAGGTCCTTGAAGCCATTCGCGTTGGCAGCAAGAAATCCTCAAGAGACAACACCGTTAGCGTGTCCAACGCCGCTCTCGATCCCAATCTGAAGACGTTTACGGTCTTCGGCTGGACGTCGACGAGCCGGAACATCACCAACCCCTACGACCTGGTTTTTCCGCTCCGGCCGGCCAATGATGAGATAACCAAGAAGGAGGCTGCCGCGGTTTGGAATTCGATCGCGGAGAGCACGCTCAAGGGCGACGATCTCGACAAATTCAAGAAGCATCTTGGGGATGAGGACTGATCGCACCGCTACCCGCCGATGCGGGAGAAGATGTCGCGTAAGGGCGCGCCGCCCCAGGCGGAGGTGACGAAGTCGTTGTGATCGACCGAGCCCGCGTCGACAAAGGCGACGACGCCGGGGCTGAGCTGGGCAGGCAGGCCGCTCACCGTCGGCACTCCGGCCGCCTCGAGTTGGCTCCGAACGGCGTCGTTGCCCGCGCGTGACGAGGTCGAATAGGCGCTGACGAAGAAGGCGTTGCGCCCCGGCCCTTCAGCCCAGCTTACGAACTTGTCGCGCTCGCCGTAGAGCGCATCGAGAAGCACAAGCCCGCGCACCCGCCCCTGATCGCCGCCGACGGCGAGCGAATAGGCGGCCGGCAGATAGCCGCCGCTGTAGGCGACGATGACGATGGGCATGCGCCGAAAGGCGCCGCGCGCATTGGGATAGAGGTCGCCAAGCTTCGACTGCGCCTCGCCGAGGAAAGTGGCGAACCCGCCAGACGACCAGAAGCGTCCGGCGCTCGAATCCTGCGCGTCCACCGCGAGTTGGGGCGCGACCAGAACGGCGTTGAGGCCCGAATCGGCGAGCTGGCGCACGATCTGCTGGCGGGCGATGACGTCGCGCGACAGCGTTGCGTTATTGCCGTGGAAGAAGACGATGATGACCCCGCCCCTGGCCGGATCGAACGACTGCGGCGCGGCGAGCAGCACGCTGCGGTCGCTGTAGGTCTGGTCCTCCCAGTGGACGCCCCCGCGAGGCGAGGAATGGCCAAGCCGGCCATTCTCATCGACGTCGAGGAAGGGCCGCGTCTTGCCCGTCTCCTGATAATTCGGGATGAGGCCGTGGTAGGGGAAGGCGGAGTTCTCGAACGAGGCGAGCGAAACGGTGGCCCCGTCGACCGACGTAAGGCTGCCGTTTGAAGACTGACTGGGTTGAACGGTCGGACCCGCGCAACCGGCCATGAGGAGAGCCGCCCCCACCGCCGAGCCCGTCCATTGCGTCCGCCTGAAGAGACGACCCTGCATGGTCCGATCCTTAACAATCCCTTGGCGGCGTCAACAGACCTTTTCAAAGCCCGCTTACAAAATCGTGAACATTCCAGACCGTTGGTGAGGCTAGCCTCAGGCGCCATAATCGGCGCGCCGCCGCTGAGTCGCTGCCCGGTCACGGGATCGGAGACCAATGCCCATACGATCCATAGCTATCAGCATCGCACTGGCGGTCGCTCTTGCGTGGACCTCGCCGGCGCTCGCCCAGGACAAGGGAACGCTGAACCCCAAACCGCTGCCCCCGCTCGCAGATCCCGCGAACCCGAGGCTGCCGGCCAAGGAAGTGTTTGGGCGAGCGCTGACGCCCGTTGAGGCCCAGGCGCGCTCGATCGGCTTCTACTCACGCGGCTGTCTTGCGGGCGCCAAAGCGCTCCCGGTCGACGGCGAATCCTGGCAGGTCGTGCGCCTGTCGCGCAATCGCATGTGGGGAAATCCGGCGATGATCGGCTTTCCTCGAGCGTTTCTCGCGCAAGGCGAAGGCTGAAGGCGTCTGGAACGGCATTCTGGTCGGCGACATTTCCCAGCCGCGCGGCGGCCCGATGCTGACCGGCCATGCCTCCCACCAGGTCGGCCTCGACGCCGATGTGTGGCTGACCCCGATGCCGGATCGTACCCTCTCGAGGGAAGAACGCGAGACCATGTCGGCGGTCGATATGGTGAGCGAGGATGGGCTCTCGGTCGATCGGGCGCATTGGACGCCCGCGCAGGCCGCCGTGATCAAGGCGGCCGCCGAGGAGCCGGAGGTCGAACGCATCTTCGTCAATGCCGCGATCAAGAAGGCCCTTTGCGAGACCGCGAAGGGCCAGCAATGGATGAATAAGGTGCGCGCCTATTGGGGGCACAACTACCACTTCCATATCCGCATCAAATGCCCGGCGGGCGATTCCGGCTGTGAGCCGCAGGAGCCGGTCCCGCCCGGCGATGGCTGCGACAAGTCGCTCGCGTGGTGGTTCACCGATGAAGCGCTGCACCCGCATCCGGGCAAGCCGAAGCCGCCGCTGCCCATGGCGGCGCTCCCGCCCGAATGCCGAAACGTCGTTCTGGAAAAATAGCCGTCAGGCGCCCTCGGAGCCATTGTCCGCCGACACGCGCGTGCGATGGGTGAATAATGCGGAGATCGCCAGCATCAGCGTCGAGAAGACAAAGGTCAAGTGAATGCCTACGAGCCAATACAGCTCGCGATCGGATTCGTGATCGACGTTCATGAAAGCCTCGAGCAGCTTGATCGCCGAGATGGCGACGATCGAGGCCATCAATTTGAGCTTCAATTCGCTGAAGTCGATCTCCGCGATCCAGTGCGGCCGCCCGTCGTCCTTCTGCATAACGACCGGGGCGACGAAATTGGTGTAACCGGAAAGAAAGACGATCACGACCAGCGACGCTGTCAGTGTCAGGTCGACAATAGCAAGCTCCGACAGAAGGACCTGTTCGTCGTTGAGCGTCGGCAACTGCATCAGCAGCTCGTAGAGGTGTATGCCGCTCTTAAACATGAGCGCGACCAGGCTGACGGCGAGCGCCAGATACAGTGGGGCAAGAAGGAACCGGGCCGAAAACAAGACCCGTTCAAACGCATCCCTGATCATGGATTCCTCGAGTCCATGCCGAGCGAAGCCTGACATCGGCTCGGCGCGCTCATTTAGGTTGAATGCCGGAAGTCACGCAAGCCGCAGGCCTCCTCCAGCGCCGGGCCGGCTACGAATTGCGGCCGCCTCAGCCGCCGCGCAGAACGCGCCCGGCGATCGCGTCTAGCTTTTTGACGAGGTCAGGATCGCGATGGGAAGGATGAGTGATGAGCGCGTAATCAAGCGAGCGGTCCGATCCGATCGGACAGGCTTCATGCTCCGCAGGAAACTCACGCAGCGTGCGGGCGACGACTGCGCTCGCTTTGTTGGCGTTCTCGCCCATGACCTTGATCACCGAGGCGACGTCGACCGCACCATGCTCCTCGTGCCAGCAGTCATAGTCGGTGACCATGGCGATCGTCGCGTAGGAAATCTCGGCTTCACGCGCCAGTTTCGCCTCGGTCGCGCCGGTCATGCCGATGACGTCCGCGCCGCCCGCCTGGAAGCGAAGCAACTCCGCCAGCGACGAGAACTGCGGGCCTTCGATGCAGACGTAGGTCCCCCCGTCGCGGCAAGCGATTGTCTCCGCTTCAGCCGCGGCGACGAGTCGGCGGCGCATGAGCGGAGCGATCGGGTGCGCCATCGACACGTGAGCGACGCACCCGTCGCCGAAGAAGGTTGTTTGGCGCTTATAGGTGCGATCGTCGAACTGATCGATCATGACGAACATGCCGGGATAGAGCTCGCGGTGGAACGAGCCGCACGCCGATAGGGCAATGATGTCAGTGACGCCGACGCGTTTCAGGGCGTCGATGTTGGCGCGATAATTGATCGTTGAGGGAGAGAAACGGTGGCCCCGGCCGTGGCGCGCCAGGAACACCGCTTGCGTATTTCCCACGCGCCCAAAACGCAGCGCGTCCGACGGATCGCCCCACGGCGTCGCGACCCGCTCCTCGCGCAGGTCTGTCAGGCCGGGGAGTTCATAAACCCCTGAGCCGCCGATGACCCCTACAATTGCTTTGGACATGCTCACCCCGCTCCATCGAGCGGCGCCGTTCCTAACGATCGGGCGCAATCAATCGCGATGCAACGCCCTCGATTTCGGCCCGCTAGTGCGCGGACTCCCAGATCCGCTTCTTCACCGCGTAGAGCAATGCCGCGAACACCAAGAGGAAGATCAGGACCCTGAGGCCAATTCTCTTGCGCTCCGGAAGATTCGGTTCGGCCGCCCAGCTCAGAAAGGCGGCGACGTCCTTGGAGTAATTTTCCAAGGTCGGCTTCGTGCCGTCCTTGTAATCGACCGCGCCATCGGTGATCGGCTGCGGCATCGCGATCTTGTGGCCCGGATAGTACAGGTTCCACTGCGGATCGTCGGACTTCGTATAACCGATCAGGATCCCGTGGATGACGTCCGCGCCCATCTCCTGATATTCGAGGCCCGGCAGCCCGTCCAGGATGAACCACGGAAACCCGCGCTCGAACTTGAGCGCCTTGGCGAGCAGCGCCATGTCCGGCGGCGCCTTGCCGAGTGTCGCCGCGGCTGCCTGGTCGTTCGGATAGGCCTCGGGGCGAGGAATGATGTCCGCCGGCGTCCCGGGGCGCTTGAAGATTTCGCCCTTCTCGTTGGGCTCCGCGTTGGTGATTTGATAGGTCGCGGCGAGCGTCCGGATTTGATCCTCGCTGAAGCCCGGCCCGTCGGGATCGGTGAGCGTGCGGAAAGGAATGCTCAGAGCGTGACAAGTGCTGCAAACCTCTTTGTAGACTTGGAACCCGCGCTGAAGCTGACCCTTGTCGTAGATGCCGAACATCCCCGAGAAGCTCCAGCTCTGGCGAGGAGGATTCGGCTGCTCGGCGTCGGTTTGCGCAAGCGCCAGTCCGCTCGAGAGGACGAGCGTCGCGGCCGCAAGAGCGATCGCGGGAGACCTGAGGCGGATCATCGTTGAATTTCCTTGCAAAGGGTCCGCATCATTCAGCCGCAGCGACCGCGGTTTTCGTCCTCGTCAGCACCGCATCGGCGATCGAGGTCGGCATCGGCTTGGTCTTCTCCGTAAAGCTGAGAACAGGCATGATGATGAGAAAGAACGCGAAATAGCCAAACGTCAGGATGCGCGCGATGAGCGCCAGCCCCTCGGTCGGCTCCTGCGAGCCGAGGTAGCCGAGGCCAATGCAGATCGCGATAAAGACCCAGAAGAAAAAGCGATAGGACGGGCGGTACTTCGCCGACTTGACCGGCGAGCGGTCGAGCCAGGGAATGAACGCCAGCACGACGATCGCCGCCAACAAGATGATCACGCCCCAGAGCTTGTTCGGGATGGCGCGCAGCATGGCGTAGAACGGCAGCAAATACCATTCCGGAACGACATGCGCGGGCGTCGCCAGCGGATTGGCGGGAACGGAATTGTCCGCGTCGAGCAGATAATTGGGAATGTAGAACACGAGCCAGCAGTAAAGAAGGAGGAAGACCGAGAGGCCGAAGACGTCCTTGATCGTGGCGTAGGGGGTGAAGGCGACTGTGTCCCGCTGAGGGTCTTTCACCTCGATGCCGTCAGGGTTGTTCTGCCCGGCGACGTGCAGCGCCCAGACGTGAAGCCCGACGAACGCCGCAATGATAAACGGCACGAGGTAGTGCAGCGCGAAGAATCGGGTCAGCGTCGGACCGCCGACGGCAAATCCGCCCCACAGCCAGTGGGCGATCGAATTGCCGACGAGCGGAATTGCCGATGTGAGGTTGGTGATGACGGTTGCGCCCGCAAAGCTCATCCCGCCCCAGGGCAAAACATAACCGAAAAAGGCCGTCGCCATCATCAGCACGTAGATGATGACGCCGATGATCCAAAGAAGTTCGCGCGGCGGCTTGAAGGAGCCATAATAGAGGCCGCGAGCCATATGGATGTAGCAGGCGAAGAAGAAGAGCGAGGCGCCATTGCTGTGCAGATAGCGGATCAGCCAGCCGTAGTTGACATTGCGCATGATGTTGTCGACCGAGGCGAACGCCTGGGTCCCCGAGGGGATGAAATGCATGGCGAGAACGACGCCGGTGACGATCTGCGCCACCAGCATGAATGACAGGATCGCGCCGAACGTCCACATGTAATTGAGATTGCGCGGCACCGGATAGCCGATGAAGGAGGAATGGACCAGGCCACCCAGCGGCAGACGCGATTCAAACCAGCGCCCAATCGCGCTTTTTGGAACGTAGGTCGAAGGACCGCTCATGTCGTGGATCTCTGATGGTCGTGGAGTCGAAGATTTGTTGGGAAAGAAGTCGATGCGTCGCCCGTCGGTCGGCTTTTACTCTAGCGTCGGTGGGGAAAGCATTTTACGGGCCGCAGACAAAGCCGCCACCCTCGAAGATCCTCCCACCAGGGCACAGCCGGAAGGAACATCGTCGACTTCTTCCATTGATGGTCAATTCAACCCCCAACGTGCGTGTCGCCCCGTCGCCCGCGGGGTCACGACCTTGAATTGGTTCGATGCGGCTTTTCGCATCGATCGAATTGGATGTCCATAGCCCGAAGCTTCGCGCTTCTCTCTAGCTCCCGGCGTTCTCCGAATGGCTTTTCCCCCCGCCAACCTTTCGCTTTTGCGCGCAATATGACGAAGCCGGCCGCGCCCCTTCTGCTCGCATTGTTCGAGCCCGATATCGCCCAAAATACCGGCGCCATGATGCGCACCTGCGCATGCCTCGGCGTCGACGCAGCGATCATCGAACCGGCGGGGTTTCGCATCAACGACAGCCGCTTCCGCCGCGCCGCGATGGACTATATCGACGCTCTCACAATCGAGAGCCACAATTCGTGGGCGAGCTTCGCGGCGTGGCGCGCCGCCAGTCAAGGACGGCTGGTGCTGTTAACGACAAAGGGCGAGACGTGTTTGTGGGATTTCGCTTTTCGTGAAAAGGATATTATCCTTGTGGGGCGGGAATCGTCCGGCGTTCCCGAGGCCGTGCGGGCTTCGGCGGATGTTAGGGTGTATATCCCCATTCAACCTCACCTACGTTCTTTGAACGTAGGAATCGCCGCAACCATCGCGATGACCGAGGCATTGCGTCAGCTTGGACGCTTGCCGTCCAGGAAAGGCGAACGTCATTAGCCCGCAAACTGGAAACCGAGCACGTGACAACGACCGGCGGATCACCGCTTCTCGTCCCATGGCGGCATCGGGGATCGGGGCGGAGGAGACGGCGGGCGAAGAAACCGCGTTTCGCGTGCTTATCGCCGATGACCATCCGCTTATGGTCGGCGGTTTGCGCCAAGCCGTACTCGCCGCGGCGCCCGGCGCTGAAATTGTTGTCGCGCACGATTTCGACAGCATGGTCGCAGCGCTGGACGGTTCGCCAGACACCGATCTCGTCCTGCTCGACCTGACCATGCCGGGCGTTCGCGGGTTTTCTGGACTCCTGTTCTTACGCTCGGAGCTTCCGTCTACCCCGGTAATTGTCGTTTCAGGCAACGACGACCGCGCGGTCATCCGCCATTGCATGGAATTCGGCGCCGCCGGCTTTATCCCTAAAACCAATTCGCTCGACACGATGCGAACGGCAATCGCCCAAGTTCTGGACGGCGGCCGATGGACCCCTCCTGACTTCGATCCGAACTCGGCTCCCAACCGCGAATCGAGCGCCATGGCGCGGCGGCTTGCGTCGCTGACCCCGCAGCAAATTCGGGTTCTGATGATGCTGTCGCAAGGGCTGCTCAACAAGCAGATCGCTTACGAGCTCGGCGTCTCCGAGGCGACGGTCAAAGCGCACGTGTCCGCGATCTTCCAGAAGCTCGGCGTCGAGAGCCGAACTCAGGCCGTCATTCTCGCGACCAAGATCGAGGCCGCGCAAGAATTGCTCATTGCGTCCTAGAGCGGGACGAATTCAGGTCGGCCCACACCCGTCGTGGGCGGCCCAGCGGCGAGGCTCGTTCATTCGAAGGCAAGCCGCGGTTGGCCGCGCGCCACGAGGCTCGTCACGGCGGCGGCGAACAACAGGAAAACGCAGCCGCTGACCGAGGCGCCGTAAGGCGAGACAAGCCAAAGCATCCCGCCACCGAAGACGACAAGCGTCTGAGCCGCGATGGCCTTGGCGTCGAGGGGTTCGCCGCCGGAGCGCATCAGCGCGAACAGGCCGAACAGCGCCGCCGTCAGGACGGCGAGGGTCGTGCGACCAACAGCGCCGGAAAGCCAGTCGATCGAGGCGTCGGCGGGCGAGCCAACGAGGGTCCCAACGAGAACGCCGGCGATCGACAGAAATGAGCCCGCGCCGAAGGCGAGCAGCGGCGGCCACGGGTCGAGCCCGCGCCAGAAGCCGTTGCCGCGGGCAGTCAGGCCCACGAGGGGGAAGGCGCAGGCGACCGCGCCGATCCACATCCACGGCGCCGACGGTTCGAGGCGCCCGACATGGGCCCCAGCGAACAGCAGGGTCACTGTCCGCACGAAGGCCGCGAGCGTCTGGCCCGCGAACAACAGCAAAAGACCGTCGCCGACGCCTCGCCGATCGATGAGATCCGCCAGCCAAAGCAGCACAGCCGTCGCACCGACCATCGCGGCCATGACTTCGACGCGAAACGCCACGCCCGGATCGTCGACGAGGCCGGGAATGTCCTGAACTGCGGCGCCGACGCCCGAAGCTTGCACGCCTGCCAGCACGAGGGCGAGCGCGCACGCCACGACGGTCACGCGGCCCGGCCTGGCGCGGCCGAGCGCGGGGATCAGGACCCGTACGAGTTCGACGATGAACCAGGAGGTCAGGATGGGCGTCACGCCGAGCGAGAAGACCATTAGCGATCCCGCTCTGCCCCTCGCCGGCAGCGCCCGCCATCGCCTCCGGCGAGAGGCCGGGAAGCGGCAAATGACCTCCAGCCCAGAAGAGGAGAAGGGCGCCCGCCGTTACCGCCGGGCCCAGCGTGCTCGCACGCGGCGTATTTTGTTTGACGGTTTCGGTCACCGGCCGCCCCGCTTGGCGAACGAGACTTCGCATGTTCGCTCAGTCGAATACCACATGCCGCTTGAGTCTGCGATGCAGCCGCAAACCCGTCCTTCGCCTTCGGCGCCAGTTTGTAACCGGGCGCCCACCCCGTTCCGCGATCAGCCAAACGGCGAGAGCCGACATTGGGCAAAATGCGACTCAGGTTCAGCCCTTGCCCCGGTTCTGCCTGTTGCCGATGAGATCGTCTACGACGGCAGGATCGGCCAGAGTCGAGGTGTCGCCGAGCGAGCCATATTCGTTCTCCGCGATCTTGCGCAGGATTCGGCGCATGATTTTGCCGGAGCGTGTCTTCGGCAACATCGGCGCGAACTGAACGAGGTCGGGCGAGGCGAACGGGCCGATCTCCTTGCGCACCCAACCGACCAGTTCCTTGCGCAAATCCTCGCTCGACTCGACGCCGCTCATCAAAGTCACGTACGCGTAAATGCCCTGCCCCTTGATGTCGTGCGGGTAACCGACGACGGCCGCTTCCGACACTTTCGGATGCGCGACGAGCGCGCTCTCGACTTCGGCTGTGCCCATCCGGTGGCCGGACACGTTGATGACGTCGTCGACGCGCCCGGTGATCCAGTAGTAGCCGTCCGCGTCGCGGCGCGCGCCGTCGCCGGTGAAGTACTTGCCGGGATAGGCGGCAAAGTAGGTGTTCACGAAGCGAGCGTGGTCGCCGAAGACCGTGCGCGACTGACCCGGCCAGGAGTCGGCGATGACCAGGTTTCCCTCGCACGCGCCTTCCTGAACCTTGCCTTCGGCATCCACGATCTCGGGAATGACGCCGAAGAACGGACGCGTCGCCGACCCGGGTTTGAGCTTGGTGGCCCCGGGCAACGGAGAAATGAGAATGCCGCCGGTCTCGGTCTGCCACCAGGTGTCGACGACCGGGCAGCGGCCATCGCCGACGACGCGGTGATACCATTCCCAGGCCTCCGGATTGATCGGCTCGCCGACCGAACCCAGAAGACGCAAGAGAGGCGCGGCTCGTTTTCTTCACCGGCTCTTCGCCCGCGCCCATGAGCGAGCGGATCGCGGTCGGCGCGGTGTAGAAAATGTTGACCTTGTGCTTGTCGATGACCTCCCAGAACCGGCTCATCGACGGATAGTTGGGAACGCCCTCGAACATGAGCGTCGTCGCGCCGTTGGCCAGAGGCCCGTAGAGAATGTAGCTGTGGCCGGTCACCCAGCCGACATCGGCGGTGCACCAGTAGATGTCGCCATCATGATAGTCGAAGACATAGTGATGGGTCATCGAGGCGTAGACGAGATAGCCTCCCGTCGTGTGCAGAACGCCCTTCGGCGCGCCCGTCGAACCTGACGTGTAAAGGATGAACAGCGGGTCCTCCGCCTTCATCGGTTCCGCCGGGCAGTCCGCATTCACGTGCTGTTCGGCCTCATCCAGCCACACGTCGCGCCCGTGTCGCCAGCCGACGTGATCCCCGGTGTGCCTGACAACGATCACGGTCTTGACGCCGCCCACTTTCTCGATCGCCGCATCGACGTTGGCCTTGAGCGGAACCTTCCGGCCGCCGCGAAGACCCTCGTCCGCGGTGATGACGACGTCGGATTTGGCGTCCGCGATGCGGCCGGCGATGGCCTCGGGCGAGAAGCCGCCGAACACGACCGAATGGATCGCGCCGATGCGCGCGCAAGCGAGCATTGCGTAAGCCGCCTCGGGAATCATCGGCAGATAGATCGTGACCCGATCGCCCTTCTTGACGCCGTGGCTTTTCAGCACGTTGCGAAAAAAGGCCGACGCGGTGCGCAAGCTGAGCGTAGGTGATGTGGGCGGACTTCGAGGGATCGTCGCCTTCCCAGATGATCGCCGTCTGGTTCGCGCGCTTAGGCAGATGCCGGTCGATGCAATTGTGAGCGACGTTGGTGACGCCGTCCTCGAACCATTTGATCGAGACGTTCTTGGCGTCGAACGACGTGTTCTTGACCTTGGAGAATGGCTTGAACCAGTCGATGCGCTTGCCGTGCTCGGCCCAGAAGCCCTCCGGATCGGTCACCGACCGCTTGTACATCTCCTCGTATTTGGCCGAGTTGACCCAGGCGCGCTTCGCCCATTCGGCTGGAACGTCGTATGCCTTGTCGGACATGGGGCTCCTCCCAGAGCGTCGGTCGCGCGAGGTTCCACCTGCGCGAAAAAGCCAAGACCTAACTATGCCCTAACGAAGGAAAGAGCGACAAGCCGGCCCGCGTGATGCTTTGGTCTAAGGCGCGTCCGCTAGAGGCCGCCGAGCTCGCAAACAACGGCCCACTCGGCGTCGGTCACAGGCTGGACGGAGAGCCGGGACTGCGTGACAAGCGCCATCTTGGCCAGCCGCTTGTTGGCCTTCGCTTCTTCCAGAGTCACCGGTCGCGGCAGCGGGCGCAGCGCGCGGATGTCCACCATCCCGAACTTGCCGGTAGCGTCCGTCGGGTCGGGTCGGTAGGCCTTGCAGACCTCGACAATCCCAACGATCTCTTTCCCTTCGTTGGAGTGGTAGAAGAAGGCGTGCTCGCCGACCTTCATCGCCTGCATATTGAGCTTGGCGGTATGATTGCGCACGCCGCTCCAGTCCGTGCCCGCAGCGCCAAGTCCGGCCACTTTCTCATAAGACCAGGCCGAGGGCTCGCTTTTGAACAGCCAGTGCGCCATTGCCAACTCACGCCTAAAGTTTGCGTTCCGAACGCAGTGAAGCCTTAAGCGTGGACGGGGTCAAATAGCAAAGCGTAGGCCTCATTCTTCCCCCTTCGGCGGACGCGCCAGCAGCGCGCTCACCGCGGCCTCAACGTCAAGCGAGCCTTCGATCAGCCCCTGGACGCAATTGGCGATCGGCATCTCGACGCCGCGTTCGTGCGCCAACTCGGTCAGCGCGAGCGCGGTGAATTGGCCCTCGACGAGGCCGCCCGTCCCCGCTTCGGCCGCGCTCTCGCCGCGTCCGAGCGCCTGGCCGAAGGCGAAGTTGCGCGATTGCGCCGAGGAGCAGGTCAGAACCAGATCGCCGAGCCCCGAAAGTCCCATCAGCGTCGATCCTCGCGCCCCGAAAGCCTCGCCAAAACGCCGAAGCTCGGCGAAACCGCGTGCGACCAGCGCGGCGACGGCGCTCGCGCCGAGCCCGCGGCCGGCGGCGACGCCGCAGGCGATCGCCAGCACGTTCTTCGCCGCGCCGCCGATCTCGACGCCGCGAACGTCGGTCGAATGATAAAGCCGCAAGGTCGGCCCCCGGAGCGCTTCGCAGAGCGCGCGCGCCAGGTCTTCGTCGGCCGAGGCAAGCGTCACCGCGGTCGGCAGGCCCGCCGCAACGTCGGCGGCGAAGGAGGGTCCGGAGAGAATGGCCGTGCGGCGACCGGGCGCGGCTTCAGCAAGGACGTCCGTCATGAACGCGTGCGTGCCGCGCTCGATGCCCTTGGCGCAGGTGACCAGCGGCGCCGATCCTGGCGCCGTCGCCAACCGCAGCGCCATCTCGCGGCTCGACTGAGCCGGCGTCGCCACCAGAATGGCGTCGCACCGGCCAAGCTCTCCAAGATATGACGTCGCCTCGACCGCCCGGGCCAGGTCAACGCCGGGCAGCCGGTCGCTGCGCCGTGTCGTTGCGATGGCGTGCATCCGGGCTTCATCGCGGCCCCAAAGAACGACTGCGCGACCCGCGGCCGCAGCCGCGTTGGCCAGCGCCACGCCCCACGCCCCGGCGCCGGCGACGCCGATGACATTTGCGGGCCTCATGTCGCTTCGCGCCGCATTTGGAGCCTCGGAATCAGAGGAACGGCTGCGTCGCCGGGGCCGCCATCTTTAGACCCCAGCAAGGCTGCTAATCCATGCTCCTAGCCAAAACGCTCAGCCGCGCCTAGTTATGGCGTTTAGCGCGGCCCAAGTGGCTTTTGCTTAGGCAAGCGAGGAGCTTAAGGACGATGCCGGAGATCGATCTGCCGACCATCATATTCGCGCTTGTGGCGCTGTTTGTCGCCTGGAAGCTGCGTTCGGTGCTCGGCATGCGCCAGGATTCGGAGCGGCCCGGAGGTCTTTTGGCTCCTTTGCGCCGCGTTCCGGGAGCTCCTACCGCCCCTGTCGCGCCCCCCGACGCGCCGCCCTCGGCCCCCGTTCCGCACGCTCCCGCGGATCGTTGGAAGGGCGTAGCCGAACCCAACTCCGCGGTCTGGAGCGGCCTCGACGCTATTGCCGGGGCAGATCGCAGTTTCTCGCCGCAAGCCTTTCTGTCTGGCGCTCGGGGCGCTTACGATATGGTCGTCCATGCTTTCGCCGCTGGCGATTCCGACGCCCTCAAAAGCCTGATGTCGCCCGAGGCCTTCGCCAATTTCGAGAGCGCGATCCACGCCCGCGCCGACGCCGGACACACGATGTCGACGACGGTCGTTTCCATCGACAACGCGACGATCGCCGGCGCCGAGCTTGTCGGCCAGACAGCGCGGATCAGCGTGCGGTTCGCCGCGAAGCTCGCCTCCGTAACCCGTGACGCTCAAGGCGAAGTCGTCGATGGGTCGCCCAACACGGTCGTCGAGCATATCGACTTGTGGACGTTCGCGCGCGATGTTCGCTCCCGCGATCCCAACTGGCAGCTGACGGCGACCGAATCCGAGAGCTAGGCCGGCGCCGCAACGCTAACAAGGACATGCGGCCTCGTCTTGAATCTCTGGATTTCGAGAGCCTCGCGGGCTGGAGCGATGACGACCATCAGGCGGCGTTCTGCGCCTTTGAACGTTCGGCCCGGGCGATCGCCGGAGGTAAAACCAGTCCCCGGCCGGCGCAGTTTGCGGCGCCTGATTTGGCTGCCAACGCCCGCGCGGCGCTTTGCGGGGCAGCCGCTGCCGACGCCCGCCGATTTTTCGAGACGCGGTTTCGACCCTTCCGCGTTGTTCCCGAGAATGGCCGGGGATTCCTGACCGGATATTATGAGCCCTGCGTCCGGGCTTCGAGGGTTGAGACCGAGGAGTTTCATTGGCCGATCCTCGCGCGGCCCGCTGATCTCGTGACTTTCGGTCTCGACCCCCCGCCCGTCGGTTTTCCGAAGGACATCAGCGGGGCTCGGCGCCTGAGCGACGGATCGCTTGTCGCTTACGCCGATCGAGCGCGCGATCGAGGCTGAGCGTCGCGACCCGATCGTTTGGGTTCGCGATGCGGTCGAGGCCTTTCTAATTCAGGTGCAGGGTTCTGCGCAGGTCGAGTTTCCCGATCGTTCCCGCGCGCGGCTCGCCTATGACTGGGCGTAACGGCCTGCCGTACACGTCGATTGGGAAGATCTTGATCGAGGCCGGAGAGATCGCGGAAGGCGACATGTCGCTCGCAAGCCTCAAGGCCTGGCTGCGTCGCGACAGCGCCCGAGGACTGGACGTGATGAGGCGCAATCGCTCGTTCGTGTTCTTCGAGCTCGTCGACGATTTCGATCCCGATCTCGGCCCGGTCGCCGGCGCTGGCGTTCCGCTGACCCCGCTGCGCTCGATCGCGATCGACCGGACGATGTGGGCCTACGGCCTGCCGTTCTGGATCGACGCCGAATTGCCTTGGGTGGACGACGACGCCCCAGCCGTTCCGCCGGCTCATGATTGCGCAGGACACCGGCTCGGCGATTGTGGGAGCGGCGCGCGCCGACCTCTTTTTCGGCAGCGGCGACGCTGCAGGCGCACGCGCCGGCGCGATTCGCCATCCGGCCGAGTTCATCGTGCTTCTGCCGCGAGGGGAAGAGCCGTGAAGGACGCGCCGCCCCGGCCACAGCGTTTGCGGCGCTTGAGCGATGAGGAGATCGCGCTTTGGACCGAGGTCGCGCGCTCTGTCGCACGGCGCCGTGGCGCGACCCTGCCGCGCCGTCGAATTCCGGTGAGGGCCGCGCGGCCCGCCGCCCCGCCCCCAACAGCTGCCGAGCCTTCTGCCGACCGACCGACGAAGCCCTCTGCGCCGCCGCTCGCGCCGATCGAACGGCGGCTCAAGCGCGACCTTTCGCGCGGACGCGCTGCGATCGACGGGGCGCTCGATCTGCATGGGCTGACCCAAGCCGAGGCACATCAAGCGCTGCGCGGCTTCCTCCGCCATTCGCAGGCGCGCGGCGCGCGACTGGTCATCATCGTAACCGGCAAAGGCGGGGCGATCGATGAGTTTAGCGGGTGGCCCAATGAGCGCGGCGTGCTGAAACGCGCTCACCCCTCAATGGCTACGCGAGCCCGACCTGCGCTCGGTCGTGCTCGGCTTCGAGGAAGCCGGACGGGCGCATGGCGGGTCGGGCGCGCTCTATGTGCGGCTGAGACGCCTCCAGGTTCCTTCGGCCCGGTCCTAGCCGCGCGGCGATTCAGCGGTTCGAACGCACGAGGCTCTGCGAACGAAGGCTCTGCCATCGGGTCACTTCTTCTTGGCGCCGCATTCCCGGTCGAGCTTGATGCGCCGCCGCATCGCCCCTGACCCCGATGTTGCTCATGGTCTCCGAGCCAAGCTTGACCGAGCCGTTGAGGACCCAAGTCCCGTCGCCGGTCTTGCTCCATGCGCTGCACGGGATCAGGTCAATGTCGCCCGGCCAGCTCTGCATAGTCCAAACTTGCTCGTCGGCGCGAACGGAAGTGATCGCCGCAATAAATGCGACAACCGTGAGAATCCCGAAGTCTTGACATGTTTCGCTTGGCCTCCGCGCCTCGTTTGTCGCAATGAACGGCAGACGCGCAGGCTCCGCCAGCTTGGACTTGCGCGCGCCTTGCCTGCCCGCCGGGCCGCCGGTATAAGCCGCAGCGCTTTCCGCAACAACCCGACCAGAGACAACGACGCCATGGCCGTCCAACGCACCTTCTCGATCCTCAAGCCCGACGTTACCCGCCGCAACCTGACGGGCGCCGTCAATCAGCGGATCGAGGCGGCGGGACTTCGCATCGTGGCGCAGAAGCGCGTGCACATGACGCGCGCGCAGGCGGAGACGTTCTATGGCGTGCATCGCGAGCGCCCGTTCTTCGGCGAGCTGGTCGAGATGATGACCGCGGCGCCCGTCGTCGTCCAGGTGCTCGAAGGCGAGGACGCGATCCAGCGCTATCGTGACGTGATGGGCGCGACCAATCCTGAGAAGGCCGCGGCCGGGACGATCCGCAAGGACTTCGCGCTGTCGATGGGCGAGAACTCCGCCCACGGCTCCGACGCGCCGGAGACAGCGGCGCAAGAGATCGCGCAATGGTTCTCCGGCAACGAGATCGTGGGGTAATCAAAAATCTGACGCGCCTATCGCTGACGAGTGCGAAATCATGTTCGCCTCTCTCGTGAGTGGAGAGTGATTCATGTAGCCGCCTCGGGCGAGTTGGGTTGACGGGTCGCGTCCATCTGATCCACCTTAGCGAGCGGAACTGCTCTCGCTAACTGCGCAAGACTGACGCAGAGGGCAGCTTCGTTTTGAGGAGACGCGCCATGTCGGCGGATGCGGAAGTTGGTTGGATCGCGGCCATTATCATCGGCGGAATTGCTGGCTGGCTGGCTGAGCAATTCATGAAGAGCGATATGGGCTTGCTGATGAATATCGTGCTCGGCATCGTCGGCGCGGCGATCGCCAGCGCCATTCTCAGTATTTTTGGGATCGTCCTCGGGCGGATGGATCGGCTACCTGATCCTTGGCTTCATCGGCGCCTGTTTGTTGATCTGGATCGTTCGCATGGTCCGGGAGCCGCACAGCCTGAGGACTGCGCCGCCCTAACCCGGCGGAAGACAGCGTCCTAACGCACGCTCGAGAACGACGTCGGCTGCAGGATCGAGTTTGAGAAGGTGGCGACGATGGCCCCGTCCTTCTCGCTCTCGTCTCGCGCCGCCAGCCACTCGGGGTCGCTGACGAAGGCGCTCCATTTTTTCTCCCGCTCGGCGAGCGACTCCCAGGCCAAGAGATAGGTAAGTTCCTGATTGGATTCGCCGATCACCGTCGTCCAGAAGCCAGCCTGCCGGATGCCGTGTTTCTCCCAAATCCGCAGCGTCTTCGTTTCGAACCGCTTCAATAAAGCCGGCATCCGGTTGGGAAGACAGCGATAGACGCGAAGCTCATAAATCATTGCGGGACCCCCTTGTCATTGGCTGGCATTGGCGCGCGCGCTCCAGCGCAGCTTTTGAGCGGCGGAGCGTCTAGCATTGCACGCCGGACTTCCCCGCCGACAACCTTCGCCGCCGCTCCGAGGCTGAACTCCCTGTAGCCTCGTACAAGCGCGTTAAATGGGCGGCTTGCGTGGATAAGCGGAAGCGGCGCGGCGCGTTCTCTTCACCAGCTTCGGCGTGGCGCACACTAGCGGGCCCAGCGTGCGCCCCAGGCCGTTGTATTCGACGCGCCAACGGTCGTATTCCGCTTCCCGCATCCCAACCGAGCGAAGCGCTTCCGCGACCGGAAGACCTTCCGCCGTCAGCGTCTCGATCATCTGAAGCCTCTGGACGATCTCCCTCGGGCTAAGCCTCGACCTTATCATCCCCATCCTCCCACGAACGGCGATTTACGCCGCAAGCGAGCGACCGCCGTCTGCGGTCAAGGGCGGGACAATGCGCTTTGTCGGGTATCCGGAAATTGGCCGGCGGATTAAGCTTTCTCAATGAAAGCGCGATCGCGGCCACCGGCGATCGCTTACCCTCTGGGCTTCGCCTTCATCGTGCGCGTCCAGAGAGCCTCCTCCATCCGCTCGGCGATCTCGCGTAAATAAGGGTTGCGCGCCTCGCGGCCGGCGCGCCCGGAATCGAGGTCGCTCTGGAAGCCGTCGCGCTGCGGCCAATGTTCGCTGAGGAGTTCGAAGCCGGCGTCCTCGATCGCCTCCACCGCCTTCGAGAATTGCGTCTCCGAGCGGCCGACCTTCGACAAGACGAGCACGAGTCGTCCCTCCGCGCCGCGCCGCGCGAGCTTGCGCGCGAGCGCAAGCGTGGGCCTCAGATCATCACCCGATACGCCTGTCGGCAGAAAGACGACGTCGCTATCCTCGGCGATTTCGGTCGACAGATCGTCGGCGAGGCCGCGGGTGTCGACGACGATGAAATCGGCGACGCCATCCTCGCGGCGCAGCTTCTTCAGGCTCTTGAATGCGCGCGTGTCGACCTCCGGCTCGAGGCTGGCGCGCATTCGAGCGCGCCCCATTCGACGCAGGTCAATTGATCGAGATCGAAGTCCGCGAGCAGGGTCTTGCGCCCGCGATGGAGCGCCCCCACCGCCAATAGGCGAGCGAGCGTGCTCTTGCCGACGCCCCCCTTCTGGCTGACGAACGCCGCGGTGGTCGGGATTTTTGCTTTTGTCATCCGTGGCGCCGTTTGAACGCTTGCGCCAATCAGGGGCTGAAAGGCATGCGCGTTGAGTCGCCCATGCTATTCGCTGACGCGGCGATGACAAGAGACGAGCCGGACTTGTCAACGATCGATCCTACCTGGCTTGATCGAAGTCCCCCATCTCGAACATCTCGCGGATCTCGATGACCGACGGTCCCGGCATCGGGTTGGGACAGCGTTTGACCCACTCGATCGCCTCATCGAGGTCCTTGACCTTCCAGATCCAGTAGCCCGCGGCGAGTTCATTGATGTTCGGGAACGGCCCTTTGGCCACCGTGCGGTCTTTGCCGGAAAAGGCGACGCGCGCGCCCTTGCGGCTTTCCTTAACCCCGCCCGCGTCGACGAAAATCCCAGCCTCGATCAGCGCCTGGTTGAACGCGCCCATGTCCGCCAAAAGTGAGGCCGGCGGCATGCCGCCGACCTCGGAGGCTTCGGTCGCCTTGACGATCACCATCACGCGCATTGCGGTCTCTCCGACGTAATTCGAAGGAGGAACCTAGACATAGTCGAGCTTCGGATACCAGTCGGGATCGCGTCCCTCCGGCGTGCAGTCGAGGATCATCCACAAAGGGGCTGGATCGGGCGCGCCGCGCGGGTCCTGGCCCGGGTCGACCGTTGCGTTCGTCATCTCGCCGCCCCAGAAATGCCGGATCGTTCCGTCACGGCGCGCGAACACGTTGAAGGAGGGAACTTCCGAGCCGTTCGGCAAGAGACCGAAATAGTCGCGCGAATAGGCTCCGTTGAGGTCGCTATAGAGCTTGAGGTCGCGCCAGCCGCGCTCGCGCTTCCATGCTGTCAGGCGCTCGATCGGAGAGCGCGCGACGACAGCGAGCGAGATGCGCTGGCCGATGTCCGCCGCATTGCCCTCCCAGGCCCCGAGCGTATTGGTGCACATGGGACAGGGCCGCTCGCGCTCAGGCCCGAACATGTAGCTGTAGATGCCGAGCGTCTGCTTGTCGCCGAACAGCCCGGCGAAATCGGTTCGCCCATCCTCGCCTTCGAAACTATAGTCGCCCATGACCGGGCCGCCCGGCGGCAGCGCCCGACGTTGCGCGGCGACGCGCGCAATATGCCGGCGAAGTTCGATCTCCTCTGCGAGCAGCGCCGTGCGGGCGGCGCGATATTCGGCGCTCTCGTTTGGGAACTGCACAGGGTCGAGCCGAGCGAGTTCGGCGGCTGGCTTGAGAGCCGGAGTTTGAACGTTCATTGGCAACCTCCTGACGATTGATCAAGCATGGAAAGAGCCGCGCCGACGGCCCGCGCCAATGCGAGCCGCCGAACGCGCTTCAGCTCTATTGCGCGCCCCGCGCTCGGCGGCCGCTTGAACGAGCAGCGCCGTGCCGATACGCCCTACTTCTTGGGCGCAACCAGCGCGAACATCGCGCCTTGCGGATCGAGGCCGTTGATGATCCAGCTTCCGCCCGGAACCTGCATCGGTCCGTTGATCACCTTGCCGCCCGCGGACTTCACCCGATCCTGGGCCGCGTCGATCGCATCGACGGTGATGTAATAGAGCCAGTGCGGGGCAGGCTCCTGCTCCATCTTCTTCATCATGCCGCCGGACTGCTGACCTTTGGTGCTGAAGATCTGGTAGGTCATGCCGCCCATATCGAGCGCCTCGCCCTTCGTCCAGCCGAACAAGCCGGAATAGAAGGCGAAGGACTTCTCGATGTCGCCGCCGTGCAGTTCGTGCCAGCCGATATAGCCGGGCTTCATCGGATCCTGCATCGGCGCCTGGTCGCCGTCGCCCTTGAACAACAGGAAGCCCGCGCCGCTCGGATCGCCAGCGACGGCGAAGGTCCCGATGTTGGGAATCTCGGTCGGCGGCCGATGGATCGCGCCGCCCGCGGCTTTCACCTTGTCGGCGTATTTCTTGACGTCATCGACCGCGATATAGCCCATCCACGCGGGACGCACGCCCATCTTGGCGGCGTCCTCGGGAATCGGCATCAAGCCGCCGACCATGTTTTCGCCGGTCTTGAGCAGCGTATATTTCTGAGCGTTCATCGTGTTGGGCGCGAGGCTCCAGCCGACGACTTTGGAATAGAACTTCTCCGCTCCGGCGAGATCGTTCGACATCTGATCGTACCAGACGAATTTGCCGAGCACGTCCGATTGAATCGCATTGGTCATAGCTTCCTCCTTCAGTTCGCCGCGAACGCCTGTTGCATCTGCGCAATGTCGAGCTTCTTCATGCTCATGACGGCGCGCATAACGCGATCGGTGCGCTCGGCGTCGCCACCCAAAAGCTCTGGCAGCATGCGGGGAACGATTTGCCAGGAGACGCCGAATTTGTCGGTGAGCCAGCCGCACTGGACATGCTCGCCGCCCTCCGCAAGCTTCTCCCACAGCGCGTCGATTTCAGCCTGGTCGTCGCAATTGACCATGAGCGAGAGCGCCGGCGTGAACTTGTAATGCGGGCCGCCGTTCAGCGCCAACAATTGCTGGCCGTCGATCTCGAAATAGATCGTCATCACCGACCCTTTCTGGCCGGGGGCGAACTCGCCATAGCGCGCAGTCGACAGGATCCGGCTGTTCGGGAAGATCGACAGGTAGTGGGCGACGGCCTCTTCGGCGTTGGAATCGAACCAGAGGCAGGGCGTGATTTTCTGCTCGGTCATCGTCGTCTCCTCCGTGGGACGCTTAAAGCGCGTTGGCCAACGCGCTAAGGCGCCGGCTGTTCCGCCCCGCCACTTGGCAGGAGCGTCTCGAAATATCGCTTGAGATGATCGATGCAATCGGCGGCGACTTTAGGGCCGTGCTTGGCCTTGGCGAGAATGAACGCGCCTTGGAGAACGGCCTGCGAATAAAGGGCGGCGCTGTCCGGCGTCCACGCCGCATCAGGCGCATGGCGCGCCTTGGCCGCGGCGATGTCGGCTTCTAGCCGTTCGGCGTGCTCGCTGATGTAACGGTCGCAGGCGGCGCGAATGGCGGGGTGCGAGTCGTAAGCCTCCTGCACCATCGTGCCGAGGAGGCAGGTGAACTGCGGCAACTCGCCCTGAAGGATAGCCTTGCGAAAATCGACGTAGCCGAGAACGCGCGCTCTTGCGTCGGGCAAATGGCTGTACGGCGCGGCGTCAAAGATCGCATCGGCATTGGCGGCGAAATGCGCCGCCGCGGCGATGGCGCAGGCTTCCTTGCTGGCGAAATGGTGGAAGAACGCGCCCTTGGTGAGACCCGCCTCGGCGCAGATGTCCTCGACGCGCGCGGCGGAATAGCCCTTCGAGCGGATCACGTGCACCGCCGCGTCGAGCAGCTTCTGACCCGACGCCTCGGCCATCGCCGCCTTCGTCGACTTGGCTGAGATGCTCGCTGTTTGCCCGTCCGTGTTCATGCTCAGATACATACCAACTGGTCGGTATGGTTGTCAAGCGGAGAAATCTGAGATCCGCCGGGCGGCGGCGTTTCGCTCATCGCTTAGACGGCAGGAGCGAAAATATCCTGTCCAGCCGGACCCCATCCTTAGGTAGTGCTACCGTTGACAATGCCCGGAGTTCGTCAGCGAGTAGCCCCCGTTGTGACCGGTTCTCGCCTGGAGGCCATCGTGGAGGAAAGCAAGTCCTACCAGATCGGCGAGCATCGAATCACGCTGACCCACCGCGGTGGCGCAGCGCCCGCCACGCCCTATTCGCTTCTGCTCGCGGAGTGCATCCCCGATCTGTCGGGACAAACGGTCGTCGACCTCGGAACCGGATCGGGCATTCTTGCTATCGTCGCAATGCTGCGAGGAGCCGAGCGCGTCTACTTGGTCGACAGTTTCGACGAGGCAATCGCGTTGGCGCTCGAAAACGCAAGACGCAACGGGGTGGAAGCGGGCCTAGTCCATCTTCCGATCGGCGAATCGTTAATCCCGCTGCCGCGAGGGGAGCGGGTCGACTACATCATAAGCAACCCCGCCCAGTTGCCCCTGCCTCAAAGAGAAATTGAGAACAGTCCTTTTTATGCCGGGCCTGATGGTCGAGCGATGATTGATCCGCTCATCGCGGAGGCGCCGTCGAAACTGTCGCCCGGAGGCGGGTTGCTGATGACTCACAACTCTCTCGCGAATCTTGCCGAAGAGTTTGGCGCGAATTGAGGGTCTCGGAATGGAGGCGCGGATCGTCGCCGAGCGCACGTTAGCCTTCCGTCCATTCATCGACCGGGATTGGCTTGATACGCTCGGCGGAGCGGCGGAGGGACTTTACTTCGTCCGGGACGGAGTCGCCTACGAGAAGCTCTGCGTCATCGAAGCGCGGGTCCGCGGCTGAGCATGCGATCGACGTGGCTTCGGCTGCGCCTCCGCTCGACGGCACCGCGCCGACGAACGGCTAGCGCCGCCTCGCGTCTAACCGCCGTTCGGCTCCGCAGATGGTCGTCACCGCGTCGTCGATGATCGGCAGGATCTCAGCGCGCGGAATGCGGGCGCGCGCCCGGATCGACAGCGTATGGAGGGTCGCCGACGCCACGCGCGCGAGCCGGCGCGGATCGGCGCTCCGCCGGCAATTCGCCCGCCGCGCGCGCATCGGCGAACAGGCGGCCGAACGCCCGATCGGTCGCCGTCGATCGCCTCGGAAACGAGGCTATGAAGGTCCGGATCGGCGATCGCTTCCGAGGCGGCGCTGAGCACGGTGAAGCAGCCCCGCGGACCGTCCGGGCCGCTGAGATAGAGATCGAGCGCGGCGGTCAGGATGCGCGTGAGCTTCGTCCGCAGGGGCTCGCGCGCCGCAAACAGGGGCGCGAACACCTCGTTCATGCGCTTTCGGTACTGGCCGTAAGCCTGCAGATAGAGCGCGCGCTTGTCGCCGAAGGCGCCATACAGGCTCGGCCGGTTCAAGCCGGTCGCCGCGCTGATATCGTCGAGCGAGGTGGCGGCGAAACCGTCGCTCCAAAACACGTCCATCGCCTGCGCGAGCGCCGTGTCGGCCTCGAAGGCGCGCGGCCGGCCACGCCCCCGCGAAGCGGCCTTGGGAACGGGGCGTGTCGTTTTTTGTACCATGTTGAACAAAACTCTTGACGGCTCTATTATATGCGAGACAGTACAAAAATTGCAAAGGAGGAACCCATGGAGCTCTATTTCGCCCCGCTCGCCTGCTCGATGTCGGCTCGCATTGCGCTCGCCGAAGCCGGCGCCGCCATCAATCTCGTCGAGGTCGACACCCACGCCGGACGCATAGTGGCGACGGGCGAGGACTATCGCGCCGTCAACCCGCTCGGCTACGTGCCGGCGCTCAGACTCGACGACGGAACCGTGCTGACCGAGAATTCGGCCATCCTGCAATATATCGCCGACCAATATCCGGAGGCTCAGCTCGCGCCGCCGGCCTCCGACCGCGTCGGGCGAGCGAAGCTTCGACAATGGCTGAGCTTCATCAGCGCCGAACTGCACAAAGGTCTCATGACGCCGCTGCTCGGCGACAAGACGCCGCCCGAGGTGAAGGCCTGGACCCTAAACAAATACGCCCCCCGCCTCGCCTATCTCGACGCCAAGTTGAAGGACCGGGAATTCCTGCTCGATCGCTTCAGCGTCGCGGACGGCTATCTGACGACGGTCCTGAACTGGACGCGGGCGACGCCGCAGATCGACCTCTCCGTCTATCCCAACGTGAAAGCCTATCTCGAGCGCATGCGGGCACGGCCCAGCGTCGCCGCGGCTCTGGCGACGGAGATTCCACTGTTCCACGCGGAAGTCGCGCGGCGCAAGGCGGCGTGAAGCGACCGGAAGCGCATGCGGCTAACCCAGCAAAAAGAAAGGGCCGCCTGGTGGCGGCCCTTCAAGCATATTCCGATCCGACGGATCAGGCGGCCGACAAAGCAGTCCTGGCGCTATGTGCCTTGCGGTAGGCGGCAAAGCCAAGGCCCGCGAAGCCAAGCAGCATCATCGCCCAGGTGGAAGCCTCGGGGACTGAGCTAAGGGTTCCGACCTTGCCGCCAGCTTCGCCGGTGAAGCGGCCCCCTGAGACTCCGAAGTCTGCTGCCGCAAAGTACCCGGCGTCGTTTTGGGTGAAGTCCGCCACCGTCACGCCGTCGATATGGAACGTGAGCGGCCCCGTGAAGTGGCTATTTGTCCCGTTAAAATTTTTGCCCTGGAGGCCGAAGTCATAAGTTCCCAACCTTCCCGGGGGCGGAGATTGACTTGTTACGAAATTGAACGTGTTGCCGGCATTGGCCCCGAATGTGATATCGGCCGCGGTGATGGTCGTGTCGAGGTTGAAAGCCACGGTGACGTGGCCTCCTCCAGTCGAGGCGAAGTAATACGGTGCGTTGGGAAGACCGGTGGGATTAAGCGTCACCGTCACGTCGACGCCCCCTGTCGCCACGTCCTGCGCCTTGAACTGCGCAAGATCCTGCCCGTTCGGGTTAATGAAATCGTAGTCATTCAGTCGACAGTCGTTGAGCCTGCAGTCACCGATCCCGATGTGACAGCGCGCAGCGCCGCACGCGTTCCCTGACTTCGCTAATCAGTCTCAGATCCTGTTACCGCGCCAATGAATCCATCTGGTATCCAGCCGATGCTATCGCAAGCGGCGTATACAGCGATCAGCGTCTACCAACTGGATGGAGCCGCCGAGTAGTTCAATCGGTATAGCACTCTCGTATCGAGCTGAACTCGCATCGAGTAGTTGCTTCGACATGTTCGCGCAAGATCAGAAGGCTGTCAATGCGTCGCATGACGTCGGCGCGCGATCGCCAGCCGCTTGCCTTCGCGCACGATACTCACGTCCTTGACGCTGCCGGATACGCAAGCTTGTGGCAGCGCACGCTGCGACGGTTCGACGGAAGAGTTCGGTGCGAGTCTTGACGCATCTCCAGCCATAGTCTGGCGACTGTTCGCGATGTGTCCGTGGAATATCGCGCGCCGCCAAGATTCAGCGCGAGATCGTCGAACTTCCGACGTATCGCCATGGGATCAAGCTGCGCCCCCGCTGGACGCAAGCCGCCCGGCGGTATATTCATTGGGATATAGCGATCCCATCAGCTCCAATCCCCACCAACTCTATCTCGGGAGGACGTCATGAACATCGCCATTTCCAAACCGAAGCTCGGCAAAGATTCGAAGGCGTTTCTGGCCAAGAAGCATCACATGCTGATCGACGGCAAATGGGTCGAGGCCAAGAGCGGCAAGACCTTCGAGGTCGAGGACCCGGCGACGCAAGAGATCATCGCCCATGTCCCGGCCGGCGACAAAGCCGACATCGACCTTGCGGTGAAGGCGGCGCGCAAGGCGTTCGAAACCGGCCCGTGGTCGCGCATCTCGCCCGGCCGAGCGCTCGAGGCTCGTATGGAACCTCGGCGACCTCCTCGAAAAGCACGCTGACGAATTCGCCGAGATCGAGGCGCTCGACAACGGCAAGCCGGTCACCAACGCGCGCCGCGACGACGTCGGCGGCTCGATCAACATGTTCCGCTACATGGCCGGATGGTCGACGCGCCTTGTGGGCGAGACCATTCCGGTGTCGAGCCCCGGCAACTGGCACGCCTATACGCTGCGCCAGCCGGTCGGCGTGGTCGGGCAGATCATCCCGTGGAACTTCCCGCTCATGATGGCGGCCTGGAAGCTCGCGCCGGCGCTCGCCGCAGGCTGCACGATCGTGCTCAAGCCTGCCGAGCAGACGCCGCTCTCGGCGTTGCGCTTCGGCGAACTGCTCGCGGAAGCCGGCATCCCCGACGGCGTCGTCAACATCGTCACCGGCTTCGGCGAGACCGCGGGCGCGGCGCTCGCCAATCATCCCGATGTCGACAAGGTCGCCTTCACCGGATCGACGGAAGTCGGCAAGCTCATCGTGCAGGCGGCCGCCGGCAACCTCAAGCGCGTCTCGCTCGAGCTCGGCGGCAAGTCGCCGGCGATCGTCTTCCCGGACGCCAATCTCGATCACGCGATCGGCGGCGTCGCGGACGCGATCTTCTACAACCAGGGCCAATGCTGCACGGCGGGCTCGCGCCTGTTCGCGCACAAGTCCGTCTACGACAAGGTCGTCGAGGGCATGGTCAACAAGGCCGGCAAGATCAAGGTCGGCCACGGCCTCGATCCCTCCGTCCAGCTCGGGCCGCTGGTCTCCAAGGAGCAGCACACGAAGGTGCAGGGCTTCATCGAGTCCGGCCGCAAGGAAGGCGTCACGGTCGAGACCGGCGGCGGCGTTGTCGGCAACCAGGGCTATTTCATGGAGCCGACCGTGCTGACCAAGACCAATCGCGACATGCGCGTGGTCAAGGAGGAAATCTTCGGCCCGGTCGTCTGCGTGCAGTCGTTCGACGATGACAACCTCGATCAAGTCGCCAAATTCGCCAACGACACCGAATATGGCCTGCAGGCGAGCATCTGGACCCACAATCTGAAGGTCGCCCATTCGCTCGCGCGCAAGATCAAGGCGGGCACGATCTGCGTCAACACCCACAATTACGGCGATCCGGCCTGGCCGTTCGGCGGCTTCAAGCAGTCCGGCTGGGGCCGCGAGATGGGCAAGGAAGTGATGGAGCACTACACCGAGACGAAATCGGTCGCGATCAATCTGGTCTAAGGACGGGGGTCCGAGGCGGGCGCCGACCATCTCCCGGGTCGGCGCCCGCCGTCTGGAACCTTCCGCTTCGCCTCTGCGTTTGCTCCTTGGACAACAGCCAAGGAGAATTTCTCATGGACGCCGTCCGAGAAACATCGACCCTTATCGCCGCAGACAAAGTTCAAGGCACCGACGTCTTCAACAATGGAGGCGACAGGCTGGGCTCAGTTCACGACCTGATGATCGACAAGCAAACCGGTCAGGTGGCTTACGCGATCATGTCGTTTGGCGGATTCCTCGGGATCGGAAACAGCTATCATCCCCTCCCCTGGTCGCTCCTGCGATACAATACAAACCTCGGCGGCTATGTCGTTGAGATCGATGAGAGTCAGCTCAGGGACGCGCCCTCCTATCCGGTCGGGACCGAACCGGCCTGGGGCGATCCTGAATACGAGGGCAAGCTGCACGACTACTACGGCGTCGGCGTCGGGGCGTATCGCACTATCCCGGCCCGCTTTGACGCTATTCCCGAGTAGTGCGCCATTAGGGCGTAGCCCGCCTGATGGCCAAACAAGGCGGCGGTTCATTCCGCCGCCTTGTTCCGTTTTCGCCCTGCATGAGCAATTTCTGCTCGCGCCCTCGTCGCTCTGCGCAGAACGAGAGGCTGCGAGCGCACCCGTGCAAAAACCAGTTGGTTCGGATAGAAAGCCAGGATCGCCGGGATGGGCTTTGATCAGCTGCTTTCGCCGCAACGAACGGCAACCAGTTGACCTATGGGTAAGAGAATTGACCGGCTCGTCCGAATTTACCACCTGGGTGGCCTTGGCCGGCGCAGCGATTCTGGCGGGACTGTGCGCGATCTATTCCTCGTCCCCATGGGTCCTGATCGCAGCGGCGCTCATTGGCGCCTATCTCGGCTATAAAGGTGAGCGACTCTGCCGGGCTTACGTCGAAAGACGTCTATCGCGAAATCGCCCGGGATAGAGCGGATCTGCACGTTGCAGCGCCTCTTCGGCGGTGTAAGCTCTCGGCAAGGGCCAAGGCCCAACGCCGCCTCGAGGGGAGAGCGCCCAATGCTGAACCGACGTCGCCTGCTCCAGGGGACCGCCGCCCTCGCCTTTGGTGGCGTCGGGCGATCCGCCTTCGCTCAGGATAAACCGCCGGTTCCGATCGTGTTCGTGCATGGCGACAGCGATCTCGCCGCCACCTGGGAAACGCAGATCTGGCGGTTCGAGAGCAACGGCTATCCGCGCGACCGGCTGTTCGCGATCAGCTTCACCGATCCGCAGGCTCGCGACGACGATACGGTCGCCCAGGCCAACCGTTCTTCGACTGCTGACCAGTTGCGCGAACTGACGGCGTTCATCGACGACGTCAAGGCCAAGACCGGCGCGCCGAAGGTTGCGATCGTCGCGTCGTCGCGCGGCGGCTACGCGACGCGCGAATATGTCGCCGCCAATCCCGGCAGCGTCGAGTCAGGCGGCGCTCGGCGGCACGCCCAATCACGGCGTCTGGGCGACCGACTTTTCGCCTGGCAGCGAATACAACGGCCGAGGCCCATTTCTCACGAAGCTCGATGCTGGCGACACCGAAGTGACGCCGGAAGTTCCGTTCCTGACGCTGCGGAGCGACGGCTTCGACCTCTATGCGCAGCCTGACGGCGCGATCGTCTTTCATAAACCAGGCATGGCGCTCAACGTGACCGCCGACGGACCGGCGCTCAAAGGCGCGACCAATATCCTGCTCGGCGAGGTCGACCATCGCGAGACGGCTTTGAGCCCAGTCGCCTTCGCCGAGATCTACCGGTTCATCACCGGCCATGCCCCCTCCCGCATCGCAATCGCGCCCGAAGGCGAGGTCGTCCTGAACGGGCGGGTGACAGGGGTCGTCGGCGGCACGCCGACCAACCGGCCGGTCGAGGGCGCGAAGGTCGAGATCTATCGCGTCTCCGCCGAGACCGGCGAGCGACAAGGCGCCGCCGCGCTGAGCAAGACGACCGGCGCCGACGGCGTCTGGGGCCCGGCCACGTTCGATCCGAATACGGCGCTCGAGTTCGTGGTCGCGGCGCCCGGCGCGCCGGTCACCCACATCTATCGCTCGCCCCTGCCCCGCTCGTTCGCCCAACTGGACCTCAGGCCGGCGGCGCTGGCGAAGGAGGACGCCGACGCTGCCGCGGTCGTTCGAATGGACCGGCCGCGCGGCTATTTCGGGCTGCCGCGCGACGTCGTGCTGCTCGACGGCAAGGAGCCCACTGACGTCCCGCATGGCGTGCCCTCCGCCTGGCATACGACGCTGAGGCTGCCGGCGCTCGAAGACCGACCGATCGTCGGCGAGTTCAACGAGGAGCGCATTGTCGGCCGTCCCTGGCCGGCGAAGGAGGGGCACGTGACGATCCTGGAGCTCACGGGTTGAACGACGGCTTTCCCATTGTTCAGAATCTTGGACGGATATGAGACTGCGCTCGCTCCTGTTCGTTCCCGGCGATTCCGAACGCAAGTTCGCGCGGGCAAAGGATTGCGGCGCCGACGCCCTCATTCTCGACCTCGAAGATTCCGTCGCGGCTAGCGAAAAGGCCGCCGCCCGCGCCCATGTCGCCGGTCTGATCGAGCCGGCGGCGAAACGGCCCTGGTTGTTCATCGTCCGCGTCAATGCGCTCGACACCGGGCTCGCGCTCGACGACCTCGCGGCGGTAACGAAGCCCGGCCTCGACGCGCTCTTGATCCCCAAGGTCAATGGCGCCGCAGATCTCGAGCGCGTGGGCCATTATCTCGACGCGCTCGAGGCGAAGGCCGGCATGGCCGCTGGCTCGGTCAAGCTGGCGAGCTTGGCGAGCGAAACCCCAAAGGCGATGTTCGCGCTCGGCTCGTACGCGCCAGCCCATCCGCGGCTGATCGCCTTGACCTGGGGCGCGGAGGACCTCTCGGCGGCGCTCGGCGCGACGGACAACAAGGAGCCGGACGGATCGTGGACGGCGCCTTATGAGTTCGCACGCACGGCGTGCCTTTTCGCTGCCTCGGCCGCCGAGGTCCCGGCCATCGATACGGTGTATACGGATTTTCGCGATTTGGAGGGGCTCGAGCGGGATTGCCGGCGCTCTCGGCGCGACGGTTTTGCCGGACGCCTGGCGATCCATCCCGATCAGGTCGCGGCGATCAATCGCGTTTACGCGCCGTCCGAAGCCGAGATCGCGCGCGCGCGCAAGATCGTCGCCGCGTTCGAGGGCAATCCGGGAGCAGGCGCGCTGGGCGTGGACGGCAAGATGGTCGACCTTCCGCATCTCATAGCCGCGCGCAAAATTCTGGCGTCGATTTAACCGCAAGTTTCGTGTCGCGACGTGGGGACGATCGGCGTATTGCGCGCGCCTCTCTCGCCGCGAGCAAACAAATTGTTCTTGATTTGTTCTCAGGTATCGTGTAGCAATAACGCCGCGTCCAGGCGGGCTTCAGTCGAGCGCGCTTCGCCCTACAAAAACGCAGGTTCAAACCTACATAAGGGGAGTTTCGCCGGCCCCTTTTTTGACTTGCCGGCGCTGGCCAATGTGGATCGGCCGCAATCCAACTTTCGGGGACATGCTATGGCTGACGAAGCACTTTTTGGGCTTTTGAGGCAAACCGCCACTGCAGCGGTCGTCGACGCCCTCAAGACGTCCGTTGAAACCGACCAGGATCGGTTGCTCAACCGGATCAATCCTCTCGCCTACGCTGAGACGCATGGTCTTGACGAGGAGGAGACCATCGGCGCTTTCGTCCACGCAGCGCGGCTCGGGCTGTTCGACATGTCGTGGAATATGTTGTGCCCGTCATGCGGCGGGGTGATCGAGACGGGCGCGGCGCTCAAGAGCCTTAACCAGCCCCAGTATTATTGCTCGTTCTGCACGGTCGATTGCGAGCCGACGCTCGACAAGCTGGTCGAGGTCACTTTCACGGTCAACCCTCGTATTCGTCGCATCGCCGCGCACGACCCGGATTCGCTTCCCTTCGCCGAATACATGCGCCAGATCTTCTGGAGCTCGAGCAACGAATTCCCGGATGATGTCGAAAGCGCTGTCCAAAAAGTGACGCTCGACACGATGGAGCTCGGAGGAGGCGAAAAGGCGGCGATGTCGCTCAACGTCCCAAAGGGACTTGCGATCGTCTTCGAGCCTGTCACCCACTCGTCGCTCTTTCTCGAGGTCGAAGGGGAGGAAACCAAGGAGCGGCGAAATCTGTCGCTCGTCTTCGCCGACGCGCATACCCACAGCGGCACGCAGAAAATCCAGCCGGGCCCCGCGCGCATCTCGTTTGAAAACAAGGCTGACCGGCGGACGATGCCGGGGATCTGGTTGCACAGCAAAGAGATGGACAAGCTCACCAACACCCGCCGGCCGTTCCTGACCGCGACACGGCTGCTCAGCAATCAGGCGTTCCGCGATCTCTATCGCAGCGGAACGTTCGATCCCGAGCAGCGGTTCAAGATCACGAGCCTAACAATCCTCTTCACTGATCTGAGGGGCTCGACGGCGCTCTACGAGCGGATCGGCGATCTCGCCGCCTTCGATCTCGTGCGCAATCACTTCGGCGCGCTGCTCCACGCGGTCTCAGCCGAGGGCGGCGCGGTGGTCAAGACCATCGGCGATGCGGTGATGGCGACTTTCCCGACGCCCGACAGGGCGTTGCGGGCGGCGATGCGGATGCGCGAGGCGATGCGCGAAATCAACCAGACGCGCGGCGGAGAGGACCTTGCACTCAACATCGGCTTGCATTCGGGCCCCTGCTTGGCCGTCATGCTTGACGACCGACAGGACTTTTTCGGCCAGACCGTCAACATCGCCTCGCGCGTGAACGAGCTGGCGGACCCGACCGCGATCCTGGCGACCAAGCCAATCATCGAAAGCTCCGAGGTGGCGCGGGTGCTCAGCGAATTGAGCTACCGAACGACCCCACGGTCTTCACAGCTTCGCGGATTGAGCGACGCGTTCGAGATCTTCGAGGTGCGCGAGCGCGAGGCCATCGCGGCGGAGTGAGTCGACGGGCCGTGAAACCCGATCGTCGCGCCACCTCAGTCTCGACGCGCGAGAAGTCTGCGCCCAAGTCTTTCGCCTGTCAGAGCGCGCTACCGACACTACACGAGGGTCTCATCGACACCATATATAGGAGTCTCGCCTTGCGCTTGCTTTGAGGCGCCGGCGGGGTGGAACGCGGCCGATTGACCGACCAGCGAGGGAGCAACATGGCTGACGTGCAAGCGCTCTTTGGACTTTTGCGGCAGACTGCCGATCCGGCGATGGTTGACGCCCTGAAGGCATCGGTTGAGACCGACCCGGATCGGTTCCTCAATCGCATCAATCCGCTCGCCTATGCTCAAGCGCATGGTCTCGACGAGGAAGAGACCATTGCAGGCTTCGTCCATGCGGCGCGGCTTGGACTGTTTGATATGTCGTGGAACATGCTTTGCCCGGGATGTGGAGGCGTGCTCGAAGCGGGCGCCGGGCTCAAAACCCTCAATCACACGCACTATTACTGCTCGCTTTGCGCGTCGGATTACGAACCGACGCTCGACAAGCTGGTCGAGGTCACGTTCACGGTCAACCAAAGCGTTCGCCGCATCGCCGCGCATGACCCAGATTCGCTTCCCTTCGCCGAATACATGCGCCAGGTCTTCTGGAGCTCCAGCAACGACGTGCCGGAGGATGTTGAAAGCGCCATCGAACGGGTGACGCTCGACGTGATGGAGCTCGGAGCCGGCGAAAAGGCCGCGATGTCGCTGACCCTGCCGAAGGGATTTGCGATCGTCTTCGACCCCGTCACCCACTCGTCGCTCTTTCTCGACGTCGACGGCGAGGAGACCAAGGAGCGGCGCAATCTGTCGCTGGTCTTCGCTGACGCGCATGCCCACAACGGTACGCTCAAAATCCAGCCGGGTCCTGCGCGGATCTCGTTTGAAAACAAGGCCGCCCGTCGGACGATGCCGGGGATCTGGTTGCACAGCGAGGAGATGGGCAAGCTGACGGGCCACCACCTGCCCTATCTGACGGCAACCCGCCTGCTCAGCAATCAGGCGTTCCGCGATCTTTACCGCAGCGGGACGTTCGATCCCGAGCAGCGGTTCAAGATCACGAGCCTCACGATCCTGTTCACCGACCTTAGAGGCTCGACCGCGCTCTACGAGCGGATCGGCGATCTCGCCGCCTTCGATCTCGTGCGCAGTCACTTCGGCGCACTGCTCGAGGCGGTTTCGGCCGAGGGCGGCGCGGTGGTCAAGACCATCGGCGATGCGGTGATGGCGACCTTCCCCACGCCCGACCGCGCGCTGCGGGCGGCGATGCGCATGCGCGAGGCGATGCGCGGGATCAACCAGACGCGCGGCGGCGAGGACCTGGCGCTCAACATCGGGCTGCATTCGGGACCGTGCCTGGCCGTCATGCTCGACGACCGGCAAGACTATTTCGGCCAGACCGTCAACATCGCCTCGCGGGTGAATGAGCTCGCCGACCCCACCGCAATCCTGGCGACGAAACCGATCATCGAAAGCTCGGAGGTGGCGCGCGTGCTCAGCGAAGCAAGCTATCGAACGACCCCCCGGTCTTCGCAGCTACGGGGCCTGAGCGATGAGTTTGAGATCTTCGAGGTTCGCGAACGCGAGGCCGTCGCGGCGGAGTGACGCGAGCGCCTTTAGGTTGCGAAGCCTATCGGCTGGCAGCCTTCTGTCGGCCGAAAACCTCGTGGCCTTCGCGATCTAGAATGCGCAAGGCGATCGTGTGGGGCGGCCATGCAGCGATCGCGGCGGCGATGATCGCGGCGGAAACGTCCGAGGCGCGGATCTCATCTTCGCGCAGGACAGATGGTCTGGAATCGGCGCCCGCGCCCATGAACTGAATGCGGAATGGTTGCGGCGTGGGAACGCCGGGCGCCTTCGGTTGGTGTTCCAGGTCGGCCTCTGGCTCCGGACGAGGTCGGGCCTTGTGCGCGACGCCCGGCTCCCGGTCCAGCACGAAGAAGGTGTTCATCGCCAGCTGAGTCGAAAGATTGAGGCCGACGCGGCTGCCAGTCTTGCGCGCGATCGCCTTGGCGACCAGGGCCCAATCCTCGGCGATCGCATCGGAACTCGCCTCGTGCTCCCTTCGGCGCGCCTCGTGATACGCCTGATCGCCGAGATCGCGGATCAGCGCCTCGGCCTCGGCGTCAATGCGTTCGATTTCGAGCGCGCTTGGAGGGCGCCCAGGTATTCATTTTTCCGCTCCTTTCGGCCCCACAACCTTATAGCTGCATATTCGGGCGACGTCAGCAACAGCTTTCGCCAAGGGCGAACGCGGTCTCCATGTGCGCACTGACCCTCGAGGCCTGACCCGCGGCGGAACACTCCCGTTTCTGGGCTCAAGCCCTCGACGCAGTTCGACAGACCAGGAAGTGTTGAATGTATCACATCAACTATATAATGTAATACAATGATATAATTATCTTATCTAGCGCACGCTACGCTCGCCCATTAGCCGTTCGACCAACTGCTCGACGCCAGCCTGGATCCGCCTCGCGCGAAGCCGCTCTGCCGCCACGATGGTCTTCACGTCGTAATACGCGCGTGTGAGATCGTCGTTGACCACAACGTAATGGTAGTCGCGCCAGCGCTCGATCTCCTTTCGGGCGTTCTGGAAACGCGCATCGATCGAAGAGGCCGTGTCCTCTGCCCGACGCTCGAGGCGCGCGCGCAATTCCTCCATCGACGGCGGCAGGACGAAAATGCTGACAACGTCGTCGCCCAGCCGCTCGCGCACTTGGCTAGCGCCCTGCCAGTCGACGTCGAACAGCATGTCGCGTCCTTCCGCGAGCACCTTCTCCACCGGCGCCCGCGGGGTGCCATAGGCGTTGCCGTGCACCTCGGCCGATTCGAGCAATTCACCCGCCGCCTTCATCCGGTCGAATGCGCTCCGGTCAGCTAAGAAGTGATAGTGGACTCCGTCGACTTCGGACGAGCGTTGCTGCCGCGTTGTCACCGAGACCGAGAGCGTGAGATCGAGCGCGCTGTCCTGCATGAGCATCCGGGTCAGCGTCGTCTTCCCGGCCCCCGACGGCGAGGACAGAATCAGGATCATGCCTCGCCGGCTCGCCGCCATCGCTTCGAATCTCACTCGACGTTCTGCACCTGCTCGCGGAATTGCTCGATTTGCGCTCTCAGTTCAAGCCCCTGCGCGGTCAGGCTCACGTCATTGGCCTTGGCGCAGAGCGTGCTCGCCTCCCGCCCCAGCTCCTGGGCGAGGAAATCGAGCCGCCGGCCGATCGGCCCGCCTTCGTCGATCAGCGCCCGCGCGGCGGCCACGTGGGTCTTGAGCCGGTCGAGCTCCTCGCGGATGTCGGCCTTGGCGGCAAGCAGGATCGCCTCCTGGTGGAGGCGGTTCTCATCGAGGCCGCGCGACGACGCCATGAGCGTCTGAACGCTTTGGGCGAGCCGCTCGCGCACCGCCTCGGGCCGGCGCGCCGGATTGGCGTCGGCGGCCTCGACCAGTCGGGCAATAGCCCCGAGCATGTCCTTGAGCACCGAGGCGAGCGCCCCGCCTTCCCACCGACGCGCTGCGGTGAGCGCGGCGAGCGCCTCATCGAGGCTCGCGAGGGCGCCCGCGCAGGCCGCGTTCACGGCCGCCTCGTCGTCCTCGATGTCAGCCGCCTCGAGCACGCCGCGCAGCGCCAGCAATCCGTCCATGGTGGGCGGCGCGAGCCCGGCCTTGACCGCCGCGGCGCGGGCGGCGACGGCGATCGATTCGAGCGCCGCGAGATCGATGCGCGCCGCAGTCGTCGCGCCCTCACGCTGCGCAGACAACGTGGCGAAGCAGGTTCCGCGCGCCAGCGCCTTGGCGAGCCGCGTGCGCGCCTCGCCTTCCGCCCGATCGAAGGGCGCGGGCATGCGCAAGCGGATGTCGAGGCCCTTGGCGTTGACGGTCTTGAGCTCGAACGTCCAGCGCCACGTGCCGCCGCTGCCTGCGGCCCGGGCAAATCCGGTCATGCTGCCTACGGCCATCGTCTAAACGCCTTTCGTGGCTCGGATCACGTGTACGCTCTTACGGCGGCTGGAAACACTTCGCGCGGATGAATCGCCGGCCCGTTGGTTCATATTGAGTTCAGGCGGCGACCTTTATGGATTGCCGTGACCCGTTTGGGTTCCCTAACCACAGGAAAGTCCTCCCATGATCAAGACCCTTGCGGCCGCGGCCGTTCTCTCGCTCGGCCTCGCCGGCTATGCCGTCGCGCAGGAACCCGCTGCTGCGCCCGCTCCGATGGAGCATCACCACCACCACCATCATCATCATCACGTCACGCACCACCACATGCACCACCACGCCGCGAAGCCGATGGCTCCGGCCGAGGCGCCCAAGTCGTAATCCGACGGCGACGCGCTGGCGCCGCTTACGTCTGAAATCTTTGGCTCTCCGGGCGGCGAACCTGTCTGGAGAGCCTTTGTTTGCCGAAACCCCCGCTTCGAACCGGCTCGAGTTCAGTCGCCCGTCTTTTTCTGCCGCGCCCGCTTCCGCGTCTGGACCTCGATCCGCGGCCCCTCGACCAGGCGAACCATCGCTCCCCACAATGTGCGGACGTCCTGTTGGGTCGGCTCCATGCGATGGAAGATGTTGCGCAGGTTTCGCCGCATCCCCGGCTTCTTGGTCACCGGGCGGAAAAAGCCATTCTCTTCAAGCTTGTCCTCGAGGAAATTGAAGAAGGCGAGCAGCATCTCGCGCTGCGCCGGCGGCGATATGGGGCGCGGGACCATCGACGGCGGCGGCGCGTCGCCGTGGGCGGCCTTGAACCACTCGTAGCCGCAGATGAGAACCGCCTGGGACAGGTTGAGCGAAGCGTAGGTGGGGCTGGAAGGAAAGGTGATGATGGAATTGGCGAGCGCGACTTCGTCATTGTCCAATCCGGTGCGCTCGGGCCCGAACAGGATTCCGCGCTTCTCGCCGACAGCCGCGGCGGTCGCGCCCATGGCCACGCTAGGACTTAGGACGGCCTTCATCTGCCCGCGCTCGCGCGCAGTCGCCGCATAGACCGCATGGAGGTCGCCGATCGCCGCCTCGACGCTGGCAAAGACCCGCGCGGCGTCCAGGAGATCGGTTGCGCCCGCCGCCGCGGAATAGGCGACTTCGCGATACTCGTCAGTGCGCGGCCAGCCTTCGCGGGGATTGACCAGGCGCAAGTCGTCGAGGCCGAAATTGGCCATCGCCCGCGCGCACATGCCGATGTTCACCGCGAGCTGCGGGCGAACCAGAATGACCGCCGGGCCGCCGCCGAGCCGCGGCCTTGTCCTGTCCGTGCCCGCCCCAACCATCGTGGGCCCGCTATAGCACGGCCGCGGGGAAGGCAATCGGGCGGCGCCGGCGGCCCCAGTTCAGATCCCGAGCTGCCGGGGCGCCCATTGGGCAAATGCTTCGGCCAGCGCGATCACGCGCCGGTGGTAGGCTTCCTCGAACAAGGACTGATCAACAGCGCTCGCCTCGTAGGAGGCAATCGCCCGCAGCCGCGTCTGCGCGGCGATGACGCCGCGCGGTCCGCTCACGATCAGGACCCCTTCCATTGAATTGGTCGCGCCGCCGGCGCCCCGCGCGCCGCCGCCGCTCCCAAGGTCGATGGTTTCGATTCGCGCCAGCAAGGTCGCGCCGTTGCGTTCTGCCGGCGCCATGTAGGGGGTCAAGACCTGCGCCAGATCCTTTGGAAGCTCGTCTTCGATCCAGTCGGCGGTCGCGTCCCCCGCGTCGGCCCTGAGCTGCCAGACGTCGACCCGAATGTCGCGGAATCTCACCGCCTTCTGAGCCTGGGCGCCAGGAAGACCACCGAGGGAGCCAACGGCGAACGCCCCGAGGCTCAACAGCGCGGCGCGGCGGGTCATGAAGTTGATCGGAACTCTCCCCAACCCGGTCTCAGCTCGGCAGTCGATATCGAGACGAACCATTGGCGGCGCTCGCGAGGCTCGCGCTCCTTAGAGCCCGAGCTCCCTCGGCGCCCAGCCGGCGAAGGCCTGGGCGAGAGCTGTAATGCGCCCGTGATACGCTCGCGCGACGAGCGCCTGGTCCACGCCGCTCGGATAATAGGACGCGATCGTTCGCAAAGGGATTTGCGACTCGATCCCGCCCTGCGGTCCCCGAACAACGAAGCTTCCTATGATTGTGTCCTGCGCCGAGCCCCTCGGCCCCGGGCCTCCGGGGCTGGGGGCGAGATAGATCCAGTCGATCCGGACCTCGAGGACAGGGGCGTTCCTGTCGCCAGGCGCGAGATACGGCCCCAGGAAGCGCGGTAAAGCCTGCACAAGCGCCTGCTCCATCCAGGCCGCAGTCGGGTCGCCGGTGAGCGCGCGCAGCGGCTCGACGTTGACGACGATGCCGCGAAACCTCAGGCCGCTACCGGCAACGGCGCCCGGCGCGCCAAGCGTCAAGGAAAGGCCGAATGCGCCAAGGGCGACCAGCGCGCCTCGGCGTGTCATTGCGCTCGCGACCATCTTGTCCTTTTTCCTTGCGGCTGCGCCCGCTCGACTCAAAGCAACGCACGAAAGGGCTGGGAGGCGAAACACAGGCCCCACGGCGCAACCCTCAGAGCGAAATATTCTAAAGGCCCAGTTCCCTCGGCGCCCAGCCGGCAAACACCTGCGCAAGCGCCGTCACGCGGCCTTCCAGGGCGCGCTCCACGAGGGTCTGATCGACCGCCATCGGGAAATAGGTGGAGATCGCCCGTAGGGGCACGTTGGCGACAACGCCTCGCGGTCCCCTGAGTAAGAGTGTTCCGTTGATCGTGTCCTGCGTTCGCCGAAAGCCGCCGAAGCCGCCGCCGCCGCCGCTGCTTGGCCCGAGATAGAGGTAGTCGATCCGCGCCACCAGCGTCGCCCCGTTGCGGTCGCCGGGCGACATATATGGCGCGAGCGACTGAGCGAGCGCGCCCGGAAGCGCCGCCTCCACCCATGCCGCGGTTGGATCTCCCATGCTGGCGCGAATCGGCGAAACGTCGACCTTGATGGCGCGGATGCGCAGGCCGGGCTGCGCCGAAGCGCTCCGGGTTTGCGTCATTGCTGGAAGAACAAGCGCCCCGAGCGCTGCAATCGCTGCGCGGCGGGTCAAGGGGAACGCGGACATGACGCAACCTCCTCTTAAGCGCGTCGCTTCGCAGCGCATCCCGCTATATATACGCGACCTTGACGATCTCGTAGCTCTTGCCGCCGCCGGGCGTGTTCACTTCGATGCTATCCCCGGCCTTTTTGCCGATCAGCGCCCTTCCGGTCGGCGAGGTGATCGACACCTTGCCCGATTTCACGTCCGCCTCGCTTTCGCCGACGATCTGAAACTTGCTCTGCTTTTCAGTATCTTCGTCGATGAGGGTGACCGTCGCGCCGAATTTGATCGTCGCTCCGTTCAATTTCGTCACGTCAATCACTTCGGCGCGCTGCAACAGGTCCTCGAGTTCAACGATGCGGCCCTCGTTGTGCGACTGCGCTTCCTTGGCGGAGTGATATTCGGCGTTTTCCGACAGGTCGCCGTGCGTTCGCGCCTCGGAGATCGCAGCAACGATCCGCGGCCGCTCGACCTGCTGGCGACGAAGAAATTCCGCCTCCAAGGCTGCGTAGCCCGCGGCGGTCATGGGGAGCTTATCCATTGTCCTTCCATATAAAAAAATGCCGCCGCGGCGGCGCTTCTGCGCGCCGTCACGCCAGATAATCCTGCAACGCCCTGACTTCGAGCTCGCCGCTCGCGACGGCGCGTATCCCGTCCGCCGCCGCGATGGCGCCTGAAATTGTGGTGTAGTAGGGCGTCTTTTGCAAGAGGGCGGCGCGCCGTAAAGGCTTGGAATCGGCGAGCGAGGTCGCGCCCTCGGTTGTGTTGAACATGAGCTGCACGGCGCCGTTGCGCACCGCGTCCGCCGCATGCGGGCGGCCCTCCGACACCTTGTTGACTTTCTCCGCCTTCAGCCCGTGGGCGGTCAGGTAGCGCTGGGTTCCCCCGGTCGCCAGAATCTTGAATCCGAGAGCCTGCAGCTTGCGCAGCGGCTCGACGATTTTCTCCTTGTCAACATCGCGCACGGAGACGAACACAGCCCCCGATGTCGGCGGCCGCGACCCCGCCCCAAGCTGGCTCTTGGCGAAGGCGATCTCGAACGAGCGGTCGATGCCCATCACCTCGCCGGTCGAGCGCATTTCCGGCCCGAGCACGGTGTCGACGCCGGGGAAGCGGGCGAATGGAAACACCGCTTCCTTGACCCCGACGTGGTCGAGCTTCTCGAGCTTGAGATCGAACGAAGCGAGCTTTTCGCCCGCCATGACGCGGGCCGCGATCGCGGCGATCGGCTTGCCGATCACCTTGGCGACGAACGGCACCGTGCGTGAGGCGCGCGGGTTGACCTCGAGCACGTAGATCTCGCCGCCCTTGAGCGCGTATTGCACGTTCATGAGGCCGCCGACTTCGAGCGCGCGCGCGAGCTTCTGCGTCTCATCCCTGAGGCTCGCGATCGTCTCGGGCGTCAGCGATCGCGGCGGCAGCGAGCAGGCGCTGTCGCCCGAGTGGATGCCGGCCTCCTCGATATGCTCCATGATCCCGGCCACGACCACCGTTTCGCCGTCACTCAACGCATCGACGTCGATCTCGATCGCATCCGCGAGATAGCGGTCGAACAGCAAGCGGATTCTTGCCGAGGACCGTGTTGATCTGGCCGGTCTTGTCGTTCGGGTAGCGCGCCTTGACGTCGGACGGCACCAGGCTCGGCAGCACGCCGAGCAGATAATCGTCGAGCGCGGTCTGATCGTGGATGATCGCCATCGCCCGCCCGCCCAGCACATAGGACGGGCGCACCACCAGCGGCAGCCCGAGATCGGCCGCGATCAGGCGCGACTGCTCGACCGAATAGGCGATGCCGTTCTTCGGCTGCTTCAGGCCCAGCTTGTCGAGCAGCCGCTTGAAGCGGTCGCGGTCCTCCGCGAGATCGATCGAGTTCGACCGAGGTGCCGAGGATCGGCGCGCCCGACTGCTCGATCGCGTGGGCGAGCTTGAGCGGCGTCTGGCCGCCGAACTGCACGATCACGCCCTTGAGCGTTCCGCGCTCGCGCTCCTTGTCGAGAATCGCCAGCACGTCCTCGGCGGTCAGCGGCTCGAAATAGAGACGGTCCGAGGTGTCGTAGTCGGTCGAGACCGTCTCCGGATTGCAGTTGATCATGATCGTCTCGTAACCCGCCGCTCTGAGCGAGAACGAAGCGTGGCAACAGCAATAGTCGAACTCGATTCCCTGCCCGATCCGGTTCGGACCGCCGCCGAGGATGACGATCTTTTCCCGCTCCGAAGGGGCGGCCTCGCATCGCGCCTTGCCGGCGAACGGCGCCTCGTAGGTCGAGTACATGTAGGCCGTGGGCGAAGCGAATTCGGCGGCGCAGGTGTCGATGCGCTTGAACACCGGCAGGACGCCGAGCCGCCTGCGAGCCGCGGCGACATCGGCTTCGGCCTTGCCGGCGAGGGCCGCGAGGCGCGCGTCCGAGAAGCCGCTCGCCTTCAAGGCTCGCATATTGCCCGCGTCGGGCGGCAGGCCGTGAGCGCGCACCTTGCCTTCGAGCGCGATGATCTCGGCGATCCGCTCGAGGAACCAGGGGTCGATCTTGCTGCACTCGTGGATCTCGTCGACGCCCATGCCCAACCGCATCGCCTGCGCCACGTTGAGCAGGCGATCGGGCGTCGGCTGGCCGATCGCGGCGCGCAGCACGTTGTGGTCGTCGCCGTGGCCAAGCCCGTCGATCTCGATCTCGTCGAGCCCGTCGAGGCCGGTCTCGAGCGAGCGCAGCGCCTTCTGCAGCGATTCGGGAAAGGTGCGGCCGATCGCCATCGCTTCGCCGACCGACTTCATCGCCGTCGTCAGCGTCGGCTCGGCGCCGGGAAACTTCTCGAACGCGAAGCGCGGGATCTTGGTGACGATGTAGTCGATCGTCGGCTCGAACGACGCCGGCGTCGCGCCGCCGGTGATGTCGTTGGCGATCTCGTCGAGCGTGTAGCCGACCGCGAGCTTGGCCGCGACCTTGGCGATCGGAAACCCGGTCGCCTTCGACGCCAAAGCCGAGGAGCGCGAGACGCGCGGGTTCATCTCGATCACCACCATGCGCCCGTCGGCCGGATTGACCGCGAACTGCACGTTCGAGCCGCCGGTCTCGACCCCGATCTCGCGCAGGACCGCGATCGAGGCGTCGCGCATGATCTGGAATTCCTTGTCGGTCAGCGTCAGCGCCGGAGCGACGGTGATCGAATTGCCGGTGTGGACGCCCATCGGGTCGATGTTCTCGATCGAGCAGATGATGATGCAATTGTCCTGCTTGTCGCGCACCACCTCCATCTCGAACTCTTTCCAGCCGAGCACGCTCTCCTCGATCAGGACCTCGTCGGTCGGCGAAGCGTCGATGCCGCGCTCGACGATCTCGATCAATTCGCTTCGTGTGTAGGCGATGCCGCCGCCCGTGCCGCCCATGGTGAAGCTCGGGCGGATGATCGCGGGCAAGCCGATGTCGGCCACCGCGGTCAGCGCCTGCGACAGCGTCTTCACCTGATGCGAGCGCGGCGTCTTGAGGCCGATCTTGGTCATCGCCTCGCGGAACCGCTCGCGGTCCTCGGCCTTGTCGATCGCATCGGCGGTGGCGCCGATCATCTCGACGTCATAGCGCTCGAGCACGCCCATCTTGCGTAAGGAGAGCGCGCAATTGAGCGCCGTCTGGCCGCCCATGGTCGGCAGCAGCGCGAAGCCGCCCGGGATCGCATGGCGCTCCTTGGCGATGATCTTCTCGACGATCTCGGGCGTGATCGGCTCGATATAGGTCCGGTCCGCCATGTCCGGATCGGTCATGATGGTGGCGGGATTGGAATTGATGAGGACGATTCGGTAGCCTTCCGCGCGCAACGTCTTGCAGGCCTGCGTCCCCGAATAATCGAACTCGCACGCCTGGCCGATGATGATCGGGCCGGCGCCGATGATGAGGATGGTGGAAATATCGGTCCGTTTGGGCATCGTGTTCCTGGGCTCGTCGCCCGGCGGTGGGCGCGGGCGCAAGAAAACGCCCCTTCGCGGCCTGAACCAGCCGGAAGGCGCGCATTCTCGCGGTTCGCGGGCAAAACGCGGCTCGGCCGCTTCCGGCCTTGACCGCGCTCCCTAGCTGAAATCCGCGCGGTGCGGAAGGGCGCCGTGTTACGCACTACCCAGACGAAGTCGCCGCCGAACTAGCGAACCGGAGCAGAACGAATGACCAAGGTCCAATGCCGCTGCGGCGCGGTCGAGATCGAAATCACCGCCGAGCCGATCGTGCAATTCTTCTGCCATTGTGACGACTGCCAGGCGGTGCACGGCGGCGCCTATGCGCCCGAGTCGGTGTACCCGGCCGACGCCGTGAAGGTCGTCCGCGGCGACCCGACGACATGGAAGCTGAAGCGCAATCCCCGCTTCACCTGCCGCGAATGCGGCACGCGCCTGTTCATCGATGTCTTGGGGCGGAGCCTGCGAGGCGTCAATGGGTTCCTGCTCCCGCCGGGCGAGTTCCAGCCTGCGTTTCATGTGCAGTGCCAGTTCGCAGTCCGGCCGGTCGTCGACGACCTGCCCCACTATAAGGGCATGCCGGCGCGTTTCGGCGGCTCAGACGAAGCGGTGGGGTGGTAACGCTTTTCCTTATCTATCCTCGCGATGAGCCCTTCGTACTAAGGCCTCAGTGCTCCGCTGACCGCCCAGTCGTGGATAGTTCCATCCGCCACTTCGAAATGCATCGTATCCGGAGAATCCGATCCCGGAATACCAGCCGGCAGCATGGAAAAGCGGCAGCAAAACAGCAATGAAGCGCGGGATCTTGTCGTGGGTGTTTCCAGGCGGTTTGTTGTCAAGAATTTTGAAGTCGATCGCCGCCCCCCAGGCGTGGTTGCTAATCTTGGTGGAGGGGCGACCGCTTGTTGGTCTGCGGTAACGGACGACGAGCATGCCGTCGTCGACCAGCACCGACTTAAAGTCATGCCCAGCTTTCGCCTCCTGAGCGAAAGCCTTCTTCAGGACCTCGCTCACGCTTGCGACAGCAGGCTTTATTCCCGTCACCCGAATGTTCTTCGAGAGTTTCTCGTCAACCGCGCTTTGACCTGAGGACTCGCGCGCTTCGGCTGGTCTTTCGTGGTCAGCGGCAATTGGAGGGAGCCAAGTAGCGAGATCATCGTCTCTTCTTGAGCCGATCTCAGGCCGATATTAATTGGCAAGAGAGGCTGCAACGGGACCATCGTCAGATAGTAAAGGGCTTCGGTTCCTGTGACGGCTGGCTTCCTAGCCATGACGCTGCGCCCTCCCCTTTTTGCGCCGCCCGTCGAGCGCGAGTTTTCTTGCCGTTCTCAAAGCGCTGTGATGGTTCCACTTTCCCAACAGATACCCATAGCTACGCTGCAAGCAATCCGTATTTATACCCAAACCAGATCACCCGACAGACGCATGCACACTGTGCGCTGAATCCCCGCGCCATCGGTATATCGGCGAGCGCCGCGCCTCAGCGTTTGCGTTTGGAGGAGCAGGATGAGAGCGATTTTATTCGACCGCGTTCTTTCACGGCGTAGCGATCTGGATCGGATCGAAGACCCGTAAACTCTGCGCCGAGCAACTCAGCGATTTAGAACTTATACCCGATCCGCGCGCCGACCTGGGTCAGGCCCGGATTGATATGCGTGCACAGGCTCGCGTGCGAGATGTGCTCGACATTGGCGATAAAATCCCAGTGCTCGTTGAACTGGTAGCCGAAGCCGCCCGACTCGCGGAAATCCCAGCGGCAGCCCGTGTTCACGCGGTCCGGCTCGTCACGCAATGGCGAGGTGTTGACCGCGGCGCCGAACTCGCCCTCGAAGAAGAACCCCTTGTAGATCGGAATGCGCCAGGTGAGTCCGGTGAAGCCGTAGCTCGTCTTGCCGCCGGTGTTGATCATCGCGCCGATGTTGATGCGCGGATTGAAGAACCACGAAAACCACGGTCCCCCGATGTTGTTGGCGTAGCCGATCGGCGTGGACAGGAGTTCGCCCGACACGTCGACCGGCGCTCCCTCGTCATGGATCCAGTTGTGGGCGTAGACGCCGAAGCGCGCCTCGTCGAGAAAGTTGATGTAGGTGGTCGGTCCCGGCGCAATGATCGGAGCCGGCGGCGGCATCGTGTCGATGCCGAGACTGGACATGTCGGCCGCCGACGCCGGCGCGATCGCCGACGCAGCCCACAAGAGTCCGGAAAGAACGGCCGCTAGGCGCCCTGCCCCCACGAACAACCTCGATCCTACGCCCCCCGGCTCAACCTGAATAAAGGCGCCCGTGATCCGGCGCAAGCGCAGGCGGGTCCAGCTTTGCCTGTGGCCGCACAATCAGAAAGAGTGTGGCGCCGGCGACATAGTCGGTCAAAACTCAACCGCGCCTTGCGCCAGCGCCCGCTCGAAAGATGGCGCGACGGACGGCCGAAATGCGCAAGATAGCGTTCATTGCCCAAAGGTGCGCCGAATGGGTCAAATCGACCCTTTCCTGCCCTTCAGAATCGTACCTATGAATGGGTGCGAAGCGAGAGAAAGCGGTCTTCGGCTGAAGGCCTCCGTTGAGCCGGATCGGGCGCGTCCCACACAGCATTCCCGAACCATTAGCAACCAGCCTTAGTTCGAATCCTGTCGGGGGCAGCAATTCACCTGAGAGGATTTCGAACTCTGGCGACGTCGTAGATCGCGACGTCTCGACGCTCGAACCCGTCCGTCAAAGCCCGTGCGCCATCAACTTGACGTCGACACGGGTCGCTCATACGCTGGCTGAATCGGACCGCTCAAATCTGTCCAGCAAAATCAACAATCATTGTTTGGTGGAACTCTGGCTAATTACAGCGGGGGTACTATGGCTATTCGTTTGCGTTTGCAGTCGATCGCGCAGTTGATCGCAGTCGTGCTTGGACTGTCCATTTTCTGCGCGAGGCCGGTCGCCGCCGCGGACCTTTGGGTCGCGTCTGCGAATCCTTCGCTCAATCAAGTCGGGATCTTCGAGTTCGATTCCAGCCGGACTGCTGACGGGCAGCTTCGATTTGCATGCGTCGATGGGCAACGTCGGAGCCGGCTTCTTTTCTGACTTCGCCTTCGACCCAGCGGGAAACTCCGGGTCGCGTCTGCGAATTCTTCCCTCAATCAAGTCGGGATCTTCGAGTTCGATTCCGCCGACTGCTGACGGGTAGCATCGATTTGCATACGTCGATGGGCAACGTCGGAGCCGGCTTCTCTTCTGACTTCGCCTTCGACCCGCGGAAACCTCCGGGTCGCGTCTGCGAATCTTCCCGCAATCAAGTCGCCAACGCCGCAGGGCAACGCCTTAGGAGCGCTTCCCCGCCGCCGTTCGCGGTCGTGACCCGCTATGTCCGCTTCACGTCGAAACCAGTCGAACTCGTTGAGTTCGCCTGAAAGCAATCGCCATCGCGCCGGGAGACGGTGCGCCCGTTTTCGCCCCTCGGCATCCTATTGATTTGTAACCGTTTCTGCGGCTCCAAACGCGCCTGGTCGCACGCTTTCGCAACATTCTCTTCCAGAATTTCCGAACCTGTGTTATTCTGTGTCGTTTTTCAGTTGTAGCGCCTGGCGGCGCTCACGGAAGGAGAGTTGAGGATGGTTCAGGAATTGGCGCCCGCGCGCCGCCGCCGATTAAGCGGTCATGGCATGATACTTAGGCGAAAGCGGATTTTTGCCGGCCTGCGGGAAGGATTGCGTTATGACGAGATTGCGGCCCAGGAAGGCGTGACCACCGAGCGCATCCGCCAGATCGTCACCGAGGTGTTGAAGAACCGGTCGGTCGATAGCGCCGCCGATCACGCCAAGCTGCAATTGGACCGCCTCGTGCCGGCTTTGCAGATCGCGGCGGACGCGGTCGCATCGGGCGACGTCAGGGCCATCCCGTCCTATTTGAAGGTGCTTGACCGGCTCGACCGCTATCAGACCGTCGCCAGCACGAACGAGGTCTACGACGACGAAGCGCGCAAGAAGCTCTTGGACAAGATCAACCGTCTGGCCGAGAACCTCGGCATCGACAAGGACTTCGAAGCCGCGGTGCAGGCGCACTTGAAGAAGACCGGCCAAATTCCCAACGACGAGCCGGGCGAGGCCGACGGAACGGAAGCCCTGAACGTGAGCCTAGCGGAGGAGCAAGAGGGGCAAAGCGAAGCGGTGAATTGGATGTCCGTCTAAGGCTTGGCAGGCAACTTTTGGAGGCGGTTCCCGACGGCGCTGGATTTTTATTTGGATCGGCCGTAACCCATTGAAAAGTCCCGATTCGGACGAATAAAACCAAATAAAACCAAGCAATTTTATTTGGTCTGGCTTGGACTGACTTGGTTTGGCTTGGATTTATTTGGCGGCGTTCGCCCGGCTTGAGCCGGGACGCTCGCGCCTGCGCGCCCACGCGCGGCCGCGACCATCGGGGGCCGCGCCATGAGGCTTGCGGCTTCAGATCACGACTTGACCGCGCCCGCGGTCAGGCCGGCGACGATCCATCTCTGGGCCAAAAGGAACATGAGGATCGCCGGCAGGATCGTCAGCGTGATGAAGGCGAGCACCAATTGCCACAGGGTCGAATACTGGCCCTGATAGGCCATGAGGCCGAGGGTCCAGGGGTAGCGGGACTCGCTGTTGAGGACGATCAACGGCAAGAGATAGGCGTTCCAGCTGTCGACGAAGGTAACGATCGCGACAGTCGCCAGGATCGGGCCGGACAGCGGCAAGGTTATGTAGAAGAAGTACCGGAAGTATCCGCACCCGTCCATCATCGCGGCGTCCAAAAGCTCAGGTGGGAGCTGCTTGAACGCGCTGCGGAGAAGGAGAACGCTGATCGCCAGCGAAAAGGCGACCTGGGGGAGGATCACTCCCAAATAGGTGTCGAGAAGACCAAGGTCGCGGACCTTGATGAAGATCGGCGGAATGGCCGTCGCCAGCGGAAACAGGAGCCCGAGCTGCAGATAGCCTAAGAGATAGCGATCGCCGAAGAACTTGAGATGCGCGAAGGTGAACGCCGCCATCGACGAAAGCACGAGCGTGAGCGCGACGGTGCAAACTGAAATCAGGAGCGAATTGCCGAGCACCTGCCAATATCGATAGCCGGTCAGGATGTCCCAGTAGTTCTTCCACACCCATTCGCGCGGCAGCGAGAATGGATGCGACTGCAGATCGCCGAGCGATTTGAAGCCGCCCACCGCCGTCGCGATGAGCGGCACGAGAACGACGCCAGCGAGCACGACGAGCGCGGCGAAGAGCGCGATATTCGCCAGCGCGCTGGGACGGCGCCCCGAAGGCTCGTGCGCCGCCGCCCCGACGGCTGGCCGGATTTCAATCGCCGTCTCAGTCATCGCGCATGAAGAGCCGCTGGTAGCCGAAGGCGAAGGTCACGCAGATGACGAACAGCACGACGCCGACAGCCGAGCTGAAGCCGAAACGCATCCGGGTGATGCCGAAATAATAGAGGTAGGAGACCATCGTGTTGGTCGTCTCGAACGGACCGCCGCCCGTCAAAGGCGGGATGAAGTCGAAGAGCTTGAGCGAGCCAATGACCGAGAAGAAGATAGCAAGCCGGATCATCGGCCCGAGGAGAGGGAGCGTGATGTGCCGGAAGCGCTGAAACACGCTCGCCCCGTCCATCTCGGCCGCCTCGAGCAGCGACTTGTCGATGCCCTGCAGGCCTGCGACGTACAGCATCGTGTAGAAGCCGAAATATTTCCACAGGATCACGATCAGCACCGCGCTGAACGCCCAGGTCTTGTCGGCGAGCAGATAGTAGGGCTCGAGGCCGAGCGCGCCGGTGATCACGCTGGAGAGTCCGAAGCTCCCGTCGAACATGAAATGCCAGATCAGGCCGGCCGCCACGTCGGCAAGGACATAGGGGAGGAAGAAAATCATCCGGAACCAGGCGGCGCCGGTGATCCGCCCGGCGACCATCAACGCCACGCCGAGCGCGAGCGGTTGTTGGACGAGGAGCGTGACGGCGATGACCAGGCCGTTGTTGATCAGCGAGCGGTTGAAGGTCGCGTTGCCGAACAGGTAGCTATAGTTCTTGAGCCCGATGAATTTCTCGGGCCGGCCGTAGCCGTCCCAGTTGAAGAAGCCGAACCAGCCGGCCTCCACGATCGGCAGAAAGACGAAGACTGTAAACAGGAGAAGCGCCGGCGGCAGAAAGATGACGACGACCGCCCAGCCGTTTAGCGGACATGCGCCGCGCGGGTTCGACATGGATCGTCTCGATGGCCGAGGTCGAACTCGATCGCCGTCAAGAAACCGGTCCTCGCAATCCTGGCGCCGGCCCCGCCGCGGCAAGCGGCGGGGCCAGAGACCGAAACCTGCGCCTATTGCTGGTCGGCCGCCTCTTGAATCGCAGCCGCCGCCGCCTCCGGCGTCATTTCGCCGGCTGCGACCGCCACCGACACGTCGTTGATGACCCGGCCAACGGCGGGTCCGAGATCCTGATCGAAATAGTTCTGGTGGTAGGTCGTCGTGGCGAGATCGGCGGCGAGGCGCTTGAAATGCGGGTCGGTGAACGCGGCCTCCGAGCCCTTGACGACCGGTATATAGGCCGCGGTCGCCGCCGCGTCCTCAGCGTACTTCGCCTGGCTAAAGAACTTGAGGAAATCCACCGCCTCCGGGGGCGCGGACTTGCTGACGAGCCAGCCGTTGACGCCGCCCAAGGTGTCGGTCGCCTTGCCCTTGCCGCCGGGTACGATCGGGAAGGACAGGATGCCGATATCCTCATCGGCCAAGCCCTTGCCGCTGGTCGAGTTCGGAGCCTGCATGCCCAGCAGCCACTGGCCCATGAGATCCATCGCCGCCTTGCCGTCGCCGAACATGCCGGACGATTCCGCATGCTTGGTCGCGAGATAACCCGGCTGGAACGGCTCCAGAGCGCCGAGCTCGCGCAGCCGCTTGCCGGCTTCGACGAAGGTCGCGTTCTTGAACCCGCCATCCTTTCCAGCCTTCGCGTCGGCAAGCGCATGTTCGCCGCCGATGCGCGTCACGAGATAGGAATAGTAGAAGTGCATCGGCCACTTTTCGCCGGCCCCGACGACGATCGGCGTGATGCCGGCCGCCTTGAGCTTCTTCACGGCGCCGAGAAAATCGTCCCAGGTCTTGATGTCCTCAGCCTTCACGCCCGCCTTCTCGAACAATTTCTTGTTGTAATAGAAAGCGACCTCGCCGACCTCGAACGGAACGCCGACGACCTTGCCGTCGACCTTGAAGGCGTCGTTCGCTGTCTGGGAAAGCGTTCCCTCCCATGGCGCGACATCAGCAGTGATGTCCTTGAGAAAGCCCGCCTTGTCCTGCGCCTGCATGACGCCGCCGCCCCAGCTGTAGAACAACTCGGGGCGGGAGTCGGCGGACTGCAGCATGGTTGGAAGCTTGGCCTTGAAGGCTTCGTTCTCCAGATACTTGAACTCGACCTTCACGCCGGGATGCGCCGCATTGTAATCGTTGGCGATCTTCTCCCAAACCGCCTTTTGAGCCGGGTTCTCGCTGACATGAAGGACGGTGACGTGGGTATCGGCGTAGGCCGGAGCGCTGAAAGCGGTCAAACAGGCCGCGAGGATTGCGAGTTGGCGGAATGTCATGGGCTTCCTCCGAACGGGCGGCTCTTTTTGTCCGCGATGCGAATTAAATCTGTCTCGACTTTAGGAGGCTGTCAAGCCAGCCGACGAGAACCGGCAGAAAAATGTGGAGCCGTGCGGTTGACACGCCGCCTGGACTTGAAAATAATTCCGCCTCCCGTAGAAAATCCGCGGGACAAGCGGAAACGCCCGAGCGATGAAGACCGCCGATCCCGAATTGATGCGAGCGATCAATCGCTTCCATGTCATGGACGCGATCCGCCGGTTCGGTCCAGTGTCGCGGGTCGAGATCTCGCAGCTGACCGAATTGAGTTCGACGACCGTCTCCGCCATTACCGCGGCGCTGCTCGACGATCGACTCATCATCCCATTGCAACTCGGCGCCGTGCGCGATGCGGGACGGGGTAGGCCCCGCGTCATGCTCAAGCTCAACCCAGGCGCGGCGCACGTTGTTGGCGTCAAGCTCGCCCACGACCAGATCACGGTCGCGGTAACCAATTTCTGCGCCGACATCCTGTGCTCGCTCGCACTGCCGATCCGCATCGATCGCCAGACCGCATCCGTCATCGCCGACTTGGTAGAAGACGGCGTGCGCCGCTGCGTTAGCGACGCGGGTCTCGACATCGCCCAAATCTCGGGCGTCTGCGTCGGCCTTCCAGGCGTCGTCGAGCGCGCGGCGGGCATCTGCCGACAAAGCCCAATTCTTCAGGAGCGCGACGTGCCGTTCGGCGCTGATCTCAGCCATCGCCTTGGCGTGCCTTCTTCGATCGACAGCGACGTCAATCTCGTGACCCTGGCCGAGCACTGGTTCGGACAGGCGCGCGATCTCAACGACTTCCTCGTCGTCAACGTCGAGCGCAGCCTCGGCCTTGGCATTCTTCACAATGGCGAATTGTTTCGCGGCGCGAACGGGCTCAGTCCGGACCTCGGCGATCTTATGGTCTGCTCTCTGAACGGCGGCGGGGGACGGCTCGCTGACGTGGCCTCGGAGGCGTCCGTGGTGATCGAAGCCGAGGCGCTGTTGCGCGAGGGGGAGTTTGACACGACCGTTCATCAGGGACGCGCGATTGCGCTTCTGTTGAAGCGCGCGGCCGCCGGCGATAAGCGCTGCGCGCGCGTGCTCGCCGCCGCGGGCGAGGCTCTAGGCTTCGCCGTCGTCAGCCTCATCGCGCTGTTCGCGCCGCCGAAGGTGATCATTTCCGGGCGAGCCATGGCGACCAGCGACCTTTTCATCGAGCCGCTGCGCAAGACCGTGGCCGCTCTCCTGCCGGCGAGCCTCGCGGACGTTTCCGACATCGTCGTTCGCGAATGGAGCGATGAAAACTGGGTGCGGGGCGCCGCGGCGATGACGCTCCGCGATCTCTACGGCGCGCCGTGGGGAACGACGGGGCCGGCGTCGATGCGCGAAGCGCCGCCCTGCAGACTCGGAGAATTGTGATGCAACCGGTCGGAATCGGCGTCATCGGTTGCGGAAACATCAGCTCCGCCTATCTGACCGCGGCGAGAAAGTTCCCGATCCTCAACCTTATCGCGCTCGCCGACGCTAATGCCGCGACGGCCGAGGCCCGCGCGGCGGAATTTGGCATTCCGGCGCGTTCAGTGGACGCGCTGCTTGCCGATCCGGCGGTTGAGATCATCCTGAATCTCACGGTTCCGAACGCCCATGTCGACGTCGGCCTCAAGGCGATCGCCGCCGGCAAGCATGTCCACTCGGAAAAGCCGCTCGGCGTCGCCGTCGCCGAGGCGCGCCGACTGATCGAAGCCGCGGCGGCCAAGGGCTTGCGGCTTGGCTCTGCGCCCGACACCTTTCTCGGCGGCGCCCACCAGACTGCGCGCCGCGCCGTCGATGAGGGGCTGATCGGCCGGCCGATCGGCGGCACGGCGTTCTTCATGTGCCCGGGCCACGAGCGCTGGCATCCCAATCCAGGCTTCTATTACCTCGCCGGCGGCGGCCCCATGCTCGATATGGGGCCCTATTATATCACCGACCTGGTCAATCTTCTCGGGCCGGTGGCAAGCGTCAGCGGCGTCGCCACCCGAACGAGGTCCGAACGCGCTCGTCACGAGCCAACCGCTCGCCGGCGCGCGCATTCCCGTCGAGGTCGCCACGCACGTCACCGGGACGCTGATGTTCGTAAGCGGCGCGGCCGTCACGATGACAATGAGCTTTGACGTCGCCCGGCACAGGCACGGTCCGATCGAACTTTACGGCGAGGCCGGCTCGCTCGTCGTTCCTGACCCCAACCGTTTCGACGGCAAAGTGGAATTGGCGACCGCCGCCGAGGACTGGCGCGAAATCCCGACGCAAGGGCCCCTATGCCGACGGCAATTACCGCATCCTCGGCCTTGCGGACATGGCGCAAGCGATCCGCTCCGGCCGGCCGCATCGCGCCAGCGGGGAGCTGGCGTTCCATGTGCTTGAAGTGATGGAGGCGTTCCAGACCTCCTCCGACACGGGCAAAGCCGTTGCGATCTCGACCCGCCCGGAGCGGCCCGCGCCCTTGCCGCCCACGCTCGGCGTCGGCGAACTCGACTAGACAACGACCGACGGAGGAAAGCATGCGCGAAGCGCTCATTGTCTGGGGAGGCTGGAGCGGCCATGAGCCAGAGGCCGGCGCTCACATCGTCGCCAAGATGCTCGAGGCGCACGACTTCAAGGTCTATATCGAAAACACCACCGAGGCCTTCGCCGATCCGGCGATCGCGGACATGAGTCTGATCGTGCCGATCGTGACGATGTCCAAGATCGAAAAGGAAGAGGTTGAGAACCTGACCGCCGCGGTGAGAGGCGGCGTCGGCCTCGCGGGCTATCACGGGTGCATGTGCGACGCGTTCCGCGACAGCGTCGACTATCAATTCATGTGCGGCGGCCAATGGGTCGCCCACCCCGGCAACGTCATCGACTACCGGGTCGACGTCACGAAGCCCGACGACCCGATCATGCAGGGGATCTCGAGCTTCCCCTATCGCTCCGAGCAATATTACATGCACGTCGACCCTTCGAACGAAGTGCTGGCGACAACCACATTCTCCGGCGAGCACGCGCCCTGGACCAAGGGCGTCGTGATGCCGGTCGTGTGGAAGCGCAAGCATGGGCAGGGACGCGTCTTCTACTCTTCGCTCGGCCATGTCACGGCCGAGTTCGGCGTGCCCGAGATGAAAACCATTCTCGAGCGCGGCATGCTGTGGGCGGCGCGCTGAAGCCGCGCTTATCGCTATGATCCGCAACCCGATCCTGCCGGGATTCAATCCCGATCCATCGATCTGCCGTGTGGGCGAGGATTATTACATCGCCACCTCGACTTTCGAGTGGTATCCGGGCGTGCAGATCCACCACTCGCGCGATCTCGTCAATTGGCGGCTCGTCCGGCGGCCGCTCGAACGCGCATCGCAGCTCGATTTGCGCGGCGAGCCGGACTCCTGCGGCGTCTGGGCGCCCTGTCTCTCGTATGCGGATGGCAAGTTCTGGCTCGTCTATACCGACGTCAAACGTTTCGACGGCGACTTCAAGGACGCGCACAATTACATCGTCACCGCGCCAACGATCGAGGCGCCGTGGTCGGACCCGATCTACGTCAACTCGAGCGGCTTCGACCCGTCGCTGTTTCACGACGACGACGGTCGCAAGTGGTTCCTCAACATGGTCTGGAACCATCGCGACCGAGCCGGCGCCCATCTGAAGCATCCCGCCTTCTTTGGCATTCTGCTCCAGGAATGGGACCCTGTGTCAGGCCGGCTGATCGGATCGGCGAAGAACATTTTCGCCGGCAGCTCGCACGGCCTGGTCGAAGGCCCGCATCTCTTCAAGCGCGGCGGCTGGTACTATTTGACCACGGCCGAGGGCGGCACCGGCTACGATCACGCCGTCACGATGGCGCGGTCGCGCGCGATCGAAGGTCCTTATGAGCTGCACCCGAGCGTCCATCTTTTGACTTCGAAGGATGCGCCTGACGCGGCCTTGCAGCGCGCCGGACATGGACAGATCGTCGAGACGCCGGACGGACAGGTCTATCACACTCATCTTTGCTCGAGGCCGCTCAAGGGCGTGAGGCGCTCGCCGCTCGGGCGCGAGACGGGAATCCAGAAATGCGTCTGGGGCGAGGACGGCTGGCTGCGTCTCGCCCACGGAGGCCAGGTCCCCGCTGTCGACGTCCCGGCCCCGTTCGCCGCCCCGAGCGAGGCGCAGCCCAGCCGGCAGACCTACTCTTTCTCGCCGGACGCCAGCCTGCCGCTCGATTTCCAGTGGCTCAGGACGCCGCATCCGGAGCGCATTTTCTCGCTCACCGCCCGCCCGGGCTGGCTGCGCCTCTATGCGCGCAAATCGATCGGCTCCTGGTTCGAGCAGGCGCTGGTCGCGCGCCGGCAAGAGCATTTCGCCTATCGCGCGGAGACCGAACTCGACTTCCACCCTCATGCTTTCCAGCAGGCGGCTGGCCTGACCGCCTATTACAACCGCACAAAGTTCCACTGCCTCGCGGTCGGCTGGGACGAAAAAGTGGGCCGCTCGCTGACCATTCTGAGCTGCGAAGGCGACTATCCCGAGGGGCGCCTCAGCTTCGCGCTCGAGGCCCCGATCCCGCTTCCGCCCGAGGGCACGATCCGCCTCGCGGCCTCGATCGACCATGCGCGCCTCGAGTTCGCCTACGCGGTTGGCGGTGAGTGGCGCCGCGTGGGGCCGGTCCTCGACGCGTCGATCCTGTCGGACGAAGCGGGCGGCGGCGAGCACCGCTCCTTCACCGGCGCGTTCGTCGGCGTCGTCGCGTTCGGCGCCTCGGGAGGAGAAATAGCGGCCGACTTCCGGTATTTCGACTATGAGGGGCGCGACGTTTAGCGGCGCGGCGCGGCCAAGCGGTCGCGCGAGTCAGCCGCCGGCCAACAGGTCCAAGCAAAACCAAGCAAAACCAAGCCCTGCCAAATTAAACCAAGCAATTTTGCTTGGTTTAATTTGGTTTTATTCGTCCGAATCGGGACTTTTCAATGGGTTACGGCCAATCCAAATAAAAATTCCGCTTCCCTCTCAGCCCCCGGCGCAAGACGTGTCGCGAGCGGGCCGAGTGGCTCAAATGCATTCCCCTTTCTCCCGCCGTTCGCCGTCTGATCCATCGAACAAAATAGTATACTGCGGCTTTCGGTTTTAACCAAGAGATTGTTTGATTCTTTTCGCCCTCAGCGCGCGGCCACCGGGAGACCGGGTGCCGCACCACAAACTGGGGCAGGCGATCGAATGGCTTCCCTTCAGACTTCGGCCCGGACCCGATCCGCGTCAGACACCGTCGCGCAGCTCGCCTAACGCCGTCGGCGTCTCGCGCCGACAATTGAGCAAGAGTTGCCGAACAGTCGGAGCGTTAGGCGGGAGCCGTTTGGCGGGAGCTGGCGATTTCAACGGCGACGGGTTTTCCGACATCCTGTTTCAAAACACGAACGGCCAGGCCATGGTCTGGGAAATGAACGGAACCAGCATGATTGGCGGCGGCGCAGTCAGCCCCAACCCCGGGTCCAGTTGGCGAGCGGTCGCCTGACCTGAGCCACGAGCCAGACCTCCGTCTTCAACGTTAGGGGTGGCGCGCCTGTGCGCCGTCCGACGCCGCAATCATCACCGCCAGAATTGAATCGCGACGCTTAACGTTCATCGTCAAAGATCAAAATTTATCCATGCCGTAGAGGTGGGCTTCACTACCGCTACGTAAACCTCGGGTTTCAGGCATCGGATTAACCCCTCGCAGGCCGAATGGCGCTAGGCTTCACCCCGCCAGATGAGCTTCCGCCGGGAGCGGCGTCGGCGGCGGGGACTAAGCGAATGGCTCAATGCCGTGTGCCGTTGAACGGAGTCGCTGGTTGCGGCGCTGCGCCGAGCTTCGAAGCTTTCGAGGCGGCCTTCAATGCGGCGCTCCTGCGCGAGCAATACCGCTCGCTGGCGCGGCTTGGCCCCTACGTCCATGGGGTCGTCATCCTTGCCGCTCTGGCGCTTTTCTGCGCCACCGCGCCAACCGGCTCGCTGCTCGATGGGATCCTCCTGCCTGCGGCGCTCATCGTCGTGTCCCTCTTTCGACTTGTTTCGTGGTTCCGGGCGCGCGCCGTCGTGGAACTGGAGGCGCTCGACCTTGTGCGGCGTAAAGTGCATGTGGCCACCCTTCTCGGACCGATGCTGACGTTTGCCTTCGCGCTCACCGCGGCGATCGCGACATGGCGCGACGGCGTGGCCGAATTCGCGCTCGTGCTCCTCGCGGTCTGGGTCGTCGCCGCGGTTTGCGCGATTTGTCTCAATGCGCTGGCGAATGAGGCGATCGTCATTGTCGTCGCCGCGACCGCGCCGCTTATCGTCGCATTCCTCGCCCGCGGCGCGGGGCTGACGCTCGGACTCGCGGCGCTGGTCGTCATCGCCGCCTGCTTCGTCATCCGGATGCTGGACGAGCACTTCCGCATGTTCGCCGAAATCGTACGGTCGCGCCTCGTGATCGCCGAAAGACAGCGCGCCGCCGAGGAGGCGCGGCAGGCGGCGATGACCATAGCGCTGACCGACGACCTGACCGGGCTGCCCAACCGGCGCTGCTTTCAGAGCCTGCTCGCCGACCGGATCAGGACCGCAACGGCGACCGGCGAGCCGTTCGCGCTGGGTCTGATCGATCTGGACGGCTTCAAGCCCATCAATGACGCTCATGGGCATCCGGTCGGAGACCAGATTCTGAGCCAAGTCGCCGACCGGCTCGCCAAGGCGATGGACGGGCGCGGCTCAGCTGCGAGGATCGGCGGCGACGAATTCGCTGTCCTCTGCGATGGGATCGGCGCGCGCGACGAGGCGATTGCGCTCGGGCAGGAAATCCAGACGATCTTCGCGACCCCGTTCGACGTGTCCGAGCTCGGCGTTCGTTTGACCTCCGCCTGCGGCTTTGCGCTCTTTCCCGCGTCCGCCGCCGAGCCGGAGCGAACTGGTGCGTCTGGCCGACGCTGCGCTCTACCGCGCCAAGGCCAGCGGGCCTGGCGGCGCGGCCGTGTTCGACGCAAGAGCCGAACGAACGGCTGCCTGCGGCGCCGTCTTCGAGGACGCCTTTCGTCGCGCGGTCGCCGAATCGGACGTCGCCGTCCCTTTCCCGCCGGTGGTCGATTTCGCGCACCGGAAGAGCGGCTTAAAATCGCTTGCGCGCTTAGACGACCGTCAGGGCGCTCGCGCGGAAGTTGGCCCTCGGCAGGGAGCGGCGTACAATCGCTGCGCTAAAGGGAGGAGCGCATGCCGAGCGGCATCCATCATGTGACGAGCATCGCCAGCTCGGCGCGCCGGAACCTCGATTTCTACACGCGCACGCTTGGCCTGCGCCTGGTGAAGAAGACGGTCAATTTCGACGACCCAAGCGCCTATCACCTCTATTACGGCGATGCGGCGGGCCATCCCGGCACGATCCTCACCTTTTTCCCCTGGGAGGGCGCCGCGCCCGGCCGGCTCGGGATCGGCGAAGCGCAGGAGACCGTGTTCAGCATTCCCGAGGGCTCGATCGGCTACTGGACCCAGCGGTTGGTCGAGAAGGGCGCCGCCCACGATCCGCCCGCCAAGCGCTTCGGCGCAACGACGATCGCGTTCAAGGATCAAGACGGGATCCGGCTGGCGCTGACCGGGGTCAAGGGCGTCGAGGCCAAGCCTGGGTGGAGCGCTGCCGGCATACCCGAGGAACACGCCATTCGCGGCTTCCACAGCGTGAGCCTGCTGCTGGCTGAAGCAGGCCCGACCGCCGCCATTCTGACCGATGTCTTCGGCTTTGTCGGCGGCGGAAGCGAGGGCCCGACGCAACGCTTTCAGGCGCCGGGCGTGGATCTCGGCGGAATCGTCGATCTGAGGACGGCGGGAGAATTCCTGTCGGCGCGCCAGGGCGCGGGCTCGGTTCACCACATCGCGTTTCGGGCGGCCGACGACGCTGCGCAGTCGGCGATGGTCCGCAAGCTGGCCGACAATCACCATCTGCGAACGACTGAGCAGAAGGACCGCAACTACTTTCGCTCGGTCTACTTCCGCGAGCCCGGCCGGGTGCTGTTCGAAATCGCCACCGATCCGCCCGGCTTCGCCGTTGACGAATCGCCCGACACGCTCGGGCAGGCGCTCAAGCTGCCGCCATTTCTGGAAGGCCGCCGCGCGGCGATCGAAGCCGCGCTGCCGAAGCTCGAGTAGCCGATGAGACGAACCTTGCAGTTCCCGACGCTCCACGGAAGCCGGTGATGGCCCAAGAGCTGGCCTATATTCATCGCTTCGAGCCCGGCGCCGATCCAAGCCGTCCGCCGCTTCTCTTGCTTCATGGAACAGGCGGCGACGAGACCGACCTTGTGCCGCTTGGTCGCGAGATTGCGCCGGGGGCGGCGCTCCTCTCGCCTCGCGGGAACGTGCTCGAAGGCAATATGCCGCGCTTCTTCCGCCGCTTTCGCGAGGGTCTGTTCGACGAGGATGACGTGCGGCGCCGGGCGGGCGAGCTCGCCAATTTCGTCGCCGAGGCGCGCCGCGCCTATGGTCTCGCTCAACCCCTGGCGTTGGGCTATTCGAACGGCGCGAACATCGCTGCGGCCGTTCTTTTGCTGCACCCGAAGACGTTTGCCGGCGCAATCCTGTTGCGCGCCATGGCGCCGTTGGCCGAGCCGCCGAGACCCGACCTTTCCGGCGTTCCCGTGCTGATCCTGTCCGGATCGAGCGATCCCATCGCTCCGCGGGCAAACGCCGAGAGATTGGCGGCGGCGCTCGCCGCCGCGGGCGCACGCGTCGAACGCGACGACTTGCCGGCAGGCCATGGGCTCACCCAGGCCGACGTGAAAAGAGGCAAGGCGTTTTATACGCGGGAAGCGGCGCGTCCATCCGGCTCCAAGGCTTGAGAGCTTTCGCCCGAGAGCGCGGCCGGCGTTACAGCTTCCTGGCGACGAACGCGACGATGTCAGTCATCACGGACGACGCCGCCTGATCCATCGCAGCCGCAACGTTCGGAGCGTCAGTGGACGTGACCGGCGTCCGCAGGGAGAACATCTGGTTCGCCATGATCTGTCCGCTGCCCAGCGATACGATCCAGGCGGCGATGTCGACATGAACTTCCTTGGTCTGGGCGTCGAACTCGAAGGCCCGGATGTCGAGATCGACTTCGTAATTCGCGGTCGCGGCGGTGCCGTCGATCCAACGGGCGAGACCCGCGTTCTGGAAACTCTCGGTTAGCCGCGCGCGAAAAAGCGCGGGCAACGGCTCGGGCCACACAGCGCCGGCAAGAGTGGCGAGCGTCTGCGATTCGCGGACCAGGATGTGATCGCTGTCGAGGTCAGCGGTCGCGGTCGCCTGGCCGACACGGAACTGCGCCCTGACCGCGTGTGCGGGCGGAGGCCTTGCGGCGGTAAGATCGTACAGGGTCGGGGCAGGTCCGCTCGCGCACGCCGAGAGTGCAAGCGCAAGCGCGCTCGCAACGGCGAATGTTGATCGACCCAGGAATCCACCCCCCCTTAGCCCCATCATTGCCCGCCGTGATACTCAGGCAACGAAGGTCTGGACCCGAAGAGGACCTGACTTGGATTCTGTCCCAGTGATCGGACCACGCGGTCAATGTCCGCGACAACGCGCCTGCCCTCGACGGCGAGCGCCTCGTATTCGCGTAGGCCCGAATTGGTGAATCGGCTGAGGCCGGTCGCAATGTCCTTCACCCGCACGTCGACGTCGTCGGCGAGTTTCTTGACCGACAACGCCGCCTCGCTGATGCGGTCGACCGCCCCCTTGGTGCTGGGCGAGCCCAGGAAGCTTTGGGCGCTCGTCAACACCCCGTCGACCTTGTCCGCGGAGTCATTGAGCTTAGCGGACATCTCGGAAAAGTTCTTGAGCGTCGAATCGATATTGCCGCGATTCTGATGCACGGTCTGGACGACGTCGTTGGCGGAGTTGACGATGCTGGCGATCTTCTGCGAATCGATCGCTTTCGCCAAATCGTTGAAGTCATTGAGCGCTGTGTCCAGCCGCTTCGACGTATCCTCGTTGAGATGCGTTATGAGCTGAGACCCGTTGCGCGCCAGCGTCTCGAAATTCTGCGAGCTCTCGGCAAGAGCCTGGCTGAAGGTCTGCACGTTGCCGATGACGGCTTGAACCTTATCCGGATCGACCGCTTTGAGCACGCGATCGGCGTTTTGCGTGAGGCTTTGGATTTGCGCCACAACCGGCTGAACAGTCTTGCTGAGCTCGGCCAGGTTCTTCAGCGTCGTGTCGACATTGGGGGCGTTGTCGGCCAAAGCCTTCGCGAACACGTCGGCGTTCTGAAGCGTCGAGTGAAGAGTATCGGTATTGTCGGCGAGAAGCTTGTCGGCGCGATCCAGAACCGAGACGCCCTTTGCCGACATGCTCTGGACGTTGTCGACGATCGTGCGGACCTCGTTCGTGTCGATCGATTGAACCAGCCGATCGGCGTCGTCCGATAGCGTCTGCAGGCGCGCCGCGAGCGGGCCAATCTGCTTGCCGAGTTCGCCCACGCTCTTCAGAGCTGCGTCAACTCCGGCCGAGTTATCCGCCAGAGCCTTCGAGAATTGATCGACGTTCGTGAGCGCTGAATGGATTGTCGGCGCATTCTCGGCAATGATCTTGTCCGCATCATCCAAAACTGAGGTGGCTTTGGTCGATAGGGCGGCGACGCTGTCCAGAATGTCCTGTAGCTGCACTGACTGTCCGGCGTAGATGACCGGCGGCCTGCCGTTTTGGCCAACGAGCGCCGATCCGGCGGTCGCCCCGCCCAAGAGGGCGACTACCGCGCCTCCAGTCAACCCTTGTGTCTCAAGACGCGCCCTGGTGTTCCTGTCGATTGGCGCGTCCGCGTTGACGTCAATGTCAGCGACGACCTGGTGCGGGTCGCTCCTCGAGAAAGTGAGGTGTGTGACCTCTCCGACCTTGATGCCGTTGAACGAGACGTTGGCGCCGTTCGACAGTCCCGAGACCGAACCGTTGAAGACGACCTGATAGTTGCGGTGACTTCCCGACGATCCGTAGCCCGCAATCCACATAACGAACAGAAACGCCCCAACAACCGCCGCCAAGGTAAAGGCGCCGATCAGGACGTAGTTGGCGCGCGTCTCCATTTTACTCAGCGCCTCGCATTCTGGGGCCGGTCCTCCTCAGCGCGCGCTGCAGGCCGGTCGGCCGCCCCCGCGAGGCGGATCACACCCCTCTTACCGTGGAAATAGGACTTGAGCCAAGGATCGTCGGAAAGCAAGAGCTCGCTGATCGGACCGGCGGCTATAACCTTCTTATGTCCGAGCACCGCAACCCGATCGCAGATCGCAAACAAGCTGTCGAGATCGTGCGTGACCATGAAGACGGTTAGTCCCAAGGTCTTTTGCAGCGTGCCAATGAGATCGTCGAAATCGCCAGCCGAGATCGGATCGAGCCCCGAGGTCGGTTCGTCGAGGAACACGATCTCCGGGTCGAGCGCGAGCGCCCTTGCCAGCGAGACGCGCTTGGTCATGCCCCCCGACAGCTCGGAAGGCAACTTGTCGGCGGTTTCCGGGGGAAGGCCGACGAGCGCAAGCTTCTGCAACGCGAGACCGTCGAGCGTTTCCTGGGAAAGGCCAAGATGCTCGCGCATCGGCGCCTGAATGTTCTGACGCACCGTCAAGCTGGAGAAGAGCGCGCCCTCCTGAAAGAGAACGCCCCATCGCTCGCCGACCTCGAGATGCTCGCGCGGCGTCAACTTGTCGATGTCGTAACCGAAGACCTCGATCGTTCCCGCCTGTTTGTGTATCAGTCCCAGGATTGTCCGGGTCAGCACCGACTTTCCGGCGCCGGAAGCGCCGACGAAGCCCAGCACTTCGCCGCGATAGAGATCGAGATCGAGCCCATCCATCACCAGGTGATCGCCGAAGCCCACTTTAAGGCCGCGCACGCGAATGACGGCCTCGGGCTCGGAAGCGCCGGGCGATGGGACGTTGTCGTTCAATAGTCCACCGTAGCGAAGAACATCGCGAACAGACCGTCCATCACAATGACCATGAAGATCGACTTGACCACCGATGATGTCACGCACTTGCCGAGCGACTCGGCCGAGCCGCCCACCTCCATGCCCTCGGTGGCGGCGATCAGGCCGATCACTATAGCCATGAACGGCGCCTTGATAATGCCGACCAGGAACGTCTCGGGCAGCACCGCGTTCTGCAGGCGAGTCAGAAACGCCGCCGGCGTCAAACCCGCGTAGAGCCAACTGACGAGGAGGCCGCCAGCGATTTGCGACAGGTCGGCAAGGAACGTCAGGACCGGCAGAGCGATGACCAGCGCCACCAGCCGGGGGATGATGAGCACTTCGAGAGGATCGAGCGCCATCACCTTCAGAGCGTCAATCTCCTCGCGCATCTTCATCGAGCCGATCTCAGCGGTGATCGAAGATCCGGTGCGTCCGGCAATCATGATCGAAGTCATCAGCACGCCAAGTTCGCGCAAACCAAGGACGCCAACCAGATTGACGGCGTAGTCGGAAGCGCCAAAGCTGTTGAGCTGGAAGATGCCCTGCTGAGTGACGATCGCGCCGACCAGAAAGTTGATGAGCATGATGATCGGGACGCTGCGGAGCCCGTACATCTCCAGGTGATGCACCATCGGGGTCCAACGCCAGCGCCATGGCTGCGGCGCGAGGCGCAAGAACATCACGACGACTTCGCCGAGATAGTCGACAATGTCGAAGAAATCGATGCCCGAATCGTAGACTGTCTCGCCGACCGCCGAGAGCAGCGCGACGGTATGCGGTGGAGGAATCCGCGTGGACTTCTCCGGCGGATGGTAGCCAGCCTCCTTGAGCAGGAGGGACTGCTTGGGCCCCGCATTGCGATAGGAGACCTTAGCTCCTGCGCCCGCAAGTTGGTCCTCGGCGCGATCGATGAACCAAGCCCCAGCGGTATCCATGCGCTGAAGACCGGCGAGATCGAGGATCACGCTTTTCGCGTCTTTAGCCAGTGAAAGGAGCGATGCTCCAGCCGCCTCCAGCTGGGGGCCGGCGCCGACGATCCACTCCCCCGCCAACGACAGCACGATTCCGTCCTGGCTATCTTGACGAGCTACGGAAGGCGCAGTGGTCACCAAACGCTCCGGCCAAGCACAAACAGCTGTCATATCGCGCCGGAGACTGTCGAGCAAACAACGGGGCGCAACCCACCCGAAAGGGATCAGGGGCAAAACAAATCAAGTACGAATCGGCGACTCGGTCAGACGGACTCGGATTCGAAGATAAGGCGAGTCGAATCTTTCGCATCGACCCGGCGGCCGGAAACATAATCACCAAATCTTCGGACTGTCGCGCCTCCCGCATGCCTCAAACGGGGACTTGCGGACCATCCGTCGGACAAACCGTGAAGGAATCGGCCATGGTGGAATCGCCGCGTGTCGCCGTTCAAAGGCAAGCCGCAATCGCCGCCGTCGGACGAGCCCATCCGCGTCATGGTTAACGCACTGCCGTCGTCGCCGTTCAGCGTTCGGGCGCGCCCCAGGATGCTTCAAACAGGGACTTGCGGACCATCCGTCGGACAAACCATGAAGGAATCGGACCTCGCGGAATCGCCGCGTGTCTCCCTTCGAAGGCAAGCCGCAATCGCCGCCGTCGGACGGGCCCATCAAGTCTTGGTTAACGGGCCGCTGAAGTCGTTCACAATCCACTGAACGCGCCCTGCGCCTCCCTTTGACCAAGCGTTGCAGTACCGACAAGAACCTCCGCTATGGAAACGGAAATGGCGTCTCTCAAATCCGCCTGCGGGGCATGATCGAAAACCTGACAACCTGGCTGAACAGCCTTCCCGCCTGGGCGCTGGCGCTGGTTCTGTGCGCGTTTTTCCTGACGATAACGCTGGTCGGCATCGTTCTCATTCATCCGCTCATGCGCCGCGCGATTCACAGCGAACGCCAGGCGAATGACGTCGTGATATTTGCAGCGGCCAATTATGGGCTCATCTACGCGGTGCTGCTCGGCCTTTTGACGGTCGCAACCTTCCAGACCACGAAGGATCTCGAAGATCACATCAGCGAGGAAGCTTCGAGCCTCTCGACCATGTACCACAGCGCCGAGGACTATCCGGAGCCGTTGCGCAGCGAACTGCGAGCGGATCTGCGCGACTACACCCACTACGTGATCGAGAAGGATTGGCCGGCCCATCGGCGAGGCGAAACGCCGAAGGGAGGCGAACACCGGCTCGAGGCCATCCGCGCCACCCTCTATGCTTTCGAGCCCGAGAGCAAAACCCAGGAAGTTCTGCACGACGAAATCATTCGCCAATTCAATACTCTGAATGTCGCACGTGAGCAGCGATTGAACGCAGTGTCTTCGTCGATGCCCGGCGTGTTGTGGTACGTCGTCATTTTCGGCGGCGTGCTCACGATTATGTTTCTTTGGATGATTCACATGGATTTCGTGCCGCAGATCTTCCTCGGCGGGATCACCGCGATCTTCCTCGGCATAATGACGTTTCTGATCTATGCGATGGACCACCCGTTGCAGGGCGCGGTGAGCGTCGGGCCTGAGCCGTTCCAATCGGTCTTTGATCTCGTCATGAAATGGGACGAGCCCTCGTGAGTCATGTCTTTTGGCGCGCGATCCTTCTCGCGCTCATCCTCGCCATCCCACCGTCTGTGGCGGGGGAGAATCCGAAGTTTCATATGTTCGCTTCGGTCGGCACGGGCGAAACAAACGGAATCTACTATCCGCTCGGCGACGTCATCTGCGGAATCGTCAACCAGAACCTGCACGAGAGCGGCGTTCGCTGCTCGAGGGAGATGACGCCGGGCTCGGTTTACAACGTGGACGCGCTTCGCGGCGGCGAACTCGAATTCGCCCTTGTCCAGTCGGACGTGGCCTACGACGCCTATCATGGAACAGCCGCCTATTCCGGGGCGCCATTTCCGGCTCTGCGCTCGGTGCTGGCCCTCCATCCGGAGCTCGTGACCATCGTCGCGCGAACAGACATTCATGACCTTGGTGATCTCGCCGGCAAACGCATCGTCGCTGGCCCCGCCGGAAGCGGCTCAAGAGCGACGTGGGAGGCGATGATCAAGGCGCTCGGATGGAAGGACGGACAAACGCCACGGACCGTTGACATGCCCGTCGATGCGATCGGGAACGCGCTCTGCAAAGGCTCCATTGACGCGAGCCTGCTGGTGCTTGGGCATCCCTCCGGGAAGATCCGCGACCTCCTCGCCGGCTGCGCGCTGAATCTCGTGCCGGTAGACGGGCCTGCGATCGATGCGCTGGTCGCCGGAGCGCCCTACCTGAAAAAAGGGCGAATACCAGCAAACGCCTATGGATTGCCTGCGGATGTCCCAAGTTTTGGCGTCAGCGCGGTATTGATGACGACGGCGGATATGGATGCGCGCGTGATTTCCGACTTTGCCTCAAGTTTGGGAACGCAGATCAAAGCCCTTCAGGACAAAAGTCCGGTGCTCGCAGATCTTGCCGCTCAGGACATGATTACCGAAGACGTTCCCGCGCCGCTGCATCCGGCGGCCCTGGAAGTGTACAGAAAGCTGGGGCTCTTGAAGTAGATCTTCCCGACCGCGCCGAAACCGGCCCGCAAAGCCTTGCCGTCAGTCCATCATCGCCGCCTTGAGAATGCAGACCATCGTGGCGTGCGCCGGCTTCTCGCTCAGGTTGCGGATTCGATGAGGCATATCGCAACGATAGCGCAGCGTCTCGCCGGCGTTAGCCGCCGCCGTCGCCTCGCCGACTTCAACCTCGAGCTCGCCGTCCAAAACCGACAGGCACTCGACCGAGCCGCGCAGATGGGCAGCCGACTCGAGAACTCCACCGGGATCAGCCTGAAAATCGTACCATTGCAGCCAGTCGACGGTTTTCAGCCAGCCGATCACTGCAAGACGGCATAGTCCGTCGTCGGAAACAAAAATCGGCGTGGCGCCTCGGCCCAGATGCTCGATGAACGGGCCCTCATCAGCGCCCCGCAGCATCGATTCGATCGACACGTCGAGCGCGTGGGCCAGCCGCCAAATCGTCGTCAGCGTCGGATTGGTCTCATTGCGCTCAATCTGAGAAATGATCGATTTGGCGACGCCAGAATGCTGCGACAGATCGGCGAGCGACAGGCCATAGCCCTTGCGCAACTTGAGCACGGCCTGCCCGAGCTGGTTGGACAGCGAGGCCGCCCCGGCTTCGAGAACTTTCGCCCTATCCTTGCCTTCAACGCCCATCGCGCGCCTCGCCTTTCGCGCGCATTATAGGCGCTTTCGTTCGGAATATCGAACAAGATCGTTCGCTCCGCCTAGCCTCCGATCGCCTCGCAGGGATAGGAAGGTATCCGGGCGGCGCTGACCCTCAGGGATGTGCGGCCCACCGTCCTCGGATGGAAGACGAGACCCTGGAACTGCGGCGACAAACCTGCGGACGGCATAGCGAGCGAGAAAAGGCTGCAATAGCGACTCTATCGAATGCCAAATCCACCAACCGCAAAATTAGGAGGGGCTCCCGATTTCGTTTGGAATTCCGCCGGGAATTCTTCCGATCGCTGAAATGACTTGCCGCGCGGCGCAGGGCCGCTATCCTACTCCTGTTGGGGCGGGCTTGGAGCGTGAAGTCGCGCTCCTGACGCCTGACTTCGACCCTGTTGTGCAAATTGTCCAGAACGCGTCGACAGTGTTGCGACAGCGAATAGCCAGCTGGCTTCAGAGGAACGAGGGAGGGTTAAGATGAAACTGCTTTGCATTACCGCCGCCGCGATCTCGGCGTTGATCGTGGGCGTTAGCGCCACGAGAGCCCAGGACAACCTCCAGACTCTGGAGGGTTTCCGGATGACCGCGCCGATCGATTGGCCGACCGTGCCGCAAGGTGGGCCAAAGGCGGACGCTGTCAGACAGATCCTGAAAGAAAAGATCAAACTGCCGGCCGGATTCCACATCGAGCTTTACGCGTTGGTTCCCGACGCGCGCCACATGGCGGTCGGCCCGCAGGGCGTCGTGACCTTCGTGGGCACGCGCAAGAACAAGATCTGGGCGGTGACCGATCGTTCGCGCACGGGCGCTGAGGCCGGCATCGAGGTCAAGGAATTCGCCCCGACGCTGGCGAAGAAGTTGCCGAACGGCCCCTGCTTCTCGAAGGACGGCTTCCTCTATGTCGTCGAGCAGAACCGCGTTCTGCAATATCCCGCGGCCGAGTTCTTCTATGAGAGCCCGGACGTCGCGGTGAGCGAGGTTGTCCCCGAGGGACAGCTCATTCCGAAAGCGGAAGAGAGCTTCAACCACACCGCGCGCGAGTGCCGCGTGGGGCCTGACAACAAGCTCTACATCCAGCTCGGCCAGCCGTTCAATGTGCCGACAAAAGAGAAGGCCGACCTCTACCGGAAGATCGGCATGGGCGGCATTATCCGCATGGACCAGGACGGCAAGAACCGCGAAGTGTTCGCGACCGGACTGCGCAACCCCGTCGGCATGGACTTCAACCCGAAGGACAAGTCGCTCTGGAGCAACGACAATCAGGTTGACGGCATGGGCGACGATATCCCGCCCGGCGAGATGAACCGCATCGATAAAATGGGCGAGGAGTTCGGGTTCCCGTGGTACGGCGGCGGACATATCCGCACCAACGAGTTCAAGAACGACACCCCTCCGGCCGACGTGATCTTCCCGGAAGTCGAGCAGATTGCGCACGCGGCCGACCTCGGCCTCTCGTTCTACACTGGCGACATGTTCCCGCAGAAGTATAAGAACGCGATCTTCTCGACCCAGCACGGCTCGTGGAACCGCACCGTGCCGGTCGGCGCGCGCATCATGGTCACCTTCCTCAAGGAAGATGGCAATGTCACCGGACCTTCGATCCCGTTCGCGGACGGCTGGAACGACAACGGCCACTATCTCGGCCGCCCCGTCGACGTCCAGCAATATTGGGACGGATCGCTGCTCGTGTCCGACGATCTCGTCGGCGCGATCTATCGCATTTGGTACGACGGCAAGTAAGAACAGCCTGCTTTAAGAGAGGACAGCTCCCGCGCTCGTGGGAGCTGTCTTTTTTTGCTCGACTCGCGTGGAGGACACATGCGGCTTTATCTGCGGCCGTCGGCGACAGCGTTTGCTCTTGGCGCCTGTTTCACCATGTGCTTCGCAGCCCAGGACCGGGTCGAGGCGCAAGGCGATGCAAAGGCGGGACGACAGAAAGCAGACGTCTGCGCGGTCTGCCACGGCCTCGACGGATTAGCGAAGATCCCCGAGGCGCCGAATCTTGCGGGACAGAACGAGGCTTACCTGATCGAGCAAATCGATGCGTTCAAGTCAGGAGAGCGTAAGAACGAAATGATGTCGGTCGTGGTCCAGGACCTAACGCCAACCGATATCGAAAATCTGGCGGCGTATTATTCGGGGATTGAGATCTCAGTGGGCAAAACGCCCGCTCAATAGCTCCAACGCTTCGGCCGAGATGGGCAAAAAAATAGCGCCGTTTGGCGCACTAACGTTACATAGCTCGACGCGGTCGCATCAAGAGCGCCGCGCCAATCAGCTTCGAGGATTTGAAGACGCCGCCCGGTTTGAGACGGGCGGCGTTCGATATCACATTTCCGCCGACAGGTAGCTCGTCACTTCCATGCCAACGCAGACTTCACAAACAACGGGGGTCGACCATGCCATGGCGTCGTTTCCTTCTTCGGGTCTTGCGGGGCTCCGTTCTCCCTGGAGCCCAGAACCACATATAGGTTACCACGGCGCGCGAGCAACCGTCAAACCGTTCTATCCCCGGCATCAGCAGCCGCGATTTTTTCGCAGCGGTGATCGATTCTAGGCATGAGCGCGCCCGGGCGCTTTAAACTTTGCGCTGCCAAGCAGCCTCATCCCTTTGTATTTGACGCCGAATAGTTGCTAAATACAGAATCATGCTCGCCTCGGTCCTAATCCCGTCGTCTCGACCTGCGATGTCTAGCGATGCGCCGCCGCGGTGCAGGTTCCCCGGAATAGACTCGAATGCGCGGCGGCGAACAGGACGAACGGACGCCGCGCCGTCCCTCCGGACCGTTGCTCGATCGACAGCGAAAGCACGTCGCCGTCGCTCATGATCGCTTCGCCTATAAGTGCGCCTTCCGCGCCGGACATTCGCGTCCAGACGATCGTCGTCTCCTCGCCGTCGCTAAAGCTTAGACGTCCGCTGGTCGATTCTGCATCATAAAGCGGCTGGCGGATGGCGCTGGTTTCCGGGTCGACCAATGCGACAACCGCGCCCTCGCCGAAGGTTGCAGTGACCTCGAACTTCGCCTCGGCGCCGCTCGCGAAGGAGGGAAAACTTTCCCCTTCTGACGCCCGACCGGCGCAAGCGAAGGTCACGCTGAGGGCCTCTTTGGCGCCTGTGACAGATGAGTCGTCCGCCCAGGAGAGCGACGGTGAAAGAAGGGCGCAGAATTCGAGCAACGCGCTCACGACCCTGATCCGCGCCCGGCCTCGGCGTCCCGCGAGCGTTCGCCGCCTCAAAAAGCCCCCGCAAAGGCGCCGCCGTCGATGAGAATGTTCTGGCCCGTGATGAAGCCCGTGTGGGCGCTCGCGAGGAAGGCGCACAGCGCGCCGAATTCGGCTGGATCGCCGAACCGCCCGACCGGGATTCGGGCCTTCAAATCGGCGCGCGCCGCGTCGACGCTAATGCCCCGTTGCGCTGCAGTGCGTGCGAGGCCGGATTTCTGTCGGTCGGTTTCAAACGATCCCGGCTGGATCGAGTTGATCGTCACATTATCGCGCGCGAACAGCCGCGCCGCGGAGGCGAGGAACGCGGTCAGTCCGGCGCGCGCGCCTGACGAGACGTCGAGGCCGGCGATCGGGGTCCGGACCGAACTCGAGGTGATGTTGATGATTCGCCCGAACTTGCGCTCAACCATGCCCGGCGCCAGCGCCTGAACCAGCGCGATCGGGGTGAGCATGTTGGACTCGACGCCCTTGAGGACGTCCTCGCGACTGATTTCCGCGAAACTCTTGTACGGCGGCCCGCCGTTGTTATTGACCAGAATATCCGCGTCCGGGCAGGCGGCGATCAGTTCCGCCCGCGTCGCTGGATTGTCCAGATCGCCCGGAACTGCGCGTATCTCAACGCCCGTCGCCTGCCGCAGTTCATGCGCAGTCCGTTCCAGGCCCTCTCTCTCGCGGCCATTGAGCACGACAGCGCATCCAGCTTCCGCCAGCGCGCGCGCGCACGCGCGGCCCAAGCCTTTGCTCGACGCGCAAACGATCGCTTTCCGGCCGGCAATTCCTAAGTCCACTGTGGCGCCCTCGCTCTCGACACTCTTCAGGTCGGCAATTATAAGCGCTTCGAGTGCGTCGCGTCATCGAAGCGACATGAGAATCTGCGCAGTCATTTCTCGTTGTTCGCCCCCTCGCGAGGAGGCCCCCTGTGCCCAAGTTCCAACAAACCCATCGATACAGGACGCTGTTCCTGTCGGATTTGCACCTGGGCACGCGCGGGTGCCAGGCCCATCTTATCCTGGATATGCTGCGCCATGTCGAGGCCGACACGATCTACCTGGTCGGCGACATCATCGACGGCTGGCGGCTCCGCTCCGGCTGGTACTGGCCACAGGCGCATAACGACGTCATCCAGAAATTGCTGCGCAAGGTCAGGCGCGGCGCGCGGATGGTGTTTGTTCCTGGCAACCACGATGAATTCGCCCGGCAGTTCTTCGGCCTGACCTTCGGTGGGATCGAGATCAAGCGGCAGGCGATCCATACCGCGGCCGACGGTAAGCGCTACCTCATCATTCATGGCGACGAATTCGACGTCGTGGTGCGCCATTCGAAGTGGCTCGCGTTCTTCGGCGACTGGGCCTACGATTTCGCCCTATTCGTCAACACCCATTTCAACGCGGCGCGCCGGGCGTTGGGCTTGCCCTATTGGTCATTTTCGGCCTGGGCGAAACTCAAGGTCAAGAACGCGGTCAATTTCATCGGCTCATTCGAGACGGAGCTTGCCGCAGAGGCCAAAAAGCGAGGCGTCGACGGCGTGGTCTGCGGCCATATCCATCATCCCGTCATCCGCGAAATGGAGGGCGTGATTTACGTCAACACAGGCGACTTCGTTGAGTCCTGCTCGCTCGTGGTCGAGCATTACGACGGCCAGATGGAAGTGTTGCGCTGGAAGGATCCGTTGCAGCTCATCTCGCGCGTCGAGGAGGAAGCGGCGGATGCGGGAGCCGAAGAGGCGCAAGCGGAAGCGGCTTAATGCGCATCCTGATCGCGACCGACGCTTGGCGTCCCCAAGTCAACGGCGTGGTGTCGACGCTGGAGCGAATGACCCATGCGGCCGCCGAGTTGGGGGCGACCTTTGACTTCCTGACGCCGCAGGGAATGTGGAGCGCTCCCCTGCCCTCCTACCCGGAAATTCGCGTCGCGATCCCATCCTGGCGAAAGATCGGCCAGCGCATCGAGGAGGCCAAGCCCGACCATATCCATATCGCCACCGAAGGACCGATCGGCTGGCTGACGCGGCGCTATTGCCTGACGCACCAGCGGATCTTCACCACCAGCTACCACACCCGCTTTCCCGAATACGTCTCGGCTCGAATCCGCGTTCCTGAATGGCTGACCTATGCGGGCTTGCGCTATTTTCATGCGCCCTCGGCTGCGGTGATGGCGCCGACGCCGACTATCGGCGCCGACCTCACCCGCCGCGGCTTTCCCCGGGTCAGGCTTTGGACGCGCGGCGTCAACCATGCCGTTTACCGCCCACGGTCCAAGCGCGCCCTCGACCTGCCGCGGCCGATCTTCCTGTCGGTTGGACGGGTGGCGGTGGAAAAGAACCTTGAAGCGCTGCTTGGCCTCGATCTGCCCGGCTCGACCGTGATCGTCGGCGACGGGCCGGTTCGCCGCCACCTCGAGCGCCGCTATCCGCGCGCCCATTTCCTCGGCGCCAAGGAGGGCGAAGCCCTGGCCGACATCTACGCGAGCGCGGACGTATTCGTTTTCCCTTCGCGCACCGACACGTTCGGGATCGTGATGATCGAAGCTATGGCCAGCGGCCTGCCGGTCGCGGCGTATCCTGTGCCCGGGCCGATCGATGTCGTAGCTCCCGGCGCTGGCGTGCTCGACGAGGATCTACGGGCGGCCTGCCTCAAGGCCTTGACCATGTCGCGCGAGCAGGCGCGCGAACATTCGATGCGTTTCACCTGGAAAGAGAGCGCGCGCCAGTTCCTCGACAATATCGAAGCGAGCCGGTCAGACCTCAAAGTGGCGATCCCGGCCTCGTCTGCGCCTGTCAGACGCGCTCAGGCGATCGAGAATCGCTAGAGTTGGCCACGGGCAGAATCGGCAGCACGGCGCGCTTACCGTGGTTTTAGCCGTAGCGCCCTAATGTTTTCAGTCGGTCAGGACCCCGTTTAGTTTCGCCCTCAGCGCCTAGCTCGAGAGGCTTAGGGCTACAGACGTTGCGGCGGTGGCGACGACGACGGCGAGCGGGGGAACGCGCCAGACAATCAGGGCGACAAAGCCCGCCGCCGCGATAGCGAAATCGGTCGGTCCGCGGACCGCGCTCGTCCATACGGGACTGTAAAGCGCGGAAGCGAGCAGGCCGACCACGGCCGCGTTGACGCCCGCCATCGCCGCGCGCGCCCTGCCGCGCAAACGCAATTCCCGCCAGAAGACTAAGGCCGCCATCAGTAGCAACAGTCCGGGCGCGAAGATCGCAATCAGCGCCAGCGCCGCGCTGAGAAGGCCGCCCGGCGGAACGCTGGCGACTGCGCCGAGATAGGCCGCAAAGGTGAATAAGGGCCCCGGGACGGCTTGGGCTGCGCCATAGCCGGCAAGGAAGGCGCTGTCGGAGACCCACCCCGTATCGACCACGGCGGCGCGAAGCAGCGGCAAGACGACGTGTCCGCCACCGAACACCAGCGCCCCCGAGCGGTAGAACGCCGCGGCGAGGGCGGCGGCGCCTGCGCCCACCGGAGCGAACGACAGCGCGAGCAGAGCGAAATAGAGGCCAGCGAACACGAACCCCATGCGCCGGCTGACCGGCGCCTCGGCGTCGGCGACGGCGATATCCACACCCTGTCGGCAAACGAGGTATCCGGCAAGGGCGCCGAGAAGAATGACGGCGATCTGGGTCCATGCCGCGGGCGCAATTGCGGTCACGGTCAACGACAGGACGGCGATTGTTGCGCGCGGCCGATCCGGACACAGAGCCTGAGCCATGCCCAAGACCGCCTGAGCGACAATGGCGACCGCGACAAGCTTGAGGCCGTGCAGCATTCCATCGCCGACAGGGCCGTTGAGCGCGCCCTCGCCATAGGCGAACAGCGTAATGGCCGCCGCCGAGGGTAACGTGAAACCTGCCCAGGCGGCGAGACCGCCCAGATAGCCGGCGCGCGTGAGCCCGATGGCGAATCCTGCTTGGCTGCTGGCCGGACCCGGCAGGAATTGGCACAGCGCGACCAGATCGGCATAGGCGCGCTCGTCGAGCCAGGCGCGCCGGATGACGAACTCGCGGCGGAAATAGCCAAGATGCGCAACCGGCCCGCCGAAACTGGTCAGGCCGAGCTTGAGAAAAATGAGTAGGACCTCAAGGGGGGAGCCGGCGTTACGGCCGACCACGCAGCGCAAATTCTCCTTTTTAGCCGCTCGTCACGCCGCCTTCGCCAGCCGCTGCTGCACCGTCGTCCTCAGCTTATTGAGATCGTGCGCGAAGAGGCGGATGCCGTCGGATAGCTTCTCCGTCGCCATCTGGTCCTCGTTCAGCATCCAGCGGAAGGTCTTTTCGTCCATTGCGACCTTGGCTGGCGCTGGACCGGGCTTGGCCGGGTCGAGCTGCCGCTTGAGCTCGCCCTCCTCCTTCGACAGCGCCTCGAGCAGCTGAGGCGAGATGGTGAGCCGATCGCAGCCCGCGAGAGCCTCGATCTCGCCGGTGTTGCGGAACGAGGCGCCCATCACGACCGTCTTGATCCCATAGGTCTTGTAATAGGCGTAGATCGTGCGGACCGAGTGCACGCCGGGATCGGTTTCGGCGGTGTACGGGCCACCGCCTGCCTTCACGTGCCAATCAAAGATGCGTCCAACGAAGGGCGACAGAAGGAACGCCTTCGCGTCGCCCGCCGCGATCGCCTGGGCGATCGAGAAGGCGAGCGTCATGTTGCAATCGATGCCTTCGGCCTGCAGGCGCTTGGCCGCTTGCACGCCTTCCCAGGTCGAAGCGAGCTTGATGAGAATGTGCTCGTGGCCGATGCCTCGCTCCTTGTAGGCGGCGATCAAGGACTTCGCTTTGGCGACCATGCCCTCCGTGTCAAAGGAGAGATCGGCGTCAACCTCGGTCGACACACGGCCAGGAACGATCTTCGTCAGTTCGGAGCCGAAGTTCACCGCAATGCGGTCCGTCACCTCGCCGACTGAGGCCTTTTGCTTGCCCCCCCAGGCAATCGCCTCGTCGACAAGACGCGCATAGGCCGGCATCTCCGCCGCCTTCAAAATCAGCGATGGATTTGTCGTGGCGTCGGTCGGCTTGTAGGCGCGGATCGCCTCCATGTCGCCGGTGTCCGAGACGACGGTGGTCATAGTGCGCAACTGGTCGAGCTTACTGGTCATGGACGAGCCTCCTTCGGCAACTTCCCTTTACCCAAACGAGTACCCCGTTCCGGCGATTGTCGCGCCTCGGCGCGTCATAAGCAAGCGCGAAGCCGAAGCATCGCCGGAACCTAACGCATCCGAGCCAGTTCTTTGTCGCAGTCACCGCCACTGCAAAGGAGCGCCCCATGCCGAACCAGAAGAACCTCAAAGATCTGTTCTCCGAGACCCTCAAGGATATCTATTTCGCCGAGAAGCAGATTTTGCGCGCCTTGCCCAAAATGGCCAAGGAGGCTGTGTCGCCGGAACTCAAGCAGGCTTTCGAGGCCCATCGCGACCAGACCGAGGGTCACGTAGAGCGCCTTAACGAGGTGTTCGAGCAACTCGGTCGGCCCGCGCGCGGCAAGACCTGTGAGGCGATCCTCGGCATCATCGATGAGGCTAAGGAAATTATGGAAGATTTCAAGGGCGCAGAGGCCCTCGATGCTGGTCTCGCCTCCTCAGGCCAGGCAGTGGAACACTACGAAATCGCTCGTTATGGCACCCTGAAGACCTGGGCGCAGGAGCTCGGATTCAACGACGCCGCGAAGCTCCTCGACCAGACGTTGCAGGAAGAGATCAAGGCCGACCAGCTGCTCACGAAGATCGCAACCTCGACCGTCAACATGAAGGCGGCCTGAGCACCGTTGCCGCGGCGTCGGGGCGAGAAGAGCCCAGCCTCGATCTCGCGCCGCAGCGCAGGGTTGCGCGACAGCAAGCTATGCGCTTCGGGCCCGGGCGGCTGCGCTTTCAGATGATCCATTGGCATGTCCCGTTCTCGAAGCGCAGCGCCCGGCCTTGCGTAATGGGCGCCTCGGCGGCTTTCGCAGGAGTGACGCCGGCGATCAGCATCATCAGCGCCCGCGCCACGCCGCCATGCGAGACGACGAAGGCGTCTCCGGTCAGCCCATCCAGCCAAGGACGCACGCGCGCGGCCAGCATCGCGTAGCTCTCGCCGCCCGGCGGCGCGAAATTCCACCTGTCCCTTTTACGCGCCTCAAGGTCCCGCACGTACCGCCCCTCGATTTCCCGCCAGGTCATGCCCTCCCAAATTCCGAAGCTGAGCTCCTTCAAGACCGGGTCGAGCCGGTAGCGACTCGGCGGCAGTCCCATCGCATCGCGCGCAATTTCCATCGTCTCCCGCGCGCGCTCGAGCGGCGAAGCGATGAAAGCGTCCGCCGTCTCCAGTACCTCGATCTCGGATCCGAGCCGGGCGCCGAGCGTCCGACCGACCGCGCGCGCCTGTTCGCGCCCGCGGGCGTTGAGAGGGGTGTCCATCTGTCCCTGCAGGCGGTTTTCGGCGTTATATGCCGTTTCGCCATGGCGCACGAAAATGAGACGATGTGAAAATTCCGGCACGCGCAGGCAATCCCTTCTAACGACTAGCTGAAAATGCGCGCGATTAGGCGTCGAGCGTCAGCGGCCGGAATCCCCATCGCTTCGCCAGCGCGAGGCATTCGCTGACCGTTCCAACGCCGGCCGTTGTCGACACCGCGCGCATCGACGCCGCGGCGCATGCATGCCCGAGTTGCAGACACTCAACAATCGGCCATTGCTCATGCAGCCCATAAAGCAGGCCGGCGGCGAACGCGTCGCCCGCGCCGTTGGCGCCGACTACAGCGCCCGCCGGCAGGACGACCGAGCCCACCGCGAGGCGCGACCCGTCCCGCGCGCCCACGATCGCGCCCTCGGGAAAGTGAGCCGCCGCCCAGCGCATGGCGCCGAGCGCGAGCACGTCATCGATTGCCCGCGCGACCGCCGCCGGGTCGGTCGAGCCGTCGGCTCGCCGCGTCTCGCGTCCCGCCAGTGCGCCGACTTCGTAATCGTTGACGATGAGACAATCGAGATACGGCAGGCACGGCCGGCCAAGCTCGGCGAGCCGTTCCGCCCGGGTCGTCATCAATTCGAGATTAGCGCGGAGGCCGTGGGCCCGCGCCTTGCGCAACACGGCGACCCAACCGTTGGCCTCGCCGCGCCATGGGCTGTCCATCGTCTTGTGAGCGCCCGGCAATCCGAGATGCAGAATTTTCGCATTGGTCGAAGAGAAGTCGAAGTCATCGGGCGTCATCTCGGCCGCCACGCCCTGATGATAAAAATGCGTGCGCCGGCCGTTGGCCGCGACATTGAAAGCATCGACGCTCATCGTCGCGCCGCCGGGCGCGGCGCGAAGCGAAGTACGGTTGACGCCGCGCGCGTCGCATTCCGCTAGCAGAAATCGCCCAAGGTCGTCATCGCCGACGACCCCCATCGCCTCGACTGGAAGGTCGGGGTCGAGGCGCTTGAGGTCGAGCGCCATATTGAAGCCTGCGCCCCCACCCTGGCGGTCGATCGCCAGAACCTCGTTGGAGGTGTCCTCCTCCGGCCAGCGTGCGATCGACTTGTTGAAATCGACGCAAAAAGTGCCGGCCGACAGAATGCCGCGCCGCTCGCTCATCGGTCAGCCAGACTTGAGGACAGTTTCTGTGATCGCGCTGTCGACCGCGATTTCGCGCGTTGGTTTCAGACGCTGCTTCTGGAGCGCCGCGTGGTAGTCTTTGACCGCCTCGAGCGGAGTCATCGCTCCGTCGGCGACCGCGCGCATGAGGCGCACGATGTCGAGCGGCGATTCCGCGAGATTGATCTTGCGGCCAAACAGCGCGACGCGCGCGCCATATTTCTCCGCCTGATGAATAAGCTCGAAGCAATCGCGGGTCGTGCCGGCTCCGCCGCCCAACACGCCAACGACGAGGCCCGGGTCGAACGATGCGAGCTCTTCGAGCGCTCTTGGTCCATTGTACGCAATCTTCAAGAATTTTGGCCGCTCGGCCTCGGTGAGGCCGGCGAGGCATCGGACGATTGCGTCGTTGACGAACTGAGGCATGGTCTCCGGCGTCAGCCCGCGCTCGACGTTCGGATTAAACACCTCAAGGAAATAAGAGAAGCCGTTGGCTTCGGCGTCGTCACGAAAATCCGTGAACGCCTCGAGCGAGACGTGGTCGGCGTCGATGTCATTGGTGAACGTGATCGAATAGAGCCCGAGGTCGGTCAGCGGCTTCGCGTGCTGGAGCGACGCGGTGCGGAACGGCCGCGACGGCTGGTTATGGAAAGACGCTCCGCGATGACGCCAGACATCGGTCGTGTCATTCGCTCGAATAACCGGCTTGACCCCTGTTCCGGCGAAGACGTTGCGCTTGACGAGGCTTTCCAGATTCGAGACCGACGTCAGCATGATGTCGACGACGTCCTGCTTAACGATGGCCTCGATTGAATCAAGAAACTCCACGCGCGTACGGAATCGCGGCGTCGCTCCATCGAGCGTCGGCGCCGGCCCAACCGCATGCAGACCCGGCCCCATGTCCGGGTCCTTAGCGTCAGCGATGATGAAATCTGAACGCCGATAGGCGCCGCTGCGGATGCGCGCGAGCTTGTCGTCGAGTTCGAATCATGCGATGCTCCGCTGGATTAAGGCCCAAGTGGGCCTTATAGCCTGCGACCTTGCATGGGCGCCACGGGTCGCGCCTATCTGGTGCGGACGCCATCGATCCTCTAGCTTCCCCGCACCTGACAGAAGTAAGGTTCGCCTATGTCCGATCGTCTTCGCATTCTCCTCGTCGGCGCAAGCGGAGTGCTCGGGCGCGCAATCGTAACCGAGCTTTCGCCGCGGCACGACATCGTGTCCGCTGGATCGAAGTCGGGCGACATTCGCATCGACATCGCCAATCCCGCCAGCATCGTCGCGGGCCTGAAGGCGGCAGGGCCGCTGGACGCCGTCGCTTGCGCCGCCGGCGCCGTGAACTGGCACCCGCTTTCGGCGATCAAACTCGCAGGGTTGGAAAAGTCCTCCTACGGATTGGGGCTGACCGATAAACTCATGGGGCAGGTTAATCTGGCGCTGGCGGCGCGCGACCACATCAACGACCACGGCTCGATCACGCTGATCGCAGGCGTGCTGTCGCAGACGCCAATCGCCACGGGTTCTTCCGCTAGCATGGTCAACGCGGCCATCGAGGCGTTCGCCATGGCGGCCGCGATCGAAATGCCCTCCGGCATCCGCATCAATGCGGTGAGCCCGACCGTGTTTGAAGAATTCATGGCGGACTATGGACCGTTCTTTCGCGGCCACGATCCCGTGCCGGTGGCCCGCGCCGCCCGCGCCTTCAGCCGCAGCATCGAAGGGCTTGAGACCGGCCAGACCTATCGCGTGGTCTAATTCGCGGCAAATGAACAAAGCGCTGTTCGTCTATATTACGCTCGCCGCGCTGGCGCTTGCCGTTTTCGCGATCTGGCCCCAGCTCGATCTGGCGGGCGCCCGCTACTTTTACCACAGCGGCGGCTTCTTCGGTCGCAACAGCTTCGAACGCTTTGGCCGCGACTTTTTCCGCGTGACCCCGTTCGTCGTGCTAGCGGCCTATGCGGCGCTGTGGCTCGCTAAGAAACGCGGGGTAAAACTGGGCTGGGCGCCGAGCGGCCGAGCGATGATCTTTCTCATCGCCACGATGGTCATCGGGCCGGGCCTCATCGTCAACCTCGGCCTCAAGGATCATTGGCATCGGCCCCGTCCGATCCAGACCCAGGACTTCAATGGACCGAACGCCTTCACGCCCTGGTATGACAACAACGGCGGCTGCCAAAAGAACTGTTCGTTCGTCTCCGGTGAGGCCGCGACCGGCTTCTGGATGGTCGCGCCGGCGAGCGTCCTCCCCCCACCCTGCCGCGGTCCCGCACTGGTCGCTGCATTCGCCTTCGGGTTCGGCGCGAGCTTGTTGAGGCTCGCCTTCGGCGGCCACTACCTCAGCGATGTGCTGCTCGGCGGGCTCATCACACTCATCGTCATCGAAGTCACCCGGCGCGTCATCTGGCCGAAGAGCGGCCGTGAGAACCTGGAGCTTCTATGATTTCGGCCGGGTGAGAAAGAAGACGCCGCTCACATGGCCGTTGGCCCACACGACGCGGGCTCACTTTGGTCGCCCTTCGCGACGTGTTTGGCCGTCTGTCTCGCTGGATGAAACCGTAAGCTGCGCTAATTGACAACCGACGGCCCGGAGAGTCTCCTGCTTCTGGGGAGGAGACACCATGACGGAGGTCCAAATGGGGAAGCGAGCCGATCCCGAGGCGGACGCGGTCGCAGCCGCCCTCTCGCCCCCGTGAAGCGACGATGAATCCCCCCAAGAACGGAACCGTCCTGGTCGTCATGGGCGTGTCGGGCAGCGGCAAGACGACCGTCGCCGAGCTGCTCGCCAACCAGCTCGGCTGGCCCTTCATGGAGGGCGACCGGCTGCATCCTCCGGCCAATGTCGAGAAGATGCGGCAGGGAATTCCGCTCACCGACGCCGACCGCGCCCCCTGGCTCGATCGGATTGGCGAGGAACTCAAAAGCTGGGCCGCCGTGGGCAAGTCCGGCGTACTAACTTGCTCGGCGCTCAAGCGCGCTTATCGCGATCGCATCCGTTCGGCCCGGCCCGACGTTCGCTTCATCTATCTGAAAGGCTCGGAAGCGCTGATCAAAGGCCGCGTCGCCGAGTCGCCAGCACGAATACATGCCGGCCTCGCTGCTCCGCAGCCAGTTCGACACGCTGGAGGAGCCGACGCCGGACGAGCCGGGAATCGTGACCGTCGACGCGGGCGGCTCAGCCGATGACGAAGTCGCCGCTGTCATCGCCACGCTCAACCTCTCCCCTTCCCGGTAAAGCTGCCAGGTTGCGCGCACGCAAGCGCGGCTCTATAAGTCCCGCCGACATCTTCGGGGCCCGACGCCCCTCCACTGTCATGGCCGGGCTTGACCCGGCCATCCACGCGCCTCCGTCCTCACGACCCGGCCTGTCACTCAATCCGGGCCTCCGGCGGCATTGAATTCGCGGCCTGCGACTTGAAGGCGGCGTGGCGTGGATGGCCGGGTCAAGCCCGGCCGTGACGATGCCGCCTGAAGAGAGACCTGCTATCCATGCCGAGCCCCAAGAAGCCGCAAGTCAAGCGCGTTGTCCTTGCCTATTCGGGCGGACTTGACACCTCCATCATCCTCAAATGGCTGCAGACGGAATATGGCGCGGAGGTCATCACCTTCACCGCCGACCTCGGCCAGGGCGAGGAGCTCGAGCCGGCGCGCACAAAGGCTGAGCTGCTCGGCATCAAGCCCGAGCACATCTTCATCGAGGACGTGCGCGAGGAATTCGTGCGCGACTATGTCTTCCCGATGTTCCGCGCCAACGCCCAGTATGAGGGCCAATATCTGCTCGGCACCTCGATCGCGCGGCCGCTGATCGCCAAGCGCCTTGTCGAGATTGCTCACAAAATGAGCGCCGATGCGATCGCGCATGGCGCGACCGGCAAGGGCAATGATCAGGTGCGCTTCGAGCTATCGGCCTATGCGCTCGATCCCGACATCAAAATCATCGCGCCCTGGCGCGAATGGGAGTTCGCCTCCCGCAATGCGCTCATTGCCTTCGCCGAGCAGCATCAGATCCCGATCGCCAAGGACAAGCGCGGCGATGCGCCGTTTTCGACCGACGCGAACCTCCTGCATGTCTCGTCGGAGGGCAAAGTTCTGGAGGATCCGGCGGAAGAGACGCCAGCTTATGTCTATTCGCGCACCGTTCATCCCGAGGACGCGCCCGACAAGCCGACCATTGTCGAGGTCAGTTTCGAGAAGGGCGACCCCATGGCGCTCGACGGCAAGACGATGAGCCCCGCGACACTGCTCGCCGCTCTCAACAAGCTCGGCCACGACAATGGCATCGGCCGGCTCGACTTGGTCGAAAACCGCTTCGTCGGCATGAAGTCGCGCGGCATGTACGAGACGCCCGGGGGGACGATCCTGCTCGCGGCGCACCGCGCCATCGAATTGATCACCCTCGACCGCGGCGCCGCTCATCTCAAAGACGAGCTGATGCCCAAATACGCCGAGCTCATCTACAACGGTTTCTGGTTCTCGCCTGAGCGCGAGCTATTGCAGGTGCTGATCGACAAAAGCCAGGAGATGGTCGCAGGCCGAGTGCGCCTGAAACTCTATAAGGGCGGCGTCCACGTGATCGGCCGCGACAGTCCCCATTCGCTCTACGACCAGGACCTTGTCACCTTCGATGAAGGCGCCGTGGCCTACGACCACAACGACGCCGCCGGCTTCATTAAGCTCAACGCGTTGCGCCTGAGGACGCTGGCGAAGCGGAGAAAGAGAACGGCGGCGAAAAGTTAAGGCGACGCTTGCGCGATGACAGCGAAAGCGAGCCGGGCTGGGGCTGGTTCGCGCCGTCACTCCACCGATGACGCCCTTGGCCTTCGCTGCGGCGGCGACAAACTTGTAAGTCTGCGCGAAGGCGTCCTTGAGCGGCTCGGCGGTCCGAGCGTCGGAAATCTCGGCAAACCGGGCGGCGATCGTCTCGGGCGTGCGCTCGCTCTCATCGAGGTAGACGCCGGGCGTCTCGCCGATATGCGTGACCGCGAAGACGCCGGCGCCCGCGCCGAGAATGACGCGCGAGGGCGCATTCTCGCTCACAAGAAACAGCACGCCCGGCGTCACGCTTTCCGGCGTCATAAGCTCCGCTGCGACAGGCGACAGCAGGCCTTCCGTCATGCCTGTGCGCGCCGTCGGCGCCAGGATGTTGACGCGGATATCGTTCTTCGCGCCCTCGAGGTGCAGGACGTTCATGAGCCCGATCATGCCCGCCTTCGCGGCGCCGTAGTTCGCCTGCCCGAAATTGCCGTAGATGCCGGACGCCGAAGACGTGAACACGATACGCCCATAGTTGCGTTCCCGCATGCCCGCCCAGACCGCCTTCGTGCAGTTGGCCGAGCCGATCAGGTGTACGCGGATGACGAACTCGAAATCCGCCATCTCCATCTTGGCGAAGGTCTTGTCGCGCAGCACGCCAGCGTTGTTGATGAGAATGTCGACGTGGCCCCACAGCCTTTCGGAGCGTGCAACCATCTCGGAGACCTGATCAAAATCGGCGACGTCCGCATTGTCCGCGATCGCTGTTCCGCCGGCCGCTCGAATCTCTTCCACAACCCTCATGGCATTGTTGAAGCCTCCGTTTTGACCGAAATCATTGACGACAACGTTCGCTCCGCGCGCCGCAAGTCCCAGAGCATGCGAACGTCCGAGACCGGAGCCCGCGCCGGTGACGATGGCCACTCTGCCTTCAAAGCCGATTGTCATAAGATTTCCCCGTGCAGGCGCCTCACTCTGCCAGGCGCTTCTTCCGGGACAGATTAGTCCGCGCGGCGCTAAGGGGACAATATCGCGCCGCTGATCTTAACCTTGAGCGACCAATCCGCGATCAGATTGCGCTCCCCTCCGCCTTCGCAAGTACGCACCCAGAAATCAGCCAATCGCCGTTCGGCGCACGCCGAAAGCTATAGAGCGCCGTCCACACGACATTGTCGTTGTCGACGAGGGTCGCCTCAAGGCTCGCCTCGTCGCCCGATTCCTTAAAGGCGCCAAAATCGACGCTGCGGTGCCTATACACAGGCGCATAGTGGTCGCGAACCATGGCTATGAAGTGGTCGGCGTCGCTGAACATTTCCTTGATTGTCGGAGCGGCAAGCGCATAAGCGGCGTCCGCATCGTTGCGCTCAAAGGCGTCGAACTGCCGCTCGATGATGGCGCGTGACCTGGCGGGGGTTAATTCCTCCGCGGATGCGGTTCCGATCGAGAGGGTCATCGCGATGGCGACCGCTCCGACCATTTTCATCATCGGGCCCATGATCGCCTCGAGTTGTCCAATCCTTTATACGCGCGGCGGCGCGGAATAGTTTCAATCTGGCGCGAGGATCTGGCCTGACTTCATCAAACTTAACGCCACGCCCCGGCGCCCGAGGATAGTCCAAATCTGTTCGCGGTTCGTTACACAGGCGTCACATTCGCGCGTCAAAGACCGGTCTGGCGGGGAAATGCTTGACTCCGTCGACGATTCGCTCATGCGAAGCGGCGCCCATGCCTGGAAAAACCGGAAGCGACCTGGAAGAACTCCGCGCCCTTCTCTCCGAGGTGAAAGCGCTGCGTGAGGACGTCGAGCACCAAGGCGCCGAGCTTAGAAGGGGGTGGGGCGTCGACGCAGACAAGTCGACGGTCACGCCTCGCGCTCTGAATCTCTCCCAATATATCGCGCTGCGCGAACACGACCTCCCCGACTTGCAATACCGGCTCGCCGCGCGGGGGCTCTCTTCGCTCGGTCGCAGCGAAAGCCACGTCGCGCAGGCGCTCAATACGCTCATAGCGACACTCAAGCGTCTGAACGGCGAATCGGGCGCGGCCTACCCATCGCCACTTTTAGCGAAGGCGGGCGTCGCGGAGCTGGAGGCGGAGGCTGACCGGCTGTTCGGCAAGCGGCAAAAAGGAGCTCCCCGCGCTCGGGTGATGGCGACCTTGCCGCCCGAGGCCGCGACGGAACCCGCATTGGTCGACAATCTGGTGACCGCTGGGATGGATTGCGCGCGCATCAATTGCGCCCACGACGACCCCGAAATGTGGGGGCAAATGGTCGAGCATGTGCGCCAGGCGTCTGGGCGGCTCGAGCGTCCCTGCCGGGTGCTGATGGATATCGCCGGCCCCAAGTGCCGCATCCTCAGAGTGAAGGCGCCGCCGAAAACGCGCCTCTCGCGCGGCGACCGTGTCGTTCTAGTCGACGAACTGCGCGAGAAGACTAAGGAGCCGATCGCCTTCTCGCTCAATTTTCCTGAACTCGTCGACCAGCTGAGTGTCGGCTCGGAAATATTCATCGACGACGGCAAGGCGGCAGCCCGCGTCGTCTCCAAGGCGCCGGGCCGGGCCGAGATTGAGGTCTACGCCGCGCGCGAGAAGGGGGTGCGGCTCAAGCCCGGCAAGGGCGTCAATTTCCCGTCGACCGAGCTCGATCTGCCGCCACTGACCTCCAAGGACTTCCGCGACCTCGACTTCATCGCCGAGCATGCCGACCTAATCGGGTTTTCGTTCGTGCAGCGCGTCGACGACATCGAGCTCCTGCAGGATCATCTGGTGGCGCGCGCGCCCAAGCGAGAACCGCCAGGGCTGGTGTTGAAGATCGAAACGCCGCTCGCAGTGCGCAATCTGCCGCCCCTCATCCTGCAGTCGGCGGCGCACAATCCGACCGCGGTGATGATCGCGCGGGGCGACCTCGCGGTCGAGCTCGGTTTCGCCAGGCTCACCGAAATGCAGGAGGAAATCCTGTGGCTCTGCGAAGCGGCGCACACGCCGGTGGTGTGGGCCACGCAAGTCCTCGACAATTTTGTGCGCGATGGCGTCGCGAGCCGCGCCGAGATGACCGACGCGGCGATGGCTCAAGGCGCCGAATGCGTGATGCTCAACAAGGGGCCGTATCTCGCCGAGGGCGTTGCCTTCTTGCGCGACGTGCTGACCCGCATGGATCGCCACCGCGCCAAGAAATTCGCCCGCTTCGCTCCGCTCAAGCAATGGGCGTGAGGGAGGCCGAGGCAATCCCAGTTTAACCAAAGGCCGCGCGCAAAGACGCGCGGCCTTTCCCCTCAGCCGGTGATGATGTCGCCGAACAGTTGCCAACTCGCGCCGTCGAACTGCGCGAGCTGTAACTGCCGGATCGGGCTGTAGTTGTCGGGCGACGTGTTGAGCCTGATCCCGGGCTCCAACATCGGCACCTGAAAATCCTTGAGGCTGGCCGCCTGTTTCATGATGTTGTCGCGCGACAGGTCGGCGCCGCACTGCTTGAGCACCTCCACCATGGTCGTCGCCGCGCCGAAACCATAGGCGGCATTCGCGTCGGCATATTCGGCCGGCGACATGTATTTGGCCGTAAAGGCCTGCCATTGCTTGAGTCCGGGATCATCTTTCCAGTGCGGATCGTTGACGTCCATGACGTAACTGCCGGTGATAAGTCCTTTCGATTTGTCGAGGCCTGCGGGCTTGAGAATCGTGGCGATAGAGGTCGAGACGTTGGTGATGTAGCGGACGGCCTCCCAGCCGAGGTCGGCGGATTTGCGGATCGCCTGGGCCGCGAATTTCGGCGTCGCCGCAATGAGGAACAAATCCGCGCCCGAGCCCTGCAAGGTGACGACTTGCGAATCGACTGTCGGCTCCGAGGTCTCATAGGAGGCCTCCTTCACGATCATGCCGGCGTGATCGTGTCCGAGCACGTCCTTGAGCCCGATAAGGTAATCCTTGCCGAAGCCATCGTTTTGATAGAGCACGGCGATCTTGGCGTCCTGCTTGGTCGCCAGAATGTGCTTGCCGTAGATGCGTGCTTCCGTCTGGTAGTTCGGATTGTAACCCATCGTCCACGGAAAATGCTGGGGATCGCTGAACATGCTGGCCCCGGTCGACACGAACAATTGCGGCACCTTATTGTCGTTGAGGTATTGTCGGATTGCCGCGTTCGGCGGCGTGCCGAGCGTGTTGAAAAGGAAGGCGACTTTCTCGTCCTCGACCAGGCGCCGCACCTGTTCGACCGTCTTCGGTGGGCTGTAGCCGTCGTCGAGGCTGATGAAATTGATCTTGCGGCCATTGATGCCGCCCTGCTCGTTGATCATCTTGAAATAGGCGGCCTCGGTGCGGCCGATCACGCCGTAGGCCGACGCCGGGCCGCTGTAAGGCATGGTCTGCCCGATCTTGATCTCGGCGTCTGTAATCCCGGGTGTGTCGGCGGCGCGCGCCGAGCCGGCGCTGGCGGCGAAAGCCGTGACGGCAGCGCTCGATTGCAGAAATGTCCGTCGAGTGATCATGACCTGTCCTCCCACTTGATCGCTTCGATGGCGACCGAGCCATGCGCACCCCTGTCCGCCTGCGGGAACAGAGGCGCGATAAAGCCGCCGTTTTCCGTTTAGCCGCTCATCAGGTCGCCGAACGCGCGCCAACTCTCGCCATCGAAGCTAGCCAGCTCCATTTGACGGATTGGGCTGAAATTGGTCGGCGAGGTGTTGATGCTCAACCCCGGGAGACCCATCGGCAACACCAGATCCTTGATGTTCGCCGCCTGTCGCATGACATTCTCACGCGAGAGATCGTCGCCGCACTGTTTGAGCACCTGGACCATGGTGGCCGCAGTTCCAAATCCGTAAACCGCGTTGGCGTCAGTCAGATCGTTTGGCGTCAAATATTTGCCCACGAACGCGGCGAAAGCCTTATAGCCAGGGTCGTCCTTCCAGCGGGCGTCCGTAGGGTCCTTGCCATAGACCGCTGTGATGACCCCCTTCGATTTTTCGAGACCCGCGGGCTTCATCACCGTTGCGACCGACTGCGACACGTCGGTCATATAACGAACGGGCGACCAGCCGAGGTCGTAAGTCTTTCGGATCGCCTGCGCTGCGAATTTCGGCGTCGCCGCATAGAGGACCGTGTCGACGCCTGCTCCCTGCAACGTCACGATTTGAGAATCGACCGTGGGCTCCGACGTCTCGTAGGAAACTTCCTTGATCACCATGCTTGCGTGGTCTGCGCCGAGGCCGTTCTTGAGGCCGGTCAGGTAGTCCTTTCCGAAGCTGTCATTCTGGTAGAGTACGCCGATCTTCGCGTCGGGTTTCGTCGCGACAATATGCTTGCCGAAGATTGCGGCTTCGGTCTGGTAGTTGGGCTGCCAGCCCATGGTCCAGGGGAAATGCTCCGGATCGGAGAACATGCTTGCGCCAGTGGCGACGAAGAGCTGCGGAATCTTGTTGTCGTTCATGTATTGCCGCACCGAGGCGCAGCATGCCGTCCCGAGGCTGTTGAACAAAAAGGCGACCTGCTCCTGCTCGATGAGGCGACGCGTCTGCTCGACGGTCTTCGGCGGACTGTAGCCATCGTCGAGGCTGATCAGATTGATCTTGCGTCCGTTGATGCCGCCCTGCTCGTTGATCATCTTGAAATAAGCGGAGTCCGCCTTGCCGATCACTCCATAAGCCGACGCCGGGCCGCTGTAGGGCATGGTCTGCCCGATCTTGATCTCCGTGCTGGTGACGCCTGGCGCGTTATCGGCCCTGGCCGCGCCGGAGCTTGCGGCGAATGTCGCGGCGGCGGCGCTCGATTGCAGAAATGAACGTCGAGTGATCATGGCGATTCTTCCCTTTCCACTGTAATTCGCGGCGACGTCGGCGCCGCCGCTCTTTTCAACTTTCGCCTGTCGAGGCGAGGCGAACGCCCGTGCCGCCGCCCGCACCGCGCCCGCCACTCCAGTCGGTAGCGCGGCCATTACCAGAATGAGCAACACTCCGTAAATTGCGCCCGGCAGCGCCTTGGCGCCTTCGCCGAAATTAACCGTGAGCTGGTCGGCGATGTTGGGCACGAACTCGATGAACAGAGCGCCGAACAGCGCGCCGCCGAGCGAACCAAGTCCGCCGACCACGATGCCGACCAGAAAGGCGAGTGAGAGCGGCAGCCCGAAGCTCTCCGGCGAGACGAACCCAACGGCGATCGCGCTCAAGCCCCCAGCCACGCCAGCATAGAGCGCGCTGACGCCGAAACACGTGGTCTTGTAGAGCGCCGCGTTGATCCCCATCGTCTCGGCAGCGATCGGCTGATCGCGAATGGCGACCAATCCTCGTCCGATCCGCCCGCGTACGAGGTTTCGCGCCGCCCAGTAGAGCGCGGCGGTCCAAGCGAGGCAGACGAGGTAGAGCCATTGATCGGCGTTTAGCCCAATCCCGAATGGCGCGTGGGGCTTCATGAGCGTCAACCCCTGCGAGCCCCCGGTGAAGGCGTCGAAGCCCTTGTAGCTCAAGATCTGCGGGGTTGCGACGGCAAGCGCGAAGGTGGCGAGCGCGAGATAAAGGCCGCCGAACCTAAGCGCTGGAAAGCCGAACAGAAAGCCGGCGACGAAGCACACAACGCTGGCCAGCGGGTATCGCCGCCCAGTACGGCAGGCCGAATTTCGTTATCAAGATCGCCGCCCCGTAGCCGCCGATGGCGAAGAAGGCGCCGTGGCCCAGCGATATCTGGCCGTTGAAGCCGGTCAGGAGATTGAGGCCGAGCAGCGCCACGGCGAAGATGAGCACCTGCGCGCCCTGATAGATATGGTAGCCCGAAGCGACGAACGGGAAGGCGAGCGCGACGACTCCGACCGCGATGGTGACCAAGGCGCCAAGCGCACCGTCGGCGTCGGCCATCGGTCAGACCCTCGCCACGAGGCGGCGCCCGAACAGTCCGGAGGGCCGCCAGACCAGTACGGCGATGATGATCGCGAGTGCGACCGAGAGCTTGACCTCGGAGCCCACCACATACGCGCCGATGAGATTGCCGAGCACGCCGACCGCGATGCCGCCGAACACCGCGCCGAACGGGTTGTCGATGCCGCCCAACACCGCGCCGGCGAACGCATAGAGCAGCACCCCACCCATCATGTTGGGATCGAGATAGACGATCGGCGCCGCCATCATGCCGGCGACCGACCCGATCGCCGCCGCCAAACCCCAGCCGATCGCAAGCATCCACCCGACGCGAATGCCAACCAGCCGGCTCGACACCGGATTCTGCGCCGCTGCACGCATGGCGAGGCCGAGCGGCGTGAGGCGAAAAAACGCGTAGACCAGCGCGAGCACGCACAAGGTCACAACAACGGCGCCTGCTTCATGCGCGGACATATAGCCGGCGCCAAACCAGGGGCGGCCGGTGAACGGGGAGTTCGAACGAGGTTACCGAATAGCCGTAGAGCCATCCGGCGAGCGAGTTGAAAATCAGGCTAAGCCCAATGAACACGATCACCGAAGCGAGAATGGGCGCGTTGGCGAACGGCCTGACAACCAGGCGCTCGATCACCACCCCACCGATGAACGAGGCGACGACGGTGGCGAAGAAGGCGAACCAATAGGGTTCGCCCAAGTCCATCAGCTTCCAGGCGAAATAGGTCGAGAACATCGCCATTTCGCCCTGGGCGAAATTGATCAGATGCGTCGCCTGGTAGATCATCACCAGCGCCAGCGCCATGATCGCGTAGACCCCGCCGAGCGCGAGACCGGACGCCAGTTGATGCAGAAACTCGCCCAAGCTTCTCAGTGCTCCTTGTCGCTAATAACCGAGATAGGCGCGGCGCACCGCATCGTCGGCGCGAAACGCCTGCGACGGGCCGCTGAGAGCCACCCTTCCGGTTTCGATCAGCACCGCACGGTCTGCGAGATCGAGAGCCAGCGAGGCGTTCTGCTCAACGATCAGGAGGCTCACGCCCTCGTCGCGGTTGATCTCACCGAGGGCGCGAAAGATTTCCGCCACCACCAGCGGCGCGAGACCGAACGACGGTTCGTCGAGCATCAGGAGGCTCGGCCGCATGAGAAGAGCGCGCGCAATCGCGAGCATCTGCTGCTCGCCGCCCGACAGCGTTCCCGCCTGCTGGCGGCGCCGTTCGGCGAGGCGCGGGAAAAGGCCGAACACGCGATCGAAATCCGCGCGGACGCTTTGCCGGTCGGCGCGCACGTATGCGCCGAGGCGCAAATTCTCCTCGACGGTGAGATCGACAAACGTGCCGCGCCCATCGGGCACATGCGCGATCCCGAAGCGCGCGACGTCCTCCGTCGCCAGCGCGCCGATCGGGCGGCCGCGAAAACGAATGTCGCCCGTGCGGCGGATGAGTCCGCTCAGCGCCCGCAAGATCGTCGTCTTGCCGGCGCCGTTGGCGCCGAGCACCGCGGTGACGCCGCCGTCCTCGACCTCGAAGTCGACGCCGTGCAGCGCCCGCGCCGGGCCGTACCAGGCTTCGAGACCCTTCGCCTCCAGGATCGGCACGGTCAATTGGCGCTCCCGAGATAGGCGCGCACCACCTCGCGATTGGCCCTGACCTCCTCGGGCTTGCCGTTGGCGATCACCCGGCCAAAGTCGAGCGCGACCACCTGGTCGCTAACGCGCATGACCAAATTCATGTGATGCTCGACCAGAAGCACAGCGACGCCGCGGCGGTCGCGAATGGCGCGGATTTCATCCGCCAGCCCGTCGACTTCCGAGTGGTTGAGCCCGCCGGCCGGTTCGTCCAGCAGCAACAGTTTTGGACCTTTGGCGAGCGCGCGGGCAAGTTCCACCCGCTTGCGGATTCCGAATGGCAACGCGCCCGCCGGACGATCCGCAACGGCCCTGAGACCGAATTCCTCGATCAACCCATCGGCGTGCTCAGCGATCTTCAGTTCCTCGCGCCTCGACGCCGGCATGGCCAGCGCGTTGGAGAGGAAGCCGCCGCGCCCCATCGCGTGCGCGCCGACGCACACGTTCTCGCGCACCGTCATGGTCGAAAACAGGGCAACGTTCTGGAACGTCCGAGCGATGCCGAGGGAAGCGAGCTCATGCCTGGCGCAACTGGCAAGCGGCCGGCCATCGAATGTGATCGATCCTGCGCCCGGATCATAGAGACGCGAAATGCAATTGAAGAGCGTCGTCTTGCCGGCGCCGTTGGGGCCGATCAAACCGCAGATCGCCCCGCGCGCGACCTCGAAGGAGACGTCCTCGAGCGCAGTCACGCCGCCAAACCGGATCGTCACCCCCTGGACCGCCAGCAGGGCGGAGGCCTGGAGGTCAGCATCGCTATCCGCGCCAACTCTCGCCTCGGCCAGCTCCATGGGCTTTCCGTTCCCGTCACGTCCGGCTCGTCACGGCCAGCGGACGGCCGCACTCTTGACGTTTCGGGCTCGCTTGTCACCTGCTTTGTTACTAGGACTTTAGTAGATGGCGCAGAACGGTGGAGCGCTCACGCCCGCCGCTCGAGGAACGCTAGCGCCCCGACCTTGAACACCTTGTCGCCAACCGCGAGGTTGTGATCGCGGCCGGGAATAACGAGCAGCTCCGCCCGCGGTAGTAAAGCGACGAGCTTCGAGGGATCGCCCGCAAGCGTATCCCGCTCGCCAACCGCGACCAGCGCCGGCTGAGCAATGCGCCCCGCCTCCGCTGGCGTTAGGTTGCGGCGCGAACCCCGAACGCATGCAGCAAGCGCGGCGCGGTCGCTCTTCGTCTGGTCCGCGAAGCCGCGAAACAGGCGTTGCGTCGGGTCGGTAAGGCTCTCGAGCGACGGCGCCTCCAAGGCTTCGGCGATCGCCTCTGGCAACCCGCCGTCGCGCACCAGCCGGTCGCCAAGGCCGCCCAGAATGAGTGAGCGCACGAGGTCCGGTCGGCTAATCGCGAGGAAGCTCGCGATCCGCGCGCCCATCGAATAGCCCATCACGTCGGCGCGCTCGATTCCCAAATGCGCGAGCAGGTTGGCCGCGTCTCGGGTCATCAAATCGGCGTGATAGTCGGCGGGCGCGTAGAGCTTCTCGCTTTGCCCATGGCCGCGGTTGTCGAACGCGATGACGCGGCGCCCGGACGTGGTTAGCGTCTCGACCCAACGCGGATTGACCCAGTTGATGCGATGGTTCGAGGCGAAGCCATGAATGAGCAGGATCGGCTCGCCGAGGTCTCGCCCCTGCGGGCTCGACGTCGATGAACGCGATGTCGACGCCGTCCGACGAAAAATGCTTAAGGGCGTCCCCCAAGTGATCGTCCTGCATGGGCGCTCCTGATAGGTCGGACGCGACGCTACAGTCGGAACCTTTGCTTGATCATCTTCATCGTGGCGCCGGCGCCGAGCAGCCGGCGTAGCGGGATCAAGCGGCGCGCGTCCGCGCCGGCGATATAGCGCATGCGGTCGCTCGGGTCGGTCGCCGCCCGGTAGATGACCTCGGCGACGAGTTCGGGCGTGCTCGAATTCGAGATGTACTGCGCCCGCGCAGCGTTCACCTTGTCCATGAACGGCGCATAGGCAGGTACGCGGGAGACGTCCCAGACGTCTTGCGAACGGCCGCCGAACTCGGTCTTGATCGCGCCGGGCTCGATCACCTTGACCTTAACGCCGAACGTCCCGAGTTCGTACCACAGCCCTTCCGACAGGCCCTCGACCGCGAATTTAGTCGCATTGTAGACGGCGTAGGCCGGGATCGTCATGACTCCGCCGATCGACGAGATATTGATGAGAACGCCGGCTTTCCGCTCGCGGAAATGCGGCGCCACCGCCTGAACACAAGCGATAAGACCGAAGACGTTGACGTCGAACTGCCGCTCGATCTCCTCGCGCCTGCCGGCCTCGACAGGCCCAAATGCGCCGTAGCCCGCGTTGTTGAGCCAAACGTCGATCCGCCCGTAGGCCTCGATCGCCTCGGCGACCGCGGCCTTCGGGCCTTCCGGATCCTGCACGTCGAGCCCGATCAGCTTGAGCCGCGCCTGCTCTTTGAGGTCCTTCTCCGCCGCGGGGTTGCGCATGGTGGCGACGACGTTCCAGCCCTTGTCGAGGAAGAGCCGCGCCGTCGCCTTGCCGATGCCGCTGCTGGCGCCGGTGATGACGATGGTCTTCGGCGTCGAGTCGGCCATTTCACGTTCTCCGGTCGAGCGCCGCGGCGCTGGTTCGGGGGGCTCAGCCGGCGAGAGCGCAATCCGGCGGTGAAGCTTAGCGCGTGACGCACGAGACGCGAAGCCGGGCGTCAGAGCGACGCAGCGAACGCGGTCAGCCAGTCCGGCATCGCTGGTCGACGAGCACAGCCTCGACATGGTGGTCGATGCCGGTCGAGCACTGCGGCGCCGATGAGCGCAAACGCCGCGCCAGGACCGGCCCTCGCGCCGCTGACCGAAAACGACTAGCATCGGTACACTGATAGGACATACCACAAAGGCGGCCGTTTTCGGCGCGTTGGGACAGGGGAAACGCCATGCAAAGATTTGGACCGATCGGCAGAGGGATCGCGATCGCAACACTGTTGTGCTTCGCGGCGCCGCAGGCCGAAGCCATCGAGATGTACGGAGCGGGGACCGCCGCCACGGGGCTGGACGACGGTCTGCTCGTTCAGGTTCGCGGCGGACGCGGCGGTGGAGGCCACCGCCACGGCGGAGGCGGCATGCACCGCGGCGGTGGCGGGATGCACCGGGCGGCGGCATGCATCGGGGCGGCGGCATGCATCATGGAATGAATCGCGGCAACTTCAATCGAGGCGGCCACGTCGCGCATCGCGGAAACTTCCACGGCGCCAATCGCTACGGCGCTCACAACATCAACCGAAACGTCAATCGCAACATCAACCGAAACGTCTCCCGCAATGTGAATCGCAATGTTTACCGCGCGGGCCACTGGGGCAGTTGGTCGCGGCCTGGGCGGTATTACTGGCCGGTTGGCGGCGCGGTCGCGGCGGGCGCGGCGCTCGGATTCGTCGGCGCGGCGGCTGCGGCCTCGTGGGCGGGCGCGGCTCCCGGTCCGAACCTTTGCTGGTACTACACCGACCCGAGCCGCCGGCAAGGCTTCTGGGACGCCTGCCCCTAGACTGGAGACTCGCCGTGCTCAGGCGAGAGCGCGGCGGGTCTCGGGCCAAGTCCTCGACGATTCAGTCGCATCGCCGAGCGCCAGATCTTTCTTTGATGGCGTACGCTTTTTGCGAAAATCCAGTTCCCACGTTTTCGTAGCGCGCGCTAACAAGATCGGCCAGCCTCTGTCCGTGGCTGGCCCGCGATGACGCGATCGGGGTTTGATCGGAAAGCCGTTTCGCTTGCCCTTTGACGCATCGTGCGGATAATCGGGCGGCGGCCGCTACCGGCCGCCCTTCCCAAGGCTCATCATGCGCATCGCATTGCTCGTCGGCGCCCTCGCCATAACTCTGGCCGCTTCCAGCTCGGCTCACGCCGATTCCTCCATCCTGACCTATCACGGCTCGCTCGATCGGGCCGGCAGCTACGTAATGCCCGACCTCACCTACGAGCGCGCCCGCGGCCTGCATCTCGACGCGTCGTTCATCGCGACTTTTCCCGGTCAGGTCTATGCGCAGCCGCTTCTCTGGCGGCAGCCGGGAACAGGCGCCGGCGTGCTGATCGTGGCGACCGAGGAAGACGAAGTCTACGCCCTCGACGAGAAGACCGGCGCACAAGTCTGGAAGCGAACGCTTGGCGAACCCGTTTTGCATTCCGCAGCGTTCCATTGCGGGAATATCTGGCCGCTCGGCGTGACCGGCACGCCGGTCATCGATCCGGCGCGCGCGACCCTTTATCTCGACGCCGCGGTCATGCGCGACAACCGGCCGCGGCACGAAATCTATGCGCTGTCGCTCGTCGACGGATCGATCGAGCCCGGCTGGCCGGTCGACGTGGCGACGGCGCTGGCCGGACGGTTCGACCCGACGACGCAGAATCAGCGCGGCGCGCTCGCCCTGTTCGGCGGCAAGGTCTTCGTTCCCTTCGGCGGCCTTGCCGGCGATTGCGGCGTCTATCACGGGCTGGTCCTCGGCGTTTCCCAAAGCGATCCGGCCAAGGTCGCGAGCTTCTCGACCAGGGGGCGCGGCGGCGGCATCTGGGCGCAGGGCGGGGTCACCGGCGATGGAAAGTCGCTGTTCGCCGCGACCGGCAACACCCTATTCGTCAAGGAATGGGGCGACGGCGAAGCGGTGCTGCGCTTCGGTCCCGACCTTGCCCGCCCGGTCGCCCAACGCGACTTTTTCTCCCCGTCGGACTGGCGCGACCTTGACGCGCACGACCTCGATCTCGGCGGAACCGCGCCGATTCCGATCGACGTCCCGAGCGCCAAAGGCGTCCGGAAGCTGATCTTCGCCATCGGCAAAGACGGCGACGCCTACCTGCTCGACCGCGATAACCTCGGCGGCTTCGGCGGCCAACTCGCCCGTGAACATGTGAGCGGACTGAAGACCAGCGCGTCGCCGGCAGTCTGGACCGCCGTCGACGGCGTCTTTGTCGCGCTCGAGGTGCGAGGGCGCCAATTGTCCGCCGGAGAAGCCAGGGAAGGGACTTCTCGTCCTCAAGATCCGCGCCGACCCCGCGCCCGCGATCACCACCGCCTGGTGCGGCACGGTCCCAAGCGTCCACGGCTCGCCAATCGTCACGACCACAGACGGCCGCTCGAATCCGATCGTGTTCGCCATCGGCGCCCTGGGCGACGGCCGACCCTACGCCTTTCGAGGCGACACCGGCGAGCGTCTCGCCTTGCCGCGGGACCGCGTGCCCGGCACGAAGGACTTCGAGACTCTGATTGCCGCCGACGGCAGGATTTTTGTCGCCGCGGACGGAAGGCTCTACGCCTTCGTGTTTTAGCCTCGGTATCGCTGGAACCCGGAAGCTTCCGCCAGCGGTTTGTGCTTTCGCGGCGCGAAGTGGAACACCGAGGGCGGGAGGCGCGTTCGCCTCACCGCTGGTTTTGTGTGATAGGTCGGGGTATGCGATTGGACCCGCAAGGAGGAAAACCATGATTCGATCGAGTTTGGTCAAGAGCGCCTGCGTGGCGATCGCGCTCTCCGGCTTCTGTCCGCCGCAAGCTGGCGCCATCGAAATGCAGGGGTTCAACCCGACGACGCAGTTGAGCGACGGAATGATCTCGAAAGTTTGCATGCATCGCGGCGCGACCGCTGTGGGGCCGCGCGGCGGCGTCTACCATCGTGGCGGCACCGTCGGCGGCTATCGTGGCGGCGCGTATCGGGGCGGGGCCTACCGGGGCGGCGTCTATCACGGCGGGGTCTATCGCGGCGGCGGCGTTCGGTATGGCGGCTGGGCGCGGCCGGGCGGGTATTGGTGGCCGACCGGCGGCGCGATCGCGGCCGGCGCGGCCGTCGGCGTGCTCGCCGCCGGCGCGGCCGCGGCTTACGCGGGCGCCGCCGCCAGCGCCGGGACTGTGCTGGTACTACACCGACCCGAGCTACCGACAGGGCTTCTGGGACGCCTGCTAGTAGGCGTCCAGGGAATGGCGGCCGGGGCTGGCCGCCCGCAGGGCTTTTGGGAGGCTTACCCCCAGCTGAGAGGCGGCCACCGCAAAACCTATCGCAGACCTTCGGTCCCTCGGCCGGGGCGACCGGCCGGAATTGGTTGTTAGAGCGCGGGCTTTGGTCTGGACTCGCGCGCCCGCTCATATTCGTCCACGGCTTCGCCTACCGTTGCGAAGAAAAACTGCTCGCCAATCTGATTGAACAGCCCGAACCGCTTCAATTTGTCCTTCACCGGGTCTTTCAGTTCGGCGAAGCACAGTCTTGTCCCGGCATGCCGGAGGGTTTCCTTCAACTCTGAGAGCGCGTCGGCCGCGGTGACATCGACGCTTGTCACGGGCTCGGCCGCGACGACCAGCCATTCGACGCTGGTAGGAGCCGTCGCCACAGCGTCGAGCGCGCGGTCCTTGAACAACTCCGCGTTGGCGAAAAACAGTGGCGCGTCCCACCGGAACAACACCAGCCCAGCGCAGTTGGCGCGCATTGGGATAGCGCGTGACGTCATGATAGCCCCTGCACGCCCTCGACTCGTCCCAGCACCGCCGAATGCGGGACGCCAACCGTCCCAGAGAAACTCGAGCACCGCGATCACCACCGCGATGCCGACTCCCTGGATGGCGCCAAAGACGGCGACGCCCGCAAAGCACACCATCGACAGCCAAAACTCCCACCGTTGAATTTTGAACAGCCGCTTGAGGTCATTGACCTCGAACAGGCCGATCGCCGACGAGATGACGACCGCGGCCAACGCGGCGGTCGGGACATGCTTCAGAAGATCCGGCGCCGATAACAGGAGCAGGGCGACCAGGAGCGCGCCAACCACGCCGGTCAGCTGAGTTCTAGAGCCGGCGGCCTCGGCGACCGGAGTGCGAGACGAGCTGCTGCTCACCGGAAAGCCCTGGAACAATCCGGCGGCGAGATTGGCCGCGCCGAGCCCCACCATTTCCTGATTGGGATCGACGCGCGTGCCCGTGCGCGCGGCGTAGGTGCGGGAAAGGACGCTCGTGTCGGCGAACGACACCAAGGAGACAGCAAAGCCGCCAATGATAACTGGGACCAAGTCGGCGAATGGAATCCAGGGAATTGAAAACGTGGGCAGGCCGCGAGGCAGCGAACCGAGCACTGAGATATTCGCGCTCTCCGCCAAGTCGAAGAAGTAGACGACGGCCGTCGCGCCGATCATGGCGACGAGGATGCCGGGAAAACGCTTGCGACTCTTTACGAGCAAAATCACTGCAAGGGTGGCCGCTCCCAGCGCGAACTCCACCCAATTGACCTTCCCGCTTGCGATCGCGCCGGCGATCGACCAAAGGTCCCTCAAAGGTCCCGCGCTGCTGATCTTAAACCCGAACAGTTTGGGTAGCTGACTGATCAGCACGGTGAGCGCGATTCCATTCATGTAGCCGTAGCGGATCGGCTTCGACAGAAGCTCGGTTACGAAACCGAGCCGAGCAATCCCGGCGACGATAAGGATCGCGCCGGAGACAAGCGCCATCACGCCAGCGAGCGCGATCGCGCGATGTCGGATCGCCCCCCGACAGCGGGGCGACGACCCCGAATATAACGGCCGCCAGTGAGGAGTCCGGTCCGAGCACCAAGATCCGACTGGGCCCGAAGAGCGCGTAGGCCAGCAAACAAGCGATTGTGGCGTAGAGGCCGTAGATGGCGCCGACGCCAGACGCGACCGCATAGGCGATGCCGACCGGCGCCAGCATCGTCGTCAACACGATTCCAGCGACCAAGTCGTGCGTCAGCCAAGCTGACTCATAGTTTCGTAAAATAGCCAGGCCCGGCAGCCACCTGAGCCAGCTTGTTTCCTTTGCAGCGCTCGAACTGAAATTGCTCACATTCCGACGTCCAGCACCGACGGGCTCCGCGAAGCGACGGCTGCGAAGCCGTCGATTGGCTCCTATAGCGAATTGGAGTCGCCAAGGTACACGTTCGAGTTCTGGGCCAGCTAGCTATCATAGAGTATATCTACAAGTCTTGATATGCTTTATGTAAGATTTGCAGTTGCAGAAAAATGAACCTAAAGCCTTGATAAAACTTGCTCGCGCGCAGAATCGCACACCCATAGAGGCGCCCCGCTTTGTGCCGGCAAGGCTGCCTTGCCAAACGCCGCCGATTGCCGCCAAGGTAGCGCCTGACCGTCGCCAGCCACTCCGCGCCCATGATCCCCAACGCGCCCCGTCCCTTCGACTTCGATCTCGGCGAGAGCGCCGCGATGATCCGCGAGAGCGCCCGGACCTTCGCCGAGAGGGAGATCGCGCCGCGCGCCGCGCAGATCGACCGCGACAACGCGTTTCCGCGCGACCTCTGGCCCAGGATGGGAGAACTCGGCCTGCACGGGATCACCGCGCCCGAGGAATATGGCGGGCTGGGACTAGGCTACATCGAGCATTGCGTCGCGATGGAGGAAGTGTCGCGCGCTTCCGGGTCGGTCGGCCTGTCGTACGGCGCGCATTCGAACCTCTGCGTCAACCAGATCGTGCGCAACGGCAATGACGAGCAGAAGGCGCGCTATCTGCCGAAACTCATCTCCGGCGAGCATGTCGGAGCGCTGGCGATGTCGGAGCCGAACGCAGGCTCGGACGTCGTGTCGATGACCACCCGCGCCGAACGCAAGGGCGACCGCTACGTCATCAATGGCTCGAAGATGTGGATCACCAACGGTCCGCTCGCCGAGACCCTCGTCGTCTACGCCAAGACCGATCCCGCCGCCGGCGCGCGCGGCATCACCGCCTTCCTCATCGAGCGCGGCATGAAGGGCTTTTCGCAAGGGGCGAAGCTCGACAAGCTCGGCATGCGCGGCTCCGACACCGCCGAACTCATCTTCGCCGATTGCGAAGTGCCCGCTGAGAACGTGCTGGGCAAGGTCGGCAAGGGCGTCAACGTGCTGATGAGCGGCCTCGACTACGAGCGCGTGGTGCTGGCGGCGGGGCCGCTCGGCCTCATGCAGGCGGCGCTCGACGTCGTCCTGCCCTATGTCCACGAGCGCAAGCAGTTCGGCCAGCCGATCGGGACCTTCCAATTGGTGCAGGGCAAGCTCGCCGACATGTACGTGACGATGAATGCGGCGAAGGCCTACGTCTACGCCGTCGCCAAGGCCTGCGACCGCGGGCAGACGACCCGCGAGGACGCGGCCGGCGCGATCCTCTACGCCGCCGAGCGCGCGACGCAGGTCGCGCTTGACGCGATCCAGATCTTGGGCGGAAACGGCTACACCAACGACTATCCGCTCGGGCGCCTGCTGCGCGACGCGAAGCTCTACGAGATCGGCGCCGGCACGAGCGAAATCCGGCGCATGCTGATCGGCCGCGAGCTGTTCGAAAAGAGCGCGTGAGCTGCGTGCCCGCTAGCGTCGCCGAAAGAGGGCCAAGTTGCGATCGCTCATAGCGGCCGCAGCTTTTCTTGCCGTCACGTCGGGCGCCGGCGCCGGAGCGCTCGACTGCAACCATGTCGTCTATGAAGACGACCTCTCAAGTCTCTCTCTCGGCCGGGTCTCGCCGGGAGGCCGCGCGAACTTCGTGCTCAACGCCCTCGATCGCAAAGGCTGCCCCTCGGCCGGGCCGGAATGCCGCAGCTCGGCCTTTCTCCTCCCCGGAGATGCTGTTGTTTTCGACAGCGGTTTCGCAAAAGGCGGCTTGATCTGCGTCACGTTCATCGATCGACAGGGCCAGGAGACGAGCGGCTGGCTTCCTGCAGCGCGCGTTTCGCCAGCGGCGAGCGCGCCGAATTGGATCGGCCGCTGGAAGCGGAACGCGAGCGCCGAAATCGACATCGCCCGCAAACCTGGCGGCAAGGCTGAGGTCAGCGGCAGCGCGACATGGGGCTCGGGCGCGGCGACGCACGATGGCGGCGTCTCGGCGGTGATCGACACCGCGCACGACACGCAGGCCTTCGCCTCGAACGCCGAGGGACAGATCCCGTTCGAAAAGGCTGGACAATACGATTGCGCCGTGCGGCTGAAGCAACTTGGCCCCTATCTGTTCGCCGCGGACAACCAGTCTTGTGGCGGGGCGAATGTCTCCTTCACCGGACTTTATCGCCGGCGCTGAGGGAAGGCGCGCAGCTAGCTTTTCATCGCGTCCGCGACCGCCGCGAGGGCGCGCGCCCGCAGCACGGGATCGGTGATCGTGTCGGCGATCGGCAGGGCGGCGGCGGGATTGCCGATTTCGGCCAGGGCCTCGGCCTCTGCGTTGGTCGCGCTGTTCCGCACCGCATCGTTACGCGCCGCCGCGACGAAGGACGCCGCTTCCGCCGGTTGTCCACAGAGAACCAGCATCCTGACCAGATACGCGCCGCTCTCGGGCGAGCCTGACACAAAGACTTTCCGGGCGATCGGAAGCAGCTCGGGCGAATGGCCATATTTGACGAGCTTGACGAACGCCGCCTTCTGACTGTCCCTCGGCTGCGCGCGAATGAGAGCGAGCGCCTGGTCCCAGTTTCCGACCGCGGCCAGCGCGCCCACGACCTCCGGGATGATTGTTCCAGCGCCGAAGTAATCCGCCTTCGCCTTTGGCGGAAGGCCGTCGAGCGCGTCGGCGCATTGTTCTGCGATCCTCCTGTCCTTCGTTCCCTCCGCGATTCTGGCGCAGGCCGACACGCCATCCGGCTTCGCGAGATTGAGATGAGCGAACATCGGCGCGCTCGCGTCCATCCTTCGGGCGAGAAGCAACATCTCGAGGGTCCTGGTCACCGCGTTGGTTCGGTCGTCGCCCGTGAGCGGCGCAAGGACCGCGAGCGCCTTGTCCGCCTTGCCCGCCATCAGGTCGCCGGCCATCTGCGTCCCCGCGAGGTCATAGCCGGAGAGTTTGCGGGATTTGACGAACTCGGCGAAATCCGCGTCGCGCCCGCTCGCGACCAGCGCCGGCCCCGTATACATGTCGAACGAGCGATTTTGCGCCATTGCGGGGGGCAAGTCCTTCTCCCGTCCGGCGAGCTTCATCGCGGCGAAGAGCGGGCCGGCGTCTACGCCTTCGTAGCTCTTGTCGAAACGGGAAACGAAGCTCATCGCGAGGTCGAACTGCCCCGCATCCGCCGCCGACTGGATGACGGCGGCGGCGGTTCGCCAGATCGTGAGCATGCGGTCCGTATCGGCGGGCGTTTTTTGCGCGACGACCGGCTCGATCGCCTTGACGGCCATCGTCAGCACGCAGGCGCGGGTTGGCGAGGCGAGGCAACTCGCATCGTCCGCCGCTTGCGACGCGACGACGCCGCCAAGAAGCACGGCAGCGGAAATCAAAAACCTCAAAACGCGCCCCCCATGCCAAAACAAGAGCGCCATTTGCCGGCGCGTCTTGGGTCGAACTTACAGCAATTCCGACGAGCAAGCCCGCTTCTGGTGGTGTCAAATTCCTAGGCAAGCGGTTCTCGTCCCCCAGTCGGGCCTGATTGGGTTAGCGCTGCTGGTATCGATAAGGTTTGTTCAGCCATGACAGGCACTGCTGCACCTAGGCTGCTTTGGATCGAAACCGGGTCCAACCATCGGCTCCTGAACTAGCGACAAGAGCGTGCTTAGAAATTCCGCCACACCGCGATCGCCCCGCCGCGCTCGCTGTTGGTCTTGACCGTCCAGACGGTTGAAAACACGCCGAGCTGCACCGACCATTTGTCGTTAAGCGCATAAACGAGGCTCGCCTCGACCACCGACTGGCGCCAGGCCGGGAACGTCGGGTTCTTTGTCGACATCGACACCGTGGTGTACTCTTGCAGCATCAACATGATCTTTGGCGTGAACTTGAACCCGATCGTCAGGTCTCCGTGCCACTCGTCGGGCGGGCCGGCGGTGCGCAGCCGGTAGGCGACCTCCCCATCGATGAAGCCGGGAATTGAGCCGAGGCCGGGAATCCAATTCAGGCCGGGGATTGAGCCCAGAGTGAAGTTGCGACCGGCGTTGAGGCGCGCCTCCGCCGCTCCCCCGGTGTTCCCCTCCTGAGCGGGCGCGCTCGAGTTTCGAGCGCCGGGGATGAACGCCGTCGCCTCGCCCGAGAACACCCATTCGCCGGTCGACCAGAGTTTCGCCCTCAAGCCCACACCCGAATAGTCGAGGCCGTTGTAGGTGTTTGGCGTCGGCTCCCCGAGCGCATAATGTTCGAGCGCCGTCTGTCCAAAAATGGTGAGCGAGTCTGTCAGGCCGTATTGAACGTAGGTCTGCGCGTCGACGCGGGTCTGATTGGTCGGCGGATTGCCGCCCCAGGGCGGGCCGAACCCGGTCCAGCCGTACAAGGTCGCGATGAGCTGCCCGGTCCCCTGCGGCAAGGTCCACGCGCCGCCAAAGGCGCCTGTTGGCGCGCCGACGCTAAACGCGAGCGCGCCTGCCGCAGCCCACCAACGGTTCGGGCCCGCGCGGGTCAAGAACCTGCCCCCCAACGCAAGTTACGCAGTCCCCTAAAGACTCGAGAAGACCACAGAAAAGAAACGGGAACTTTTACGCTGCGTCAAGCGTAAATTGACACTGTTAGCGGAAAAAGCTCAATACACGCAACGGGTTGCACGTGATCCGCGAGTGTGGACAACCCGGCTTTGGGACCGGCGACCAACCTGTCTAGGGAAATCGGTCCGACTCGATTGAACCGGCGGATGGGACTCCGCGATGCTCGCGTCTGCGCGCTCCCTCTGATAGAAAGCGCCGTGCTCAATTCGCGCCTTGCGCCGCACGCGCCTCTGCTGGCGCCACGTGACGCGCCCCCAGTCGAATGGGTCGTCACCCCGGGACTGACGCAATATTCCGACGCTCTGGCGGAGATGGAGGCGCGCGCCGAGGCGATCGCGCGCGGAGACGCGCCCGAGCGCGTCTGGCTCATCGAGCATCCGCCGCTTTACACGGCCGGCACGAGCGCGAAGGACAGCGACCTTGTCGACGCCCGCTTTCCGGTCCATCGCACCGGCCGCGGCGGCCAATTCACCTATCACGGACCCGGGCAGCGGGTCGCTTATGTCATGCTCGACCTCAAGCGCCGACGGCCCGACGTGCGAGCCTATGTGGCCTCCCTCGAACGCTGGCTGATCGAGGCGCTCAAGGCGTTCGATGTCGTCGGCGAGACGCGCGAGACCCGAGTCGGCGTCTGGGTCGCGCGGCCCGACAAGCCGCCGTCGCCGCTGGGCGAGATGGCCGAGGACAAGATCGCCGCCATCGGCGTGCGCGTGCGGCGCTGGGCGACGCTGCACGGCGTGTCGCTGAACGTCGATCCGGATCTTACGCATTTTTCCGGCATCGTGCCGTGCGGCGTCGCTGAAGCGCACTATGGCGTCACCAGTCTCGCCGATCTCGGCCGCCCCGCGACCCTGGCGCAAGCGGACGCGGCGCTGCGCGCAGCGTTCGAAACTGTGTTCGGCCCTACCCGATCCGGGTAGCGGGAGCCGCGCCTCCAGTTGCCCGCCAGACCGGCCGAAACTATAGCCGTGACATGGGTCTTCACCTGGGGCTCCCGGAGGCGAGCAGGCGAGCGTTCTGGGCGCGCCTTTACGCCCGCCGGCGCCTGCTCAGCGATCTCGCGGCGCCGTTCGCGCCTATGCATTACGCGCTGATCGGCGAGGGCCTCGGCTATCGTCCCAACGCCTTCTTCGATCCCGACCACTTCCGCGCCCAACGCGAACATCGCAAGAGGCGCGAACAGAGGCTTGCTCGAGTCCTATCTCGCCCATCCCGAGCCGCATGCGCCCTCCCCTTCCGCCGAATTCGACCAGGGCTGGTACGTCTCGCAGAATCCGGATTGGGCCCTGAGCCATCCCCATCCATTCCTGCACTTTCTCGAGCGCGGATTGCGGGCGGGAAGGCGTCCGCGGCCGGATATCGATGTTGAATTCGTCCGCGACATCACGCGCGGCGTGAAACCGCGATCGCTCGAAGAGGCGGCCTTTCGCGTCTTCGACCGCACGCTGAGCGAGGGCGAGATCGGGCCGCCGCTCAACGGCCAAGAATTGCGAGCGCGCCAGGACCGCTTCTATGCCGATGGGCGGTTGCGCATCGAACGCGAAGCGGGTCATCCGGATCGAAACGTGCTTGTCTTCGTCCAGTGCGGCCAGGGATTTGACGCAGCCTACCTCGAAGAGCCGCGCAGCTTACGACATTCTCCTCAACTACTATCGTGAGGCGAGCGTCCATCCGAAGGCCGATATTGCCGCCGTTCAGGCGGGAACCAAAACAACCGCCATTCGACGTCTCATGGAGCTGCGGCCGGATCTGCTCCTCCGTTACCAGGCGGTCCTGTTTCTCGACGACGACGTCGAAATTAGCGCCGACGAGATCGAAGCTCTCTTCCGCGCAATGGCGGCTGAGCAGCTCGACCTCGCCCAGCCGGCGCTCACCGCGGATTCGGCCACCGCCTATCCGTTCCTGAAAAGACCTTCCGCCAGCGCCGGCGTGATGCGGGTCTCGTCGGTCGAGATCATGGCGCCGGCGCTGACGCGGCGCGCGCTCGAATGCGCGCACTGGGTGTTCGCAGAATCGGTCAGCGGCTGGGGCAGCGACCTGCTCCTCGGACCGGCGGTGCGCGCGGCCTGTGGACCGACGAGCGTCGGGGTCATCGGCTCGGTCGCCGCCCGGCACGCAGCGCCCGTCGACCTCGCCGCCGGCGCCTTTTACACCTTTCTGCGCCGCTACGGCGTCGACCCCGGGCACGAAGCCAATAGGGTTGCGGTCGACTTCGGCGTCGAACGCTTTTTGCGGCCGCTCGCGTCGGGCGAAGCGGGAGAAACTTGCCGAGCGCCGCTTGACCGAGAGACGGCCTGATCATCCGGACGACTGTCGGTCAAACAATCGCGGATATTCCGGCGCAAGCTTCCAACCGATCGACGGGCCCGCGCGCTGCGGGCGGTCGTGATTGGCTTGACAAGATGGGGGTTTCCTCGATCTTGATGGCCTCGCGGGCGGCAAGGACGAAATGCGAAGGGCGAACGAGGCCAGACTTTACGCATTGACCACGGCGACCGCCTGCGCGCTGGCGATGCTTGCTGGAGTTGTCGGCGCGCCCACGCGGGCGGTGATGCAGGATCTGGTCTTCGACCAGTATCAGCGCTGGAAGCCGCGCCCTTACGCGTTCGACCAACCCGTTCGCATTGTCGCGATCGACGAGGAATTGCTCAAGCGGCTCGGCCAATGGCCGTGGCCGCACGAGCGCCTCGCCGCGCTCGTCGACGCGTTGAAGCGCGCCGGGGCCGCCGCGATCGCGTTCGATTTCCTGTTCTCGGAAAAGGACCGCGGCGACGCCACGGGTCCGGCCGACAAAACTCCCGATGCAGCCTTTGCGCGGTCGATGGATGATGCAGGCGTCGTCCTCGGCAGCTTCGTCTCGGAGCTGCCGACCGGCGCCGGGAGTCCCGCCAAGGCAGGATTCGTCACCGCCGGCGACGACGCCGCGAAGTTCCTGCCGCCGTGGCCGGGGCTTCTGACGCCGCTGCCCGAGCTGGCGCAACATGCGGCCGGCGTCGGCTTCCTCAACTGGCGGCCGGACGCCGACAGGGTCGTGCGAAAAGTGCCGCTCATCCTCAATGTGAACGGCGCCTTGCAGCCGAGTCTCGCCATGGAGGCGCTGCGCGTCGCTCAGGGCGCCTCGACCTATATCGTCAAGTCGCTGAACGCCAGCGGCGAAACGGCGTTCGGGCAAGTCTACGGCGTGCTGGCGATCCGCAATGGCGACTTGACGATCCCGACGGACGCCACGGGAGACGTCAGGGTCTACTTTGCGCGAGCCGACCCGCGCCGCTCAATCCCGGCGTGGAAGGCTCTCGAGCCGGGAGCGGATCTTAGCGACCTTCACGGCGCGATTGTTTTCTTCGGCGCATCTGCATCGCTGCTCTCGGACATCGTCGCCACCCCGTTGTCGTCGGCGATGCCGGGGGTTGAAGCGCATGCGCAGATCGTCGAGCAGCTCTTGAGCGGCCAGACGCTCAGGCGGCCCGATTGGGCTCCAAGCGCCGAGTGGGTGGCGACCGCCGTGATCTGCGCAGTTCTCGTGGCGACGACATGGATCTTGGCGCCCCACCTCGCGGCGCTCGTATTCGCGGCCGTGGTTGGCGCGATCCTGGCAGTAAGCTGGTTCGCGTTTTCCCGGTACGGGCTGCTCCTCGAGCCGACCTATCCCGCGTTCTCCGCTGCGGCTGTCTTTTTTACCGGAGTGTCGACGCTCTACGCGGTGAAACGTCATCAGGAACGCGAGATTCGTTCGGCCTTTGGTCGATTCGTCTCGCCCGCAGTTGTCGCGCGCTTGGCGGAAATGCCAGGGGCTCTCGAGCTTGGCGGCTTGCAGCGTGAGCTGACTCTGCTGTTTTGCGACATCCGATCATTCACCACCATCTCGGAGGGGTTCAACGCCAACGAGCTTACCCATTTCCTCAACGAATATCTGACGCCAATGACCGACGCCATTCTCGACCGACTGGGCACGGTCGACAAATACATGGGCGACGCGATCATGGCGTTCTGGAACGCGCCGCTCGACGATCCCGATCATGCGGCGCATGCGGTCGAATCGGCGCTGGAGATGCGCGAGACGCTGGTTGCGCTGAACGAAGGCTGGCGCAGCCGCGCCGAGGCCGAGGAGCGTCCGTTCAAGCCGGTGCGTTTCGGCATCGGGCTCAATTCGGGCGAATGCTGCGTCGGCAATCTGGGTTCGCTGCGCCGGTTCGACTATTCCGCGATCGGCGACGAAGTGAACGTCGCTTCGCGTCTCGAAGGCGCATGCAAGATTTTCGAGGTCGATATCATTGGGAGCGAAACGGTCCGCGCCGAGGCGCCCGACTTCGCCTGGCTCGAGATCGATTCCGTGCTGGTCAAGGGCAAGACGCGGCCGGTCGGCCTTTATGCGCTGGCGGGAGATTCAGGGCTCGCGGCGAGCGAAGACTTTGCGGGCTTGAGCCGTTTGCATGCGGCGATGCTGGCGGCGTACCGAAACCGGGACTTTGCGGGCGCAATTTCGATGGCGAAGGAGGCCTCGGCTCGCGCGCCCATCGCGGTTCGCGGCCTATACAACTACAACTTGCGTCGTTTCACCCAATTGGCCGACAGCGCGCAGGACCCGGATTGGCGCCCGCTGATCGCGCTCGACGAAAAATAGCCGCCGAAGGCGTTCGCCGTGCAACTGAAGCGCGCTGCGTTCGAATGGAATCGTCATCGCGTATGGCTCGCAATGACGGTCGCGGTTCGACCCAAATGCAATTTGCTCCAGCGCACGCGACATGAACAGAACGGCGGCCGCGCGAACTCCGCGCGGCCGGCCTTTCATCCCGACTACATCTGCTTCTGCTGTTCCGTCTTGCTCTTCGACGCGTGGTAGCCTGCGGCCCCGGCGTCGGCCTCGCACATATACGCGCCCTGCTTGGTCGTGCCGTACCAACGGCTGCCCGCATAATGATAGGTATGGGACTTGCCCTTGGTGTTGACCCAGACCACCGTATCGCCGGGGCAGCGCCCCTTGGCTTGCGCTTCCGAGGCGAATTCGCCCGCGCCGGTCGCGCGAGCCGCTTGCATGGGCTTCGGCTTCGGCTGGTAGGTTTGGACTGGGGCCGGCGCGATCGGAGCGGGAGCCGGCGCAGGAGCGGCGACAGGAGCTGCGGCTGGCGCCGCGGCGCCTTCCTTCTGAGCGCGGCATTGCTTCAGGAAGTCCGGCCATTTCATGCCGTTGGTGGTGTTGTTCTCTTTGGCGGCCTTCCAGTCATCGCCGCACTGCTTCATGATGCTTTGCGCTTGCACCGGGCCGGTCGAGGCCAGACCCAGGGCGCCGGCGAAGAAAAGGGCCGAAAGCGCGACCCTCAAAGACGTGCTGATCATTGTTACTCCCTCCGATATAGGTGCCCCGGCGACTTCGCCAGCCCTCTCCCAGCCCGGCGTAGGCCAAGCTCATTCCTCCTCATGCCGCAGTTCCACTGAACCGAACATGAACATTTTATGATCATCGGCTCGGGCGCACGGTCGCACGCCAAACTCGGCGGCTGACGCTTTCTCCCCCGTTGTAGTCACGCCGGGCCACCGGGCGAGAAAAGCTCCGCGCGGCGGGCAAGCGAACCGCCTCCTCGAAAGCTATGACGTCGACTTGTTGAAGTGAGGCGGTGGATTGCGCCCTGTCCGCCCTGTCGCAAAACTGTCGCACCCTTCGTTGAAGATTCGCCCGTCGCCGCCGTTTCGTTGTGGCGCGGGCGCCAACCAGGGAAAGCCGACCATGAGCGCGGATAAAGCGAGCGCGAATAAGCAAGGTCCGGTCAGCGAGCTCCGAAAGCGCGTCAACGCCGAGATCCAGGATAATTTCGACGAGGACATCGAGCTCGAGCTCGAGGACTCCGAGCTCGCTGACCTGCTGTCGGAGAGCGAACACCTGCAGTTGCACGATTCCTTGCCACGGCGGATTTATTTCAAGGAGCTGTTGCGTCTGCAGCGCGAGCTCATCAAGCTCCAGGACTGGGTGGTGGCCAAGAAGCTCAAGCTGGTCGTCATCTTCGAGGGACGCGACTCCGCGGGCAAGGGCGGAGCTATCAAGCGCGTCACGCAGCGTCTCAACCCGCGCGTCTGCCGCGCAGTGGCGTTGCCCGCGCCGACAGAGAGAGAGCGCACCCAATGGTACTTCCAGCGCTACGTGCCGCACCTGCCGGCTGGCGGCGAGATCGTGCTGTTCGACCGTAGCTGGTACAACCGTGCTGGCGTCGAACGGGTGATGGGCTTCTGCACCGACGAGCAATACGAGGACTTCTTTAAATCCGCGCCCGAGTTCGAGCGCCTGCTCGTGCGTTCAGGGATCGTGCTGGTCAAATACTGGTTCTCGATCACCGACGACGAGCAGCACCTGCGCTTCCTGATGCGCATCAACGACCCGCTCAAGCAGTGGAAGCTCTCGCCGATGGACCTTGAATCGCGGAGCCGCTGGGAGGCTTACACTCAGGCCAAAGAGATCATGCTGCAGCGCACGCACATTCCCGAGGCGCCGTGGTGGGTGGTCGAGGCGGTCGATAAGAAGCGCGCCCGCCTCAACTGCATTGCCCACCTCCTGACCCGCGTGCCGTACCAGGAAGTGGCGCATGAGAAGCCGACTCTGCCGGCGCGGGTTCACAACCCCGACTACCACCGCCACCCCGTCCCGCACGAGATGTACGTGCCCGATCACTACGCCAATCTGGCCGCCGAACACGCTGAGCAGATGGAGGCAGAAGCGCAGAGCGGCGAGGCCAAAGCGAGGGCGGGAACGTAGGGTCCCATTTTCGACGCGTTGGCCTTAGGCGATCGCGACGTCCGTGTGCGAAAAGTCGTCGCCTTTGAACAGCAGCGGCTCCCGCATCGATTTGGCGAGGGCGTAGGCGAAACAGTCGCCGAAATTGAGCCCCGCCCGATGGCCGCTGCCTTTGCCGAAGTCGCGGTAGGCGGCGCGGGCGATCTTGGCTTGTTCCAGGGTGACTGGCTCGATAACGATGCCGGCCTCGGCGACCGCCTCGTCGAAACGGCGGCTGGCGATCGGACTTCTGCTGCCGTCAATGACAATGGCGGCTTCGAGCCAGTTCGCAGCTGACATACGCTTCGGCTCGCGCGTTTCGCTGAGCGCGCGAAAGAAACGATCGGCATCAGGCTCGATCCGAACGAGCGCGACGAGAGCCGACGCATCGATGATCATTTCGGCAGGCCGCGCTCGTCGTAGAGCAGATCCCCGTGTTCGATCGAGAGGTACGGCTCCTTCATGTGCTTACGGCAATCCGTCGCAATCGCCTTTAGCTTTTGATACAGAGCCTCGTCAAAGTCCCCGGCCCGCTCGAGCCGCTCAAGACGTTCGCGCAACGCGGTCGTCACTGCGTCGGTCAGCGTCTCTCCGGTCTTCTGCGCAAGGCGAGTGGCCAGCGCGTGAGCCTCGGGATTTTTGATATTGAGGGACATGTCTACCTCAGTTGGTCTTCCTTTCTACCATACCACCTCCGTCGGATAAACACAAGGAAAAGCCGGCCACCGCGGAGGCTTGGCTCGACCCGGCCTAGGCTTCGGGTCAAATCTCGACCTCCCGGCCGATCTCAACCGTCCGGTCGCAAGGCAAGTCGAGATAGTCGCTGATCCGCTCGGCGTTGCGGCCCATCGCCGCGAACAACACTTCCTGCCAGCGGGCCATGCCCTTTCCGTTTTCGCGCGGCATGATGGTTTCATGGCCGACATAATAGGTGACGTCGTCGAGGTCGATCCCGGCGCCCTTCGCCTTGCACTCCGCCAGGATCGCGTGAATGTCGGGACGCTCCATGAAGCCGCGCCCCGCCTCCGCCCGCCAAAAATTGTCGTCGACGCGCTCGAGGTTCAGCCGCTCCTCGGCGTCAGTCCAAGGCACCGAAAGAACCGTCAAGGTCAGCGCCAGCACGTTTTCATGCAGCGCCCGGTTGTGGCGCACGTGCCAGTCCATGACCGGTGGCGTCTGATCCTTGAAACGGGTGAAAAACACAGCCGTTCCGGGCACACGCGCGACCTCGCCCGCATGCAGCTTTTCGAGCAGCGAAGAGAGCGGCGTCAGCTCCGCTTCGACGCTGCGTTGAACCTCGAGCGCGCCGCGGTGCCAGATCCACATCACGCCATAGACGAGCGAAGCCAGAGCCAAGGGAACCCAACCGCCCTGCATGACCTTTGCCAGGTTGGCGGCAAGAAACGCGCCGTCGATGATGACAAACAATCCGGCGGCGGCGCCCGCGGCCCAGATTGGCCAATCCCAAATGTCGCGCATGGCGATGAACAAGAGCACGCTCGTCATCAGCATCGTCGCCGAAACCGCGATGCCGTAGGCGGCGGCGAGATTGTCGGACCTGCCGAAGCCGATTGTGAGGCCAAGCGTGACGATCATGAGCAGCCAATTGACCACGCCGACGTAGATCTGGCCGTAGCCTTCCTCCGAAGTCTGAGTGACGTTCATGCGCGGCAGCCAGCCGAGCTGCATCGCCTGGCGGGTCATCGAAAAGGCCCCTGTGATGATCGACTGGCTGGCGATCACGGTGGCGATTGTCGCGAGCACGATCATCGGCGTGAGAAGCGGCTGGGGACATAACCGGTAGAAGATGTTCCCATTCGTCGGCGCCCCGGCGAGCACGATCGCGGCCTGTCCGGCGTAATTGAGAATAAGCGCCGGAAAGACGATCAGGCTCCATGACAGTCGAATCGGCTTTGGCCCGAAATGGCCCATGTCGGCGTAAAGCGCCTCCGCCCCCGTGACGCAGAGAAACACGCCGCCCAGCACGAGAAACCCTTTGAAGCCGCCGCTCACCAGGTATTCGGCGCCATAGAGCGGATTGATCGCTGCGATGACGGAAGGATGCTGGATGATTCCGTGCACGCCCAGCGCCGCTATGACGATGAACCAGGTCAGCATGATCGGGCCGAAGGCTCGCCCGATCGCCGCGGTCCCGAATGGCCGGATCGCAAACAGCCCCAGCAGAATCGCCGTCGCCGCAGGCAGTACGTAGGTCTGTAAGCTCGGGGCGATCTGCTCCACCCCCTCGAGCGCGGACAGCACCGAAATCGCGGGTGTGATCGCGCCGTCGCCGTAGATGAGCGCTGCCCCAAACAAGCCGGCGGCGACAATCAGGGGCCGTTGATGGCGCTTGACGCCAAGCAGCGTCATCAACGCGATGATGCCGCCCTCGCCGTCATTGTCGATGCGCATGGCGATATTGACGTATTTGACGGTCGTGATGAGGAACAGAGTCCAGACAACGAGCGACAGGGCGCCCAAGGTCGCCGCTGCATCGGGATGCGGCCCGGTGTAGTCCAGCACGGTCTTCAGCGTATAGAGCGGGCTCGTGCCGATGTCGCCGAACACCACGCCGAGCGCCGCGACGGCGGCGAGCCCAAGTCGCCCGACCGATTGCGGCTCGGCGCTCGGTTGCTTCGATCGACATCTCGTCCTCCACTCGAGGGTAAGGCGCAGGGTCGCCCGGATGTTCCTCGATAGGGAACCGCCGAAACAGATTGGTGACGCTTGCGAGCCGGCCGCTCGGCGACGTTTGGCGCGTCGCCGCTTAAGCTTACCCATCGTCAACGTTAATGAATTTTGGCCGCCGCGCGGGCCGAAATCGATAAAATTCAACCTATTTTGTTTCGCGCCCGCCAAGCGCTGGGAAGCCATAGTGTCCCCATCAAACCTGGCGGACATCCCATGCGTTCTAGGCTTTTTCGCTTCGTAACCGCAGCGGCCATCTTCGGCCTCGCTTGGAATACTTTCGTGGAAGCCTCAGAGCAGGGTCTGCCCCAGGCCACGCACGCGCCCGTCGGCGGCGAAGCCTCGATCCCCTACGGCTGGGTCGACTTCTGCAATCGGCACAACGAAGAATGCACGCTCGGCAAGCTCAAGCCCATGGACGTGCGCCTGACCCGTCAGACCTGGAAGACGCTCAACGAGATCAACAACAAAGTGAACAATGCGATCGAGCCGATCAGCAACCTCGATCATTGGGGAACGACGCTCGACCATTGGGACTATCCGGTCGACGGCAAGGGCGACTGCAAGATCTATGCGCTGTTCAAGCGCAAGCTGCTCATCGAGCGTGGCTTTCCGCGCCAGGCGCTGTTGATGACGATCGTCCGCGACCTCAATGGCGAGGGTCATGCGGTGCTGACCGTGAAAACCGACCGCGGCGACTTCGTGCTCGACAATCTATCGGACGACATCCGCCCGTGGAGCGCCACCGGCTATCAATTCTACAAGCGCCAAGCCCAGGACGATCCGAACGTGTGGCTCAGCCTCGGCGGCGCGACGGAAGCCGCGCCGGGAACGGCCGCGTCGAACTGAGGCGGATCGGCGGAAGGCGCGACGGCGTGGTATAAAGAACCATGACGGAAACCGACCGAGAGCACCCCATCCGCCAACACGCCGCGCGCGAAATCACTTGCGCGAATTGCGCGAACGCGGCTTTGAAACCTACTGAGGTGCTTGGCGCGCTCGGCTCGGATTCACACCGCCAGACGCTGCACTCAACAGTGAACTAATTTGAAGACCATCCACGAGATGGCCGGCGGGCCGCCAACCTCATTTCAGTAGAGGCCCGCGCGGCAGGTCGGGAGGGAGACCCAGACTTTTCGATTGCAAGCCTAGCCGCGCGGCTCTGCTCGCGAAATAGCGAGCGCCACAGGAAACCGCGCAATAACGGTATTGCGTGCTCAAAGTGTGATCACGCTATTCTTTTACTTATTTTTCAAACTAATGCAAGTGACATTGGTATGATATGGCGTAAAATTTGAAGGAATTGGACCCGAGAGCCCAGCGCCTATCGCCTCGCGAGTTGCTCCAGCGCCTCGACGCCCTCGGCCGGAAGCGGCCATGACCGCGCCGCGGCCAGGACCTCGGCGATATAAGCCGGACGTAGGAACGCCAGGCCCGGCATTGGCGCCGAAATAGACAATCGCCTGTTTCGGCCCGCGCTCGGCGATAACCGCCTGCGTCAGCTTGACGTAGAGGCCCTGGGACAGGCTCTCGTGGCGGTCGAGCGCCGGGATGTCGGACAGAGCCAGGTCCCACAGCACGCCATGCACAGCGGAGCGACGGATTGCGAATCGCGGTCAGCCAACCCTCGCGCATCACCGCCAGCCGATGCCGCTCGAGCCGCGCGAGCCCGAGCGGCTTCGAGCGCGGGCAGCGGCGAGCCATCGCATCGACGTTCATGTTGGAGCCGTAAGCGAAGTAAAGTGGCGTCGGCGTCCCCTTATGCGCTCAGCCGCTCAACCTTATGGACCACGCTCTTGTCCCGCAGCTGCGACAGGGCGGCGTTGAGGTGCTGGATGTCGCGCACCTGCAGATCGATGACGAAGCGTCGGAAGTCGGCGCCGCTGGGCGAGGTCGCGACGGAGTCGATATTGGCGCCATATTCCCCGATGGTTGTGGCGATCACGCCGAGCGCGCCGGGTTCGTTTAAGAGCGTAACCACGATCTGGGTCGAATAGAGCGCCGCCGCCGCGTTCTCCAGGTCCCAGCGCACGTCGAGCCACAGCTCCGGCCGGTCGTCGAATTCAACCAGCGCAGGCGAATGGATCGGGTAGATGACGATGCCGTCTTTCTCGCGAACGCCGACGATCCGTTCGCCCGGCACCGCTCCGCCCTTAGGCGCGAACCTCACCGGCGTATCGAGGTCGATGCCGCGCAGCGGCAGCGCGCCGCCCGCGTCCGATTCGCCCGGCACGCGGAACACGAGATCGGCCGCTTTCGGCAAGCCGAACCAGCCGCTCTCGTTTTGCGGAACGGCCGGGCCGGGCCTGCGCTCGTCCTTGAAGTTCGGAAACACGGCCCGCACAACGTCGGTGGAGAAAATCTCGCCGCGCCCCACCCCGATGAAGACGTCGTCGATCGAGGCGCGCGCCAGACGCGACAGCGCGCCCTTGAGCTTCGCTTCGGTGAACTTTTTACCGGCGCGCTCGAACGCGCGCTCGATGATCTGGCGCCCGAGACCGCCGAACTGCGCCTTCGCCGCCTCGCGAGTCGCCCGGCGGATGGCGGCGCGCGCGCGCCCCGTCACCACCACACTGTCCCACGCGGCCGGCGGGGCGCCGCCCTCGGCGCGCGAGATCAGCACCTCGTCGCCGTTGTGCAGTTCGGAGATGAGCGGCGCGATACGGCCGTTGATCTTCGCGCCGACCGCGGAATTGCCGACGTCGGTATGGACCGCATAAGCGAAGTCAATCGCCGTTGCGCCACGCGGCAGGGCGATGAGCCGCCCCTTGGGAGTGAAGCAGAACACCTGGTCGTGAAACAGCTCGAGCTTGGTGTGCTCGAGGAATTTTTCCAAATCGTCGCTCGCCAGCGCCTCGATCGTCTGCCTCAAACCCCGGTAGGCCCGGCTCTCGCTCACCGCCGGCCCGTCGGCGCTCAGCCCCAAATCCTTATAGACCGCGTGCGCGGCGATGCCGTACTCGGCCACTTCGTGCATCTCATGAGTGCGAATCTGCAGTTCGACTCGTTGGCTGCCGGGCCCGATGACCGTGGTGTGGATCGAGCGGTAGTCGTTCTGCTTCGGCGTCGAGATATAGTCCTTGAAGCGTCCCGGAACGCTCGGCCAAGTCGTATGCGCGACGCCGACCGCAGCATAACAGTCGGCGACTGTGTCGACGAGGATGCGAAAGCCGTAGATATCGGACAATTGCTCGAACGCGATCGAGCGGCGCTCCATCTTGCGCCAGATGGAATAGGGCTGCTTCTGGCGACCCTTCACCTCGACCTTGATGCCGCGGCGAGCGAATTGGTCGGTGAGCTCCGCCGCGATGCGCGCGATGATCGCGCCGTTCTTGGCCTTCATGGCTTCAAGACGCGTGACGATGAGCTTGTAGGCGTCCGGCATCAGGCAGCGGAAGGCGAGATCTTCGAGCTCGTTGCGCATGCTCTGCATGCCCATCCGGCCGGCGAGCGGGGCATAAATGTCGAGCGTGTCCTCGGCGATCCGGGCGCGCTTGTCCTGCGGCATGAACTGGAGGGTGCGCATGTTGTGCAGGCGGTCGGCGAGCTTGACCAGGAGCACGCGGGCGTCGTCGGCGATCGCGAGCAGGAGCTTGCGGAAATTCTCCGCCTGCTCGGCGTGCTTGGTGACGAAGTCGAGCCTGCCGAGCTTGGTCAGGCCGTCGACCAGCCCGCCGATCTCATCGCCGAACGCCTTGTCGACTTGTTCGCGGGTGACTGTCGTGTCTTCAATCGTGTCGTGCAGCATCGCCGCCGCGATGGTGGCGTCGTCGACCTTGAGCTCGGTCAGAATGGCCGCCACTTCGAGCGGATGGGAGAAATAGGGATCGCCGGACGCCCGCTTCTGGCTGCCGTGCGCCTTCATCGCGAACACATAGGCGCGATTCAGCAAATCCTCATTCGCGTGAGGATTGTAGCGGCGGACCCGCTCCACCAATTCGTATTGCCGCATCATCGCCTAAAGCCGACCCGATCCCGCGCCCACGATGCGCCGCCGATTTCGTCGTGGCGGCGCCCGTGCGGTTCAACCAGGACGGATCGGCGGGAATGGAAGAGGACGGTCGGTCTTAAGCTCGCGTCCGCCGGCTCCCGCTCTCGCGCATCAGCGCGTCAGCAATCATCGGCTCCAGCGCGCGCACGCGCAAGCTCTAATATGTGAGCGAATGGCGCCCTCAGACCGCGCGCGACAAAAAAACCCCGGAGCTTTCGCTCCGGGGTTGTCAGTTTCAACTGATCGGGATGCGATCAGAAGTAACGGGTGATGCGGAGACGGCCTTCGAAACCGCTGCTGCTGCCTTGCCAAGCTCCCGGCACGAACGCGCCGTTGTTGTAGACTGTCCCGACAAGCGCGGTCGGCCGATCCTGGTTCACGTGCTGATACATCAACTCGAGGTCGAAGTTGAGGTTGGTGACCGGGTTCCAGCCAAGGTCCGCACCGATGAGGTACGTGATGGCATGGGGCGAGAGGACGCCGGTGCCGACGCACGCGATGCCTGGGGCGCAGAAGCCGCCGTTCATGTTGCTCCAGTTGATTCCGCCGACCGAGGCTTCGAGATCGGTATAGAAGGTCGGCGTCCAGTGATGCTCGAGCAAGCCGCTGACGGACCATGCGCGTGGCGTCGACCACGAATTGGTCAGCGGATTGAAGTAAGCATCGGCCAGGATCATCGGCTGACCGTTGCCGTTGACCTGCCCGTTCTCACCATTCATCGCGTCCGGCAGACCTGAATACCAGACTGCGTTTTGGCTATAGACGCCGGTGAGGACTATGTCGTCGCCCGCGCCAAAGAAACCCCAACCGGTCAGGTTCCACTTCAGGCCCGCGTCGATGGCCCAGCCGACCTTGCCCTCCTGCGCGTTGCAGGCGACGAGGATGGCAGTGACCCCGCAGCCGGCGGTATCAGTAAAGGCGTAATCCCTGACGTTCACGTTGTGGATGACGCCGGAGACCTGGGCCTCGCCCCATCCCTGCTTGACATGCAACGCGCCGACGATGTCGGGCCAACGCTGACCGCCAAACGTTGTGGGACCGGCAACGCCCGGCCCGCCGTTGTTCGGCCCGTAACCGCCGGTCATGTTCGTGCCGCCGCCGGAGGAGCCTGCGGTGCCCTGGCTTTCCGCCGACAGCGTCGCCGTGAAGCCGCCGCCGAACGAGGCGGTGTAGGCGACCAGGTTCGGTTCGTTAAAGCCCTTCCGATCCGGCGAGAAGAAGTTGTTCCAGTTGTCGCCGCCGCCGATGAACGAGAAGAACGACTGCGCCTTACCAGCCGTAATGCCCGCCCAGGTCACATAGCCGGTGTTGACATAGGTGGAGGAGCCGTTGGGGCTGTCCAACCCATTGCCGAGGTCCGAATTGATGTCAAAGTGACCAATCAACGGGCCATAAGCGGTGTTCGAAGCGAGATCAAAGCCGAAATTGGCGCGGATGTTCCAGCCGATCGCGTTGCGATTGAAAATCGCATTCTTCTGGTTGGGCAGCGTGATCGCGGCGCCGGGCGTCACGAGCGTTACGGGAGCGCCGCCGCCTATCGAAACAGTCGACGTGGTGGGCGCACCGAGAATCGGCGCTCCCGGCGCGACGGTGACGCCGCCCACAGTGATCGGGACAGCGGAGCCGTTGAAGACCCCCAGCCCGGTGGGCCCGCCGCCATCACCGCCTTGAACCATGAGGACTTGGGAGAGATGGGACGCTGCGAACGGATCCACCGACTTCGCGATCGTCGACCCGATGCCCTCAGCAGAGTTGTACTGGTTCGAGAGGTTGCCGCCGATGAAGTGCGCCGTCATATAACCGCTGAACTTCACGCAGGTGTCGGAGCCCGGCAGGGTCCAGCCGGTGATGCCGCCGACGTTACAAACTCTAACATACTCAACCGGCGCCGCCTTCCTGGTCGGAAGATCGGCCGCCTGGGCGGTGGCGACGGCGACGATGCCGGCCGCGGACCCCAGCAGAAGGCTCTTCATGAGCGTCATTTGTGACCTCCAGTTCAATGTTGTGGGCGTCGGGTCGATGTTCGCCTGACTGCCAATTCGTCCGGATGTCGGCGCATTGCCCCAGCAAGTCGTCGGACCCAGCTGCGATCGGGAATCGTCACGCTCGCACAGTCGAAGATACGCATATTCTGTCGGCTCTCAACTAAGATTTGGCAATAAATCGCCAAATCAACGCCATTATTCCTAAGTGTTGCAGAACTAGCACAAATTGTCGATGAACTATTATTTATATAATCAGATTCATAAATTATGCTTCACACTTTAACTTGCTTATCACCGGCCGCCGCAAGGTGAATATTATGAATTAAAATTTATGAAGCCTAATTTAGTCCGTTTTACAGGCACGGATCGAGCGGCTTACACTGTCTCACGTCAAATCTTTGCCGCGCTAAGGATGCGCGGTCGGACGCTTGAACCCAATCGCGATCGAGTGACAGAAAAATACGCTTAAGGCGCTGAAATCGTTGAGTCGCGTCCCAGACGCCTTGCCGTCTGAGTGGGCGACTTTCGGCCCATTCAGGCGAGGGGACTGTCCTAGCTGGACCCCGTTCCGCGTTGACAACGCGCAGCCCGTCAGGCTAGCTCGAACGTGTCAGCCAAAGACACTTCGCGGAAGAGTCCGGCGTTTCTCGCCGGCGCCGACGGCGCAACCGCCCCGGAAACGCTCAGGCCTAAGGGACCGCGCAAGTGATGACACTCTGGAAAGAGGCGCGCGCTAGGTAAGGCGTACGTCCACCGACGGGGGCAACCGCGAAAGCGGGAAATCTCTCAGGTCATGGGACAGAGGGGGCGTCCGCGAGCGCTAGAACCGCAATGATGCGGGCGGCGTTACTGCGGGCGCTTCTGCACGACCGGCGGGCCCATGACCGAAGCCTCGATCCAGACGACGCCGCTTCACGCTCTGCATGTCGAGCTTGGCGCGCGCATGGCGCCGTTCGCCGGCTACGACATGCCCATCCAATATCCTGCTGGGGTCCTCGCAGAGCACCTCCACACCCGCAAGGCCGCTGGGCTGTTTGACGTTTCGCATATGGGTCAGGCGCTGATCGAAAGCGCCGACCACGCCGCCGTCGCGGGCTTTCTCGAATCGCTCTGCCCCGCGGATCTTCTCAATCTCGCTCCGGGCCGCCAGCGTTATACCCAGTTGCTCAACGAAAATGGCGGCATCGTCGATGACCTCATGGTCACGCGCCCGCCGGGCGCCGATGGCGCGCTGCGGCTTGTCGTCAACGCCTCGCGAAAGGAAGTCGACTTCGCCCTGATCCGCCGGCAAATGCCCTCGGCGGTCCGGCTGACGCCGTTATCAGAGTTGGCGCTGATCGCGCTCCAGGGTCCCTTGGCGGCCGCGACTTTGGCGCGTCTCGCTCCCGGCGAGGGGATCGACACGATGGCCTTCATGAGCGCGCGATCGGCGCGACTCGCGGGGGTTGAGACGTTTGTATCGCGCTCGGGATATACCGGCGAAGACGGGTATGAGATTTCGGTCGCTTCGACCGAGGCCGAGAAGTTCGCCCGCACGCTCCTCACCCAGCCCGACGTCGCGCCGATCGGCCTCGGCGCGCGTGATTCGCTAAGGCTCGAGGCCGGCCTCTGCCTCTACGGGCACGAGCTCGACGAAACCGTGGACCCGATCGAAGCTGCTCTCACCTGGTCCATTCAGAAGCGACGCCGCGTCGAGGGCGGTTTCCCTGGCGCCGAGCGGATTCAGGGCGCGCTGGCGCACGGTCCCGATCGTCAGCGTGTCGGCGTTCGGCCGGACGGACGCGCGCCGGCGCGCGAGGGGACGGAGATTGTTTCAGCGGAGGGCGCGACGATCGGAATTGTCACGTCCGGCGGATTCGGGCCGAGCGTCAACGGGCCGATCGCGATGGGCTTCGTCGAACGGGCCCACGCCGCGGTCGGCACGCCGATCAGTCTCATGGTGCGCGGCAAGCCCTTGAGCGCGCGCGTTGTCACACTGCCTTTTCATCCCCACGCCTATTACCGCGGTTGAGCCAAGGAGTCGCATGATGCCAGAGACCCGCTACAGCAAGGACCACGAATACGTCCGCGTCGATGGCGGCGAAGGCGTCGTCGGCATCAGCGAGTACGCGCAGCAACAGCTAGGCGACGTTGTCTTTGTTGAGGCCCCGCCAGTCGGCAAGGCGCTGAAGAAGGGCGATCCCGCCGCCGTGGTTGAGAGCGTCAAGGCGGCGAGCGATGTGTTCGCGCCGATCTCGGGTGAAGTCATCGCCGTCAATTCCGAAGTCGAATCGACGCCGGGCCTCATCAATGAGGATGCGCTTGGGCGCGGCTGGCTCTTTCGCATCAAGCTCGCCGACCCAACCGAATTGAGCGGCCTGATGGACGAAACGGCTTACGCCGGCTTTCTCAAGACTTTGGGCTGAGCGATGCGCTACCTTCCGCTCGATGCGAGCGAACGCGAGGCGATGCTGAGCCGCATCGGCGTTCCAGACGTCGAGGCTCTGTTCGCCGACATTCCTGCCGACAAGCGGATCCAGGGCCTCCTCGACATGCCGCTGGCGAAGAGCGAGATGGCGGTCGAGCGGGTGATGAGTGCGATCGCGGGTCGCAGCGTCGCCGCTGGATCGGTTCCGTTTTTTCTTGGGTCAGGCGCCTATCGGCGGCACATTCCAGCGACCGTCGATCACCTTATCCAGCGATCCGAATTCCTGACCAGTTACACGCCCTATCAGCCGGAAATCGCGCAAGGGACGCTGCAGGTCCTGTTCGAGTTCCAGACCCAGGTCGCCGCCCTGACTGGAATGGAGGTCGCGAACGCCTCGATGTACGACGGCTCGACGGCCTGCGGCGAGGCGATGCTGATGGCCCATCGGCTAACGCGTCGCAGTCGCTCGGTGATTTCCGGCGGGCTGCATCCGCAATATGCCGACGTCTGCGCGACACTGGCGCATATGGCGGGCGACAGAATCGTCCGCTTGGCCCCGGACCTGAAGGCGAGCGAGGACATCGCCGCGGCGATCGACGACGAGACGAGCTGCGTGATTGTCCAGTCGCCCGACTTCTTCGGCAATCCGCGCGATCTGGCGCCGATCGCCGCGGCGGCGCACGCGCGTGGCGCACTCTTGATTGCGGTCTTCACCGATCCGGTCGCCCTTGGCGCGCTGCGCTCGCCGGGCGAGATGAACGCCGACATCGCGGTCGGTGAGGGCCAGGGGCTCGGCAACGCGCTTAATTTCGGCGGCCCTTACGTCGGACTGTTCGCGACGCGCGCCAAGAACGTGCGCCAGATGCCGGGACGTCTCGCCGGCGAGACGGTGGACGCAGAGGGACGGCGCAGCTTCGTTCTCACGCTTTCTACGCGTGAGCAGCACATCCGCCGCGAGAAGGCGACGAGCAACATCTGCACCAACTCAGGTCTTTGTGCACTCGCATTCTCAATTCATTTGACCCTGCTTGGCGCGGTGGGGCTCGAACGCCTCGCGAAGGTCAATCACGCCAACGCAGTGCAACTCGCCGACCGGCTGTCCGCAATTCCGACAGTCGAGGTGATCAACACGCATTTCTTCAACGAGTTCGTCATTCGAACGCCCTGGCCCGCGGACGAATTGATCGAGGCGTTGGCTGCGCGTGGAGTGATCGGTGGATTACCGGTCTCGCGGCTCCTGCCCGGAGCCGGGCTTGACGATTGCATCATCGTTGCGAGCACAGAGACAAATACCGACGACGACCGCGCGGCTTATGCGCAGGCGCTCGCCGATTGTCTGCGATAGAGCCGAAGAGAGAGCCTGCCATGAACGTCCAAGGCCGCCCGACTCGCCCCGAAACCGCAGCCGCGCCGGCGGGAGGGACCTTCACCGGCAACCGCGGCTTGAACATGGAAGAGGCGCTCATCTTCGAGAGCGGGCGCTTCGATGCGACCGGCGTCGACATTGACGAGCCGGCGCCGTTCCAGTCGAAGCTGGGCCCGCATGCGCGTCAAAGCGCGGTGCAATTGCCCGGCCTGACCGAGCCTGAGGCGATCCGGCACTATGTGCGCTTGTCCCGCAATAACTACTCCATCGACGCCGGACTCTATCCGTTGGGCTCGTGCACGATGAAGCATAATCCCCGCCTCAACGAAAAGATGGCCCGCTTGCCGGGATTCGCCGACGTCCATCCCCTGCAGCCGGTCTCGACGGCTCAAGGGGCGCTCGAAGTTATTGAGGCGCTGTCCAACGCCTTGCTGACGATGACCGGCATGGACGCTATTGCGATGTCGCCGAAAGCCGGCGCGCATGGCGAACTCTGCGGCATGATGGCGATCAAAGCCGCGATCGAGGCGCGGGGAGAGGGAGAGACGCGGCGGGTCGTGCTGGTGCCCGATTCTGCACACGGAACCAATCCCGCAACCGCCGCCCTGATCGGCTATTCGGTACGGTCCATACCGGCGGGCGACGATGGAGTCGTTAGCGTCGATGCGGTGCGGAGCGCGCTCGCGCCCGACGTCGCCGCGATCATGCTGACCAATCCCAACACCTGTGGATTGTTCGAGCGCGAGATCGTCGCCATCGCCGACGCGGTTCATGAGGCGGGGGCGTATTTCTACTGCGACGGGGCAAATTTCAACGCCGTCGTCGGCAAGACGCGTCCCGGCGATCTCGGCGTCGACGCCATGCATATCAACCTGCACAAGACATTCTCGACCCCGCATGGCGGCGGCGGCCCCGGCGCGGGTCCGGTCGTATTGTCGTCGCGACTTGCGCCTTATGCGCCGGTTCCGTTTGTTAAGCGCGAAGGCCCATTGCTTCGCCTGGTCGAGCACGCGGAAGGCAGCGAATCGTTCGGGCGCATGTGCGCGTTCCACGGGCAGATGGGAATGTTCGTGCGCGCGCTCACTTTCATTCTCTCACACGGCTCCGACGGGCTGCGGCAGGCGTCGGAGGACGCCGTGCTGTCCGCCAATTACATACGCGCGTCGCTCAACGATGTGATGAGCGCGCCGTTCGGCGACCGGCCCTGCATGCACGAGACTCTATTCGACGACCGCTGGCTTAAGGACACTGGTCTTACGACGCTCGACTTCGCCAAGGCGATGATCGACGAGGGCTACCACCCGATGACGGTCTACTTCCCGCTCATCGTGCACGGCGCAATGTTGATCGAGCCGACGAAGTCCGAATCGAAGGCGAGCCTCGACCTGTTCATCATGACCTTGCGCGATCTTGCCATCGCCGCGAAAGCGGGCGAGCGCGAACGCTTCTTAGCGGCGCCGGTCCATGCGCCTCGCCGGCGGCTCGACGAGACGCGCGCGGCCCGACAGCCGGTGCTGCGCTGGACGAGGCCCGAGCCCGCCTGACGCCTGAGACTTGCGCGCTCTTCCCTATGACGGCGTTGTGGCTCTAAACTGCCGAACGCCAATCGCCCGCGCGCCAGAGGACTGAGCCGATATGTCATCCGGTCTGATCCGTTTCTTCGTCGCGGGCGTTTTCGCGCTTGCGGCCGCTGTGGCGCCTCACGCGGGCGTTGCTCAACAGGCGCCCGCCACACCGCCCTCAGCCCCCGCGCCGGCCACCCCAACGCCGGCCGCGCCGCCTGCAGCTCAAGCGCCGGCGACTCCATCGCCTGCGCCGGCTAAGCCCGAAGCCCCTTCCGCCACGAATCCCGCGCCCGGCGCTCCGGGCGCGGCGCAGCCCGCCGAATCGACGCCGTCTGGCGAAGGGTCGACCGGCGAAGCCGTCGATCTTCCGCCGCGGCCGTTCGCCTATATCGAAGGCAAAGCGGACAAGGACGAAATCTACAGCTCAATTCTTGGTTCGCTCAGCCTCGTCAAGCGCGAGATGGACAAGGCGAACTTGACGCCAGCCGGCCGACCGATCGCCGTTTTCGTCGAATCCGACGACACCGGTTTCAAATATCACGCGGGATATCCGCTTACCGCGGCCCCCGAAGGCAAATCGAGCCTCTCTGACACGGTCAAGATCGGACAAACGCCGAGCGGCAAAGCGATGCGCTTCGAGCATCAGGGCGCTTACGGCGACATTGACGCCACCTATGACGCCATCACAGCCTATCTCGACGACAAGGGAATCGACGCGCAGGACACCTTCATCGAGGAATACGCCAACGACGTGAAGGATCCGGATGACCCGACGCTGCAAGTCAATATCTATGTGCTGCTGAAGTGAGCCGCGCCGCGTGCGCCAAGCGCGCTTGCGTGGCGACATACCTGAGACTCTATTGCGCCGCCTCCACGGCCGTCAGCGCCGCCGCGCCAGTCTCGAATTGCAGGCGCGCCAATCGCGCGTAAAGGCCGTTAGCAGCCATCAGCGAGGCGTGTGAGCCCTCCTCGACCAGGCGCCCCGCCTCGATGACAAGTATCCGGTCCGCGTTGACGATCGTCGCCAGCCGGTGGGCGATGACAAGGGTCGAGCGCCCCTTCATCAGGGTTTCGAGCGCGCCCTGGACCAGAGTTTCACTCTCGGCGTCGAGGGCTGAGGTCGCCTCGTCCAGAAGCAGCACTGGCGCGTTTTTGAGGATCGCGCGAGCGATAGCGATGCGTTGGCGCTCGCCGCCCGAGAGCGTCACGCCGCGCTCGCCCAATTGCGTATCGTAGCCTTGCGGCAGGTCGGAGACGAAGCTGTTCGCGGCCGCCTGCTTGGCCGCGCGCGACGACCGCCTCGCGGGTCGCGCCTGGCGCGCCATAGGCGATGTTGTCGGCGACGGTGGCGCCGAAGATGAACGCGTCCTGCGGCACGAGCGCGATTTCCGTGCGCAGATCGGCTGGATCGAGCTTCGAAATGTCGACTCCGTCGAGCGTGACCGCGCCGCTCGCGGGATCGTAGAACCTGAGCGCCAGCTGGAACAACGTCGACTTGCCGGCGCCCGATGGACCGACGATAGCGACGGTCTCCCCCGGAGCGATCCGGAAACTGACGTCGCGCAACACGGCGTCGTCTTCACGCCCTGGGTAAGCAAAGCAGACACTCTGGAACGCGAACTCGCCACGGACGGGCTTCGCGAGCTTCATCGGCCGCACGGGCGCGACGATACGCGGCTTGACCGCCATGATCTCGCCGATGCGTCCGGCGGCGCCCGCCGCCTGCGAAACCTCGTTCCACACTTCCGACAATTGCCCAAGGGCGCCCGCGCCGAACACGGCGAACAGGACGAACTGCGACAACGTCCCGCCAGTCATCTTGCGCGCGATCACCTCCTGGGCGCCGAGCCAAAGCACGACGACGACGCTGCCGAAAGCGAGGAAGATCGCAGCCGCGGTGACGATGGCGCGCGCCTGGGTCATGGTGCGCGCCGCCTGATACGCGCCGAAGGCGGCGTCGCGATAACGGCGAGCCGTGAATTGTTCCGCCAGGAACGATTGCATGACCCGCACCGCCGACAGGCTTTCAGTGGCGAAGGCGGTGGCGTCCGCCAGCCTGTCCTGGGCGCGGCGGGAACGCTCACGCACCGAGCGTCCGGCGGCATAGAGAGGCAGGACGATGATGGGGATCGCCGCCAGCACGAATGCTGACAGTTTCGGGCTGGTGACGACCATCATCGTCATCGCGCCAACGAACAGAAACAGGTTGCGCAGCGCCAGCGACGCTGAGGAGCCGAACGTCGCCTTGAGCTGCGTCGTGTCGGCGGAGAGGCGAGAGGCGATGTCGCCGGTCTTCTCCGCATCGAAAAAGCTTGGATCGAGACGGGTCAGATGGCCGAAAAGATCGGCGCGAAGGTCGGCGACCACCCGTTCGCCAAGAGTCATCACCAGGTAGTATCGCGCGCCGGACGCCAGCGCGAGCACCGCAACGACGCCGATCATGGCCAGAAAATAAGCGCGGATCAGGCCGGCGTTGGAATCGGAGAAACCAAAATCGATCATGCGCCGAACGGCGATCGGCACAACGAGTGTGGCGGCGGAAGCGACGGTCAGCGCGATCAGCGCCAGCCCGATCCGACCACGATGGGCGAAGGCGTAAGGCGCAAGCGGCTTCAAGGCGCCGAGCGAGACGCGGGACCTTTTGCTGCCGACGTCGGCGGCGGATGACATTGCGCGAACGGCTCCTCGGGCTGTGCGGCGCTTTAGGTACCGGTTTTCCGCCCAAATCAAGGCCGGCGAGCGCGGGGAGTGATCCTGTCGGCGCGGACCGCGTTCGGATAGCTTGCGTCAGCGGGCCCTCGCGTTATAGGAGCGCCAACAAAAAGAGCCGCCGGACCCCGGTCGGCTCTTTGCTTATTTCACCGAGACCGCGACGATGAAGTCCGACATTCACCCCAACTACCACATGATCAAGGTCGTCATGACCAATGGCGTCGAATTCATGACCCGCTCGACATACGGCGAAGAGGGCGCGACGCTGAACCTGGACATCGACCCGAACACGCACCCGGCCTGGACCGGCGGATCGCAGCAGCTTCTTGATCGCGGCGGTCGATTGTCGCGCTTCAACACCCGCTTCGGCGGTATTGGCATCGGCGGCAAGAAGTAGCAATCGGTTCCCTTTGGCGCCGCGCTGATGAGCGCGGCCGTCTTGGAACTCAGGAACCGGGCGCGCTGATCGAGCGCCGCGCCAATCTGCGAATGCTCGTGACCTCGCCGGCGCCGCTGGCGGCGATTCGTTCGCGAGCTTGAGCCAGCGGCTCGCTCACCGTCTTCATGTGCCAGCCGTTGGCGTGAAGCAGCGCGACGGGATCACGCATAATCCCGACGTGACCCTTCCAGAATATGAGATCGCCGCGCGCAAGCGGCGCGGCCGGGTCGTCGATCGCGACACTCTCGCCCAGCATCGATTCCTGCATGTCGCTGTCGCGTGGTGAGGCGACGCCGGCGGCGGTCAGCGCCGTCTGAACCAACCCGAGCAGTCGATGCCTTCTGACGTCCGGCCGCCCCAGAGATAGGGCGTCTCGAGAAAGCGTTCGGCGACCGCGACCGCGTCCGGTTCGCGCGCGCCCAACTCCGCCAAATGGCGCGACCAGAGGTGAAGCCCGTCCTCCGAGACCGCGAAGTCGCCCTCGCGGCCCACGATCGTCAGCTGCGCGCCGAGCGAGAGCGCCATGCGCGGCGGCAACTTGATCGCGGGGCCAGCATAGGCGTGCGTGCGCAGCGCCGCCACGCGATGGGTTGGCGCAGAGGGCGCCCCGAGCGCCGCGCTCGGGAGATAGCCGACATAATGGTCACGCTCGAGCTGCGCCCACGCCCACCCGTCTTGCTCATCGTAAATTGTGGCGCTTTCGCCATAGAGCGCTTCGGTCTCGAGCGGCGCGTCGGGCTGGGGAGAACGCCGGAGCGGCGCGCTCGCCGAGATGATGCGCATCCCTCGCCCCTCCGCGTAGCGCGGCGCATCGACGAGACCGCGCAAATGCTCCGCCGCGAGGTCGGCGCGGGCGGCGGTCAGGCGGCGGTCGAACGAAGCGGCAGGCATGGGCGCCGGTTAACACGCTCCACGGTTCGTGGCGACATCTGCCCAGCGCTTCTTTGCCGATCTGGGCGGGAAGGAGTAGCTTTAAGGAAAAGGGAGATGGCCCGCCGTGAACGCCCTTACCGACCGACAGGACAATTTCCGCGCGCCCCTCGATCCTTATGGCGCCGTCACCCATGAGGTGCTTAACCAACCGGTCGAACTGGTCGACATCAACCTCTTCGATTCTGATGCGGCGCTGAAGGCGGCGGTCGCGCGTGAAGGCGCGGGCTGGGCCAGCGATGCGCTTGGGGCCTTCGGGGCGCGCGCCGGGTCGGCCGAATTTTTGGAGCTGGGGACGCTGGCGAATAAGAACCCGCCCGAGCTCGACACCCACGATCGATACGGCAGACGCGTCGATCTCGTCCGCTTCCATCCGTCCTATCACGCGCTGATGAAAGCCTCGATCGAGGACGGGCTTCATTCGTCGCCCTGGACCGATCCGCGCGAAGGCGCGCATGTGGCGCGAGCCGCGCGCTCCTACATGCAGACCGAAGTCGAGGCCGGCCACGGCTGCCCGATCACCATGACCTTCGCCGCGACGCCCTGTCTCAAATTGCAGGGCGACCTCGCCGCGCAATGGCTGCCGAAGATCCAGGCTCGCGTCTACGATCCGCGCAACGTCCCCGCCGAGCAGAAGCAGGGCGTGACGATCGGCATGGCGATGACCGAGAAGCAGGGCGGCTCGGACGTGCGCGCCAACACGACGCGGGCGATTCCCGTCGGCGTCGAGGGCCCGGGCCAGGCTTACGAACTCGTCGGCCACAAGTTCTTCGTCTCGGCGCCGATGTGCGACGCGTTTCTCGTGCTTGCCCAGGCGCCGGGCGGCCTCTCGTGTTTTCTCGTTCCCCGCTGGCGGCCAGACGGAACGAAGAACCCGCTGCAGATCATCCGCCTCAAGCGCAAGATGGGCAATGTCTCCAACGCGTCGAGCGAGACGGAGCTGCGCGGCGCGCTCGGCTGGATGGTCGGCGCGGAGGGCCGGGGCGTGGCGACGATCATCGAGATGGTCGCCATGACGCGCTTCGACTGCATGATCGGTTCATCCGCCGGCATGCGCATGGCGGTTTCGCAGGCGATCGATCATTGCCGCCAGCGCAAGGCCTTCGGCGCGTTCCTGATCGACCAGCCGATCATGACCGCGGTGCTCGCCGACCTCGCGATCGAGGCTGAGGCCGCGCTGACGCTCACCATGCGCATCGCCCGCGCGCTTGATCATCGCGACGACGGCCATGAGGACGCGCTGGTGCGCATCGGCTCCGCAATCGGCAAATACTGGATCTGCAAGCGGACGCCGGGCCACGCCTATGAAGCGCTCGAATGCCTCGGCGGCTCGGGGGTGATGGAGGATAGCCCGATGCCGCGCCTTTACCGCGAGGCGCCGGTCAACGCGATCTGGGAGGGGAGCGGCAACGTCCAATGCCTCGACATTGCTCGCGCGATGCAGCGTTCGCCGCAGTCGCTGGAGGCCTATTTCGCCGAGGTCTCGGCGGTGAAAGGCGAAAGCGCGGCGCTCGACGCTCACGTCGCGGCGCTCAAGGACGACTTGCGCGATCCGTCGCAGTTCGAGAGCCGCGCCCGCGATCTGTGCGACCGGCTCGCCGTCGGGCTTCAGGCGGCGGCGCTATTCCGGGCCGCCTCTCCGGTCGCCGAGGCCTTCTGCCGCTCACGCCTTGAGACGAAGGGCGCGCACAATTATGGCGCGCTGACCGGCGTCGACGCGAAGGCGATCGTGAACGCGCGCCGCGCCGCGGTGACGCGCTCAGGCCAAATTGCCCTCGCTGCCCGGCTCTTCGACGAGTTCCTCCAGTTCCGCCATCGTCTGTTCGACAGTCCGATGATGCGGCTCTTCGTACCAGACGGAAGCGACCCTCTCGATGTCGCTCGAACTCACGCTGACGTAGGTGACGTGCGGCCGCTGCGATTCCAGGAACTCATTGATGTCGTTCTCCAGCGACTGAATTGGCGTAGTCACGGCCAGGGAAAACAGCTTCACCCGCATTGCTTAACTCCGACAGGACCTGGATTTCCTTTTCGCAGCAGAACGCGCGGCCTCCAAGCCCGATCTTAATCCGCTTCGGTCTTGAGTTTCTTGGGAACGATTTGACGCCTCACGCGTTGCGGCGCTTCATACTGCCGAGGATTCTTTTCCATGAAATTGTTTCGCTGTCAGGTTTGCGACAACATCGTTTACTTCGAGAATCGGACGTGCGGCCGCTGCGGCCACCGGCTTGGCTATCTTCCAGAACTCGAAATCATGGCCGCCCTCGAGCCCGCGGGCGGCGAATCCTGGACGCCGCTCGTAGGAGATAGCGGCCCGCGCCGCTTCTGCGCCAACGCGGACTACGACGTCTGCAACTGGCTGACGAGCGCCAAAGGACAGGACCGGCTTTGCGTGGCGTGCCGCCACAACGACACGATTCCCGACATTTCTCAAGCCTCGCATCTCGCGGCGTGGCGCGACATCGAACTCGCCAAGCACCGGCTGTTCTACAGCCTGCTTCGCTGGAAGCTGCCGCTCAAGACCCGCGCCGAGGACCCGAACCACGGTCTGATGTTCGAATTTCTGGCCGATCCTCCCCACCCTTCCGGTCCCAAAGTGATGACCGGGCACGACGACGGCGTGGTGACGATTGCGCTCGCGGAAGCCGACAGCGCCGAGATCGAGAAGCGCCGGGCGGAATTGGCCGAGCCCTATCGCAGCCTGCTCGGCCATTTCCGGCACGAGGTTGGGCACCATTATTGGGACATCCTCGTTCGCGACGGGGGCAAGCTCGAACTGTGTCGCGCGACATTTGGCGACGATTCACAGGACTATGAAGCGGCCCTCAAGCGCCACTACGAGCAGGGCGCGCCCGCGGATTGGTCAGAGCGCTTCGTCTCGGCTTACGCGACCTCGCATCCATGGGAGGATTTCGCTGAGACCTGGGCGCACTATCTGCACATCGTGGACACGCTCGAAACGGCAAGCGCGTTCGGGCTCAGGATCGCGCCGTCTGTCGACAAAGAGGGCGCGCATTTCGCCAAGCTCAACTTCGACCCCTATGCGGTCGGTTCGATCGAGCGGATTGTCGACGCCTGGGCGCCGTTCGTCGTCGCCATGAACAGCGTCAATCGGGCGATGGGCAGACCCGACCTCTATCCGTTCGTCATCGCGCCGGCGGTTGTTGAGAAGCTGCGCTTCATTCACGACCTCGTCCGGGGCGCTGCGCAGAGCGCGACCTCGGCGCCGGAGCGAAAGCCGCTTGAGAGCGCCATTTCGGGCTAGCCGACGCGGCCACTTTGGCAAGGCGGCCCCGGCGCCATTTCCTTCCGCGAATCTCGACATATCAATCGCTTGCGGCGCCATTTCCTTCCGGCCTTCGGTCGGGCGCGGCGAGCGCGAGAGGGATCGGCGCCGGCGCTGCGAGGCGCCCCTGTTCCGTCCTCGCCGGTTGGGCGTTCGCCGCGAACCCATGATAGCGGTCGAGTTCGCGCACGATTTTGACAACACGGTCAACCGCCTCGAGATTGCCGCCACCCATCGCGCTGTAGGAAACGAGCAGCGCCTCGCTGAGACGGCTGACCTGGACGGCCAGAAACGCGGCCGGCGGCTGTGGCGCGCGACGGGCCAAAATTTCCTCGACGATCCCGCGCATCCGCCGGTGCGTGACCCCTTCGGACTGCGCGATCTCTGCGACCGACACGCCGGCATTGAGGAGATTCATGATCCGGCGCTCGCGCGCGGCCTTGGCGGCGCGCGCTCTGCGGCGCCCCGCAAGGGACCGGTCGCGGCGGGGCGGAGACGGTGGGGCGTCGCTTGAACGATCAATCGTCACTGGTTCTGTCCTTCAGGAGGCGCAAACCAGAAACCTAGCACAATTTCTGTTAATAAGCAAGAAAAATCACATAATTTAGAAAATGGGAAGATCTAGCGTGCGCTTCAACCTGCGGCGCTTCGCTGGAGCGCCGCCCAGCGACACCCTCTCCCCATAGCCCGTCGAGGGACGGGCTTCTTCCAAACGTCCTTCGCTTGTCGTTGCGGCTGCTCTTTGGTTAGTCTCGCACAAAAGAGCCGAATTGGGGTAAGCGCCGCATGGCTGTCGGTTACAGCAAGGAGGAGCGCGCCGAACTCGACGCGCGAGCGCGGGCCATCCTAGAGGCCTGTCCTGACATTGGCAGCTTCATCCGGCGCGGCCTCGCCGCCGATCCCGACCGCGAGACGCTCGTTTATCTTCGGACGGCCCTCGACCCCGCGCCTGTCATCACACGCGCGGGAGAATTTCTAGGCCTTCTCGAAGCCGCGCGACTCTGGCTCAGGCGCAACGGCGTCGGTCCGAGCGACGTCGTCGCCATCCTCGCTCCCAACGTTACAGCGACCTCGATCGCCTACTGGGCGGCGATGATCTCGGCGGTTGTGCAGCCGCTTAATCTTCTTTTTACGCGCGAGGCGATCGCCGCTCAACTCAACGCGGTCAAAGCCAAAATCGTCTTCGCGCCGCCGCCCGGCGCGCCTGGCGGACTTTATGAGAAGGTCGAGGGCCTCGGCGACCTGGCGCCGAGCTTGGAGCGGATCGTCGCCTTGCCTATGGACGGACGCGTCGCCTTCGACGGGGAGACGCTGACGCCCGCCCCGCCGCCCTCGAACCCCGAAACGGCCAGTCCCGACGCGCTCGCCGCGCTGCTGCCGACCGGCGGGACGACCGGCGTTCCCAAGATTGTGCCGCTCACCCATCGCAACATCGTCGCCTCGGCGACCGCCACGATGCTCGCCATCGATCTGCGGTCCGAGGACCGCTTCGTGATCGCGCTGCCATTGTTCCATGTCGGAGGCGCCTTTTGCGGCAGCCTGCCTGCGCTTGGCGTCGGCGCGACGATGGTCCTGCCGACCGCGGCGAGCTTTCGCAATCCGGACGTGGTCGCGAATTACTGGCGGATCGTTGAGGACCAACGCGCAACGATCGGCGCTCTGGTGCCGACCGCGCTCGGCGCCGCCGCCGAGGCGCCCTCGCACGGTTGCGACCTCTCGCGACTTCGCTTGTTTGCGACTGGCGCATCGGTCTGTCCGCCGGAGATCGAGAAGCGGTTCCTCCGCGTCTGGCCTGGCGATTGCGTACGTCAGATCTACGGCATGACTGAATTCGCCGGGGCGATCACGCACACGCCGTGGAATCGCGAACAGCGGCCGGGATCGGTCGGGCTTCCAGTCGCACTCGCCGAAGTCGCTGTCCTCGCTGAGGGAAAGATCCATCGCGGCCCATCGCCAACCGGCGAAATCCTCGCGCGCGGACCGCAGATGTTCAACGGCTATTTCGATCCCCGCCAGGTCGGCGCTACGTTTCACGAGGGCTGGCTCCGAAGCGGCGATCTCGGGCGGATCGGCGAGGACGGCGAGATCTACGTCACCGGTCGCGCCAAGGATGTGATCATTCGCGGTGGCCACAATATCGACCCGACCACCATCGAGGACATCGCGTTGCGCTTTCCCGGAGTCGGAATCGCGGCTGCGGTCGGCCGCCCGGACGCCTACGCCGGTGAGACGCCGATGCTGTTCGTCACGCCCACGCCGGGCGCAGTGATCGATCGCGACGCGCTCGCCGAATTCATCGAGGAGGGCGTGATCGAGGCGCCCGCCCGCCCTCGCGCGATCGTCATGATCGATGAAATGCCGACCACGCCGGTCGGCAAGATCTTTAAGCCGCGCCTGCGCGAAATCGCCGCCGAGGAGGCCGGCCGCGAAGCGCTTGCGGCGGCCCTGCCCGGCGCTGCGTTCGAGGTGGCCGCCCGCCACGGCGAGACGGGTCTCATCCTGACGGCGAAAGTTTCCGCCGACGCCGTCGACATCGCTCGCGCCGAACTCGGCAAGTTCCCGGTCCGCTTCGAGGTCGTTGCGCTCTAACCCCTCGCGCTTGACACTATGCAGTGGGGCCTTCGGTAGCAGGAGCGCAAACCCCTTCGGGAGACCGAGGAGTTTGCGGCTGGTTTTGGCCCCCGCGCCTTACTTGCCCAGCGCCTTGTCGGTGATCGCGGTCGTATAGGCGCCGGTCGGCTCCTTGGAGATGACCGGATCGGAGCCGCCGGTCAGCAGCGTCTTCACCGTGCGCTCGTAGTCGGCCTTGTCGAGCTTGCCGTCGGAGCCTTCGGTCAGCTTGTTGATCTCGCTCAGCATCTGCGTCTGGTGGTGCTCGGTCTGGGCGCCGGTCGTGTCGTTGTCGAGCACGATCTTGACCACTTCCTCGGGATGGGCGCGGGCATAGTCCCAGCCCTTCATCGACGCCTTGACGAAGCGCGCCATCTTGTCGACGAAAGCCGGGTCCTTGAGCTTGTCCTCCATCACGTAGAGGCCGTCCTCGAGGGTCGCGACGCCCTGATCCTCGTATTTGAACACGACGAGCTGCTCGGGCTTGTAGCCGGCGTCGATGACCTGCCAATACTCATTGTAGGTCATGGTGGAGATGCAATCGGCCTGCTTCTGCAACAGCGGGTCGACGTTGAAGCCCTGCTTGACCACCTTGACGCCGGCCGGCGAGCCGTCGGTCGGGAATTTCAGTTTCCCCATCCAGTTCAGGAACGGATATTCGTTGCCGTAGAACCAGACCCCGAGCGTGCGGCCCTTGAGATCCTCGGGCTTCTTGATGCCGGTGTCGGCGCGGCAGGTGAGCTCGAGTCCCGAATGCTTGAACGGTTGCGCGATATTGACCATCGGGCGCGCCCTTTTCGCGCGCCGCGAGCGCCGCCGGCATCCAGTCGACCACGACGTCGGCGCCGCCGCCTGCGAGCACCTGCTCCGGCGCGACATCCGGCCCGCCGGGCTTGATCGTCACGTCGAGGCCCTCGGCCTTGTAGAAGCCCTTGTCCTTGGCGGCGTAATAGCCGGCGAATTGCGCCTGGGTGACCCATTTGAGCTGCAGCGTGACCTTGTCGTCGGCATGCGCCGCGCCCGCCAGCATCGCCGCCACGCTGGCGACTGCGAACATCATCGATTTCATTTTTGCTCTCCCAGTTGAACCCTAGATTTCCCGTCTCCGCGCGTAAGAACTATCGCATGCGGTGAAAAGCTCAAGCCTCTTTCGCACGATAGGAAGCGTGCCAGAACGTCACCCGGCGCTCGACGCCGGCGACCAGCGCATAGAACAGCGATCCCGTAATCGCGGCGACGACGATCGTCGCCCACACCATATCGATCTGGAGCCGGCCGACTTCGGTCGAGATGCGAAAGCCCATGCCGACGATCGGCGTGCCGAAGAACTCGGCGACGATGGCGCCGATCATGGCGAGCGTCGTGTTGATCTTGAGCGCATTGAAGATGAACGGCATTGCGACCGGCAGGCGCAGCGCGAGCAGGGTCTGCCAATAATTCGCGCCGTAAGTCTTCATGAGATCCCGCTCCATCGCTCCGGCGCTGGAGAGCCCGGCGATCGTGTTGACCAGCATCGGGAAGAAGGTCATCACGACCACGACCGCCGCTTTCGATTGCCAATCGAAGCCGAACCACATCACCATGATCGGCGCGACGCCGACGATCGGCAGCGCGGAAACGAGATTGCCGATCGGCATGAGGCCGCGTTGCAGAAATTGCGAGCGGTCGATCAGGATCGCGACAATGAAACCGGCAAGCGAGCCGATCACGTAACCCGCCAGCACGCCCTGAATCGTTTGCCGGAAATCGGCCGCGAGCGTGGGTATGGAGGTGGCGAAGCGCGCCGCGATCGCCGAGGGCGGAGGCAGGATGATCGCGGGCACGTTGAGGAGCCTGACCCCCGCCTCCCAGATCGCGAGCACCGCGAGGCCAAAGGCGAGCGGCGGCAAAAGGTCCGTGAGGCGGCGCAGGTTCATGGGCTGAACGCCATTCGCCGTTGCGCGATGCGCTCCGCGCCGCCGATTGCGGCGACGAGCGTTGCGGAGAGCGCGGCGGCCGCGAACAAAGCCGCCCAGATCTGCACCGTCTGCCCATAATAGGAGCCGGCCAAGAGCCGCGCGCCCAAGCCCCCGTCCTCGCTCTTGGTCACTTCCGCGACCACCGCGCCGACGAGCGCGGCGGCGGCGCCGATCTTCATGCTGGCGAAGAAGAACGGCGCGCTGGCCGGCGCTCTGAGCTTCATGAAGGTCTGCGCGCGCGTCGCCGAATAGGTGCGCATGAGGTCGAGCTGCAACGGATCGGGCGAGCGGAAGCCCTTGACCATGCCGACGGTCACCGGAAAGAACGAGAGATAGGCCGCGATCGCCGCTTTTGGCGCGATTCCGGTGACGTTGAACTGGTTGAGGATGACGACGATCATCGGCGCGAGCGCGATGATCGGCACGGTCTGCGACGCGACGATCCACGGCATCATCGATCGCTCGAGCCAGCGCATGGAAACGATGAGAACGGCAAGCCCGATGCCCAAGGCCGAGCCGACAGCGAAGCCGATCAGCGTCTCTTCAAGCGTAATGAGCCCGTGATAAACGAGGCTGCGCTTGGACGTCGGCGCGGTCGCGAAGACGAGCTTGTAGAGTTCGCTTGCGACCTGATGCGGCGCCGGCAACTTCGGGCGCTCCATGTTGAGCGAGGCGCTCGACGAGGTCCTGGGTGGAGTAATCCGTCCGGCCCGCGTTGGCGAACTGATCGCGCTGGAGCTGCGCGTTCATCAGCGCCGCGGCGAGATACCAGACGCCGATCAGGGCGAGGACGACGGTCGTGATCGGCAGGACGGACTTCACCGGTCAGGCCACTCATTCGTTTCAAGTCGCGTGCTTGCCCCAAGGACGTTGCACGCGTCGTCGATCGTAACGTCGACGGCGTACATCTCGATTCGAGCGCCATAGACTCCGACCTCGACGCGCAGGAGATGTGGCCCGAACGAGATGGGTCAGCCGGAAATCTGCATTTGCCCCAGCGGCTTGGTCCTCTTCATCGCTTGCAATGCGGCCTTGTTGACTCTGGCGACGCAATCGGGACTGGCCTCGGTCTTCGTCTCGGGCACGCAGGCGGAGCTGAAGGCAGCGAGGGTCAAGACTGTCGAAATGAGCGCCAGGCGTTTGCGTTGCGCGGACGTCGCGCGCTCCACGAAGGGACGCTCTTCCCTCTCCCTCGAGGAGAGGGGTTCCGGGGCTGAGGCGTCGATGATCTTACCCGTCATAGGAATGCCCCTCGCGTAAGCCTTGTCTCACCCGGTTGGCGACGGCCAGGAATTCGGGCGTCTCGCGGATATCCAGCCCGCGGTTGCGGGGAAAATTGCATTCGATGACGTCGTAGATCCTGCCCGGACGGGGCGACATGACGACGATATGCGTCGACAGGAACACCGCTTCCGGAATCGAATGCGTGACGAACAGCACCGTCTTGCCCGTCACGTCCCAGAGGCGCAGCAATTGCTGGTTCAGCATGTCGCGCACGATTTCGTCGAGCGCGCCGAACGGCTCGTCCATCAGCAGAAGATCGGGGTCGAACGACAAAGCCCGCGCGATCGACGCGCGTTGCTGCATGCCCCCGGACAATTGCCAGGGATATTTGCCGCCGAAGCCCGAGAGATTGACGAGTTCCAGCCCCTTGGCGATGCGCGCCTCGCGTTCAGCCCTGCTGAAGCCCATGATCTCGAGCGGCAGCGCGATATTGCGCGCGACGCTGCGCCATGGATAGAGCGCCGGAGCCTGGAACACATAGCCATAGGCGCGATTGGCGCGCGCTTCGCGCGGGCTCATGCCGTTGACGTGGATCGAGCCGCTGGTCGGGTTCTCGAGATCGGCGACCGCGCGCAATAGCGTCGTCTTGCCGCAACCGGACGGTCCGATGAAGGAGACAAACTCGCCGCGCGCGACCTTCAGGTTGATGTCGCTAAGCGCCTGCACTGGCCCGTCGGCGGTGTCAAAGCGCAACGAAAGCCCGCTGATCTCAATCGCCGCGTCTGCGGCGGGCGTCGCCGCCGATCGTCCGGCTTGAGTTTGGCAGCCGCCGCTACGTCCATCGCCGATCCGTTTCCTCAGCGCGCAACGCCCGCCACCGCAGTGAACTCCTTATAGCGCTTGAGCGCGCGTGCGTCGGCAGGAAACGGCTCGCGCTTGATGAAGCGGCCGCGCCCAAGCTCGGCCTGCACCGCGCCGTCGCGATAGACGACCTCGCCGCGCGACAGCGTATAGCGCGGCAGGCCCGTCACCTTGGTTCCCTCGAACACGTTGTAGTCGATGGCCGAAACCTGGGACCTGGCGGAGATGGTCTTGCTGGCCTTCGGATCCCAGACCGTGACGTCAGCGTCCGCGCCCGGCAGGATCGCGCCTTTGCGCGGATAGAGGTTCAAGATGCGCGCGATATTCGTCGAGGTCACGGCGACGAACTCGTTCATGGTGAGGCGCCCGGTGTCGACGCCATAGGTCCACAAGACCGGCATGCGGTCCTCGAGACCGCCGGTGCCGTTCGGGATCTTGGTGAAGTCGGTCAGGCCCAGTTCCTTCTGCTTGGTGGTGAAGGCGCAATGATCGGTCGCCACCACCTGCAGCGAACCGTCGCGCAAGCCATTCCATAGGTCATCCTGATGGATCTTGTCGCGGAACGGCGGCGACATGACGCGCCGCGCCGCGTGCTTCCAATCCTGGTGGTAGTACTCGCTTTCGTCGAGCACGAGATGCTGGATCAACGGCTCGCCATAGACACGCTTGCCAAGAGCGCGGGCGCGCCGGATCGCCTCGTGCGCTTGCGTGCAGGAGACGTGCACGATGTAGAGCGGCGCGCCCGCCTGATCGGCGAGCATGATCGCGCGATTGGCCGCTTCGCCCTCGACGTCGGGCGGACGGGACAGCGCGTGGCCCTCAGGGCCGGTCACGCCCTTGGCCAGGTAGTGCTTCTGCAGCGCGGCGACGATTTCGCCGTTCTCGGCGTGGACGAGCGGCATCGCGCCGAGTTCGGCGCAGCGCGTGAAGGAAGCGAACATCTCCTCGTCGTTGACCATCAATGCGCCTTTGTAGGCCATGAAATGCTTGAAGGTGGTCACGCCTGCCTTGACGACCTTGGCCATGTCCTCGCGCACGGCATCGTCCCAGTAGGTGATGCACATGTGGTAGGAATAATCGGAGACAGCGTCCTTCGAGCGTTTCTGCCAATCGGCGAACGCCTCCATCAACGGCTGGTTGCGGTTGGGGATGCAGAAGTCGACGACCATCGTCGTGCCGCCGGACAAAGCCGCCTTGGTGCCGCTTTCGTAATTGTCAGCCGAATTCGCGCCCATGAAGGGCATGTCGAGATGGGTGTGCGGGTCGACGCCGCCGGGCATGACGAAGCAGTCCTTGGCGTCGAGCGTGCTGTCGCCTCTCAAGCCTTCGCCGATCGCCTTGATGGTCTCGCCTTCGACCAGCACGTCGGCCTTGTAGGTGCGGTCCGCGGCGACGATCGTTCCGCCTTCGATGACGAGCGACATTCATACTCTCCCAAACTTTTGTTTCCGCGCGCGGACGTGTCGCCGCTCGGCCGCCGCTGGCCGTTACGACACGATTTCGGCCTTCTCAAGCACCGCATGCATCAGCACGTTGGCGCCGGCGGTCGCCCAATCCGGCTTGATGTCCTCGCTTTCATTGTGGCTGATCCCGTCGACGCAGGGCGTGAACACCATCGACGTCGGCGCAACCCGCGCGAGATAGCAGGCGTCATGACCGGCGCCGGAGACGATGTCGCGATGCGAATAGCCGAAATGCTTGGCCGCACGGCGCACCGCCTCGACGCAGCCGGGATCGAAGGGAACAGGAGCGTAATAGAAGATCTGCTTGAGGTCGTATGTCAGGCCGATCTTGTTCGCGATCCCCTCGACTCCGGTGCGCAAAGCCGCGTCCATCTCGCTCAACGTGGCGTCGTCCGGATGGCGGAACTCGCAGGTCATGAACACTTCGCCCGGGATGACATTACGGGAGTTCGGATAGGGGTTGAGCATGCCGACCGTCGACACGCCGAGAGGCGCCTTCGACAGGCCGATCGCGTTCACGAGCTCCACGATCCGCGCGGCGCCGAGCAGCGCGTCCTTCCTGCGTGGCATCGGCGTCGAGCCGGCGTGGCTCTCAAACCCGGTCAAGCGAATTTCGTACCAGCGCTGCCCTTGCCCATGGGTGACGACCCCGATGTCGATCAACTCGTCCTCCAGAATCGGTCCCTGCTCGATGTGCAGCTCGAAGAAGGCATGCACGGGATGGGCGCCGACTTTCTCCTCGCCCTTGAAGCCGATCCGCTCGAGCTCGTCGCCAAGCGCCTTGCCCTCGCCGTCCTTGCACGCATAGGCCAGTTCCTTGGTGTAGACGCCGGCGAACGCCCCCGACGCGATCATCGCCGGGGCGTAGCGCGAGCCTTCCTCGTTGGTCCAGTTGGCGACTTCGATCGGCCGCCGGGTCCGGATGTTGAGGTCGTTGAGCGAACGAACGACCTCAAGGGCGCCGATCACTCCGAGCGCGCCGTCGAACTTGCCGCCCGTCGGCTGGGTGTCGAGATGGCTGCCCACCATGACGGGGGCGAGCGTATTGTCCTGGCCCGGGCGGCGCGCGAACATGTTCCCCATCTCGTCGACGGTGACCGCGCAGCCAGCGGCTTCGCACCATTTCCGGAACAACTCGCGCGACTGACGGTCGAGATCGGTCAGCGTCAGGCGCTTGACGCCGCCCTTTGGCGTGGCGCCGATTTTCGCCATTTCCATGAGCGAATCCCAGAGCCTTGTCCCGTCGACGCGCACATTCGACAAGTCAGCCATCAACAGCTCCACGAGACATCGACAAACGCTATTATAGCTTTGACCAGATGGTCAAATGGCGTAACCTTGAAGCTTGGCGCTGAACAATTCGGCGCCGCCGCCCAATGCGAGGGCGGGCCACTGGCGTCCTAGACCACGCGACGCCGGGGTGAAGGGGAGGCCGCCGCTCGAGGGAAGCTTATGGCGCGCCGCAAACCGAGACCGACCGTCCGGGAGGAAAACGAGCGCGCGCTCCTCGAGGCCGCCGAGTGGGTGTTCGCCGAGCAGGGATTCGCGGGCGCGACCACTTCGGCGATCGCACAGCGCGCCGGCCTCCCGAAGGCGAACCTGCACTATTATTTCCCGACCAAGGAGAGGCTCTATCGGTCGGTGATCGAGCGGGTGCTGACCGCTTGGCTCGCCGCCGCCTCGTCCTTCGACGCGAGCGAGGACCCGACGGTCGCCCTCTCAGCCTATATCGGGGCGAAAATGGACCTTGCGCGCGAGATGCCGCTCGCGACCCGCATCTGGTCGGCGGAGATCATGCGCGGCGCGCCGATCATCCAGGATTTTCTCGACACGACGCTGACCCAATGGGTGGTGTCGCGCGAACGGGTGGTCAAGCGCTGGATCGCCGCCGGCAAGCTGAAACCGATCGAGCCGAGGTTCCTTTTTTACATGATCTGGGCGACGACCCAGCAATACGCCAACGCCGCGCATGAAATGGCTACCCTCAATGGCGGCGGTCCGCTCGACGACAAGGCTTTTGAACGCGCGAAATCGGAGGTGATCGAGATCATCCTGCGCGGGGTCGCGGCCGGTTAGCCAAAGTCTGGGCGAGCGTCGCCCCGACCGGCAATCGCGGGCCGTGTGGGGCCTGTGGCCGACTTCGGATTCGATGGCTTGGTGGATTGGAACTGGGCGGCGGATCGTTCAGTCCGGCGATGCCGCCTGCGTTTCACTCAACGGCTTTTTTGGGGCTACTGCCTTTGTCGTTAAAGTGTAACATGAAGGGAGTATACCACAATCAAGAGCAATATTTGTCGAGAGCGCTTGGCGTTTCTCGCGCGGTTGCTTGTTTCCCAAAGTACTGTCTGTGATTTTGCGCCTATTAAAGGGGCGCAGATCATTTCGTTGTGATGTATTTACAACAGATTTAAATAAAGACCAAACGGCGGTTAAATTATAGTTTGTCTGTGACGTTCGCCGCGGCTAACCTCCACCTTGGTCAGTTCGAATCGAGTGGCCCAAGCTGCGCCCCGGACCGGGTCGAGATCGACCGCCGGTTTAGTGACGCTGCTTGACGTTGGCATTCGGAGCGCTTCGCGAAGCGTCCGAACGGATAGGGCGGATGGCGTGAAATTCGCTGTGATGAAATTGCAACGGTTCAGGGGAAGTTCGAAACCTGGCATGTTCCAGTTTGTCTATCAACTTTATAGATGATAAGCGTTGACTGTCATCGACGGACGAATTGGAACTTGCGCGGTCGGTAGCGGGTCAGAACACCGGGGATGAGCGGCTCAGAGGGGAATACGGCGGGTCACGCGGGGCTGACAGCCTAGGCGAGACATGTGCCGCGTCGGTCACGGCTGAACGGGGTGAATTGGTCATGAAGAAGATTGGTTACGCTCTGGGTCTGGCGATCGCAATCGCCTCGGTCGGAGCGGCCAGCGCGGCCGACCTTCCGACAAAGAAGGACCGTCCAGCAGCGCCCAAGCCGAACTGCTTCGCGAGCTTCTGGACCTGGCTCGATTCTTCCGCGACCGACTGTCCTCTGTCCGCTGGGCCCATCACCGTCTACGGAACGATTGACCTCGGCGGCGGCTACATTTCGTCCGGAGCCGAGCGAAGCCCGGTCACCGACAAGATGGCCTACGGCATCCAGAAGTACTCCAACTCGCCTCGCTGGCAGGCGAATCTACAACGGCCTCAGCACCAGTGTCATCGGCATCAAGCTGAAACAGGACCTCGGCCTCCTAGGGGCGCCCGGCTGGTCGTTGATCGGCGTCATCGAGGCGGGCGTCAATCCTTATTCGGGCATGTTCGACAACGGCCCGCGGTCGCTCGTCGACAACAACCGAGGTTCACCAACAAGCACCCCTTCCAGGGCACGAACCTCGACTCGAGCCGCGCCGGCCAGTGGGATAACTCGCAGGGCTATCTCGGCATCAGCAACAACACCTATGGAACGCTGACCTTCGGCCGCACCAACTCGTTGGCCTTTGATTCGCTCGCGGCCTACGATCCGGTGTCGTCGGTCGCGTTCTCGCTCATCGGCTTCTCCAATTCGTTTCCTGGTTTTGGCGACACCGAGACGGTCCGTCCCAACACCGCCTTCACCTATCGCCTGAACTACCAGAACTTCCGGATTGCCGCTCAGGCGCAGATCGGCGGCTATGGCGCTCGGCAACGGATCAAACGGAATGTATCAGGGGCAGGTCGGCGCCGACTTCCCGAATATTTAGGGCGGCACGCTCTCATTCGACGCCATCGGATCGTTCGCGAAGGACGCGGTGTCCCTGTCGAGCTTCTCCGGATCGAACATCACCTGCGTCACGCCTACGAACTGCGTGATCAGCATCAACAACCAGTCTTTTCGATCCGAACGATGTCTTGAAGGCGACGTTGTCGAACAACATCGGCCTTGAGCTGTTGGGGAAATACAAGCGCGATGCGTGGACGGTCTACGGCGGTTACCTCTACGCGCGGCTGATGAACCCGTCTGACGACTATCTGGGTGGATTTCAGACCATCGCCCAGGGCATTTTTGTTCCCGGCGGCTTCTTCAGCAAAGGGCGTCTTCACCAACAACGCCATCACCGACAACAACTACAACATCCAGAAGGTCTTGATGACCTGGTGGGGCGGCGCGAAATATGCGGTAAGGCCCGATCTCGACGTCGCCTTCGGCTATTATTTTCAGTCGCAAAACAACTTCAACACGGCTGCGTGCACCGGCTCCGGCATCTTGATCAGCAGCAACAAGTGCTCGGGCGGCCAGCAGGGCATCTCGGTCTTGATCGATTGGCGGCCGTGGAAACGCGTCGACCTCTACGCCGGCGTGATGCGGACATCGGTCTTCGGCGGCCTCGCCAACGGCTTCAACAACACGGTCAACTGGGATCCGTCGGCCGGCATTCGCGTCCGCTTCTGACCTCGACGCCTCGAAGCGGCGGCAGCAGCCTGACTGCGCGCCGCTTCGCTCGTGCGAGGGCCCTCGCCGGACGCGTCACCGAATGTGGTGATGCCGATGCACCCCTTGTTGCAGTCGTCAATGTTGCGGCTGAGACCGTCCGCGTCGCCCTGGCCCGGCGGATAGGGCTTCACATTCGGAAACAATTGGGTGAGCCACGAGAACGGTGGGACGGCGCTGATTTGGCGCTTGCTGCGCAAGCGTCGGCCCGGCCACGCCGCGGACATGATGGGGCGCATGGCGGACATGGTGGTTGACGCGCAGCGAGGAGGTTTCGCCCGCGGCCACTGACAGTGAGACAACGGCCGCGCACGAGAGCGCGATGCGAAAAGGCGAAGATCTTTTTCACGACGGCACACTAATCCTGGTGCAAGAACGATCGGCTCTCCGATCGTGAGGCTTCAGCGTAAGCGACATAGTCCTGTTCTGTTCCATATCAAGCGCGCTCGGCCCCCAGTGGGAGACATGCCGATCACGATTTTGATATTGCTGGCCGGAAAGCTCAAAAGAGCAAAATATCGCCAGGAACTTCCATGGACCTCAAACTCGACGGCAAACGCGCGCTGGTGACGGGCAGCACCGCGGGGATTGGCGCGGCGATCGCCATGGCGCTGGCTCGAGAAGGCGCGCGGGTGATCGTCAACGGCCGCTCGCCGGCCGACGTGGAGAAGGCGGTCGCGACGCTCAAGGCCGAGTCCGGCGGCGATCTTGTCGGCTTCGCCGGCGACCTTGGGACCGCCCAGCCGATCGAGGACCTGGTTCGCCGCCATCCCGAAGTCGACATCCTCGTCAACAACATGGGCATCTTTGAGCCAAAGCCGTTCGAGGACATCCCGGACGCGGATTGGATGCGGTTCTTCGAGGTCAACGTGATGAGCGGCGTGCGCCTCTCGCGCGCCTACTTGCCGGCGATGAAGCGCGCGAATTGGGGCCGGATCATCTTCATCTCCAGCGAGAGCGCGCTGCAGATCCCAGCGGAGATGATCCATTACGGAATGACGAAGACCGCGCAGATCGCGGTCGCGCGGGGACTGGCCGAGAGTGTCGCCGGGACCGGGATCACGGTCAATAGCGTGCTGCCTGGCCCAACCAAATCCCGCGGCGTGAACGATTTCGTCGCGGCGCTGAGCGCGGGCGCGAGTTTCGAGGCGTTCGAGACCGAGTTCTTTCAGAAGATTCGTCCGACCTCGCTCATCAAACGCTTCGAATCGCCAGATGAGATCGCCTCGTTCGTCGCCTACCTTGCGAGCCCGCTGGCCTCGGCGATCACCGGCGCCGCGCTGAGGGTCGATGGCGGCGTGGTCAAGAGCGCCTTCTAAGCGCGGTGAATAACGGTGATCTTCGCGCTCCCGATAGCCAGCGCGCCGTCGGTGAAGTCCCGCGGTTCAAGCGCCTACGGCGCCTTGCGGTCTGCCACGATATGCGGCGGGGGCTCGGACGCCGCATCCACGATCGCAGCGCGAAGCTTCTTGGTGGACGCCCCGCTATTGTGGTCCGGCCCGCTGTGCTTGAGGAGGTCGTTGCGTAGAACGAAGCAGTTCTTGAGGTAGTGGATGTCGGCGACGTAGATCGCAACGCCCTTGTCGTCGATCACGGCGAGGTGGCAATCGGCGGTCGGTTCGCCGAGCCCGATCTCGAGCAGATCGGCGGTTTCCGGATCGGCGACGCCGATTGTGAACGTTTGATAGGCGTGAGTGATAACGACGTCTTCCATCTCGACGATCTTCGGCAGCGCCGCTGAGCGGGTGAAGCGCTTGCTGTCCCGCAAGAACAGCTCCTGATCGAGGTGCAGGTTGACGACCGAAAAGGGTTTGCCGCTGTTGAACTGGACGCTTCTGAGGAAGGTGTACGCTTTCGCAAGCTTTCCTTCGCCTGGAACAAGCTCGGGCGGCTCGGCATCGCGCTGAATGAACACGCGCTTCAGCACGTTGTTGCGGATCGAACTCGACCAAGGAATCGAAATCGCTCGCGAGGTTGAGCCAGCGATTGTTCACGGCTCTGCCTGAAACGAAAGTGCCCCTGCCTTGCTGCGCCTGTAAGAGACCCTCAGCGCGTAAGAGTTCGATCGCTTGGCGGATCGTCACCCGCGCCAGACTGAATTCCTCCTCCAGCGCTTCGAGAGTCGATATCTGCTCGCCCTCGGCCCAATAGCCGGAATTGATGCGCTGACGCATGACCGACGCGACCTGAAGATAAAGCGGCACGCGGCTGCGGTCGTATATCGCAGAAAATTTGCCCATCGGTCCTTCTCCATACGACAAGACGAGCGTTCCAGTTTGCGAACGCTTCTCAACGACCATGTGCCCCACGCGAGCGCGTCAGGCGCGGCCGAAGATCTTCCTGACAAGATCCTTCACCCTACCGAACAGCACCGTCGTGATCAGCAAACCTGCATTGAGTTCTGGCGCCGGAGGAGGCGCAGCCGCGGCGGCGTCGTGGGCGGAAAGGCGCGCCTCGAGATTGCGCGCGAAAGCGGCCGTCAGACGGCTTGCAATATCCTGGACCAGGCCTGAGCGGCCGAATTGCGCCAGCATTCCCGTCAAGGTGTAACCAACGTCGACGTCGACGCGCGAGCCAGCGCCACCCTCATCCGCCTTAACGGAGTACGCAACGACACCGCGCGTCGCTGAGTTGCTGCGCGTGTCGCGACCCGCACCTACGATCGCGCCACGACGGGTCGTCTCATCGCGAGTGATCTGCGCAACGCCGTTGAACTCGGCCGAGATCGGGCCAACCTTGACCCTCATTCTGCCGTTGACGACGCCGTCCCTCTCGCCTCCGTCGAGCGACGCGCCGGGCAGACACGCGGCAACATCTTCGACGCGACTGAAGAAAGCCCACACCTCATCGACCGGATGAGCGATGACGAAGCTCTGCCGGAACTCGACCTGCGGCTTCCAATCGGTTTCGGCCCGCGTAGCCGCGCTCGCTGCAACCGTTCGTGGAGACATGCGAACTTCGGCAGCTGGAACCCGGGCGGCGGCCGCGCGCGTTTCGCTGGCGCGCCCTGATCCGGCCGGCCCCAAAAGCTTCCGGCCGCCTCCGGGGACGGCCGCGACGCCGCGCGCCCGCCGGTCAGCAAGCACGGACTGGATCGCACGCACGATGCCAACGTAACCAGTGCATCGGCAAAGATTGCCGCTCATCGCGACGCGGATGTCGTGCTCGCTCGGCGCTTCCATGCGCAACACGATGTCGCGCGCTGAAACAATCATGCCGGGCGTGCAATAGCCGCACTGCAGAGCATGATGCGCCGTGAAAGCCGCCCTCAGCTCGTGCGCAATCTCGTCCTCGTCGAGGCCTTCGATGGTCGTCACCTTGGCGCTTTCGCAGGCGACCGCGAAGGTGATGCAAGAGCGGATCGGCACGCCGTCGACGAGCAGCGTGCAGGCGCCGCATACGCCGTGCTCGCAGCCGATATGGGTGCCGGTGAGGTTATGCGTCTCGCGCAACAGATCGGCGAGATGGGTGCGCGGCTCGACCTCGGCGCTCAGCACGCTGCCGTTGATCGTCAGGCTGACCTTGGTCATCGGGCTGCAGCCCGCTCCACTGCGCGCCGCAGGGCGACGACATGCGTCTGGCGTTCCAGTGGATCGCTCATCCCAGCTGAGCTCGCCAACGCGTCGGCGGCTTGGGAATCGAAGTGTTCGGGGGCGCCGTCCGCGATGATGCGGCGCGCGTCGGCGATGATGATTGGACGCGTCTCCGTCGCCCCGATGACCGCTCGGCAGACTTCGCGCTCGGGATCAACGACAAAGGCTCCGATCGCGTGGGCGAATTCACCGGTCTTGCGGCAGATCTTGTGATAGCCCCAGCGCGCCGAGCGGCTGAGCCGCGGAGCCTTCACTGAAACGAGCAGTTCGCCAGGCCGAAGGTCCGCTTCGAGCGCGCCGAGCATGTAGTCCTCGACGGGGATCGTGCGCACGCCATTCGGGCCACGCAGGGTAACCGACGCGCCCAGCGCCGCGAGAATCGAAATCCAGTCCGCCGACGGGTCGGCATGGGTGAGGCTGCCGCCAATTGTGCCTCGGTTCCTCACCGCGCGATAGGCAATGCCATGGGCGACGCTGGGGAGCGCGCCGCCGGTCACATCCGGCACGCGCCTGTCTTCAATATCGGCGTGGGTGATGCAGGCGCCAATGATGACGCCATCGGCTTCCTCTTTGACCTGCCGAAGCTCGTCGACGCCTGTGATATCGACGAGAAGATCAGGCTGGACCAGGCGCATGTTCAGCATCGGCCCTAACGACTGACTGCCAGCCAAGACTTTAACCGAACGTCCGTCCTCAGCGAGCAGGGACAGCGACGCGTCTACATCTTTCGGGCGGACATACTCGAAATTGACCGGCTTCACCCCTCCATGTCCTCGAATTCGACTGGTGCTTTCTCACGCTTCGCAGCGGCAATCGCCTCAAGCACACGGCGCGGCGTCGTCGGCGAGTGGAAGACTTCGGCTCCGAGAGATCGCAAGGCGTCATTGACAGCGTTGCCGATCGCCGCCGGCGGGGCGATGGCGCCGCCTTCGCCAAGCCCCTTCACGCCAAATTCCGTGTAGGGCGCAAGCGTCTCCATATGCTGCACCCGAGGCGCGGGCACCTCGGTCGGACCCGGGAGGAGATAGTCGGCAAAGGTCGAGGCGAGCGGCTGACCCGAGGCGTCGAAGTTCATTTCTTCGTAGAGCGCGGTGCCGACGCCCTGAGCGAAACCGCCATAGATCTGGCCGTCCACCACCATCGGATTGATGAGCTTGCCGCCATCCTCGACGATGACGTAGTCGAGGATCTCGATGTCCCCGGTCTCGGGATCGACGGCGACAGTGGCGACATGGGCGGCGTAGCTGAAGGTGCCCGTGTCGCGGCCGGGCTTATAGCCGATCGTCGCCTCGAGGCCGCGCGGATCGACCGAAGCCGGGAGATCCTGCGGGCGCCGATACCAGGTGTGCGCAATCTCCGCGAGGCGTGACGCTGCCCGATTGCCCGTGGACCGCGCCATCGCGCAGCTCGACGGATTCGGCATCCGTCTGCAAGAGATGCGCGCCAATCGCTTTTGCGAAACGCGCCACTTCTCGCGTCGCCGTCGCGACCGCTCCACCAGCCATCACGGCGCTGCGCGAACCCCAGCTGCCGGTGGAATAGGGCGTATATTCCGTGTCGCCGTGGACAAGTTTGATCTTGGCGACCTCGATCCCGAGAATCTCATGCGCCACCTGCGCAAGGGTCGTCTCCATGCTCTGCCCGTGCGAGTGCACGCCGACCCTCAACTCGAGCCCGCCGTCAGGCGTCATGCGCGCCGTCGCCTGCTCATGCCCCGGCACCATGGGAATGCCCCAACCGGCATAGACCGAGGTGCCATGCGCGCCCTGCTCGCAATAGACAGCGAGCCCGATGCCGATCAGGCGTCCATCCGGCTCGCCGCGCCTCTGGCGCTCGCGAACGCTCGTGAGGTCGGCGGCATCCAGCGCGCGGCGCAGCGCTTCGGGATAGTCGCCGCTGTCGAAGTGCTTTTTCGTGATGTTGTCGAACGGCATCTGCTCCGGCCGGACCAGGTTCTTCATCCGCACTTCGAAGGGCTCAAGCTTCGCCTCGCGCGCGACGAGGTCGAGCATGAGTTCAAGCGCGTAGCAAACGCCCGTTCGCGCAACGCCCCGATAGGGAAGGATCGGACATTTGTTGGTCGCGACTGACCAGGTGCGGCAACGATAGGACGGGAAATCATAAGGGCCGGGCAGGATGCTCGCGACCTGCGCCGCTTCAAGGCAGGCTGAGAAGGGATAAGAGGAGTAGGCGCCCGAATCGACCGTTGCTTCACAATCGACGCCGCGCACGGTTCCGTCGCGATCCGCGTAAACGGTGATGCGGTAGTGATGCTCCCGGCAATTGGCGCCGGCGGTCAGGTGCTCGCGCCGGTCCTCGAGCCAACGCACCGGATGGCGGCAACGCATCGCGAGCCAGCCGAGGCAGACGTCCTCCGGCAAAAGAATGCCTTTGTAGCCGAAGCCGCCGCCGACATCCGGTGAGACGATGCGCACTTGCGTCTGCATCAGCCCCAGACACTCCGCGAGGCCGGTGCGCACGATATGCGGCATCTGGCTGCCCGTGTACAAAACGAGCTGGTCCATGCGGTTGTCCCAATGGGCGACCGTGCCGCGTCCCTCCATCGGGGCCATGCATTGGCGGGCGGTGGAGATCTCGCGGGTTACCTTGATCGGCGCATCGAACGCGGCCTCGATATTGATATCGACGAAGGTCTCCAGGAACGTGTTGTCGCCCCAGTGCTCGTGCAGGAGCGGCGCGTTCGGCAATCGCGCCGCCAGCATGTCGTGTACCGCCGGCAGCTCCTCGAGATCGACTTCGATGCTGGCGGCGATATCCTCCGCCTCGGCCCTCGTGCGGCCGACGCACATTGCGACGAGTTCGCCGACCTGCCGCACCTTCTGGTTCGCGAGCACCGGTTGCTCGGACGCCTTGAATCCCGGGAGGCCGGACACGGCGACGATCGGCTTCACGCCGACAAGGTCCGCGGCGGCGAACGCTTTGCCGCGATGCTCGTCGGGAATGTGAACGGCGCGCAGCTTTGCGTGGGCAAGTGGGGAGCGAACGAAAGCGACGTCTTTCATGCCGGCGAGGCGGATGTCGCCGACAAACTGGCCGCGCCCGCGCAGGAAGCGGTCGTCCTCCTTACGCTTAACCGAGGCGCCTACGCCCTGATCGCCCATCTCCTGACCTTCCTAAGCCGCGACCCTCGACTGAGCGATGCGGCTCGCCTCCCCACCGCGCGAGAGGCGTCGTTCAAACAGCCACTTCGATCGCCCTAAGCGCTTCGACGGATCGGCTCGGCGTTGCACCAATCGTAAATCGCCAGCGCCATCACCTTGATCGATGTGAGATAGTCGTCAATCGAGACATATTCGTCGTCTGCGTGCATGACAGCCGTCGAACCCGGTCCGAAAATGACCGTCGGCGTATCGCCGTAGAGATTGAGGAAGCGCGTATCCGCCGCTCCCTGTCGACCGCTGATCACGGGAGCTTTGCCGGTAATCTCGGTGTAGGCGTGCGACACGGTATCGACGATCGGATGATCGCGCGGGATCTCCGAAGCCTGAGCGTCATAGCCGACGAATCGGACTGTCGGCGGATGATCCTTCATCCAGGGATCGGCTGCGGCGGCGCGAGCCACCTGATCGACGAGGCTTTGCTTGACGCCTTCGTGGTCCTCGCCGGGGACGGTGCCAATGCTGCCCTTGAGCAGGCAGTTCGCCGGGAAGGCGCTCGGATACCCGCCTGCCTGAAAACTGCCGACGATGCAGGGCAGCGAATCGATCGCGCTTGGATAGAGCGGGTGGGTTACCGTTGCGACACGCTTGGCCTCGAGGTCAGCGACTGCTTTGGCGATCTTATTGCCGAGATCGATGCCGCTTATGCCCTCGTAGCGTTTCTGGATGCCTGCCGGCTTGCCGTGGATCTCGATCTCGAACCAGATGCGGCCGATGCAGGCAGGCTGCACGGCGAGGTCGCTGGTCTCGCCCGAAATGCCGGCGTCCGCTTTGTAGCCCCGGATCACGGTGTCGAGTGTGCCGTGGCCGCTCACCTCCTCGTCGATGACGACGTTGATCATGACGTCGCCCTTGGGGGTCAGGCCAAGTTCCTTGAGATACTGAACGGCGAGGATGTGACTCGCGACGCCGCTCTTCATGTCGCAGGAGCCGCGCCCATAGATGCGCCCGTTCTTGATCCGCCCTGACCACGGATCGTCGCTCCACCCCTCCCCTACCGGGATGACATCGGTATGGCCATTGAGCAGCAGTGAGCGGCCGCCGCCCGAGCCCTTCAGCACGCCGACAATATTTGGCCGCCCCTCGTAACCTCGCTGGACCGGCCGGTAGCCTGGATGCTTCTTGAGCGCTTCCCAGTCGGTCTCCCAAAGATCGACCTCAAGGCCGATCTCTTTCATGTGGTTCGAGACGAACCTCTGGATCGCCGCCTCATCCCCCGTGACGCTCGGAATGGCGATCATCTTCTGCAGGAAGCCGATCGCCTGCTCGCGACTGGCGTCGACCTTGTCGAGGATCTTCTGACGATTGGGATCGGTCATTGGCGCTGCTTCTTTGCTGCTTCGCCGCATCAATCAAAGCGATTTCAGGCGCGGAATGATCTCACGCGCGATCGTCTCGACTTGATCCGGCCGGTACTTGTAGGGAACGAAGATGATCTTCTGCACGCCGACAGCGAAATGCTCGCGCAGCTGCGCCACGCAATCATCGACCGAGCCCATGATGGCGCTCTCGCGCGAGCAGTCGCTATGCGCGGGAAAGTCCCATTCCTTGTTCAGCCAGTCCATCATCTCTTCCCGGACGGCCTCCTTCGACGGCCCGACCATGATCGGAAGCTGCGAAGCGTTGATGAGCGCGTCGGGGTCCTTTCCCGCTTCCGCGGCGAAGCCACGGATCTTGTCCCACGACTTCTTGAAGTCGTCGGGACGGTAGAAATAGGTGAGCCAGCCGTCGCCGGCCGTCGCCGCGCGCTGCAGCACCTTGTCCACGTAGCCCCCGATTAGAATCGGCATGCGCGGCTTCTGATAGGGCTTGGGATACATCACAGCGGCGGAAATATTGTGGTTCATGTATTTTCCGTCGACCTTCGGCTCCGTCCATAGCCGGTTCATGATTTCGAGATTCTCGTCCATGAGTTTGCCGCGCTTGTCGAACGGAATGCCGACGGCGTCGAACTCGCGCTTGTACCAGCCGGAGGCCATGCCCATGATGAGACGCCCTTCGGAAAGAAGGTCGATGCTCGCGAGCTGCTTCGCGAGCGTGACGGGATTGCGCAGAGGCAGGACGAGGATGCCGGTGCCGATCTTCAAGCGGCTCGTGCGCGCCGCGATCCCGGTCAGCGCCGTGAGCGAATTGATAATCGGGAAATTCGGCTCAACGCCGAGCAGCATGTGGTCCCAGACCCACACCGAGTTGTAGCCGAGTTCCTCGACGCGCACGCCATATTCGACCAGCTCTTTCGCGTTGGGCATTTCCGGATAGGCGGTGAAATTGCGCGCGGCGACGCCAAACGTCTTGGCGAGACTCTTCATGCGCATTCCTCCGGGCTCATTCTCGTCAGGCCGTGAACAGACGGTCGGGATCGAGCTCCCTGAGCGTCTCAAGCTCGCGGCTGGTTGGCGGCTCGGTCATCGAAAGGGCCTCGTCAAAGAGGAGTTCGAAGCCAGTATTGTCTTGAACCTGCGCACGGTCGACGCCGGGATTGAGGGCGAGGACCTTCATCCGCCGCGTCTCGTCGTCGAAACCGAACACCGCGAGTTCAGTGATCACGCGGAACATGCCTCCTGCTGGCAGCCCGCTCTCGGCGCGCGTCTTCCGCTCCGCGGATAAAACCGGGGCTGGTGATGAAGTCGACCTTCTCCACAAATCGCCTCTTCTCATGCTTCATCGCGACGATCATGTTGGTGAGGCTCGCGATGTCGTTTCCGCCTCCGGTGCCGGGCAGGCGGGTCTTCGGCGCGGCGGGAGTGCCGATAAAGGAGGAGTTCAGGTTTCCGTACTGATCGATCTGCGCCCCGCCCATGAACCCAACATCGACATACCCGCGTTGCAGCAACAGCAACACGTCGGCGCTGCCGAGCACCATGTTGGCGCGTTTGGTGCATCGCTGGTCGTTGGTCGAGGGAGGGAGCTTCCCAGGCTCGACGAACGCGCCGATGACGCCGCCTTCAAAGAGGATCGTGAGGCCAGGACAATGCAATCTCTGCGCGAGCGTCGCCGCGAGTAGCGGAACGCCGACGCCCGCAAACACAACCTGTCCATCCTCGAGCTGCCGCGCGCTCAGGATCGCGAGCATTTCCGCGGCCGTGCAGCGCTGCCTTTCAGTCATTGTAGATGCTGCGCCCCCTGCCCGCGGCCTCGAGCAGATTGTCCAGGCCTATCAGCGACAGAAAGTCGGTCCACGTCTTCGGTTCGTAGACGTGGCGCTCGAGATAGTCACGCATACCTTCGACAGGCTCGGCGTTCACCTTCGCCACATAAGCCTCCATGTGAGGCATCATCGGCTCGTAGGCGCCGAAGCATTCGTGCGGGGCCGCCCCGAAGGGGACCTCCACCACCGCATCAACGCAGAAGAAGGGAATCTTGGTCTGATCCGGCGCGCGCCTGATCTGGTCATTGGAAATGATGCGCTCAGTTGTCAGGATCACCCGGTCGGCGGCCATGGCGAGGTCAATGTCCATGAATTGCAGCCCGTCGATCTGGGCGTTGCCGTAAGGGTCGCAGCGCTGCACGTGGATGAGCGCAACGTCTGGATTGAGCGCGGGAACGAGCAGCAATTTCTCGCCGGTGAAAGGGCAGTCGAACTCCTTCGCTTCCGGCCGTTGCTTGAGAACATCGGAGCCCAGCATCGAGCGAATCGGCAGGAAGGGCACGCCCATGCCGCCAGCGCGAAAGCGCATGCCCATCGCCATGTGGCTCCATTCCTGAAAGCGCTTGCCACCCTTCTCGACGTGGTGGCGCATGACCTTGGAAAGCCCCCAGAGAATACCCTGCGCGAACCAGCTCGTGACGACTTCGTCGGCCACATCGGAGCCGAACAAGAGATCGCCGTCGGTCGAAACGATGCTGCGCGAGCAGGAGAGGTGCTTGCGCCGCTGACGCATCAGCTCCCAGATCATCGCCATCGGCGTACGCGACATGGTCGAGCCGCCAACGCCGACGGACATTCCGTCCTGCACGAGGGTGGCGGCGTCATGCAAGGACGTGACCTTCTCGCGCAAGCTGCGATCGCGCCGAGAAATGCCCTGCCTAAGCGACCGATAGTCTCGTACGAGCGGCGCAGTCACCCGCTACTCCTTTGAGCCGACCAAGCGGCGTCCGTTAGGCTCCTGCAAGCTAGCCGGTGGTTCGACACGTCATCTGCAATGTGCTCCATGCGAGCGCCGTTACCCCAAGTGAACCTATCATACCGATATTAGGACGACCATATAATATGCGCCTACGCCGGTCCAGGGTGTCCGCTGCTTAAGCGCCGAGAGAGACCGCGAGCGTCGCCTCGTCCTGCCGGAGGCTGCCGGCGGCGAACGAGCGTTTCCGGCGCTCCGGGGGTGCGTCCGAGTAGAGCGTATTCCGCTGGCGCGGCGTGCGGCCCGCGGCGCGAATGATGGCTTCCATTCGCTGCGGGGTCATCTCCTGTCCATGGCCCGCGCCGGCGGCGCGGGAGATGCTCTCGTCCATGAGCGTGCCCCCGAGATCGTTGACCCCGGCGCTGAGGCAATGGCGTACGCCCTCCCCGCCGAGCTTCACCCACGAGGCCTGGATATTGACGATGTGCGGATGGAGCGTAAGGCGCGCGACGGCGTGCATCAGCATGACCTCGCGAAAAGTCGGGCCCGGCCGTGAGCGGCCCTTCAGGTAGATCGGCGCCTCCATATGCACGAAGGGCAGCGGCACGAATTCGGTGAACCCGCCGGTTTCGATCTGGAGGTCGCGGATCCGGATGAGATGGCGCGCCCAATGCTCATAGCGATCGATGTGACCGAACATGATCGTCGCCGTCGTACGAAACCCGACTTCATGGGCCGCGCGCATGACTTCGAGCCATTCGACCGTGTTCACCTTATCGGGGCACAGGAGCTGGCGCGCCTCGTCGTCAAGAATCTCGGCCGCCGTTCCCGGCAGCGTGCCTAGGCCCGCCGACTTCAGCTCCGCGAGAAACTCCCGGAGCGGCAGGCCAAGCGTTTTCGCGCCCTGGAACACCTCAAGCGGCGAAAACGCGTGCACATGGATTCCGGGCACGCTCTCCCTGACCGCCCTGCAGATGTCGAGGTAGGTTCGCCCCGTATAGGATGGGTGAATGCCGCCTTGCATGCAGACTTCCGTCGCGCCGCGCTCCCACGCTTCCCATGCGCGATTGGTGATGGTCTTCAATTCGAGGTCGTAAGGGCGGCCGCGCAAATTCTCGCTGAGCTTGCCTTTCGAAAATGCGCAGAACTGGCATTTGAAGGAGCAAATGTTGGTGTAGTTGATGTTGCGGGTGACGACGTAGCTCACGATGTCGCCGTTGACGTCGCGACGAAGGTCGTCCGCCGCCCGGCAGACCGCAGTGAAATCCTGACGCCTTGCCTGAAACAAATTGACGATGTCGGATTCCGCCAATAGCTCACCGCGCTCCGCTTTGGCCAGGGCGGAGCGGACGCCGCCCGAGACGCACGGCTGCGCCGGCCCGTGGAGGAGCGCAAGATCGAGCGCCGGCGGCGGACTTTCGCGACCAGGGCGCCAATCGTCAGCGCGCGGCCAACCCTCGCCGTCCACGAGATCATAGACGGGTTTGCGCAGGCGCTCGTCCAGCCATTTCAGCGGACGGCGCGCGTATGCAGGATAAATCGCGAGCCGCTCAGTCAGCGTCTTGCCAGCCTCGCGGGTGGCGTCTGCGAGCGCACGTAGATGCGGCCACGGCGCCTCTGGGTTCACGTAATCGGGCGTGACCGGCGAGACGCCGCCCCAGTCGTTGATTCCGGCGCCGATGAGCGCGGCGAGTTCGCCGGGGCTTAGGTTGGGCGGCGCCTGGATGTTCATCTCAGGCTCGAAAAGGAGACGCGCGACAGCGATCGTCCAAAGATGATCGTCGAGCGGCGGCGCCTCGACGCCAGACATGCGCGTCCCAGGCTTCGGCCGGAAATTCTGGATGATGACTTCCTGGATATGGCCGTAGGCGTCGTTGAGATCGCGCAGCGCGAGCAGCGCCTCGATCCGCTCAGCGCGGGTCTCGCCGATGCCGATCAGGATGCCCGAGGTGAAGGGAACAGCCTGCTCGCCAGCGCGTCTGATCGTGTCGAGTCGCGCCTGGGGATGCTTGTCCGGCGAGCCGTGGTGAGGGCCGCCTTTGGCGCAGAGGCGATTCAACGACAGGCTCTCCAGCATGATCCCTTGCGAGACCGAGACGGAGCGCAACGAGGCGAGATCGTCGTCCGACATCAGCCCCGGATTGACGTGTGGCAGCAGGCCTGTCTCCTTGAGGACGAGGCCTGCTATTTCCGCGAGATAAGAGAGCGTGGTTTCGTGGCCGAGCTCGCGCAGTTCCGCCCGCGCGACGCCATAGCGCAACTCCGGCTTGTCTCCGAGCGTGAACAAGGCCTCCTTGCATCCGGCCTTTCTGCCAGCCTCCGCGATGGCAAGGACCTGTTCAGGAAGCAGATACGCGCGTTCGCCCTTCCTGGGCGGGCGGGCGAAGGTGCAGTAATGGCAGACGTCGCGGCAGAGTTGCGTGAGCGGGATGAAGACCTTGCGCGAATAGGACAGAGCGTCGCCATGAGCCGCGTCGCGACGGCGTGCGGCGGCGGCGATCAGCGCAGTCTGGTCCGTCAGTTCGACCAGACTGAGCGCCTCCTCGCGAGACAGGCGCTGGTCCGTCGAGAAACGCGCCAGGAATTCGCAGGGATGCGTCATGGCGGCGTCTCTTCAACAAATCGCGGCAGCGCGAAAGACGCTGTCTGGCCGAGGCCGCGCAGGCAGGCGACGGTTCTGGCGCCCGCGCCGGACTTCGCAGAGACGGGGCTGAGCGCAAGATCAGCCGGTACATCGATGTCGCGCCCGGCGCCTTCGAGCGAAACGACCGCTGGCCGGAGATCGCGCGCAGCCGCGCAGTGCCGCGCGAAGCTGTCCGGCCCGAAAGCTGGCGCTATCACGTCAGGCGGCGACAACCCCAGAATGTTGGTGCCGCCGTCGCGCGTCGCGGGCGCGAGCACGACCGCCGTTCGCTTAAGCGCCGCGAGCACAGAGCTCAGCTCCTCGCTGGTGACGAACGGAATGTCGCTTGGCGCGATGATTGCGGCGGACGCGCCAAGCGAGGCAAGCTTGCTTACGCCATACACGATCGCGTCGTTGACGCCGCTATCGGCTGGATCGTTCAGCACAGCGGCTCCGAAACTTCCGGCGATCACCGTCGCCTCCGTGTCGGATGTCACGACGAGGACGCCCGTCAGCCCCGCCGTTCCCGAGAGCTGCTCGAGCACATCGCTTAGCATCGCCGCAGCGAGGGCGGCCCGCCCAGCGCTGTCAAGCACTTCCGACAGGCGCTGCTTGGCTTGGTCGAACCGCTTGACCGGCACCACCGCCCAAACTCTGCCCAATGGCGCCCGTGAGATCATGACGAAACCTTCGCCTTGTGGGCCAGTTCGTCGGCGAAAGCGAGCGTCGCAGCAGCCAGACGGTCGCGGTCCGCATCGTTCTGCATGAGGGTGCGCGTGACCTTCACGGCAACCTCAGGCAGGTCGCGTTCGGCTGCGTCGGCCTCGTCAATGACAAGCCCATCGATCAACCCGCGATAATGTTGGGCGACGGCCTGCGAAGTCGTCGGCACGCCGAGCTCGCGCATGATCTTCGTCGTTGGGCCCTTGACTGCCGCGCCGCCGATGATCGGCGATACCGCGACAACCGGCGCTTGCGCCGCCTCGATCAGATTGCGGATATCCGGCGTGGCGAGGATTGGGTCGATGCTGAGATAAGGGTTCGAGGGACAGATCACGATCGCCTGCAGGCCTGGCGCCTCGAGCGCTTCGCGAACCTGCGCAGAAGCGCACGCGTCACTGGCGCCATCGAACCGGATGCCGAGAACCTCCGGCGCACAACGTCGCTCGACAAAGTAGCGCTGGAAAGCAAGGTCGCCCTCCGGCGTCTCCACGATGGTGCGGATCGGATCGTCCGACATCGGCAGGATCGTCGAGCGAATATCAAACCGCCGCGCAACCTCGCCGACGATCGCGGTGAGCGTGCGGCCGGCCCGCAACGCCTGAGTGCGCAAAACATGCAGCGCGAGATCCAGGTCCCCCAGTTGAAACCAGGTCTCGCCGCCGAGCTCGCCCAGAGCGGACAGGAAGCGCCAGCTCTCGTCGGCTCGACCCCATCCTCGTTCCTTATCGGCGCGTCCGCCGAGCGTATAAAGGACGGTGTCGATATCCGGCGAAATCGCGAGCCCCAAATGCTCGAAATCGTCCGCTGTGTTGACCACGACGACCAGTCTCTCTCCCAGAGCCCGCGCCAGCCCCGCGGCAAGCTTGGCCCCTCCGACGCCGCCGCATAAAGCGACGACGCGTCCATCGCCGGAGAGCGAGCGCTACGCCGCTCACCGGAACAGATCCCTTTCGCGGTCACGGACAAGCGCGGCGGCGGGACGCGAGGGCGCTTCGAAGCGGAGCCCCCGGGCGAGCACGGCGGGGATCGCTTCGTCCGCTTGTCCCATCAGGAGAGAGGCAGCTGAAGCAAGCTCGTCAGCCACGGCGATCTCGGTCACTCGGAGTTCGCGGCCAAACAGATCTCGGGCGCCTCGGCGATCGACCAGCGAGGGCAGACCCGCAGCGCCGAGCGCCACTCCGACCACGCCGTTGCGCCAGGGGCGCCCGAAACTGTCGTTGATGACCACGGCCGCAGAAACCTTAAACGTAGCGTCGAGCCTGCGCTTCAGCTCGGCGGCGCTGCCGTCCGGGTCGCGGGGCAGAAGGAGGACGCGCTCGGCGCCGTCCTCACGGCTGATGTTCGACTCATCGATGCCCGCATTCGCCATGACGAAGCCCAATTTGTGCGCGGCGATGACGAGTTGCGGCCCGAGTTTCACGATCTCGTCCGACTCGGAGAGAATGACCTCGACCCGCCGCTCGTCTTTGCCCGTGCGTTGCGCGATTTCGACAGCGCGCTCAGACGGCTTGACATCGTCGAGTTTGACATAACGTCCCTCGGCCTTCGAGACGATTTTCTGCGCGACCACGAGCACGTCCCCGTCGCAGAGTCCGACCTTGCTCTCGCTCAGCGCCTTCGCCAGGATCGCCGCGAGGTCGTCGCCCGGCTCGACGAGAGGAATGCCCGGCAAAGCGAAGAAGGAGACCGGCGTCAGGCTCATCGACAATCAGGTCGGACCGGCTGTCTCGAGGCCAGTAATGCCGATGCCGGCGCCTGGCGTCTTGTACTGGCGGTTGATCCAGATCAGAACCGAGGTCATGGCTTCCGCCGCGGCGGAATTGGCGAGCCCGCCGCCGCCGACGCCGCGCCGCGCGATCTCGCCGGCAAGACCGATGACCAGATTGCGCGCCGCCTTGTCATCGCTGAACACGAGCACATCGCAGTCGACGCGGCCGCCCGCGTGGAGTTTCACCGCGCTGACGTTGTGGAAGGCCGAGACGACCCGCACCTCTGGTCCGAGCAGCCGCTGAGCGATCTGCGCCGCCGAGCCTTCGCTCGGGAGCTGGACCGTTGACACCTTCGGCGGCACAAGCGGCACGGCTGTGTCGACGACGATCTTGCCGCCCACCACGCCCTTGATTTCCTCGATGGTCTGCTCGTGACTGGCGAAGGGAACGGCGAGCACTACGACGTCGGCCGCGCGGGCCGCGCCGACATTGTCGTCGCCGCTCACGACCTCGCCAAGCGCGGCCGCGGCCTTCTCCGCCTTCTCGCGGGAGCGTGAGCCGATGATCACCTTGTGGCCCGCCGCGGCCCAAGCCTTGGCGAGGCCAGAGCCGAGATCGCCCGTCCCTCCGATGATGCCGATAATTGGCCTGACCGGGTCCGACATGCCTCATCCGCCGCCGAGTGAACCGGGACAATTGCCACGCCGCAGGTGACGTCGCGCCCTTGCCAAATGATACTATTTATAGAACGATAAGACAAGTGCGCCGGCTTCGCTGGATCGGCTCGTCATGAAGCGTGGCGATCGCGGGCGGCGGTCGGATGTGTATCATCTGGCCGAGTGGGCGCCCAGAGGACGGCCGCGACATCGCGAGCGCGCGAGCAAGGAGAGGCGGCGCAATGTTTCTCGCCAACCGGCACAGCGATTATCGCTTGGCCCTCGACCCGAGGGACGCCGAGACCCTGAGCGTGACGGCCGCCGAGGAGGTCGAGCGATTTCTGAGCTATCGCGAAAACCATGTCGTCACCCCCCTGCACGCGCTTCCGACACTGGCGCGCGAACTCGGAGTAGGCGCGATCCACATCAAGGACGAGGGCCTCAGACTCGGCCTCGGCAGCTTCAAGGCGCTTGGCGGCTCCTACGCGGTCATCCGGCTCGTGCTCGATGCGGCGTCAGAACAGCTTGGGCGCGCCGTCGACGTCGCCGCGCTCCAAGCGCCCGATGTTCGCGCCATCGCCGCGGGCATGACCTTCGCCTGTGCGACCGACGGCAATCATGGACGTTCCGTGGCGCAAGGCGCACGACTTGTCGGGGCGAGAGCGGTGGTCTTCGTCCACTCGGGCGTCAGCGAGGAACGCGTCGCGGCAATCGCGCGTTTCGGCGCCGAGATGGTCCGTGTGGCCGGCTCGTACGACGATTCCGTCGAGGAGGCGGCGCGAGTCGCGGACAAGAATGGCTGGACAATCGTCTCCGACACGTCCTGGCCCGGTTATGAGCGCATTCCCGCGCTCGTGATGCAGGGCTATACCGCCATGGTGCGCGAGGCGCTGCGTCAACTCCCTGAGCCGCCGACGCATGTCTTCGTGCAGGCGGGGGTCGGCGGCGTCGCTGCCGCGGTCGGCGGCCATCTCGCCCTGGCGCTGGCGGATCAAAGGCCACTGTTCATCGTGGTTGAGCCGGCAAGAGCCGCGTGCGTCTACGAGAGCGCACGCGTCGGGCGTCCGGTCAGAATCGAACAGGGCGAGCCGACCGTCATGGCGATGCTCGAGTGCTACGAACCTTCGTTGATCGCCTGGCGGGTGCTGTCGCGCGTCGCCGACGGCTTCATGACCGTTGAAGAGGAGGACGCCGTCGCCGCGATGAAGCGATTGGCGCGCCCCCTCGGAGCCGACCCGGCGATTGTCGCGGGCGAAAGCGGAGGCGTCGGTCTGGCCGGCCTCATAAGAGCGTTGGCCGATCCTGAAGCGCGCAAGGCGCTGCGTCTTGATGCGCAATCACGCATCTTCGTTATCAATACCGAGGGCGCGACCGACCCGCGGCGCTACGCCGAGCTCGTCGCGTAAGCTAGGGATCGGGCACGACTGCGACGGCCTGGATCTCGACCTTGGCGCGGTCCTCCATGAGGGCCGAAACCTCGATCGCGGTCATCGCCGGGAAATGACGGCCGATTGTCTCGCGATAGGCTTCGCCAACGCCCTTTAAACTGTCGAGGTACTCGCGCTTGTTGGTGAAGTACCAGATCATCGAGACGATGTGCTCGGGGCGCGCATCGTCGCAGGCGAGCACCGCGACGACGTTCTGCAAGCTCTGCCTGACCTGTCCGACGAAATCGTCGGTCTCGAACGTCGACGTCCTTGTTCCAGCCGATCTGGCCGGCGACGTGGATGACGCGCCCGCGCGCCGAGACGCCATTGGCGTAACCGGCCGGCTTCGCCCATCCATCCGGTTGCAGCGTTTTCAGCATGACGCCCTCCGAATTCAAGCCGCCTTCACGACGGCCGCGCCTTGATCAGCTCGCGCGCGACGATCAGCTTCTGCACCTCGGTTGCGCCTTCGTAGATCCGCAAGGCGCGGATCTCGCGATAGAGGCTCTCGACAATCTCGCCGCGTCTGACCCCGCGGCCGCCGAACATCTGCAGAGCTCGGTCAATCACGCGTTGCGCCGTCTCGGTCGCGGTCATTTTCGCCATTGCGGCCTCGACGGTCGTCGGCAGCTTCTGGACATCGCGGCGCCACGCGGCGCGATACGTAAGCAGCGCCGCCGCGTCGATGTCCGCCGCCATCTCGCCAAGCGCCGCTTGAGTGAGCTGAAGGTCAGCGAGCGTCGCGCCGAACATTTTTCGGCTCTTTGCATGCGCAAGCGCTTCGTCAAACGCTCGCCGGGCGAAGCCGAGCGCCGCCGCGGCTACGGAGGCGCGGAAGATGTCGAGCGTGCGCATGGCGATCTTGAAGCCCTCGCCGGGAGCGCCGAGCCGCCGGTCCGCCGGAAGACGGCAGCCTTCGAAACGCAATGTGGCCAGCGGATGCGGAGCCATGACGTCGATACGTTCGGCGATCGAGAAACCAGGATCGTCGGGGAAAACCAGGAACGCAGAGAGGCCACGGGCGCCTGGCGCTTCGCCGGTGCGGGCGAACACAGTGTAGACGTCAGCGATACCGCCATTCGAGATCCAGGTCTTCTCGCCGTCCAGGCGATATCCGTTTCCGTCCTCGCGCGCCGAGCAGGTCATGGCCGCGACATCGGAGCCAGCCTCCTTTTCCGAGAGCGCGAAGGCGGCGAGCCATTCGCCGCGCGCGGACCTTTGGCAACACGAGGTTGCGCTGCTCGTCGGATCCCGCGATCGCGATGGCGCCGGAACCCAGGCCCTGCATGGCGAAGGCGAAGTCGGCGAGGCCGTCGTGGTAAGCGAGCGTCTCGCGGGCGAGGCAGACGCTTCGCGAGTTGATTGCGGAGGCGTCGCCGTCACGAGACGCGACTGCCGCGTCGAGGAGGCCCGCCTCGCCAAGCGCGCGCGCCAGATCGCGGCAAGACTTGTCGACGTCCTCATGATCGACCGCCGAGATCACGCCCGAAGCGGTGAAGCGATCGAGCGCGCCCGCAAAGGCGCGATGGGACTCGCCGAAGAACGGCCAGTCCAGCCAATCGCGCTTCATCTGAGGAGCGCGAGGCGGGGCGTTCATCAATCCCCCTCGAAGACAGGTTTGCGCTTGGCTGCGAAGGCCTCGAAGGCCCGGCGAAAGTCCTGGGTGGCCATGCAGATCGCCTGCGCCTGAGCTTCGGATTCGATCAGCTCGTCCAGTCCCATCGCCCATTCCTGGTTCAACATCGTCTTGGTCATGCCGTGCGCAAACCATGGGCCGTCAGCGAGCGAGCGGGCGAGCGCGAGCGCCTCACGCTCGAGATCGGCGCCTGGGTGAAGAGCGTTGTAGAAGCCCCAGGCCGATCCCTCCGCGGCGCTCATCGTCCGACCTGTATAGAGAAGCTCCGCCGCGCGGCCCTGCCCGATGATCCGTGGCAGAATTCCGCAGGCGCCCATATCCGCGCCAGCGAGGCCGACCCGGGTGAAGAGGAACGCGGTCTTCGCTTCCGGCGTCGCGAGGCGCAAGTCCGAGGCCATGGCGAGAATGGCCCCTGCGCCCGCGCAGATTCCGTCGACCGCGGCGATGATCGGCTGCGGGCATTTGCGCATCGCCTTGACGACATCGCCGGTCATTCGGGTGAAGGCGATGAGGTCCGGCATGGCCATGCGCGTCAGCGGCTCGATAATCTCGAACACGTCGCCGCCCGAGGAGAAGTTGCCGCCCGCGCCGGTCAGCACGATCGCGCGAACGTCCGATCCCTTGGCCAGCTCGCGAAAGAGGTCGCGAAGCTCGGCGTAACTGTCGAAGGTCAACGGATTCTTGCGCTCGGGGCGGTTGAGCGCGATCGTCGCCACCCGCCCGTCCTCGCTCGCGGTGAAGCGAAAGTGTCGCGCGGCATAATCGCGCATCGGGCGGCGCATGGCCTGCATCGCATTGGGCGTGTTCATCCGACCATGACCTCCCCGCCGGCGACCACGATCGCCTGCCCGTTTATCGACGCCGCGCCGGGCGACGCCAGCCACAGCACAGCATCGGCCACTTCCTCGGGCCGCACCAGGCGCCCTTGTGGATTGGACTTTGTCAACTCGGCCTTGGCCAGCTCCTCAGATCGGCCGGTCTTCGCGACAATGGTTTCGAGCGCGCGTGCGACCATGGGCGTCTCGGTGAAGCCGGGGCAGATTGCGTTGACTGTGATTCCGGTCTTGGCGAATTCGAGGGCCAAAGCGCGCGTGAGGCCGATGAGGCCGTGCTTGGCGGCGACATAGGCGGCGACATAGGAATAGCCGACAAGACCCGCGGTCGACGCGATGTTGATGAGACGCGCGCCAGCGCCACGGGCTTTCAGATCGGAAAGGACAGCGCGAGAGACGAGATAGGCGCCGTGCAGATTGACAGCGATCGTGCGCGACCAAAGGTCGGGATCTATCTTGTCGAACGGCGCGCTCCACGCTTCGCCTGCATTGTTGACGAGGATCGTTACCGGACCGAAGGCGGCGCGCGCTCTTTCGAGCCCGCCTGAGACCGCAGCTTCGGAGGTCACATCGAACGAATCGACGACCGTGGCCAAACCCTCCGGCATGCCGCGCGCGATGTCCTCGAGCGGCGCGCGGCGGCGTCCCGCGAGGCTCACGCGCGCGCCGGCCCGAGCGAGAGCGAGCGCGGTCGCGGCGCCGATGCCGGTTCCTGCGCCTGTCACCAGCGCATGATGGCCGTCGAGCGATTTGTCCGTCATGTCGCCGCAGCCTGCGCCGCTGCGGCCCGTGCGAGGTTCGCCTCATATTGCGCCTTGGCGGAAAAATATTGCTTGGGCCACGCAATGTCGGCCACGCCGATCTTGGCCGCCTCATGCAGCGTCCAGGCGGGATCCGCGAGATGCGGCCGGGCGATCGCGCAAAGATCGGCCCGACCTGCCGCAACGATCGAATTGACGTGATCGGCCTCGGAAATGGCGCCGACCGCGATGGTGTCGACATGCGCCTCGTTGCGGATCTTGTCGGAGAATGGCGTCTGAAACATGCGGCCGTAAACCGGCCGCTCGGCCTTCGAGACCTGACCCGACGAACAATCGACGAGATCGGCGCCGGCTTCCTTGAACAGTTCGGCGAAGGATGTCGCGTCCTCCGGGGTGTTTCCCCCCGGCGTCCAGTCGTGACAAGAGAGACGCACCGACATCGGGCGATCTGCGGGCCATGCGGCGCGCATCGCGCGGAACACCTCGAGCGGATAGCGCGCCCGGTTGACGCGTTCTCCTCCGTACTCGTCATTGCGCCAGTTCGTGAGAGGCGAAAGAAAGCTCGAGAGAAGGTAGCCGTGCGCGCAATGGAGCTCGAGCCAATCACATCCGGCCGCCGCTGCGCGTCGGGTCGCAGCGACAAAGTCGTCGCGCACCCGGTCCATATCGTCTCGCGTCATGGCCTTCGGGATCAAGCCAGTCGGCAGGTAGGGTACAGCCGACGCCGAGATCAGCTCCCAGCCGCCCGTCTCGAGCGGATAATCGATGCCTTCCCAGGCGACCTTGGTTGAGCCCTTGCGGCCCGCGTGACCGAGCTGAATGCCGGCCTTCGCTCCGGCGCCGTGAATGAGATCAACGAGCCGCTTCCATTGCGCCTCTTGCTCATTGCTCCATAGACCGAGACAGCCAGGCGTGATGCGCGCATCCGGCGAGACGCATGTCATCTCGGCGAACACGAGCCCCGCCCCGCCCAGAGCGCGCGCGCCTAAATGCGCGAGGTGGAAGTCGTCGATGAGGCCATCCGTCGCCGAATACATCGCCATCGGCGAGACGACGACCCGGTTCTTGAGCGTGAGACCCCGCACGCGATAGGGCGTCAGCATCGGCGGCGGCGCACGTTCGTTGTCATCGAGTGCAACGCCGGTCTTGCGGGCGAACCAACGCTCGTAGCCTTCCAGCCATGCCTTGTCGCGCAGCCTTAAGTTCTCATGGCTGATGCGTTGCGAGCGCGTCAGCATCGAATAGAAAAATTGCGGCGGCTCGAGAGAATCCGCGTAGCGCCGGCCGACCACTTCGAACCATTCCATCGCGTTGCGCGCCGCATTCTGGATGCGAGAGACATCGACGCGACGAATCTCCTCGTAAGCCGCGAGCGTCTCCGGGATATGCTCGACCCCATGGCCTCGCACATCGAACTGGCGCGCGAGCTCAATGGCGTCGTCAAAGGCCAGCTTGGTGCCCGAGCCGATGGCGAAATGAGCCGTATGGGCGGCGTCCCCCATCAGCACGACATGCGACCGGCCATTGAAGCAGCTCCACTGGCCGCAGATCAGCCGGTTGAAATTGAGCCAGGCCGAACCTCGCAAATGGCGCGCATTGGTCATGAGCTTCGCGCCATCGAGGGTCTCGGCGAAAATCTTCTCGCAGAAGGCGATCGAGCCGTCCTGGTCGAGTTCGCCGAGCCCATGCGCCTCGAAGGCGGCCTGGGTGGTTTCGACAATGAAGGTCGATGTGCTTCGGTCGAACTTGTAGATGTGGGCCTGGAACCAGCCGTGCTCCGTCTTGCGGAAGTCGAAGGTGAACGCGTCGAACGCCTTGGCGACGCCGAGCCAGATGTAGCGATTGGGGCGGACGAGAAGATCGGGCCAGAACTGTTCGGCGTATCGGTGACGGATCTTCGAATTGAAGCCGTCAGCGGCCACGATGAGGTCGGCGTCCGGGAACTCGAGATCGGAATCGACGTCGTGCTCGAACTTAAGTTCAACCCCCAGCGCCTCGCAACGTCGCTGCAGGATGTTCAGGAGCTGCTTGCGGCCGATGCCGATGAAACCGTGACCGGTCGTGCGCTGCCGCGAACCTTTGAAGACAAGCTCGATGTCGTCCCAATGGTTGAATGCGTCGGCGATCTCCGCCGCGCTCTCGGGGTCCGCGGCGCGCATCGCGCTCATCATCGCGTCCGAAAACACGACGCCCCAGCCGAACGTGTCATAGGGCTTGTTGCGCTCGATCACGGTGACCGAGTGCTCGGGGTGGCGCTTCTTCATCAAGAGCCCGAAATAGAGCCCGGCCGGGCCGCCGCCGATACAGACGATGCGCATAGTGTCCTCGCCTCAGCGTTTACCGCGCCAGCATTTTCGCCAGCATATAGCCCGACGCTGCGCCCGTCCCCGCGCCCGGCCAAGTCCCAGCGCCGCAGAGATAGAGTCGCGGCGTCGGCGTTGCGTAACGCGAGTAGCCCGCAACCGGCCTGAAAAAGAAATTTTGATCGAGATGATGGCTTCCGGTCAGATTGTCGCCGCCGATCAGGCAAGGGTTCTCGCGTTCGAGGTCGAGCGGCGACCATATCGAGCGTCCCAGGATCTTGTCGCGCAGGCCCGGCGCATAAGTCTCGAGAATGTCGAGTACGCGCTCGGCATAGGGCTCCTTGGCCTCGTCCCACGCAGTCGCCGGAATGCGGCCAAGCGCATCGCCGGCGATTGTCGCGGGTAACACCCGAACCTGCACCCACAGCACATGCTTACCCGGCGGCGCGCGCGTCGGATCAATCGCGGTCGGCTGACCGACGACCAGCACCGGTTCGGCCGGAAGGAGACCCGCCGCGGCCTCGGCGAAGGCGCGGCTCATCATCGCAAGATCGGGCGCGACATGGACGTAGGCGAAGCGTTGCAGCTCGGGGCCGGCGCGCCAGTCTGGCAACGAGTTCGAGCGCAAGATGGATCATCATCGTGCCGGGGCCAGCGCGAATGCGGGCGACTTTCTCGTCGAACGTCTTGCGCTTGGGGTCCGGCTTCATGAGCCGACCGAATACGATCTGCGGATGCAGGTTTGCGATCACCGCCTTCTTCGCGGTGATGCGTGTTCCGTCGCCAAGCGTCACCCCGGTCGCGCCGCTCGCGTCGGTCTCGATCCCCGTGACCGGCGAATTCAGCCTGATCTCGCCGCCCTTCGCCTTGATGAGGCCGGTCATCGCGCGAATGATGATGTCGGCGCCGCCTGCGCCGATGACCATGCCGAAAGCCTGGTTCGCCATCGACTCGAGATAGGGGAAAAGCGCGCCGCCCGCGGCCTCCGGGGGAAAATCGAGGTGCATGCCCCAGGCGGCCATCATCGCCTTGATCTTGGGCGACTCGAAATGCGCGTCCAGGAAATCGCGTGGGCTCGCAAGCAGAAGACGGCCAAGATCGAGAAGCGATTGTGTGCCTTTGGCGCGCCATGCGGACCATAGCGTGCGCGCCGTGGCGAGGGACGGCATGGGCGATCCGAGCAGGCCGAAGATGTGCGGCGCCTCCTCGCCGAAGCGGGCAAGCATCGCCCGCCAGGCCGCGGCATCCTTCGCCGACAGCGCCGCGATCGCTTTCGCGGTCTTCTCGAGATCCTTGCTGACGCCGAGATATGTGTGGTCGCGAAAGACGCTCGCGAAACAATCGGCGGCGGGCGCGAAAGCGAGGCCCTGCGCCGTGAGTTCGTCTTTATGCGCGGCGAAGAATGGCGATCCCGCAAACAGGGAGAGGTTCATCGCGCAGAGGTCGTGGCGGAAGCCGGGCAAGGTGACTTCTCGGGTCTTGACCGCGCCGCCGGCCTCGCCCGCCTGCTCAATCACCGCGACCGACCAGCCGCGGCTCAGGAGGTGGATCGCGGCGGCGAGGCCGTTATGTCCCGCGCCGACGACGACGGCGTCGAAAGCATCCATGCCGCGCTCTGGTCTCCGCGATTAGACGCCAGCTGCATATATCGTAAGGCTGGCGGCGCAAGGTTACGGCCAATGCCTCCCCTGCGCAATGCTTGAACTTTCGCCGCGATAGCCCGGCAAACCATCCCCAGCGCGCTCACGCCGATTGCTTGCATCCGCATATTCCTAGGCTATGGTGGACCCGCATTTGCGTGCAACCCTTTCGACGGAAGCCGGGTGCGCGAGGAAACTTTCGAGGAGCGATGGAGATGAGCACGAACAAGGTCGTTACGGACTTCGCCGCCGCCCTGTTGTCGGGGTCGGTCAAAATTGTCGACCTGACCGCTCCTCTCGGACCCAACACCCCGGTGCTCTTTCTGCCGCCGCAGATCGGCAAGAACACGCCCGCCGTGAAGGTGCACGAAATCTCGCATTATGATCAGAACGGACCGTTCTGGGCCTGGAGCTGGCTTGAGCTTGGCGAGCATACCGGCACGCATTTTGACGCGCCTGTGCACTGGGTCACCGGCAAGGATTATAAGGACGGCACGACCGATAAAATTCCGGTCAAGAATTTCGTCGCTCCCGTTTGCGTCATAGACCGCTCGAAGGAAGCCGCGAAGGATCCCGACTATGTGCTCACCCCCGAAAGCGTGAAGGAATGGGAGCGTGAGCATGGAGACATCGAGGCCGGCAGCTGGGTCGTGCTGCGCACCGACTGGTATAAGCGCAACGGGTCGGCTGAGACCTTCCTCAACGCCGACGACAAGGGTCCCCATTCGCCGGGGCCGACCGCGGAAGCGATCGAATATCTGCTGACGAAAAACATCGTCGGCTGGGGATCGGAGACGGTCGGCACCGATGCAGGCTCGGCCGGCGGAATGAATCCGCCGTTCCCCGCGCACAATCTCGTCCACAAGGCCAATCGCTACGGCCTTGCGAGCCTCTGCAATCTCGACCAGCTGCCGCCCAAGGGCGCGATCCTGATCGCCGCGCCGCTTAAGTTCGTCAACGGCACCGGCTCGCCGGTGCGCGCGCTCGCCATCGTTCCCTGACCCTTAGAAGACGGGCGAACGTCAAAGCCATGAAGTTCGCTCGCGAGAACTGAGGCATGAGCGAATACGACTATGTGTTCGTCGGCGGGGGGATCAACGCTCTGGTCGCCGCTGCGATGCTCGGCAAGAAGCGGCGGACGGCGCTTGTGCTCGAGCGCAACGCCACGATCGGCGGCTGCCTGCGCACGGAAGAAGTGACCGCGCCGGGTTTTCTCCATGACGTCATGGCGACGACGCTCGTCCTCTTCCGCACCTCGCCCGCTTATCAGGCGCTTGGCAAGGATCTCGAAGCGCGCGGGTTCGCTTTCGCCGACACGAACTTGCCAACCGCGGTGCTTCGGCCGGACGGATCGAGCGTCATTCTCTCGATGGATCGGGCGCGCAACGTAAAGACGTTTGACGCGCTTGCAGAAGGCGACGGGCGCGCTTTTGCCGCCGAGATGGACGCGCTCGGGGCGGACGCGCCGTTTCTCTTTGCGCTGTTGGGCGGCTCGCTATGGTCGTCCGGAATCGCCAAGACCACTCGCGCGTGAGGTTTGGCGCCGAGGCCCGCGCAATCTTGCCGCGTGGTTTGGCGAGGCGCTGTCGCCCGCACGCGGCTATCTCGAGACGACCTACCGCTCCGCCGCGGTCCGCGACCTCTGGGCGCCCTGGGTGTTGCACACTGGCCTCGGACCCGAGAGCGCCTATTCGGCGGCAATGGCGAAGGTGATCGCTTTCGCCATCGAGGCGGCGGGCTGTCCCGATCGCGGTCGGCGGCGGCAAGACGCTGGTCGCGGCGTTCGAGCGGTTGATTGTCGATCAAGGCGGCGCGGTGCGAGCGAGCGCGGACGTTGTGCGCATTACCCCCGGCCCCGGCTCACGCGCTTCCGGCGTCGAGCTCGCGAAGCGGCGAAACAATCACGGCGGCCAAAGGTGTAATCTGCTCCACCGGACCCGAGCAGCTTTACAACGGGTTGCTGAAGGACTGGCCCATACCGGCGCCTGCGGAGGTTCGGCGAGGCCTGAAAGCCTTTCGGCACGGCAAGGGCGACATGCAGATCCACTATGCGCTGAAAAGTCCGCCCCGCTGGCGCGGCGATCCGGATCTCGCCAGGGTCGCGCTCATCCATCTGACAAGCGGGCTCGACGGCGTCTCGCGCGCCGCGAACGAGGCCGAGCGCGGCCTCCTGCCGGCCGAGCCCACGATCTGCGTTGGCCAGCCAACCGCGCTCGATCCGAGCCGAGCGCCGGCGGGCGCGGCGATCCTTTGGTTGCAGATGCCGGAAGCGCCGCGCTTCGTGAAGGGCGACGCGGCCGGCGAGATCGAAGCGCCCGCGGACGGCCGCTGGACGGAGGCGATGCGCGAGTCTTACGCCAACCGCATCGAGCGGCGGCTCGCCGCGCATATCGAGAACTGGGCCGAGATCAAGCTCGCGCGCCGCGCCTACTCGCCGGCGGACCTCGAGGCCATGAACGTCAATCTCGTCGGCGGCGACCCTTACGGCGGCGCCTGTGCGCTCGACCAGTCCTTCCTCTGGCGCCCGTTCAAGTCGAGCGTCAATCACCGCACCTACGTTCCGAACGTCTATCACATCGGCGCTTCCACCCATCCGGGCCCGGGCTTGGGCGGCGTTTCCGGCTTCCTGCTCGCGTCGTCGCTTTAGCTGATGTCAGGCCGCATGGGATGAGCATGGAGCAGCGGTTTTCTGGCCAGATCATGCAGCGCGACGTCGATCCGGACGCGCGTCAGGCGACGCTTGGCGAGATCGGCATCAACCAGTTCGCGCCCTACCTCATGAACCGCATCATGGAGCGCTGGAACGGCAACCTCGCCGAAGCCTTGAAGCTCCACAACATGTCGACGACCATGATGAGAGCGCTGGCCGTGCTCAGCATTTCCTCGCCGGTGACGATCAACGAGCTTTCCGCTTATGCGGTGACCGAGCAGTCGACCATGAGCCGCACGCTCGACACCCTCGAGGCGCAAGGGCTTGTGCGGCGCCAGCGGCGGGCGGAGGACATGCGCATCCGCGACGTCTCCATCACCGAGGAGGGACGAGCGGCGTTCGAACGGGTATGGCCGATGATGCACGCGCGGTTCCAGACGCTTTTCGACGGCGTCGCGGAGGAAGAATACCGCGCCTTCACCGCAACACTGCTCAAGATTCTGCGCAACGTTGCGAAGCTGCCGGAGTAGGTGCTTCGCTCCGCCTTTTCAGGCTCCATGCGCAGCCTTTGCCCGCCAAGGGAGTCAGACGCCAACGCGGGCTGCGCGATCGAGACAATACTTAAGCTCAGCATAATTATCGGGCTCTCACACATCTGATCTGCGTATAACAATGTCCCCTTCCGGCGGCTCGAATTATTTGTTCGGCCCCATTATCGAGAAGAATCAAGAGAGTATCGGTCGACACCTACGCAACCGCTCGCTGCTTATCTCGTGGCAGTCTTGATCATTGGCTTGATTCAATTGCAAATCTACCGTAGTTATTAATTAATAATAAGCGTTCTCCGCGTGAGAGAACCAAGCAAAAAAACAGAACGGGCTAGCCGCTTTGATCGGCCAGTGGGGTGGGGTTAACGCAAAGGAAGGCGACCATGTTGAAATCATTCTCGATGATTGCGCTCAGCGTCCCTACTATCGCGCTCGGCGCGGCGTTACTGCTTGCGGGCGCCGGAAGCCCGCGCGCGCAGGAAGGGTTGTTCACCTCGGAGCGGGATTGCACCACCGATGTCAATTCCCTCTGCGCGGGCGTCAAGCCCGGTGGAGGGCGCGTTCTCGCCTGTTTGCAGTCTCATGTCAGCGACCTCTCCGTTGGCTGTTCGACAATTCTGTCGAAGGCCATCTGGACCGCGCAGCAATGCGCGGGGGACATTCATCAATTCTGCCCCACCGCCACATTCGGCAGCGTCGGCGCCTGCATGCAACCGCACCTCGGCGAGGTGAGCGGGACCTGCAAGGCCGCGATGGCGTTCATGGCCTCTCCCGCCGCTGACCGGTATTGAGCTCAGCCACATCCCCCTGAGGCGGACCGACGGGCAGTGTGTCAAGCTCCCGTCGGTCCTTCGGGGGAATCACCGAGGTGACGCGAGACCGCGCTCGGTCTCCTCGATCCAACCCTTGAGCGGCGCAAGCAGCGGGCCCTGCGTCAAGCCGCCGCAACCGCGGCCGTGCGGCGCTTGCGCCCAGGCCACGATCGCAATCACAGCCGATCCGTCAGCCGACCAGATCGGGGCGCCGGAATCGCCGCTGCAGGCGCCCGCCGCCCTTCCGGTCGGATCAGCGGCCCAAATGAGAACAGTGGACGCAGGCTCGCGGACGGCGAGCGTGACGCTGCGCAGCTCCCCGCCTGACGACCAGTCGCCCTCGCGCGCCGCGCCATAGCCGGAGACGATCGCTGACGCGCCGATCGCCGGCGGCCCGCCATCGGCGATCGCTGCGCCGGCGAAGCGCGAGGGAAGCGGCCGCGCCGTCCTGATAAGCGCAAGATCAATGGATTCGACCCGCGCCTTGATCGCGTCGGCGCGGTAAAGCGGATGGGCGATGGCCGCGTCGATCGGGATGATGACCGCCGCCCCTGCAGCGTCGCGATAGTGGACCGCCATGTCGCGCAAGGGTCTCAGACAATGGGCCGCGGTCAGAAGAACGCGTGGGCTCAACACCAAGGCCGAGCAGAAGCCGGCCTTGTCGCCGCCGCGGATCAGCACCATCGCCACGCGGTCGGCGAAGCGGCTGTCGGGCTCGGCCCCGACGAGGGCGTGCGCCGGAGCGAACGGCGCGGCCAGCGTGGCGGCCAGCGTCAGCGACCGAAGGAAGCGGGAGAGCGGCGACGTCATTGAGCTGGCTTCATGCGCTAGAAGGCGTCGCGCATCAATCGCCGCGCCGGGAAATCGCCGCTTTTCCGCCCGCTTTCGCGCGCGTCATCCGTCGAGACTTCAATCGTGCGCCTTGACCATTCACATTGCATTCAGCCATCAGCGCCAACATGGCTGTCAAGTGTTCTCAACAGAGGCTTTGCCGTCATGGCGCTCGCCATGCTTTGCCGCGCCGGGGCTTGGTGGGCCCTCATGCGCTCGGCGGCTTACGCCGCTGGGGTGGGGTGCGCCTCTATCGGGTGTCCGCCGGCTAAGGCCGCCGAAGCAGAGCTGCACGCTGTTGCTGCGAAGCCGGCCTGTCTCAACGCCGCCGAAACGCGCGAAACGGTCAAATCCCGTCACCTGCTCGAGCCGTTCGCGGCGCTCAAGTTCGCCGGCGCCCAACGCCGGGCCGAGGCGCTGTCGGCGAAGCTCTGCCGCACCGGAGACGATTTCATTTACGAGATTACCCTCTTGCTCCGGGACGGGCGCCTCGTCCATGTCGATATGGAGGCTGGGACCGGGAAAATCCCTTCGCGCCCTGCCCGTGAACCGCACGAGACCCACGAAACGCACGAATCTCACGAGGCCCACGAACCGCCCGCCAAGAATTGATTTCGGCGGGAATCAGGGATAGCAGGCCCCCCATGCGGCTTTTGGTTGTCGAGGACGATCGGGATCTGAACCGTCAAGTTAGCGCGGCGCTGGAGGCTGCGGGCTATGCGGTCGACCGTGCTTTCGACGGCGAGGAAGGCTGGTTCCGCGGCGACACCGAGCCTTACGACGCGGTCGTGCTCGACATCGGCTTGCCCAAGCGCGACGGGATCTCGATCCTTGAAGCGTGGCGCAAGGGCGGACGCACGATGCCCGTCCTCATCCTGACCGCACGCGACCGATGGAGCGACAAGGTCCAGGGCATCGACGCTGGCGCCGACGACTATGTCGCCAAGCCTTTCCACATGGAGGAGGTGCTGGCGCGCCTGCGCGCGCTGCTGCGCCGCGCGGCCGGCCACGCCTCCAGCGATTTGACCGTTGGCCCCGTCAGGCTCGACGCCCGCGCCGGGCGCGTCACCGTCAACGACGTGGGGATCAAGCTCACAAGCCACGAGTATCGGCTCTTATCGTATCTCATGCACCACACGGGTCGCATCATCTCGCGCAGCGAGATCGTCGAACATCTGTATGAGCAGGATTTCGACCGCGACTCGAACACGATCGAAGTGTTCATCGGCCGGCTGCGCAAGAAGCTCGGCGTCGACATCATCAAGACCGTGCGCGGCCTCGGCTATGCGGTGGGCGTGGAGGAAGAGACGCCAGCGGCACGATGACGATGGCGCGACGCGCCAGCCGCAGCGCGCTCTAGCTAGGGTCAGAACCCAACCGACCATTACGGCGGCGACCGCTTCGGGCAGGATTCCTGCATTTCAACGGTCGCGATACAATGGCGGGAATGCGCAAACAGCGGTCATTCCCGGGCGTCGGAGCTTGCCTGGATGCACTTTAGGGCTCACGAGGCATGCCGCCCGGTTGTCATCATAATGTCGTCTTGCTTTCCGCTAGTTTCTGAAGGTCGCTATGCATAGGCTACGCCCCTGCGCGACATAGGATAAGGTTCATGTCCCAGGACTCTATCAATTTCAGCATGTTCCAAAAGGCCGGGGCGCCTTTGCGGTCTCTCAAGGCGGGCGAGGCGATCTTCAGGGAAGGCGACCCGGCCCCAGAATTGTACTGCATCCAGAGCGGGCGCGTCGGAGTTTATATTCACGACCGGCTGCTCCATACTGTCGAAGCGAACGGCATTTTCGGCATCATGTCGCTGATCGAACATGGGCCGCGCGGCGACACCGCCATCGCCGAAACCGATGTCACGCTGGTCGCGGTTTCCGAGAAAACATTTCTGTTCTGCGTCAGCGAGACGCCCTACTTCGCCCTCAACGTCATGCGCGCGCTGGCGCGCCAATTGCGCGCCGACCTGGTCGCCTCTCCGCGCGAGGCGGGGACCGCGGCGAGAGAGGACGACACCATCGATCTCGGCTTGTTCCATAACGGGGGACCGCCGCTGCGGTCTTTCAAGGCGGGCGACGCGATCTTCAAGGGCGGTGACCCGGCCACCGAGTTATATTGTGTCCGGAGCGGGCGCGTCGGAGTTGATCTTGGCGATCGTCGCATCCAGACCATTGGGCCGAACGGCATTTTCGGCATCATGTCGCTGATCGAGCACGGGCCGCGCGGCGAAACCGCCATTGCCGAAACCGACGTCACGCTGGCCGCTGTTTCCGAGAAAACATTCCTGTTCTGCGTCAGCGAGACGCCCCACTTCGCCCTCAACGTCATGCGCGCGCTGGCACGCTGGACGCGCGCCGAGACGATCGGCGGCGCTTGACGGGTTCAATTCGTTGTTGGGCGTTGACAGCTGGCCTATTCTCCTTGCCCCGCTGTAGTCGCAGGCGGTTTTGCCATCCCATGCGACGGCTAGTTCGAGCGTAAGCCTTCCAGACGTGCCGAGCAGCGACTGCCGCCTAAGACGGGCTATCGAACCATCTTCGCCAAGCGAAGTTCCTGTGACAGCGCCGCCTCACGACCCTCAAGGCGTGATCGCCACCTTCAGCACGCCGTCGCGCTGATGGCCAAATAGCTCGTAGGCCTGCTCGATTTCGTCAAGCTTGAACCGATGCGTGACAAGCGATCCCAGATCGACGCGCCCGGAGGAGATGGCCGACATCAGGCGTCGCATGCGCTCCTTTCCCCCCGGACAAAGCGTCGTGACAATCGACAGATCGGATAGGCCGGCGCCAAAGGGACCAAGCGGTATGGTCAGATCGGACGAGTAGACCCCGAGGCTGGACAGCGTTCCGCCCGGGCGGAGGACGCGAAGAGCGGATTCGAATGTCGATTGCGTTCCCAACGCTTCAATCGCGACATCGACGCCGCGACCGTCGGTCAAGCGCATGATTTCGCCGACCGGGTCGGTTTCTTTGAAATTGACACAATGATCAGCGCCGAGACGCCTCGACATCGTCAACCGCTCGGGCAGTCCGTCGACTGTGATGATCGTCGTGGCGCCGCACAGCTTCGCGCCGGCCGTCGCGCAGAGCCCTATTGGCCCCTGAGCGAAGACAGCGACAGTGTCGCCAATTGTCACGCGGCCGCGCTCCGCGCCGCTGAACCCGGTAGACATGATGTCCGGGCACATCAGCACCTGTTCGTCGGTCAGCGCGTCGGGTACCGGCGCAAGATTGGCCATGGCGTCGGGCACGCGCACGAATTCGGCCTGGCAGCCGTCGATCGTGTTGCCGAATTTCCATCCGCCGATCGCCGCGAAGCCATGCTTTTCGTCCGGCCCGTCCTGGCTCAAGCAGCCACAGAGGCACGCGCTGCTGTAGCCGCTCGGCGTGATCGCACCGGCGATGACCCGTTGCCCCTCGCGAAAGCCTTTGACCGCGGACCCAATCTTCTCGATGGCGCCAACTGGCTCATGGCCAATCGTCAGGCCGCGCGCCACCGGATATTCGCCCTTGAGAATATGGATGTCGGTGCCGCAGATGGTTGTCGTCGTGACGCGCACGAGCGCGTCGAGCGGGCCAATTTCCGGGATCGGTTTTTCGTCGAGCGCGATCCGGCCTGGCTTGACGAAGACCGCCGCTTTCATCTTTCGCATCCGTCGCCTCCCAAATTCGCTGCCTCGCGACCGACTAAGGAGAAACACTTTTGGGTGCGGGAGGCAAACGAAGTCGACGTCTTGTTGTGAAAGGGCCGTCAGTATTTGATGCTTACGTCCGACGGCTGCGCGATCTCGATGACCGCTCAAAGTCGATCCGCGTCGTTCAATCGTAACGCGGGAAGCCTCGCTTCCGGTCGAACACGCCATTCTGATTGAGTTTTGACCCTGAAGCGCGTTCGGCTCAGTTCTTCCGCATGGCGACGAAGCGCGCGGTCGCGCGCAACATGTCGCCCTTAGCGCCCACTCCAGCCGCGTCGATCGCGGAGATTGCTTCATCGACCAAGCGGTCGAGCTCTCGCTGCGCACCTTCGAGCCCGAGCGCTTTAACGAGTGTGGCCTTGTTCTGGGCGGCATCCTTGCCGGCGCGTTTGCCGAGTGTCGCCGCGTCGCTTTCCACGTCGAGAATGTCGTCGGCGATCTGAAACGCGGCGCCGATTGCCCGCCCATAGGTCGCGAACGCCGCGCGCGCCGTCGAGCCCGCGCCCGCGAGCCTCGTCCCCGCCTCGACGCTGAATTTGAGCAGCGCGCCGGTCTTCATCGCCTGCAGGCGCTTGATCTCCTCGACCGAAAGGGGCGCCGTCGACTGCTCGGCGTCGATGTCCAGCATCTGCCCGCCCACCATTCCCGCAAGGCCCGCGGCGCGCGCCAAGCCCAGGCAAAGCGCGACGCGCACTTCCGCGATTGTGTCGGTCGCGGGATCGGCGAGAATCTCGAACGCCAGCGCCTGCAGCGCGTCGCCGGCGAGAATCGCCGTCGCCTCGCCGAAGGCGCGGTGGGTGGTCGGGCGCCCGCGCCTGAGGTCGTCGTTGTCCATCGACGGCAGATCGTCGTGGATCAGCGAATAGGCGTGGATGCATTCGATCGCCGCGCCCGCGCGCCTCGGACCGTAATCCGTGCGCCCTAGCGCTCGCGCTGTCTCCACCGTGAGAAAGGGCCTGAGCCGCTTGCCGCCGCCGAGCGTCGCATAGCGCATCGCCTCGATGAGGCGCTTGGGCCGCGCCGGTTCGCCCGGCCTGGCCTCGACTGTGAGCAGGATTTCGAGCTCGCGCTCGATTCCCGCCTGGGATTCGGCAAGCCTGGCCGCAAACGCGCTTTCGTCCATTGGCGCGGCTTGCGTCCTTACGCGCCGTAGTCAGCTGGGTTGAAGATTCGCTTGGTCGAGCAGAATTCGCAGGTGACGCCGATCATGCCGTCGTCGCCCACCATCTCCCGGACCTCTTCCGGCGGAAAGGAGCGGAGCATCGCATCGACCCCCTCGGCGGAACAGCGACAGACGGCCGCAAGCGGGGTCGGCGCATAGACGCGCACCCCGCGCTCGTTGAACAAGCGAAACAAGAGCCGCTCGCCCGATAGCATCGGATCGATCAGTTCGTGGGCTTCTGTCGTCGCCGCGCGGGCTTTCGCCTCGCTCCACGCGTCGTCTTCGGCGATCGTGTGCGGCTCGACGCCCTCGGGCGCGTCCCCTGGCGGGAAGTCCGCCTGCAGCCGCCGCCCGCCCGCGTCCGGCAGATATTGGACGACAAGGCCGCCCGCCCGCCAGGCGCCGCCGCTCGCCGTGACGATTTCGCCGACCGCGAGCCGCACCAGCGTCGGGATCTGCTCCGATCGCTCGAAGTAGTGATGCGCCGCCGCTTCCAATCCCTGGCCTTCGAGCGCGATCACGCCCTGATAGCGGTTCATGTCGCCGCCCGGATCGATGGTGAAGGCCAGATGCCCATGGCCGAGCAAGTCGCCGCGGGACTCAGACCCGCCCTCGAGGCGCTTTTTGTCGAACCGAGCCAGCGCCCGCAAATGCGACGGCGCGTCGAAATCGACCAGAAGCATAGTGACTGGCCCGTCGCTTTTGGTCTGCAACTGAAAGCGGCCGGTCGTCTTCAGCGTCGAGCCGAGCAGCGCCGCCAGCGTCACTGCTTCCGCCACCAGCCTCGAAACGGCTTCCGGATAGTCGTGGCGCTTGAGCATCAGATCGATCGCCGGCCCGAGGCGCACAAGACGGCCGCGCGTGCTCAAGGATTCGACGGCGAACGGCAGCACGATGTCGTCGACGACCTCGGCCGAGGCGGCGCGCTCGAGCAAAGTCACGGCGCCGCTCCGAGACACCAGGCGAGCACGCCCTTCTGCGCGTGCAGGCGGTTTTCCGCTTCGTCAAACACGACCGATTGCGGCCCGTCGATCACTTCGTCCGTCACCTCCTCGCCGCGATGGGCGGGCAGGCAATGCATGAAGATGGCGTCCGCCGCGGCGTGGCTCATGAGCTTGGCGTTGACCTGATAGGGCGCGAGCAGATTGTGGCGCCGACCCTCGTCTTCGTCGCCCATCGACACCCAGCAATCCGAGATGACCGCGGCGGCGTCTTGCGCCGCCGCGACCGGATCGACCCCGATCGCGATGTTCGCTCCCGCCTTCCGCGCGGCCTCGAGCCGCTGCTTGCCCGGCTGCAGTTCCGGCGGACAGGCGATTTCGAGCCGAAAGTCGAACTGTGCGGAAGCGTCGATCCATGACGAGAGAACGTTGTTGTAGTCGCCGGACCAGGCGATCTTGCGGCCACGGATGGAGCCGCGCTTCTCCTCGAACGTCATGAGGTCGGCCAGCACCTGGCAAGGATGCGACTGTTTGGTAAGGGCGTTGATCACCGGGACCGTCGCGTGATCCGCCATTTCCTGCATGTCGTCATGGGCGAGGATGCGAATGACGATCGCATCCACATAACGCGAGAGCACGCGCGCGGTGTCGGCGATTGTCTCGCCGCGGCCCAATTGCATTTCGGCGCCGGTCAGCATGATCAACTCGCCGCCGAGTTCGCGCATGCCGACGTCGAATGAGACGCGGGTGCGGGTCGACGGCCGGTCGAAGATCATCGCCAAAGTCTTGCCGAGAAGCGGACGCGACGCCGCCTCCGCGCCTTTGACCCGCGCCGCCTTGATCGCCGCAGCGCTCTTCAGGATGCCGCGGAGTTGCCCGGTGGAAAGCTCGAGCAGATCGAGGAAATGCCTCGGCTGGGTCTGAACCGTCGCGCTCATGGCTCTTTCAGTTGATCGCCACCGCGAGGCGCTCTTTGACCGCTTCACAAGCGGCGTCGAGCCGCCGTACGCCTTCAGCCATCTCCTCATCGGTGACCACGAGAGGCGGAACGACGCGCACGACATTGTCGCCGGCGGGAATAAGGAGAAGCTTCTGCCCCAGCGCGGCGTCAGCGAAAGTGGCCGGAGGGACCTTGAGCTTGAGGCCGATCATCAGCCCCTCGCCGCGGACCTCCTCGATCACCCCGTCATGCCGATCCTTGAGCTCCGCCAGCCGCTGGCGCATGTCCAAGCCGAGCCGCGCGACGCGCTCGAGGAAGCCCGGAGCGAGGATGATGTCGAGCGTGGCGTTGCCGACCGCCATCGCCAATGGGTTGCCGCCGAACGTGGTGCCGTGGACGCCGGTGGTCAGTCCCCGAGCGGCGTCGGCCGTCGCCAGGCACGCCGACATCGGAAAGCCTGCGCCAATGCCTTTCGCGGAGGTCAGGATATCCGGATGGATGCCGCAGTGCTCGTAGGCGTAAAAGCGCCCCGTGCGGCCGACGCCCGTTTGCACTTCGTCGAAGATCAGAAGGAGGTCGTGGCGGTCGCAGATCTCGCGCAAACCCCGCAAGAACGCCGGCGGAACGACCCGCACCCCGCCCTCGCCCTGGATCGGCTCGATCATGATCATGCCCGTCTCCGGCCCGATCGCCGCCTCGACCGCCTTGAGATCGGTCAGCGGAATCTGGTCGAAGCCATCGACCTTGGGCCCGAAACCGTCGAGGTATTTGGCCTGGCCGCCGGCGGCGATCATGGCCAGCGTGCGGCCATGGAACGCGCCCTCGAAGGTGAGAGTGCGGTAGCGCTCGGGGTGGCCGTCAACCGAATGGCGCCGGCGCGCCATCTTGACCGCCGCCTCATTGGCCTCGGCGCCCGAATTGGCGAAGAAAACGAGATCGGCGAAGGTCGCCTCGGTAAGGCGCTTGGCGTAGCGCTCGCCTTCGGGGTTCTGATAAAGGTTCGAAACGTGCCAGAGCTTCGAGCCCTGATTCGTGAGCGCCTCGACGAGATGGGGATGGGCGTGGCCGACCGAGGTCACGGCGATGCCGGCGCCGAAATCGAGATAGCGCTCGCCAGTCGTCGAAACGAGCCAGCAACCCTCGCCTCGCTCGAAAGCGACCTTGGCCCGGGCGTAGGTCGGAACCATAGCGGAAGTCGCGTCGGCGAGGCTCACCGTCAACTCCTTGTGATGTCTCGAGAAACCTGCCTCTCGAGATCGGCTATGCGGGCGGCGAAATAAAAACGCCGCCCCGCTTGGGGCGGCCGCCGAGAGCGCTTTAGCTATAGCTGAAGGCGCTCGACTTGGTCAAATCGTGCGGCCGCGAGCCCGGCCTGTCCGGGGGGCGCGTCCAAAGCCGATCGTTGCTCTAACGCCTTGATCGGACTCGCTGCCTCGAACGGGTCAAGGCGCCGACAACAGCCCGATTGCGAAGAGTTGGGGAAAAGCGGCCCCGACGCCCCTCGGGGACTCTTGCGCGAGATTCAACGAGTAGTGTAGTTCTGCCCTTGCGGCCCACGAGATGTCGTGGGGAGGGTTCCAAATCGAGTGTTGGTCAGCGTGAGGCCCGGCGAGCACCTCGCCAGGCGATGGGGTGGGATTCTGCGTACTGCGCCGGCTTTGGCAAGGATTGAGAAACGAGGCGACAATGGCTTGGACAGACGAGATAGTCGAGCAGCTCAAGCAGCATTGGATTGACGGCAAGAGCGCGAGCCAGATCGCGGGTTTGCTCGGCAATGGCGTGACCCGCAACGCCGTGATCGGAAAGGTGCATCGGCTGGGCCTGGCGGGCCGGGCCAAATCGCCGAGCACGGCCGCCTCGCGTCCGCCCCGCCGTATGGCGCCGCCGCCCGCCCATCGCATCGCCGGGCCGCGCCTGTCCCATGCCCCCCGGATGACGCGCGGCGCGAACGCGCTCGCCTTCGCTCCGCAGGCGCTGTCGGAGCTCGACAGCCAAGAGGAGTTCGAGAGCGTCGTCGTGCCGATGTCGCTCAGGGTGACGATCATCGAACTGAAAGAGGCAATGTGCCGCTGGCCGCTTGGCGATCCGGCCACTTCCGAATTCCGCTATTGCGGATCGCCCTCAGCATCGGGGCCCTACTGCGGCTACCATTGCGGGCTCGCCTATCAGCCGGCCCAGGACCGCCGCCGGGATCGTGATCGCTCTCGCCGCGCTCTGCCGCGCTGACCCGACCGCCGCGCGGGGGAGATGCGTCTCCCCTTAAGGGCAACGCGCAACCGGCCGCCGCGGTCGCGAAAGCGGCGCCTCACAAACAATGGCTTTCGTAAGCGCCGCTAATGTAGGTGAGCGCCCCCGCGGCGTCGGCTCGCCACAGCACACGCGCGGTTCTGTCGCACATCAAACCGTTGAAAATGAATTGGCTGGCGTTGGTGTCGCCTCGAGGCCAGTCGGGAACAAAGTTTGCCCCAACGAGATAGCCGATGAGCTTGTCTTGGGCGGTTCCTAAGGGGAAACGCTCGCGAAACCGGGCGTCGAGTTCGCGAGAGAATTGGGATTCGTCGTTAGGCAGGGTCGCAACGATTTCCGGCACGATCCGCTCGCCCAGCGTCATTTTTCCTGCGACGAACGATAGCGCCATGAGAATCAGCGTCGCCCCTGCCCAAGCCAAACGATGCATCGATTCCATTCCTGCGGACGAAGCCGGGCGAATGACACGATGGTCGCCAGGCCACAAGCACGGGGCTCCGTCCGGCCTTTCTTTTAACCGCCACGCCGGCGCCCGGCCCTCGTCCCGAGAAGACCCCGCAGCGGGCGTCGCAAATAGTCGACAAGCGGCGATCCGCCATCGAAAGCTCGCCGCGTACGAAGGGCGACTTTCGCTCCATGATTTGCTCCCGACCTAAGACGAATGAGAGCTCGGGCTCTCGATGCGGGAGTACGGCCCTGGGCAAGCTTGCTGTGCTCCTCTGTATACGGCCAACGCGAAGTGTCGGATGAAAAGCGGGGCTCGCGACGAGATTGCCGACGGAACAGACAGAATCGCTCGCGCCTCTTTGCTTAAGCATTTTTGGGGGCAGGTTTTTGCGATTGGCGCCTCCGAGGCGATGGCGTTTCCGCTAGATTTCACCAGGTGAGACTTTTATCTCTCACGTCGTCACCAGCGTGAGGCGAGCCGAAAGATTTGCCATGACCCAAGCGCCCGTCCCCACTCTTCAGCCTGCGCTCACCCTGACCGAATTTCTCGACACGACCGGCGTTTTCCCGCCCCGGGGGGGCTCCGGATCGGGGCCGTTTCTCGGCTCAATCGGAATCTTTGCCGGTCCGTCCTTCGAGTTCAACGATCCTGCGAATGGGCAGACCTTATCCATTTCGACTAACACGGCTCTGTTCTCAATCCTCGGGACGGACTTTGGCGGCAACGGCACGAGCAATTTCCAACTTCCCAACCTCGGCGGCGTCGAGACGATCGGCGCGGGCCAGGGCGCGGGACTTCCTTTCGTCGGCCTCGGCCAGACGCTTGGGCAGACCAGCTACGACCTGACGACGGCGCAACTGCCGCCAAACCTCGGCGGAACGAGCGCAGCCATCGACACGCAGCAGCCGTCGCTGGGATTGAACTACGTCATAAACACCGAAGGCGTTTTTCCCAGCGGCAATTTGACTCTCAACTCGCTGGGGGTCGTCTCTGCATTCACCGGGAACTTCGCCCCCGGCGATGAGCTGTTCTGTGACGGCCAATTGCTGCAAATCAGCCAATTCTCGGCGCTGTTCAATTTGATAGGCACGACCTACGGCGGCGATGGCGTCACGACCTTCGCTTTGCCGGACCTTCAGGGCCGCGACATCGTCGGCGCCGGCGACGGCTTTACGCTGGGCGAGCAGGTGGGCGCCGCCAACGTGAATCTGACCAACGCCAATTCGCCACTGGGCTCGGACGCGCCGGTCAGCACTCAGCAGCCCGGCCTCGTGATGAACTATTACATCGCGCTACAAGGGATATTCCCTTCCGAGGGCGAGACCGGAAATATTAGCGATCAACAAACTCCGTATCTCGGCCAGATCGTCGCGTGCGCCGAGAATATCAACGATCCCAATGGCTGGGCGCTTTGCGACGGCCAATTGCTGGCTATCAATCAGAACCAGGCCCTATTCGCTCTGCTGGGCACGACCTACGGCGGAAACGGCGTCACGACTTTCGCCCTGCCGAATTTGCAGGGCCGAACCGTGCTGGGCACTGGCGGCTCCAACGGACTGGGCACGCCGGGACAGCTCAGCGGCGCGAACGCGATCAATCTGACGAGAGCCAACCTGCCCGCGCTCGCCGCTCCGACGATTGCGCTCGCGGATGATACCGGCGCCCCTGGCGCGCCCGGCCACACCACCGACGGACGAGTGAATGTCAGCGGCGTCGCGCCCGGCGCCGCCTGGAGCTATTCCACGGACGGCGGCGCGACCTTCACGACAGGCGCGGGAACCAGCTTCACGCTCACGGGCGACGGGGTGAAGAACGTGCTCGTAAATCAGTCGTGGGGCCCCGGCGACGTCTCGCCCAACGCCAGCCTGACTTTCACGCTCGACCCCGACATCCTGTGGCAGAACGCCAACGGTCAGGCGTCGATCTGGGAAATGAGCGGGACGAACGTAATCGGCGGCGGGGCTCGTAAGCCCCAATCCCGGGCCGAGCTGGACCGAGATCGGAACCGGCGACTTCAATGGCGACGGCCAGTCCGACATCCTGTGGCAGAACGCCAACGGTCAAGCCTCGATCTGGGAGATGAATGGGACCCACGTCATCGGCGGCGGGGCCGTCAGCCCCAATCCCGGGACTGCCTGGAAAGCGATCGGAACCGGCGATTTCAACCGCGACGGCCAGTCCGACATCCTGTGGCAGAACACGAGCAGCGGCCAAGTCTCGGTCTGGGATATGAACGGGGCTAATGTGATCGGCAGCGGGGCCGTGAGCCCCAATCCCGGGCCGGCTTGGAAGGCGATCGGAACCGGCGATTTCAACCATGACGGCCATCCCGACGTGCTTTTTCAAAACACGAGCAGCGGCCAAGTTTCGATCTGGGAAATGAACGGCAACACCTTGGTCGGCGGCGGACCCGTCAGCGCCAATCCCGGGACTGCCTGGAAAGCGGTCGGAACGGGCGACTTCAATGGCGACGGCTTTTCCGACATCCTGTTTCAGAACACGAGCACCGGCCAAGTCTCGATCTGGGAAATGAACGGGAATCAGTTGGTCGGCGGCGGCCCGGTCAGCGCCAATCCAGGGCCGAGCTGGCACGCCATCGGAACTGGCGACGGCGGTTCCGACATCCTTTTTCAAAACACGAGCGGCCAAACCTCGATCTGGGACATGAGCGGAAACACGATCATCGGCGGCGGACCCGTCACTCCCAATCCCGGGGCGAGCTGGCGAGCCGTCGGGCTGACCTGACCCGCAAGACTGCTGGCTACGACAGGGTGAGCGAGGAATTGGGGACCAAGCGAAGTGGCGCGGCGAAAGGATAGCGCCATGAGAATTCGTGTCGCCGCCCAAGCGGCACGGGGCATCGGTTCCATTCGCCTGGAGCCGTGCCGGACGAATGACTCGATAGTCGCCGATCCATAAGCACGGGCCTCGAGCGGCCGTTCTTTTAACCGCCGAGCGGCGCGCGGTCCGGCCCTCGTCCCGAGGAGCCCGCGTAGCGGCGTCGCGAAGAACCGACATTGGCGTTTGAGCGCCGATTGCAGACAGCGGCTGGACCTTCCACTTTGCGGACGCTGACCTCGTCGACCCAGCTCTCGATCTGGCGTGCCTGGACGGTGCTAAGATGGTCTCCTCGTGCAGCGCGTTGGTGATGCCAGCGAGAACTCGGCGCGATCAAGGATGGGAGCAAGGCCATGCAACCCTCGCAACAATCCGATCCCCATGGATGGCTTGGCACAGAAACTCTGCAGACACGGTTCGGCGATTTCCAATTCAAGGACGGCTATCCGGTTGGCGACGCAGCCCAGCGGCTGCTCGACCTGCAGAAGCTCAATCGCGCCGTGGAGGTCTACACCACGCAGCTGATGCCGGTGAGCGAGATCGGGCTGCGTGAAGGCTTGCGCGCGTTCGGAGCTAAGAGTCCCCAACAGGTCGTCATCTGGGAACAGCTGATGGACGCGCGAACGGTGCTGCTGACGGCCAACACCGAGACGGTCTACGCGCTCGCGCACCTCGACTTGAAAACGGACGGCCCGACCGTCGTGGAAGCGCCGCCGCACATGCTGGGCTTCCTTCAGGACGGCCTGCAGCGCTATCTCGCCGACGTCGGTCCTTTAGGCGCGGACAAGGGCAACGGCGGCAAGTTCCTCGTCCTCCCGCCGGGCTTCACCGGGGCTGTGCCTGAGGGCTATTTTGTCTCCAGGTCCCCAACCTATTCGGTCGCGCTTGGATTGCGCGGCTTCCAGGCGGACGGCAAGACCGATCAGGCGGTCGGGCTGATGAAGCAGATCAAGATATACCCGCTCGACAAGCTCGCATCCCCTCCCGCGATGCAGTTCATGAACGGCTCGAAGCAGGACATCCAGACGGTATTCCCCGACAGCTTCCGCTTCTTCGAGCTCCTGGCGATGCTGGTTGAGGAGGAGCCGCTGGAAAGCTTTACGCCGTTCGAGCGGTTCCAGATGCAGGCGATCGGCATCGAGAAAGGAAAGCCATTCAGCCCGGACGACAACACCAAAAGTCTATTGCAGGAGGCGGCCCGGCTTGGCGGCGCGATCGCACGCGCCAACACCTATGCCTCGCCGGCTCCCGGAGTTTTCTACTACGCCGACCGGAAGTGGCAGGCTGTTCCCGAAGGCATGACTTACACGTTCACCCGCGACGGCGCGCCGCAGATCGATGCGCGAAACAATGTCTACTACATGGCGGCAGGCAATTCGCCGTCGATGATGGCGAAGAACGTCGGACAAGGGTCGCAGTACCTCTGGACCTACCGGGACGCCGACGGAGCCTTCCTCGACGGCTCCAGAACCTACAAGCTGCACATCCTGCCCAATATTCCTGCCGGAAATTTCTGGTCGGTCCTCGTCTACGACACGATGAGCCGCTCCGAGCTTCAGAACGGCCAGCCGTTTCCGTCCGTGAGCAGCTACACCAAACCCATCGTCAATTCGGACGGTTCGATCGACATCCTGTTCGGTCCCAGTGAGCCCGGGCAGAAATCAAACTGGATCAGGACCGTACCGGGAAAGGGCTTTTTCCCAATGTTCCGGTTCTATGGGCCAGGCGAACCTTTCTTCGACAAGACCTGGAAACTTGAGGATCTCGTCGCGGTGAAATGAGTTCTGCGAGCGGCGGCAGGCTTATCGACGGGGACGGCGATTCCCCGCGGTGAAATTTTTTGCACATTTTCTTGCGGAAAAACTGAATATATGCTAAGTCTGTTTCTGTTGGGCAGATCGAGCCTGCGGCCGCAATGGCCCGGCGGCGAGGCCGTTCGGAGAACGCGATTGTGATATTCGAGCCACAGCGTGACAGGGGGAAGCGATTTCTTATTTGGATTCGCTGTAACCCATTGAAAAGTCCCGATTCGGACGAATAAAACCAAATTAAACCAAGCAAAATTGCTTGGTTTAATTTGGCTGGGCTTGGTTTGGCTTGGATTTGCTTGGTTTTATTTGGCCCCAGAAGCCGAATGCGCGGGCGCGCGCCTCAGGGCTTCGTCGCCTGATGCAGCGGCACGGTGGCGACGAACGAGGACCCCTGGTTGACGCGGCTGGTGATGGTCAATCTCCCGCGATGGCGGGTCAGGATATGCTTGACGATGGCGAGGCCGAGGCCGGTGCCGTTCTTGGCCCGGCTTTGGGTGGCGTCGACGCGGTAGAAGCGCTCAGTCAGCCGCGGCAAGTGCTCGGGCGCAATGCCGTGTCCGTAGTCCCGCACGGTCAAGGCGCCCTCCTTCTCCGTCATCGAGACGGCGACGTCCACGACGCCAGCGGCCTCCGAATCGACGCGCGCGCCATATTTGATCGCGTTCTCGATCAGGTTCTCGGCCACGCGCAGGAGTTCGTCGCGGTCGCCGGCCACCATCACTGGCTGCTCGGCGCTCAGGCGGATGTCGACGCCGAGATCGTTGGCCATCGGGCTCAGCGCATCGACGACGCTGCGGGTCGTCTGCACGAGATCGACGACGCTCTCGGGCCTCAGGTGCTGCTTCTGCTCGATGCGCGAGAGCGACAGCAGGTCTTCGATCAGCCGCGCCATGCGCCGCCCTTGCTCGCGCATGATGGCGAGGAATCGGTCGCGCGCCTTTGCGTCATCGTGCGCCGAGCCTTGCAAGGTCTCGATGAAGCCGACCAGCGAGGCGAGCGGCGTGCGCAGCTCATGGCTGGCGTTGGCGATGAAGTCGACGCGGAGCCGCTCGACGCGCCGCGCTTCGGTCTGATCACGCAGGGTGATGAGCGTCGCCACGACTTCCCCATCGCCCGTCGCGAGCGGCGCGACATAGACGTCGAACAGCCGTTCGACCGGCACGCGCTCGCTCCACTGCACCGACTCGGCTTCGCCGTTCGCCATCACCCGTCGGCGCGCGTCGATGACGTCGGGCGCGCGTAAGCCCAGCACGAACGGGTCGCCGACCCTCAAGCCCGGCAACAGATCGAGCGCCGGCTTGTTCGCCGCAGCCGCCCGCTCGTCCGCGCTCACGATCACCGCGGCCTCCGGCATGGCGCCGACCAGCTGCGCCGCGAACGGCGATCCCACGAGGTCGGCGAGTTTTTGCGCGTTGAGACGGCTCATCGCTTCAGCCGCTAGTCGTCTGCCGGCGCCGACATCGCTTCGCGGAGCGAACGCCAGCGACGCACCGCCTCGACCCCGCCCAGCATCGCCATCGCGGCAATGAAAGGGACGGCGTAGTAGACGCCACGGAAGATGAGGAGCGAGGCCAGCACGGCGTCCTGGGAGCCGCCGACGCCCTGAAGGATCGTCGCGTCGAACACGCCAATACCGCCGGGCGCGTGGCTGGCGATGCCGAGCATGGAGGCCATCGAGTAAAGCGTCGCGAAAGCCGGGAAACCAAACTGAAGGTCCCGGGGCAACAGAACATACAGCGCCGCCGACGCCGAGCAGATGTCAATCACGCCGAGCGTCATTTGCCCCAGCGTGAGCATGGGGCCGGGAAGCTTGAAGTTGCCGAGAACCGCCGCGTTCCGCCAGCGCATGCTCGCGACCCAGGCAAAATAGGCAATCAGTGCGCCGATGGCGCCCAAACCGATCAGGCGGTTGGCGAGCGGATGGAAATGATCGATATCGGCGATCGGATCGGACGCAGACAGGAACCCGGCGCCGACCACCAGTCCCATCCCCAGCCAGAAAGTGACGCCGGCCACCACCGTCAGGGCCGCGACCTTCCCGGCGGAGAGGCCCGCCGGTCCATAAATCCAATAGCGGACCGCGCCTCCGGTCACCAACGGAAATCCGAGCGTGAACGAAAACGCATAGCTGGTGAAGGACGCCAGCGCCGCCAGCCGGTAGGGAACCTTGACGCGCAGATGGCGAAGCGCCAGTCCGTCATAACCGGTGAGCGCGAGATAGCTCAACGCGGTGAAGGCGAAAGAGAGCATGAACTGATCGCCGCTTGTCGAGGCGATCGCCGCCTTGACCTTGTTCGGATCGATGCGGACCAGCATGCGCAGAAAGATGGTGAGCGCGCCGGCAATGATGATGACGCTCGCCGCGACGCCAAGCCGTCGAAGCAGAAAGCGCCGACGCGTCACGGCGTCGATCAGGCGCCCGACAAGTGTCGGCGGCTTGGAGGGCGGCGCTTCGATACGCGCCCAGTTCGAAGCCGGGCGTCGTTTCTGGGCCTGCGCCATGCCTAATTCCCGTTGGAGCCGCCGCCTATAGGGCCATGCCGTTTGAGGCGCAAGCGACATGGCCGCGCACGCTGTTGCCGCGCCTAATCCGCTGCCTGGCCCTTCCACGACGACCGGTAGGCCCGTCATGACAATACGGAAGCCAGGTCAACCGTCGATTTCGTCTTGGCGGATCGGGTGGCCGCCTCCGCGACAGCGAGCGCGTTCACCCCGTCCGCGAGGGTGACGGGGAGCGGGCTGTTTTTCGTCACCGCATCGACGAAAGCCGCCCATTCGGCGCTGTAGGCCCGCATGTAGCGTTCGAGAAAGAAAAACTCGGGCTTGGCGGCCACGACGCCGGCCGCCGTCGCTTTCGAGACCGTGTTCTCGAGCACGTTGTCCACCGAGAGCAGGCCCTTGGAGCCCAGAAGTTCGATGCGCTGGTCGTAGCCGTAGGCGGCGCGCCGGCTGTTCTTGATGACCGCGATCCTGCCATCGCCGTAATGCAGCGTCACGACGGCCGTGTCGACGTCGCCCGCCGCGCCGATCTCGGGATCGACAATGGAGGTTCCGACCGCCGTCACCTGATCGGGGCTGGCGCCCATGATCCAGGACGCCAGGTCGAAATCGTGGATCATCATGTCGCGGAATAGCCCGCCCGACACCTTCACATAGGAGATTGGCGGGGGCGCGGGGTCAAAAGAGGTGATCGACAGAAGCTCGCTCTTGCCGATCTCGCCACCGTCCGCGGCGGCCTTCAGGGCCGCGAAATTGGAGTCGAAGCGGCGATTGAAGCCGATCATGACCGGCCGCCCGGTCGCGCCGGCCGCTTTCAGGCATGCCTGCGCCCGCGCGAGACTGAGATCGACCGGCTTTTCGCACAACACCGCTTTTCCAGCTCTCGTCGCGGCCTCGATCAAGTCGGAGTGCGTGTTGGTCGAGCTCGCGATCAACACGGCGCCGATCGAGGGATCGTCAATGATGGCCTCATTGCTGCGCGCTTCGGCGCCGTAGAGGCCGGCAAGCTTCGTGGCGGCCTCGGCATTGACGTCCGACACCGCCACGAGCTTGCTCTGAGGATGGGTCGAGATGGCTTTTGCGTGAACGTTGCCGATGCGACCGGCGCCCAGAAGCCCAACTCCAAGCATTATGTGTCTCCCTTAAGTTTTCCGTCGGTTCGTTGTTCGAGGCGCACCCCGGCGCTCAGACCGTGAAGGCGGCGCTGAAGGCGGCAAGCGCCGCTTCAGCGTCGCCAGAGGCGAAGGCCTCCATGCAGATCGGGCCGCGATAATTCATTTCACTCAACGCCCGCGCGATCGCGGAATAGTTGATCTCGCCGGTCCCGGGCTCCTTTCGGCCTGGCACGTCGGCGACCTGAATCTCCCCGATCCATGGCAGACATCTGCCGCACCACGAGATCAAGTTTCCTTCGCCAATTTGCACATGGTAGAGGTCGAGGTTCAGGCGCAATTCGGCCCGGTCGACCGACGACACCAAGGCGAGCGTGTCCTCGATCCGCGCAAACGGAACCCCTGGGTGGTCGACCGGCAGGTTCAGGTTCTCGAGCATGAAGGTGACGCCGCGCTCGGCGCCAAGGTCGGCGATCCGGCTTCAGCGTGTCGCGCGCCTTGAGCCACATCGGTCCCGTCACGACCTCGCAAGGCGCAAGCGGAAGTCCGCCTTCGCCAAGGCCGGTGCCGTGAAGATTGAGGCGGGCGACATTCAGGCGCTTGCCGACCTCGATCGCTTCGCGCGCCGTGGCGAGCAGCGCGTTCGCGCCTTCGTCGTCGGAGAGCCTGCCGCTTGTGTAGCCAGTCATGGAGGAAAAGACCGCGCCGGACTTTTCCAACATGGCGAGATCATGGGCGCGCCAGTCCCAGATGCCCACTTGGAAGCCAAGCTCCGTGAGGCGGCGCAGGCGCCATTCCATCGGTTTGTCCCGCCAAAGCATCTCGGCGCAGGCGGCAAGCGTGAACGGCTGGGCCATATTCGGCTCTCCGAGAAGGGAGGGATGTCAGGACGCGCCTGGCGCACTTTCGCAGCGCGCGGCGACTTCGCCGCCATGGATCGCGCCGATCCGAGCCGCCCCGGTGATCCTCAATCGCACGCGGTCCTCCTTTGCGGACGCCGATCCGTCGCGGCGCAAACCGCAAAAAAGAATATACGTTCCATATTGACTTGGGAATAGAATTTTTGTTTCATTATGGCAGAATGAGGCAATCGTCGTCCGCGGCGCGTTGTGGCGAGAAGGCTTAGGAGAAAACGCCCATGGCGAAGACCACCGCGCCTCAGGCCGACGCGTCCGCACGCCCGGCCTATCAAGGGCCGGCGAATCTGAACGGGAAGGTCGCCATCGTCACTGGCGGCTCGCAAGGGCTAGGCGAGGCCATCGCGCGGTTGTTCGGCGAGCGCGGCGCGGCCGGGCTCGTGATCTGCGGCCGGAACGCCAAGGGAGGCGAGCGGGTCGCGAGCGAAATTTCGGCGGGCGGATGCCCGACTGTCTTCGTTCAAGCCGATCTGGCGAACGTCGCCGATTGCCGCAAGGTAGTTGCTAAGGCGGAGGAGCGCTTTGGCCGCGTCGATGCGCTGGTTAACGCCGCTGGGCTCAGCGATCGCGGCGATATTTTCGACACGACGGAGGAACGCTTCAACGAGATCTTCAACGTCAACGTGCGTGCGCCGTTCTTCCTTATTCAGGAGAGCGTGCGGATCATGCGGCGTCAGAAGATCGCGGGTTCGATCGTCAACATTCAGTCGATGTCGGCCCACGGGGGGCAGCCCTTTATTACAGCCTATTGCTCATCCAAAGGCGCGCTCGCCACACTGACCCGGAATGTCGCGCACTCGCTGCTCAAATTCCGCATCCGTGTGAACGGGCTCAACATCGGCTGGATGTCGACGCCGGGCGAAGACCGCATCATGAAGACCTATCACGACGCTAAAGACGGCTGGCTCGAGGCCGCCGTCAAGACCAGGCCATTCGGTCGCCTCCTTGACCCCAAGGAAGTTGCGCGCGCTTGCGCCTATCTCTGCTCGGACGAATCCGGGATGATGACAGGGTCGAACATCGATTTCGACCAGAACGTGGTCGGAACCGGCGACCCGCCGATCGAGCCGTGAGCCGGTCCGCGATGGAGCCTAGTCCTCGCCTCGACGTCATCACCATCGGCCGCTCGTCGGTCGACCTTTATGGCGCGCAGGTCGGCGGCAGGCTGGAAGACATGGCGACCTTTTCCAAGGCGGTCGGCGGCTGCCCGACGAACATTGCCATCGGCACCGCCCGGCTGGGGCTGAAGAGCGGCCTCATCACCCGCGTCGGCGACGAGCACATGGGCAGATTCATCCGCGAGCAATGCGCGCGCGAAGGCGTCGACGTCGAGGGCATTCGGACCGATCCGGTGCGCCTCACCTCGCTTGTGCTGCTCGGCATTCGCGACGAAAAGACTTTCCCGCTCATTTTCTATCGCGAGAATTGCGCCGACAGCGCGCTCGACGAGGGCGACATCGATCCTCACTATATCGAGAGCGCCAAGGCGGTGCTGGTGAGCGGCACGCATTTCGCGCGAGCCAACACGGCCGCCGCGCAGCGAAAGGCGATGCGGATCGCGCGCGCCGCCGGGCGCAAAGTCGTGTTCGACATCGATTACCGGCCGAACCTATGGGGGCTCGCTGGCCATGGCGCGGGCGAGGAGCGCTACATCAAGTCCGGCGAGGTCACGAAAAGCCTGAGCGACATCCTGCCGCAATGCGATCTCATCGTCGGCACCGAAGAAGAGATGATGATCGCAGGCGGAGCCGACGACCCGCTTGCCGCGCTGAGAGCCGTGCGCGCAGCAAGCCAGGCTACGCTGGTGCTAAAACGCGGCCCGATGGGCTGCGTCGTATTTCCCGACTCCATCCCCGAGTCGCTCGAGCAAGGCGTCAAGGGGCCCGGCTTTCCGGTGGAAGTCTACAACGTGCTCGGCGCCGGCGACGCCTTCATGTCGGGGTTTCTGCGCGGCTGGCTGCGCGACGAGACGCTCGAGACCTGTTGCGCCTACGCCAACGCCAACGGGGCTTTCGCCGTCTCACGCCTCTTGTGCTCAGCCGAATACCCGACCTGGGCCGAGCTCAGCCGCTTCCTCGAACACGGCTCGCCCTATCGGGCGCTTCGCCGCGATGAGGCGCTCAATCACATCCACTGGGCGACAACGCGCCGAAGCGAACCGCCCACGATCATGGCGCTGGCGATCGACCATCGCGCGCAACTTGAGAAGATGGCCGACGCGGCTGGGAGCCCTCGCGAGCGCATCAGCGACTTCAAACTGCTCGCAGTCGAGGCGGCCGCAAAGGTCGCGGCGGGTCGCCCTGGTTACGGCATGCTGCTCGACGGCAAGTATGGGCGCGAGGCGTTGTTTCGGGCGGTTGATCACGGCTTCTGGATTGGCCGGCCAGTCGAGGAACCTGGCTCGCGGCCGCTCGAGTTCGAGTTCGGCGGCTCGCTCGGCGCCAAGCTGGTAGAATGGCCGGTCGCGCATACGATCAAGTGCCTGTGCTTCTATCACCCTGACGATGCGCCGGAGATGAAGATGCGGCAGGAGCGCGAGCTTCTGCGCTTGCATGACGCCGCGCGGACGCTTGAGCGCGAATTGTTGATTGAGATCATCGCGGGCAAGAATGGGCCGGTCGATGACCGAACGATCGCGCGCGTCATCGAGCGGCTTTATGAGATTGGAGTTAAGCCCGACTGGTGGAAGCTCGAAGGCCAGGCCAACAAGACGGCGTGGGACAACATCGCCCGGGCGATTGAGACCGGCGATTCCTTGTGCCGCGGCGTGTTGCTGCTTGGGCTCGATGCCCCGGAAAAGGATCTGGCGCAGGCCTTCGCACTGGCGCACAATTGCGGTGTGGTTAAAGGCTTCGCGGTCGGGCGCACGATCTTCGCTGAGCCGGCGGTCGATTGGTTCGCGGGCCGTATCGACGATCGTGAGGCGACCGACCGTATGGCCGCCGCGTTTATGCGGTTGGGCGATCTCTGGCGCGCTCCCGGCCGCTTGGGGTAAACGACGCGTTAGCGCCGATCAGATCGGCGACGTTCGATGAACATTGTTTGAAGCGGGGAAGCGCCATGACAACGATCCGGTTGACCGCCGCCCAGGCGATGGTTCGCTTCCTCAGCGCCCAGCGGGTCGAGATCGACGGGCGCAAGCAGCGCCTGTTCGAGGGCGTGTTCGCGATCTTCGGCCATGGCAATGTGGCCGGCATGGGCGAGGCGCTCTACGCTTCGCGCGACGCGCTACCGACCTATCGCGCCCATAACGAGCAGGCGATGGCCCTTGCCGCAATCGCCTTCGCCAAGGCCTCACGGCGCAAGCGGATGATGGCCTGCACCAGCTCGATCGGCCCGGGCGCGACCAACATGGTTACGGCCGCCGCGGTCGCGCATGTCAATCGGCTGCCGGTGCTGTTGATCCCCGGCGACGTATTCGCCAACCGCAGGCCCGATCCCGTCCTGCAACAGGTCGAAGGCTTCGGCGATGGAACAGTGAGCGCCAACGACTGCTTTCGCCCGGTGTCGAGATATTTCGACCGCATCACGCGTCCCGAGCAGATCGTGCCGGCGCTAAGCCGGGCGGTCGCGGTGTTGACCGACCCGGCCGAGTGCGGGCCGGTGACGCTGGCGTTCTGCCAGGATGTGCAGACAGAGGCGTATGATTACCCGGTCAGCTTCTTCGACGAGCGAGTGCATCGCCTGCGCCGCATCGCCCCTGACGCGCGCGAGGTCGAGGAGGCTGCTGCGGTCTTGAAAGAGGCCAAGAAGCCCTTCGTGATCTGCGGCGGCGGCGTCCTTTACTCCGACGCCGAGCGCGAGCTGATCGACTTCTGCGCCAGGCGAGGAATTCCGGTCGGCGAAACCCAAGCCGGCAAGTCGGCGACGCCGGTCGATCATCCTTTGGCCATGGGCGCGGTCGGCGTGACCGGGACCGGCGCGGCCAACGCGCTCGCGGCGCAGGCGGATGTGATCGTCGGCGTCGGCACGCGGTTCGCGGACTTCATCACCGGCTCCTGGGCGCTATTCAAGAATCCCGACCGCCGATTCATCGGCGTCAACGTGCAACCGTTCGATGCGGTCAAGCATCGCGCGTTGCCTGTCGTCGGCGACGCCCGGACGTCGCTGGCAGCGCTCGATTCCAAGCTCGACGCCTGGAAGGCGCCGCGCGCCTGGAGCGATGAGGCCACGAAGGCGAAGGCCGAATGGGAAGCGAGCGCCGCCCGCTACACCGCTCCAACCAACGCGCTTGCGCCGACCGACGCCGAAGTGCTCGGCGCGCTGATGCGCGGCGGCGAGAAGTCAGACGTCGTGGTTTGCGCCGCCGGCGGATTGCCGGGCGAATTGCACAAGTTGTGGCGGGCGGGCGCGCCACTCGGTTACCATGTCGAATACGGCTATTCGTGCATGGGCTACGAGATCGCCGGCGGGATCGGGGTGAAGATGGCGCTGCCGGACCGGGAGGTGGTGGTGGTCCTCGGCGACGGCTCCTACCTCATGATGAACTCGGAGATCGCCACTTCCGTGATGCTGGGGCAGAAGCTCATCATCATCGTCAACGACAATCGCGGCTTTGGCTGCATCAATCGGCTGCAGCAAGCGACCGGGGGCGCGCCGTTCAACAATCTTCTGCGTGACGCGCGACATGAGACGCTGCCGGACGTCGACTTCGTCGCCCACGCGCGCGCTCTCGGAGCGGAAGCGGTGAAGGTGAAGTCGATCGCCGACCTTGAGACCGCGCTCAAGACTGCGCGCTCCGCCAAGTCGACCCAGGTCGTTGTCATCGAAACCGATCCCGTGGGATCGACGGACGCCGGCGGTTTCTGGTGGGACGTCGCCGTGCCGGCGGTCTCCGAGCGGAAGGAGGTCGACGCCGCGCGTCGCGGCTACGAAGAGGCCCGGAAGCTTCAGCGGGTCGGAGATTGAGATGAGCATTCGCATCGGCGCGAACCCGATCGGCTGGACGAACGACGACTTGCAGGAAATCGGCGGCGACACGCCGCTCGAAACCTGTCTCGCCCAGGCGAAGGAGGCGGGCGTCGTCGGCATGGAGAAGGGCCACAAGCTGCCGAGCGATGGCGCGGCGCTAAAGGACAAGCTCGCTGAGTTTGGCTTGACCTTCGTTGGCGGCTGGTATTCGACCGAATTGCTCAAGCGCTCCGCGCGCGACGAGTTCAAGGCGGCGAAATCGCATATCGCAATGACCAAAGGCGCCGGGGCCGATATCGTCATCGTCGCCGAGACGTCGAACGCGATCCACGGCGACCGCTCCAAGCCTTTGTCCGAGCGTCCGCGTCTGCGCAAAGGCGACTGGGGCGGATACGGCGCCAAGATGACCGAGTTTGCGGAGCGACTGGCCGACGAAGGGCTCAAGCTTTGCTATCATCATCACATGGGCACGATCATCCAGTCGGAACGCGACATTGATGCGCTGATGGCCCACACCAAGCCCGCCGTGCATTTGCTGCTGGACACCGGCCATGCGCGCTGGGGCGGCGCCGATCCCGCGGGGCTGGCGCGCGCCTATCGTTCGCGCATCGGCCACGTGCACTGCAAGGACGTACGCGAGACAAAGATGCGCGAATCGAACGCCGACGATTGGAGCTTCCTCGATTCGATCTTAGGGCAGGGCAAGGAGCTCGGCGTCTATACCGTGCCGGGTGACGGCGCGATCGACTATGTCTCCGTGTTCGACGAGCTTAAGGGCTATTCAGGCTGGGTCGTCCTCGAAGCCGAGCAGGATCCGAAAAAGGCCCCCGCCCTGCCCTACGCAAAAAAAGGCGTTGCTCATATTCGCGCCGCAATGAAGGAAGCTGGATTGGCGTGACGGCCAGGAAAGCCATTTGGGAGCGCACGCTATGGGGCAATCGAAACTGCTCGTCCATCCGGCCGCTCAAGCCGCCGACGGCGTCGGCCACCGTATCACTCCAGCCAGCGCCGGATGGCGCTACGTGGGCTTCGAAACACGGGCGCTGAAGCAAAGCGGGAAGTCCAAGCTCGACACCGGCGACGACGAGATCTGCGTTGTGATTCTCTCAGGCAAAGCGCGCGTAACCGCGGACGGCTTCGATTCCGGAACGATTGGCGAGCGCGCGAGTGTGTTCGACGGACTCCCCTGGTCGGTCTATCTGCCCCCGCACAGCGCCGCGACCATTACGGCGGCGTCGGATTGCGAGCTGGCTTTGTGCTCGGCGCCGGCAAGCGGCAAGTTCAAGGCGCGCGTGATCAAGCCAGACGAGGTCGGCACACTCACTCGTGGATCTGGCTCGAACGCGCGCCATGTCCGCAACGTTCTGCCCGAAGACGCCGAGGCCGAGAGCGTGCTCGTGGTCGAGGTCATCACCCCCGGCGGCCATTGGTCGAGCTATCCGCCCCACAAGCACGACCGCGACGCGCTGCCGTACGAATCCTATCTCGAGGAAACCTATTATCACCGCCTGAAGCCGGCCCAGGGCTTCGCCTTCCAGCGCATTTACACCGACGACCGTTCGCTCGACGAAACGCTGGCGGTGACCGACGGCGACGTCGTGCTGGTGCCGAAAGGCTATCATCCAGTCGCCGCCTCGCACGGCTATGATCTCTATTATCTCAACGTCATGGCGGGGCCCAAGCGCGTCTGGCGTTTTCACAACGATCCCGACCATGAGTGGCTGATGAACCAGGCCGCCGCTCTGTAGACGCGACCGTTGGTCGCGTCAGCCGGTCATCGATTGCGGCTACAAGCGCCGGCGCCGATGGAGAGGTCAAATTGACCCAAGCTCACAATCCGGACGTCGTTAAGCGCCAGCGCGTCCGCGTGCTCGTCGTTGGCCTCGGCACCATGGGAATGAGCCACGCGCGCGCCTATCAGGCGATCGACGGCTTCGAACTCGTGGGACTATGCACCCGCAACGCAGCGGCGCGCGGCGATCTCGACAAGGAGTTCCCCGACGTTCCGCGCTACGAGGGCCTGACAGAAGCGCTGCAGGCGCTCAATCCAGACGCCGTTTCCATCTGCGCCTATACCGAGCATCACGCGCCGATGGCGCTCGAAGCGCTCGCGGCGGGCGCGCATGTGTTCTGCGAAAAGCCACTCGCGGAGTCGCTCGAAGCGGCGGAAAAGATCGTCGCCGCGGCGCGCAAGGCGAAGAGAGCGCTGCTGGTCGGCTACATCTTGCGCGTCCATCCGTCATGGACGCGCTTCGTCGAGATCGGCCGCACGCTCGGCAAACCCCTTGTCATGCGGATGAACCTCAATCAGCAATCGTCGGGCTCATTCTGGCAGGTGCATAAGAACCTCATGCGCTCGACCTCGCCGATCGTCGACTGCGGCGTGCATTATGTCGACATCATGTGCCAGGTGACGCGGGCAAAGCCGGTCGCGGTGCATGCGGTCGGCGCGCGGCTTAGCGACGAGATCGCGTCGACCATGGTCAACTACGGCCATCTTCACCTGAGTTTCGATGACGGCTCGGTCGGCTGGTACGAGGCCGGCTGGGGTCCGATGATCAGCGAGACCGCCTTCTTCGTGAAGGACATGATCGGACCCAAGGGCTGCGTCTCGATCGTCGCCAAGGAACAGGCGGACTGCTTCCGTCAAATCGACCGACCATGACTCTCACACCCGCACCAACACGTTGCGCCTCCACCACGCCGGCCTCAACGCCGACGGCTCCTTTGCGCGTCCCGACGAGATCGAATCGACCGAAGGACGAACCCGGCCATCAGGAGCTGTGTGAGCGCGAGCAGCGCCTGTTCCTCAAGGCGATCCACGGCGAGGTCGATCTCAGCGAGCATCTCGAGGACGCGATCAACTCGCTGCGGATCGTGTTCGCCGCCGACGAAAGCATGCGGACGGGCGAGGTGGTGAAGCTGTGACGGCCTCCAAAGAGGCGCCGCCGCTGACGTTCGCCGCGGAGACGTCGCCGAGCGAAGCGACCGTTCGCGCCATAGAATCCGGGCTGACCGCGCATGCCACCGGGCTCGGCTTGAAAACCGACTGGTCGCCGCGCTGGATCGTCGGCCGCGACAGAGACGGAGTCGTTCAGGCCGGAATCCGCTTCGTGCTGGCGTTCGAGTGGCTGTTCGTCAATTGGCTGTGGGTTGCTGACGCGTATCGCAAGCATGGGGTCGGCTCGCAGCTCATGGGCGCCGCGGAAGCGGCCGCGCGAGCGGAAGGCTGCCACGCAGCCTATCTCGACACCTTCACATTTCAGGCGCCGAAGTTTTACGAGCGGCTCGGCTATCGTGAGTTTGGCCGGCTCAATGATTTTCCTCCCGGCCACGCGCGCATCTGGTTTTCGAAGACGCTTCGCTGATGCTCCGCCTAGGGCGGCGCACGTTGAGACTTCATCGGATTCCCTATGGCAAGGCCGTCGCCTATCGCGCGCCCGTGTCCGTCCTCTTGCCGAAGGCATGCCAACGGGCCTCGACTTCGGCGCGAAGCTGATCGCGGTCAACAGAGAGCACGCGATGGGGCAATGTGATGAACCGTTTGCCGTCCTTCGTGGGGAAAATGTTGCTCAGGCCCGAGGCCGTGGCGTTCTTGGGAAGCATGAAGGTCGCCATACCGACGCCTGCTAACCGCCTGAACCCCCTGGTTCCGGCGACAGTCCTCCATAAAGGCAGGATCGTTTGATCATGGAACGCCTCGGAAACCTGCAGGGCGGTCACATCCCGGTACTGGTCTTTCGCGAGGAAATATCCAGGCGACGTGCCCCCTTGCAAATCGTACCATCGCTTCTGCAGCACCTCGAAGGTAAGGTCGAGCGAGGAAATGGCCTCCACTTCCTGCCAGGGGATGTCGAGAAAGACACGCCCATCGAGATTGAGGCGCAATCCGGCCGGCGATAGCCGCAAGAAGGGTTCGCCGGACCGCAGTCCGTGGATCTGCCAGACAATCGCGGCGGCGGCCACAGCAGCCAACGGACCGCCCAACAGCCACTCTTTCTTGCCGAAGGCGACAACCAGCCCGGTAACGAGAACAAGCGCCGAGAAGGCGATGAATTTCAACGCAGTCTTGGCGCTGCCATAGGCAACGATCTTCGTGACGTCTTGCGCCTGCTCCGAACTCAAGGTTCGCGTTCCCACGACCGACGCCGCTTTGCGATTGCAAAACCTTCGCCAAGACAGTCCCGGACGATAGATCCACACGGCCGGCTCAACAAGCTAAGCCGGACATAGCCCTCACGATGACGACATCGTTGCGTCGCGCTACGCCGCATCCTTTCCAGCGCGGCTTTCTACTTCGGCGATGAAGGCGGCGACGGATCGTCCAATCGCCTCTGGATGATCTTCCTGCAGGAAGTGAATGCCATCCCCCAGCTTGACGAACCGGCAATCCTTGAGCTTGCCGGCGAGTTCCTCCGCGTAGGCCGGCGGCACAAGCGCGCCGGGCTCTGCGGCGAAGAGCAGCTTGGGATAAGTTGAGGCGGCGAGCGCTTCGTGTGCGCGCTCCATCGTCGCGTAGACGTCGGCGGGCTCGCCGGCGATCGGCAATTCATTGGGGAAACGCCAAGTCGGCTTCCGCGACTGCGGCGTCGGGAACGGTGCGCGATAGACTGCCATCTCCTCGTCGGTGAGCTTGCGCCGGATGGCTCCCTGCATCAGTTCGACAAAGGCGTTGTTCTCGAGAATCAATTTTTCGCCTTCGCCGGGCGTGCGAAACTTGCGGAAGATCTCGCGCGCTCTGGAGCCTCGCAGAAACACCTCCCAGGTCGGGAACGGGTGAATGAACTCCATGAAGGCGAGGCCGCGCACGAAATCGGGGCGTCGCTCGGCGAGGTGAAAGGCGAGGCCGCTTCCCCAGTCCTGCGCCACGAGATAGGCCGAGCCGATCCCCATCTTCGCGATGAAGGCGTCGAGATAACGCACGTGATCCTCGAAGCGATAGGCGATGTCCGGCTTGCCCGACTGACCGAAGCCGATGAGGTCAGGCGCGATGCAATGGGCGACCGGCGCAACGAGCGGGATAATGTTTCGCCAGATGTAGGACGAGGTGGGATTGCCGTGCAGAAAGAGCGCGACCGGCGCATCGCGCGAGCCCGCCTCCCGGTAGGCCATCTCGGAATTGAGGACGGAAAGCTTGGGCAGGCTGATGTCATTGTTCATGGCGACGGCTCCTTGAACACAGTAGCGAAAACGATGCGCTTGAAGCGCTCGAGCGGTTCGGCGTTGCGCTCGACTTTCATGCGCAGGATGGCGCCCTCCCAGGAGGAGAGCAGGAATTCGGCGAGGTCATGCGGAGCGAATGTCTCGGCGATTTCGCCAGCCGCCTGGCCTTCGGCGATGCATGCGGCGAAGGGCGTGCGCCATTCGGCGAAGATCTCGCGCGAGCCGGGTCCGCAGCATCTCGCTTTGCGGCGCGGCCTCCAGACTAAAATCGCCGATCAGACAGCCGCGGCTGAACTCGGCGTTGGCGAGCCGATCGGTGATGACGTCGAGATAGCGCCGGAGGCGCTCGCGGGGGCGACGGTTTGCGTCGTCCAGCACTTCGGTGACGAGCCGCTTGAGGTCGGCGAAGTAAAGGTCGAGCACCTCGCGCGCGAATTCCTCCTTCGTACGGAAGTGGTTGGTGAACGATCCCTGCGGCGCGCGCGCCTCGGCGACGATATCGCGCACCCCTGCCCCGCCATAGCCTTGGCGAAACATGACCTTGAGGCCGGCGTCGAGGATGTGATCGCGGTTTGAAGGCTTGGGCACAAGGGTTTCAATACGCACGTACGTATTGAACGTCAAGCGCATTTGCATCGACACTCCCGAATTCTTCCTTCGAGCGGAAGTGGTTGGTGAACGAGCCCTGCGGCGCTGCGCCTCGGCGACGATGTCGCGCACCCCCGCCCCGCCATAGCCTTGGCGAAACATGACCTTGAGGCCAGCGTCGAGGATGCGATCGCGGTTTGAAGGCTTGGGCATGAATTCTAATACGTACGTACGTATTAAACGTCAAGCGCGGCATCAGCTCTGTTTCCTTCCCGTCTGCCGATCCGGGCCGTCTGTCACGGCGCCTTGGAAATCAAGCGTGTGGGCGGCGTGGCCGTCTCCGGCTCATCAAGACGGCGTTTCAGCGAGGGGTTTTCTCGACGGTAGTCAGAGCAATCTTAAGGTCGTACGAAAGCTAAGTATCTGAACCTTTTCCTTGGCTTGGGCAGGATCGGCCTCCGATAATTCCGAATTTTCATTTGACAATGTTCCACTTATGTTCTAGTCTTAACGAATGCACATCGCCTCAGGCCTGCGCCGCAAACGGGATGAGATCGCGGCGACGATTGCCGCTTATGAAGCACGGATCGATGCTGCGAGAAGAGACTTGGCGGCGCTCGATCAGGCCGCGCGGCTGTTCGATCTCGAAGCCGGACGCGATGAAACCGTCATGCCCTGGGACCTCGACAGGCTCACGAAGCCGGAAGAGCTTCTCGAAGCGCCTCGCGAAGCCAACGAAAAGCAGCGGGCGCTCGCCATCGGCCAATCGACCCCTCCCGGCCCGAGAACGCAGGACCTGGAGCGTCAGCGCACGGAGAAGGTCGCGCGCACATGGACGCGGACAGGGCCGGAACGGATACCGGTGGAATTTTTTTATTTGAATTGGCCGTAACCCATTGAAAAGTCCCGATTCCAAAAAATAAACGCTAGTAAACGCTAGCAAATTTACTAACGTTTACTAGCGTTTACTGACGTTTACTGCCGTTTATTTTGGCCGGCGGCGCCCGCCGATGGGAGCTGGCCTGCCGCTTGCCGGGCGCGCCGTTTGCGCGTCATATCGCGCCGGCAAACTCGAGGGAGGATCCCGTGGATCTCGGCGTCACCGACAAAGTCCGTCCGCTCATCGCCGCCGTCCGGGCGATGGTGCGCGACGAGATCATGCCGCTCGAGGAGGAATACCACGCCGAGGTCGGGCGCGAGGGCGACCGCTTCAAGCCGACCAAGCGCTTTATCGAGATCCGGGAATCCCTGAAGGCCAAGGCGCGCGCCAAGGGCCTGTGGAATTTCTGGCTCACCGCCTCCGACAAAGGCTTCGGCCTCACCACCGTCGAATACGCCTATCTCGCCGAGGAAATGGGCTGGTCCCCGCTCGCCTCCGAGGTCTTCAATTGCTCCGCTCCCGACACCGGCAACATGGAGGTGATCGAGCGCTTCGGCTCGCCCGAGCAGAAGGCGCGCTGGCTGCCCGATCTCCTCGAGGGCCGCGCGCGTTCCGCCTATCTCATGACCGAGCCCGGGGTCGCCTCGTCGGATGCGACCAATATCGCCATGGACGCGCGGCTCGAGGGCGACGAATGGGTGCTCAACGGCGAGAAATGGTGGTCGTCCGGGGCCGGCGATCCGCGCTGCTCGCTCTACATCACCATGGCGCTGACCGATCCGGACGCCACGCCGCACGCGCGTCATTCGATGCTGTTCGTGCCGGCTGCGACGAAGGGCATCGAGGTCTTGAGAGCGATGAAGGTCTACGGCGACGACGACGCGCCGCACGGCCACATGCACATCCGCTTTCGCGATGTCCGGCTGCCCAAGGACGCCATGATTCTTGGCCGCGGGCGCGGCTTCGAAATCGCGCAGGGGCGGCTCGGGCCGGGACGCATTCACCATTGCATGCGAGCGATCGGCCAGGCCGAGCGGGCGCTCGAGGCGATGTGCCGCCGCTCGGCGACGCGCACGGCGTTCGGGCAAAAGCTGGCGCGCCTCGGCGCCAATCCCGACATCATCGCCGAAGCGCGAATGAGCATCGAAATGGCCCGCCTGCTTTGCCTGAAGGCGGCCTGGGCGATGGACACGCAAGGCGCGCGCGCCGCGGCCCCGCTCATCTCGCAGATCAAGGTGATCGCGCCGCGGATCGCGCTCGACGTGATCGATCAGGCGGTGCAGATGCACGGCGGCGCCGGCGTCAGCCAGGATTTTCCGCTCGCCCGCATGTGGACCCATGTGCGCACCTTGCGCCTCGCCGACGGGCCCGACGCGGTGCATCGGCGGGTGATCGCGAAGGCCGAGATGAAGCGCTACACCAACGAGGCTGGCTCGCAGTGAGCGGCGCTTTCCCCGAGGATACGAGCGCGCTCGACGCGTGGGCCAAAGCCCATGTCGAGGGCTGGCGCGGCCCCAGCTACGGTCAAGAAATTTCCCACCGGACAGTCGAACCCGACCTATCTGATCGAGGCTGCGAGCGGCCGATACGTGCTGCGCCGCAAGCCGCCGGGCAAGCTCTTGAAGATGGCCCATATGATCGAGCGCGAGTTCCGCGTGCTGAAGGCGCTCGAAGGCGTGAGCTATCCAGCTCCTCGCGCGCTCGCGCTCTGCGAAGACGAGGGCGTGATCGGCACGGCCTTCTATCTCATGGCCTTCGTCGACGGCCGCGTCCTCTGGGACCCGGCGCTGCCCGAGCTTCAGCGCGAAGATCGGCGGCCGATCTATGACGCCATGAACGAGGGCCTCGCGCGTCTGCACTCGATCGACGTCGCCGCGGCTGGCCTGTCGGACTATGGCAAGCCGGGCAGCTATTTCGCCCGTCAATACCAACGCTGGACGGATCAGTACCGGGCCAGCGAAACGGCGCGGAGTCGAGGACATGGAGCGCCTCATCGCCTGGCTTGCGGACAAGGTCCCGGCGGACGACGGCCGCGTCGCGCTGGTGCACGGCGACTGGCGCATCGACAACATGATCTTCGATTCAAACTCGCCGCGCCTGCTTGCGGTGCTCGACTGGGAGCTGTCGACGCTCGGTCATCCCCTCGCCGACCTTGCCTACCAGTGCATGCAATGGCGGCTTCCGAATGGCCGGTATCGCGGCTTGGGAGGCGTTGACCGCGCCGCGAACGGCATACCGACCGAAGCCGAATATGTCGCAGCCTATTGCAAGCGCATGGGGCTCGAAGCCATCCCCGATTGGACCTTTCTCGTCGCGTTCAGCTTCTTTCGCAGCATCGCGATCCACCAGGGCGTCTATAAGCGTTCGCTCGACGGCAACGCCTCGAATCCGGAACTCGCCCGGCAAGTCGGCGAGTCCGTGCCGTTCGTGGCGCATATCGCCTGGGAGGGAGTCGAGGCCGCCGCTTGAGCCTCGTTCTCCGCTTCGTCGCGTTCCTGCGAAGGCGCGAGCCGCCTTGCCGGCGATGACCGCCCATGCTAAGCGGCGCGCCGACCCCTACGGCGAGCGTTTAAGCGCCTCGCCGTCGGCCCCGGAGAGGTGGCAGAGTGGTCGATCGCGCCGCACTCGAAATGCGGAGTACGCGCAAGTGTACCGGGGGTTCGAATCCCTCCCTCTCCGCCAGAACCCCTTGGAACAGAAGGAGTTTTAGGTCTAAGCCACTGAAAATGCTCTTTTGCAGTGTGTGAGTGTGTATGCTAGCGTGTGCATGTATTGAGCCGAATCCGGTACAGTTCCCGTCGGGAAACTCCAGTTCGGCGGACATTCACAAGCTCAGACAGGACACACTGACGAAATGGGAAAGCTCACTCAGAAGGGCCTCGACGCCCTCCTCAAGAAACCGCCGAAACGCTGGCCAGACGGCGAGGGCCTGTTCTTCAAGACCGCCCGCGACCGCAAGGCCTATTTCACCTTCAGGTTCACGCTCGGCCGCAAGGAAACCGAAACGAGCATCGGGCCTCATCCCGAAATGACGCTCGATGAGGCGCGCATCCGGCACCTCGAACTGCGCGCCTTGGTGCTCAAGGGGATCGACCCGGTGGCCAAGCGGCAGGCCAAGACCGCCCCTGCGCCCAGCGGCGCGCCGACGTTCGGCTCCGTCTCCGACGCCTACCTCGACCGGCAGGAGAAGCGCGGCGAACTGGGCAAGAACCCGAAACACCGGCAGCAATGGCGCAACACCCTGGCTTCTCTGCCCGCGTCGTTCCGCGCGCTTCGCGTCGATGAGATCGGGCCACAACAGGTGTTCGACGCGCTCGACCCGATCTGGGCGCTGAAGCCGGAAACCGCCAGCCGCTTGCGAGGCCGCATCGCGATGGTCCTGGATTTCGCCCGCAAGCCGGAGGACACCCACCCCAACCCGGCCGCGTGGGCTGGCTGGCTGAAGACCCAACTTGGCAGCGCCAAGAAGCTCGGCAAGATCGACCGCAAGACCGGCGAACGGGTCCAGCGCGGCCACCACGCGTCGATGCCCTACCAGGAGGTCCCCGCCTTCATGGCGCGGCTCAGCGAGATCGACAGCGACGCGTCAAGGGCGTTGCAGTTCACCATCTTGACCACGATCCGCACCGACGAAATGCTCGGCATGCCAGTTTGACGAGATCGACTTTGAACGCGCCGATCGTGTGAACATCCCGGCAAGCGGATGAAGATGGGCGAGAGCACCGGGTTCCGCTGTCTGACGCCGCGCTCGCCATCCTCAAAGCCCAGAAGCCCATACGAGACGCGCGGCAAGAACCCGTACGTGTTTCCTGGTCGGCCGATGAAGCCGCTCAGCAACATGAGCATGGCGATGCTGCTCCGGCGCATGAAATGCAAGGTGACGGTCCACGGCTTTAGAAGCTCGTTTCGCGACTGGGCGACTGAGGTCGATAAGACCGAATATGCGACGGCCGAACGCTGTCTCGCCCACGTGTTCGGGAACGACTCGTCGCTGTCCTACGATCGGAGCGACCGGCTCGATCTGCGCAGGCCCGTGATGGAGCGCTGGGCCGACTTCGTGACTGCGCAGCCAGCCAACGTGGTGCCGTTCAAGGCAGCGACCAGCGAGTGATGATCAGATTGACCCCCATCATCGCCGCTCTGATCGGCGTCAGCCCGGCGCTCGCCGACCCGCTCTATTGCTCGACCTCGTTCCAGGGCTACCGCGTCTGCCAGGACTCGCACGGCTACCGCTCGACCGAGTGGGATCGCGACGGGATGACGATCGGCCAGGACAGCGACGGGAACAGGTGGACGATCGGCCACTGGCACGGCTTCACCATCACCACGGTCACGCCGCCGCCAGGGCGCTGACGTTCGCAGGATGCGCGCTGGGCGGGCCCCTACGGTGGTCTAAGGCCGCGCCTCCAGGACCATGTTGAACGGCGTCTCCGTCGCCTTGCGCACCTTGCCGAATCCGCCTTGCGTGATCGCCGACGATGAGCTTGGCGAAACCTGCCTGCGCCCCGAACGCCGCCCCAACCGGCTGATCCAGCGAGGTCGGCACGCAGATCATGGTGGAGGCCGCGTAGTACATGCGGCTCACCGGGTTGAGATTATCCTCCAGTCGGTCGCCCGCGGCAGGCTCGACGACCATCCAGCTTCCGTCGGGCTTCAGCGTCTCGCGCACATGGCGCGCCGCGCCAATCGGATCGCCCATGTCATGCAGGCAGTCGAAGAAAGTCACCAGGTCCAAATCCTTGCCAGGAAAATCGCTCGCCATGGCGACTTCAAACTTCGTGTTCGCGGTCGCTCCATGCTGCTCGGCATGGACCTGCGCCTGCTCCACCGACGCGGGATGAAAGTCGTAGCCGACGAAAGTCGATTTCGGGAACGCCTTCGCCATAATGATTGTCGAAAACCCGTGACCGCAGCCGACGTCAGCGACCGTCGCGCCCGACTCGAGCTTCGCGGTGACGCCGTCCAGGGCCGGAAGCCACGAGCCGACGAGGTTGTTGTGATAGCCCGGACGGAAGAAGCGTCCGGTTGTGCAGAACAGACACTGCGACTGGTCGCCCCAGCCGACGCCTTTGCCGGTGCGGAACGCTGGCTCGACCAGCGGCTGGTTTTCCAGCATGACCGCCGCGACATCGAAACCGGCTTGCAAATAAACGGGACTGTCAGGCTCGGCGAACACCATCGCCTGTTCCGGCGGCAAGGTGAACTTGCCGCTGGCAGAGTCGTATTCGAGATATCCGGACGCTGCCTGATGCGATAGCCACTCGCGCGCGTAGCGTTCGGCGACGTTCGTCTTCGCCGCCAACTCCGCCGGCGTCATTGGACCCTGCTCGTTGAGAGCCTTGTACAGCCCGAGCTTGTCGCCCATGCGCACCAGAGGCACGCTGAGAGCCCCGCCGAGATCGCCCAGAATTTTTCCGATGAACGCGTTCAGCTTGGTCTCGTCGACCATGGTCGTCTCCTCCGTTTCATATCCGAACGTGCTTTGCTTTCGACCACACGACCGTAGCGCGATGGCGAGGAGCCGTTCGTGAATCGATGCTTTTGGCTTCGTATGTCCACCCTGGTCGCTCGACAGAGTGGCGGTCCACACATCCAGGGACCTGAACACAACACCTGAGCACACTGTCGGCCGCGTCGGTGTGACGTGGATCACACTGCGGGAGAACGCCAGCGGCGAGACAACGCGCGCGTGCTTGGCCTGCCGAGTGAGCGCGGGTAGAAAAAGAAAGGGGAGCGTTCGTACGCCGCTGCGAATTCCGCCGGCCGCGATGCGCTCTAGGACGGCTTTTTCGCCTTCCAGGTAGGATAACCCCAGCCGATGCCGAAACGGCCGTCCTGGCGCGACTAGGGGGCGGCGATTTGCGGGGCTCTCAGCCGTCGGAGACGGAGCCGTCGGGCACGCGTCTGCCGAACTTCTCGCCGGACCGGCTGGGATGGCTGGCTTGCGTGTCGCGCCTGGGCGGGAACGGCGCTGAATTTCCCTGTTTTGGGTCACCCCGCCATGGTCGAGGCGGCGATGAACACGTCGCTGCCGGTCTTGTTGTGCAGGTCGAACGCGGTCTTCTGGGTCATCTGCCAGTTCGACAAGCCCAACGGGTCTGCACGCAGTCTCGGCCCATATTCTATTCCCTCCCTCGGCGACGGTGTTATGCTCGGCACGGCGTGGATAGACTGGCCAGTCGACACGCGGGGCTGCACTCCCGCTTCCACGTCCCTTCCGTGCAGCATGGAAGTGCAGCCATGCCCGTGCCATCTGCGACCGGTGATCAGGCTTCGGCATTAGCGCCGTGAGCGAGACTCGAAAACTGGCCGCGATCTTGGTGTCCGACGTCGTCGGCTATTCGCGGCTTACCGGAGCCGACGAGGACCGGATTCTGGCGCGGCTGCGGACGCTACGAAGCGACCTGATCGATCCGACCATCGCGGTCCACCATGGGCGCGTCGTCAAGCGCACCGGCGACGGCGGCATCGTCGAGTTCCGCAGCGTCGTCGACGCAGTGCGCTCGCGATCGAAGTGCAGAGCGGCATGGTCGAGCGCAACGCCGGCGTGCCGCCTGAGCGCCGCATCGAGTTTCGGATCGGCATCCATCTCGGCGACGTGGTCGAGGAAAGCGACGGCGACCTGATGGGCGACGGCGTCAATATCGCCGCGCGGCTGGAGGGCATCGCCAAGCCCGGAGGGATTTGCATCTCCGACGACGCCTACCGGCAGGTCAAGGGGCGGCTCGATCTCAAGGTCAGCGATCTCGGCCTGGTGCCGCTAAAGAACATCGCCGAACCGATGCGGGCCTACTCGCTGGAGTTCGGCGCGCCGCGTGAGGCCAGATCGCCGCCGCCAGCCGATCAGGCGAAGTCTGCGCTCAAACGACGCTCGTCCTTCGCCTCGCTCGCCGCTGCCGCCACCCTTCTTCTTCTGGTCGCCGCGAGCGGCTGGTACATGCTCGGCGGTCGCCTAATGAAACCGGCGCAGGCCGCGCATCTCTCCATCGTGGTGCTGCCCTTCGCCAACCTCTCCGGCGATCCAGCTCAGGATTATTTCGCCGACGGCGTCACCGAGAACCTCACCACCGACCTCTCGCGCATCCGCGACAGCTTCGTCATCGCGCGCAACACCGCCTTCACCTTCAAGGGCAAGAATCTCGACGCCAAGGAAATCGGCAAGGAACTCGGCGTGCGCTATGTGCTGGAAGGCTCGGTGCAGCGCGACCAGAACCGGGTGCGCGTCAACGCGCAGCTAATCGACGCGGAATCCGGCGCGCATTTGTGGGCCGACCGGTTCGAGGACGACATGGCGGACCTCTTCAAGCTGCAGGATCAAGTCGTGGCGCGGCTGGCCAACAGCCTTGGTTCCGAACTCGTCAGGGCGGAAGCGGAAAAGAGCGCCCATTCCAAAATCCCCGACGCGATCGACCTCACCATGCGCGGTTGGGCCTTGACGTGGCAGGCGCGCGAACAGCCCCTGAGGGAACGGGAAAGCATGCTTGATACGGCGCGAACTCTGTTCGACCAGGCGCTCGAGATCGACCCGAACGACGCCGATGCGTTGGCGGGCGAAGCATATACCTATCACGTTGCATACTTTTACGGATGGAAAACCACCGAAGACTATGAGGCAAGAGTGCTCGGTCAAGCCAACCGCGCCATCGCGCTGGCCCCCGATAACATGCGGGCGTATTGGGTTAAATGCGAGTACCTGAACACTTCGCGCCGCGCGAGCGAGTCGCTCGCCGCCGCGAATACGGGACTCGCCATCAATCCAAATTACGCGCCGTTGCTCGCGGCGCGAGGTAACGCCGAAATCCTCCCTCGGCCGTTTTGAACAGGCGAAATCCGACGTGCAACAAGCGATGCGGCTAAGCCCGCGCGATCCATTGATCGGGATGTTCCATGTGATCTTGGGCGATGCGGAACTCGGGCTCGGTCATTTCGACGCCGCCATCGAGAAATACCACAATGCAATCGACACAGGCTATCCTGTCTATTACGCGTACTCAAATCTCGCGGCCGCCTACGCGCTCGAAGGCAAGATGGACGAGGCGAAGACCGCATTGGCGAAAGCCCGAGGTATCTTTCCCAAACTCACCATCAAATGGATGATCGCGCATACGCCGAATCTTGCCGCATGTGATCGACGGCCTGCGCAAGGCGGGATTGCCGGAGGAATGAAGCGAGTTTGAAGGCAGCCTGCGAGAGCGGGTGCGATGCTCGTCGCTTGTCGACTGGCCGGTCTATCCGCGCTTTGAGGGGCACTGTGCAGACCTCAACGCGCTCGCGCAATTCGGGCCGACGCAGGCCTCCTCAGGGCATAGTGGGCAATGGCGGATATGGCTTCAGACGAACTCGGCGGCGGTGCTGGGCCGGTCCGCCTGGGAAGGGCGGATTTTTCCCGAATTTAGGCTTTTGGGGAACCCATGGCCAATCCGGGACAACCCACAATAAGCCTAAGCGCCACCGGCGATGCTGTGAAGCGATTGGAGCGTGCGCTGCGGCGAACGCCCGATCTCGGGCTCACCGTCGACGGCGTCTTCGGGCCACAAGTGGAGACCGCAGTCAAGCAGTTCCAGCAGGGGGCGGGACTAACGGTCGACGGGATCGTCGGTCCGGCCACGTGGGCGGCTCTGCCGGACGGAGGTCCGATGCCGATGCTGCAAGAGGGCTCGACGGGAGCGGTCGTCAATAGCTTGCAGACATTGCTCACCAACGGCGCGGCTGGGCAGTGGAACATAACGCCGCAAGGGATCGACGGCAATTTCGGGCCGCATACGAAAGCCTCCGTTGTGGCGTTTCAGGCGTGGGGCGGCGTCGCGCAGGATGGGATTGTCGGCGACCAGACCTGGGCTGTTTCCTTGCATGCGGCGAGCGCCACGCTGGAAACGTCGGTGGGCCTACAGTTCGTGGTCGGTTGATCCGACGCGGAACCGCCGGGAGACACTCGGCAATCGCCGTTCCTGCAACAAAAGTGGTCTGAAGGACCTTCTCGTCGTACCGTTTTAATCCGCCGGCCATCGCCACCGCCTCCCGCCTTCTGCGATCGGTCGACAAGGCCAGATGCGCGAAGAGGAGATTGCCTTGGTGGATGACAGCTATCACAAGGACCGGATTGCCAATCGGCGGCTGCATCCCGAGACGCTGATGATGGGATACGGCTACTCGCCAGGGCTCTCGGAAGGCTCGCTCAAGCCGCCGATCTTCCTCACATCGACTTTCGTTTTCGAGAACGCCCAGCAAGGCAAGGATTTTTTTGACCTAACATCTGGCCGCCGGCAGCCCCGACCGGGCGAGAAATCGGGCCTGGTCTATTCGCGCTTCAACAACCCCAATCTCGAAATCCTTGAGGATCGGCTGGCGATCTGGGATCAGGCCGAGCGTTCCGCCGTGTTCGCGAGCGGCATGGCGGCGATTTCGACCACCCTATTCGCCTTCCTGCGGTCGGGCGATACTGTACTGCACAGTCGGCCTCTCTATGGCGGCACCGAAACGCTGCTCCAGAAGCAGATGGGCGCTTTCGGCGTGACCGCTTTCGGCTTTCCCGACGGCATCAGTACCGTTGATATGCGCAAGGCGGCGGAGGCTGCGCGCGCTAAAGGCAGGGTGGGGTTGATCCTGGTCGAGACGCCAGCCAATCCGACCAACGGTCTCGTTGATCTCACCGCGTGCGCAGCTATCGCCGACGACCTGGCGAGAGCGCAGGGGCATAGACCCCCTGTGGTTGTCGACAATACGATGCTGGGCCCGATGTTCCAGACGCCGCTGAAATGCGGGGCTGACATCTCGTTGTGTTCTCTGACCAAGTATGTCGGTGGCCATAGCGATCTCGTTGGCGGCAGCATCAGCGGCAATGCCAGCCTCGTGAAGCAGGTGATGGGCTGGCGCAGCTCCATCGGCACGCAACTGGATCCGAACTCTTGTTGGATGCTGATGCGCTCGCTTGAAACGCTCGAGATCCGCATGACACGCTCGAACGATAACGCCCGTCTCGTCGCCGAATATCTGGCGGGCCATCCCAAGATAGCGAAGGTGCACTATCTTGGCTTCCTCCAGGAGGGCGATCCAGGGAAGACGGTGTTCGACCGGCAATGTTCCGCTCCGGGTTCGACTTTCGCTTTCGACGTCAAGGGCGGTGAGAAGGAGGCGTTCGCGCTGCTCGACCATCTTCAGGTGATGAAACTGGCGGTAAGCTTAGGTGGCACCGAAACGCTGATTTCGCATCCGGCCTCAATGACGCATTCGGGCGTTGCGCGCGAATTGCGCGAGGAGATTGGACTGTCGGATGCGCTTATCCGCATCTCGATCGGCATCGAGAATGTGGAAGATTTGATTTCGGATCTCGCGCAAGGCCTCGAATATGTCTGACAGCAGCCGCAAGTTGAGCGCCCGAACGGCGAGGCCGGTCAGTGGCGACGCGATCGTGGACGCGAGAGCGTTTCTCGCGATTGAGGTTCGCGGAGGAAAAGGTCCCCTGCGCGATAATATCGCACCCCTTTCTCGGTGTTTTCTCTATTCGGTGGAGAGAATTTGGATCTCCTGGTCGCCCACCAAAACTACGTCGTCGGCAGCTCTACCGATCAAGGCCCGAGCGACGGGAGAGACATAAGAAATGGGTCCTTTTCGAGCGTGTCTAAACGCCTAGCGGCGACCGTCGTCGCGCTCGAACGTTACCCGATGCCCGAACGCAACTGCTTCGAACTCAATCGGCGATGGGATGACCTGAGCGGTCCTCATCCCGCCCCGCGTCGCACGACTGCAGTGCGCAAACAGCGGCCATTCCCCTGACGTGGCGAGCGGGTCGACTCGACCTCCGGCAGTCATTGACTGGACCACATTGGGGTGAGCCGACTGACCTTTGCCCGGCACGGACAGGGCCGACGACGACGCTTGCGTCGGCGTGAACATAAAAATCGATTCTTCACATGAGCTGCGGCGCGACGCGACGCGCAATCGCCTGCGCGTTTGCGCCCCGCGGCAATGTTCCGAAATGGCCGGACCATGGTCCCGCCAGCCGCGAAGCGATGAATGCGTCTGCGATGTCGTGAGGCGCATGGCGAATGAGAAGGGAAGCGGAGAGCGCCAGCGCGATCTGCTCGACAATCCGGCGCGCCGTGCTCTCGGTGCGCAGGATATCGACAATGTCACGTTCAAGTTCGTTGATGAATGCGTCGTAGCGAGCATCGGTTCCGGTCGCCGCCCGCAACTCGTCCAATAAAGCAGGAACGCAGGCTTGGAAATTTCTGGATCGAGCGGAGCACATCGAGACACACGACATTGCCCGTTCCCTCCCAAATGCCGTTTATCGGAGCCTCCCGATAAAGGCGCGCCATCAGATGATCCTCAACGAAGCCGTTGCCGCCATGGCATTCGAGAGCCTCAACCACCACCGGCGTCGCACGCTTGCAGATCCAGTACTTTGCGATGGGCGCGCCGATCCGGCCAATCAACCGCTCGGACTCGCTTTCGCTTTCCTGGTCCAGCGCATGGACGAAACGGAACGCAAGCCACGCCGCCGCTTCGACCTCTACGGCGAGATCCGCAATCACGTTCGTCATCAGCGGCTGATCGATTAGCGCCTTCTGAAAGGCGCGCCGCCAAGTCGTATGATGAGCGGCCTGCGCCAGAGCGTGACGCATGAGCCCCGCCGAGCCGACCGCGAAGTCAAGCCTCGTGTAGTGGTTCATCTCGAGCCCTTCACGAATACCGTGGCCGGGCTCGCCAATGAGATGTGCAATGACACCGCGGAATTCGACCTCGGACGAAGCGTTGGACCTGTTGCCGCACTTGTCCTTGAGCCGTTGGATTTGTAGGCGATTGCGGGAGCCGTCGGGCAGCCAACCCGCGACGACAAAGCAGGATACGCCCTCTTCCGTTCGCGCAAGCGTCAGGAACACGTCCGAGTGCGGCACGGAGAAGAACCACTTGTGCCCAACGAGCGAATAGGTCCCATCCGAATTTTTCGTCGCGGTTGTCTGGGTCTGGCGCAGGTCTGAACCGCCTTGCTTTTCGGTCATCGCCATGCCGACCGTCCCGCCCCGTTTTTGCGCTGCCGGAAGGGGACGTCCGTCATAGTCGGTCGACATCACGAGTTTGCCGAACTCGGCCCAGCGGGCCGGATCGCGGCGCAAGATCGGGATCGCTGAATACGTCATACCGAGCGGGCAACAGACGCCGTTCTCGCCCTGGTTCCAGAGAAACGACACTGCGGCGCGCGCCACCTGCGCTCCGGGCTTTGGCTTCGTCCAGCAAAGCGAATGGAACTCGTCGCGCATGGCAAGTGTCATGAGTTCATGCCATGCAGGATGAAACTCGATCTGGTCGATCGCGACGACCCCAACGATCATGTGTGCGCAATTCAGGAAGGTTGCGGTTGGCCTGCCGCGCCAACTCTTGCACGCGGGCGGAACCGACCCGTTTGCCGACCGCGCTTGCGTGTGGCGCGGCCCATTCTGCGTTGAAGATCGAAAGGATTTTGCCGAGGGCGGGATCATGGGAGTAAGCGTCGTAGTCCGCCATTGCCGGGGCTTGATTGAGCACCTCGTGCGTGCCGTAACCGAATGGATCGAGTGAGGCCATCGGTCGGCTCCTATTGGGTTTTAGTGACGGCGGCGACAGTCGTGATGGAAATTTCCTGAAATCCGACGTCTAAACTGATAGTGGGTCTGCGACCGCTTGTCATGTTTGGGTCCGAGGCGGAATTTACCGAAAATGTGCCATTCTTCGCGAGTGTCACAAGGCCAGACAGAACAACTGAGCTCGTCGATCCGATTTTGAAGAGGTGCGCGGACCGCGCAGATCAATTTGATTGAGGGCGCGAATGCTGTCTAGAACAGAAACCATCGCAACGACTGCACAGAATTGGCTTACGCAGTTCGAAACGGCTCTCGCTAGGCCCCACGATGTTCTGCTCAAGACCCTATTTCACGCCGATAGCTATTGGCGCGATTTGCTGGCGTTCACTTGGCGCATCCAGACGGTCGACGGCGCAGACGCCATTCTGAGAGGGCTTAAGGCGCACATCGGCAGTGTACGACCCGCCGCTTTCAGGATAGATCCCGGCCGCGCCGCGCCGCGCCATGTGACGCGCGCGGGTACCGACGCGATTGAAGCGATCTTCACATTTGAAACGGCTGAGGGCCGCGGCAACGGAGTTTTGCGGCTCACCCCGGATGTCGGCGATGGCAACACGCTGAAAGCGTGGACGCTGCTCACAGCGCTCGACGAAATCAAGGGGTACGAAGAGCAGTTCGGTAGATCACGTCCCCAGAGCAAGATCTATTCGCGCGATTTTCGGGGCCCCAACTGGCTCGACCTCAGGAAAGCCGCTGCTGAGTATGTCGACCGCGAGCCGGCCGTCCTCGTTGTCGGCGGAGGCCAAGCAGGGCTTTCGATTGCAGCGCGCCTCACTCAACTGCAGGTCGACACGTTGATCGTCGACCGCGAACGGCGCATCGGTGACAACTGGCGCAACCGTTATCACGCGCTGGTTCTGCACAACCAAGCCCACGTCAACCACATGCCGTACATGCGTTTTCCGCCGACCTGGCCGGCCTATATTCCCAAAGACAAAATTGCCGCTTGGTTCGAGGCTTATGTGGAAAGCATGGAGCTCAACTATTGGACGGCCACCGAATTCGAGGGCGGCACGTACAACGAAAAAGAGGGGCGATGGTCCGTCATGCTCCGCCGCGATGACGGCACGAAGCGAGAGATGCACCCGCGGCATGTCGTCATGGCCACCGGAGTCAGCGGTATTCCGAGCCTTCCGGATATTCCGACGTTGCGCAACTTCGGCGGCGCTGTTCTGCACTCCAGCCAATACGACGACGGCGAGATGTGGAGGGGCAAAAAAGTCCTTGTCGTCGGCTCGGGCAATAGCGGCCATGATATTGCGCAGGACCTGCACTCGAGCGGGGCAAGGGTCACGCTTGTTCAACGCAGTTCGACTATGATCGTCAATGTCGAGCCGAGCGCGCAACTGCCTTACGCCCTCTATGACGAAGGACCTTCGCTGGAGGACTGCGATCTTATCGCGACGTCCATCCCGCTTTCACTGGCAAAGAAAAGCCACATCCTCCTCACCGAAAAAGCGAAGAATCTCGACCAGGACCTGCTCGATGGGCTCAGGCGGGTGGGATTCAAACTTGATTTCGGTGAGGACGGAACGGGCTGGCAGTTCAAGTACCTCACCCGTGGTGGCGGCTACTATTTCAATGTCGGCTGCTCCGATCTGATCGTTAAGGGCGAAATCGGTCTGGTGCAATTCTCCGACATCGCCTCCTTCGTCGTAGAGGGAGCGCGAATGAGCACCGGCGAAATACTTGCCGCCGATCTGATCGTTTTGGCGACGGGCTACAAAGGCCAAGAATATTTGGTTCGCAAACTGTTTGGCAATGATGTTGCCGTCCGCGTTGGCCCGATCTGGGGATTCGGTGATGAACAGGAGTTGCGCAACATGTTCACCCGCACCGCTCAGCCTGGCCTCTGGTTTATCGCCGGCAGTTTCGCGCAATGCCGCATTTATTCCAAGTATCTCGGCCTGCAAATAAAGGCCTGCGACGCGGGCCTACTACCGCGAGTTTGCGCCTCTTTGGACGCCCCTTCTCGCTGGTCCGCTGATTCCAACTCCCGCTTTCCGCTATCACGACGTTCTCTCTGGGCGTCGGGTCTACGTCTGCTTCGGGCGGACACCTTCCGATCGCGGGGCGTCACGAACGAGACGGATGTGCCAGATTGCGGACGTAGGCGGAAGCCGTTCGTCACCCGGGCGATGGCGGCGTTGCCACGCTGGCGAATTCGCTAGACAAACTTTCGCCACATTTTGAACGCCCCGCCAGAGCCCCGCAGAACCGTTAGTGTAGGAGAATATCCCAGTTTTTCTGGCTTTTCTCAGTTATACACGGTTATCCATCTCAATCTGGCCTATCGCTGGTTCTGCCGATTGGGGCTCGATGCCGACGTCCCCGATCATTCGACGTTTTCAAAGAACCGCCACGGCCGTTTCCGCGAGAGCGATCTGCTGCGCAAGCTGTTCGAGACGGTGGTGGCGCGCTGCATGAAGGAAGGGATCGTGGGAGGCGAGGCCTTTGCAGTCGACGCCAGCATGATCGTAGCGGACGCGCATCGACGGCGCGGCGTCGCCAAGGTCGAAGATCTCGATCCAACCTCCAGCCGCGCGGTTGCCGAATATCTCTCGGTTCTCGATGACGCGGCCTTCGGCGGGGCGACGCCGGTCGAGCCGAAGGCGATCTCGCCGACCGATCCAGCGGCCCGCTACATAGCCGCGGCCGACAAGCCGGCGGTCTACGCCTTCCGACAACTACCTTATCGATCTCAAGCATGCGGTGATCATGGACGTCGAGGCGACGACGGCCATTCGCCAGGCGGAAGTCGGCGCGGCCAAGACGATGCTCGACCGCACGGCTGAACAGTTCGAAGTCGCCCCGTCGCGCCTGGTCGCCGATGCGGGTTACGGCTCGGCCGAGATGATTGGGTGGCTGGTGGAGGAGCGTGGAATCGAGCCGCACGTGAAACTGATGGACAAGTCCGAGCGCACGGACGGCGCCCTTTCGCGCGAGCCAACTTCGCCTTCGATCCAGAGGGCAACCGCTATCTGTGGGTCGATGAAGACAACGGCGGTGTCTTCGACGCCCATAATCACGCCTTCCGCGTCCTCGCAGGCGTGCCACGGCGCGGCATCTACGACAATATGCGAACCGCGGTCGACAAGGTCGGCCGGGGCAAGGACCGCCAGGTCAATGCGCGCTTCTCGGCGATGGTCAGCCACTTCCTGTTCGAGGCCGAGTTCTGCAATCCAGCCTCCGGGTGGGAGAAGGGGCAGATCGAGAAGAACGTGCAAGGCATGCCCGCCATCGGCTCTGGCAACCCGCGCCGAGCTTCCCCTCGCTAGCGGCGCTGAACGACTGGCTGGAGAAGCGCTGCCGGGAGCTTTGGGCGCAGACCCCGCACGGCTCGCGTCCTGGCATGATCTCTGACGTCTGGTCTGAAGAAGCCCAACATCTGATGCCGCTTCCCAGGCCATTCGACGGCTTTGTCGAGTACGCCAAGCGAGTCTCGCCGACGTGCCTGATCCATCTGGAGCGCAATCGCTATAGCGTGCCGGCGTCCTTCGCCAATCGCCCGGTCAGCGTGCGGGTCTATCCCGAGCGCATCGTCGTCGTCGCCGAAGGGCAGATCATCTGCGAACACCGCCGAGTCTTGCCCGCTCTCACCAAAGAGTACGACGACCGTTTTCGATTGGCGACACTATCTGGCGGTCATTCAACGCAAACCGGGCGCACTCCGCAACGGCGCGCCGTTCGCCGAACTCCCGCCCGCCTTCCGAACTCTGCAGCAGCGCATGATTAAGACGCCGGGCGGCGACCGCGAGATGGTCGAGATTCTGGCTCTCGTCCTCCAGCATGACGAGCAGGCCGTGCTCACTGCCGTCGAACTAGCATTGGAGGCTGGCGCGCCGACGAAGACGCATATCCTGAACCTGCTGCACCGATTGATCGACGGCAAGCCGATCGACCCACCAGCCGTGAAGCCGCCTAATGCTTTGACGCTCACCACCGAACCGCAGGCCTCGAACGCTACGACGCGCTGCGCAAAGCCCGGGAGGCGCGCCATGCGTCATAATCCCGCCGCTGGCGCCGTCGTCATCATGGCTGCGAACCCTCAAGATGCACGGCATGGCTCAGGCGGTCGGCGAGCTGACCGAGCAAGGCTCCCCGGCCTTCGAAGCCGCAGTGCCGATCCTGTCGCAGCTTCTGAAAGCGGAGACGGCCGACCGAGAGGTGAGATCAACGGCCTATCAGCTCAAAGCCGCCCGCTTTCCGAACTATCGCGACCTTGCCGGCTTCGACTTCGCCAGCAGCGAGGTCAACGAGGCGCTCGCACGTCAACTCGATCGCTGCGAGTTTTTGGAAGACGCCCACAATGTCGTCCTGGTCGGCGGCCCCGGCACAGGCAAGACGCATCTCGCTACGGCGATCGGCGTCCAGGCGATCGAGCATCACCGCAAGCGCGTTCGGTTCTTCTCCACCGTCGAACTCGTCAACGCTCTTGAACAAGAGAAGCTTCAGGGCAAACCGGGCCAGATCGCGGCCCGGCTCACTCACTCCGATCTCGTCATCCTCGACGAGCTTGGCTACCTGCCGTTCAGCGCCTCCGGCGGGGCGTTGCTCTTCCATCTGCTGAGCAAGCTCTACGAGCGCGCCAGCGTCATCATCACGACTAATCTCAGCTTCGGCGAGTGGGCTGCCGTGTTCGGCGACGCAAAGATGACGACCGCGCCGCTCGACCGTCTCACCCACCGCTGCCACATTCTCGAAACCGGAAACGACAGCTTCCGTTTCAAGAACAGCTCGGCGAAAGCCGCCAAGTCCGCAAAGGAGAAATCACCGAACTTGACGAACCCCTGACCCAAAACCAACATCAAGCCGGGTCAGTTCTCAATGGAAATCCCGGGTCAAATCTCAGCGGAAATCGACACCCTGCGAATCCAGAGGAGATCTTTTCCCACGGAAACCGGGGTTGCCGGCTATATCACCATATCAATTCCCTGCGAATCCAGGAGTTGCCCATATAGACCCGGACTTGCTGAAAATCGTTCCGGACCGAGTTTTTGCGCAAGCTGCGTCGGCGTGGGCTGAAAGGGGTCCAGCCTGTCATCTCGAACGCTCACGCTTCGGGCACTTCGCGCCGCCCGTCCCTGTTGACGTCGACGGCGACGAGGAGTTCCCGGGCTTCAGCTACGGGTTCCGACCGAAGCGCAACCAGGATCAAGCGCTGGATGCACTCGCGTTCGTCGGGATCGTTCACCGCCACCGAGACAATGCGACGGTTGCGGCGGACTTTCACGTAGGTGGCGTGGAACCAGATATAGGCCGACATTCACCAGATGACGGCCCTATCGTTGCTGAGAGTGCGTCCATCGCGAGACTTTGACAAGAATAAAATGTCGTTGAGACTCGACTCTGGCTTGTAGACATGTTTCGGGGCAGGTCGGCTCGCGCTTGCGCGCTTAAACATGCCGAATTTTCTTTCATCAAGACGCGTGTCTCCCATGGGTTTTCTTGGAACGCGTGACACATCGAGCTAATTACGCTGTTGACGTGATCGGCGGCGGCCGTAGTTCCGCGATGAGCCGAAGGATGTCGACGAACAGATGTCTCGGAACGGCGACCTCGGCCATCTGGAAGGCGACATAGCGGCCGTGGCGCACGACCTTCGCGCCAATCTTGATGAGTTTCTCTTTGAGGCTCGTCAGCGACCAATCCTTGATTGGTTCGGGCGTCGCCAGCGTGCGCAGGAAGTTGCCGAGATTATAGGCGAGCGCATGAAGTTGGAGCCGCACGGCGTTGGCGGCGAACGAGCGGCATGACAGCCGCGTCCATCGAATTGCGCCCTTGCCCTCTTTGATCCACTGCTCGCAGGTCCCGCGCTTGTTGTAGAAGGCGACGACATTCTCGGCGGGGCGAGCCATGTTGGTGACAATGAAGCCAACGCGCGGGTAAAGTTCGCCTGGATGCCATTCGACCTTGGCGACTACGCGGCGCGGCTTCGTCCAGCTTCCCGCTTGGTAGGTGAAGTTCGTGTAGGAGCGCCGGACATCAAGCGACGGGCGGCCGACAGGCCGCTTGAGCAGGTAGCCGATGCGCTCCTGCAAGACGCGGTTGGCGGGCAACCGGATGGCGTATCTGATCCCTTCGCCTTCGAGATATTCGTAGACCTCGGGATTGGCGAAGCCGGCGTCGGCGCGGAAATTGATGCGCGACAGCTTGCCGCGATAGCGGGACACGACCGGCTTCAGCAGGCCCTCCCATCCATCGGCGCTGTGCACGTTGCCGGGACGTAAGGCGCAGCGCTCCAGATCGCCGAACTGGTTGAACACGAACAGCGGATGATAGCAGGTGCATTCGTAGTGGCCGTTCCAAACGCTCAACTCTTGTTCGCCGTAGGTCGGGCTGACGCTTGAATCCATGTCGAGTACGACGCCTCTCGGCGGACGGCGGCCATGAACCTTGTCAATCCATTGGCCGGAGAGATCGGCAAGCGCCGAAAGATTCCTTTCGGCCGTGAGCCATCGCGTTTCGAAGCGGCCCATTTGACTCGGCGAGGCTGCACAACCATGAGCCGCCTTCCCGCCGACGATCCACCGCATCGCGGGATCATGGCGCAGTCGCTCGGCGTCGTTGACATCCTCGTATCCCGCAAGCCGCCCGAACACCGCCTGCCGCAACATGCCGAGCAAGGCATGCCGGCCGTTTTTGCCTGTGCGGGCGTCGGCGAGCCTCTCGCCGGCCAAATCCGAAAGGCCGAGTGCGTCGTCGAGTTCGCGGTAGGCAAGCAGGCCGGCATCGGAGGTGACGACCGAACCACGAAATTGAAGGATCAGTCGGCGGTCGAAATCGAGCCTGAACGCCTCGCCGTTCGATTTACCCGCCGGGTTCGTCATGCCATCAGCTTCCAAATCAGCTTAACATGCTGATTATTATAGCTGAATTGTCGAGAAAGCGCCCTAAATTATCGCATCATCCGGTGAACGCGGGATAGGACCAGTCGCCCGCGATCGGGCAATCGAGGTGGATCTCCTCGCACAGCCGGCCGGTCCGGGGGGCCACCTCCAGCTCCATCAGCCCCGGTTAGGCGGCGAAAGCGGTCATCTCATATTCGCTTATCATCTCGATGGTCGCAGAGTGGTGCGTGACGGCGTCCGAGAGCGGGGGCTCGGTTGCGTTGATGTTCGGAATCCGACCCCACCGGAGAATCGCCAATGACCGAGCCGCTAGATCGGCTTTGAGTCTTGGATAGTCAGGTATGCGAGGGATGTGTAAGCGGTTACTATGGTCGAGAACGGTCGCTTGGAAACTACCGACCGGCCCTCGCTTCAAAAAAAGAAGGTCACCACAACCCGCGCGCGCAGAGCCAGCCTCGGCGACGCTCACGCTTCGGCGGGCGGTGATGACACGGACGTAGGCTCAGACGTAGGTCGCTTCGCCTGCTCTTTTGTAAACACGCCTAAAGACAATGGCTTTTGACCTGTAGTTGGCGGATGCGATGGAAGCCGCTCGGCAGCACATGCAGGAGAAAGCGACGGATGAACTCGGCGGCGTCGAGCGTCATGGTCTTGAGCTGGTCGCGGCCTTGGAACCGATAGTCCTTCCATTTGAAGGTGACGCCCGCCTCGTCGAGCGCGATCAGCCGCGAGTTGGAGATGGCGACGCGGTGGGTGTAGCGCGCGAGATAGGCGAGGACGGCCTGAGGTCCGGCGAACGGCCTCTTGGCGTAGACGAACCAATCAGAGCAGCGCAACGGCGCGAGCGCGGCGTCGAGGGCGCACTTCTCGGCAAGGGGCGCGAGATCGCCGAGGAAGGCGAGGCGGCCGGCTGCATGCAGGGCTGCGAGGCCGTCGAGGAAGAGCCGACGGAACAGGCGCGAGTGCACGCGCACAGGCAGGAAGAAGCCAAGCTTGCAGGCGATCCAGCGCGATCCGTCCCGCGACAGGCCGCCGCCGGGAACGATGATGTGGACGTGCGGATGATGGGTGAGCGCCGAGCCCCAGGTGTGCAGCACGGCGGTGAGGCCGATGCGGGCTGCGAGATGCTTGGGGTCGGCGGCGATGGCGGTCAGCGTCTCGGCGGCGGTCCTGAACAGGAGATCGTAGACCGCAGCCTTATTCTGGAACGCGATGGCGCCGATCGAAGCCGGCAGGGTGAAGACGACGTGGTAGTAAGGAGCCGGCAGAAGCTCCGCCTCGCGTTCGGCGAGCCATTGCCGCGCCGCCGCGCCCCGACACTTCGGGCAGTGCCGGTTGCGGCAGGAGTTGTAGGCGACGCGTTCGTGCGCACAGTCCTCGCAGCGCTCGACATGTCCGCCGAGCGCGGCGGTCCGACAGGTCTGCAGCGGTGAAACTGATGCGCAAGCTGCTCAAGAAACAAGGCTTCGCGCCCGATGTGCTAGTGACCGACAAGCTGCGCTCTTACGGCGCGGCAAAGTCCGAAATCGGATTGTCGGCTCGCCACGACCAGGGCTTACGCGCGAACAATCGGGCTGAGAATTCGCATCAGCCGACACGACGGCGCGAGCGTAAGATGCAGCGCTTCAAGTCGCCCGGATCAGCTCAGCGCTTCCTGTCCATTCACGCCGCCGTCCAAAACACTTTCAACTTCCAGCGCCATCTCAAATCCCGCCGCACGCTTCGCGTCTTCCGAGAGGAAGCCTTCCAGACGTGGCGAGCCGCCACAGCGGCCTCAGTCCGAACTGGGCCTTCAAATCTTCGCGCGGCCAAATTCAGTTCGTGTGACAAGGCCGATCCAAAGCCTCCCTTCTGGAACCGGCAATATGTCTCAAATCATCTGACGACGGACAAGCACGTAAGGGCCCTCGAGGCTGCCTCAAAGGCTTCATCGCGCTTGCGTTTAAAATAACAAATAATAGCGATTTCAATAGCGTGACGTTACGGTTCGAGTCCCGCCCCTCCGCCACCAATTAAGTATTTGATATTGCAAGTTAATATTTCGAGTCACTGACGACACGGTCCCCGCGCTGCATGAAGATAGTGTGGATTCTTTCGGTAGTCGCTGTCCTCACGGTGTCGGCGGCGTTCGCGGCTTACGCTATGGAGCTCCATCGGATGGCGCTGTGGCAGGTCGTGCGCGCCTGCGTCGCCGACTTTAAGCTCACCGGAGCGCCCTTTCCGTGCCTTAAGGTCGATCTTTCCGGCGGCGAGGAGCGCGGCAACGTCGTCCTGCGTGCGCCGCTGTTGGATGACACGATCCTGGCCGCGACGCGGCGGATCACTGGAATTGAGGACCCGTTCCTGCAGTCGCCTGAAGCGCCGAATTATTTCGACGCCGCATGGCGCGCGCGCACGTTCCTCAAGGACGCGGACGGTCAGGCGCCCGAGCGCGACGCGATCGCGCTTTTCGTGAACTCCGCAATTGTCAGGACTCAGGACCAGCTCCACATCCACGTGGGCTGCCTCTTTCCGTACGCCCGCCGCACGCTCGCGGCCGTTGCGCCGAAGGTCCCGATGGGCCAATGGGCGCAGATCGGGCCGGTCGTCCCCCATACAATGTTCTGGGCATATCGCATTCCGGGAACGGACCTTGCGAACGTCAATCCGTTTCGGCTCGCAGCCGAGGCTGTTGCTGGCAAGACGAGGGGCGCGGGCGACCTGACGGTCGTCGTCGCCGGGGTTCGCGTCGACAGCGACGATGAATTCCTGATCCTCGCCTCCTACGCCAAGGCGCCGCACGCGTGGTGGCCGGTCGGCGCGGACCAGCTCCTTCATTCCTGCCGCTAAGCCGGGCCTCGTGGCGCCGGCTAAAGCCCGCGTCACGTATAGGACGCCGGGCTGCTTCTATCTGAGGGTTTCCCAAGGCGCGGGCAAAAATCTTGCGCAACCGCCTGAGCAATCGCACCGGCCTCGCCGCGCCTCTTGCGCGCCGACATCCTCCGCGCTGTTGGTCCTATGCAGCGCCCTCTACTGCGCCAGGAATCCGCCGTCGACCGCCAGCGTATGTCCGGTGATCATCGCCGCCGCGGGACCAACGAGGAAGGCGATCGCCGCCGCAACATCGGCCGGCTCGGCGAGCTTCCTCAAGGGCGTCATCGCCTCGATCCGGGCGACAAGCTCCGGGTCCTTGAGGATGGGTCCGATCAGCTCTGTGCGCACATAGGTTGGCGCGACCGCGTTCACTCGAATGGCATGCGGCGCCCATTCGACGGCGAGCGCGCGGGTCATATTGACGATCGCGCCCTTGGTCGCCTGATAGGACACGTTGGGATAGAGGCCGCCACCCGATAGGCCCATGATCGACGCTACGTTCACGATTGCCCCGCCCGATCCCGCCGCGATCATAGGGCGCGCGGCGCCGCGAGCGCACAAGAAAGACCCAGTCAAGTTGACCGACAGAACTTTGTCCCAGTCGCCAAGCGCAAGATCGACAGCTGGTCGCCGGATCGCAATGCCGGCGTTGTTGACGAGAATGTCGAGCCGGCCCTCGCGCTCGAGCGTCGCCTGCACCATCGAGTCCACGCTGGCCTCGTCGGCAACGTCGGCGACGATCGCGGTCACATGAAGGCCCAGCGCACGCATTTCCGCCGCCGCGCCCTCAGTCGTGCTCTTGTCCAGATCCGCCAGTACGACGCGCGCGCCCGCCACGGCCAGCGTTTCCGCGGTCTCCCGGCCTATGCCGCGGGCGCCGCCGGTGACGATCGCGACGTGGTCGTCAAGACCCATCAAATCCCGGACATCCACCATCGTACTCTCCGCGCGCCACGAGGCTCGCTCGGGGAATGCCGGTGCGCGAGGCTCTGGTCCTCATGGAGCAACCGGAGCCTCGGCCTCTGCCGGCCGGGTCGTCTGGAGCAGGCGAGTCAGCTCGGCCGGAGTATAGGTTCCGTGCCAGTAGGCGAGGTACACCTCTTTGGGGATCGCGATCAGCCTCAGGTTGCACTCGGCCACCGCTGTTGCATTGCGCTCGGCGCCTCGGATGACGCTGGTCACGCCTACCGCCACTCCAGGCGGCGAGGCGACGCTTCGGTAGCCGCCGAGCGGCATGATCCGTAAGCCCGGCCCGAGCCGCAATTGCTCCTGCGCGAGCTGCTGGCGATGTCCGTGGCGCGTAGCAAAACCTTGGCGCCGATCGACGTGCTGAACGACCCGGTCCAGCTGCGACAGCTGCTGCAGTGCAGGTAGGCGAGCAGGACCCCATAGCCGCGAAGGAAGTCCAGTCGAACGGGTGGCCGAAACGGAATAAGGACCCCGTGAATGGTGTCGATCACAAGGACAATTTGCTTGACCGCATCACGAACATGCGCAATGCCGTGGTCCGGATAAAATGCGACATGACTCATTGGGTCGCGGAGGAACTCCGCGTTGCAGGCCCGTCTCCAAAGTGCCTTGGGCGGAGACTTCGCCATAATATTCCGCCTCGATACGCGAACGGAACAGCTCGGCCACCGCCGGAATCGGCCGACGTTTGTCCGGATGGTTTGTCATGAGCTGCATATCGGTCATAGGATTCTGCGATCAGACCCGGCTCGTCCCGGAGGACATCGTGTAAACGACGCCGGCGGCCTGTGCCGCCTGCTGAAATATCTCGTTCCAACTAGTGTTCTTCTGAATTTCTGATACTGTGAAGTTAAGAAACAACGGCTGTCAAGCCGGTTGTCGGGAGGATGAGATGAAGGTTCCGCTGCAGAGACGCTGTTACCGCTCATGCGGCCTCACGACGGATTGACCGCTTTCGCTCTATAGGCGTCTATTGGCCGAAGCGAGCCAAAAATGGACAACTTGAGCTTCGGGGAGAAGGCGTATTCCGCCGCGAAGATCAGCGCGGTCTTGGATGCGTTGGTCGCGGAGGGCGTGTCGCCTGTCGGTGCATTTGGCGATGCTGACGTGAGCCTTGATGATCTGCATTCCTCCTCGACGCGGATTTCCAGAAATCAGCTGATTCAGTGTTATCGAAACGCGGCGGCGGTTTCGCGAGACCCACATCTGCCGTACACGATCGGTTCAAGTGTCCACCTGTCGGCATACGGCATGTATGGCTATGCCATGCTGTGCAGCACCGATTTCCGACGGACCATGGAGTTTGCTGTCCGATACCACCAATTGGCGACGCCACTCGCGGCCATCGCGTTTCACGAGCGCGATCGAATGGGCGTGTGGACCATCGAGCCGTTGCTCCATCCGAGGATCGACTCGCTACTCTATCGTTTCGTGACGGAATTGCAGATCGCGACGCACATCTCTCTCCACCGTGACATCATGGGCGAATCTTTCAAGCCTCGCGAGATCTCTCTGCGCTATGGCGTCGCCAAGGATTTTCAGATCACGCCCGCTCTGGTCGGGTGTCCCGTGAGGTTCGAGCAAGCGGCAAATCAAATCGAGTTCGATTCAGCGTTCTTGGACGCCGCGCCCAAACTTGGCAACCGCACAACTTATCCTTCAGCGATCGCGCTGTGTGACGACCTTATCGCTGACCTTGTCTCGCGGTCAGGCGCGGCCGGCAGGGTTCGCAGCCTGCTGTCGACCGACGTCGCTGAACGACCGTCATTCGCCACCGTCGCCAAGCGGCTCAAGACGACGCCACGCACGCTCAGGCGCCAGCTTCGGTCACAGAACACGTCGTTTCGTGAGTTGTCCGACGAGTTCAGAGTTCACGCCGCGTTGCGCTACTTGCGCGAAACGACGATGACGATGGAAGACATCGCGTTTGCGCTGGGATTTAGCGATTCGGCGAACTTCCGGCACGCATTTCGGCGATGGGCCGGCAAAGCGCCGCAGGAATTTCGACGGGAGGCGGCGCCGACCGCTTGAACCATCGGCGCTCGATCGCTGACCCTGGATCTGGCGAGCAAGCGGCGCCGGGCGAAATGGCCAGATCGCACCCCCTGAGTGGCCGCATCGAACCTTGACGATTTGATGAGCACGCGCGAGCCTCCGCGCGATGCAATGGCGGAGATATCGGCCCTCTGCTGAAGGACCAAAAAGAAATCGGGGAGGAGGTCAATGAACGGCAGAAAGATCGCCGTGACGCCTTCGGCCTACTCTTACCCTTTGCTGATCAAACAACTGTTGCACGCCCCGCTTGCTCAGACGGCGCGCCAGGAAATTGTCTATCGCGATGTTCGGCGCCTCACCTACCTCGAATTGCGCGATCGCATCGGCAGGCTGGCGAGCGCTCTTGAACAGATCGGCGTGCGCCCAGGCGATTCGGTCGGGGTTCTCGACTGGGACAGCAACAGGTTTCTAGAAGCGTTCTTCGCCATCCCGATGATGGGAGTGGTCCTGCAGACAGTGAACGTGCGGCTGTCTCCGGAGCAGATCGCCTTCACGATCGACCATGCCGGCTCATCGACGCTGCTCGTGAATGACGAGTTCATCGACCTCGTACAGTCGATCTTGCCGCAATTGTCGAAGGTCAAAAGGCTGGTCGTCCTCACCGATCGCAAAGCGCCCGTGACCGGCAAACTCGAATTCGCCGGTGAATATGAGGAGCTGCTCGCGGCTGCATCTCCGGACTTATGACTTCCCTGACTTCGACGAGAACGTCCAGGCGACCACCTTCTACACCACGGGAACCACGGGGCTGCCGAAAGGCGTCTACTACAGCCACCGTCAGTTGGTGCTGCATGCAATGGCGGAACTCGCCGTGTTTGGCCTTGCGGCGAAGCAAGGCAGCTTCCATCGCGACGACGTCTATATGCCGATCACGCCCATGTTCCATGTTCATGCGTGGGGCTTCCCGTGGGCTGCGACGCTTGCGGGCGTCAAGCAGGTCTACCCTGGCCGTTACGATCCGGCGCTGCTCATCAGGCTGATCAAGACCGAAGGCGTGACCTTCACCCATGGCGTGCCGACGCTCCTGCAGATGCTGCTTGACGCGGCCGCCAAGGCCGACGTCGATCTCGCCGGCCTGAAGATGGTGATCGGAGGGTCCGCGCTGCCGAAGGCGCTCGCCAAGCAGGCGATGGAGCGCGGCGTCGATGTGTTCGCGGGCTACGGGATGTCCGAGACTGGCCCGCTGTTGACGGTTGCGCATCTCCAGTCGAGCGACCTCTCCGGCGATCCCGATCAGGAGGTGGAAATACGCACCAGGGCCGGACGAGCCTGCCCGCTGGTCGATTTGCGCATCGTCGACGCCGATATGAACGAAGCGCCTCACGACGGCGCGACATCAGGCGAAATCGTCGTGCGGGCGCCCTGGCTAACCAATGGCTACTTCAACAGTCCCGAGGCCTCCGAGCAACTATGGGCCGGCGGTTATCTGCACACCAATGATATCGGGGTGATCACGCCCGACGGCTATCTGCGGGTCACCGATCGCATCAAGGACGTCATCAAGACCGGAGGCGAGTGGATCTCCTCGCTCCAGCTCGAGGACATCATCATGCATCGGGCCGGAGTGGGGGAATGCGCGGTGATCGGCGTCAAAGACGACCGATGGGGCGAAAGACCGCTTGCGCTCATCGTGCGCGACCCGAAGACGACGCCGCCGGTGGGCGAGGAGGACATCAAGGCTCACATCCTCTCTTATAGCGAAAAGGGCGTGATCTCGAAATTCGCCGTTCCGCAGAAAATCCTGTTCGTTGAAGCGTTGGCCAAAACGAGCGTTGGCAAGTTCGATAAGAAAGCGCTGCGCGCCCAATACGGCGACGGCGCATGACCCGCAGCGGCACGCCTGAACAGCCCGGCGCCGAGCCCACTCCGGACTCGCTTTCTGAGGAGGCCGCGCGCAACACGCTGGCGCTAAACCCGCTGATCGGCCTGCGCGGCAAGGACTTGATGGACAGCGCCGCCATCCTCCTCAAGGCTATGGTCAACGAGCCGACCGTCGCCGGCGGCCAATGGCTGTCGTTTCTCAGCGAGATCGGGCGGATCGGCGCGGGCCAATCCGATCGCGTTCAGCCGGCTGGCGACAAGCGCTTTGCCGACGCGACATGGAAAAATAGCGGGCTTCATCGCCAACTGCTTCAGTCCTATCTCGCGTGGGGCGACGCGCTGAACGGCTTCATCGATAAAACGAGCCTTGGCGACGTCGACAAGGCGCGCGCTCGCTTTATTGCGAATATCTTCATCGACGCCGCTTCGCCCACAAACATGCCCTTGAGCAATCCGGCCGCGGTGCGGCAGTTCTTCGACACCGGCGGAGAAAGTCTGTGGCGCGGATTTAAGAACTATCTGGGCGATCTCGCCGAGAATGGCGGGCTGCCGGCGCAAGTCGACAAGTCGCGCTTCAAGCTCGGCGGCAACATCGCAACGACGCCAGGCGCGGTCGTCTACCGCAATGAGCTTTTGGAGGTCATTCAATACCAGCCAGACACGCCTGAGGTGCGCAAGCGTCCGGTGATCATCACGCCGCCGCAGATCAACAAGTTCTATTCCATGGATCTTTCTCCCGATAAGAGCCTTGTCCAGTATCTGCTGAAGTCCGGCATTCAGGTGTTCTGCGTCAGCTGGCGCAACCCGACCGCGAAAGAGCGCGACTGGGGCCTCGACACCTACGTCGCCGCTCTCGATGAGGGCACCGACGCCGTTCGGGAGATCGCGAGTTCGGACGACGTGACGATGATGGGGGCCTGCTCCGGAGGAATCACCTCCGCAGCCTATGCCGGATGGCTCGCGCGCCAGGGCGAAGCGAAGATCAAGAATATCGTCACGCCTGTCTGCGTCCTGGATATCGCGAGCGCAGGCGACAGCGCGATCGGACCCCTGGTGACGCCCGAGACATTGGGCGCCGCCAAGGAGGCGTCGCGGCTACGCGGCGTCCTTGATGGTCAAGACCTCGCGCGGTTGTTCGCGTGGATGCGACCGAACGATCTCATCTGGAACTATTGGGTGAACAACTACTTGCTGGGCAACCAACCGCCCGCGTTCGACATCCTATTCTGGAACGCCGACACGACCTCGCTCCCGGCGCGGCTGCATCACGACTATGTCGACATGTATCTCACGAATCCCTTCGTCAACGCGAACAAGCTGACCTTGAACGGCGCCGCCATCGATATGAGCCGCGTCAAGGCGGACGCCTATGTCGTGGCCGGCGTCACTGACCATATTACCCCGTGGAAGGCGGTGTATCGGACCGCCAAGATCTTCGGCGATAAGACCACGTTCGTCCTCTCGAACAGCGGCCATCTGCAAAGTCTGCTCAATCCGCCGACCAATCCGAAAGCGTCATTTGTCGTAGGGGCAGCCAAGCCGCCGGACGGCGAGGCGTTTGTCAGCGCCGGCGAGAAAAGAAACGGCAGCTGGTGGCCACACTGGCGAGATTGGCTCTTCGAGCGCTCGGGCGCGGAGATCCCCGCGCCCGCAAGCCTTGGCAGCAATCGTCATCCGCCCGGCGCGGCTGCGCCCGGAACATACGTCTTTGACTGATGCGCGAGGCCCTCGGAAATCTCGATCGGGCCATCATGTCAGACGATGAATCGGACACGGGCGAATTCGATCTTCGGATGATCGAAGTCGGGGCGCAGCCCCTGCAAGTCGCCGTCAAACGCGGTCCTAAGGGTCGACCGCCGTTCCTGCTGTTCAACGGCATCGGCGCCAACCTCGAGCTGGCGGAGCCCTTCCTGCGCGCGTTGAAGCGCACGGAAGCGATCATCTTCGACGTGCCCGGCGTTGGCGGATCCCCGGCCCCGCCCTATCCTTATCGGCCCTCGTCAATTGCGCGTCTGGCCGCGCAGCTTTTGACGAAACTTGGACATAAGCGCGCCGACATCGGCGGCGTGTCGTGGGGCGGCGGGATTGCGCAGCAGTTCGCCCATCAGCACTACAATATGTGCCGAAAGCTCGTGCTGGCGGCGACGTCGCCGGGGGCGATCATGGTGCCCGGCAGTCCGCGGGTGCTGTGGAAGATGGCGACGCCGCGGCGGTACGTCGACAAGGGCTTCATGCGCAGTGTCGCTCCGGAGATTTACGGCGGCGCCTTCCGTCGAAATCCGCACCTCATCGACGCCCACGCCGAAGCCATGGGCGGAGCGAGCGGCCGCGGATACCTCTACCAGGTCCTGGCCATGACAGGCTGGACCAGCCTGCCTTGGCTTTGGACGTTGAAGCAGCCAACGCTCATTTTGGCCGGGACCGACGACCCCATCATCCCGATCATCAACGCGCGCGTGATGGCGCGCCTCATGCCGAACGCCCGCCTCGAAATCCTTGATGACGGTCATTTGTTTCTGGTGACGAGCCCTGTCGAATCGGCCGCGATCATCGAGAAGTTTCTGGCCGAATGAGCGAGGCGAGCATGGCCCAAACGCTGAACCGGAGGATCGGTGATGCCTGAATTCACTCTTTCCGGAATCGCTCAACACGTTGGGAAGGAACTGGGCGTGTCGAGCTGGGTTACGGTGGATCAGTCCCGGATCAACCAGTTCGCCGAATGCAGCGGCGACCGCCAATGGATCCACGTCGATGTGGCGCGCGCAAAGCGCGAGAGTCCCTATCGAGCGCCAATCGCGCATGGCTACCTGACCCTCGCGCTTGTTGCGCCGCTGCAAATGGAGATTGGGGCTGTTCCGACCGACGCCGGCGCCGCATTCAACTATGGTTTGGACAAGGTCCGCTTCCTTGCGCCGGTCAAGGCCGGCGACCGGGTGCGGCTACGCGTCGCACTGGTCAATGTTGAGCAGAAAAGCGGAGGGGTGCTGCTGAAGACGAGCAACACCCTTGAAATCGAAGGCTCGGACAAGCCGGCGCTTATCGCTGAATCGCTGGCGCTGATAACCCCGCGTAAATCTATCTGAGACGCGGGAACATGAGGAGGAAGAGATGACCACGGAATCATTCATGGACCAGATCAAGGCTTTTGGCGCTCGCCTTGGCTTGCCCAAAGTCGACGTCGACAAGCTGGTCGACATACAGCTCAAGAACATCGATGCGCTCGGGCGTTCCGCTCAAGCCGCAGGAGAAGGCGCTAAGGCGCTTGCGGACAAGCAGCGCGAGATTGTAGAGGCGGCGTTTAAAGAGACGTCGGCGATGGTGCGGGACTTCCATCCTGTGGGAGATCCGCAAGCCACGCTCGCCAAGCAGAAGGATTACGCGAAAAGAGCGTTCGAGCTCACGATGCAGAACACACGCGACATCGCCGAGTTGACCAAGAAAACCACGACCGACGCGACGGCGATCGTCCGCGACAGATTGCGCGAAAGCTTAACCGAGCTGCGCGACAGCGTGGGTCGCGCGGGAGCCAAGAGAAGAAGGGCTGACACTCGCGCTACCGCCCTGGGACTTGAAGGCGCACCTTGCGCCCTGCATCACGTCGAGACCGCACATTGGGCTCGATCGCTCGCGACAGGCTAGCGGGAAGCAAAGTTCGACGATTAGGCGACACAGGAGGAGGACGAGATGGACGACACGCTGGCCGATCGGGCTCCCGCAAAGCAAAGAGCGTACATCCCTCCCCCCGTGAATGGCGACTTCTACCAAATCGCCGACCTGCTGGATCCCGAAGAGCGGGCGGTCGTCAAGCGCGTGCGCGACTTCATGGAGGCAGAGGTCGCGCCGGTCATCGAAGACTATTGGGCAAGGGACCAGTTCCCGCACGAAATCATCCCGAAGATCGCGGCGCTCGACGTCAATATCGCCGGGGTCGGATACCAGGGTTATGGGGCCGCTGGCGGGAGCTGGTTGTTGAGCGGTTTGATCGCCATGGAGCTGGCGCGGGTCGAACTCGTCCATCGCGACCTTCTGGGGCGTTCACACTGGCCTCTCAGCGGGCTCGATCTATCTCTGCGGCGATGAGACGCAAAAACAGCGCTGGCTGCCGCCGATGATGCGTTGGGAAAAGATCGGGTCGTTTGGCCTGACCGAGCCGCTGGTGGGCTCAGCGACATCGGGCGGCATGACAACGACGTGCCGCAAGGAGGGCGATTCGTGGATCCTTAACGGTCAAAAGAAATGGATCGGCAACTCGACCTTCTCCGAGATCAATGTCATTTGGGCGCGGGACGAAGCTTCAGGACAGGTCAAAGGCTTCGTCGTTGAGAAGGACAACCCCGGTTTTTCCGTCGAGAAGATCAAGACCAAGATGGCGCTTAGGGTGGTGCAGAACGGGCTCATCACGCTTCAGGATTGCCGCGTGCCCGAGGCGGATCGACTTCAAAGGGCCAACACGTTCAAGGACTGCGCGAAAGTCTTGCGAATGACGAGAACGGGCGTCGCGTGGTTTGCGGTGGGTTGCGCGATGGGCGCGTACGAGCATGCGCTTCGCTACGCGGTCGAGCGCAAGCAATTCGGCAAGCCGATCGGCGGCTTCCAACTCGTTCAGGACCTGCTCGTGCGCATGCTCGGCAACGTCACGGCCTGCCAGGCGATGATGCTGCGGCTCGCCCAATTGCAAGACCAGGGGCTCATGGAAGACGAGCACGCTTCGCTGGCCAAGGCCTTCACGACGGTCAAGTGCCGCGAAACGGTCGGCTATGCGCGTGAGCTCCTGGGGGGCAACGGCATCCTGCTCGAGAACCACATCGGCCGTTTCGTCGCCGACGCTGAGGCCATCTATTCCTATGAAGGCACGCGCGAGATGAACACGCTCATCGTCGGCAAGGCCATCACCGGCCTTAGCGCCTTCGTTTAGCTCAGAGCTCAGGTGGGTCCGCCATCCGCTGAACATCCGACCTTCAACATGCGCAGAATACCCCAACGGGGGGCGCCGTCTCCCATGACGATCGATGTTCAGAGGCTGAGGCCACGCGACCTTAGGCGCCCGCCGTGGTCATCGCAGCGGAATCCAGAGCGGGCTCTTCCAGGCCTTCAGGTGCTCGAGGAATACCTGCAGCTTCGCCGGCAGAAATCGGCGTGTCGGATAGACGGCATGCACGAAGATTTCCGGCGACGACCAATCAGGAAGAAGCCGGACGAGTTCTCCACTCGCGATCTGAGCGTCGCAATAGGTCGATGGCAGCAGGCCGATGCCGTGGCCCCGATAGGTGAAAGCGCTCACCGCGTGGAAATCTCTCGCCGCCACCGGCCCCGAGACGTGGAGCTTGATGGATTTCTTGCCGCTGACCAGATGCCATTCCGCCTCGTTGTTACGCGCGTGCAGGAGGACGCATTGATGTTGGCGTAGGTCCTCGGGCCGCGATGGCGGAAGCCGACCGCGCAGATATTCCGGCGCGGCGACGACATAGCGCACGCTCTTTCCGATGCGCTGGGCGATCAGGCTCGAATCCGGCAGTTCGCCAAAGCGGATGGCGACGTCGATGTTTTCGACGATCAGATCCAGGAACAGGTTGGTGACGAACAGGTCGACCTGGATGCCCGGATAGGTCTTCAGAAATGAGGACAGGAATGCATAGAAGGTCTCCTGGCCAAGGATGACCGGCGCGGAGATCCGAAGGAGACCCTCTGGCTTCTTCTGGGTCTGGCTGAGCACTCGCTCAGCGTCGAAGAGGTGGCTCAGCGGCTCGCTGCACTGATTGTAATAGGCGCGGCCCTGCGCCGTCAGGCTGAGCTTGCGTGTCGTCCGCTGCAGGAGGGTCACGCCGAGCCTTTCCTCCAGCGCCGTCACTTTGCGGCTGACGGTGGAGACGGGCATGCCAAGTGCGTGCGCGGCGCGGCTGAAGCTTTCGAACTGCGCCACCCTTACGAAGACGGCGATGTCGTTGAGATCGGTCACGCCCGGACTTTTGCATGGGCGCAAAAGACATTCCAGATATTTCCGTCTAATCGAGAAATCACGTCTGTGCCAAATGACCCCCACAAGGGCAATCAAGCCCGTGGAGAGCTCAAATGGCGGACAAGACCGTCATCGTCACCGGCGCTTCTCAAGGCATCGGCGCTGGCCTCGCTAACCGCTTTCTCGAAAGGGGTTACAACGTCGTCGCGACCTCGCGGCGGGTGAGCCAGTCGGCGGAGATCGGCGCATCCGACCGCTTGGCCCGCGTCGATGGCGACATCGCCGAGCCGGAGACGGCCAAGGCCGTCGTCGAAACCGCGCTTGCGCGGTTCGGCTCGATCGACGCTCTGGTCAACAATGCCGGGATTTTCTTCACCAAGCCGTTCATCGACTACACGATCGAGGACTACCGTCGCCTCGCGGCGACGAATCTCGAAGGGTTTCTGCATCTCACGCAGCGGGTCGTGCGGCAGATGCTGGCGCAGAAGCGCGGCGGCAGCATTGTCAGCATTACAACGCCGATGGTGGATCACCCGATCGCCGGCGTGAACGCCTCGGTCGCCATGCTGACCAAGGGCGGCATCGAAGCCATGTCGAAGAACATCGCCATGGAATATGCGAAGGAGCAAATCCGCGCCAACACGGTCGCGCCCGGCGTTGTCGACACGCCGCTGCACAAGGATAACCCGAAGGACTTTCTGAAGACGCTCTCGCCCCTGCAGGGCGTGTCCACAGTCCAGGAAATCGTCGACGCCGTCCTCTTCCTGACGGAGGCGCCGCGCATAACCGGGGAGGTGCTGCACGTCGATGGCGGCGCACATCTGGGAAGATGGTGACCCGGGTGAGCGCGGAAGCCAGCGCGGGGCAGCGGCTGAGCGGGCTCGACCTCGCGCTACCCCCGCCGCCCACTCCCTTCGGCGCCTATGTCGAGGCGGTGAAGATCGGCAATCTGCTCTTTCTGAGCGGCATGCTGCCGGTCGTTGGCCACGAGCCGCAATATGTGGGACGCGTCGGTGGCGCGCTGTCGGCGGAGGACGGGCGAAAGGCGGCGGAGATTGCTTGCCTCAATGCCCTATCCGCGGCGAACGCGCACCTCGGCGGGCTCGACAAGATAACCGGCGTGGCGAAGCTCGGCGTTTATATCGCGACGGAAGGCGACTTCCGGGACCACCCGAAGGTCGCCGACGGAGCCTCTGAGCTCCTCGTCAAGGTCTTCGGCGCTGCGATGCTTTCGAGCCGCATCGTCCTTGGCGTCGCCAGCCTGCCCCTCGGCATGCCGATCGAAATCGAGCTCGTCTTTGAAATCGCGGCCTAGCGTAGCCACTAGCCATCACCGACCAATGATCGCCCGCAACCGGGATGGTTGTGCGAAACAGCGGGCAAAATGAAACACCTGGAGACTCATATGTCCATACTACGAAAGACTTCGGCGATCGCCCTCATGATCGCCATGGGCGGCGCGACGGCTCACGCGGAGACGAAGCCGGCCGCGAAAGATATTGTCATTGTCCACGGCGCACTGGTTGACGCCTCAGGCTGGCGCGCGGTCTACGACATCCTGTCCAAGGATGGCTTCCACGTGACGATCGTCCAAGAGCCGCTCACCGGTCTCGCGGAGGACGTCGAGGCCACCAAGCGCGCCATCGACCAGCAGACGGGCCCTGTTGTGCTCGTCGGCCACAGCTATGCCGGCTCTGTGATCACCGATGCGGGCGCCGACCCGAAGGTCAGCGCGCTCGTCTATGTGGCCGCACTCCAACCTGATGTCGGGGAGGCCAGCGGCAAGCTTCTGTCGAAGTTCGCCCCGCCAAACGACGCCATGCGGGCGGCCAAGAATCGGGCCACTCCGGACAAGTATTTCTTCATCCCGCCAGCGAAATTCCGTGAAACCTATGCGGCCGATGTCCCGGCGCCGGACGCTCAATTCCTGGCGGACTCGCAGCAGCAGCTCGCCGAGAAAGCGCTGGGCGCCCCTGTCTCCGCGGCTGCATGGCGCACCAAGCCCAGCTACGCGATCCTGACCACCCAGGATCACGTCATAAGCCCTGAGCTGCAGCGCTGGATGTATCAGCGTTCGGGCTCCAAGGTCACCGAAGTGGGCGCAAGCCACGCTGTCTTTGTCTCTCAGCCCGACGCGGTCGCTCGGGTGATCGAGACTGCGGCAAAAGTAGACGAGTAATCGATTCAGAAAGCCGCTTAAGGAGGCAGATATGGTTGATATGCGCCTAGAGGTCGACGTCATCCCCGTGTCCGACGTCGACCGATCCAAGCAATTCTACGGGCGCTTGGGTTGGAGGCTCGACGACGACGTCGCCCCGGGAGACGGCGTTCGCATCGTCCAGTTCACGCCCCCGGGCTCGGGGTGCTCGGTCACGTTCGGCAAGGGAATAACCGCAGCCGCGCCGGGATCGGCCGCGGGCGCGCTCGTCGTCTCCGACATCCTATCGGCCCACCAAGATCTGGTCGGGCGTGGTATTGAGGCGAGCGACATGTGGCATGGCGCCCCGTTCCCGCCGGAGGCGCGGGTCAAAGGCCCCGACCCCAAGCGTACGAGCTACGGGTCTTTCTTCGCCTTCAACGATCCGGACGGCAATGCGTGGATTGTCCAGGAGGTCACGACGCGGCGTCCTGGCCGAACCTGATCAGGCGCTCGCAGCCAAAGATCGGCGCCAGGCGGAGCCACTGGAGACCTGGTCCCGATTTTGGAGGCAAACATGGCTAGCGCGAAAAATGGCGAGCAGATCCGTCTCGAGCGACGGACGTCATTGTATTGGCGAGTGACGTTTGACCACCCGCCTCTGAACATCTTCGGACCCGAGACGATCCCGCAGTTGAACGAGATCGTCACGGCGCTGGAAACCGACAGTGACGTAAAGGTCGTTGTCTTCGACAGCGCGGTCGATGGCTTTTTTCTGACGCACTACAATTTTCTCGCCAAGCTCGAAGACACGACACGTTTGTTGCCCAACGCGGCGGGATTGTCGCCGCTTCCCGACGCGCTGGTGCGGCTCAGCCGCGCTCCGGTCGTGTCGATTGCCTCAATCCGCGGACGCGCGACCGGCGTCGGAAGCGAGCTTGCGCTCGCATGCGATATGCGCTTCGCCAGTCTCGAAAGGGCCATCTTGTCGCAATTTGAGGTTGGCGCTGGCTTTGTGCCAGGCGGCGGGCCGATGGCCCGATTGCCTCGCCTCATCGGCCGAGGACGGGCTTTGGAAGTGCTGCTCGGCGCCGACGACATTCCTGGCGATCTTGCTGAGCGTTATGGCTACGTCAATCGTGCCCTGCCGGACGCGGAACTCGATGCTTTTGTCGAGGCGCTGGCCATGCGCATTGCTTCGTTCGACAAACAGGCCATCGTTGAGACCAAGAATTTCGTCAATATTGCAAGCCTACCCCCTGACGCAGAAATTGCGCCCGAGTGGGATGCCTGTTTCGCCTCTGTTCAGCGCCCCGCGGCCCAGAAAAGAATCAACGCGTTGTTGGAGCGTGGCTTGCACAAGCCGGGCGATGTTGAAAATCGACTGGGATACTACGTGGGACAAGTAGGTCGCTGAGGCTTCGAGCATCTGGGGCAAAGGAGTCGATGATCCATGTCGCACCATTATTCCGGTCCTGACTTCGGGTTCCCGCACGGAGACGCGCGTCTGGACCTCACCGATCTCTATGCCTTCCCGAAGCCAGGGGATGGGAGCAAGTCGGTCCTGATCATGAACGTGCATCCGTCCGCCGTTGTAGACCCGCCGGGGCCCACCACCGCCGAGCCCTTTTCGCCCGAGGCGCTCTACGAGTTCAAGATCGACACGGACGGCGATGCTGTCGCTGACATCGCATACCGGGTGCGCTTCTCGTCGTTCGAAGGCGGGTCGCAAACCGCGACGCTGCGCCGCGTAGAGGGCGCGCAGGCCGCCGGAATGGGCGATGGCGGCCAGGTTATCCTCGCAGGAGCGCGTGTCTCGACGGGCCTGGACGCATGGATAACCGAGGCCGGCGGCTACCGTTTCTTCGCGGGCTGGCGCAGCGATCCCTTCTTCTTCGATGTGCAGGGCATGCTGAATAACCAGCAGTTCAGCGGCGCCGATTTCTTCGCCGACAAGAACGTGTGCAGCATCGTGTTGGAAGCGCCCAACTCTGACCTTGGACGCAAACGACTTGGCCTGTGGGCCCGCACGCTGAGCAGCGCGAGCGGCGGCTGGGTCCAGGTGGACCGCGGCGCGCTGCCCGCGCAAGCTGTCTTCCTCGTCGGAGCGGAGAGAGACGCCTACATGGCAGGTGAACCTGCGGATGATGACCGCTTCGTTCCCGTCTTCGCGCACGCGCTCGAGCACGGCGGCGGGTATGCGCCGGAGGAAGCAAGGCGGGTAGCGGGGACACTGCTGCCTGAAATACTATCCTACGACCCCACGCGCCCGGCGTCCTTCCCGGGCAATGGCCGGACGCTGACCGATGACGCCGGTGACGCCTTCGTGGCTGTTTTCACAAACGGAAAGGTGACGGGGGACAAGGTAGGGGCCCACGCCGATCTGCTTGCCGAGTTCCCCTATTTGGGACCGCCGCACAATGCGTGAGCGCGAGTTGAGGGCAGTCTCTGTCGAGCAGAATTTTGCCTCTCGCAACCGAGCTTCGCGCCTCATTCAGCGTCTGGGCTCTTCATGAAGGCTGGCGATATGAACCGACTTGAGAAAGTGCTGTACACCGCGAAAGCCCGCACCACGGGCGGGCCTCGCCGGCACGTCGCGCAGTTCCGAGGGCCGCCTCGAGGAGGCGCCTCGCGTCGCGATCACATAGGCGGCGTCACTCCATCCCGACCCACCCGCCACGCGCGACCTTGCAACGTTCCATCGGGCTGCTTGACCGCAGCGATGAAGACTTTCGCGCCAGGCTTGAGATCGTTACTGTCGCCCCGCACGTAAGCAACAATTGGCGTATCGGCGGCGACAAAGATTTTCTTTTCTCCGTCCTTGTACTTCAACGTCAGCGTTTGTCCATCAACCGCAGTGACAACCTGATCGATGTTGGCGTTGGTCATTGTGCTCTGGGGCCGAAGATCCCATGAGTAGTGTCCTTCTCCGGTGCCGCGCATCGCCTCAGGGAAAATGTGAACTTCGACGGCGCTCAGGCTGCCGTCGGCCTGCGGCATCGCCGTCACGCCCACAAACAAACCCTGTTTGATGTCGGCGAGCGAGGCTTTGACCACCGCAGCCATCTGGGCTTTGTCGGCTAGCGCCACCTTTAGTTCAGCGCCATCGCGCGCCTTGATCACATAAGTCGAGCCATCGATGCTTTCGATGGTCCCGCGCACGCGGACTGTATCCTGTGCCAGGGCGGCGCCACCCGATACAATTATCGTGAGAGCGCCGAGCGCGATGCCAACAAGCGCCGCCATCATCATTTTCTGGTTGGCCTTCATCAGTTCCTCCAACTATCGGCGGGAAACCTTAGCACCAAGGGGTGGCGTTTCGGGGATCGGCTGATCCATGGTCTTGCTCACAGTTGACATGGCGCGTTGGGTGTTGACACTCCACGAGGAGGCCCTCGAGACGCAATCATGTCGGGGGCATCTCAGCATCGAACGATGCAATTTCGCCTATCGCAACCAAGTTTCACGCGTCGTTGGCGCGTCCGACTCTTCATGAAGGGACTTGAGAGAGTGCTGTACACGGCGATGGCCCACACCACGGGCGGGGGCGCCGGCATGTCGCGCAGTTCCGACGGCCACCTCGAGGTCTGGCTGTCGCGGCCCGGTAATCCGGGCGCCGGCGCCAACCCCGAGCAGCTCTTCGCGGCCGACTGGTCCGCGTGGTCCCCGGTGGTCTCGGCGAACAGCCCAAGAATGAGGTTGCTCTCCTAGGTCCCGCGATGTTCCGGTACAGCGACGGTACGTTCGCCGACGCGCGACCCGCTCGCCTCATGCAGTCACGGAATGTTCTCCACGATCATTTCCCAGACGTCGTGCCCCTTGCCGTGCAGCATTGCTTTAGCGCTATAAACCGCCATGCCGACCAGCGCCTCGGGCGACACGAACGGCGAGGGCGGCGTCACCAGCTGCATCGGTTTCACCTTGACATGCAGCAGCGCTGGGCCGGGCTGCGAGAGCCAGGTTTGAACGGAGTCCTCCAGTTCACCTGCCTTCGAGACCATGTGCCCCCAAAGGCCTACCGCCTTCGCAACTTCGCCGAAGTTCGGGTTCTTCAAATCCGTGTACACCGGCACTAACCCGGCCGCCTTCTGCTCAATTTCGATGAACCCGAGCGCGCCGTTGTCGTACACGACGATCTTGATCGGCAAGTTTTCCTGAACTGTCGTCAGTAGATCGCCAAGCAGCATAGCGAACCCGCCATCGCCAGCGAGACAGATCACCTGTCGGCCGGGCTGGCACTTTTGCAGTCCGAGCGCCGATGGCATCCCGTCCGCCATCGTCCCATGGAGCAGGCTCCCAAAGGTTCGACGCTTGCCGCCGGTGTCGATATGGCGAAGCATCCAGACCAAGGGAGTGCCGTCGTCTGCCGCAAAAAGCGCGTCATCTGCAGCGTGCTTGTTGATGACTTTGGTAAGGTACGTTCCGGAAATGGCGGCGTCCGGACCCGAGAAGCTTTCCGCTTTCGCCGTTTCCATCGCCTTTCGGTGGCGCTCCACATGGGCCGTTAGGAACGGGTTGTCATCGTGTTCTGCGAGGCGTGGCAGCAAGGCGTCGAGGGTGGTTTTGATATCACCAACCGCCCCGATCGCCACCGGATGCCGCCGCCCGATGTGCGTGGGATCAGCATCAATCTGAATGATGGTCGCGCTATCCGGATAGAACTGGGTCCAGGCGAAATCCGCGCCGAGCAGAAGCAGCACGTCGCAGTCGAGGACGGCGTGATAGCCAGCTGGCCCGCCAAGGATGCCGGTCATCCCGACATTGTATGGATTGTCGTATTCGATGAAGTCCTTGCCACGGGACGTGTGCGCCGATCGGCGCCTTGAGCCGCGCCGCCGTGGCGACCACCTCGTCGTGGGCGCCTGCGCAGCCGGCGCCCGCATAGATGGTAATTGCGTTGCTCTTGTTGAGAATGGCGGCGATCTCGTCGAGGTCGGCGTCGCTCGGGCGAATGAGCGGTCGCCGCGCGTGAACACTATACGGCAGTTCGTCGTGCGCGGCGGCATTGGCGACATCCACCGGCACGACGAGGACGGCGACGCCCCGTCTCGTCAGTGCTGCCTGACAAGCCGCGACGGTCTTGCGGCGGGCCTGCTCCGGCGTCAGGATCATCTCGCAGAAGACACTGCAGCCTCTGTACACGTCGACGAAATCGACTTCCTGGATCGATTCGAAGCCCAAGTCCTGGCGCACGATCTGGCTTGCAATCAGAATGACGGGCGCGCGGTTGCGATTGGCCTCGTAAAGCCCGTTGATGAAGTGGAGACTGCCGGGACCGCACGAGCCTGCGCAGGCAGTGAGGCGGCCGGTGAGCTGAGCCTCGGCGCCCGCCGCGAACGCTCCGGCCTCCTCGTGCCGCATATGGACCCATTGGATTGCGCTACGGTCGATGGCATGAGCGATCCGGTTCAGCGTGTCGCCCACGATCCCGTAGCACCTCTCCACACCGGCAGCTTGCAGCGTTTCGATCAGTACGTCGGCGACTCGTTTGCTCATTGCAGAACCTCACGTATGTCTTGCACATCTGTACGCTTCGAGCCGCTATGACGACCTCCAGGAAGAAGGGCCTCGACGCCGCACACCCAGAGACGCGAAACCTTTATCGCGAGGCCGCGAGAATCTTGCTGGCGCTCAATTCGGTGACTTGGAGGGCGCGATCTATTCGACGCTGGTGGTTCAGGGTATCGCCTTGGTGGCACAGGGCTGAACCTTGGTTTACGAGTCGTCACGAACAGGCCGTCCGACCACCGGCGAAGGAGAAGCGGGGCGCGCCGACCGAGGAAGGCGCAAGATAGGCCGATGTGCCGGTTCAGGAGCATTGCGGCTTCTCAGACACCAGCTTGAGCCTGTCGGCCATTCGGCCGAGTTCGGGAAGAGAATGTGCGTTCATCTTCCGCATCGCCCTGCTGCGGTGGACCTTCACCGTGGCTTCGGCAATGCCGATATCGCCGGCAATCTGTTTGCTAAGGCGACCCTGCGCGACGTGAATCATGATTTCGCGCTCCCTGGGGCTTAGCGATCCGAATCGCTCCCTGAGGTCGGCCGAAGCTTTTTCATTCTCGCGCCGAACCCGATCGCGAGATAGGCCGAGCTGAATGCCGTCGAGGAGGTCCTGATCCCAGAAGGGCTTCGTTAGGAACTCAATCGCACCCCCCTTCATTGCTTGCACCGACATCGGGATGTCGCCGTGCCCGGTAATGAAGATGATCGGGAGTTCCCTGTTCGCCCTGGCCAGATCGCGCTGAAAATCAAGACCGCTTTGCCCCGGCAATCTCACGTCGAGGACCAGGCAGGCGGGACCCTCTGGCGGATCCGACTTTAGAAAGTCTGAGATGGACGCGAAAAGCTGGGCTTCCAGGCCGACCGATCGTAAAAGACGCCCAACCGAGGCTCGAAGGTCCGGATCGTCGTCGATGACCAAGACGGTAGGCTTTGCGTCAGGCATTCTGCTGCTCAGGGCAAAAATGATCGCGGAAATGAGCCTTTGTTTTCGATCCCAAGTTCGCCGCGGCTGCTCGGCCCGCAGGCTAGTCCCAATATGGAGACGAGAACAGCCTATATGACCCGCGGGGCAAACCAAACATATGGGCGTTGGCTCGGCCCCATCTCGGCGCAGCTCATGGAAATTCGAGACCCGGCATAAGCCAAAATTTACGGGGCATTCGCATTGCTCCGGGAGCACTCTCCTAGCGCAGGCTGCAAGGTTTGCTCGGGCGCCGGCATTTTTAGAGGCGCCGCATCACGACTCTGAGCGAAACGCCGGAGGCCCTATGCCGAAATCGTCATTGGTCTCGGTCGTCGAGGATGATCAGTTCTTTCGCGAGTTCATGAGACGGCTGATGAGGTCGTTGGGCTACAGTGTCGAGGCTTTCCCGTCAGCTGCCGATTTCCTCGCATCCCCTCGCCTTGTCGAAACCACCTGCTTGATCGTCGACGTCCACATGCCCGCGATGAACGGAATCGAGCTCCACAGACGCCTCATCGATATGGGGCATGCGATTCCGACCATCCTCGTGACGGCCTACCCCGATAACGACGTCCGGGCGCGCGCTTTGAAGGACGGGGTCGTTTGTTACCTTCGCAAACCCGTTGATGAGAAGCATCTCATGCGCTGTCTTCGTACGGCGCTCCATTCTGATGAGCCGCGTGAAGAGAATTCATGAGCCCTTCTTCCTCAACTCCCGTGCTATTTGCCTACGGGACAGTTGACACAGATATTATCTTTGAGACCTTCAACTTCACGCAATTTAGCGTCACTGCCGCCGCGCCGGTCCCCGAACTTTCGACCTGGGTCATGATGCTCCTCGGTTTCGCAGGCCTCGAGTTTGCGGGTTACCGGACTTCGCGCAAGGCTGTTTCGATCGCCGCCTGACACGCGATTGATCCAAATCGAGAAAAGGCTTGCGCGCTCGCATGACCGCGTTGGGGCAGCAACGCGCCTTGAGCGCGCAGACGTCGCAATCCAATTTGCTGGCGCGATAGAGTTTGTGCCCTCGGCTGTGACATCGCTTCTGGGGATGGCGTAGGTGCGTCGGAATTGGACCAGCTCTTTGCCCGCGGGGCAGCGTGACGCCGATCCGGCGAAAGAAGCGGCTCATCATCGAGGTGTCGGCTTTGACCCCTCGCTCGGCCGAAAGGCGATCGCAGAGGGCCTGAAGCGTGACGTCCGATTTCTCGGCTCGCGCGGCCTTTAAGAAAGTCCCGGTGCCGCATCAGCTTGGAGGCGCGATGGCCGCCATGTCCGGCAGGCTCTCGGGAGCCATCCCGTTCAACTCGCTCAAGCCATTTGATCGCCACGGATTCGCTGATCTCGTAGCGGCGCGCTGCTGCGCGGCGGCTCATTTCGCCCCTCTCCACTGCATCAATCACCCGGTCACGCAAGTCTTGCGAATACGGCTTCGGCATTCCTGCTGGCCTCCGCCCAGCCAACAGGTTGAATCAAAATCTCCCTAATTCGGGAATTCCGCTCCAATTCGACGCAAGCGCAGGACGCTCTACGGGCGAGATTTGAGAGGCGGCAGCCTCGGAAACTACTTACTCCGGGCGCGCACGGCCACGCAGGATTGAGAGATTGGATCGGATGTCGGCGAGGCCGCCGCCGCCTCCGACAACCTCGCCCCTGCTCTTGTCAAGACGGATCAAGTTTGTCGAAGGTGCATCAAGCCAGGCTTGGGAACTCGCGAAATTCAGGAACGCGAGGGCGACAAGTTCGGGCCGATGTCGATCAAACCTGAATCAGAAATCAATCACCAACCGGTTCAAATTTGGCGCCGAGATTATGTCGCGATGGATCTCGCATCGCTTGCCGTCCGCGTGAGCTCGCTTTGCTCCCGGATATCGGAACGTAATTCGGTCCGGCGCCGCACCCGTCAAAGCGAGTTCGACGGTCGCCTGGGACCGACTGCGCCGAGCCTTTAGATTCACGACGCCGAACGCAGTCGGCAGTTGATGCAGCGCGATGCCCTCTGCCTCCCACCAAGCATCAGGAACGGCGCGGAATAGTTCGAGGGTGTCGCCATTTTCCTTCAGCAGCATCAGCCGAATCGCGGTGGCGAATTCCGCTCCGATCCAGGTGTGTGGCATGTCGCCGACGTATTCCGGAGACCGCATGTCGCTCCAGACGACCTCGGCCCATCCCCGCCAACCGCGAGGCCTTCGACTTGCGAGCATGACCGAAAGCAGGCGGAAGGCGTCGTCGTATCGGTCCAAGGACACGAAGGCGTTAAGGTTGCGCAAGTCATAAGGCGAGTAGTTAGCTTTGAAACCAGGCGAGGAGATTTCCTTGACGCGCGCGGCGGCGCGGTCGTACGTGGCCGCGACCAATTCGGCGGGAAACGCGTCGTCAACTCGGCAGGGCTCGAAGGCGATCGAGGTCGAAGTCGGATCGACGTCGTCGCGGTCGGCGGAGCCGGGGATGAGGTCCGTCTTCATCTTCTCGGCGGTCATGCGGATCGAGCGCGTCAGGTTCGCGGCAAACTCCCGGCCCTTCGCTTTGGCGTGATCCGCGACGCTCCGGTCGCCGATTTCAAGCGCCAGGTATTCGCAGTTCCGCCAGGCGCTCAAGGCGAAATAGTCATCCCAATAACTGTAGGACGGCTTGCTATATCCCTCGTGGCTGATGGACGGAGCCAAGAGGCCATGGAAACGCGTTTCCGGGCCGTATCGCGCATTGGTTCGCGCGCAAAGCTCCTCGATGAACCTGGTCGCGCGAACGACCGGCTCGAAAACCGCATTTAGAAAAACCCGATCTTTGCTGATGCGATAGACGTCCGCGGCGATCCCGACAAACTCGCCCTGCGCGTCGAACTCGATATTGCTGCCATAACCCGTGTTGACCGTGCCGTCCACGTTGAGAATCGGCGGAACCATTCCGTTCTCATAAATGCGCTTGGAGTACCAGAGGACGTAGGCTTTGGCTTCTTCGATCAACCCGGCCCAGAGCAGAGCCAGGGCCTGCGCGGAGCCATCGCGAATCCAAGTCCGGTCGTAATTCCGCGGACCGGGTTTGAAGGCGAATGGCGTCGCGTTCACAAGGATGAACGCCGTCTGCGCCTCGACGGTGTCGCTGACTTCCCGGTCGCCTACGGTGATCTTGCGCGGGCCGATCTTTTTCCGCCATTTCCGGATCACGGTCTCGCGAACGACGCCGAAATCCCTGTCCGCGGACGGCGCACTGCGGTCTCGCATCGGCGATGACGTCACGAACGCGACGCTGGCTCCGGGCGCAAGGGAAAACGCGAATTCGAACGCTCCGCTGAGAAGGGCCGAATCCGAGCGACGTTTCCTGACGGTTCGTCGGGGTCCTTTTTCGATAAGTCTGACCACATCGCCATCGTCAAATTCCGCGATGGTCACAAAGTCGGGTTTTTGCGAGAACGTGGCATAGCGTCGGTCGTTGACCGACACCTGCTTGCCTTCGACGCCAACGGCGTTGATTGCCGCGTGTCCGCCGTGCTGCCAATAGGGATCGATCTGGACCGGGCGCACCGCCAGCACCAGCGATCCCGACTTTCTCCTGCTGGCCCGATTGGCAACGCGGTACTCCACAAGAGCTTCGCCGGCCTGAGCGAGAGCCGTCGCGTGGAGTTCAACATCCCGCACAGACCAGACGACGCTTGGAATCGGCAGCGAGCCATCCACCAGAGACTGGCTGATCGTGGCGCATCCGGGCGCTCCATGCAGAGTTCCGCCAAGACGCAACATTGGAGTTGTTTGCCCGGATCCGCGCTGCGGCTCGAGGTTTCCGTATTCGTCGAAAAGCGCCTCCTCCGGCTGATCGAACTCCCCCAGCACGGTCCAGTAGATTTGACGGCCCAACAACGACTGCGGGTAGAGGTCACCCCGCCCGGCCAGCGCCGCCCGCTCGAGCTGACCGATCGGCATGCGATCCTTGTTCAGGATGCGCAGTTTGAGCTCATTGACGATGGCGCCGTCAGGCGCGCTCGCCTCGTGGACCGTCAGGCGAAAATACCGGCTCGTTGTCGATCGCCACCAGAAGCTGTCGCTGTCGCCGTCGCCAGTAGTGATGCGGCCAACCTCGCGAAACCTTTTGCCGTTGTTGGAAAGATGCACAGAGAACACAGTTCCGTGAGTTCTTGCCCCATTCGATCAGGGCTCCGAGAGGATATCGGACATAGCCGAAATCGACCGTGATGCTCTCCCCCGCAGGCACTTTAACCGGGGAATGCCCGAGCGCCGCGATGCGGCCCTTTTCGATTATCGACGCCGCGTCGCCGGGGCCATAAAGATTGATTTCGACAATCTCCACTCCCCGCTCCGGTGGGGGCTCGCTGCAAGTCCAGCGCACCCATCGGGCGGCGACTGGGGGGAACGCAAAGACGTCCTGCCCGCCTTCCCCGTGGCGAGTGGCGCAAAGATGCGCCCAACTCTTACCGTCCGCCGAGCACTCAAACCCATAGGTTACCGGCGCCTGCTTGCCCCAATACACTTCCAATCCGGCGAGGGTCGCGGTCTTGCCAAGGTCGATCTTCAGCCACGTCTTCTTCGATGCCTTCGAGTCCAAGTCGTCGCGTAGCGATCGTCGACGGCAAACCGGGGAGCGCCGCTGCTGGCGGTCGCTTTCCACCGATTTTTGGGCGGGACTCTCATAGTAGGCTCCGTGTGCTTCCGGCGTTCAATTCGCTAGCGCCGCGATTGGCCGCAGCGGAAAGCTGCACCAATCCGAAGATCGTTAGAAGCTGACAATTGAACTTTTGTGGTCGACGCAAGCTCCGAAGCGAGCTCGGAAGACTTCACTCTAACTACCTCCCGTCGTGGCTACGCCGCCCTCATCGGACGCCCGCGCACCGGGTCAACCCTACTTCATCATGCAGCGCCCAGACCTTTCTCGGAAGTCGGCACGAAGGGTTTGACTATGCGGTTCGCGAAATGCCGCCACATCCCAAGCGCACCTGTATCGCCGGCCGAGTGGAGCTCCGGATGGCCTCGTCCGTTGGGCAAGAAGACGCGCCATCCCCGCGCCTTCGAGATCTCCATTTCGCGATCGAGCGCCGACTGTCAGCCAAGTCGCACGTTGACCCTGTGCCGACCCCCATCATCCAGGAGCGCCACGAGCAGCGGACGTTCAGAGATCTCGACTCCGTCTGCTTCTGCGAAGGCGACGCCGCGACTGACCCCGCCTGGGTTCTCGACGGAAATCGAGTATCGCGCGGTTCGATATTTAACCGTGGCCTCGTACTTGTCCCAAGCCTTGGGAATGCAGGGATCGACAGACAAGAACGCTCCGCGGAGTCGTCAGACCGAGCAGGCTCTCGACCCCCGCACGCTGCAGCCAGCCTGCCGAGCCCGTGTACCACGTCCAGCCCCCGCGCCCGACATGGGGCGCGGTCGAGTATATGTCGGCGCATGCGACATAGGGCTCGACTTTGTAGCGATACGCGTCGGCGAGGGTTCGCGAGTGGTTGATGGGGTTGAGCAATGAGAAAAGCTCTGCCGCCTTGTCGCCCTCGCCAAGCGCGGCGAACGCCATCACCGACCAGGTGGCCGCGTGCGTGTACTGGCCGCCGTTCTCGCGAACGCCGGGCGGATAGCCCTTGATGTACCCCGGATCGTGCGTCGTCTTGTCGAACGGAGGCGCGAACAAAAGCGCCAATCCGTCCTCGCGCCGAATCAATTGTTTGTCGAGCGCGGCCATCGCACGAGCGGCGCGATCGTGCGTCGCGGCGCCTGACAAGACAGCCCAGGATTGCGCGATGGAATCAATCCGGCACTCGTCGTTCGTTGCAGAACCGAGCGGCGCGCCGTCATCGAAATAGCCCCTGCGATACCATTCGCCGTCCCAGGCCTCGCGCTCGATGGCGGCGGTCAGCGCGCCCGCGTGCGCGGTCCATGTTTCCGCGCGCTTTGTCTCGTTGCGCGCCAGCGCCAACGGCGCAAAGGCCATGAGCGCCGCATGCAGGAACCATCCGAGCCAGACGCTTTCGCCCTCGCCCTTTTCTCCGACGCGGTTCATGCCGTCGTTCCAGTCGCCTGTGCCGATAAGCGGAAGCCCATGCCGGCCCACTGCCAGACTCGCATCCAGCGCAACGGCGCAATGTTCGAAGAGAGTGGCGGTCTCTCGAGAAACCGTGGGCTCAAAAAAACGATCTGTCTCGCCTGCTTCGAGTTGCGCGCCCTCGAGAAAAGGAATCAATTCGTCAAGCACGAGCATGTCTTTCGTCGTCTCGACATACTGAGCGACAGTGTATGCCAGCCAAGCGCGATCGTCGGATATACGCGTCCGAACCCCCTGACCGGATTGCGGCAGCCACCAGTGTTGCACGTCGCCCTCGGCGAACTGGCGAGCGGCGGCGCGGAGCAGGTGTTCGCGCGTCAGATCGGGCCGGGCGGCGGCGAGAGCCATGCCGTCCTGCAATTGGTCGCGAAAACCGTAGGCGCCGCTTGCTTGATAGAACGCTGAGCGCGCCCAAATACGGCACGTGAGCGTCTGGTAAAGCAGCCAGCCATTGAGCATAAGGTCCATCGCACGGTCGGGAGTCTTGACCTCGATCGCGCTCAAAGTCTCATCCCAAGAGCGTGCGATGTCCGCTTCCAAGGCGTCGAGATCGGCGGCGCGAATGGCTATAATCGCGGCGCGGGCATCCTCGCGCGTTGCGGCCTCTCCCAGAAAGAAGACGACTTCGGCGACGCTCCCCGGCAGCAATTCCAGCTTGGTGCGCATTGCGGCGCAAGGATCCAAGGCCGCGCCAACCTTGTTCGACAGCGGCGACGCGCTCGCTAGCGCGGCCGGATTCGCGAGCGTCCGGTTACGGCCTATGAACTCACGACGATCGCCCGTCCAATCGCACTGGGCGCCCCGCATGTCGGCAAAAGCGACACGGGAACCGAAAAGCACATTCGAGGGATTGCGTGCGAAGAGCGCCCCTGTTTGAGCATCGGTCTCGGTTTCGACAAATGCGAGAGTGGCGGATCTCGATGAGCCGAGCACCCACTCGACGAAGGCGGTCACGCTAAGGTGGCGGGTCAGGTTCGATTTGTTCGCTAAGCGGAGGCGCGATATTTTGACCGATCCTTCGACGGGCACGTACTGAAGAAGATTGGCGGAGATCCCGCGGCTGGTATGCTCGAAGCGGCTATAACCCCGACCATGACGGGCGACGTAAGTCCCCGAGGCCTCGCGGATGGGAGCCGCTGTCGGACTCCAGACGTGGCCGGTTTTGTCGTCGCGCACATAGAAAGCCTCGCCGGGCGCGTCGCTGACAGGATCGTTGGACCACGGGGTCAGCTGGTTTTCGTGGCTGTTCGCAGACCAAGTGTAGCCGCTGCCTTCGGTAGCGGTCTGGAAGCCGAAGCTCGGATTGGCGATGACGTTGATCCAGGGCGACGGCGTCGATTGGCCGGGCCCGAGTATCGTCACATATTCCTTGCCTCCTTCCGCAAATCCTCCCAGCCCGTTGAAGAACTCGAGCTGGGGCGTGCGGAGCGCCGCGCGTCGCTCAGGGCGCGCTATGGGGGTATCTTTGAGCGGACGTGTCAGCTCGATCGGGTTGGCGATGCGATCGAGTTGGTCGGAAAGGCTTCCTTGCTGGGCCACCAGCACAATACGGGCGGCCGAGACAAGCAGCGAACGCGTCTCGGCGGCGATCAGGTCCGCCCGAAGAATGAAGACCCGGCCTAGCGGGCGATCGATTCCGGGAGCCGGCCGCGATTGACTGGCGCGCACCAGCGTCTCGATCGCCACCTGAAGGTCCTGCACATATGACGATTTGCGCTCGTTCAGAATGACGAGATCGACAGCGACCTGCTTCATCCGCCAATATTCATGAGCTTGCAGCACCTGGCGGGCGACACTGAGACTCTCGATCTCGGCGATTCGCAACAGCACGATCGGCAGATCGCCGGAGATGCCCTCAGACCACAGACCCGATTGCGGACCTGAGCCATGCCGGATGACATCCGATGAGGGGCGCAAATCGCGGCCAGCGAAGATGACGTGGCTTGCGAGGCGTTGAAAAAGTCCGGCTTCACCGGGATTGACGCCGAGGTGATGCAGTTGCACTTGCGCCTGGGTCCAAGCCAGCGTCGTTGCGCGCTCATATGCCGCCGCGTCCCGATGTTTGTCGATGCAATCCAAGAGCGCAGCGCGGGTCCCCGCAGCCATGGTCCAGAAGGCGACGCGAGCCGTGGCCCCCGCGGCGATGCGAACACGACGGCGCAACGCGAAGATCGGATCGAGCACGGTTCCGACCGAATTGGCTAACGGCCGCGCGTCCAGCATCGCAATCGGCGAACTCTACACCGTGCCCGCGGCCGAGGAAGAGCGCCCTGTCGGTTTCGAAGGTCGGGCTGCCGACGACTTCGCCATTGGCGACGCTCAGATGCGCAGCCCAAACTTCGGGTTCCGAAGGCGTCCGCTTTCGCCGCGTGGCAACGATCGCGCCGAATTCCGCAAGGTATTCGGTCTCAACGAACATTTTCGCAAAGGTGGGATGCGCCACATCGGCGCCCTGTGATCCCAAGGCAAGTTCCGAATACGACGTGATCTCGATGTCGCGCGCCCGACGTCCCGCATTGGAGATGGACACGCGCCGAACCTCCGCGTCGTCTTCGGCCGAAACAAGCACTTCAAGCGTTGTCGTCAAACTCCCGTCGCGGCGGGTGATTTCGACGCGATCCTCGTTGAAATCGACGGCATATTCATTGGGCTCGGCGCCAGTCGGCTGAAAGCCCGCCGACCAAACGGCGCCGCTCAGCGTATCTCGAAGAAAAATGTAAGAGCCGCTATCGTCTCGCGTGGCGTCCTCTCGCCATCGCGTGATGGCGAGGTCGCCCCAGCGGCTGTATCCGGAGCCGGCCGCGGTCATCATCACGGCATAGCTCCCATTGGAAAGAACATGCGTCTCCGGCGTGGCGCTATGAACGGAAACGATTTTGCGGGCGCCCGAGGTATCTGCGTGGATGGCGCGCGCGGCAGACTTGACCTCCGCCGCCCAGGGCCTCGTCGAAGCGACCTCGCGAGGAACCCGCTCCTGCAACAATAATTCTGTTGCCCGAATGATCGGCTCGGCATGGAACCGCTCTCGCATTGCGCCGTCAAAGACCGCGTTGGCGATCGCGACGATCGTCATGCCTTGATGATGCGCCATATAGGCGCGGACGAGAGCGAAGCGCTCGCCCTCTGGAACCCGCGTTGGGGTAAAATCCACAGCCTCGTAATATCCATACCGGCCACGCGCGCCCATTGTCGCAAGGCGTTTAAAATTCATCTCCGCGGCTGAGGGATCGATCATGCTCGCCAGGCCGGTCGCATAGGGCGCGATGACTTTGTTCTCTCCCAATCCTCGTTTCAGTCCGAGACCAGGCACGCCAAAATTCGAATATTGATAGGTCAGCTCCAGATCGCGGGCATTGTAGGCGGATTCGGAAATCCCCCAAGGCAAGCCGAGTTTTACTCCGTATTCGATCTGACGCCGGACGACGAGCCGATCTGTCTGTTCCAGCAAACTCCCCGCGGGTGCGCGCATGACGAGCGGCGGCATGAGATATTCGAACATTGAACCGGACCAGGAAATCAGAGCCGTGCCGCGTGCGACCGGCGTAGCGGCGCGACCCAGCCGGAACCAATGTCGGGCGGGTAAGTCTCCCTTGGCGATCGCGAAGAAACTCGCCAGCCGAGCCTCCGACGCAAGAAGGTCGTAGCAATTGGGATCGAGGGTCGATTCAGAAATGAGAAATCCGATCGAAAGCAACTGGCGCGCCGGGTCGAAGAGAAAACCGAACTCCATCGCCATCGCCATCGCGCGGAATGCGCTCTCCAGGACGAGCAGCCTGGCCGCACCAGATGCGGTCCCCTCAGCCGAAAGCTTGTGGTCTGCGCGATGCGCCTCAATGGTGGTCAGGGTCGCCCGCGCCCAGTACAAGAGATCCGACCCGCTTCCATCGCTCCGCTCGAGCGCGATCGCGCTGGCGATGTCGACTATGGTCGCTGCCTCGACGGCGAGTTCCGATAGTCGAGTCGCGAGCGTTTCCTCAGACGGAGAGGCGCTCGCGAGGGTATGGGTTATGGCTGCAAGCGAATCATCGAGTTGGCGCGGCGTCACCGTCTGCGTTCGGCGACCGAGACGCAGGTGGGCGGCGTGCTCAGCGGTCAGACCGAGTGTGTCGACAATTCCGGCCAGACGGGACTCGGCGACCATCGGCGATCGCCCCCATTCTTTGCAGGCATTCGCGACCGCTAAGAGATGGCCGGCGAGATTGCCGCTGTCGACGGATGAAACGTATTTTGGCTCGAGCGCCTCGAGATCGCGAGTGTCATACCAATTGTAGAAGTGACCACGGAAGCGTGGCATGCGAGCCATCGTCGCAAGGGTCGCTTCCAACCGGTCGATGGTTTGGGCCATGCCGATCCAACCGAAGTCGCGGGCGCAGACAACGGAAAGCAGATACAATCCAATGTTGGTCGGCGACGTTCGGTGAGCAACCCGGGATGTAGGATCTTCCTGAAAGTTGTCCGGCGGCAACATATTGTCGTCCGCCGTCACGAACGTTTCAAAGAACCGCCAGGTGCGGCGCGCAGTTTGACGCAAGCCCAGTGATTGGGCCTCCGAAATCTTCGCGATGGCATCAATGCGCGGAGGCAAGCTGACGTAACGCGCTACAGCGGGCGAAATCATCCACAGGGCGACGAACGGCGTCGCAATCGGCCAACTTCCATGCCCGGAAAGGAGCGCCAGCAGCAACGCTGTCGCGGCGAGGACAAACGTTCCCGACATTCGGACGGCGAACCCCCGGAGATCGAGACGCTTTGCCGCCGCAGTCTGTGACGCAGGAGTCCACTCGAGCAGATGTCGGCGACTGACGAAAAGCCGCCACAGCGTCCGCACGACGGCGTCGCCCATCAACCAGGCCTGGTCCGCGAGAAACGTAATGTTCAACGCTGATAATGTCACAGCGAGGCGGAGATCCCTCCCAAGCGCTCGCAAATGCCCGAGACATCGCCACACCCGGACGTCGGCTCGGAATTGCCGAAATCACGGGTATGAGACTTGGCAAAGTAATGGTCGCAAGCACGAACGTCGTCCAGACGAGCGCCGATTCAAAAGACAGCGTCCAGCCCAGCGCCAGGGCCAGAACGCACGCGGGCGCGCTGACCGTCCGACGCAAATTGTCGATCATCTTCCAGCGACCGATCCGCGGAAGTTCGTCCGCGACGCCGGGCTTCCGGCCGCCTTTGCCGGCGAAACCGAGAATCCACGGCAAGAGTTGCCAGTCTCCCCGCGCCCAGCGGTGATGACGCCGGGCGCTCACATCGTATCGCGATGGAAAATCGTCGACGACTTCGACGTCCGAAGCGAAACCCGCACGTGCGAAAGTCCCCTCGAAGAGGTCATGGCTCAGCAACGTCGAGTCCGGAGCCCGACCTGAGAGCACGCTCTCAAATGCATCAAGATCGTAGATGCCTTTTCCCGCATAAGAGCCCTCACGAGAACAGGTCCTGGTAGACATCAGAAACGGCCGCGGCGTAGGGATCGATGCCGCTGGAACTCGAAAAGACACGCTGAAACAGCGAACCTTCGCCGCCATTGGGGAGCGAGGGTGTCACCCGCGGCTGAAGGACCGCATAGCCTTCCACGATCGCGTTGCGCTCCGGGTCGAGACGTGGGCGGTTGAGCGGATGCGCCATCTTGCCAATGAGCCGACGAACAGTGTCGCGCGGCAGCCTCGTGTCCGAGTCCAGGGTGACGACATATCGGACGTTTCGCGGAAGCGACGGCGCCACGCGATCCATGTCCATGAAGGTGGTGTCCGTGGCCCCGCGGAGAAGTCGGTTCAATTCATGAAGCTTGCCCCGTTTCCGCTCCCAGCCAATCCAGCGCCTTTCGCTTTCGTTCCAGACCCGTCGGCGGTGCAGCAAGAGAAAGCGCGGGCCCGCGGGCGCGGGGCCGTAACGTCGATTGAGGCGCTCAATGCCGTCGCGTGCGACAGCGACCAGTTCCGCATCGCCCTCCGTTCGCTCGACATCCGCGTCGATCCAATCCGATAGTAGAGCAAAGTGCAGATCGCCTTCTGGACTTGCGAGATAATGGATCTCAAGCCGCTCTACCTGAGCCGCGATGTCTTCGGACGTTGTCAAGAGCGTCGGCACGGCAACCAGCGTGCGCAACGATTCGGGAACGCCGTCGCGAAGGTGGAGGCCCGGCAACGGAACCGGGCCAACGAAAAGCGCGACTCCGCGGTTGACAAGCGCGACACCCGCATCAATCGCAGAAATGACGCCGAGAACCGCGAGTATTGTGAGCTGAAATGAGCCTAGGCCTAGGCTGGCAAGGACGATCAATGGCGTTGCCAGAATGATCGCGGACGTCGCCACAATTGCGGTGGCGTAAACGTCGAAATTCAGTCTTGTTGTGATGCGCGTGGGCCACCCCCGAAAGCGGCGAAAACCGATCATGCTCTCAAATTCGCGGCGTCCCCCGGTAAGCAAATGATAGCCGGGGTCGCTGCGCCGCAATTGCTCCGCAGGCTCGCACGCGGAATGGGGCGCGTGCGCCGCCGCAACGGCGAGGCGCGCGATCTCTAGTTCGCCGTGGTCCGATCGCCGCGCCAGTTCTTCGACCGCGCTTCGGTAGAGGGTGCGGGTGGCAAAATCCATGTCCCGAAACGCGCAACCGGAGGCCAAGACGTCATCGACCAAACAATAGCGTTCGAACAATGCCTGCCAATCAACCTCGGCGATCACCCTCAGGCTTGTCACGATGTTCCGGACGGTTACGTTCGCGGCGCCTTGGCTGCGATGCACCTCGCGCACAGTCGAATCCGCCGTCATGCCCTTTTTCGCAAGTTGCTCGTCGAGCCAAGCCAGCGCCGGGGTAACTTTCGGATCTTGATCGCGAAGCCGATGCACGAGCTGGACCGCGAAGGCCTCGGAAAGCGGCTCTGAGCCACGGCTAGCGAAGACGACCGACGCCGGCTCCGAGACGCGCCCGCTGACTCCGAGCAGTCGATCCGCAAGGCTATCGGCCTCATGGCGCGCGGCCCGACTAATCGTGATTTGCAGCGCGAGCCGCCTTAGATTTTCGATCAAAACGATCTGCAGCGTTAATGAAACTGCCCAAAGCTCGCCGATCGTGAGGGATTGAACCTGCTGATAGGCGTTGACATAGGAGACGAGGATGTCGGAATCAAAAGAGCTGTCGGTGTGAGCAACGAACGACCACGCCATGCCGAATACGCGGGGGTAGCCGGCGAACGGGCCCGTGACGAGCTTCGGGAGCTGGCGATAGTAGCCCGGCGGCAAATCGGTGCTGATCTGACGGATCTGCCTTTCCACCAAATGATAATTGTCGATCAGCCACTCCGCTGCCGGCGTGATCGCGCGCCCATCGTCGATCGCCTTCACGATCGATTGGTAGGCCGACAGGAGCACCGCGCCATTGCCGGCAAGTCGCGCGGCCAGGGGCAGGCCCCGCGTCGCATGAGTGGCTACTGTTTGCGCAACCGCAAGGCTCTTCGCATGTGCTTCCAGGCGTTCGAGGCTGAACAATTCCTCGCGGATTGGCTGCTCGCTATCCCATGGCGACGCCTTCCGGGAGAATCCAAGGAAGCGACGCGTTGCGATCGCGGACTCGGCCGTCAACTCTAGATTTGACAATGTCCGCCTCCGCGGGATGGGCTCGCGCGGCGCATCGCGGAGCCGGGAACGACTGGGACTTTTTCAACGGTCGTCGAAGGCGCGCCCCTGGCCGACACAACCGATCATTTGGCGAGATGTCAGTCCTGCGCGCGGCCCTTTTCCCACCGGCCAAGATTTGGAAAAGCGCTTCCCGATGCTTTCGGACGAAAAGATCATACTCGTCTGTTGACCGCCAATGGCGCCCTCGGAAACTACCTACGCCGAGAGCCGCCATCGGGGCACAGGAGCGCGGGCGCTCGAGAAAACAGGCCCGCGAGCGTTGTTGGTGGAGTCGACGTGGACCTTGAAGCCGTCGACCTCGCTCGCTTAACCGAGGCAAAGGCTGCGAAATAATCGGAAAGGGACTTTCACGAAATCCATAAGAAAGGCAAAAACGACCGCGCCGGCAACGTAGCTTCTCGTGTCATGCTGCCCGCAGCGGTAGGAACATTCCAACCGCCGCGGCCCCTGCCGCGTGATCGATAGATGCGTGCGGCCGTCGCCAATGGGAGAAGCGCGTCTCTGAAATTGTCGCGCTGAACTGACCTTCCTCGTGCGGCAGATTGGATGCAATGTGTCGTTTCCAGCAAGTCGCGCGACGGAAGTGGCCGGAATTGGTCGGATTCGCCCCACCCTCGAACGAGCCGCGCGTAAGCAGGGCGCTACCCGCGGGGCGCCCCAGTCGATGCCGGTCTGAGTAGTTTCCGACTCTATCCCTACCGACCTTCGGTCAGGTAGTGTTCCAGGACCATAAGTTTCGCATGTGCCGGCATCCGAAGAGTCTCGCCGAAACGCAGAATAGGAAGGATGTCCCGACTATGCCAGGCGGCATGGGCGGGATGGACCACTGATCGCACGATAAAGCGAAGACAGGTCGCCGACAATGTGACCCTATTCATGAATTGTCTCGCCATGTTCGAAGGGGAGGAATCCTTCCTCCCCAAACTCGGAGGATAGTCTCATGCCAACATCTGCTTGGTACCAGGGAGAATCGCTGAAGCGGCTTCTGCAAGGCGCCGCCGTTGGCGTCGTCGCGACTCTCGCCATCGGCTTCGGCTGGGGCGGGTGGATGCTTGCAAGCACGGCGAAGACCCTGGCGGACAGCACGGCCAGTAGCGCCGTGGTCGCAGCGATAGCGCCGATCTGTGTCGACCAGTTCCAACGCAGCGCCGACGCCACCAACAACCTGACGGAGCTGAAAAAGGCCGACTCATGGCAACAGGCGGCGTATGTCGAAAAAGGCGGCTGGGCGATGATGCCTGGCAGCAAGGCGGTCGATTCCGGCGTGCCGCAAGCCTGCGCCGCCATTCTCAGCGCCGCGAAATAAGCTCGCTGAATGAGCACGACTGGTGACGATCGGCGTGACGCTTAGACCGGACGGCCCTGTCGTCGGCAGCGAATCGGTTTCGAGGCCGACTATCGAACGGGCTTTGTTTCAAACTTTGGCAGGGGATGAGGTCGGTTGAGATCGGTACCATTCGGCGGCGCGACAGCACTCGTCGTTGAGGACTACGCCCGCTATGCGCCTAGCGTCGATAGCGCGCCTACGCTCGAAGAATTGCTCGATCGGACTTCGAGATACGAGAACGCAACCGATGACAGGTGAATGGGAGATTCATATTCACGATCGCGGCGGCGCGAAAGCGAAGACATGCGAGGTCATGGGGGATTTCGACACGACTATAGCGGCTGTCAAAGCGTTTAAAAAAACCGGTTCCGGGGAGATACTGCGTGTGCATCTCCCCGCCACGGCGACCGACAAAGAGCGCACGGAGCTAATCGCGAACGGCGCGACCCTGATTTACTAATCGGCAAATTAGGACACTACCGGATTCTCGCCGCAGTTGAGAAAATGCCCACCATTCCGGAGCCGGCGGCCAATTAGACACTGTAGGATCTTCGCCGGGATCGCGCTGGCAAACGTCCGGGAGGCGCTGTCATGGCAATGCGGGGTTCGCACATGAGGCGAAACGTCGGCTCTCGAGCGGCGATCTACGCGGCAAGGGCACGCCACACGGCCAAGGCAGCAGAGCGTCTCTCCTTGTAGATTTGCCTCGTGACGAGATGGCGCTCCTGATTGAATTGGTTGTGGACCTGGGCGTGAACTGAGCTGAACCTCTGCAGCGTCTTCAGACTTCGAAAGCGCTGCATCGCCCCTTCAGGTAACGCATTGCACGGGGCCCTCAGCCCTCCTCCGCCAGCCGCAGGATCACGTCGCCGTAGCTCTCGCCGGGGCCGCGGATTTCCTCCGGGCGGGCGACCACGCCGTGCAGCAATGTGGCTGCAGTCTGAGTCCGCTCCTGTTTCGCATCAATGTCCGGGAATATTGCGCGACTGTCTCCGTCACCTCTCCTAGCGGCCGGGAAATAGGCGCCCGTCTCGGTCTTAACGTGTGAGCGAGCGTGCTAGTCCCGCGGCTGCTTTGGGCGCTCGCCCTAGAACTCGCTCTTATCAGCGTTACCGTAGCTTTTGGAATGCACGGCGTGGCCATTGTGTAACACTTGCAGGTGTACCGGGCATCGCCTCGCCTCGGCCATCGCAATCGCCTGCTTTTCAAATTTTGAATCGCGTTCTTGTCCTCGTCCGGAACGTGTCCGGAATTGAGCTTCTTAGAACGGCCATCGGTCGTGAATTGTGCTACGAACGGCATCATCCTTCTCCCCCAAGCATACCACTAACGCAAAACTCGGCGTCCTGGGTTGTTCTGTTGCTGAAGCAAAAAAGAAAGCTACGGTCTCATCCGGATTTGCTCACCGTAAGTTGCGATTAGGCCAGCAACGAATATAACTAGCGAAAACCAGAGAAAAATACCGACGCTCTCAAGTATCGAGGACATAAAGTGCCAATCATTTGGCGGCCTCCAAGCGCCGAAACGCGACGCCTAGCAAATAAACTATTGAGGCTTGATAATGTTCCTCCTCCGATTAGGAAAACGTAGTCGGCCGAGAGCGAGCTTAAGCTTTCCGATTTCCTAGCGCTGCCGGCATCTTTAGCTTCGCCTTGATGCGAGCCGCTGTTCCTTGAGGCCGACCCACAAAAAAAGCCTCGCGCGAGTGTTGGGCTCGCCGCGGGGCAGACTAGCGCGCGCTTGGGATGAGGGGCGAATTAAGCGCGCTATCTACGGCGAAGGAGCAATGGCGTTCCGCGGCAATGAAACTACGCACGCGACCTATGATGCGCTCAAGATCGTCGCCGGCGGCGACTTCGAAGACGGAGTCGCGGCTTAGCGTGGCAAACTGCTCGTGCTGGCCGCCATTTTTTCCTCGGCAAAGTCGCAGAACCGGCATCTCATCATCTGCACTCCTTGGCCATCAAAAACCGTACGACGCACGTGGTTTTCTAGGCCAAACGCGTGGCATTTTGGACAGGTCTTGCCGAGTGGCTCTGACTGGGCTTCAAGTTTTGCGATCCGTCGTTCTAGCGCGTCCATCCGGTCTAAAGAGTGTCTCCTAGTGGCCATTTTCTCCGCCTCAAGCCCTATGAAGCGGCCAGCCAGATGGCGGGGTTGTTTTGGGCAAAGAGCTCCGGATGCCCGATAAGCACGCGCGCGCCATCCCACAACTCGAAGCCTTCGAAAAGGTCCTTGCGCTCTGAAAACAGCGCATGAGCCTTTGCAATCGCCTCTACATCAGAGAATTCGGCGAGTTGGTCGACGTCTGCGATATGTCCGCCGCGAATGAAATAGCACCGCATGACTGTGACTCTCAGCGAGATCGCCGACCAGCGACCTATTGCTGCTCAGTTACTAGGCCGTTTCGCCTCAGCCTTACAGGATCGGAATCTACCCACGGCGGCGATGTCGAGGAGCTGGATATGGAAAGCGCCGGCTGCCCGCGACCGATTCCTCCCGTCACCGCAAGGCCGGAAGGAACCAAGCCAAAGTCCAGCGCCTTGTTCTAACGGCCACGGGCGGCGGGGGGGATGGAGTCACCGCCAATTTGCGGCGGTCGTGTCCTGGTCAGAATGAGTATTTTCCGACCCTACCTCAGCTTCGCCATGCCAGCTATGTCTGGTTCCCCTTTGGAGGTTCAAATGAAAAGCCTTTTGTTGTGTGGGATCGCCATTGCGAGCGTCCTTATGCTTCAGCCGGCACCCGCCTCAGCGCAGCGCGTTCACGGGGCGGGCCAGGCGCATATTGGTCATGGTTACGTGGGTCACGGCGCGGGGCGACTTCAATATCACCATGGCGGCTATGCGCGCGGCTACTGGCCCGGGTACGGCATTGGAGTTGGCGCCGCAGCCGTCGCGACGGGCGCGCTAATCGGCGGAGCCATCGCCACTCAGAACCAAGGCTACTACTACCCCGACCAGAATCAGGGCTACTACTACCCCGACCAGAATTATCCCGGCTATTCGGATCCAGGTTACGTGTATAGTGACGCTGCTCCGACTGCGTATAACAACGGTGATTCCGTCGCGTACTGCGAACAGACTTACAGATCATACGATCCCACCAGTGGAAGCTATCTAGGCTACGACGGGTTTCGACATGCTTGCCCATGATCGGCTATGCGCTTAGGGAGCCCACCAATACACTCCAACGTTGTGTCTAAGGGCACAAATACTATAGCCAAAAGACCTCGAAACGAACGATAACAGCACTCAAGAATGCCAACTGCAGCAGCTGTCCGGCGACAAGTCCAATCAGCAAAAGCTTCTGGGCAAAACTCTCCAGGTCAACAAAAACACCGCGGAAGACCAAGGGCCGCCGGACGGCGAGCGGGATGACGGAGTCGCGGCTTAGCGATCAACGACAATGGTTACGATCTCAATTACTGCCGAAGCCTATGCGGCGATAAGGCCGACGCTGCCGAAGGGTGTGAGGGCGGAGCCCGGAACTCGTCGACGAGGGCGGCGGTTTCAGGATCACGCTCGATCGCCATATACTCGACCGGCTAGCGGAGCTATGCGGGCCGGGAGAGTCCTACAGCGATGTCATCGTTCGCCTGGCCGGTAGCGACCAGCCGCGCTAGGGCTCACAGGAGCGGCTGCCCAAACGCTACCGACTTCATCCGCGACGGCGATATTGCCGGCGTCGTGCAAAGACGAGAGGACACGCGATGGAGCCGGTGGATTTATTGGCCGACACGCGGCGATACCTCGCCGCCGCAATTAAACAGCTAGAAGCGATCACTGCTGGGGCACCGATTGCCAAGCCGGTGACGCGAGAACAGGCGGTCAATATAGTCACCGAACAGATCGGGCTTTTTGAGAGTGTGTTGCGTCGATATGGAGGAAGGGAAAATGCCCGCTGACCTAAAGGCGAGAAGCGGCCCAGCGGATCCGCCTGTTCAACCGAATAAGGCGTCGAGCAGGGATGAGCGCATTCCCGACCTGCGAGCGATCGTTGCCGCGACAACGCTCCAATCCCTTGCTAAGGAATCGCTGCTTGCCTCACTAGCGCGGCGGCAAGCTTCAGCGTAGGCATCACCGCCAAAATCGGAAAAGAGCGCTTCCGCTTCGGAGGAAATCGCGAGCCGCAGCTCATGTGGCCGTTGGTGATAGGACATCTCGGAAACTCCTGGCCGCCCAACCCTGTTCCATTTGGCCATTTAAGCACAAAGCCTCGCGTGGGGCCGTGACCTCCATCACAGGTCGCAAACAGAAAGGGCGGCCCGAAAGCCGCCCCGTCATCGTACCCCCGTCACAGCCTGAGCGTGAGGGGCCGTAGAGCGGACACCTTCTCAACTGAGCTCTCAGACGGCAGGCGTTCACCAAGCCTTGCACAAGCGAGCCAGCGGTATCTATTGAAACACATGATAATCGACGCACTCGAAAAGAGACTGGTTGAGGCTTTGAAGAGCGTGGACGCGCACGGAGACGTTGCCCCCGCTCATGTCCACGATCCGATGACGATGTTGCTCCGTGAGAACGCCGTCCGAGCCAACCTCATGCGCTGGGACGACGGAAGAGGTCGTTACGTGTTGACAGGTACGGGCCGCCGGCGAATTAGCGAGGGTAGTCGCGCTCCGGGCGCTGTGGTATCGTTTAGAAATCGGGGCGTCGTGGGCAGCGGTGCGCTGCATCGGAAATCCGCCGACACCAAACTCAAGGAATAGCTGTTCGAGCGGTTGCGCTTCACCTCGACAGGATAGGCCGAGGAGGTTCGGCCACTTGAATGGAACGATCCTGATCTACGGGGCGACCGGTTACACCGGCACGCTGATCGCGAAAGCGGCGGCCGATCAGGGCGCACGCCCCGTTCCGGCGGGGCGCAATCTGGCAAGAGTTCAATCGGTCGCCTTCGTGGCCATCGGCATAAAACTCGCTCTAATCGTCTTGAGCGATCGTTATGTATAAATTTGGACGGCGCCTTGTAATCGTAAAAAATAGGTTTACGTATCAAGTGTATTTCGGATGGACGTCATTCGAAATTATACTTTATTTCTTTTTGGAGTCATGCCGATGAATGCACAGAATCAAACCGAAAACTTGACGATCCACCACAAAGTCAAGGACTACACTGCATGGCGTAAGGGTTACGATGACCATGAGAAGGCCCGCCATGCGGCAGGCGTCACCAATGGCAGAGTATTCCGAAGCGCCGAAGACCCCAATGATGTCCTAATCCTTCAGGACGTTGCCGACGTGGCGAAAGCCCGCACTTGGCTCGGCGGCGACGAACTGAAGGCCGCGATGACGAAGGCCGGCGTTATAGGTTCGCCCAACGTTCGCTTCGCGTCGTAATCTCAAGATTTGCCGGGCGCGACAAGCCGTGCTCGGCAATTTACCCGCTTGCTCAACGAATGTTAGCGCCAATGGCCACGTGGACGAACGCTGGTGGGAGCCATTTGCTTCCGTCTGCGAGGCGAGCGCCATCGTTTGGAGAACATAACACGAACACGAATGAACAGATGATCCGCGAACAGGCCTATGGGCTGTGGGACCATGCGGGCAGGCCGGACGGTCGAAGCGACGAATTCTGGTTCGCTGCGAGAGCCGAATGCGAACGCGGGGAGGAGACAGGAGAGGGAAACCTCAGCGCGCATGTTCCCCCGCATGTTGAGGCCGTCTCGTCATGGATCGAGCGCTGATTAAGGGGAAGAGGGGCCTAACCCAATTGGGAGGTCCCGATGAGCTGGCCTGTGATTTTGAGCGGCGTAGTCTGCGTGACGATGCTGGCGCTGGGATTTAACTTGCTCCTTCCGTTGGGCAGCGGTTTGGAGACCGTGTGTGTTTTAATCGCCGTCGCGTCCGCCATGGTCTTTTTCGGCCTTGTGGATGACGCATAGCGGAACCGTCGAAACGCCGGTTGAAAAGAGCCTCGCGGCGATGGAGATGCCTGTTCGCATCCCATAGACTATCGCAATTGCTCATTTTGGAGGAAAGCAAATGGCAAATTCGAACACTGCTTCACCAAATAAAATCTCTCTGTCAGCCGATATCGTAGCCGCCTACGTTTCGTATAACTCCGTTACTCCAGCTGGTCTGCCTGCTTTAATCGAGTCGATTCATGGGGCTCTCTTGAAACTTGGCGCTGTGCAAGCTGTTCCCAAAACTGAGGCTCTCGTGCCAGCAGTGCCGATTCGGAAATCCACCACACCGGGCTTTCTAATTTGCCTCGATGATGGGAAGAAATTCAAAACCTTGAAGCGCCATCTGACCAATTTAGGGATGACCCCAGACCAGTACCGGGCGAAATGGGGTCTTCCCGACAGCTATCCGATGGTCGCACCCGAATATGCTGCCACGCGGTCGGCGCTTGCGAAGAAAAGTGGACTCGGCCAAACCGCGAAGCGGAAATCGGGACGGACATCCAAGGCGGTCGCGGAGACGGCTGCGTCATAAAACGGCCCCACAGCCCACTTGGCAGGCGCGAAGCTCTTCGTCCCAAGTGGTTGCCAGTTCCCTGCTGGTTCCGTGCGCCCGTTTTTGCCGTGGAAGCGACCGACCGTATACCCGAGAAAATCGAATGATTCCTCAGGCAGTCGGGCGATCCTGGTCTTCTTGGCGTTCACCTCCAACCCAAGCCGCGTCATCAACGTCGCCATCCGCGCCATCGCCGCCGGCGCGTTGCCAGGTCGGCAGCAGATGACGAAGTCGTCGGCGTAGTTGACGACGTGGGCATCGAGTCGGTCCCGATGGCCATGGTTGTGCCAGGCCAGCAGGAAGCGCCGGAAGTAGCAGTTTGCCAGCAGCGGCGAAATCACCCCGCCCTGCGGGGTTCCCCGCTTCGTCCTTCGCACTTCGGCGGTCTGCACCGACCCCGTCGGACCCGAGGCCGTCTTCGCCCATCAGGGCGCGGGCGGCCTCAATGATTTGAGTGCGGGGGCAGCGCTACGCGAGGCGAACTCAACTCCGTGAGTGGTTGCGGTGTCGCTCATGGCTAGCCGCCGCCGCCAGAGGGGAGCGGCGGCGGCGCCCATCTTCTGCGCAGCAGCTTTCACCCTGAGGCGGTGGCGCTGGCCCTGGCCGTCGCGCTCGCCTTTTGGGTATGCTCCGCATCAGTTGCGGGAGGGGCTCGAATGAATGCCGGTGAGTTGGCAGCCTGGGTTCAGGCGATCGGATCGATCTTGGCGATCCTCGCAGGCTTCGGATTCGTTTTCCTGCAGAATAGGTTGGCGAACCGCCAGAGAATGCGAGACCGGGCCGACCGCGCCGAGGTCGTCGCCTACCGGCTCTCTGGCTGGGTCGGCGAGGTTGAATCGCGGGTCGGGGAGAGGTGCCAGTTCTACCAGAAGTTCAAGAACACACGTGACCACAGCGACGAGAACCACCCGCTCCAAATACGTGCACCGCTGAAGCTTGGCGTGCGAAAGCTCGACGAAGACTGCGGGATCGAAAGCGTGATGTCCGACTTGCACTACCTTAAAAGCGGGTCGCGCGATATCGCCCAAACTGGACTTCCGCGCGAGGTTGTTCGACGACTATCTGGACTCGAAAACGGACGAGGCGGAGTTGCTCGTTGACGACAGTATCGAGGGCCGACTTAGGACTTTGCGAGAACTCCACGCGAGCGCGAAAACAGCGAAGTCGTCCTTCCGATGAAGGTCGCCAAGAAGAAGGGGTGGGCGGCGTAGCCGAGGATTGTAACGGGACTATTGTGACCGGGATCCTCGCCAAGCTGTAGCGGCTGTGCTTTCCTGCGCGCGATCCTCGGTCAAAACGTTGGCGAACAGGCGAGCGAATGTATGAGCATCGCCCGGCCAGCGCGCTGAGACATAGTTGCCGTCGCGCACCACAAATGCCGCGCGATCGTCGTCCCATGTATCCCGTGACGTCCCGCTCACTTTGCGATCACGGTCGAGAGCATCTGCGGGAACGTCGACGAAGTCTTCAGGCCGGGCCAATGCGCGTGTGACCTCACTTTGCACCGACATGAAACCGGAAGGGTTTCCGGCTCCATCAGCGTATGTGCGGTAGTAATTCGGGTCCCAGAAGCGAAAGACGCGCCCGAACGTCCAGCCCTTGCGTTCAAGCGCCCAAGTGAGCGCGGTGGTCCGGCGGCCAAACAAGACGGAGCGCCCGCCATCGGCGGTGCTGCTGCGCGCGGCGAGCAAAACGCCATGGCAGATCGCCGCCACCGGCAAGCCGGCCTCGAAGAATTGGGCGACCAGCGTCTGCAAGACATTGCTTTCGAGGTATTCGCGCATTCCCCGCGCACGATGGCCGCCGGGGAGCAACAGGCCGTCGAAGCCTTCGACACCCAACTGCCGCCAGGCAAGCGGGGCCTTGAACGCCGGATCGAGCCGCATCTCGGCATAGGCCCGCCGTGCGTCCGCATTCGCCCGCGCCATCCTGCCGAACGCGACCAGGCGTCGCAATCCGGGCAGGAAGCCCCAGAGATCCAGGCCCTCGCCCGTTAGCATGATGTCGTCCGCGCTTCCCTCACGGCCGGCGGGCGTGGCGAACACGACAGAGTGACCAAGCCGCTTCAACGCTTTCCAGCTGACAGCCACCTCGGTCGGATCAAAATCCTTGCTCGGGATTGGAATGAGCACGGTCGCCACGATCCATCTCCTCCATTGGCCGGACGTTCAGGATATCAGATCCCTCTTGGGATCGACCGCGCTCTTCCTCAAGCTCGCCGCTTCTGACTGGATCGCCGAGCGCCGCAATTTGCTCCTGACCGGGGCGAGGGGCCTGGGCAAGAGTTGGCTCGCCTGCGCGCTCGGCCACAAGGCGTGCCGAGAAAACATGTCCGTTCTCTACACCCGCCCCCAGACTCTTCGCCGATCTGGCCATCGCCCATGGGGATGTCTGTTGCGTTCGCTACGCCGTGGGGACGACCACTATTTGCGCACTGCCGTCTGCGTCGTCTTTGCACGGCTGAAATCTCCCGAGGCCGTGTGAGAACGCTGGTGCTGCGGCGCGTAACGGCTTCGGCGGCGTCTCGGGCGGTGACCGGAAAAAGTTGAGCGCGAGAGCTCCTTCTCAGGCCCTCATCGGCGTCATAAGCGGCTGAGCGCCAAGGATTGGGAGACCGTCGAACTTACTTTTGAGCCGGGCTATTTATCGCGGCCTTGTCGCCTTCAGGGACGTCGCAACTTACGTGCCGGCGCTTGGCCGATGGCGATGCAATAGAGGATGCGGAGGCCTTCGCCGGCGAATATGCGGCGAGCAAATTTAAATCCAGAAGCTGAGAAGATGCGCGTTGCGGGTTCGGCGACGAAGCGCCGGTGCGCCAGGTCGAAAACCTTCTCGACAGAACCGCTCTATCAACGGTGCGGCCTTGTGTAGGCCACGGTCCTCTCATGATCAGCGTTTACTCTCTCGTCTTAAGATCAAGGGAATCTCGAAATGGCGAAGATCATATGCGTCCTCTACGATGACCCGGTCGACGGCTATCCGAAATCCTACCCCCGCGACGATCTCCCAAAAATCGATCACTATCCCGGCGGTCAGACGTTGCCGACCCCGAAGGCGATCGATTTCAAACCGGGCGCACTGCTTGGCAGCGTGTCAGGCGAGCTGGGCCTCCGCAAATACCTTGAATTGAATGGCCACACGTTCGTTGTGACCTCTGACAAAGACGGCCCCAAATCAGTGTTTGAGCGCGAGCTTCCTGACGCAGAAAAGTCGTAATTGTCCGTCGTCAGATGATTTGAGACATATTGCCGGCTTCCGGAAGGGAGGCTCTGGATCATCTGTGATTGAGATTGTGCGGGATGCAGTTGATGCTGCAAGCGACGGTTTGCGATTGTCTGGCGCTTGATCCTTTCGCGTTCGAGGAGGACGGCCTCGGCGCGTCCGAAGTAGACGTCAGCCGGGGTAAGATTGTCGAGGCTCTCGTGATAGCGGGCATGGTTGTAATGCGCCACGAAGGCGGCGACCTGGCGTTCGAGATCGCCGGGCAGTTAGTAGTGCTCGAGCAGGATGCGGTTCTTGAGCGTCTGATGCCAGCGCTCGATCTTGCCCTGGGTCTGCGGATGATAAGGGGCGCCGCGGACATGCTCCATCTCCTGGCGATCCAGCCATTGCGCGAGATCCTCCGCGACCTATGACGCTCCGTTATCCGACAGCAGGCGCGGTCGGCGAACAACGGTCATTTGATCGAGACCGGAGGTCGCCAACGCCAGATCGAGGGTGGCGGTGACGTCCTTCGCCTTCATGGTCGCACAGAGCTTCCAGGCGACAATGAAGCGCGAGAAGTCGTCCAGCACCGTGGAGAGATAGTACCAGCCCCAGCCCGTGATCTTGAGATAGGTGAAGTCAGTCTGCCAGAGCTGGTTGGGGGCCGTGGTCTTGTCCTTGAACTCCTCGGCCGCTTTGATGACGATGTAGGCCGGGCTGGTAATAAGATCGTGCGCTTTCAGCAGCCGATAAACCGAGGCCTCCGAGACAAAATATTCTGTCTCGTCCGTGAAGCGCACTGCCAGTTCCCGCGGGCTCAGTTCCGGCTGATCCAGCGCCAGGTCGACAATCTGGTTGCGGATAGCCTCTGGGATACGGTTCCAGACCCGATCCGGCCGTGAGGGCCGATCCGCGAGGCCTTCTGGTCCGCCGCGCTGATAGCGATCATACCAGCGGTAAAAGGACGATCTGGGAATGCCGAGTTTCCACAGCGTGCGTCGAGTCGGCAAATGTGATTGCTCGACCAGCCGGATGATCTCCGTCTTGTCGTGTGCGGAATATCTCATGGCTCGTCTCCCCCATCCGCGATCATACTCTTTTTGAGCAGGCGGTTCTCGAGGGTGAGGTCGGCGACGACCTCCTTCAACGCTTGCGCTTCGCGGCGGAGATCCTTCACCTCGTCGGAGGTCGCGGCGCGAGTTGTGTCGCCGGCGAGTCGCCTCTTGCCGGCCTCAAGGAACTCCTTCGACCAGCCGTAGTACATCGATGAGGCGATGCCCTCGCGCCGACAGAGTTCGGCGATGCTCTCCTCCCCGCGCAACCCTTCCAGTACGACGCGGATCTTCTCTTCAGCTGAAAAGTGTCGATGGGTTGCGCGCCGAATGTCCCTGATCGCGTCTTCCGCCGGCTGCTTTTCCGGCCCGGATTTCTGTCTCATCTTCGCTCCTTGCGGCTACGATGATCCAGAAATCCTCCCTACGTGAACCCCGCGCTGTCTCAAAGGCGCTGACGGCGGACAGGTTTTCTAACGGCCCGGCTCTTTGGCTTGATTTTCTCGTCGGCTTGTTTTTAAACTTGGTTTTCCTGTTTGTCTTCGCGCATTTCAAGCGGCTGTTGCTCGAGGAGCAAAGTCGGTCTCTGATGTTGATTTCCCTGATCCTGTTTGGCGTTCTGGAACAGGTTCTGGTCACATACGGCAAACTCCCGGTTCTTGGCCTTTCAAGCGCCGCCACCTCGCGGTACTCGACCCTGACGGTCGTTGCGCCCGTGGCCGCGCTGATATTTCTCATCTTGTACGCGGATGTGTCCCTAGCCTGCCTGCGCTTGGCCGTGTTGACTGGGCTAGTCTGCTCATGTTCACCGTGATCGGCGATAGGAGACAGATGATCTCTGCTGGCGCTAGTCATTTTTCATCATAGCTCACTGCAACAATTCCTTCTCGACGACAAGAAGATTGGACCTTGGGAGCAGATGCTTCTAGGGCGGAAGTCGCTTGAAATTAGTCAACAGGGCAACGAAGTCCTCAGGAAGTATCGGCTCAGTTTCTATCATCGACTACCGGTCCCGTCCTAACAACGGCCGCGCAAGGCAAGGTAAACACGGCGGCTCGCGAGCGTCGCTGCAAACGGTCGATCGCCGAACACAATGACGCCCGACACATCATGCAATGAGCTGGGCGCAGGTGGAAGGCGTGAGGGCACCGCGCCGGGAGAGCGAAGCCCGCTTCCTCTCGTCTCTCGAAGTACGGCAACGGGTCGATGTTACCCGGTCGCCGTGCGTCGGGCGAATGGCCGCTATTTGCGCATTCCGGCCGACACCGATCGATGTTAAGCGGTCACGCGTCCGCCCATTCCTTGCGCTTCGGCGACAGAGGACAGCTAGGACTGGGAGAATCGCCCCGCGGGCTCTTCTGAGCAAAATTGCCGCATTTTATGTCGTGTGTCGGATCCGATCGGAGTTTCGATGGTCTATCGCGCCAACCCTGCCGACGGCATAGCTTGGGTGACCGGAGCAAGTAGCGGCATCGGTAAGGGAGCCGCGCTAGAACTTGCGCGCCGGGGCTACCGTGTCTTTGCGACCGCGCGGCGTCAGAGCGAACTGCAGGCGCTTGCGGCCCAGGCGGCTGGTCTCAAAGGGGCGATCGTGGCCGCGCCTGGCGACGTGACGGATCGCGGGAAGATGGCGGCGCTTGTGTCAGCTATCGAGAGGGAAGCCCCGATAGCGCTTGCGCTCCTCAACGCTGGGGGTCACTTTCCCGACGAGCCAGACGACTTCGGTGGCGAAGGCTTTTCAAGGACGATCGCCCTCAACCTTCAGGGAACGGCCAATGCCCTGACTCCAGTCTTCAATGCCATGCGGGCGCGCCGGCGCGGTCAGATCGCGATCGTGGGCTCGCTTGCCGGGTACGGCGGCCTTCCCAATTCCGGAGGCTACCCGCCGAGCAAGGCGGCGGTAATTTCACTCGCCGAAGGACTGAAATTCGACGCGGATCGCTGCAACGTCACGATCCAGATTGTCAACCCAGGCTTTGTGAAAACGGCGCTTACGGCCAAGAACGACTTTCCGATGCCACTTCTAATGGACTGCGATGAAGCCTGTCGGCGGCTTTGCGACGGTCTGGAGAAAAGTGGATTCGAGATTAGGTTTCCGACCCGCCTTGCGCTGATGGTGCGCTTTGCCTCACTGCTACCCTATCCCCTCTATTTCGCCTTCTACAGGTCAAAGGCTCGCTAGCGGGAAGCTGCTGTCCCGTACGCCCCATTTCCCCCCAATGCTTTCTTTTACGGGACAGGTAGCGCCCCACCACTCGGAACCGGGATCGAACTCTGCTCTCTAGCCGGCTCGCGATAAGGTTCATCCGCGAAAGGTCGATTTGACCCGTTCGCCAAGCCGTCGGCGAATGACCGCTATTTGCGCACTCCCGCCATTCAGTCGGGTGCCAAACGTTTGGCAATGCTCGGACACGGCGAACGCAATTAGCGAATTTCCATGGGGCGGGGCAAACTCCTGGCGTCGCCTGATCGCGCAGTCACAAGGAGAAGCTCATGCTCACACTCGTCCACGCGCCGCGCTCGCGCTCGTCACGCTTTCTTTGGCTCCTTGAGGAGATCGGGGAGCCCTATGACATCCAATATGTCTCCATCCGCCGCGTCGATGGGTCTGGCGCGCTCGATCCCACCAATCCGCATCCTCACGGCAAAGTCCCGTTCCTGAAGGACGGCGCATCGATGGTTTTCGAGCAGACAGCCATTGCGCTCTACCTGGCGGACAAATTCCCTGAGGCCCATCTCGGGCCGGCAATCGGCGATCCCGCGCGAGGGGCGTTTCTTACCGCACTTGCCTATTATTCAGGCGTGCTCGAGCCGGCATTCACGTCGAAGTTCATGAAAGTCTTTGTGCCACGCGGGACAGCAGGCTGGGTCGATTCCGACGAGGCGATGACGTTTGTCAACGCGCGCATCGCAGCACAACCCTATATCGCGGGCGAGACGTTCACCGCGGCGGACGTGCTCTATGCCGGCGCCTTCGCTCTGTTCATGGACTCGCCCTTGCTGGGCGAGAAGAAGACCAAAGCACTCGAGGACTACGTGGCGCGCTGCCTCTCGCGACCGGCCCGCGCACGGGCTGCGGCAAAGGATCAGAATCCTGTTTGAACCGCGCTCGGAAACGGCGGGCCATTCTCGGCGCCGCTGTGCCGGTGTCATGCAAAAGGGCTATTTTGGCGCCAACGCGGACGAGATCGCAGCGCTCGCTGCGTCTTCCAACGCCCCATCAAGAGCTGTTTGCGCCATCGAGCCTGCGCGACCTCCGCGCAATCGGAGCGTCGGCGCCTTGAACCTCTCCACCCACACCGCCGCCGCCAAATTGACCCTTCGCCACTCTCTCGCAGAATCGCAGCTATTTGCGCATTCCCGTCATTCACTGCGTCCCTCGTCACTGCGTCGTCTTCGCACGGCTGAGATCCGAACCAGGAAGTCCGCGCAAACCTGCGCGATTTCCCAAGGCCGGAAATAGCACGAGTTTTCCGCGTCTCGAGCGCCGAGCAATGGTCTCGGCAGTCTGTCTCCCGCGTTTAGGCGACAATTCTCGGCGCGTATCGCGCAGAGTCTTGATGGATCTCAAGCGGCTGTTTCCTCAGCATCCCTCTGCCCGTGACCGCATCCCTTCGGCTGGCGTGCAATAGCGCGCCTGTGGATTGCTTTCCGTTTGTCGATTGACGCGGAAATTGCCCTGACAGCATCCTTTGAAGGTGCATGCAGCTCACGTATGAGGCGGTAAGCCTGATCCCAAGGGAGTCTCCAATGTTGTCCTGGTTGCCCCAGCGCCGCGCGAGGATTGAGCGCTTAGATACTGAGACCGAGGCGCTGATCCGCGATTTTGGCGAGGCCGCATACAGCGAGGCGAGGCGCCGTGAAGACGAAGCCAGCTCCGATAAAATCGCGCGGGACTGGGGTCTTGTTGCATTGGCGGTTGCACGCCAGATCGGTAGCCGCGAGGACGTTGACCCCCTGGTGCGGCTGGCGATGAATGCCGTTCTCGTTCCCGATCGCGACAAGGCAGCGTCGCGCAAGCCGCGATCCCTTTCCGAACTGAGGCGGGCAGACGAACTGACGCGCGTCGTCGCCGCCACGACGCACCCGTTCCGAATCCAATATGTCGGTGCAGCGCCAGATCGCGGACCGACAACATTGAAGGAAGTCGAGATTCAGGTGGCGGATGTGTCGTCCGCAATCATCGCCGCGGCAAGTCTCGAATGGCCGCCGCGAACGATCGGATTGCGCATTCTTGACCGTGAGGGCCGCGAAGTCTTTGGCCGTCAGAAAAGGCCGATCGCCGATAGGGGGCGCGAACCCCAGCGGCGCAGGACATCTATTTGAACCCGGCTATCGACGAGCCAACAGGCCGCGCGTAAGCATGCGCGCAGCAAAGTCGATTGCGGGAGAATTCAAGCATGGCGACATCCAATCCGGTCGAATTGGCTGCGGAAATCGTGGCCGCATTCGTCTCCTATAATCCTGTTCCGAAGAGCGAGTTGCCCAGCCTAATTGAAGCGGTGCATTCAGCGGTTGAGCGGCTCGAAAAAGGACTGGAGAGTGCGCCACCTCAAGTCGAGGCGAAGACGCCCGCGGTGCCGATCCGAAGGTCGATCACCCCAGATTTCCTGATCTGTTTGGACGACGGCAAACGATTCAAGTCTTTACGGCGTCACCTGACGAGTCTCGGCCTGACGCCGGCGCAATATCGCGCGAAATGGAACCTGCCGTCTGACTATCCCATGACCGCGCCCAACTACGCGGCGCAGCGGTCGGCGATCGCGAAGACACTCGGACTTGGCCAGCTTAAGCGCAAAGCCGGCGCTCGCAAGAGTAACGGCCGGTCGAAGACGGCCAAGCCTTAATCGTCGTTGTCGAGGCGCAATCGATCGGGCGCGCGAATTCAGGCGTCTGTCGCCGCCCAGGACCTCGCCGGCCAGCTCGCCCAACTGCAGGCCGCAGGCTGCGAAAAGATTCTGTGCGAGAAGATCACGGGCGCGCATACCGACCGCCCGCAACCCGGATGGCGGCAATGATCGAGCGCGCCCGCAAAAGATTGAGCAAAAGGGCCAAGAAAGGATTTCGCGGCTGGCCGGTCGCAACGGTCGCGCTCTACGGCCCGGACGATAGCACGGCGACCAAGCTCACGGTCGGCATCATGCCGGCCGAGGACGCCGAGGCGACCGACCTTCGACGCTGGTTCTCGAACGAGCAGACCGACATCCGCGACGACATCCGGGTGGCGGAAGAAGTGCTGGCATTCATCGCCGAGGCCGGAGCCAAGTCGGTTGTCATGACGGACCGGATTATCGGTTGCCCCCATGAAGAAGGCATCGATTACGAGGGCGCCACCTGTCCGGCTTGCCCGTTCTGGGCGGGACGGGACCGCTGGACCGGCGAACGCCTGCACTAGTAGGAATTAGCGCGTGTGTTTACCGCCCGCCAGGCCCGCCAGGAGCCCCCTACCGTCGCCTTTCTCTTGATAACAGACTTTATCAGTAATAACCGCCAAGGATCGGTTCAAGGAGAACATCATGGACCGCCACCCGATGATCTCAGCGTTCGTCCTCGCCCTCGTGGGCATCCTCGCCGGCCCTGCGTCGCAAGCCACCGCCGCGCAAGGGGCCACCTTGGCGGCTGCTTCGCCGGTGGCAACGGGCGACTTCTCGGGTCCGATCGATATTGGCGGGCGGAAACTGTATCTGGAGTGCCGCGGCCAGGGCAGCCCCACGGTGATCCTGGAAGCGGGCGCCTATGGGCGGGCCGACGTGTGGAGCCGTGACAATCTGCATCCCGCTGGTGCGCGGACCATGGTCCTCCCTGGCGTGGCCGCTTTTACGCGCGTCTGTGCCTACGACCGCCCTGGCACGATTGGCGAGGTCAATCCCGACCTCGACCCGCATGGTCCCCCGTTCTTTCCCAGTCGCAGCGACCCGGTTCCCCAGCCGCGTACCACGCGGGACAAGGTCGCCGACCTGCACGCGCTGCTGCGCGCCGCTGATATCCGCGGCCCCTACGTCCTGGTTGCTCACTCCGCGGGCGGCCTGGTGGTGCGGCTGTATGCCAGCATGTACCCGGACGAGGTGGTGGGCATGGTGCTGCTCGACAGCACCCACGAGGACGTCTGGCTGCGCTTCCAGGAGGCCCTCACTCCCGCGCAGTGGTCAGAGTTCGAAGCGCTCACCGTCACCAACCAGAAGTTGCTCGACGCGTACCCGGAAGCGGAGCGGTGGTATACCGCCCCGTTGGCGGACGACGCCACCACCGGTCAGGTACGCCAGGCGAGAGCGAACGCGCCGCTGCGCCCGATGCCGCTCGTCGTTCTGGCCCACGGCATCCCCTTTGCCGCGCCGTCTCCGGGCTGGCCAAGCGACAAGATGGAAGGGATCATGACCGCGCTGCAGGAGGATCTCGCCAAGCTCGTCCCCAACGCGCACTACGCCATCGCTACCAAGAGCGGGCACAACATCCACCAGGACCAGCCGGAGCTGGTCATCGCGGCGATCCGGGAGGTGGTCGAGGCGGTGCGCAACCCAAGCACTTGGACCCCAGCACCGTAATCCCGGTGCCGTGGAACAGCGGGCCGCCAAAGACCGCTTTCTCGCGCTTCCCGTCCGTTCATA
>CAVUPE010000006.1:0-58631 GCA_963743265.1 uncultured Alphaproteobacteria bacterium | reverse complement strand
GAAGTAGTCCTGTTCTTTGTCGCCGCTCAGGTTCTCGAACGGCAGGACGACGATGGAGAGGCGTGGGGCGGTCGCGAGCTTGTCGTCAACGGAAGCGGTCACGAAACGTGGCGCGTAGCCCGCACGCCACGCAAAGGCACCCGCCGCGAGAATGCGCGAGAGCGAGAGTGGCGGCGAGCGCCGGCCAGCGCAGGAAAGCGCGCGGTTTGGGCGAGGTCGCCGCGCTCTCCGGATTTGGCCGCCGCGACCGTCGCCGCGGGTTTCGCCTGGGCGGGGACGCCAGTCGCAGCGAGTAAACCCGGATCGGCCCGTCGATGTTCTTGAGTTGGGTCGGGCCGAGATCGCTGACCGCGAGATCGAGCCGTCCCTTCACTTGGCGGTAGGCGTCCTCGGAGAGACAGATCGCGCCGGGCTTGGCGACGCCCTCCAGCCGCGCGGCGATATTGACGCCGTCGCCCATCAGGTCGCCGTCGGTCTCCTCGACCACGTCGCCGAGATGGATGCCGATCCGAAACTCGATGCGCTTGTCAGGCGCGACCCCAGCGTTGCGCTCGACCATCGCCCTTTGGACTTCAATGGCGCAGTTCACCGCGTCGACGACGCTCCGGAACTCGACAATTGCGCCATCGCCGGTGCGCTTGACGACGCGCCCGTGGTGCACGGCGATGGTCGGATCGATCAGATCGCTTCGGAGCGCCCGCAGCCGCGCCAAAATCCGATCCTCGTCGGCTCCGGTAAGCCGCGAATAGCCGACGACGTCGGACACTAAGATCGCCGCGAGCTTTCGAGTCTCGCTCACGGCGCTAATGCCGAAGCCTGATCACCGGTCGCAGATGGCACGGGCATGGCTGCACTTCCACGCTGCACGGAACGGACGTGGAAGCGGGAGTGCAGCCCCGCGTGTCGGCTCGCGAAGCCTATCCACGCCGCGCCGAGCATAACACCGTCGCCGAGGGAGGGAATAGGAGATGGGCCGAGACTGCGCCGACTGCCAGCCAAGCTATCGGGCGCGTGTGCCCTCGATCCCGTCGCCCGCGGCTAGCCGCCGCAGGATCACGTCGCCGTAGCCCTCGCCGGGTCGCCGCTGCGCCTTGAGCCGATCGACCACATTGGGCGGCAGCCAAACGTATCGTTCACCCGCTCGTTGATCGCATTCTCGAAGCCGACGTTCCCGAGCTGCAAGGTTGCGGCGATCGCGTCGAAAGCGGCCGGGGTGATGGCGATCCTGATCACGACCGTTTCCGCCTGCCCCTGACGAATCGGACACCACCTTTGCGGCGGTTTCGCCGTTTACGTCGCGACTCCACATCGCCATCACAGGCCGTCGCCGCTCCAGCATGTCGCTGCGGTTAAACCCGTCAACCCGGTTGACGACTTTCCGAGGCGGCCTCAGGATGGTTGCTGCACTATGAGAACGAAACTGTGAAAAAACTAATGCTTGCGGGTATGTTGGCCGTGCCGCTAATGGCCTCAGTAGCGTGGGCCGATTGTCTTAAAGATGACCCGTATTACCGGTGCTTTGACTGGTACCATGCGCCTCCGGGCGAGGTTTACACGCCGCCGGCTTCTGTGAAGACGCTCGCAGGGGCGGGGAAAATGGGGGAAACTATGTCTACAAGCCCGGGCTTTTGCGCGCCCCTTCTAGCCGCAATCCTCAGATGAGTTTGTGGGCGACCAAGCCTGTCAACGCCGCCCCTTCGCCTCCATCTCCGACCAGCCGCAGGATGACGTCGCTGGTGCTCTCGCCGGGTCACGCAGTCACACGGGGCCCGCATTGCGCGCCCTCTGACCCCGGCATAGTGCGCCTCAAGCGCGGATAGACCGACCAGTCGACAAGCGACGAGCATCGCACCCGCTCCCGCAGGCTGCCTTCAAACCTGCTTCATTCCTCCGGCAGCCCCGCCTTGCGCAAGCCTTCGAACACATGCGGCAGATTCGGCGTATGCGCGATCATCCATTTGATGGTGAGTTTGGGAAAGATACCTCGGGCTTCCGCCAATGCGGTCTTCGCCTCGTCCATCTTGCCTTCGAGCGCGTAGGCGGCCGCGAGATTTGAGTACGCGAAATAGACAGGATAGCTTGCGTCGATTGCATTGTGGTATTTCTCGATGGCGGCGTCGAAATGACCGAGCCCGAGTTCCGCATCGCCCAAAATCACATGGAACATCCCGATCAATGGATCGCGCGGGCTTAGCCGCATCGCTTGTTGCACGTCGGATTTCGCCTGTTCAAAACGGCCGAGAGAGGATTCGGCGTTACCTCGCGCCGCGAGCAACGGCGCGTAATTTGGATTGATGGCGAGTCCCGTATTCGCGGCGGCGAGCGACTCGTTCGGGCGGCGCGAAGTGTTCAGGTACTCGCATTTAACCCAATACGCCCGCATGTTATCGGGGGCCAGCGCGATGGCGCGGTTGGCTTGACCGAGCACTCTTGCCTCATAGTCTTCGGTGGTTTTCCATCCGTAAAAGTATGCAACGTGATAGGTATATGCCTCACCCGCCAAGGCGTCGGCATCGTTAGGGTCGATCTTGAGCGCCTGTTCGAACAAGGTTCGCGCCGTATCAAGCATGCTTTCCCGTTCCCTCAGCGGCTGTTCGCGCGCCTGCCACGTCAAGACCCAACCGCGCATGGTGAGGTCAATCGCGTCGGGGATTTTGGAATGGGCGCTCTTTTCCGCTTCCGCCCTGACGAGTTCGGAACCAAGGCTGTTGGCCAGCCGCGCCACGACTTGATCCTGCAGCTTGAAGAGGTCCGCCATGTCGTCCTCGAACCGGTCGGCCCACAAATGCGCGCCGGATTCCGCGTCGATTAGCTGCGCGTTGACGCGCACCCGGTTCTGGTCGCGCTGCACCGAGCCTTCCAGCACATAGCGCACGCCGAGTTCCTTGCCGATTTCCTTGGCGTCGAGATTCTTGCCCTTGAAGGTGAAGGCGGTGTTGCGCGCGATGACGAAGCTGTCGCGGATGCGCGAGAGGTCGGTGGTGAGGTTCTCGGTAATGCCGTCGGCGAAATAGTCCTGCGCCGGATCGCCGGAGAGATTGGCGAAGGGGAGCACCACGACTGAAAGATGCGCGGCCTGCGCCGGTTTCGTCAGGCGGCCGCCGAGCATGTACCAGCCGCTCGCGGCGACCAGAAGCACCAGCGCGGCGACTGCGGCGAGCGAGGCGAAGGACGAACGTCGCTTGGACGCAGCTTCGCCTGATCGGCTGGCGACGCATCTGGCCTCACGCGGCGCGCCGACCTCCAGCGAGTAGGCCCGCATCGGCTCGGCGATGTTCTTCAGTGGCACCGGGCCGAGATCGCTGACCTTGAGATCAAGCCGTCCCTTGACCTGCCGATAGGCGTCCTCGGAGAGGCAGATCGCGCCGGGCTTGGCGACGCCCTGCAGGCGCGCGGCGATATTGACGCCGTCGCCCATCAGATCGCCGTCGCTCTCCTCGACCACGTCGCCGAGATGGATGCCGATCCGAAATTCGATGCGCTTGTCGGGCGCGACCTCAGCGTTGCGCTCGACCATCGCCCTTTGGACTTCAATGGCGCAGTTCACCGCGTCGACGACACTCCGGAACTCGACAATTGCGCCATCGCCGGTGCGCTTGACGACCCGACCGTGGTGCACGGCGATGGTCGGGTCGATCAGGTCGCTTCGGAGCGTCCGCAGCCGCGCCAGAATCCGGTCCTCGTCCGCGCCGGCAAGCCGCGAATAGCCGACGACGTCGGACACCAAGATCGCGGCCAGTTTTCGGGTCTCGCCCACGGCGCTAACCGCTTAAGGCCCGTCCCGGCAAGGCCTCTGGCAGGGAGCGCAAAAACGCTAAAGCAATATCGTTGATCGGTTTGGGCATGGCTGCATTTCCACGCTGCACTGATGGCACGCGGCGGCCGGGAATGCAGGCCCGGCGTTCGGTGATCAGCCTAGCCGCGCGAGCCAGATGTCTACGACAGTCCAACCCTGAGAACAACATTGTGAGTGCGGGGCAGGACCGGGGCGAGGCAGCCTGGGAGTGCCACGCCGTGGCCAAGGGCTTGCAATCCCGCGCGGCCAATGCCGAGGCGCGAAAAGGGAAGGTTCGCGCGCTTGCGGCGCGCTGGGGCCCCCGCCGACAGATTTGTACGCGCTCGTCGACGCGGTCATACTGCCCCTCAAGCGCGGATAGACCGGCCAGTCGACAAGCGACGAGCATCGCACCCGCTCCCGCAGGCTGCCTTTAAACTTGCTTCCCCCCGGAGCCGCGACAGCGTGGCGATCCTCGTCCACGCCGGCGAGCCGGCTGTAGCCGACCACATCCGCACGCCAAACAGAATAGCACAAAGACAAGCCAGAGCCGCCCGCGTTTTGACGGAGAACAATCGAGAGGCGGGAAGGCGGCTGCGAAGCAAATCAACGTTTCACTTCGACACGCATTCGGTCAGGCGGACCAATTGTGGATTCTTCGCCAGAGTCTCCGGCTTCGCGCATGCCGGGAACCCCGCCGCCCGCATGGTTTCGATCCACCGGTTCCTCTCTGCATCGCTATTTCCCGGGCCCCCGCCATTTCCTCGATGGTCAGGTCCGGGAAGTGCGCAAGCGCATCCGAGAGAGCCGCCTTCGCCTCCGGCGCGCGGCCGAGCGCGGCATAGCTCGCGGCGCGAAGCACCCAGGAAAAGAGAAGGTAGTTGTCTTTGGGGAGCCGCTCAAGCACGCGCAAAGTGTCTTCGTACCGACCGGCGCTGAAATACGCATAAGAGAAACTATACGCTTGGAACGGAGGATAGCTCGGATTGAGCCGGATGGCGTGATCGGCGGCCTCTGCGCCACGTTCAGGATGTCCGAACGTCACCGACCAGTTCGCGTAGCCGGCGAGAATCTCGGCGTCTCCCGGGTTGAGCCGCAAGGCCGTATCGAATTCGGCTTCGCTGGGTCCAAAGTCTCCCTGAAACCCGAGGGCCCAGCCGAGGTGCGCGTGAGCCTCGGCGTCGCCCGGATCGATCTCGACGGCGCGCCGCGCCTCGGTGACCGCTGAAGGGAGGACCGGAGGAAGAGCAACCGCTGGATCGGCGCCGAGCGCGCCGGATAACATACGGGCGCTGGCGAGTTCGGCCCAGGCGCGGGCGAGCCCGGGGTCGGCCGCAACCGCTTTCTCGAATAGTTCGATCGCGTTCTTGATGCTCTCCGGAGTCATGCGCAATTTCTCGCTCACGCCGGCGAGATAGAGTTCGTAGGCGGTGAAATTTTCCGGACGCGAGCGCCGCGCGGCCTCCCGTTCGGCCTTCTCGATGACGCCGGCGCCGCCGAGACGGTTCCCGAGCTGATCCGCAATCTCCGTCTGCACGGCGAAGAGTTCCTTTGCCGGCCTGTCCCAGCGCTCCGACCACAGATGCGCGTCGCTCGCCGCGTCGATCAGCTGCGCGGTGACGCGGATCTGTTCGCCCTCGCGCTGCACCGAACCTTCGAGCACGTAGCGGACGTTCAAATCCCTGCCGACTTGCCGCACATCGACCGCCTTGCCTTTGTAACCCTCGGTCGAATTGTGGGCGATGACGTCCATGTTGCGATAGCGCGACAGGTCGGTGATGATGTCCTCGGTCAGTCCGTCGGCGAGCCTGGCCGTCGCTTCGTCGCCGGCGATGTTGGCGAACGGCAGCACCGCGAGCGACGCCCTGCCCGACGAGGCCGGGAGCGGGATGGCGCGAACCAGAAGTGCCAGCCGCCCAAGGCCAGCGCCAGGACCAGCGCCGCCACCGTCGCGGCCCACAGGACGCGGCCGCCGGCCATGCGAAGTCGCGACCGCGATGCCGGCGGTTTCTCGGGCGGCTTCGCCTCCGATCGCGGGCTTCGCTTGGGCCGGGCTTGCCGACCTCGAGCGAATAGACCCGGATCGGCTCGGCGATGTTCTTGAGTTGCGTCGGGCCGAGATCGGTGACCGCGAGATCGAGCCGCCCCTTGACCTGACGATAGGCGTCCTCGGACAGACAGATCGCGCCCGGCTCGGCGATGCCCTCAAGCCGCGCGGCGATATTGACGCCGTCGCCCATCAGGTCGCCGTCGCTTTCCTCGACCACGTCGCCGAGATGAATGCCGATCCGGAACTCGATGCGTTGCTCGGGCGGCAGACCGGCGTTGCGCTCGACCATGCCCTTCTGCACTTCGATGGCGCAGTGCACGGCGTCGACCACGCTGCGAAACTCGATCAGGCTGCCGTCGCCGGTGCGCTTGACGATGCGGCCGTGATGCGCGTCGATGGTGGGATCGATCAGATCGCTTCGTAGCCCCGGAGCCGCGACAGCGTGCGATCTTCGTCGGCGCCAGCGAGCCGGCTGTAGCCGACAACGTCCGAGACCAGGATCGCCGCGATTTTCCGGGTTCCCGCCATGGCGCGTCCTCACGCGATGCGTAGAATAGCACAATTGTCGCGGGAGACGTCGCCTTTTGATCGAGAGCGATCGCCCGTATGTCTCGGGATGGCCGCTGTTTGCGCTCACCGGACGGCTACAGTCGCCGTGAAGCGGTCATCCCAGCGCAGCCGCGAACTTCCCCACTTCCTTCGCGAAACCATCACTTAGGAAATAAGAAGGTCAGCACGAACCGCGCGCCCCAGACGGGAGTGCCGTCCGGACGCACGGCCCAATATTTCGCCATCGCCGCGATGCTGATCGGCTGGCTTCCGATCTTGAGCACCTGGCTCACACCGGCCTCGACCGGCACGGTCCATTGATGCGCAGTCCAGTTGTAGGTGGACTCGGTCTGGAGCGTGAAGGTCGTCCGACGACCACGAAGCGACGTTCCACGATTGTCACCCCCGCGAAAGCGGGGGGTCCACGGTGAGCTTCTGAGGCCAGTTTGGATTCCCGCTTGCGCGGGAATGACAACGCTGTTCGTCGCGCGGGAATGACAAGACGGCTGGCCTGGACGCTATTTCAAGGCGCGGTGTTCCATTTTCGTTACCTCACACCTCGTCCTGAGGAGCCCGCGAAGTGGGTGTCTCGAAGGACGCCGCGTGACGCGCCGCACGCGCGCGTGCTGGAGCGCCCCTTCGACAAGCTCAGGGCAGGCTTTCGAGGCCGCTACGCGGCGCGTCAGGACGAGGTCGGTGAGAAAGCGGTGTTTTGCAAAGCGCTCTGGCGCCGCCTCAAGTCCGCGTTAACGTCGCGACATAAAACCCATCCGTGCCCGTCGTTCTCGGGCTGAGGCGAATGCCGGCGCCGAGCGTCGAGCGATGCTCGGCGAGCGCCGGCAAGCCGGCCGAGTTTGCCTGCGCCTTGGCGTCGATCGGCAGGAGGTCGTCGTGGCGGGCCATGAAGGCGGCGATGCGGTCCTCGTTCTCGGCGCGCAGGACGGAGCAGGTGATGTAGACGATGCGCCCGCCTTGCTTGACGAAACGCAACGCGCTTTCGAGCGTTTCGTCCTGATCCTTGATGCGCTGTTCGAGCGCGCCGGGGCGGATGCGCCATTTGGCGTCGGGGTTGCGCCGCCAGGCGCCGGAGCCCGTGCAGGGCGCGTCGATCAGCACGAGATCGCAGCGTCCTTCGAGGTCCGCGAGCACGTCCGCTGGGCCCCTCGGCGCGCGGACCTGGACATTGCGCGCGCCCGAGCGGGCGAGCCTGGCGAAGATCGGCGCAAGGCGATGCGCGTCGGGGTCGGCGGCGTAGATCTGTCCCTGGTTGTCCATCGCGGCCGCGAGCGCCAGCGTCTTGCCGCCCGCGCCGGCGCAGAGGTCGAGGACCTGCATGCCGGGCTTCGCTTCCGCGAGCAGCGCGGCAAGCTGCGAGCCCTCGTCCTGCAACTCGACGTGGCCTTTGACATAAGCCGGATCGGACGCGAGCGGCGGCGCGCGGCCGTCCGGGCGCATGGCGATGCGCATGCCCACAGGCGAGAGCGGCGTCGGCTCGGGCTTGAGATGGGCGAGCGCGCGGAGCGCCTTGTCGCGATTGGTCTTGAGCAGGTTCACGCGCAGATCGACGGGCGCGCGGTCTGCGAGCGCCCTGCCCTCCTCCGCTGCAGAGGCGCCGAAGCTCGCCTCGAGTTGCGGCGCGAGCCATTCGGGGAAATCCCCCACAACGTGCGAGGGCGCGCCTGTCAGGTCGGCGGCTGTGAGCCGCGCATGTTCGGCTTCGGTGAGCTTCGCGGGCGCGTGGCCCTCGCCTGAGAACAGCGCGGCGATCGCGTCAACGTCGAGGTCGTGCGTTTGTCTCAGCGCGCCGAGCATTTCGGCGCGCGGGCCTGCCTCGCCCATGATCCATGCGGACGAGCTTTTCCGGCGCAGCGCATCGTAGACGAGGCCCGATATCGCCGCCCGGTCGCCTGAGCCCGCGAAGCGATGCGACAAGCCCCAATCTTTCATCGCGTCGGACGCGGGTCGGCGACGGGAGTCGATATCCGTCAGAACTTCGATCGCGGCGGCGGCGCGGGCGGCGGGGGTCATGGGGAGGGAAACCTTTGGGGATGTGCGGCTCCGGTTCATATCCCCGGAAGGCGCGCAATCCTATAGCTCGCCCTCACTGCGGTTTCCGGACAGACTCGGGGCCGCCGAGATTGAAGCACGAAACGCACGCCGCTCCGCCGCCTGGTCGTTCAGTCGTTGGTCCAAGTCGCGGTAATTAAAATCAAGACTGCCGCGACGAATGCCAGGCCCAGCACCCCTCCCAACACCGCCGCCGTGATGGGGTTGCGGCCTCGGGATATTGCGATGCCGTAACCCGCCAGCGCTGGCAGGGCGATCGGGTCAACGAATATCGACAAACCACGCATAAACATAAAACTAGGCATAGATAGAAGAAGTCCGGAGATAAAATATTGTCTGAATAAACCAACTCCTACTTTATAGATGAAGATGAAGTATACAATATATATGATTGCAAGAAACTCGTTCAGATAACTGCCCTGCAATGTTCCCGATATGTTTAGCTTAAAATATATAACCTTTAGCAATTCGAGCAATATGTGCGAAGGACCAAACCAAGAGACAATCAATCCGAGACAAGCGCCAAACGCAAGGCTGGCTTGCCATGGCGGCGGCGGCGCCGTCTGGGCCTTCGTGCAGGGAATGCTAGCTTCTGTCATTCGACGCCTGTGTTGGATGATCGACAAGGCTATCCGCACGCCAGCCACGCGAGGTGAGAGCGCTACCCTATATCTTTCCCCGCGGACAATGTCGCGCAAGACGGTGGAGCTTAGCTTTGGAGCGAACTAGACTAGGTTTCCCGCCATCCCGAGGTCAGCGGACCCAGTGTGCGAGGCGGCTCAGGAGCTTTCCATGAATGATGCGGCGAAACTTGAGGCCCGGCTCCTGAGCGGCGCCGAAAACGAACTTGTCGCCGTGACCCGGCCGCCGGAAATCGAGCGCCAGTCCGTCGATGAGCTTAAAGGCGTCGCCCGCCGCTTGCGGGAGGCGCACGATCGCGCCAAGGCGATCGGAACGCGGCAGGCGCGCGAGATGCGCGGCAAAGCGGAGCCGCGCGGCGCAACGCCGGCGAAGGACAATTCCGGAACCGTGGGCAAGGCGCAAGCGTTGCGCGACGCGCTGGACCGGGTGGAGGCGGAACTCAGCCGCCGGGACGGGGCGGCTTAATCGCCCGACGCGCGAAGAGCCGCGCGACTGCCATCGAGCCGAACTGCGTCATGTCGGCGCCTTCGATCATCGCCTCGGCGGCGCGATCTCCGCTTTGCAGATTCGAGCGCTGGAGGAGGAAGGTGGACGCAAGGCTCGTTACGCCACGCGCGACAGAATTTCAGCGACAGCGCGAATCCCCGGTTGGACGCACGTCGGCGACTCGCCCGCTCACGCTTGTGACCTGGACGCATTCCCGCGTCTGAGGGTTGAAGTAAATTCCCGCGATCGCTCCGCCAGCGACTGAGGTCCCGACGTTCGCGTATCCGCGAGAGGCCAGCACCTGCAGCGCCCTTACCGGGTCCATTCCGCGGACATTGGGAATTCCAGCTCGGGGGAAAGGCGGAACGCCAGGCGGAGGGCCCGGTGGGCCTCGATCCGGTCGCCAATGGCGGGGCCGCTCTTCGCCTCCGCGTTCCTCTTGCGCGTCCCGACATCCCCGACGGTAGGAGCGGCTGTCGTTATCCTCGTCATATCGGCCGGCGAGACAATCGTAATAGCCGCGATTGTATTCCGCCGGACTTGCGACGGCCGCTTGCGGCGCGAGCGACAAAACGACGGCGCCCGCGGCGATGGCGATCGAGAACTTCAACGGCTTCTCCTGCTGGTCTTCCTAGGCCACGGAGCGAGCGGCGCTCATAAAGCGGCGGCGCGGGCTGCGGGATTCATGCTTCCTCTTGCCGCAATTTCTCGCGCGGCGCAAAGTCGAGTTTTACTGCCCCATGCCCGGCAAGGTCCCCATGCCCTTGCACAGGATGGTCAGCATCACTTCCTCGGCGCCGCCGGCGATGGAGGCAAGACGGCCGTCGCGGAAGGCGCGGCTCACCGGCGTCTCGTTCATGTAGCCCATGCCGCCCCAATATTGCAGGCAGGCGCTCGGCACTTCGCGTCCCAATTGCCCTGCCTTGAGCTTCGCCATCGTCGCGAGCTGCGTCATGTCGGCGCCCTCGATCATCGCCTCGGCGGCGCGATAGATGAGCGAGCGCAGGAGCTCGATCTCCGTCTGCAATTCGGCGAGCTTGAAGTGCACCGTCTGATTGTCGAGGATGCTGCGGCCGAAGGCCTTGCGCTGGCGCGCATAGGCGATCGTCTCTGCGATCGTATGCTCGTGCGCCTTGAGGCAAGCGGCCGCGGCCCACAGCCGCTCTTCCTGGAATTGCATCATCTGGTAGACGAAGCCCTTGCCCTCGTCGCCGATGCGGTTGCGCTTCGGAACCCGCACGCCCTCGAAGAAAATCTGCGCGGTGTCGGACGCGCGCATGCCGAGCTTGTCGAGCTTGCGCGCGACGGTGACGCCCTTCGTTTTCATCGGCACGCAGATCAGCGACTTGTTGCGATGTTTGGGCCGTCGCCCGTGTTGGCGAGCAGGCACATCCAGTCGGCTTCAGCGCCGTTGGTGATCCACATCTTGCCGCCATCGATCACGTAATCGTCGCCGTCGGATCGCGCGTTTGTTTTGATCTCGGCGACATCGGAGCCGGCGCCGGGTTCGGACACGCCGACGCAGGCGACCACGTCGCCGGAAATTGCCGGCGCCAGAAACTCGCGGCGCAAAGCGTCCGAACCGAACCGGGCGAGCGCCGGCGTCGCCATATCGGTATGGACCCCGATCGCCATCGGAACGGAGCCGCCGTGCACGGCCCCCAATTCTTCCGCCATCATCACGGCGTAAGAATAATCGAGGCCCGCGCCCCCGAATTCGACCGGCTTGTTCAGTCCGAGGAAACCGAGATTCCCGAGCTTCTTGAACAGCTCATGGGTCGGAAGCTGACCGGCCGCCTCCCATTCGTCGACATGCGGATTGATCTCGGCAGCGATGAATTTCTGCAAGCTTCGACGCGGCTCTTCGTGCTCGGCCGTGAACAACATGAGAAGCCCTCCGTTCCTGCCCGAAGTTTCGTTGATCCAGCTAAGCCATCATCGTCATTGCGAGCAATAGGGCGTCGAAAGACGCCCGTCCTTCCGGACGGGCTATGGCGAAGCAATCCAGGGAACGCAGGCCCCCTGGGACTCCTGGATCGCCGCGTCGCTTCGCTCCTCGCGATGACGGCTTTGGCCCCTCAGCCTATCACTGAATTGCTGTCTGTCGCACGCACCGGATCTCGCGGCTCGCCATCCGGAAGCGAGCCCTAGTTTGAAATTGTTCTAATTGCGAAATGATCGCAAATGCTTGCGGCCCGATTGGCGCTTGTCTACCTCTGATTCAGCCGCCGGCGAGGGCGCAAACCGAGAGACAATTCGTCATGCAGATTGCCGCCTTGAACGATGACGACACGATCGCAGCGCTGGACCAGATGAAGCGATCGGTCCGGATGGCCTTTTGCGGCGTCATGCAATCGACGCGACTCCCGCCCATGGCGGCGCTCAGTCTCGCGGCGACCGCGGTCGGCTTGCTCTATCTCGAGGTCGCGGCGGCGCATGAAGGGGACAATTCCTGCCCTTGCGGTTGGGAGCCGCGCAGCGCGGCCGATCTCGAGGCGCTGCAAACTTCGCTTGCGCTCGCAACGAAGCCGCGTCGCGCCGATTTCCACGCGCTTCAGGTCGAGGGCCACGCTTGAGGCTAAGGGGCGAGCCGGCCTGCCACCTAGACTTGGTCGCCTCACCTGCGCCTCGTCCTGAGGGTCGCGCGAGGCGCGGCGTCTCGAAGGACGCTTGAGGAGGCGCGGAGCCATGGTACGAACTGGAACCTTCTTCGAGGCCCGCTAGCCTCGGTTTGAGGACCAGGAGTTCGCCGTGGCCCACGATGTTATCCACACGTCCACGGAGGACACGCTCCCCCCTTTCGATCCTGCCACGTTCTGGACGCGGTTTCGGCACGGGACCGCGTCGGTCGCCGGCGTGCGCCTGCATTTCGTGGAGGGCGGCGAGGGCGCTCCGATCCTCCTGCTGCCCGGCTGGCCGCAGAGTTGGTATGTCTGGCGCTACGTCATGCCGCTGCTCGCCTCGGCCGGGCGACGCGTCATCGCTCTCGATCCTCGCGGCATGGGCGACTTGGATCGACCGGCGTCCGGTTACGACCTGCGCACGGTCGCTGCCGAAATCCATGGCTTCGTTCAGGCTTTGGGGCTGAGCGCTCCGCTCGATGTGGTGGGCCACGACGTCGGCACATGGATCGGCTATGCCTATGCCGCCGATTGGCCGAGCGATGTCCGGCGGCTCGCATTGTTTGACGCGAGGCTGCCTGGCGTGAGCCCCCCGCCCGCAGCCGGCATACCCTCGGAAGACCTGAACCTGAAAACCTGGCATTTCGCCTTCAACCGGCTCGACGACCTTCCGGAAATCCTGCTCGCGGGGCGCGAGCGCGAGTTTCTGACCTGGCTCTTCCGAGCCAAGGCGGTTCGGCACTGGGCGATCACGGCGACTGATCTCGAAGAATATGTGCGGGTGAACGCCGCTCCCGGCGCAACGCGGGCCGCCCTGTCCTACTACCGGGCCAACTTCAGCCCCGAGGGACTTGAAGACAGCCGGGCTCGCGCTGAGCGCAAACTCGACATGCCCATATTGGCCTTCGGCGCCGAGACCGGCGTCGGCGCCGGCCTGATCGATACAATGCGTCTCGTCGCGACCGACGTTCGCGGCGGCGTTTTCGCAGGCTGCGGTCACTATATGCCCGAGGAAGCGCCGCGCGCGTTGGCCGAGCAAGTGCTTAAATTCTTGAGCGCGTGAACGCGAGTGCGCCGCGCCTCTTACGTTCCTGTCGGATGATAGTTCGGGCTCTCGCGGGTGATGGCGACGTCGTGGACGTGGCTCTCGCGAAGGCCGGCGCTGGTGATGCGCATGAAACGCGCCTTCTCCTGGAACTCCGGGATCGTTTCCGCCCCGACATAGCCCATGGCGGCGCGCAGGCCTCCGGCGAGCTGGTGCACGATCGCAGCCGTCGGGCCGCGATAGGGCACCTGCCCTTCCACCCCTTCCGGCACGAGCTTCACCTGATCCCTCACGTCCTGCTGGAAGTAGCGGTCGGCCGACCCTTGCGCCATCGCGCCGAGCGAGCCCATGCCGCGGTAGCTCTTGTATGAGCGCCCCTGGTAGAGGAACACTTCGCCCGGGCTCTCGTCGGTGCCGGCAAGCAGCGAGCCGATCATCACGCTGTCCGCGCCGCCCGCGATCGCCTTGGCGAGGTCGCCGGAATATTTGACGCCGCCGTCGCCGATCACCGGCACGCCGGCCGCGCGCGCGGCCTCCGCGGCTTCGAGGATCGCGGTCAGCTGCGGCACGCCGACGCCAGCGACGATGCGGGTGGTGCAGATCGAGCCGGGTCCGATGCCGACCTTGATCGCGTCCGCGCCAGCGTCGATCAGCGCCTGCGCGCCCTCGCGCGTCGCGACATTGCCGGCGATCACCGAGACCTTGTTGGTCGCGCGCTGAATGCGCCGGACTTGGCTCAGGACCAGCTCGGAATGGCCGTGCGCGGTGTCGACGACGAGGCAGTCGACGCCGGCCGCCATCAGCATCTCGGCGCGCTCAAAGCCCTTGTCGCCGACCGTGGTGGCGGCGGCGACGCGCAAGCGTCCGTCGACGTCCTTGGCGGCGTTCGGATGCGTCGTCGCCTTCTCGATGTCCTTGACGGTGATGAGGCCGACGCAGCGTTGCGCATCGTCGACGACCACCAGTTTCTCGATGCGGTGCAGATGCAGGAGCCGGCGCGCCTCTTCGTGGTTCACCCCTTCGCCGACGGTCACCACCTTGCGGGTCATGAGCTCCGTCACCGGCTGGCGCGGATCGTCGGCGAAGCGCACGTCGCGGTTGGTGAGAATGCCGAGGAGCTTCGCAGGTTTTCCGTCCGCTCCGCGCTCGACCACGGGAATGCCGGAGATCGAGGCGCGACGCATGAGGGCGAGCGCGTCGGCGAGCGTCGCGTCGGGAAAGATGGTGATCGGATCGACCACCATGCCGCTCTCGAACCGCTTGACCTTGCGCACCTCTTCCGCCTGATCCGCGGGCTGAAGATTGCGGTGGATGACGCCGATCCCGCCCGCTTCCGCCATGGCGATGGCCAGTCTCGCTTCGGTGACGGTGTCCATCGCGGCGGAAATGATCGGCAGATTCAGGCGGATCGCGCGGGTGAGCTGCGTTCCGATATTCGTGGCGCTTGGCATCACCGCGCTCAGGCCCGGACGCAGCAAGACGTCGTCGAATGCAAGGCCTTCGGGAATAGAATTGGGTTCAATCACCGCCATCGCCATGCCCTCATGTGGATCGAAGGGGCGGACGGCGCAAGACTCGCATCCGCTGCATGACGCGGCTGCCTAACACGGGCATGGCGAAGTTCCTAGCGGCGCCCGGTCGGATTTCGGGCCGCTCTCTCTCCGGGCGCGAGCCGCGGCGCGAAACGCCAAATTGGGCTGAGTCCGGGCGCGCAGACTACGACCTTTGCGTTTGGCCGCGATCGGCGGCCGCCTCCCTCGCTCGCATTGTCGATGGCGACGGCAGGAGATTGGGTGATGTTCACGATCGACGCGGCCGCGGTTTCGGCGCGGGCTTCGCAGGTTCCTTTTTTTCGGCCGCCTTCGGCTGTGGCGCGTTTGCGGATGGCGGTGTTCCCACGGCTGGCGGGGCCGGGCCGGCAAGGCTTGCCGTGGGGATGATCTGCAGCGATAGTTTTGCGGGCTTGACTGCCGGCTTCTCGGGCTCGGCCAACGACTGATCGTCGGCGTCCAGCAGTTCTTCAAGCTCGATATTCATCCGGCGCAGCTGTTTCCGCTCATCGCCCGTCAGATGCGGAAATTTGCGAACGAGAGCGATGTAGGCCTCGAAGCCCCACTTCCAGCGATTTGAGGGCGCAGGGTACGTCCCGTAGGGGACGGGGACCGCCGGAATCAGCGAGGGCCGCAGCACCAGAACGTCGACCGCCATCCAGATGACGCCCGGCCAACATTTTCCCGAGGTCGCCATCTCGCCCACGAATTGCAACGAAGCTGGCGCGGACGGGGCGAATGTATCGAACGCGACGCCCCAGTCGTCCGTGTCGAATATCCCCTGAGTCTCGCGCCGAATTCCGGCGATGCCCAACAGCACAGGCTGGCGACGGGAATGTCCCCGGGCTCGACGGTGACTCCCCCTATAATCGTGGTGCGGCTCCAGTCCGATCGCGACTCGCCGTTGCTCGGGAAACCGCTCCAGTCGGTCTGGTTAAAGGCGTAGTGAATCCACATATTGGCCGGCGAACCCGGGGCGCGAGCGGGGATCTGGATGCTTGTCCCCATCGTCTCGACCGTCGTCCAAACATTCCAACCGAACATAGGCTGTGCCCCGTTAGCGTGGCGGCTGCGCGAACGCCATGGCGAAATCGACGCCGTTGGCGGCGGGAGCGGATGGCGTCAACTGGACGACCTGCTGCGGCGAGAATCCGGGCGAGGCGATGTAGCCGGGCGGCGGACCGACGAGCGTGCCGCCAAGCAGCGCGGGCTGCACTTGCCACTGCGGTCCGAGCGGCACGTTGTCGACCTCATATGCGGCGACCCACCTGTCGCCGGCGAGCCCCGGCTTCGAAGAAAATCCGGCCGTATTCTCGATGAATTGCGTCGAGCCAAACCCGCCTGGCGGGCCCGGAGCGAGCCGATCCGATAGATGCGTCCGATCGCGATGCGACGTAACATCGGATCGCCGCCGTTCAGCAACCGCGAACGTCGGATCGCCGTGCGATCTGGCCGTGAAATGGTCCCGACGATCTTCGCCGTGATCGCGATCGGACAGCGACGATCGCCGAGGCGCGATCGCGGTGGAACCACGCTTGCATTGCCGAGCGACCGACGATCGCGGATCGCTGCAACAGCAGGTACATCGACCGATCGGCGTTCGACCGTCGCGAATCGGCCGCAACCGAAGTTCGCTATCTTCGTTCTCGTGGCGAGTTCGACCCGGCGGTGGCCTCGAAGCTCGCGCGAATCGTCGTCGCGCCGACGGCGCACGATCACCTTCTCCCGTAAGACTCGCGTCACTCCCGATCGACGGAGTGGGCTACGCCGCATCGAGGATCGAACAACTGCCGCGGTCGTTCCGACGTAGCAACGTCACGCGCGACGCTGCGACGCCACGAATTGGCGCCTGACAGAAATTACGGTTCGAAAGTGAACGCGCGAACCTATCCGAATGGCGGCGAATTTCGGTGCAGTTGAAACAGCAACGCCATAAGCGCCGTCGCGGTTCCCAAAGCGGGTCGTCGCTCACGCTTGTTTCCGGCTCGAGACTTTTGCCGGCCGGGCCGTGCGTCGGCTCCAGGCGGCAGATGCGAGGCCGGCGAAGCCGACGAGCATCATTGCCCAAGTGGAGGGCTCCGGCAGATCGGTTTTCGACGGGCTGAAGTCGTAAGCGAAACCGAAGCCATCGCCGATCTTGCTGGCGGCAAGGGCGAACGAGATTTCAATATCCTGATTCCCTGCGCCGATGGCGCCGAAATCGAGTGGGTCGCCCCCGAAGAAGGCCTCCGCGGCGCTGAGCAAGGTGAAGGAGAACGGATGATCGGCGCCGTTGACCTTCACGTCAAGATCCAACTTGTCGAAGCCATCCCCCGCAACATCGTAGTCGAGCAGGTTGAAGAAGAGCTCCTCGCTGTCGCTCGTCGTGAAGAGGAAATGCGCGTCCGACGTATAGGTGAGGCTTTCCCCCGTTCCGCCGTAGCCCGCCGACATAGAGCCGGCAGCGAAAGTCGAGTCCGTCGGCGTCAGCTCCGCGTTGGATACAGCCTCGCCTGCGCTCGATAGGCGCGAGCGCGAGCGGCCCGACGCCAAAACTGGCTTTGGTTGATGCGCTTGCGGGGCCGCCAACGGGGGCAGACGCTGTCGCTGTGACCGAACTCAAGGCGGATGCTCTTCCTGGGTTTCGACGCCTTGGGGATGCCTGTGTTCTCTGCGCGCTCGGCTGGCGCTTGATGGGGTAAGCTGGGTGCAGGGCGGCTAGGTTGAAGGCGCAGTCGGCCAGGAGTTGGCCGCTGCAACACAATCCGCGCCGTCGTCTGCTCCCTCCCTCGGGCGTCGCTCCTTGCGGGAGCTCGATTCGGTCTCCTGTCGGTAGGCTTATGGGCCGAAACCGCCTAAGCCGGCGCGAAGTCAGTTCCATCTCTCAACATCGCGTGCATGATGATTGCGAGGCGGCGAGCCAGGGCGATGCGCGCCTTCCGCATCGTTGATCGCTTGGCGATTTCGAAGGCCCAGTCCTTCAGTTTCAGCTGGCCTTTGTAGCGGGTCAGCATGACATTGGCGGCTTCGTACAGCAGGGTCCGCACCCGCCGGTCCCCGCACTTCGAGATGCCGCCGACGTAGTCGACCTCGCCCGACTGGTAGCGCCTTGGAACCAGGCCCAGATAGGCGCCGATATCTCTCGATCGGCGAATGCGCGAGGGATCGTCGATTGCGGCCACAAAAGCGAGCGCGGTCAGCTGGCCGACGCCTGGGATCGTCATGAGCCGGCGGCAAGCTGCAGAGGCCCTTGTCATGCGCCTCATGTCGGCGTCGATCGCGGCGACCGCCGTCATTACGGCAGTCCGCGCGGCGATCAACCCCCGCAAGGCGGTAGAGAGACCTGCGACCCCTTCGCTGGCTTTGAGAGCCTGGTTGACGAAGGCGGCGGTGAGCGCGCGAGGGAGCCGGATCCCGAACACGACCGCGAGGCCTCGGATCTGGTTTTCCAAGGTCACCCGCTGGCCGACGAGTTTCTTGCGCGCGATGATCAACGAGCGGAGCGCATGAGCTTGCAGCGACTTCACGTGGACGGGTTTGAAGAAGCCGGTGCGAGCCAGGTGCGCCAGCCCTCGCGCATCGTTGCGGTCGGTCTTGTGAGTCGCAAGCGACTTGAGCGCCTGGTAGGCCTGCCGGCTCTCGATGCACACCACGGGGAGGCCGAGGCGGCTCAGTCCGTGGAACAGGATCGGCGCCATTCGCCCGGTCTCGAACACGATGCGACGACAACTCGGCGCCTTGGCCAACTCGTCAGCAATCGCCTCTGCCGTCGAGATCGTCTTGCTCTCGTAGACAACCGCTCCTTCGCGATCGAGAACGCAGATGTGGGTCTCGTCCATCGAGATATCGAGGCCAGCAAAATACTCCATTGAACGGTCTCCTCTTCCAAATCCGCGCCGATCCTATCGGCCTATGTGGAAGAGCTCCCGCCCATTACCCGATGTTGAAGAACCCCGTCGGCTGACGAGAGTGGATAGCGGTTGCGACGGCAATCAGGGCGGAGGGATTCGAGCCCTCCGCCTCATGTGGCGAAGATCGGCGCCGGAAGGGGGATGAGCTTCGCCAGCTTTCCGCAGATTTTGGGCGGTGGCGGCCAATAGGAACTCGTCTCTTGGCTCCGTTCGGGCCGCGCAGGCGCAATCGGCCAAGCCTGAGGATGCGCTTCAGATGAGCGAAGAGCATCTCGACCTTCTTTCGTTCTCGACACGAGACGGCGTAGGCCTCGGTCTTGGCGATCGCACGGGCCTTGTCACGAGCGGCTTCGTGAACGGATCGCGCAATCTTGCGTGCGAGCATGTTCGGGCAGCACTTGGGCTTGAGCGCGCAGGCGTCGCAGTCGTGTTGAGCGGCGCGATAGCGGATCGCGCCGTCCTTCGCGACGCCCTCGCGCGGCGTGGCGAACGCGCGGCGATATTTCCTCAGCTCCTTGCCGCCGGGGCAGACATAGAGGTCGCTCTCTGGATCGAAGGCGAAGTCGCTGCGGGAGAAAGTTCCGTCCGTGCGCTCGGATTTGTCGATCAGGTTCACGTGCGGCTCGATCCCGCGCTCGTCCACCAGCCACCCGACCATCTCGGCCGAGCCGTAGCCCCCGTCGGCGACCAGGCGTGACGGGGTCACGTCGAACTGTTCGGCCGTGCGGTCGAGCATCGTCTTGGCTGCGCCGACTTCGGCTTGGCGAATGGCCGTCGTCGCCTCGACGTCCATGATCACCGCATGCTTCAGATCGATGAGGTAATTGTCGGAATAAGCGTAACCGGCGACGGCGTTGGCCGCAGCGGTGTAGCGGGCCGCCGGATCGGTCGGCGAGATCGCCTTCGGCTCGACCGACGTCGCGCCGCCGAAGGCCGCGTCATCCAGCACCGAAAGATATTCCGCGACTGCGCGGCTGGACGTCGGATCGAGGTCCTCGATCTTGGCGACGCCTCGCCGTCGATGCGCGTCCGCCACGATGATGCTGGCGTCGACCGCGAAGGCCTCGCCTCCCACGATCCCTTCTTTCATGCAGCGCGCCACCACGGTCTCGAACAGCTTGCGCAGAAGATCGCTCTCGCGAAAACGGCCGTGGCGGTTCTTTGAAAAGGTCGAATGATCGGGAACGTCGCCGTCGAGCCCCAAGCGGCAAAACCAGCGATAGGCCAGATTGAGGTGGACCTCCTCGCACAGTCGGCGCTCGGAACGGACGCCGAAGCTGTAGCCGACGATCAGCATCCGGATCATCAGCTCGGGATCGATCGAGGGCCGCCCGACGTCGCTGTAGTAGGGCTCCAGGTGCGCACGAACCTCGGACAGGTCGACGAACCGGTCGATCTTGCGCAGCAGGTGATCGTCGGGGACATGCCGCTCAAGGCTAAAGCCGTAGAACAGCGCCTCCTGCATCACTCGCCGCTCGCCCATCATAACGTCGTGCGGCTCTTGCTGAGTGCGCCCGCGCCTCCGTCGTCGCCCCGGTGACACGGGCGTTCGCGCTCGCCGCGCCGGGGCTAGTATCGCTGATGCCGCCGAACGCGACAGCGCCGGCTGAGCCAAATCCTCCCTTGGCATGAACTGAGTCTCGCGCGGTCGCGTCGCCGCCGGCGCCAGCCAACGCGTTCGTTGAGAAATCCGTGCCGCCGCTACCGCCGGTCGCGGTCACCGACCCCTGGAGATTGGTCGCGACATTCGAGCCAAGATACAGGGTCGCGCTGCTTGCGCCGCCAGCGCCTGCTATTCCCCTGAGCGTCCCGCCGCCGAGACCGCCTTGCGCCGACGACGACGCGATGACGGAAGCCGCGGACTTGTCGTGGACGTGCAGCTGTGAAGAGGCTGCTCCGCCCACGCCAGCCAAGCCGGCCGGTGGACCGAAAGTCAATCCGCCCGCACCCCCCGTCGCCGACTGGATTGGGTTGAACGTGCCGGTCGTCGAACCTGTGGCCGCATCGGTGAGGTTGGCCGCCCCGCCCGCGCCGCCATTGGCGCCGCTGACACCATTGCCGCCAGCCCCGCCGTTCGCTCTGGCCGTCGCGGAGACAAAGTCGCCGACCGAGCTGCCGAAGGCTTTCACCGCGCCCACCGCAATGGTCCCGCCTGCGCCGCCGGTTCCCCCGATTGAGAAGCTCTGGCCTCCCGCGCCTCCCGTGGCCGTCGCCGCACCCTGGACCGTGAAAACGCCGCCGGCGTCCGTGTTCGTCGCTGAGCCCGAAGCGGCGCCCGCGCCCCCCGCCCCGCCGTTCGCGCCGAGACCCGTTGCGCCGGCGAAGCCGGCGGAGCCGCCCGCGCCGCCATTCGCGACGGCGGCCGCGATGGTGGAGGCAGCGCCGACAGAGGTCGTCGCGACGGATGTCGCCTGGCCGCCAGCGCCGCCTGCTCCCGCGGCGCCGCTGCCGAAGCCGGTTCCACCTAATCCGCCCGCGCCGCCCGTTGCGGTCGCCGAATTCAGGGGGTCGCTGTTTACCGCCGAAGCATTTGCGGGACCTCCGTCACCGCCGTTTCCCCCGGGATCGCCGGGATTGACGCCATTGGCTCCTGCGGGCCCAGCGACGCCGGTCTGAACGTCGTTTCCCGCGTCAGCGGACGTGAGCCCCATCGCCCAGACGGAAAGCGGCAGCGCGGTCGCCAAAAGGAAAGAGCGCAAGCCGGAAAGGTCGCGAAATTTGAGCATTGGTGCGTCCCCCCACAAGATCTTCGGGAATAGGATGATTTGAAAAATTGACCTCGCCGCGCGCTATTCTCACCCACAACCTGTAACCTGCAGCGGTTGTGGAGCGCGGTATATAGGTAGAATTACCCATCCGAATGGTGAGCATCGCGCCGCGCCGTTTATTGCGGAGCGCAATTGAGAGCTTGGCTAAACCGCCGAAGCCATCCCCCGGATCTTGCCTTGCAGCTGCCTTTGCTCGGCTCAATCAAATAAACGCGGGGTCTTCACGGTTTCGTGATAAGCTACACGGCAACCCCGAGGACGCGCCATGAGCGAGACCCGGAAGATTGCGGCGATTCTGGTTTCGGATATTGTCGGCTACAGCCGGCTTGCGGGAGCCGACGAGGATCGCATTCTGGCGCGGCTGCGTGCGCTCCGCAGCGACCTGATCGATCCGACCATCGCCCTGCATCACGGCCGCGTCGTCAAACGCACCGGCGACGGCAGCCTCATCGAGTTTCGCAGCGTGGTCGACGCCGTGCGCTGCGCGATCGAAGTGCAGAACGGCATGGTCGAACGCAACGCCGGCCTGCCGCCGGAGCGCCGCATCGAGTTTCGCGTCGGCATTCATCTCGGCGACGTGGTCGAGGAGAGCGACGGCGACCTCATGGGCGACGGCGTCAACATCGCCGCGCGGCTGGAGGGCGTTTGCGAGCCGGGCGCGATCTGTCTTTCCGAGGATGCCTATCGTCAGGTGAGCGGCAGGCTCGATATGGCGGTCGCCGACCTCGGCCCGACCCAGCTCAAGAACATCGAACGGCCGATCCGGGTCTACTCGCTGCAAGTTGGCGTGCCCGCCCAGGCGAAGCCCGTGACGGCCGGCGAAGCCGCCGAGCCGAGGGGCCACCTGCGGCTCGCGCTCGTGGCCGCGGGGATCGCCGCGCTCATCGCGGTCGCAGCGGGCGCTTGGCATTTCCTCGGCGCGGCAGCCGATCTGCGCTCGGCCGCAGCGCCGTCGGTCGCCGTCCTGCCGTTCGACAATTTGGGCGGCGATGAACAGGCGAGCCGCCTCGCCGACGGAATGACCGAAGACGTCATCACCGACCTCGCGCGCTACAAGGACCTTCTGGTCATCGCGCGCAACTCGACCCTGGCTTACAAGGGCAAGCCCGTCGACGCGCGGCAGGTCGCGAAGGACCTCAACGTCCGCTACGTGCTGACAGGCTCCATTCAGCATCAGGCCGACCAGCTGCGGGTGACAGCGGAGCTCATCGACGCCGCCACCGGCGCTCAGGTGTGGTCCGAGCGCTGGGACCGGCCGGCTCAGGATTTGTTCTCGGTGCAAGCCGAGGTCGCCGACAAGGTCGCGGCTTCGCTCGGCGGAAATGGCGGGTCAGACCCCGGGGCGATCCAAGGACGCCTGCTGGTCGAAGCCAAGAAGCGCGCCCCGGCAAATCTTTCCGCCTACGATTTCTATTTGCTAGCCGCAGAACAATCGGACTTGAACTCTAAGGCAGCGAATGTGAAGGGTCTCGAGTACGTCGAGAAAGCCATCGCGCTCGATCCGGACCTCGCGTCTGCTTACGTAACGCGGGCATGGCTCAAATTTCAAAAGTATTGGGTGTTCGGTCTCCCTTGGGCACCGCAGATCGAGGAATTCGAAAGCGACCTGCGGCTCGCGCTGAGCCTCGATCCGTCCAACGCTGGTGCGCATGCTGGCCTGATCCGTTACTTCGGCGACAAGGGCCAGTGGACCGAATTGTCCGCCGAGATCGATCGCAGTGTGCGCGACTATCCAACCAACAACTTGGTGCTTTCGGTTGCCGCCCAGCAGCTCCCTTTCCTCGGACGACCGGAAGAGGGCGTCGCCATGGCGGACTTGGTCTTGCGGCTCGATCCTCAGATGCCGAAAGCTAGGCGCCCAACTCTCGTTTCCACCTATTTTTTGGGCCGCAAATTCGAGCGGACTATTGAGATAACTGATCAGATTCCAGAGGAAAGCGTCGATAAATTCTCTCGATTCATGCGGGCCGCAAGTTACGCTTTCCTTGACCGCGACAAGGACGCGGAACGCGCCAAAGCCGACCTCATCGCCAAAAACGGCGAGCAGGTGGAGGAGATATGGTTGAACGAAGGGCAAATGTATGCGCGGACGAACGAGCAGGATATCGAGCACGAGGGTTTTCGCAAGCTGGGCCTTCGCATCTGCGCCACTGACGAGGAGCTCAAGAAATTCGACAACCCAAAGCGCTTTCCGGAATGCGTCAAGACTTGATGGGTGGATAGGCTAGACAGCGTCAAATGCATCGCCCCCCGTCGACCTCCAGCACGACCCCGGTCAGGAAGTTCGACCTCGTCGCTGGCGAGAAAGAGCGCCGCCTGACCGATGTCCTGGGGCGTCGAAAACCGGCCGAGCGGCACAGTCGCCTTGAAGGCGGCGCGCTTCTCCGGCGTGTCCTCGCCCATGAACATCGCGAGCAGCGGCGTCTCGCCGGCGACGGGGGCGAGCGCGCAGACGCGGATCTTGTCGGGCGCAAGCTCGACCGCCATCGATTTCGTCATCACATGCACCGCGCCCTTCGATCCATTGTAGACGGTCAGCCCGGGGCGGGGACGCAGACCCGCGGTCGAGCCAATGTTGATAAAGACGCCGCCGCCGTTGGCGCGCATATGCGGGATGAAGGCCTGGGCGGTGAGCAGGATCGATTTGACGTTGACGGCGAAGATCCGATCGAATTCCGCCTCCTCAACCTCCATGAGCGGTTTGTTGCGATGCGTCGTGCCGGCGTTGTTGACGACAATGTCGATGCGTCCGAGCGCATCGATGGCCGCATGCGCTGCGCGCTCCACATCGGCGCGGTTTGAGACGTCGCCCTTGAGCGCCATCGCCGAAGGACCGAGGCGCTTTGCGGCCGCCTCGGCGACCTCGCCCTTCACGTCCAGGCACGCCACCCGCGCGCCTTCGCGAATGAAGGCCTCGGCGATGCCATAGCCGAACCCCTGCCCCGCGCCTGTCACCAGCGCCGCCTTGTCCTTCAGTCGCATTGATGCGCCCCTCCGCCTGTGCGTCGCGATCGCGGTCAGCCGGCCTTTCGACCCGCAGCCGCGAGTTCCTCGTCGATCTCACGCGCTCGCTGAGCCGCCGGGCGCGATCCAACGAGAGACCAATAGCGCTCAAATGCGGGCCGCTTGTCGATCATACCGAACATCATGCCGGATCCGATCTGCGACCCGACGTAAACGTCCGCGGCGGTGAAGCGGTCGCCCGCGATGAACTCGGAGCGGTTGAGCTGATCTTCGAGCGCGGCGAGCACTTCCTCCTGCGTGCCGTAGCCGACCATCCTGGTCCGCTCGGCGGGCACAACGAGTTTGAGCGCCTTGTTGGTGTTGGCCGCCTCGATGGGTCCGGCGCCGAAGAACAGCCAGCGATAATAGGGCCCGCGGAGGCGCGAGCCCGACGGGGGCGCGAGACCAGCCTCAGGAAACACGTCCGCAAGATAGGCGCAGATGGCCGCCGCCTCGGTGACGATCGTGTCGCCGTGCCGCACCGCGGGGACTTTGCCCATCGGGTTGATCGCCAAATAGTCAGGCGACTTCATGCTCGCGTATTCTAGAATTTCGGCTCTGTAAGGTTGGCCGACCTCCTCCAGCATCCATCGCGCGATCCGGCCGCGCGACATCGGGTTGGTGTACAGAACCAATTCGTCCGCCATTGCTCGATCTCCCGTCGCGTTCCCGCCCGAAAAGCCGGTCGTTGAGGTTTGCGTCCGCAATAACTAAATTCCTGAGGAAACCCGCCTTCCCGCACACGCTGGATCACTCATGCGCATCGAAACCGACGTCAAGCTCGATTTCAAGGACGTTCTCATTCGCCCCAAGCGGTCGACCCTCAACACGCGCAGCGCGGTCGATGTCGACCGCGCCTTCCGGTTCCTGCATACGGGCTCGGAGTGGAAGGGCTTTCCGCTGATCGCCGCCAACATGGACGTGACCGGGACCATGGCGATGGCGCATGCGCTGGGCAAGCACGGCGCGCTCACCGCCCTGCACAAGCACTACCCGGAGCCGAAGCTCGTCGAATTTTTTGCCGGGGCAGATGGCGCGCACGCCTTCTATTCGCTCGGCACGACCGCGGCCGACGTCAAGAAGCTCGCCGCGGTCGCGAAGGCGGCGCCGGTCCGCTTCATCTGCCTCGACGTCGCCAATGGCTATGCGGAAAAATTCCTCGATACCGTCAAGCGGGTGCGCGACGATTATCCGCATGCCGTGATCATGGCCGGCAATGTCGTCACCGGCGACATGACAGAGGCGCTGATCCTCGCCGGCGCGGACATCGTCAAGATCGGCATCGGTCCCGGCTCGGTCTGCACCACGCGGCGGGTGACCGGCGTCGGCTATCCGCAGCTCTCGGCGATCATCGAATGCGCCGACGCGGCGCACGGCCTCAAAGGCCAGGTCTGCGCCGACGGCGGCTGCACCGTCCCCGGCGACGTTGCCAAGGCGTATGGAGCGGGAGCCGATTTCGTCATGCTGGGCGGCATGCTCGCCGGCCACGACGAATGCGACGGTCAAATCCGCTACGAGGAGCGCGGCGGCGAGAAGATCGCCGTGGGCATGACGTTCTACGGCATGTCGTCGGAGACCGCGATGAAGAAACACTCGGGCGGCGTCGCCCATTATCGCGCCGCCGAGGGCAAGACGGTCGAGACCCCCTATCGTGGCCCGGTCGACGAGACGATGGGCGAGATCATGGGCGGCGTCCGCTCCATGATGACCTACATCGGCGCGGCGCACCTCAAGGAGGTCCCCAAGCGCACGACCTTCGTGCGCGTCACCGCGCAGACCAACGACGTGTTCGGGGGGTGAGATTGGGTCGCTCCCGTCGGACGCCGTTGCGGCAACTCAGCGTTGGTCGCGTCGCCCCGCGCATGATAGAAGGCCGCTCATGACCGCCGCCGCCTTGAAAGCCGAGGACAGCGCGCCCGTGTCCCTTGCCGGCGCGACGCGCGCCCAAATCACGGGCGCCCTCACCGAAATCGGCACGCCCGAGCGCGAGCTCAAGATGCGCGCGTCACAGCTCTGGCACTGGATCTACCATCGCGGCGCGCGCGAATTTTCGGCGATGCGCAATATCGCCCGGCCGGTGCTCGACCGGCTGGCCGAGCATTGCACGCTCGCGCGGCCTGAGATCGTCGCCGAACAGCTGTCCGCCGACGGCACCCGCAAGTGGCTCCTGCGCTTGGCCCCAGCTCATCGCTTCGACAAGGGCGCGGAGATCGAATGCGTCTATATCCCGGAATCTGACCGGGGCACGCTCTGCGTCTCGAGCCAGGTCGGCTGCACCCTCAACTGCTCGTTCTGCCATACCGGCACGATGCCGCTGGTGCGCAACCTGACCGCGGCCGAGATCGTCGGCCAGGTGCTGGTGGCGCGCGACCGGCTCGGCGATTTTCCCGGCGGAACGGCTCCGGCTGACGGGCTCACGCCCAAGGGCGAAGGCGTGCGCGCGGTGTCGAACATCGTCTTCATGGGCATGGGCGAGCCGCTCTACAATTACGAAGCGGTGCGTGACGCGATCGCCATTCTGACCGACGGCGACGGCCTGTCGCTATCGAAGCGGCGCATCACCGTCTCGACCTCCGGCGTCGTTCCGGAAATGCCCCGGCTCGGCGCCGAGTGCGGGACCATGCTCGCCATCTCGCTGCATGCGACGAACAATGCGCTGCGCGACAAGCTCGTGCCCTTGAATCGCAAATATCCGATCGAGACGCTCATCAAGGCCTGCCGCGACTATCCCGGCGCGTCCAACGCGCGGCGCATCACGTTCGAATATGTGATGCTGAAGGGCGTCAATGATTCGGTTGCCGAGGCGAAGGCGCTCGTGCGCCTGCTCAAAGGTCTGCCCGCCAAGATCAACCTCATTCCGTTCAATCCCTGGCCCGGCAGCACGTTCGAATGCTCCGACTGGGAGACGATCGAGCGCTTCTCGGAGATCGTATTCAACGCGGGCTACGCAAGCCCGGTGCGCACGCCGCGCGGTCGCGACATTCTCGCCGCTTGCGGCCAGCTCAAGAGCGAGAGCGAGAAACTGCGCGCCCGCACCCGGATGATGCTCGAAGAAAGTTTGGCGGTTGGACAGGACTGATCGGCGACCGCTTGTCGGAGACGTGAATCGCGCGCCGATCTTCGCGGCGATGCCCGACGAGCGACGAGAATTAGCAAACCAAACCCAAAACAATGACTGACGACCTTGCAAGCAACGAAATCCTGCGGCCGCCGAAGCGCAGCGAACGCCTCAGGCAGCGCGCCGCCTGGATGTATTTCGTCGAGGAAATGACTCAGAGCGCCATCGCCGACGCGCTTGGCGTCGGGCGGGTCACCGTCGTTCGAATGCTGGCGGAAGCCAAGGCGCTGGGCGAAGTGCGCATTGCGCTTTCGCGCGGCGACGCCGAACTCGGCGGCCTGGAAGCGGGCTTATGCAAGCTCTACGGATTGTCCGAGGCGATCGTCGCGCCGCTGTCTTCGGACTCGGCGGACCCGACGGCGCCGATCGCCGCGGCGCTTGGCGATCATGTTTCGACGCTCCTGCGCAACGACATGAAGATCGGGCTTGGCTGGGGGCGCACGCTGAAGTCTTCGCTCGAATATCTGAGCGAGCGCTCCCTTAAAGGTTTGAGCGTCGTATCGCTGGTCGGCGGCGTCACCCATTTCGTGCACGACAACCCGGCCGAATTTCCCTCCGGCTTCGCGCGCGCCTTCAACGCTGACTGCTATCTCATTCCCTCTCCCGCGCTCGTCGACAGTCCGGCCACCAAGGAAGCTTTGATCCAGCGCTGTGGGCTCAAGTCCGTCTATGATTTCGCTCAGGCGCTTGACGCGGTCGTCGTCAGCGTCGGCTCACTTGGGCCGGAAGCGGCGATTGCGCGTTTTGCGGTTATCGGCGAGGCCGACAGAAAGATATTGGCCGAATACGGCGGGGTCGGCGAGATGCTCTGCAACGTCTTCGACGAGGAAGGACGTATCGTCGATCACGCGCTGAACCAGCGGGTGATGTCGGTTCCGCTCGAGGCCGTGCGCGCCGCCCCGATTCGCGTGCTCGCCGCAGGCGGCGCGCACAAACTCGCGGCGATCCGCGGGGCGCTCAAGCTGCTCAAGCCGACTACGCTGGTGACCGACGCGGCGACCGCGCGCAGGCTGACCGACATCCCGGCGCCCCCGGTCGCTTGAGCCTGCGGTACACGAACTTCGCTATTTGGAAAGGAAATTGGCTAGGTCGCCGTCTTGCGCCAGCGGATACTGCCAGCTCACGCCCATGCACTGCCGGGCGAGCGGTATCGATGCGCGCAATCGCTCAACCTCGTTCGCCGACAGGGTGAATGTACGGTCAAACGTACGCATCTGCTGGCCCCACTTGACCGTCATCTGAAAGCGCCAATCCCCCGGCTTCCAAGCAAAATAACTCGTCGCATAGTCGCTCACGAGTTGATACGCATCCTCGCTAAGCGGATCCGTCGACCCGTCGGTCTTGAAAACGCACGGGTGCTGGCTTTTGTATTCGGGCAGCGCGTTAACGCGCGCCCTGGAGACCGGCATCAGTTGGCGGTGCCTGATCATTGTCGATGCGGAATGATCGAGATCGCACGCCGACCGCTTGGCGTCGGGAGGGTCACCGTCGTTCGAATGCTGGCGGAAGCCAAGGCGCTGGGCGAAGTGCGCATTGCGCTTTCGCGCGGCGATGTCGACTCGGCGGCCTGGAAGCGGGCTTATGCAAGCTCTACGGATTGTCCGAGGCGATCGTCGCGCCGCTGTCTTCGGACTCGGCGGACCCGACGGCGCCGATCGCCGCAGCGCTTGGCGATCATGTTTCGACGCTCCTGCGCAACGACATGAAGATCGGGCTTGGCTGGGGGCGCACGCTGAAGTCTTCGCTCGAATATCTGAGCGAGCGCTCCCTTAAAGGTTTGAGCGTCGTATCGCTGGTCGGCGGCGTCACCCATTTCGTGCACGACAACCCGGCCGAATTTCCCTCCGGCTTCGCGCGCGCCTTCAACGCTGACTGCTATCTCATTCCCTCTCCCGCGCTCGTCGACAGTCCAGCCACCAAGGAAGCTTTGATCCAGCGCTGCGGGCTCAAGTCCGTCTATGATTTCGCGCAGGCGCTTGACGCGGTCGTCGTTAGCGTCGGTTCACTTGGGCCGGAAGCGGCGATTGCGCGTTTTGCGGTTATCGGCGAGGCCGACAGAAAGATATTGGCCGAATACGGCGGGGTCGGCGAGATGCTCTGCAACGTCTTCGACGAGGAAGGACGTATCGTCGATCACGCGCTGAACCAGCGGGTGATGTCGGTTCCGCTCGAGGCCGTGCGCGCCGCCCCAATTCGCGTGCTCGCCGCAGGCGGCGCGCACAAACTTGCGGCGATCCGCGGGGTGCTCAAGCTGCTCATGAAGCCGACTACGCTCGGTCGACCTCAGCAGCAACGGACAACCGGAGCCTGAGCAGTGGACTGACCGACCGCGCCGAAGTAGCAATTCTATCGCGTAGTCGAAGGAACGCGCGCCTGGACCTGATCCGCGTCGACCGCTCCCGCCCTGACCAGCTCTTCGATCAGCTTCGCGACCTCGCGGCGCGCTTCGAGATGCGGCATGTGGCCGATATGGGCGAAGCGGTGCAGCGCGATGAGGCCGCTCAGGCCCTCCACATGATGGGGCGGCGTGATGCGGTCCTCGAGCCCAATCACGATCTTGGTCGGCGCCTGAGGCGCGCGCGAGAAGGCCGCGAATGTCGATCATCTGTTTGCCGCCGGCAAGAATGGCCTTGGCGAGGCGGCGCTGATCCGCGACCAACGGCCGCTCCTCGCGCAGTCGCAAAGTGGTCCGGGCGAGCGCTGAGCCCAACGCGGCGGGGTCGGTCGCCAGCATATGCAGCCAAGGTGTGAGCGCCGCTTCGGTATCGGCCTGCAGAAAGCCCTCGAAGAAGGCGGCGTTGGTCTCCGGGCCGAGCCCCGCCGGCGCAATCAGCGTCAGCGACAACGCCTTGACGCCTGGCTCATGCGAGAGAGCGGCGGCGACGGCGCCGCCAAGCGAGTGGCCGACGAAATGCGCCGCGGTGACGCCCTCTTCGATAGCAGCACGTCACGCGCCGCTCTGACCAGAACCTCGAAGCTTGCTTCCTCACCGAGCGGCGAGAGTCCATGACCCGGCAGGTCGATCGCCAGCGCCGGCTGCGTCTCGCGCAGAAGGCGATGAACGGGGCGCCAGCCGTTGAGATCGGCGCCGAAGCCATGCAGGAACACGACCGGCGCGCCCTCCCCTCGCGCCAGCCACAATCGATGCACGTTCGCGCCAGACAGGCAGGCAGCGCCGCGCTGCTCCACGTCGCGCCGCTGGACACGCCCGTGCGGGCCGGAGCCGTTCACGCTCTCAAGCGCCAAGCCGCGCTCCCGCGCCATGCGCCGCGCCGCAGGCGTTGCGCGCGGGCGCCCGGCGAGCACTTCTCCTCCCCCCTTGTGGGGGAGGCCGGGAGGGGGGTCGCGCCGTGCCCCTCCGATTTGCAGCCGATCGATCTGCTGCGAGCCCTCAAGCCGAGGCTCGCGCACGAGGCTACGCCCTCTAGCGTCCGTGCGACCCCCCACCCCATCCCGCCCCCACAAGGGGGGCGGGGGCGCCGTCTCGCCTGCCGCCTGCCGCAGCGCGTCCCGCCTTGCTGGCGGCGGAGCAAAGCTCTCGCCGTCGGCGACGATCCAGCCGATGCATGCGCCGACAGGCAGCACGTCGCCCTCGGACGCCGCGACAAACTTCAGCACGCCCGAGGCCGGCGCGTCGACCTCCATCGCCGCCTTGTCGGTTTCGATCTCGAACAGCGTCGCGCCCTTTTCGACATGCGCGCCTTCGGCTGCATGCCAGCGGCCCATCCGGCCTGACGTCATGTCCATGTCGACCCGCGGCATGACGATCTCAACCGCCATGGGTCAGACCTCGTTATGCGCCAGACGCCGCGCCGCGGCGACAATGTCCTCGACCTGCGGAACCGCCGCCTTCTCCAGAACCGGGCTATAGGGGATCGGCGCCTCGGCGCCGCCGAGCCGCATGATCGGCGCGTCGAGATAATCGAAGGCCTCGCTCTCGGCGACGATGGCGGAGATTTCCGCCCCGATGCCCAGCGTCTTCACCCCCTCGTAAACGGCGAGAAGGCGTCCCGTCTTCTTCACGCTGGTCACGATCGCATCTTTGTCGATCGGCCTTAGGCAGCGAAGGTCGATCACCTCGGCCTCGATCCCGTCCTTGGCCAGGGTGTCCGCCGCCTCCAGCGCGCGATGGACCATGATCGCGGTGGCGACGATCGTCAGGTCGCGGCCTTCGCGCCGGACGATTGCGCGGTCGAGGGGCGTCTCATAATAGCCCTCGGGCGTCGCGCCCTTCATTTTGTAAAGCAGCTTGTGTTCGAACACGATCACCGGGTCGGGGTCTTTGATCGCGGCGAGCAGCATCCCCTTCACGTCTTCCGGCGTCGACGGCTCGACCACCTTGAGGCCCGGGACATGGGCGTACCAGGCTTCGATGCTCTGGCTGTGCTGCGCGGCGCCGCCCAGCCCGGAGCCGGTCGGCATGCGAAAGACGACGGGAACGCTGACCGCGCCGCCCAGCATGTAGCGGAGCTTGGCGGCCTGATTGACGATCTGCTCCATCGCCAGCATCGAAAAATCGGAGAACTGGAACTCGTAGACCGGCCGCATGCCGGTCAACGCCGCGCCGACCGCGACGCCCGCGCCGCCGAGTTCGGAGATCGGCGTATCCATCACCCGCTCCTCGCCAAAGCGCTCAACGAGATCGCCCGTCACCTGGAAGGCGCCGCCATAGACGCCGATGTCCTCGCCCATCAGGAATACGCGCTCGTCGCGTTCAAGCGCGATGCCGAGCGCTTCGCGAATGGCCTCGGCGTAGGAGAGCTCGCGAGCGCTCATCGAGGCGCGCCTTCGACCGGCGAATAGACGTCGCGCGTCAGGTCCGCGACCGCCGGCCAGGGGCTCGCGCTCGCCTCGGCCACAGCTGAGGCCATTTCCTTTTCGACATCGGCCGCGATCGCTGCGACCTGCGGCTCCGTCGCAAAGCCGAGCGCGACGATCTCCTGTTCCAAGCGCGTGATCGGATCGCGCGCCTTCCAGGCCTCGATCTCCTCACGCGAACGATAGCGGTTGCGGTCGGAACGGGAGTGGCCGCGGGTGCGATAGGTCTTGGCCTCGATCAGCGTCGGACCCTCGCCCGCCCGCGCCCGATCAGTCGCCTCGAAGGCAGCCTCGGCAACGGCGGCGAAATCGTTGCCGTCGACCATGATTCCGGGAATCGCGTAAGCCGCGGCGCGGTCGGCGACATTGGCGACGGCGGTCGCGCGGACCATGGACATCGACATCGCGTATTGGTTGTTCTCGCAGACGAAGAGCACCGGCAGCTTCCAGATCGAGGCAAGGTTAAGCGCCTCGTGAAAGGCGCCCTCGTTGTTCGCCCCGTCGCCGAAGAACGCCAGAGCAACCGCGCCGCTTCGCCGCTTCTTGGCGCTGAGCGCCGCGCCGACCGCGATCGGCAAGCCGCCGCCGACGATGCCGTTTGCGCCAAGATTGCCCTTGGCCGGGTCGGCGATGTGCATCGAGCCGCCGCGTCCCTTGCAATAGCCGCCCTCGCGGCCGAGGAATTCGGCGAACATCGGCTTGAGCTCAGCGCCCTTGGCGATGCAGTGCCCGTGACCGCGATGGGTCGAGGTGATGGAGTCGGCGTCGCCGAGCGGCATGCACGCCCCGACCGCCGTGGCCTCCTGTCCGATCGACAGGTGCATCGTGCCGTAACTCAAGCCGCGGATATAAGAATCTTCGGCCGCTTCCTCGAAGCGCCGGATGCGGTGCATCCGCTTCAGCGCGCCAAGTACGTCCTCCACGCTCAACCGGTCATAGACTTTGGGGCGGGCGATATTGAAGCGCGCGGAATTTGGATGTGACGTCAAGCGAATGGCCCCCTAAGGCCCGGGTCTATCTCGATCGCTGTTATACAGCATTGCCGAACTTTTGTCTCGGGTGAAAATCAAACGTTCAGAGATCGATTGATGTGGCCTATTATTTAATTGGCGTGAAAAAGGGAACATATCCCTGTCACACTGGGTGACAACCCTCTCATTTCAAGGCACAATGGGAAGGACAGGAGGGAACGCCAATGGCTAAAATAGTCAATTATTCCGTATTGCTGGGTTCGGTGTGCATAGGGGCCTTCGTAGCCGCGGGGATAGCACAGGCGCAGGAAGTCAAGAACGCGTCGGCAGCAATGGCCGCGACCGCGACGGTAACGCCGGTCTCGCAGCAGCAGCTAACCAATGCCCATAAGGACGGCACGAACTTCCTTCACACCAACGGCAATTACGAGCAGACCCGGTTCTATCCGAACGGCCAGATCAATCGGGGCAACGTCTCGCACCTGCATCCGGCGTGGATCTTCTCCACCGAGGTGAAGGAGTCGCTCGAGACGTCGCCGATCATTGTTAACGGCGTCATGTACGTCACCACGTCCTACAGCCACGTGTACGCGCTCGACGCCAAGACCGGCGCGGAAATCTGGCACTACAAGCCCAAGCTCGGCCCGGTCACGACCTTCTGCTGCGGCCCGAACAATCGCGGCGTCGCCGTCTATGAGGACAGGGTCTATGTCGGAACGCTCGACGCGAAGCTCGTCGCGCTCGACGCCAAGACCGGCTCCGTCGTCTGGGAGCAACAGGTCGGCGATCCCGAGAAGGGCTACAGCGAGACGATGGCCCCGACCGCGGCCGACGGCAAAATCCTGATCGGCACCAACGGCGGCGAATACGGCATCCGCGGATTCGTGAAGGCCTATGACGCGAAGGACGGCAAGCTTGTCTGGAGCTTCGACACCATTCCCGAGAGCTCCGTCGGCGTTTGGGCGACGAAGGACGCCACGGGCCGCGACATGCACCGCGATATCGACGCGGAAAAGGCGGCGCTGGCGAAAAGCGGCGACCCCTACAAGACGCTCGGCGGCGGCGTGTGGCAGAACCCGTCGATCGATCTGGCCGCTAAGCGCATCTATTTCGTCGTCGGCAACCCCTCGCCCGACCTCGACGGTTCGGTCCGTCCTGGCGACAATCTCTACACCGACTCCCTCGTCTCGCTCGATCTGGAGACCGGCAAGTACGTCTGTCATTTCCAGTACATCGCGCATGACGTCTGGGATCTCGATTCCGTGAGCCCGACCGTCCTGGTCGACGCGGCGGACAAGTCCGGCAAGATGGTTCCGGCGGTCCTGCATGCCGGCAAGACCGGCTACGTCTACGTGCACGACCGCAAGGACTGCAGCCTCATCCGCTACTCCGAGCCGATGGTGGATCGCAGAAGGACCGGTGGACGCTGCCGACCCCGACCAGGCCGCTCGATCCCGAAGTCCGCCAGCATGTTCCCCGGCGCGAACGGCGGCGTCGAATGGTCGCCGCTCGCGACCGATCCGAGCCATGGGATGGCCTATGCGATCAACCTGCATCAGCCGATGACCTATACGGTCGCCAACGCCCCCTATCCGGACGGCAAACTCTGGCTCGGCGGCGCGTTCACGATCATTCCGGGCGAGGAGAGCTTCGGCAACGTCACCGCGGTCAACTACAACACCGGCAAGATCGCCTGGCAGGTCAAGACGCCGCAGCCAATGATCGGCGGCATTCTCGCCACCGCCGGCGGCCTCGTCTTCACCGGCGAAGCCAACGGCTGGTTCAAGGCTTACAACGACGCCACCGGCAAAGTGCTTTGGCAGTTCCAGACCGGCGCGGGCGTCAACGCGCCCCCGTCGTCCTACATGGTCGACGGCAAGCAATATGTCGTCGTCGGTTCGGGCGGCAACGCCCAGATCAACTCCAAGCGCGGCAACAACATCATCGCCTTCACGATCGAGTAAGGCCTCGCGCTTCGTTGGCCGCTTCCTCCCGGATCGCAGTCCGGGGGAGGCGGCCTTTTCGTTTGACCTGAGGCGTGGCCCGCGCCAAATGGGCGCGATCTTTGGCCGCGAAGGATTCCCTCTCATGTTGCGTAGCGTTGTTGCGGCCGCGCTCCTCTCTGCGGCGACCGCCGCTTGGGCGGATGCGATTGGGGACAAGGCGGAGGTCTGCGGCGCCTGCCACGGCGAAAAAGGCCTGCCTGCGGAACCCGCGATCCCGATCATCTGGGGGCAAAACGAGGGCTATCTTTATCTAGAACTCCGCGACTTCCAGAAGGGCGCGCGCAAGGACGATCAGATGACGCCGATCGCGCAAAGCCTTTCCAAGGAGGACGCGCAAGCGCTCGCCGCATATTTCGCCGCCAAGCCATGGCCGAAGACCGGCGCGCCCGACGCCTCCAAGGCGGACGCGGCGACCGCGATGACGGCGATCAAGTCGGTCGTCTGCACAAGCTGTCATCGCGAGGAGTTTCAAGGCGATGCGTCCATTCCGCGCCTCGCGGGGCAGGCCCATGATTATCTCGCCAAGACGATGATGGATTTCCGCACGCGCGCCCGCGCCAACAATCCCGGCATGTCGGATCTCATGAACACGGTGACGCCCGAACAGGTCACAGCGATGGCGAGCTACCTCGCTGGGCTTTGAGGCTGGCCGTTCGATTGAGCTGACGAGGAGTCGGCGTCGCAAAGAGGAGCGACATCGGATGGGCGCGCCACGACTCCCCTCTCCTACGGGAGAGGGGTTGGGGGTGAGGGTTTCGTCCATGTAGTGCGCAGCCTTGGCAGCGGCTCCCTCATCCGGCGCTTCGCGCCACCTTCTCCCGGAGGGAGAAGGGAGAGCGCTCCCCGGGATCGCGCCCCTACCGCTCCAGAAGCTTCGCCGCCCGCTCATGCCCGAGGCCGCGGGCGATGTCGGCGGCGGTCTTGCCGCGATCGTCCTTGAGGTCGAGCGCCGCGCCATGATCGATGAGCGTCTTGATCGTGGCGTCGACGTCGTCAACGCCGGCGGAGGCGTCATAGCCCGCCGCCCACATCAACGCCGTGAGGCCGTGGGCGTAACGGCGGTTGACGTCGACGCCGGCTTGAAGAAGCAGCGCGACAACCGGGGCGTACCCATGGCCGGCGGCGTATACAATCGCGCCTGAGCCGTCGTCGTCGAGCGCATTGGGGTCCGCGCCAAACTTGAGCAGCGCTTCGACGCTTTCCGTCGAACCATTGAAGGCGGCGGCGGCGAGCGGGCGCAGACCCCTCCGGCCGGGAAGGTTGGGATCGGCGCCGCGCTCGAGCAGCAACGCGACCACCGCGCCCCGATCCTGCTCGGCGGCAGTGAAGAGCGGCGTCGAGCCGTCGACGGCGCGTGCGTTGACATTGGCGCCCCGCTCGAGAAGCAGCCTGACCAGCGCCAGCTTGTCGGCCTCAGCTGCTTTGGCGAGCGCGGTCTTGCCTTCGCGATCCTTGGCGTCGATGGCGGCGCCGCGATCGAGGAGCGCGCGCGCTTGCGGTTCGCAGCCGAGCCGCGCGGCCGCGAACAGGAGCGACGTCGCCTGATATTGATCGCCGTCGTGCAACGCTTGCACCGCCTGCGCGGTGTCGGCGCATCGGTCTTTCGCCAGCGACACGCCCGCGGCCGAAAGGAAGGCGAGGCTCGCCAGCGCGGTCGGCCGCAGGAGCGCCCCCGCGGCTGCGAGCAGCCCTCGGGATGTCGAAGCGTTGCGCATGCGGCCTTCTGTCACTGGCGCAGGCCTCACGCCAGTGGGCCTGCGGGACGCAAGCCACCCACTTCGGCGCCATTCCAGTTAAACAGCCGCGGCGAGACGAAGCGCGCAACGAGCGCCGCGGTCCGATCGTCGAATTCGCCGAAGCGCCGGATGAGCGCCGCGATCATCACTTGCGCCGCGCGCCCTGCCCCATCGTCGGCCTTGACCGCGAGGCCGAGCCCGGCTTCGGGCAGCGCCGCGCAGAACACACCCTCGGCGCCCGACTTGGTGAAGACGCGGGCCCCGAGCAAGCTCATCACTTCAGTGTCAAAGCGGCCCCTTCCGGCCACGGTCAAGGGGTGCGCAGCGACGGCGGCGCGAATGCGCGCCGCCGCGTTGCGGCGCTCCGGCGATAGTCCCTGCCCCGTTCCGAAGCGCGCAAAACCACGAGCGAGCGCGACCAGCGGCACGGCGTAAGTCGGAATGGCGCAGCCGTCGACGCCGCGCATCGCCCCGCTCAGGCGCGCGCCGGTGACAGCTTCGATCGCGGCCGCGACCTCGCGCTGCACGGCGTGATACGGCGCGACATAATCCTTCGGATCCACACCCATCGCGCAGGAGAGACAGACGAAGCCCGCATGCTTGCCCGAGCAATTGTTATGCAGAGCGGTCGGCCTCCGCCCCGAACGCGCAAGCGCGCGGGCTTCGTCCTCGCCGAGCGGCCAGTGCGCGCCGCATTCGAGCGCCTGTTCATCGTATCCGACTTTGGCGAGCATCGCGCGCGCGGTCGTGACATGCTCCTCGCTTCCTGAGTGAGACGCGCAGCTGAGCGCAACCTCCTTGTCGGTCAGAGCAAAGCGGTCCGCGGCGCCGCTTTCGACCAGCGGCAAGGCCTGCAGCGCCTTGACGGCGGAGCGCGGATAGACCGGCTGCTCGGAATTGCCAAAGGCCATCACCACCCGGCCATCCGCATCGACGACCGCGCCGGCCCCGCGATGGGCGGATTCAACGAGGCCGCCGCGCAGGGCCTCGACGACCACTGGGTTAGTCACGGAACTCTCCAGGCTGCGCTTAAGGCTCGAGCGGAGCGCGCCACATCCGCCGCCATCGCGTGTCATGCCCGCGAAAGCGGGCATCCAGCAAGACCCTTGCGGCTTTGGATTCCCGCTTGCGCGGGAATGACAAGGCGGCTGGCGGACCGGCCGCTCGCCTCACACCCTTCCCCGCTCCGATCCGTTCCCTTACGAAGGGATCAAAACCACGCAAGGACAAAGAAACATGAAGGTTCGCGACGTAATGACCTATGGCGTGATCGGCGTGCCCGAGAGCACGAGCATCGTCGAGGCGGTCGAGACGATGTTGCGTTCGCGCGTGAGCGCATTGTTCGTGTTCGACGCCGACCACGCGCTGAGCGGGGTCTTGAGCGAGGGCGACCTGCTTCGCCGCAGCGAGCTCGGAAGCGAGGCCAAGCGCCCGCACTGGCTCGAGCTTCTCATCGGCAGCGGGCGCCTCGCCGAGGGCTATGCGCATGAGCACGCGGCCAAGGCGGGCGAAGCCATGACCCGCAACGTCGAGACGATTGGAGAGGACGCCGAACTCAGCGAGGCGGTGGACCGGATGATCCGCCACCGCATCAAGCGACTGCCGGTGCTGCGGGGCGACACCCTCGTTGGCGTGGTGTCGCGCTCCGATCTCCTCAAGGGCCTATTGGCCGCCACGCCCTCGACAAACGCTCCGCATTCCGACGCGGAGATCAAGGCCGCGATCCTGGCGGAGTTCGACAAGCTCGAGTGGGCGCCGCGCGCGAGCGTTCGCGTCGAGGTTCAGAACGGAGTCGTCACCTTCACCGGCTCGATCATCGACCAGCGGCTTCGCGAGGGCCTCAAGGTCATCGCCGAGAACACGCCGGGCTGCGTCGCCGTCCACGACCACATGGCGTGGATCGAGCCGAATTCGGGCGTCGTCATTCCGTCGGAAGGGGATGATCCCAACGCGTGAAAGCCGCCCTCCTAGTCGGCGCCGTGGCCGCACCCGGCGAGAAAGAAGGGGACCGCTCGGGCGGCGTGAGGCTCGATCTCGGCCCGTAGCGCAGCCAGATCCTCGCCGAACAGCGCCCTCATCAACATCGGCAAGACGACCAGGTCGAGAAATCGGCGCGCCGTCTCCATAAGCTTGTCTTGCGCGAATGCGGGCGAAGCCCCGATCGCGTCGGTGGCGGCCAGTTCGCCAAACACGCTCGCCACCGCTTCGATCTGGCGCTGGCGCCCCATGCAGCTGACGCTTGTCGCAAGATCGGGAAAGCGCCGCGCTTCCGCGACTGCGACCCTGATCAATCCAATGGTCTCCGGGGCCAGAACCCGGGTCAGGATGATGGCGGCGAGGGCGTCGAGCCGCTCCTCGATCGACGCCCCGGCGCAAGACAGGGCGTAGTGGCTTGTGTTCTGCCGCACGAGGCGCTCGACGACGGCGGTGAACAACGCCTGCTTATTGGGAAACCGCGCGTAGATCGTTGGTTTCCCTGCTGAGGCCGCCTCGGCGATCTCATCGACGCTCGCGCCCTGGAAGCCGTGTTCGAGGAAAACCCGTCCTGCTGCATCGAGAATTCTCTCCTCGACCCGCCCTGCATGTCCGCGCGGCGGGCGCCCGTAACGCACAGGGCCCCGCTGAGCCTCGCGTCTTTCCTCGGCGTCCGCGTCCATCGCTCCTTCGCCTTCCATCGCGCGCCCCATCAATAAACCGCGAACTCGGGAATTTGCGCCCTTGATTTAGGTCTGGCCCTCACCAAAGTAAACTGAACGGAACAGTTTCGTTTCGTCGGCGTTAAGGGGGCTACTTCTCGGGAGTTCCGGCTATGGCGCGCAGGAATCAAGACAGCGGCCAAAAAATGTACAGGGACGCGCCCGCGTCCGAAGTTGATTGGGACAAGATCTCGCCGCCGCGTTCCGGGGGCTCGGCGAGCCCCAAGCGTGACATCATTTCTCTGCGCGCTCCGCCGCCCGAGGCGCCGCCTGCGGACGAGCGACCCGCGGAAGTCCCCGAAAAAAATGCGCCCCCTGCGGACCCCGCCGAGAAGAGCGAGCGCCCGGCGAAGCCTGCCGAGAAAGAGGCCGAACCCGCGGATCAGCCTGCCTCGAAGGAAGAAAAACCCGCCGCCAAAGACGAAAAGCCCCCGGAGAAGCCGCGCAAGAACTTCCTCCGCCGGCACCCGCTCATGGCGGGAGCGGGCCTGATCGCCCTCCTGGTCGCGGGGGCGGCGGCCTACGTCTACTGGGACAATGCCTCGCATTTCGAATCGACGGATGACGCGTTTATCGCGGCTCGCCAGTTTGCGATCGCGCCCAAGGTCGCGGGCTACGTCACAGCCGTTCCGGTCACCGACAACCAGCATGTCAACAAAGGCGACGTGATCGCCCGGATCGACCAGCGCGATTACCTGACCGCGCTCGCGCAAGCCCAGGCTCAGGTGGCTGGGGCGGAAGCCGGCATCCACAATGTCGACACGCAGATCGCGACCCAGGACGCGCAGATTTCTGCGGCTCAGGCGCAGGTGGGCCAAGCCCAGGCAAACGCGGACCTCGCCCAGGTCACGTGGGGACGCGACAAGCCTCTCGTCAAGCAGGGTTGGGCGACGGCCCAACAAGGCACGACTGACGTCCAGAACCTTAAGGCCCAGCAGGCCACGGTCGATAGCGCGCAGGCGGCGCTGAAGGTCGCGCAGCGGCAAATCGACACGCTAAGAGCGCAGCGCACGTCCCAGGAGGCCACCCTTGCGCAAGCGAAGGCGCAACTCGACCAGGCTAACCTGAACCTTTCCTATACGACGATCACCGCCGACCAGCCGGGCCGCGTCGTCAACCTTTCGGGCGCGGTTGGCCAGTATGCCCAGGCCGGCACGAACCTGGCGATGCTCGTGCCCGACGAGATCTGGGTGACGGCGAACTATAAGGAGACGCAGCTCGACCGCATGCGTCCGGCGCAGCCCGTCGACCTCGAGATCGACGCCTACCCGGAGCGTCATTTCCATGGCCACGTCGACAGCGTGCAGCCGGGTTCCGGCCCGGCCTTCTCGCTGCTGCCGCCCGAAAACGCCACCGGCAACTACGTCAAGATCGTCCAGCGCGTGCCGGTCAAGCTTATCCTCGACAATCCGCCGACCGACGTGTCGCTCGGCCCGGGAATGTCGGTCGTTCCGACGGCTCGCGTCGATCCCGAAGCCTACGCTCTATGAGAGGTTGAAGGCGGACTTCGCGGGGTGGCGGGGGCGCGTGTGAGCGACGCCGCCGCGCCGGCGGGGGCGGCTCCGACGGCGGGCGCCAGGGCGCCGACGAACCCTTGGATCATCGCCGTTCTGGTCGCGCTTGCGGCCTTCATGGAGGTGCTCGACACCACGATCGCCAACGTGGTGCTGCCCTATATCGCGGGCGGCATGGGCGTCAGCTCCGACGAAGCGTCCTGGGTGGTGACCAGCTATCTGGTCTCCAACGCCATCAGCCTGACGGCGAGCCCGTTCCTGGCTCGCATGTTTGGCCGCAAGACCTTCTTCCTGATCTGCCTCGGGCTCTTCAGCGTGAGCTCGATCCTGTGCGCGCAAGCCTGGAATCTGAACTCGCTGCTCCTGTTCCGCGTCCTGCAGGGTTTGGCCGGCGGCGGCATGGTGCCGGTGTCGCAATCGATTCTGGCGGACGCCTTCCCGCCGCAAAAGCGCGGCCAGGCCTTTGCTTTGTTCGGCGTCGCCGTGGTTGTGGCGCCGGTGGTCGGCCCGACGCTCGGCGGCTACCTTGCAGACAACTTCACCTGGCGCTGGTGCTTCCTGATCAACGGTCCGGTCGGCCTCGCCACGATCGCGCTGATCGCCATCCTTCTGCCCGCGGACAAACCCAATCCGGAGAAGCAAGCCCGCTTCGATGTCATCGGCTTTGTGCTGGTGGCGACGTTCCTCGGCGCCCTTGAGGTCGTGCTCGACCGCGGCCTCGAGGATGACTGGTTCGGCTCAAACTTTATCGTAACGTTTACAGTGATTTGCGCGCTTGCGTTCGTGCTTATGATTCCCTGGGAGTTGAGCCGCAAGGATCCGATGATCGACATGCGCATGGTCGGGTCGCGTCAGTTTGGCGCGTGCTTTCTTGTGATGGGGGCGACCGGCGCGATCCTTTACGCGACGACCCAGTTCCTGCCGCTCATGGTCCAGACGAACTTCGGCTACACCGCAACCTGGGCCGGCCTCGTCCTGTCGCCCGGCGGTCTCGTGACGATGGTGATGATGTTCATCGTCGGACAGGTTTCAACCCGGATCCAGCCAAAATATCTGATCATGACCGGCGCGATCTTCGCCGCGATCTCGATGTATCAGCTCACCAATGTCTACGCCGATCTCGACTTCTGGACCCTCGCGAAAACCCGCATGGCGCTCGGCGTCGGATTGCCGCTCATCTTTATTCCAATCATTGCCGCGTCTTACGACGGGATCCCGCCAAACAGGGTGGACATGGCGTCGGCGCTCATCAACGCGGCGCGCAACACGGGCGGCTCGATCGGCGTCTCAATTGCATCGAACGTGCTGACCCATCGCGAGCAGTTCCATCAGAGCCGGCTCATCGAGCACATCACGCCGTCGAGCCCGCAATATCAGAACACGCTGCAACAGGTGACGCACTATTTCGCCTTGCAGGGCTTCTCGCCGGGGGACGCGCAGTCGCGGGCGACCGCTTGGATCGGCCAGCAGGTGCAGAACCAATCCGCCTTTCTATCCTACGTCGACGTGTTCTGGGTGCTGATGCTGCTGTCGCTCGCCGCCGTGCCGCTGGCGATGAGCCTGCGCAAGGTCAAGCTCGGGGGTCAGGCCCCGGCCGCGCATTGAGCGGGTCGCCGATGCTGGCGCGATGGTCGGCGGACCCCTTGGGGCTTGCGACAGGAGCGCGGCCTAGCGCGTATCTGTATTATTCGTAGTGGGTTACGCCGGTATTCTCCTAGACAATATCAGGCTGGTTTGCGCCGTTCTACTCCTGTTTCCCTCAGCGCGAGACGCCAACAGCGTCAGGCGAGGGCGGCAAGGGCGTGGCGGGCCGATCCTTTCCGGCCGAAAACCGAAGGGGAAGCCATTCAATGGCCTGCCCCGTCTCGTGGTACAGGATCCACGTCTGCCCGGTCGCCGTGTCCAGGAGAAGGGTTTGGGGAAAAGTTTGAGATTGGGACGCCGGGACGGCGACCATCTGATAGCGGCCGACTTGCGGCGTCTGGCCATGCGCGCTTCCAGTCGCGGCCAAAAGCGTGAGCAGCAGCCCTGCGGCCGTTTTCTGCATGAGCGTGATTCCTCGAACGGATTAGAGTGCTCAGGTGATTGCGGTGAATTTTCGCTGCGTCGTCTCGCGATATATCCGGATGAAAATATCGCTTGCCGATGGTTGGCCCCCTGCTACAGTGCCAAGCAAGTGACGTCATCAGGCGCAGGCGATATGGGCCCGCGGCCTTCTGAAGCGTCAAAAACCAGCTTTTTGAAAGGGATTCCATGGAAACGCCGATGCTCTTGATCAATGGCAAACTGGTCGCTGGCGACCAGACCATGCAGGTCATCAATCCCGCGACCGAGGAGGTCCTGTCCGACTGTCCCCGCGCGTCCCGCGGTCAGCTCGACGCAGCGGTCGCGGCGGCCAAGGCCGCCTTTCCGAAATGGTCGAAGACCGACATCGGCGAGCGCCGCAAGCTCATCGGCCAGATCGCCGACGTGATCGACGCCAACGCGTCCAGCCTCGCCCGCACGCTGACCCAGGAGCAGGGAAAGCCGTTGCCTGACGCCGCCGGTGAAGTGGCCGGGATGGCCGCGTTCTTCCGCTATTTCGCGACGCTCGATCTGTCCATGAAGGTTCTCGAGGATAGCGGCGAGCGGAAGGTCGAACTTCACCGTCGCCCTCTCGGCGTCGTGGGCGCCATCATTCCGTGGAACTTCCCGCTTCTCCTGTTGGCGTTCAAGATGCCGCCGGCGCTGTTGGCCGGCAATACGCTGGTCATCAAGCCCGCGCCGACGACGCCGTTGTCGACGCTCGAGTTTGCCGCCCTGGTCGCCGAGATGCTGCCGCCGGGCGTGGTCAACTTCATCACGGACGTCAACGATCTCGGCGACGCCCTCACCTCCCATCCCGACGTTGCGAAGATTTCCTTCACCGGCTCCACCGCGACCGGGAAAAAGGTGATCGCGAGCGCCGCGAACACGCTGAAGCGGGTCACGCTGGAATTGGGCGGCAATGACGCGGGCATCGTGCTTGGCGACGTCGACCCGAAAAAGGTCGCTCCGGCGATCTTCGACGGCGCGTTCCAGAACAGCGGCCAGGTCTGTCTGGCGCTGAAGCGCCTCTATGTGCACGAGAGCGTCTACGACCAGATGTGCGACGAATTGGCTGAACTGGCCAATGCGGCGATCGTCGACGACGGGCTGAAGCAGGGCACGAAGCTCGGTCCGCTGCAGAACAAGATGCAATACGAGAAGGTCAAGGGCTACCTCGACGACGCCCGCGCGAACGGCAAGATCGTGGCCGGCGGCGACGCGCCGGATCGTCCCGGCTACTTCATCCGGCCGACCATCGTGCGCGACATCGCCGAAGGAACGAGGCTCGTGGACGAGGAGCAGTTTGGTCCCGTGCTGCCGCTGATAAAGTTCTCGGATCCGGAGGACGCGCTTCGCCGCGCGAACGCAACGTCTTACGGGCTCGGCGCGTCAGTCTGGTCGTCCGACAAGGAGGCCGCTTACGACCTGGCCTCGCAAATGGAGGCGGGCACCGTCTGGATCAACAAGCACCTCGACATTCTGCCCTACGTGCCGTTCGGCGGGGCTAAGAACTCGGGAATTGGCCGAGAGCTGGGCGAAGAGGGCCTGGCGGAATTCACCCAGCTTCAGGTGATCAACATCGCTGTCTGAGGAGAAGCGACCGCGCCTGATCGAAAAGGCGCGGCGCTCAAGGCGTCATGGCCGGGCTTGTCCCGGCCATCCACGTCATACGCGCCAAGACGAGTCCGACATTGCTTCCCGACGGCAGCGAAGGCTGATGGCAAGAAAGCTTCCATCCCCGCATTACGCAGGCATTCGACGCGCCGAGCACGTGGATGGCCGGGCCAAGCGCGGCCATGACGACGCCTAGGCGCCCTTCCCCACGATTCCGATTTCTCACGCCCCAAAGCTATCGCTATAGGAATTGACAATTCCTTGGCAAAAACCGAAGATCGTGTTATACCTTCTCCTGTTGGTCGGACAAGAGACCCGTCGAGGGCCGGGCGGCGCTAGGAGGATGGATTGGGAGAGCGTCTGAGACATTCGCACCGGGCCTGAGACGGGGAAGGATTTTTTTACTCCAAACGGCCGTAACCCATTGAAAAGGCTGATTCCCGAAAAATAAACGCTAGTAAACGCTAGCACTTTTACTAACGTTTATTAGCGTTTACTGACGTTTATTGGCGTTTATTGGCGCTTGTCTGCCTGGTGGCGCGGCTCGTGGCGCCGCCTTCAGGCTGACCCTCGCCCATCGCGGCCAGAGCCCTGAGCCCCTCGCGATAGGTCGGATAGGCGGGAGCAAATCCCAGCTCGGCTTTGGCCTTGGCGATCGAAACCCGCTTGTTGTCGGCGTAGAACTCCCGCGCCATCGGCGACAGCCTTGCCTCGTCGAATGGCTCCTCGGGAGGAGGCTCGACGCCGAGCAGCGCGGCTGCATAAGCGATGACGTCCTGAGGCGGGGCCGGCTCGTCATCGGCGACGTTCCAGATCTGGCCCTTAAGGCCGCGCGTGAGCGCGAGGCTCGATATTTGAGCGATATCATCGACATGGGCGCGGTTGAACACCTGGCCTGGCTTGACGATCCGTCGCGCCTCGCCATGGGCCAGATTGACGAGGGCATTGCGGCCCGGCCCATAGATGCCGGCGAGGCGCAGGATGTCCGCTTCAGCGCCGCGCGCCCTGGCCGCCGCCGTCCAGCGCGCCTCGTCCTCGATCCGGGCCAGTCCGCGCGCCGTGCGCGTCCGCGTCGCGCTGGTCTCGTCGACCCACGCGCCGCCGTGGTCGCCGTAAACCCCGATGGTCGAATAATAGACGATGCGCCGCAGGTTTGGCGCCGCGGCGATCGCGGCCCCGAAGCGCTCGAGCGCCGCCCCTGCCCCGTCGCGCGGCGGGATCGAGACGACAATGGCCTCGGCTTTCCCGAGCGCCTCCTCAAGGCCCGGCTCGGCCTCGGCGCCGTCGAACTGATAGGCCTCGGCGCCCTCGCGACGCAGAGCGCTGACGGCTTCGGCCGTCCGCGCAGTTCCGCTGGCCTCGATCCAGGGCTCGCGCTGAATGAGGCGTCGGGCGCAATAGCCGAGGCCGAAGAAGAAGACTCTCACGGGGACAAGGCTCCATACTGGCAAGTGTCCCACCCCCTTCTCCCTCGGGGAGAAGGTGTCGGGCGAAGCCCGACGGATGAGGGTTGGTCGGGCGGAGCGGATGCGGCGCCATGCCCCACGGAGGTCGCTTCGCTCCCGCCCTCATCCGACCGGCTTCGCCGGCCACCTTCTCCCGGAGGGAGAAGGGATGACGCCCCTACTTCTTCTTCGGGATGTAGAGGTCGGTCAGGGTTCCGGCGAAGGCTTCGGCCGACATGGCGAAGGTCTCCGACAGCGTCGGGTGCGGATGGACGGTGAGGCCGACGTCCTCGGCTTCGGCGCCCATCTCGATCGCCAGCGCCGCCTCGGAGATGAGGTCGCCGGCGTTGGGTCCGACGATGCCGCAGCCGATGAGACGCTGGGTCTCTTCGTCCCAAAGGGTCTTGGTCAGGCCCTCGTCGCGGCCGAGCGAGAGCGACCGCCCGCTCGCGGCCCAGGGGAAGACGGCCTTGCCGTATTTGATCCCCTTCGCCTTGGCTTCGGTCTCTGTCACGCCGGCCCAGGCGACTTCCGGATCGGTGTAAGCAACCGAGGGTATCGCCTTGGCGTCAAACGAGGATTTGTGTCCGCTCGCGACTTCCGCCGCGACCTTGGCCTCATGCGTCGCCTTATGCGCCAGCATCGGCTGGCCGACGATGTCGCCGATGGCGAAGATGTGCGGCACGTTGGTCCGCATCTGCCGGTCGACGGCGATATAGCCGCGCTCGTCGACGGCGACGCCCGCGGCGGCCGCGCCGATGCGCGCCCCGTTCGGGCGACGCCCGACGGAAACCAGGATCGCGTCGAAGGTCTGGGTGCTTGAGCCGTCCGGCCCTTCGTAAGTGACCTTGAGCCCGTCCGGCTCCGCCTTGACGGCGGTCACCTTCGTCTTGAGCAGGATCTTCTCGTAGAGCCGGCCGATGCGCTTCGCGAGCGGGGCGACGATGTCCGGATCGGCCCCCGGCATCAGCTGGTCCATCATCTCGATCACGGTGATGCCGGCGCCCAGCGCATGATAGACCGTCGCCATCTCAAGCCCGATGATCCCTCCGCCGAGGACCAGCATGCGCTTGGGGATGAAATTGATCTCGAGCGCTCCGGTCGAATCCCAGATGCGCGGGTCGGAGGGGATGAACCCCGGCGCGGCTGGCTCGGAGCCTGCGGCGATGATCGCCTTATTGAAGCGGACGACCCGCGCGCCCTCCGCCGTTTCGACCCGCAGCGTGTTGGCCGAGGTGAACTTGCCCTCCCCGGTCAGCGTCTTGACCTTGCGCTGCTTGGCGAGGCCGATGAGGCCGCCCGTCAGCTTCTTGACCACGCCATCCTTCCAGCCGCGAATGGCGGCAGGGTCGAAGGTCGGCGCGCCAAAGCTCACGCCGTGCGAACCCATGGCCTTGGCGTCGTCGACGACCTTGGCGACATGCAGCAGCGCCTTGGACGGGATGCAGCCGACGTTGAGACACACGCCGCCGAGCGTCGGTCGCGAGTCGACCAGAACGACGTTCTGCCCCAGATCGGCGGCGCGGAAGGCGGCGGTGTAGCCGCCAGGACCGGCGCCCAGAACCAGAATATCGGCCTCGAAGTCGGCCTGCCCGCCAGGGTCGGCGGCGGGCTTCGGCGGCGGACCTGCTGGCGCGGCGGCCTTGGGAGCGGGCTCCTGGATTTCGACGCCGCCGCCTTGGGCGCTGTTGGTTGGCGCGGCCTTCGGCGTCTGCGGCGCCGCGGCTTGCTTCGTCTCCCCGCCGCCGGAATAGGTCGCCAGCAGGTCGCCTTGGCTGAGTTTGTCGCCGACCTTGACGTGAATCTCGCCGATCACGCCATCCTCTGGCGCGGGCACCTCCATGCTCGCCTTGTCGCTTTCGAGCGTCAGGATCGGCTCGTCCTTGCGGACGCTCTGCCCGGGCGCGACGAGGATTTCGATGATCGGCACATCCTTGAAGTCGCCGATGTCGGGGAGCCGGATTTCGTTCGCCATGCCTGTCTCTCTATCGGGCCGCGGTCACAGAAGAATGCGCCGCATGTCCTCCAAGAGGCCCGCGAGATGGCGCATGAAGCGAGCGGCCGCAGCGCCGTCGATCACCCTGTGATCGTAAGATAGGCATAGCGGCAGCATGAGACGAGGCTGAAACGCCGATCCATCCCAAACCGGAGCCATTTTCGACCGCACGACGCCGAGAATCGCGACCTCCGGCGCGTTGACGATCGGGGTGAAGGCGGTGCCCCCGATGCCGCCCAGCGAAGAGATGGTGAAGGTCGCGCCCTGCATTTCGGCCGGCGCGAGCTTGCCGGCGCGCGCCTTTTCCGAGAGAGCGCCAAGCTCGCGGGAAAGATCGATCACGCCTTTCTGGTCGACGTCCTTGATGACCGCGACCACGAGGCCATCGGGCGTGTCCACGGCGACGCCGATGTGCCAATAGCGACGCAGAATCAAGGAGTCGCCGCCCGGACTGAGCGCAGCGTTGAAATTCGGGAAGGCTTTCAGGCTCGCGACCGCAGCCCGCATGAGAAGCGGCAGCAACGATACGCGGTAAGGCTTTGACTTGTCTTTCTTCGCGTCTTCGTCGAGAGCCTTTCGGAAGGCGTCGAGATCGGTGATGTCCGCTTCATCCGTATGCGTGACATGGGGAATGTTGACCCAGGAGGCATGCAGCCGCGGGCCGGAGATCTTCTTGATGCGCGAGAGCGGGACGGTCTCGATCGGCCCGAATTTCGCGAAGTCGACCTGCGGAACCGACGGCAGCGCGCCGCCCTCCCGCCGGCGGAGCCGCGCCCTTGGAGAGCGCCGCCTTCAAATCCTCGCGGGTGATGCGGCCTTTTTCGCCCGTCCCCTTGATCTGATTGAGATCCAGGCCGAGCTCACGCCCCAGTCGCCGAACCGCAGGACCGGCGTGGACCCCGGAGAAATCGGCGATCGCGGGCCCAGCAGCCTTGGGCGGCCTGGGCGGCAGATCGCTCGGCGCGACGGGCGAGGTGTTAGGCGCTTCGGCGGCGTCCTCTTCTTCCTTCGCGTCCGCCTCGTCCTCCTGGTCAGATGAGATCTGCCCAGCCTGTCCGCCAGCGTCGAGCTTCGCCACCAGCGAACCCATCGACACCTTGTCGCCGACCTTGACGACGATTTCCGTAATCTTGCCGGCCGCCGGCGACGGCACGTCCATGCTCGCCTTGTCGGATTCGAGCGTCACGATCGGCTGCTCCGCCTCGACCGTGTCGCCGGCCTTCACCAGAATCTCGATGACCGGCACGTCGTTGAAGTCGCCGATGTCGGGGATTGTGATGTCGATCGTCGCCGCCTTGGCGGGCGCCGGCGCGGCAGCCTTGGGAGCGGGCGCGGCGGCCCCTTTGGCGGGGGCCGGTTCTTCTTTCTTAGGTCCCGCGGAGACGCAGCCGCCTTGGCGGGAGCGGTTTCCGCCTGCGCGGTCTTGCCCTCTGCAGAATCGATGCGCGCGATGAGCGTGCCCATCGACACTTTGTCGCCGACCTTCGCCACAACCTCGGCGATCTGGCCCGCCACCGGCGAAGGCACGTCCATCGCCGCCTTGTCCGACTCGAGCGTGATCAGCGACTGCTCGACCTTGACGACGTCGCCGGGCTTCACCAGCACCTCGATGACCGGCACGTCCTTGAAGTCGCCGATATCGGGAACCTTCACGTCGATTTTCGCCACCGGCGCTCTCCTCAGCGAGCAGGTTGTCTAGGATGCCGAGATTTCAGCTTCGCGCCGGATTCGGCCCCTCCGGATCGATGCCGTATTTGGCGATCGCCTCGGCCACGCGCCGGGTGGGCAGCAATTGTTCTTCCGCCAGCGCCTTCAAACTGGCGACCGCGACGTGATAGCGGTCAACTTCAAAGAACGAGCGCAGGCGACGGCGATAGTCGGAGCGTCCGAAGCCGTCCGTTCCGAGCGCCTTGTAGCGCGCCGGCACGTATGGCCGAATTCCGTCCGGGAGCGCCTTGATGTAGTCCGTCGACGCGATGACGGGCCCCTTCCCGCTCGACAGAGCGCGGGTGATGAACGGGACCTTCGCGTCGGCTTCAGGATGCAGCAGATTCCAGCGCTCGACATCGAGGCCCTCGCGGCGCAGCTCGGTGAAGCTGGTGACGCTCCAGATCTCGCTGCTGACGCCGTGCTCGCTGGCCAGCATCTCGGCCGCCGCTTCGACCTCGCGCAGGATCGCGCCCGCGCCCAAGAGACGCACGTTGAGGCCCGGCTGATCGGCCTTGACCTCGCGCAGCTTGTAGGCGCCCTTGAGGATGCCCTCCTCCGCGCCTTCCGGCATCGCCGGATGGGGGTAATTCTCGTTCAGGGTCGTGATGTAATAGAAGACATCGTCCTGATCGACGAGCATGCGGTTCAGGCCCGCGTGGACGATCACCGCCAGTTCGTAGGCGTAAGTCGGATCGTAGGTTACGCAATTCGGGATGGTCGACGCCAGAATATGGCTATGGCCATCCTCGTGCTGCAGGCCTTCGCCGTTGAGGGTCGTGCGGCCGGAGGTGCCGCCGATCAGGAAGCCGCGCGTCCGCATGTCGCCCGCGGCCCAGGCGAGATCGCCGACGCGCTGGAACCCGAACATCGAATAGTAGATGTAGAAGGGGATCATCGGCACATTGGAGGTCGAATACGATGTGCCCGCGGCGATGAACGAGGCCATCGCGCCCGGCTCGTTGATGCCCTCCTGAAGGATCTGGCCTTTCGGATCCTCGCGGTAATACATGAGCTGATCGGCGTCCTGGGGCCGATAAAGCTGGCCGACCTGGCTGAAAATCCCGACCTGCCGGAACAGACCCTCCATGCCGAAGGTGCGGCTCTCGTCGGGGACGATCGGAACCACATGCGAACCGAGATTCTTGTCGCGCAGGAGCGCGGTCAGAATCCGAACGAAGGCCATTGTGGTCGAGATTTCCCGCCCTTCAGCCGTTGCCTTCAAGAGCGCATCGAAAGTGGAAAGCGGAGGAACGACGAGCGCGTCGCTCTTGCGCCGGCGCGCCGGCAGATAGCCGCCGAGCGCAGCACGCCGCTCGCGCAGATAAATCATCTCCTTGCTGCCCTCGGCGAAGCGCAGGAAGGGAATATTGTCGAGATCGGTGTCTGAGACCGGGATTTGGAACCGGTCGCGGAAGGACTTGAGCGCGTCGTGGCCGAGCTTCTTGGCCTGATGGGCGATCATCTGCCCTTCGCCGGCCGAGCCCATGCCGTAACCTTTGACGGTTTTGGCGAGGATGACGGTCGGCTGGCCCTTGTGGTCGACCGCAGCCTTATAGGCGGCGTAGACCTTGACCGGATCGTGCCCGCCTCGGGTCAGCGCCCAGATCTCGGCGTCGGTCCAGTCCTCGACCATCGCCGCCGTCTCCGGATAGCGGCCGAAGAAGTTCTTGCGAATGTAGGCGCCGTCCTTCGACTTGAAGTCCTGGTATTCGCCGTCGACGCATTCGTCCATGAGCTGGCGAAGCTTGCCCTCATTATCCTTGGCGAGCAGCGCGTCCCAGCCTGAGCCCCAGAGGCACTTGATGACGTTCCAGCCCGCGCCCCGGAAGTCGGCCTCCAGCTCCTGCACGATCTTGCCGTTGCCGCGCACCGGCCCGTCGAGCCGCTGGAGGTTGCAGTTGATGACGAAGATGAGGTTGTCGAGCTTCTCGCGGCCGGCGAGCGAGATCGCGCCGAGCGATTCCGGCTCGTCCATCTCGCCGTCGCCGCAGAACACCCAGACCTTGCGAGGCGAGGTGTCGGCAAGCCCTCGCCCATGGAGATAGCGCAGAAACCGGGCCTGATAGATCGCCATCAAGGGGCCGAGACCCATCGAGACGGTCGGGAACTGCCAGAAATCCGGCATCAGCCAGGGATGGGGATAGGAGGCCAGACCTTTTCCGCCGACCTCCTGGCGGAAGTTCACCAGCTGATCGTCGGTTAGCCGGCCTTCGAGGTAAGCCCGCGCATAAATGCCGGGCGAGCTATGGCCCTGGAAATAGATGAGGTCGCCGCCGTGCGTCTCGTTGCAGGCATGCCAGAAATGCATGAATCCGGTGTCGTAAAGGGTCGCCGCCGACTGGAAGCTCGCGATGTGCCCGCCAAGCTCGGAAGATTCCTTGTTCGCCTTGACGACCATCGCCGCGGCGTTCCAGCGGACGTAGCGGCGGATGTGTTGCTCGAGCTGGCGGTCGCCGGGATGGGGCGGCTCGGCTTCGGGCGGAATCGTGTTGACGTAAGCGGTGTTGGCGGCGAACGGCAGCTTCGCGCCCTTGCGACGAGCGGAGGTGACGACCGCATCGAGAATGTCGTCGACCTTGCCGATTCCCTCAAAGGCTTCGACGGAATCGAGCGCGTCGAGCCATTCGTCGGTTTCGTCGGATTGGTCCTTGACCCTATCGTCCATCGGGCCGACCTCCCTATCACTCATACAAAAGTCGTAAGCGAGCCGGCGCAGTCTTCTCACGCGTCCGAGTAATTGGCAATTGCGACGGATGGCGCTGCTGCCATGTCAATCCTGCATGCGCGAAAGCGCATTGGCCGACCCTCGGCCGTCGCGATAGGATGTGTTCTGGCGCGCTTCGCTAGCGGGCGTTTCCAGCGCTAAGGGAGCAGACTTTGGCCGGTCTTACGACCCATGTCCTCGACGTGACCCGCGGCCGGCCGGCGGACGGCGTCCGAGTGGAGCTTTACGAGTTGGCGGGCGGATCAGACCGCAAGCTTATCGCCGATGTCGTGACCAATGCCGACGGCCGCACCGACAAGCCGTTGATCAGCGCTGACCAAGCGCGCGCCGGCCAGTTCGAGCTGATCTTCCACGCGGGCGACTATTTCCGCCGTCGGCGTGCAGAACTAGCCGACCCGCCATTCCTCGACGTGATCCCGATCCGGTTTGGCGTCGCCGATCCGCAGGCGCACTATCACGTGCCCCTCCTCGTCTCGCCGTGGAGCTATTCGACCTATCGAGGAAGCTGAGGAGCCCAGTCCTCTCGGCCGTGGGCCCGCGACCCGCGTCCGGTCGCCCGTTTGGATTTTCTTGGGCCCTGCGCCGTTTCGGCTCGAAACCCCAGCCAAGACGTGTTGGATTTCCTTGGATTTCTCTCGTCCAAATCTAGACTTATCAATGGGTTATGCGGGATAAATCGCGAAAAATTTTTCTTCGCCGTTTTTTCCCCGCAGCAACCGGATCACTGCGGTTTTGGCAGGTTGAAGTAGGAGAATTGTCCATGAGGCAAGCTTAACTCGCTTTCTGATATTATGCAATATTTTGTCGACCTTCGCTCTTTCCGCCCTTCGCTCACGCGCAGGAAATGCTGCGCTCCGCGTGTCCTTGGGATGTCGAAGGCTTTGCTAACGTCGTCAACAATTCCACAGTGAGTTCTGTGCCCTTATCTGATGCACCGGATTCGCGGCGGCTGGGTCGGCGCCATGTGTTTTTTCGCACTGCACCCTTGAATAAGCCGGCTCACTATATTATAAGCATGCTTATGTTATCACTTGCTCAGAAATGGACCGTGTCTCCCGCCCGCGAACTGGGCTTCGCGCTCCATGACGTCGCTCGCCTGCTCCGGACCTATTCGGACCAGCGCGCCCGCGAACTCGGTACGACCCGCGCGCAATGGGCGGTGCTGTCGCGCCTCCAGCGCTGCGAGGGCGCCAAGCAGAACGAGCTGGCCGAGGCGCTCGACCTCGCGCCGATCACACTGGGGAGGCTGATCGACAAACTGACCGCAGCCGGCCTCGTCGAACGACGCGACGATTCAACCGACCGGCGCGCCAACCGTCTTTATCTGACTGAAAAAGCTGCGCCAGCGTTGAAGGAGCTGGGAGCGCTCGCAGAGGATCTCATGGGACGCGCGTTGGCGGGCCTCGACGAAGACGACATCCGCGCGATGCAGGACAGCCTCGCGACCATGAAAGCCAATATCAAGACCGAATTGAGCCCGGGAGCCTACCCAAAGTGACCATGCCGAAACCCGCTTCCGGGCGCGATCCCGCGCAGGAGGATGATCCACCAGGCGCGCTCCAACCGGCGCCGCCGCTGCCTTTCACGCCGCCGAAGGCCGCCCTGCCGTCGGCCGCGCGCGAATCCGCGCCGCAAATGCCGTCCGCCGCAGCAGCCCTCGCAGCCAATCCAGTTCACGCCGGCGCGAACGCCTGCGCCAAGCCCGCAGGCTCCGCCGTCCAGCGCCTCCGCCAGCCGCTGAGACGCCGATCGTCGTCAAGCGCAAGCGCGGCGTAAGCCGGTTCGTCATGCTTGTCGTCATTCCCCTCGTCGCGCTCGCGCTCGGCTTCGGCTGGTGGTTGAGCAGCGGCCGCTATGTCTCGACGGACAACGCCTATGTCGGCGCCGACAAGTCGCTCATCACGCCGCAGGTCACCGGCGCGATCGTCGCGGTGCACGTTGTCGAGGGGCAGAAGGTCAAGGTCGGCGACCCGCTCTTCGACATTGACCCCAAGCCTTATGAGATCGCCCTAGCGCTCGCGAAGGGCAAGCTCGAAGCGGCCAAGGTCGAATTCGCCAATCTGCAATCCTCATATGTCAGCAACATCGACCAGATCAAAATGGGCGAAGATGCGGTGCGGGTGCGCCAAGCCGACTTCGACCGCAAGAACGACCTCGCCATCTCGCGCTCAGGCACTGCCGCCGATCGCGACACCTCGATGGCCAACCTGATTCAGGCCAAGCAGATCCTCGAATTTGTCAAATGGCAACAAGACACGGTGAAGGTGAAGCTCGGCGGCGGTCCCAATAGGACGATCGACCAGTTCCCCGACTATATGCAGGCGAACGCAGCGGTCGACGACGCGGAGCGCAACCTGCGCAACACCAAGGTGCTCGCGCCGATCGACGGCGTCGCGACGCAGGTGCCCCAGATCGAACTCGGCCGCGTTGCGGCGGCTGGCCAGCCGGTGTTCGCAGTCGTCGCCAATACAGGCCTGTGGGTCGACGCCAATCCGAAGGAATCGGACCTGACCTACGTCCATGTCGGCCTGCCAGCGACGGTGAGCGTCGACACGTTTCCGGATCGGGCCTGGACCGGACAGATCTGCTCGATCGCGCCTGGCACCGGCGCTCAATTCGCAATTCTGCCGCCGCAGAACGCGAGCGGCAACTGGGTCAAGGTCGTCCAGCGCGTGCCGCTCCGCTTCTGCTTCGACCCGAAGGAGGACACGACAGGCCTGCGGGCCGGGATGAGCACTTATCTCACCATCGACACGGGACGGACACGCACGCTCGCAGGGCACGCTTGAAGGGCTCAAGCAGTGGGTGGTCGGCTATGTCGACACGCTCATGGGAGCGAGGACCGCCGTCATCCGATGAACGCGCAAGCGCCCGCTCCGCCGCTCTACGAGACGATCTCGCCGACGCTCAAGTGGCTGCTGACCGTCTGCATCATGATGGCGACGATCATGCAGGCGCTCGACACGACGATCGCCAACGTCGCCCTGCCCTACATGCAGGGCTCGCTGGCGACGACTCAGGATCAGATCAACTGGGTGTTGACGTCCTACATCGTCGCCGCCGCGATCATGACCTCGCCGCTCGGCTGGATGGCGACGCGCTTCGGCCGCAAGAAGCTGTTCATCGTTTGCACGGCCGGGTTCACAGTCGCATCGATGCTGTGCGGCGTCGCGCTGTCGATTGAGCAGATGGTCGCCTATCGGCTGTTGCAGGGCGTGTTCGGCGCGGCGCTCGTGCCGCTCAGCCAGGCGGTGATGCTCGACATCTTTCCTCCCGCCAAGCGCGGCTCGGCAATGGCGATCTGGGGCATGGGCGTCATGCTCGGGCCGATCATGGGCCCGACGCTCGGCGGCTGGCTCACCAACTCGTATTCGTGGCGCTGGGTGTTTTTCGTCAATTTGCCGTTCGGCCTCCTCACCACCGCGGGCCTCTGGGTCTTCATGAGCGAGACGCCGACGCGGCGCGACGTGCCCTTCTCCTGGTTCGGTTTCTTGAGCCTGTCGCTCGGCATTGGCTCCTTGCAGATGATGCTCGACCGCGGCGAGCAGCTCGGCTGGTTCGAGTCGCCTGAGATCTGGATTGAGATGATCCTCGCGATTATCGGCTTCTATTTCTTCCTCGCCGACTGCCTGACCTCCGCGCGGCCCTTCATCAGCGTGCGCATCTTCAAGGACTGGAACTTCTCGATCGCTCTCGTCTTCATGTTCCTGGTCGGCATCATGCTGCTTGCGAGCTTGGCGCTGGTGACGCCGTTCATCCAGAACTTGCTCGGCTACCCGGTGCTGTCGAGCGGCTTCCTGCTCGGCACGCGCGGCATCGGCACATTCGTGGGCATGTTCCTGGTCGGCAGGCTCAGCGGAAGGGTCGATCCTCGTATCATGATCTTCATCGGCCTTGTGCTCGCGGCGGGGTCGCTCTGGCTCATGGTCGGTTGGTCGCTCGACGTCCCGGCCGATACGATCGTGATCAACTCGATCGCACAAGGGTTGGGCCTCGGCTTCATCTTCGTGCCGCTCAACACGATCGCCTTCGCAAGCCTGCCGGGTGAATTGCGCACCGAGGGCGCCGCGCTCTGGACGCTCATTCGCAACATTGGCTCCGCGGTCGGCATCTCGGTCGTCATCGCGCGTCTAACCAGCATGACCACCATGTTCCACAGCCAGCTGGTCGAGCACGCGACGCCGTTCAATGACGCGCTGAGCATGCCGAACGCTTCGATGGTCTGGGGACATGGGCTCCCGAGCATGGCGATGCTCGAGGGGATCATTACCCAACAGGCAGCGATAATGGCCTATTCCAACAGCTTCCTGTTCATGACCTTCATCTCGCTCTGCGCCTTCCCGCTGCTTGCGCTCATCCGCTCGCCAAAGTCTGTCGCGACGGCCGCTTCGCGCGAAGCGGCGGCGCACGCAGTGATGGACTGACTCCGGCCGGCATTTGATCGTCTCGATCTGTCCGTCGTGAAGCACTCGCGGCGCCAGGAAATCGTGCCCGCGAGGTCCCTCCAGCTCTCGCTCGTTTCGCCCGGCGCGATCCGCGCTTGGCTGGCCGCCAGCCCCCAAACCATTTATGCAATTCTGTGAGTTGCCACTCACTGGCCGCGCATGTCAGATGGCTACATCGGGGCTGCGATGCAGATTACTCTCGTTCCGGACAGCAGTATAGCTTCCGCGCCGGCCGGCCTTACCGCCGCGGTTGAGGCTGCTGCAGCCGTTTTCGAGCGGGATTTTCCAGGTAACTATAATATCAATATCAGTTACGGCTGGGGAACATTTGATAATGCCCCGTCGGATGTTTTGATTAACACGGGCAGCGGCGCCTACTCGCTTGGAGGCGGGACTTCTTTTGAAGTCAACTATTCCCAGCTTAGAGGCTGGCTAGCCGCCAACGCGGCCTCGAGCGCCCAGATTACGGCGGTTGCGTCCTTACCCGCCAGCGCCGCTTCTCTTCCAGGCGACCCCAATATTTTCTTTATCAGCAGCGCAGAGGAAAAAGCGCTCGGTGTCTCTAGCGGAGTCGGCGGGGGGATTGACGGCTCAATCGGATTCAATATCGGCGACGCAAACACTCCCCAGGACTGGGAGGCAGCGGCTTTATGCGAGATCGCCCATGCCCTGGGCTGGAATAGCATCGCCCAAGGCGGATCCTTTCCCGACGTCTCGGATCTGTTTCGTTATGCGTCGCCCGGACAATACGGGTGGGCGTCCGGACAGCCCGCCTATTTTTCTGTCGACGGCGGCAAGACGCACTTGGCCGATTTCGCCACTTCCACGAACTTCGATCAAACCCTCTTTTCTGATCTGCCTGCTGACGATCCCTTAAGATTGCCATTTACGAGCGCCGCAACAACCTTGACGAGCTTTGACATCGAAGCCTTGAGCGTTATCGGCTTTGGAGTCGTCAATATCATTCCCCCGCCGAAACCGCGCCGCTTCAACGCCGGGGGGAATTCTTCCGACATCGTGTGGCAGAACACGGGAGGTCAGGCGTCGATCTGGGAAATGAGCGGGTCGAAGGTCATTGGCGGCGGGCCCGTGAGCCCCAATCCTGGGCCGAGTTGGACTGAAGTCGCAACCGGTGATTTCAATGACGACGGCCTTTCCGACATCCTGTGGCAGAACGCGAGCACCGACCAAGTCTCGATCTGGGAAATGAACGGAAACAAACTGATCGGCGGCGGCCCGCTCGGCCCCAATCCCGGGCCGAGCTGGACCGAGATCGGAACTGGCGACTTCAACGACGACGGGCGCTCCGACATCCTATGGCAGA
>CAVUPE010000005.1:0-93630 GCA_963743265.1 uncultured Alphaproteobacteria bacterium | reverse complement strand
CCTACCGCGCTCGTTGAGATGGCCTTGAGCCGCCAGCTCGGCGGAGATCGCGCCCTGGTCGCTCAAGTCACTGCCCCGCGACCTCCCTTCACCACTTCCGCGTCGACGGAATTCCCGACCTGGGCGCGCTGCAGTCAGCGCGCTTCTGGATAGTGAGCGTGGCAAATTCCGGTGGTCTTCGAGGTCATTAGCGTCTTTACTCAGGCCACCCTTTCGTCTCAGCCTTAAGCTCCATAAGTCGGTGCCGCTGAAATGGACTTCGCAGCAGGGGGCTTGCCGCGCTCGATCAGATGGGCCCTGCGTCTCATGCGAGACGCGCCAGAACGTCCGAGACTGTGCGCGCTGACCAGCGCCCGCCGCGAGGCGTTGCGATCTCGCGCTCGTTGAGGCGCGCCGCAATTCCATTGGCGCTTACGACGCCCTCGGCCCTGATCGCCTCGATTGTCGCCCGTAGTCCCTCGGCCCGCGTCATCGCCCCGCGCTTGAGAGCGGCCACGCCAGCAGGATTGCCGACCGCGAAGATGCGCCGCGCCTCTCGGGTTGCCGAGCTTGACGCCGCGCGCCTTGGCGGCCGCGAGCGCCGCCTTGGTGCGCGCCGAGATCATCTGGCGCTCGGCCTGCGCGATCATCGCCATGATGCCGACCACCAGCTCGTTGGCCTCGGGCATGTCGGCCGCGACGAACTTGACGCCCGCCTTCTGCAGGCCGAGCAGGAAGTGGGCGTCGCGGCTGAGCCGATCCATCTTCGCGATCAGCAGCGTCGCGCCGGTCAGGCGGGCCTGCTCCATCGCCAGCTTAAGCTGCGGCCTGTTGTCGGAGCGCTTGCCGCTCTCGATCTCGACGAACGACGCCAGCAGGCGGGCGTCCTCGCCCTTGCTGGCGATGAAGGCCACGACGGCGGCCTCCTGCGCCTCAAGCCCAAGTCCCGACTTCCCTTGCTTGTCGGTGGAGACGCGATAGTAGGCGACAAATTTCGTGCACATTTGGGGGCGCTCTTCTGCAAAGCCGTAAGTTTGAGGACTTATCTAACGCTCGTTAGCAGACAGCGCAACCCCGCCGTTGTTTTTTCCGCGTCTTCGAGCCTGCCCGCGATCTCGTGCGGCGAGCCAGCGAGCAGAACCACGAGGCGGAAGGACGCTAAGCAAGCCTAAGGCTGCCCGTGGAGGGGTGGCTAAGCACGCGACTGACCGCCGTCGGCTGTCGATCAATCAACGTCGCACGACCTTTGCGGGATGGAGGGCCGCAGCCGACCTCATGATCCCGACTACTTCAGCATCAGCGACCTCCTCGGGGGTAAGCGTGACCTTCACCGCGTAGTCGCGGTCATAGATCGCGTCGATTTCGCCCATGAGCTTGTCTCGATTCTCCGGCTCCATGAGCGAGGGGTCTTTCTCGACGAGGGCTTTTGCGATTTCGGCCTTCTTCATCCCGATGGTTCCCGGCCGGATGTCGCTCGGCTCGCCGCGCAGATGCTTCAGCAACTCGGCGTGAAACTTCCGTTCGTCCTCCTCGTGAATCCGCTTGTCGTCGGCGTCCCACTCCTCTTGCGTATCGAAGCCCCAATACTCAGGCTGATGCTCGGTCACGATCTCAGTGTCGAAGGCTTCGGCGATGGCGTGAAAAATCTCTTTCTCGGGAGCGCACCAAAGATTCCTCACGTCTGAGGTCGGGGACGCCGTTCTCCCAAACGAGCACCTCCATGCTGTTGCTGCCATCTGTAAGGTATCTGACCTCCCTGACCTTCATGTACGGCGGGAATTGATCAGCCGCCCCTTCCGGCCTAACCTCCTCGCGGACGCCGAACGCTTCGAGGCGGCCGTCGAACAGTTCGTCAGCCTTGATGCTCTTGCGCAAACCGTACTACGTGGACATGCGTGTACTCCTCAGTTGCGAGACCGACCGTCGGCCTCGGGAAAACGGATTTGGGTTGTCGAAGGCGGGCGGCCTCGTTCAGCCGAGGCCCGGGAGGCCGGGGGCGATGCCTGCGCATTATAAAGAAGTTGTCAGCGACGTCGTTCATCGCTCGGGCTCCTTGGGTGGCTGGGGCTTCACGACCGGTCCCCCTTACGGGTGTTGATTTCGTCCTCCTCGACGATGACCCTGATGGCGAAGTCCCATGTCTCGTCGGGATGCGCGGCCAGAGCGATCGCGCACCCGGTGCTCGAGGTCGGCCGGCGATCGTCGACGGGCTCGGCGTTCAGCTGCGCAAGCTCGGCTTCGAGCGCTTGCTCGGCCAGAGCCCCGCGCCGATACGCCGCATAGCGTCTCGAGCGAGCGTCGCCGTCGACGGGCACGACCTTCGTCACGCCATGCGCCATCAAGCCGTCCTCGACGAAGCGGACGAACGCGTCCGAGGTCATGGCGTTAAGCTCGACGCGGCGGCCGGAAAGCAGGAATTCGATCTCGTCGTCGGTCGCGCCGTTGATGCGCAGCCGGCGGGTGAGCGCGTTTCTGTCCTTGTCGACGACGACGCTCTCGGATGCGAGGCCGAGCCGCTCCACGTCGGCGAGCCTCAGCCCCAGGTCGATCGGGCTCGATCTCGTGCTTGAACGTGTAGCGCCGGCCGCTCTCGGTCAGCGTCTTCCAGATCGAGAACCCGGTGATGTCGAAATCATGCAGGACGAACAGCTTCAAGCCCCGCCGGCCGCAGAGATCGTCGACCAGCATGCGCGACGCCGTGACGCGACATGCCCTTGGTGGACATCAGCGCGATGTCGAACCGCTCGGGAAGCCGCGCGGCCTCGAGGACCGGCGTGAAGCCTTCCTTCTCGACGAACAGCACCGCGCCGTAGCGGCCGGCCGGGCCCCTGGTTGAAACGCTCGCGGAGGCGACAAAGGCGGCGTTGATCTCCGGCTCGCGAAGCGCTCGCGACGTAGCCCCGCACCGCGAGCGTGCCCAGGCCGATCTCACGGCCGGCGTGCGGCTCGCGGAAGTGGCCGCGATCGTCCCAGACGATATCCCAGTCGACGCCTTTCTCCTCGACGTAGTCGACCAGCAGCGTCTGCGAGAAATATTGGCTGTCGAGAGGCTTGCCGGTCGCCTTTTGGATCGCGTCGCGCGCCGCGTACATGATCTGACGCGGGTTGGCGGGCAGCGTGCCGTTCGCGCTCGCCTTCAGATAGGCCGCCTCCATCACCGCGTAGGCCGCCTCCTTGGTCGTCACCGGCCGCGTCGCGCCTGCGCATCGCGTCCATGCGCTTCGCCCGCGCCTGCCGGTCGCGTATCTCGGCCGTCTTCTGCTTCGTCCACTTCGCGGTGACGCTCTTGACCAGGTCCGTGATCTTCCCGGCGACCATTGGCGGCAGGGCGACCTGCGACTTGCCCTTGTCGAGAAAGTCGAGCCTCGGCGAGGTCAGATGAACGAAGGCGATGATCGGGTCGTCGTCTTCGATGCGGGCCTCGGCCAGACGCTTTTCGAGCCGGAAGGGCGAGCCGCCGATCGCGGGAGTGAAGTTGAAACCCTCGACGATGCCCGCGCCCAGGTCTTCGTCTCCCCTGCACGCGAACGCGGCCTCGATCACGTAGGGCAGCCCGTCGTGCTCGATCTCGGCGCATTTGTAGACGAACGTCTCCGGGTCGGCGCCGGATTCGGCGAAGCGCGCCCGAAGATGGTCGGAGCCGACGATGCCGAGATCGCGCGGCTTCACCGGCCGCGACCGTGTGCGCATCGCCGTGAGCAACAATAGCGCTGCTCCGGGCCGCTTGTAGAAATCTGCGAGCGTCTCACGCTGACCGACGCCAAGCGTCTCGCAGATCGCCGCTGCCGTCTTCGTGCCCTTGAGGCCGCGAAACAGGCCGATGAACTCGCGCACGCTCGGGCAAGGTTTCCCATGGTCCTCGGCGTGCGCGATCTCGGCCGCCATCAGGCGCTTCACGCGCTCGTCGTCGTACCAGTGCGGGCTCGTCGGCTGCGATGGCCCCCACTTCTTCCAATCCGGATCGGTCGCCTCCCATTCGACGCGGATGGGCTCGACGGGCTGATCGGACGCGTCCGCGCGCCATTCCGCGTCGATCGTCAAATGCGGGTTGAGCCAGGCGAAGTTGGTGACGAGCCGTAAAAAACCGCCCTCGGCGTCGGCGATGATTGAGCTAGCTGAATTCGGCCAGCGCACCGTGACCTTTGTCCCGTTTTTTACCTCGGACGGCTCTTCGGCGTGGCTGACGACCGGCGTCTGCCGCACCGGGTCGACGGCGAAGGCGATGTGGTGGGCGACGCCCCGGCTTTCGATGAGGACGGCGGCGTCCTCGACGGCGGGGCCGCGCGCGCCGCCATGACGCGCCGCCACGATGATCTGCGCCATCGCTTCTTCGTCCATCAGCTCGACTACGTCCGCCAGCACGTTCCCGAGCGCGTCGATGTTCGAAGGCAGCGAGGCGAGCGCGAAGCCCATCGGAATGATGCTTTGCAGCGCGTTGCCCTGCGCGCCGCGGGTCGGGCTGACATAGGCGGCGCGGCTCGACGTGCGCACCGCATAGTCGACCAGCGAGGCGACCGTCTCCGCTGGCATGCCCGGACCCTTGTCGGCGACCGTGATGGAATCGTCGGTGACGACGATCTCGATTGCGGGCGCCATCCCCGCCTCTTCGGCCGCGTCGAGCGCGTTGTCGGCTAGCTCTTTGATGATGACCAACGGCCAGTCGCTCACCGGATGGCCGGTTGTCTTGATCAGCTCGGCGACGGAGGCGAATTCGGCGAGGCGCGAAACGCGTGAAGGTCTTCCGCGCGAGGGTGTGCGGCGCGGCGATCACGCCAGATGCTCCCGTCCGATCCGGCGAAACTTGAGGCGCGATCCGGAGAGCCTCTCTATGGCGATCGAGGCCTCGGTGATCGCAACCACCCGGCGATCGCCGATCATGAGCGCAGCGCCTGTGAGATCGACCCGGCTCCAGACGGGCGGCACGCGGTAAAGCTCTTCGGCCGTCCACCCGATGAGCGCCGCCTGATCGCCCCACCCGTCCCTGACGAAATGCTGGAGACCGTTTCGAGCCGCAGCCCAGCGCTGCTCCGGACAGTCCGGCGGAGGCCTAGCGTCGAACGCGGCTTTTGCGGCCTCCCGGCCCGCCAGGATGCGCAGAAGATCGGGCTTGACTGCCTTGAGCAGGTCGACGACGTCCGACGGCAGCCTCGGCGTCGCCCCGAGGATGATATTGGGCCCGTCCAGGATGAGCTTGACGCCCGCCGCTTTCGCCACCGCCAGGGCTTCAAGGGCCGGCGCGCTCATATCTGTCCCCAATCGATCGGCCGATCCTCGACGGCGTCTTCTGACGGCCTCGTCTCCCGTCGGCCCCCTATTTTCGGGCTCCCAACCCGTGACGTCGTGACAAGCCGCGGATTTGTTGGCGTTGCGCGGATTTTCGACCCGTGACAAGCTGGAGTTTGTCACGCCTTCAAAAACCTCGTTTTCCCCAGCGTTTTCCGGGCTTGTCACGCCGTCACGGGCTGGAGGCTCGAAAATGGGCAGGTAGCGGGAAAAGGCGTCTTCGAAAGACCGCAGATAGTAGCCCTTGCCTCTCTCGGGATTGCCGAGGCGTCCTCGCCTCGGACAGTATCTGGAGCGTATCTGTAAGGCCGAAGCAGCGACGCGAGGCCCATGTCCGTCAGAGGCTTTCTCGCCTTTCCCCAAGCTCCCCACGGGCGCTCTTCGAGCCGATGAAGCTCGTCGAGCAGCCGTTTGGTGAGAAGTCTCGGCCCGTCATCCGGCCGGCCGGGCGTCCGCCTCGGCGCTCCTCCTCCGGACACAGCCGCGCGAAAATGCCGCGGATGTCCATCAGCAGCACAACCTTGTTGTCGCGCTCGGCGTCCTCTTCGTCCTCCACGCCGCAAAGCGCCTGCGCCGCATTGCGGGCCTGCTCCGGCCACGAGCCGCCGGCAAGATCGGCGATAGCGAGCAACGGGTCCCACGCGTCGGCCTGACGGTCGTTGAGCGCGTCCGGGCTTGCCGGCTCGGCGTTCCTGATCGCGTATTCGTTGTCGTTGACGAAGCGGGCGACCCTGCGCGCCAGCACGACGAGATCGCCGCCGTCCCGGCCGCGCAAGCGCCTGACCTTCGTATCTCGCGGCTTTCGCGAAAGCCGAATGACGACGCTGCGGTCCTTGACGGTGTCGGGAACCATCCCGATGCCAGCGACGCATGTCGGCGCCCAAGTCGAGAACTGCCGCTCTTCCCATCCGCCGCCGGGAACCGGAACCAGCTTCAGGACAACCGCGCTCGACTTGTTGAAGGACGAATTCAGTTGACCGCGCAGGCTTTCAGCCATTTCCCGGTCGCCCGCCGTCTGGGCGTCGTATTCGTCAATGAGCAAGGTCGGGCGATGCTTTTCGACAAGCCTCGGAAGCAAAGCCGCGGTGATCCCGCTCGTCGGCTGCGGCTTCGGAACCAGAGGCGCCAGCGTCTCTTGCAGCCTCGTCTTGCCGCATCGCTTCGTCGGCGCCGTCACGACCAGGAGCGGCGCATAGTCACGCAAATCGTGCGCGTGCGCGAACACCGTCCAAAGGGCCGCCGCGTCGCGCTGGTGCGCATCCATGATGACGTAGGCGCCGATCGCGCCCGAAAGCTCGGTCAAGAGATCGGCGCCGTCGACAGGCTCATGCCAAGGCTCGATCTCGTCGTACCTGACCGGGCGGCCCGCCATGCCGTCGCCTGCGCCGTCGTCGTCGTTAACGGCTTCGGCCTTCATCGTGGCTTCGAGCGCCGAAAGATGGATTTTCGGGTCCGTCTTCAGTCGAGCGCGCAGTCTCTGCCAGTCCGCGGGACGACCCTTGGCGAACTTGTTGAGCGCGCCGATCGCTTCGGGCTCGAACGGAAAACCCGGGTCGCTCTTGGCTCGCGCCAGAAAGGCGGCGCCGTCACCGAGAGCCAGCTTGGAAACAATCTCGCGCTCGGCGTCTCCCCATTGCGTCGAAGCGTCAGGCGCGTCGACGGCCATCTTTTCTTCGCGCACGCCTTGCGCGCCCTCGATCGCCGCCTTGACCATTGCGAGGCCGACGGCCGGCGCATGGCCGCTCTTGCCGTTGACGAGGTCGTTGAAGTCCTTGACGCCGTCCGGCGGCGTCGCGACAGCAACTCTGATCCCACGCTCGATCAGCGTCGGGATCGCTGCATCGAGCGCCTTTTTATTCCATCCGCCGTCATTCTCGGCGAGCAGGATGACCTCGGTGACGTTGCTCGGGGGATCGAGCTTCCTGAGCCCAGACGTTCCTAGCGTCGCCCAGCCCGGCAGGCCGGTCGCCTGCATCGCCGTTAGCACCGTTTCGACGCCCTTCGCCGATCATGAGCGGCTCGCCGTCAATCGGTTCAGCGAGACGAGCGACGGCGCCCTTGCAGGGACCGAGCGACATCTTTTGCTCTTTCGGAGAAACCTGGGCCTTTCCCTTGCCCGTCCACGCCAAAAAGACGCGCTGCACGCCGCCGATCGGATCGCCGGTTTCAGGCTTGGTCGCCTGGACGATGAGCGCCGGGAAATATTGCTCGTTGGGATGCTTGAGCTTGGCCGCGAAACGTAAGCATTGCGGCGGCGGCGAAAGCGGCGCGAGCCCACGCCATTCGAGATAGGTTTCGGCCAGCGTCCCGGTGATCGGTGCGCTCTCCTTCCATATCTTCCTGGCCGCATCTGCGGTGGTCGCGTTCATGAACGTGCTCTCAAAGAAATTCCGCGATGATCAAGCGCCGCCGCGATCTCGGCGTAGGAGCAGCCGGCGAAGCAAAAGAGGATGGGCCTGCCGTTGCGCCCGTCCTTCACGCTCAGAGACGGTGAGCGGTCGCCGTTGCGATGCAGCGGCCCGGGGCAGCGGCATTGATAGTTTCCGCTCGCGTCCGGCCGCGTCTTGCAGCCCAGCGCCAGGGCGATGCTTGCGGCGCAAGGGTACGCGGCGCGCATCAGTCACGCCCGCCCTTTGCCCGCGCGCGTTCCCAAGCGATCAGCGCGGCCATCCTCCAGAAGCGGCGTCCACAGATGAAGAGAGGTTGAGGGAAGCCGCTCGAATCGTGCAGGCGACGCCACAGCCACATGTCGGAGGCGTTGCCGTAGCGGCGCTTGACCTGCGCGGCGGTCAGCAGCCGCTCGTGCTCGTCGTCGCTGTCAGGGTCGCCCCGATGGCCGTGGGCCGCATGCGGTCGGACTGGGGCCGGTTCGAAGTCGGTGGTAGAGGAGCTATCGGAGTCGGCAGTGCGTTTGGCTGCAACTGAATCTTCGTGAGTCGACTTGGGGCGAAGCTTGCGTGCGGCTTTCGCCGCCGCTGCGTCTATCAATGCTTGCTGCCCGGCCTGATCGAACAATTCGTGCATGCTCGTGTTCCTTTGTTTGAACGCGAGCATGATCGTTGCATCCCGGACGGTTCGAGCCTACCGGCGCAATTAGCGAATTTTGTCCTTGTATTTGAGTAGCTTAAACCTCGGTCTCCTTCGCCTCGGTCCTTCCTTGAGGCAATTCTCAAGTTGCAGCACGAAGTCCGATTTCGCGCTCTCATCTAGTTCAAGACCAAAGGTCTCTATCGCTTCAACAATCGCGTTGTCTCGGACTTGGTCAGTCCAGTCCTTGTCGTGGATTTGCCGCTTGCCTGTTTGCGTTCGATGTTCGGCCCTGTTCTTGCGGATGGTCGTTTCGGCCGCGCGCAAGGCTAGCTGCAAAGGCGTCGGCTTGCTGGGCCGCCCCCTTCGCGGCAACGGCCTCGGCTTCTTCCGCCAAGCGTTCTCAAGCTGTCGGACATAACGGTCATAAGCTCGGGTGCGCGGCTTGCCAGCCGCGCGCATGACCAAATCGAATGTGTTCCGATTCGGTGCAGCGATCAACGCTTCGATGAGGCTGGACATTTGCTCGTGTGTCGGTCCGACTTTCGGATCATCGTCCGACTGTGGCTCTCCACTCATATGGAGCGGCTCCTATCCGCCAAAGCGACGACGTTCCCTGCTGACCGACGCTCGACCAGCGCCTCGACATGATCCGCCCATCGTTCAAGAGCGACGCGGCGGTCCTCCGCGTAGTCAAACCGATTGTAGACGAGCGCAACACCACGGATTGTTCCTGACGTGTGGTTTAGGATTCGGTCGACGACGTGCGGGGCGACCTTGAGTCTGGCCATGTTGGTCGCAGCGCACCGCCGCAAATCATGCATAATCCACGACGGGACATCGGCTCCCACGCGACGGGACATCGCCGCGTCGAGGCGCATTTTAGCTCGACTGAAACCGCTTACAGGGGTTCTGCCATTGGTCGAGAACACATAGGTACCAGCGACGCGGGGAAGGGCAGAGAGGATCGCAACGGCTGGACGTGACAGATGAACAACGTGCCCGTGGTCGTTCTTGGTCTTCTCGCGGGGGATCGACCAGACGCATTGATCCAAGTCGAGTTCCGACCACACCATTGTCGCGACTTCATCTCGCCGCTGCGCCGTCAACAAAAGGAGCTTTACCAGCGGGCCGAAAGGCCAACCCACCTCATCGGCCGCCGACCAAAGGGCTATGATCTCGGCATCCGAGAGAACGCGATCTCGGGCTTTCTCTCTCGTCGGGGGCCGTAGCCCATCGCACGGATTCCTTTCGATCAAGTCCTTTCCGACCGCCCAGCCAAAGAGCGTGCGCAGACGAGCGAGTACGCGGTTTGCTTGAACCTCGGCACCCGACTCCGCTTTCGCGTCGACCAGAGCGGAGACGTCTCGTCGTACAATCGAGGCGAACTGGCGCTTGCCCCATCTCGGAATCACGTCCTGTTCGATGATCCGGGCCGTCTCTTTGTAGGTCGACCTCGCCGCGTTTCTTTCGACCTGCTGCTTCAGGTATCTGCGGGCAACGCCTGCGAAGGTTAGGTCCTCTTCTGAAGCCACGTTTCGCCGAGCACGTTTCTCCTCTGCGGGGTCCTCGCCTGCTTGGACCCGATGGAGTACCACTGAAGCGGCTTTGCGGGCGTCAGCCGGTTTGAAAGCAGGGTAGGGACCGATGGTGTATCTCCGTTGGCGACCGCCGATGCGATAGAAGACCGACCAAGATCGATGGCCGCGAGCGGTGATCCGCAAGGCAAGACCGGGAAACGTAGTGTCAAAGTATTCGATCCTACCGGACTCGGGCGGTCCTTCCTTCTCGACAACGAGGTCGGTGAGCTTCTTTCTCGGCATGCGGCTGCTCTCGGCGGGGTGACACCGGGGTAACACTACCCCACGGTATTATGCGTTAGGCGGCGTTCGTTGTCGAAAGGCTCGTTTATCCACAAGCGTTTGAACGTACTGAGATTCCGGTGAGGTTCCGCTAGCCTCCGTTATACACAGGCAGCCGCCTTCTAAGCGGCAGGTCGCAGGTTCGAGCCCTGCCGGAGTCGCCAAATATATCAATGGATTAGATAAATAGACTGATCGGCCGGATCGACATGGCTACTGGTCGCTGACGGGAGGGGCGATGGAAGAACGCGTGCTGGCCAGGCAGCGCCGGGACAGCGACGTATCCGCGGGACGATGACTACCGCCAAGGAACTTGGATAAGCCCGAGATCAGCGAGGACGGGTAACCGTGGAAGAACAGTGGAACGTAATCTACGTCGATCGGATCAGCGGCCGCGAACTGACCTCCCGAACTCTCGACAGTCGGGAAGCCGCTCTGCTTCATGCCGGCGACCTCAACCGCAACCATGACGAGGTTTTGCGGATAACCGGCCCTGATGGCGCCAGGATCGATCGCGAAGCATCTTCGATTGGATTGCGAAAAACTCAGTGTGAGCAAGGTGCGAGCCTATCCGTTTGGTTAGGGCTACAACACGACCTCAATCAAGCGCGGGCCTCGTTGTCTCATTGCGCTGTCAAGTTGACTGGCGAACGCCTCAACCGTTTCGGCGCGGCTGGCTTCATCGCCCATTCCAGATGCAAGGCGCACCCAGTCCAGCGTCGCTGACCCGGCGCACAACCGACCAGCGCAACCGGTCGACCTAGCCGCGGGCGCCTGTTCGGCGCAGAGCGTCACCTCACCTTGCGTTTGCCGAACGTCGGCTGCACTTCCGGGATCGGCGGCATCTGCCAGGTCCCGGTGATAGGGATGCCGGTGTCACGATTGATCATAACCTCGATCACGGTGGGCACGTTCGATCGGATCGCTTCGCGGTAAGCGTCGCCAAACTGATCGGGGTGTTCGACGCGGATGCCGCGGCCGCCCATCGCCTCGGTCATCTTGACGAAGTCAGGATTCCATAGCTTGCCGGTCTGTTCGTTGACGAAGCTCGTCCCGATTTCCCGGCCGTCGTGGTAGGCGCGCTGCAAGTCTCGGATGGTGCCGATCGCGTAGTTGTTCTGCAAGACCCAGACGGCGGGAAGATTGTACTCGACAGCCGTCGCGACAACATGCGGCATCATGGTGAAGCCGCCGTCGCCGCAAAGCGTGACGCAAGGCGAGTTGGGACGCGCGAGCCTCGCGCCGAGGACGCCGGCGATGCCGAAGCCCATCGCCGCGAAGCCGCCCGCCGTCAGATGTGTGCCTGGGATCTTCGGCTTCCAGTACTGCTCCGACCATACCTGGCAATTGCCGACGTCATCGACCATCACAGTGTCGGGAGGCGAAATCTTGTTCATATCCGCCATCATCCGGCGCGGCTCGATGGGAACCTCGCTCGACCGCTCGAAGGGCTCGCAGAAATTGCGCCAGTCGGCCCGCCACCCGTCGATCTCCCTCTGCCAGGCGCTGCCGTAACCGAGGCGCACGCCCTTGGCGCGGGCAATGCGCGCGGCCTGGGCGAGGAAGGCTTTGGCGTCGCCGACCAAGCCCATCTCGACCGGATAATTGCGGCCGATCTCCTCCGGGTCGATGTCGACCTGGATGAGCCGCGTCGGAGGGATGTTGTAGACGTAGCCCTTGATCCACGACCCGGTGTGAAGATCGTTGAAGCGCGCGCCGATGGCGAGAATGACGTCCGCGTTGCGCGCGGCCTCGGTAGCTGGATATTCGCCCCAGACCCCCGCGACGCCGAGGTTGAGCCGATGATCCGCCGGGAGAGCGCCCTTGCCCATGAACGACGTATAGACCGGCACGTCGAGCTGCTCCGCCAGCGCGCGAAGCTCCTCATAGGCTCCGGCGACGCGCACGCCACCGCCCGCCAGGATCAACGGTCGCTGCGCCCCGGCAAGAAGGCTCAGCGCCTTCTCGACCGTCTCGTCGGCGACCGTGGTGCGCCAGTTCACCGGCTGTCCGTGCGCATTGGGGTCCGGCGTCGAGACGGGCGCGGTCCTCATGTAGAGATCGTAGGGCATGTCGAAATGCACAGGACCCGGTCGCCCCGTCCGCATCAGCGTGAAGGCGTCCGGCAACGCCTTGACCAGGTCCTCGACCTTACGGATGCGCCACGATTTCTTGACGACCGGCGTGAACATCGACGACATGTCGCCGTGGTAGCGGTAGTCGTCCTGCAAAGCGCCGGTGTCGAACTGGGTGGTCGGAACATTTCCGGTGATGACGAAGAAGGCCGAACAGTCGTAAAAGGCGTTTGCCACCGAAATCATCAGATTCATTGGGCCCGGGCCGGTTGAGGCGTACACGGCGAGCGGCTGCCCTGTCAGGCGAAAATAGACGTCCGCCATGAAGCCCGCCGACTGCTCGATCCGCGGCGAGATGTGGCGGATGCGATCGGTCTGCTTGTAGATCCCGTCCAGAAGGCCGATGGCCCCATGCCCGGCGTAGCCGAGGATATAGGGCACCTTCTCCTTGACGAGATATTCGGCAATGATATCGGCGCCGCGCGTCTCATTGGAGCCAGCGGCGTAGCTTGTGAGCCCGGGCCGCATCCCGAGAGAGGAAGAGATCGATCCCGCCGGCCGCGGCCGATCGAGTTCGTATGATCGTGACCAATCACTCATCAACCATCCTCCCTTTTGTCCTCGCCGCCGGGTCTGACCGCCGGCGCGTCGGCCGCCGTCAGAATGTCGCCGCCATCTCGGCAAGTCGCTGATGGGCGCGCTCGCGCGCCGCCAAAATCGGCTCCTGCGGGCCCGTCGTCGGCCCAATCAGGACGAAACGCGTGTCGCGGATCCCGACAAAGCGCAGCGCCTCGCGCAGGTATGGGCTCGCCATATCGATCCGTCCGCGGTTCATCCCGGTCACGAAGTCGCTGCCGCACGCGAGAATCACGAGGGTCGGGCGATCCTTCAGGAGGGGAATATAGCCGGTCGCCGGATCAAACCGGAATGTGAGCCCAGGCTGGCTCACTAGGTCAATCCAATGCTTGAGCTTGTAGGGGATGCTGAAGTTCCACATCGGGGTCGAGATCAGCACGCGATCCGCGAGCGAAAAGCGCAGCGCCATGCGCTCGATGACGGCGAAGGCGTCGCGCTCCGCCGGGTTGAAGGCGCGTCCGTTGGTGATGGCATATTTGGCCTCGAGCGCCGGGCCCTCAAATTCAGGTAGGCGCTCCCGCCAGACGTCCATCACGTCGACGTCCCAGTTTGGGCGCACCTCCTGAAAGCGCGCAACGAATGCATCCGCGCCCGCGGAAGACGCCGCCTCCCTGCGCGGCGAGCATTTGAGATGAAACAGTTTCGGCACGGGATCCGCCCTGTTCAGCCGAGCGCCCTGATGACGGCCTCGGCGTTTGTGACGACGGCGACATTCTGCATCGCGAAGTCGATCGAGGCGCGGTGCCACGCCGCGTTCATCGTCGAGCAGCAATCCTCCGGCACGACAATGAAGTAGCCCTTATCGGCGCCGGTGCGCGCCGTATGCTCGATCGACATGTTGGTCCAGGCGCCGGTGTCGATGATCATGTCGCGCCCTTGAGCCCGAAGAATGGTCTCGAGACGCGAGCCCTCCCAGGCGCTCATGCGCATCTTCTCGACCACGAAGTCGCCGGGTTGAGGTTCGAGACCGCTGACCGGCGCCGCGCCCCAGGTGCCGCGCACCATCGCCTTGCTGTCGGCGATCCCTTCGAACAGCGGCGCGTTGAGCGTCAATCCTGGCGCGCCCGGCTCGACGACGAACCAGACGTGGATCACCGCGACGCCACGCGCGCGCGCCGCCGCCGCCAGGCGGCGCGTATTCTCGACCACGTTCTGCTCGCGGGCATGGGCCGGCGCGCCGGACGAAGCGAAGGCGCCGCCCTCGCCGATGACGTCGTTTTGCATGTCCTGAATGATGAGCGCGCAACGCTTGGGGTCGAGCGTCAGGTTTTGGGCGAGCGACGGCCGGGATGACGACGGCTGGCTCTCGACGCTTTGACTTGAGCCAACGGCGGGCGCGGGGGTCGCCGATCTCGCGTTCATGTAGGGCTCACGCCGCGGACCGACCTTGGTCTCGATCCGATAGACCGAGTGGGTGGCGGTCAGAAACAGAGTCCGGAATTCAGGTCCGCCCCAGGCAAGATTGGAGACGAGCTCAGGCGCGCGCACCTTTCCTAAGAGATCGCCGGAAGGCGCGTAGACCCACACGCCTCCGGGCGCTGTCACCCAGACATTGCCGCGATGGTCGCATTTCATCCCGTCAGGCACGCCCTGCTCGAGCGACGAGCGAACGCCGGAGGCGAACATGCGCCCGTTCGACAACGAGCCGTCGGCGGCGACGTCGAAGACGCGGATCAGCGTCTGCACCGTATCGTTGACGTAGAGGCGCTTCTCATCCGGCGAAAAGCAGAGGCCGTTCGGCTGATCGAACAGGAGGCGGTCGACGAGCAGTTGGGGGCCGCCGCCGCCCGGCGGGACGCGGTACACGCCCTGGAAGCCGAGCTGCCGCGGACGCTCGACGCCATAGCCAGGCATGCGTCCATAGTAAGGATCGGAGAAATAGATCGAACCGTCGGAGCGGACGCAGACGTCGTTCGGGCTGTTGAGCTCCTGGCCGTCGAAATGGGACGCGAGAATCTCGCGCCGCCCGTCCGGCCGTTCGCGCACGAGCGAGGACGTCGCGTGCTCGCAGACGATCAGGTTGAGATCGGCGTCGTAGGTCATGCCGTTGCATTTGTTGGACGGGCGGCGCACTTCCGCAACGCCCCGCGCGGCGTCCCAGCGGCGGCGCACGTCGGCCGGCATGTCCGAGAACAGAAGGTAGTGGTCGACCGGATGCCAGATCGGACCCTCGGTGAAGGTGAACCCGGTTCCGACCTGACCGACCGGCGCGTAGGGATCGATCAGTTCCTCGAATTCCGGCCGCAGGGTCGCATGCGTCATCGCTGGTGATTCCTTCGCTGGCGCTCAGGCCGGGAACCAGTTGCGCTTCGGCAGCGTCTGGACGATCGGACCGGGCACGGAATCCTGCAGCCGCGCAACGACCGTCCCGTGCTCGACTTTGGCTGGGCGATCGTGCACCGGCAAGATGAAGCTAGCGTTGGCGAGCACCTTCTTGATGGCCGCCTTCTCGGCGCGCTTTGTCGTTCCATGGTTGCCAGTGGTCCGCGGCTCGCCGTCATTGTTCTCACGGAACGGCTCCACGACCTGGTCGTTGATGTCGTAGAGGACGTCGCCGCAAATCGTCGCCACGCCCTCGGCGGTGTGAACGTGGACGTTCATCGACCCTTCGGTATGCGCGCCCGCCGCTTCGCAAAAGACGCCAGGCATCAGTTCGATCGGGCCGCTGATCTCGAGGTCGAGGAAGCGCAACGCGCTCTTGGCGTGCAAGCGGTCGATCGAGATGCTTGATGTCGGGCGCAGGGTATTGGGGATGCATGAGGCCGGAGACCGAATATTCGAGCTCGCGGCGATTGACGACCACGGTCGAATTCATCGGGAAAGAGATCGTCCTTGCCGGCGTGATCGATGTGCAGGTGGGTGTGCAGCACGAAGCGGACGTCGCCCATGCGCACGCCGTGCTTGGAGAGCTGGTTCTCGATCATGTTCTCGTGGAACTGCAGCCCGCGCATGCCCAGCGTCTCCATGATCTGGTTCGAGCGGTAGCCGGTGTCGACCACAATCGGATAGGCGCCGCCGAGGATCAGAAATCCCAGCGTCAGCACGCGGCGGGTGCGCCCGCAGTCGCGGCCAAGGACAAGGAAGCTCGATTCGAGCTCGATGTCGCCATAGTCGAGAATCTTGATTTCCAGCGGCATAATTCCCTCCCAACGTCTCGTGTTCTCGTTGTGCGCTCTAAGGCGCGATTCGATAAACGCGCATTGCCGTGTCGTGCAGGATCGCCTGCTGTTCCTTGGCGCGGAAGCGAGCCACGGCGTCGCGATGAGCTTCGACAGAGCTCGGCATACGAGGTCCACAGCTTCTCGATCGGAAAGTTCGAGCCGAACAGGCACCGCCCGGGGCCGAAGACGCCGACGGTCTCGCGAACCACGTCGGCGACATGCGCCGGATCGTTGCGATGCAGGAAGGTGCCGAGGCCCGAGAGCTTGGTAGTCACATTCCGGCACGCCGAGAGGCGGACCATGCCGGCGCGCCATTCCGCGCGTCCCGCCGGCGTCAGATCCTCGAGCATGCCGGCGTGCTGAAGCACGAACGTGACCTTCGGGCACGATTCGGCGAGGTCCGCCGCATCGGCCATTTGCGGCGCGAACACCTGCAGGTCGAAGCTCAAGCCATAGTCGGCGAGACGGCCGACGTTGCGGCGGATCGCCGGGTCGGCGACGAGGTCGCGCCGCGAGGCGAAGCGGTATTGCGGGTTTTCGTGCCAGTGAAGCTGCATGCGCACGCCGCGCACGAGGGGATAGCGCGCAAGGCGGTCGAGTTGCGGGCGCACGTCGGCGGCGCCGAAATCGGCGTAGGCGACGATCGCATGCGGCCAGCCCGTCGCGTCCGCGGTCCGCTGCACCCAGGCGGCCTCGTCCTCGTACCGTTCGGGCGGCCAGTTGGTCTGCACGTAGACCGACTTGACGACGCCTGAGCCTTCGAGATCGGCGCGGAATTCCTCGATCGGATAGTCGCGCCGGATCGGCTCGTAGGGTCCGAAAATGCGCGGCTGCATCGGCCCCATGAGCCACGGGAGGTCGGCCTGCCGCCAGATGTGGTGATGGCCGTCGACCACCGGAATCATGCCGCTCTCCGGCGCCCGACAGCGAGCACGTGATCGACGATCGCGGACACCGAGCCGCCGTCGACCATGTCGTCGACGAAGGGGAAGATCGCGACCAAAGCCTCGGTGCGCGGACGAAAGTCGCGCTCCGATGGCGAGCGGGGTCAGCCAGCTCAGCCGCCACGAGCCGCGCGAGAGCCTCGCGACCGCTTCCGCCAGCGCGGTCGGATCGCCGCGCTCGAGGCCGTCCGAGACGATGAGCGTGACCGCGCCGCGCGCGTAAGACGCGAAACGCGGCACAGCGAGAAACGCCTTGAGCGCGTCGCCGATGCGGGTGCCCCCGTCCCAGTCGCTGACGATCTGGGCTCGCGCCGGCGAGCGCTTGCTCGCGGCGCTTGAGCCGCATCGGGCGCGTCACCCGCGTGAGGCGGGTCCCGAACGTGAACACCTCGACCCTCTGGCTTGCCTGGGTCAGTGCGTGGGCGAGGCGCAGATTGTCCTCGGTGCGGGCTTTCATCGAGCCGGAGACGTCGATGAGCAGCAACACCTTGCGCGGCCGCATCCGGCGCTTGAGTCGCGAGAGCTTGAAGAACTCGCCGTCGTTGCGCGTCGCATCCCGCAACGTGCGGCGCAGGTCGACCACGGCGCCGCGCCGCGCGCGCAGACGCCGGTAGCTCAGACGCTTCGGCAGGCGCCGCCCAGCCTCGCGGGTCAGGCGCCGCAAAGCTTCGCCCGCGTCGGCTGGGCCGAAGCGGCGCTCGACCAAGGCCTCGGCGCGAGTCGCGGCCTGGCCGGATTCGTTCGACTCGTCGGCGGTGACCGGCTCGTCCGCGCCGCGCCGATCTTCCTGAACGCGAACCACATCCTCGTCGTCGCCGTCGGCAAGGTCCGGCGACGCCTCGCCGAGGAAATGCAGGTCGAACAAAGCATGATAGACGGCGTGACGCTCGGGCGGGGGAGCGAGCGTCGCTAGCCCCGCGCGGCGGATGTCCTCGGGGTCGCGCGGCCCCAGAAGCACGATCGCCGACAGAAACGCTGTCGTCTGCTCGGGCGCGACGGCGAAGCCGTTGGCGCGCAACAGCGCGACGAAAGTGATGAAGGGCGCGGCAGCTCGCGGCGGCGGATCGATGTCGCTCATGCGACCGACTCGGCGATCATGACGTCGAGGCGGCCCGAGACATAGGCGAGATCCTCCTCGTCTTTCAGCGCGACGCCGATCGAACGCTTGAACGCATCGGGCCAGCGCGCGCCGCCGCGGTTGAGTAGCGTCGCAGCCTCGGCCCAGTCGACCGTCTCGGAAATGCCGGGGGACTTGCTCAAGGGCTCGCGCCTGAGCTTGCCGACCGCGGCGACCACGGCGCGCGCCGTCGCTTCCGCGACGCTCGAAGAGCGCAGCATCACGATGCGGGCTTCGCGCTCGGCGTTCGGATAGTCGATCCAGTGATAGACGCAGCGGCGCCGGAGCGCCTCGTGCAGGTCGCGTGTGCGGTTCGAAGTGAGAACGACGACCGGACGCTCAGCAGCGCGGATCGTGCCGCGCTCCGGAATCGAGATCTGGAAGTCGGACAGGAATTCGAGCAGGAAGGCCTCAAATTCCTGATCGGAGCGGTCGATCTCATCGATCAGAAGCGCGGTCGAATCCGGGGCGCGCAACGCCGCCAGCAACGGCCGCTCGATCAGAAACGGCTCGCTATAGATGTCGATGGTCTGGTCGCCCGCCTGCCGGATCGCCAGCATCTGGCGGGGATAGTTCCATTCGTAGAGCGCGGCGGAGGCGTCGATGCCTTCGTAGCACTGGAGGCGGATGAGGCGGCGCGCCAGCACGGCGGCGACCGCCTTCGCCGCCTCTGTCTTGCCGACGCCGGGCGAGCCTTCGAGCAGGAGCGGCTTGCCGAGCGCGAGCGCGAGATAGGCCGCTGTCGCCAGGCCCTCGTCGGCGAGGTAATAAGCGGAGCGCAGAGCGCGCTCGAGCGCCTCCGGGCTGTCGATGCCGCCGATGTTTCCGCGTGGCGCCATCAATCGGCCTTAGCGCCGCGCCTGAGGCCGAGCGCCGCCCTGGGCCTTGATCGCGCGCAGGACCTTTTCCGGCGTGATCGGCAGGTCATCGACGCGGACCCCGACCGCGTTGAAAATCGCGTTGGCGATCGCGGGCATGATCGGATTGGCGCACATCTCGCCCGGCCCCTTGGCGCCGAACGGCCCGTCCGGCGCAGGCCGTTCGAGCACGGCGATGTCATGGGGGCAGATATCGCCTGGACCGGGCATCACGTACTCGACGAAATCGCGCGGCCCGTTGCTGGGGTCGGGGTAATAGGGCTCGGTCGTCTCGTAAAGCGTGTGGCTGACCCCCATCCAGGCCCCGCCGACCAGCTGCTGCTCGACGAGGCGCGGATTGAGCGCCCGCCCGAGTTCGTAAGCGCTGTCCATCTTGATCATCGCCACTTCGCCGGTCTCGTCGTCGACTTCGACTTCGGTGACCATGCAGGCGTGGGCGTAACAGGTCGCCGGCGACATCTCGCCGGTCTCCGGATCGACCGCGGATAGGGGAACGAGAAAGATGCCGCGGCCGGAAATCGTCTTGCCCTGCTTGAACTGCGCGGCGATGGCGACGTCCTTGGTGGTGATCGACCGGTGCGGCGCGCCCTTCACGTGGATATTGCCGCGCCCGTCGGTCTCGAGGTCGCCGACATTGACCTCGAGCTCCTCGGCCGCCGCCTCCATCATCACGCCGCGCGCCTCGCGCGCCGCCGCCATGACCGCATTGCCGACGCGGTGGGTGCCGCGCGACGCGAAGCTGCCCATGCAATGCGGGCCGGTGTCGGAATCTGCGGTGTCGACATAGACGTCCTCGACCGGCACGCCGAGCGTTTCGGCGCAGATCTGCCGCGTCACCGACTTCATGCCCTGCCCGAGATCGATCGAGGACAGCGACACGGTGAACTTGCCGCTCGGATTGGAATGGACCAGCGCCTGGCTCGGATCGCCGCCCAGATTCATGCCGATGGGATAGTTGATCGACGCAATGCCGCGTCCGCGAAGCTTGGCCATCTCATCGCCTCCTAGCGCCGAACACCGACGAGAACCGCACCGCGCCGTGAGCCGGCGCCGCGGGCGCCTGGGGAGGCGGGAGCGGCGGCCGGATCGGCTCGGGCGGGGGAGGGGCCGGGCGATCGTAAACGGTGCGCTGTGGCTGGGCCGCGGGGCGCCCGACCAGGATCGGCTCGCGCTCGCGCGGGGTCGCCGGGACCGTGGCGCGGGCGCCGCCACCGTCCTTCCGCGACGACATGCGCTTGAAATTGTCGCCGAGGCGCCATTTGGCCTTCTCGGCTGCGACCTGCACGCATTCGATCAGCGCCGTGTTCTTGGCCTCGCGCCGATGCGCCTTCATGTCGCCGTCGCGATAGGCATTGAGGATGCGGAACTCCATCGGGTCCATGCCAACGAGATGGGCAAGTTTGTCCATCTGGCATTCGATGGCGAAGTCGACCGCGGTGACGCCGAAGCCGCGCATGGCGGTCGCCGGCACGCGATTGGTGAAAACGCAATAAACGTCGGCCGAGACGTTCGGGATCGTGTACGGCCCCGGCAAATGGGCGGCGCATTTGACGACCGCATAGCTCGAAAGGCGCGTATAGGCGCCGCTGTCGAACAGGCAGCGCATCTTGCGAGCGACAATGCGCCCGTCGCGCCCGATTCCGTCCTTGATGAAAATGCGCTCGGCGCCGCGCGGAGCGCAATACTGCATCTCTTCCTCGCGGCCGATCATGTACCGGACCGGCCGTCCGGTCAGCATAGCGCCGAGGATCGAGAGCGGCTCGGTGACGGTGTCGACCTTGCCGCCGAATCCGCCCCCGACGGTGCCGCCGATGAAATGCAGCGTGTTCGACGGGCACATCGAGAATCTTGGCGCAGGTATCGAGCGAAAAGAACAAAGCCTGGGTCGAGGTGTAGACGACATAGCGCCCGTTGGTGTCCGGAGCGGCGATGGAGCCGTTGGTCTCGGTCGGCGCGTGCTCGATCGGCGACATCTGATAGCGCTGCTCGAGAATGTGATCGGCGGCGGCGAAGCCGCGCTCGACGTCGCCGAAGCGAATCTTCTGATGGTCGTAGACGTCGTGATAGGTGAACGTATTCTTGGGATATGTCTCATTGACCACCGGCGCGCCCGGCTTCATCGCCTCCTCAACGTCAAAGACGGTAGGCAGCGGCTCGTAATCGACATGGATCTTGGCCAGAGCCTCGAACGCCTGGCGCTCGCTGTCGGCGACGACGGCGACGATCGGCTCGCCCTTGTAGCGGACCTTGTCGACAGCGAGCGTCGGCTCGTCGTCCTCGCCGAAGTTGATGAGGCTCAAAAGCGTGTTGAGGTTGCGCGGGACGTCGGCGCCGCGGATGATCCGGCGCACGCCCGGCTGGCGCTCGGCCTCGGCGACGTCGATCCGGCGGAGGCGCGCGTGGGAATGGGGGCTGCGCAAGACCTTGAGATGCAGCATGCCCTGAAGCTTGTGGTCGTTGAAATAGGTCGAGGTCGCGGTGACGTGGCCGAGCATGTCCTGGCGTTGGGTCGGCTTGCCGATCTCCTTGAGATTGTCGTCGCGCTCATCGGCGAAAATGTCCTTGCGCAGTTCAAGCATTGGTCACCCCTTCAGGCGCGGCGTTCGGTCGCGCGCTCGGCGGCCGCGAGAATCGCGTTGATGATCGGCTCGTAGCCGGTGCAACGGCAGATGTTGCCGGAAATCGCTTCGACCACCTCGACGCGGCTTGGCGCGGGGTTGCGGTCGAGGAGCGCTTTCGCGGCCATCAGCATGCCCGGGGTGCAATATCCGCATTGGGCGGCGAAATTCTCCATGAACGCCGTCTGCAGCGGATGAAGCTCCGGACCGGTCTTGAGACCATCTGCGGTCGCGATTGATTTTCCGGCGACGAGCTCGGCGAGGGTGATGCAGGAAAGGACCGGCTCGCCATCGATCAGGACCGTGCACGCGCCGCAGCCGCCCTGGCCGCAACCGAATTTTGGCGAGTGATCGCCGACCTCGTCGCGCAGCGCCGATAGCAGGCTCGCGCCGCCGTCGACGAAGACCGCGACCTCGCGGCCGTTGTGCCTGAACTGCAGTGGGGTCTTCGCCATGAGCCGATTGTTCCCTCAGGCGTCCCGTCCGAGCAGCAGGCGGCGCAGGTGGACGCCGACGACTTCGCGGCGATACCAGGCGCTGGCGATCGCATCGGTAGCCGGGGATGTCCCTTCCGCGGCGGCGGCGACCGCAGCCGACACCCCCGACTCGTCCAGCGTCCGCCCTTCGAGCGCCCGCTCCACGGCCTTGGCGCGGATCGCGGTCGGCGCCATCGCGCCGTAGGCGATGCGGGCTCCAGAGACGCGCCCGCCGACGGTGGGAAGGGATGCGGCGATCGAGAGCGTCGAGACCCCCTTCGGCTTGACCCGCGCGACCTTGCGGAAGCGAAACGACTCGGGATTGGCTGGGCGGTCACAGGCGACGCTCAACACGATTGACCCGGCGGCGCGGTCTCGCCCGGCGAGAAATTCCTCGAGCGCGATGTCGCGTGCGCCATAGCCGCTCATCACCGACACCGTGGCGTCCAGCGCGAGCAACGCGACCGCCAGATCGCCGTAGGGCGAAGGGGCGAACAGATTGCCGCCAACTGTGCCCATCGTGCGCACCGCTGGGCCGCCAATCAGCCGCGCGGGCGCGTGTAGGAACGTAAGCTCGCGCTCGCGCAGGATCTGCGCCAGCGTGACCCCGGCGCCGATCGTGACGCGCGCGCCGCTGGCCCGAATCTGGGTCATCGCCCGGTCCTCAAGGCGCACGATCGTTCCGATCGAGACATCGCCTTCGTTGAGCGCTCGCATGACAAGCGTGCCGCCGGCGAGAAAGCGCGCCGAACGGTCGGACGACAGCGCCGTGGCCGCCTCGGCGGGCGTCGCAAAAGTCCTGACCGCTACTGGCATGGCGAACACACCTTTATCACACCGCCTCGCGCAAATGCTCGCGGAAGGCTTCGAACCCCGCCTGAAAGATCTCCTCGCCGACGATTTCGGACAGGCGCTTCTCTTCGCCCACCGGAGTCGTGAAGCGCGATTCCCAATGCCAGAAGGTGCGGTCGCCGTCGGTGACGGGCAGCAGTCGCACATGCGCGACGTAGTTGAAAAGAGGGATCGGCGTATCGAGTAGGCAATAGCTGAAGCTCTGCTCCAGATCGGACAGCGCGAGCAATTGCTCGCGCAGCTCCGAGCCGTCGGCGAGTTTTACTCGACGCACGCAGCCGATCTTGTCCGCGCTCTGGCCGCGTTCGATGGTGCTTGTCGCAATCGCCGGAAGCCATTGATCGAACCCGTTAAAATCGCGCAGGATCGCCCAGACCTGATCGGTCGGGGCGTCGATGATCGTGCTTTTGACGATGTGAGGCATATCTAGCCGCCGAACGCGCGTTTCAGCGCGTCGAAGCCGCCCTGGAACACGCCCCCACCGATGTTGGCGATGAGCTCCGTCTCGCGCTCGGGCGCGCAGTCGAACTCCGCCGTCCACTCGGCAAAGGTCCGCTCCCCGTCGGTCACCGGCGTCAGCCGTAGGGTCGCGACATAGTTCTCGACGCCCATCGGCGATTCGAGGATCGTGTAGGTGCAGAACATCTCGTAGTCGGAGAGCCCGAGCAGCTTCTCGCGGATCCGGTCGCCGTTGCGCAGGCGGAAATCGCGCACGCAACCGACCTTGTCCGACGGCTCCCCGCCCTCGATGCGACTTTCGGCGATCGCCGGGTGCCAGTTCGGCATGCCGTTGAAATCGCGTACGCGCGCCCACACCCGGTCGCTGCGGCCGTTGATGACGCTCGAAACAAAAACCCGCGCCATGGACCGCCCTTAACTCTTCTTTCGCGGTGATGTGCGACCGCTCGCCGGAGGTGGGCTGTCCGGCTCCCCTTTCGGCGCTACGTCCTTGCGGATGCCCTGCATGTCGCGCGCCTCGCGCATGAGCCCCGGCATTTTCGCCAGACTGCCACCCTCAACGCCGATGTCGGCCAGGATCGAATCGATGAGCGGAGCCTGGACGCGATAGCGAAGCGCCGAGTCGATCACTTCGTCGGTCGCGCTGCGGCCGCCGTTGCCGCCGGAATGACCGCCATTGAGGCCATCGACCTGGAGGATACGGATGCCCTCGATCTTCTCCATCGGCTTGACGCTCTCGCGCACAATGCCCTCGATACGGTCGAGCAATTTGCGCCGGAATAGCGAATAGCGCGCGGGTTCGGTCAGCACGTTCTCCGCTTCGTTGAGGAGCCTCTGCGCCTCAGCCTCGACCGCCGCGCGGACTCGTTCCGCCTCGGCGGCGATGCGAGTCTCGTCTGCTGCCTTCTCGGCCAGCAGGACTTCGATCGACCTCCGCCGGCGGGCAACCTCGGTGTCACGAACCGTGACGACCCGCTCCTGCGCTTCGGTGGCTCGCGCTTTTGCGTTCTCCGCATCGGCCTGCGCGGCCGATTGCTCGAGCGATTTCTGATAGAGGGCGATCGCCTTTTCCATCATCGCCGTCTCGACCACCTTCTCGCGGTCGACCTCGAGCTTACGTAGATCGCGCTCGCGCGTGACGCGGGCTTCGTCGATGCCGCGGTCGGAGGCGATGCGGGCGCGCTCGACATCTTCACGCGAGGCGATCTCCGCCTCCTGCAGCGCCTGGACTCGCGCGATCTCGAGCTGCTCGATCGACCGCCGCCTTTCAAGCCGCGCGGCCTCCAAAACCTGCTCGCGTTCGACATCGCTCTTCTCGACGTGCTGCTTGGCTGTGATTTCGGCCTGCCGCACCAGACGATCGGCGTGGATCCGCTCGGATTTCTTGGACGAAAGCGCGATCGTGCGGTCTTCGTCGGCGATCTCGACCGCTTGCTTCTGTTCGATATTGAGCACCTCGCGGGCCTTTTGCGAGGCTATGCGGTCGGCCTCGAGCGCGAGCTCGACGCCGATGCGCTGGCGCTCGACGGCGTCGCGGCGCCGGAGCTCCGCCGCTTCGATCGCTTCGGTGCGAGCGATCTCAAGCGCACGCGTATCCCGCTCGGCCTGGATGCGCTCGGCCGCGACGGCCTTTTCCTGAGCGATACGGGCTGCTTCAACCGCTTCGCGCGCCTTGATCTCGGCCTCTTCGAGCGCCTGGGTGCGGGCGATCTCCAGAGCCCTGATTTCCTCGTCTTTGGCGATGCGCTCCGCCTGTATCTTGCGGTCCTGAGCGATGCGGGCCGACTCGACGAGCTCGCGGGCTGCGATTTCCGCCTGCTCCAGCACCTCGTTGCGTGCGATTTCAAGCCTTCGCGTTTCACGATCGGCGGAGATCGTCTGCGCCGAGGTCGCTTTCTCCTGCGCGATGCGCGCCGCCCGGGTCGCCTCAAGCGCTGCGATCTCAGCCTCTTCGATTGTCCGCCTACGGGCAATCTCCTGTCCTTGGGTTTCCTGCTGGCTCTCGATCCGGGTCAGCGCGATTGTCTTCTCCTGCGCGATCCTGGCCGCCTCGATCGCCTCGCGAGCGGAAATGTCCGCCTCCTCGAGCGCGCGGTTGCGGGCGATTTCAAGCACGCGAACGCGCTCTTCCTGGGCGATGCGGGTCGCCTCCGTCGCTTCGCGAGCGGCGATGCCGGCCTCCTCGACCGTCCGGTTGCGGACGATCTCGAGCGAGCGGGTCGTCTGGTCGGCGGCGATGCGATCGGCGGCGAGGATCTGCTCGCGCGCGATTTTCGCCGCCTCGATTGCCTGCTGGGCCGCGATCTCCGCCTCCTCGATCGTTCGAGTGCGCGCGATCTCGAGCGCGCGGACGCGTTCGTCGGAGGCGATGCGCTCCGCGTTGATCGTGGTCAGTTGCGCGATGCGCAGCTTCTCGGTCGCTTCGCGGGCGCCGATTTCAGCTTCCTCTACTGCACGGGTGCGTTCGATCTCGCGCCGACGTGTCTCCTCCTCATTGACGATGCGTGACTCGGTAACCGCACGCTCCTGCAGGATGCGCGCCTTCTCGACAACTTCGCGAGCTTCAATCTCCGCCTCTTCGACCGCGCGCGCCCTCTCGATTTCGCTGTGACGGACTTCGCGCTCAGAGGCGATGCGGGCGGTGTCGACCGAGCGCTGGTTGGCGATGCGCGCCTTTTCGATTCCCTCGCGGGCCGAGATCTCGACCTCCTCGACGGCGCGCGTGCGCTCGATTTCCTTCTGCCGCACCTCGCGCTCCGAGGCGATGCGCGCTTCGCTGATCGCCTGCTCGTTGGCGATACGCGCCTTTTCGATCGTCTCGCGCGCGGAGATCTGGGCCTGCTCGGCTTCGGTCTCGCGCAAAGCGCGTTCGCGCGCGACCTCTGTGCGCTGCACGGCGCGCCTGACTTCGATGTCGCGCTGCTGGGCGAGGCGCGCCGCCTCGCTGTCGCGCTCGATGTCCAAAGCCTGGCGCTCGGCCTCGAGGTTGCGGGTGCGGATCTTGATCATCGAATCCTGTTCGATGTCGTTGCGCAGCTTGCGGCGATCCTCGATGTCCTCCATCAGCCGAGTTCAGGCCCTCGGCGTCGAAACGGTTGGAGGGATTGAAGAACTCGAGATCGGTCTGGTCGAGATCGGTGATGGCGACGGATTCCAGCTCGAGGCCGTTCTGCGCCAGCGCCTCAGCGGCGGCCGCCTTGACGCGGGCGACATATTCCCCGCGCTGCTCGTGCATCTGCTCCATGGTCATCTCGGAGGCGACGGAACGGAGGGAAGACACGAACTTACCAGAAAGAAGCGCGTGCAGCCGCTCGGGCTCGAGTGTGCGCCGGCCGAGCGTCGCGGCGGCGATCGCCACCGCCTCGCGAGTCGCCTGCACGCGGACATAGAAGTCAGCCTCGATATCGATGCGCATCCGATCGCGGGTGATCAGGGCGCCGCCCTTCTCCCGCACGATTTGCATCGGTAGCACGTTCATATTGACGGGTGTGTAGTCGTGGATGAACGGCAGGACGAAAGCGCCGCCGTTGATCACCACCTGCTCACCGAGAAAGCCGGTGCGCACAAACGACACCTCGCTAGACGAGCGGTGATACAGCCAGTTGACGACGTAGACGACGACAACCACGGCAATAATCGCGATGATGAGCCAGAGGATCAGAGTCCCGATCAAGAGCCCCGACATTTCCCATCCCTCCTTTGCGGCCCACGTACGATAGCGGACCGGATTGACATTTCAGCGCCGACCGATCGTCTTGAACCGGCGGACCTGCTCTGTAAGCGCAGTCTCGACTGGAAGGCGCTCCATTGACGAAGCGCCGTAGAATCCGTGACAGATCTTCGCGGATTTCATGATGTAGTCGGCGTCAGTCGGCTCGGCGATCGGCCCGCCGTGCGCCAGCACAAGAATGTCTGGGCGAACCTTCATCGCCGCGCTCGCCCAGGCGTCGATTAGGGCCGGACAGTCGTGAAGCTTAGGCCCTGTCTGGGCGCCGATCGCGCCGCCCGCGGTCAAGCCGAGGTGGCAGACGATGATGTCCGCACCGGCGCGGGCCATGGCTTCCGCCTCGCCCTCATTGAAGACGTAGGGGGTGGTCAGCATGTCCTTAGAGTGCGCCGTCGCGATCATGTCGACCTCGAGACGGTAGGACATGCCGGTCTCCTCGAGGTTCGCGCGTAAGGTCCCGTCGATGAGGCCGACGGTCGGGAAATTCTGCACGCCGGCGAAGCCAAGCGCCTTGATCTGGTCGAGAAACGCGTCCATCTGGCGGAACGGATCGGTGCCGTTCACGCCGGCGAGCACTGGCGTGCGCTTGACCACCGGCAACACTTCGCGCGCCATCTCGACCACGATCGCGTTGGCGTCGCCATAGGCGAGCAGGCCGGCAAGCGAACCGCGCCCCGCCATGCGATAACGGCCAGAATTGTAGATGACGATCAGGTCAACGCCGCCCGCTTCCTCGCATTTGGCGCTGAGGCCGACACCCGCGCCACCGCCGATGATCGGTTCGCCCCGCGCCGCCATCGCCCGGAACTTCTCCATCAGCGAAGATCGGTCGAGCGCAGTCATTGCTGCCTCCCGGCCCGGCGGCGGACGCCGGTCTGGCCATGCAGCGCGCGGAACGCGGCGACAACAGCAGCGGAAAATTCGGGATCGTTGATGTGACGCTTGACCCGGATCAATTGCCGGTTCGCGGTCTGGCGCACCGTCTGCTCGAGCGCGCCGAACAGGGCGGCGTCGGCTTGCGGGTCGTGGAACGCGTGGCCCTGTTGATCGAGCGCGGAAACGCCGAGTTCAGGTAGAAAGAAGCGCACCGGCCCATCCATGCGGTTGAGCCGTTCGCCGATCCAGCGGCCGATCTTGTCGTTCTCCGCCACGGTCGTGCGCATGAGCGTCACTTGCGGATTGTGCGCGTGCAGGAGGCGGCCTTTGTAAGCGGCGGGCACGGTGTCCGGCGGACCGAAATTGACCATGTCGAGAGCGCCGACTGACCCGATATAGGGCGTTCGGGTGCGGATGACGGCGCCGAACCGGTCCTCGTCCGCTGGCAGCACGCCGCCCATCAGCATGTCGGCGACTTCGGTCGTCGTCACGTCGATGACGGCGGGGATGGCGCCGGAATTGATCAGCTTCTCCATCGACCGCCCGCCGACGCCGGTGGCGTGGAAGACGAGGCACTCCCAGTCCGCCGCTAGCGCCGCCGTGATCTGCTGCACGCAGGGCGTCGTCACGCCGAACATGGTCAGCCCGACTGAGGGAGGAGCGCCGCGGCGCGCTCTCGCCGCGGCGGGCGCTTCTCGCGCCTCGAGGCGGGCCTTCACCATCCCGATCAACGCCTGGGCGCCGTTGGCGAGCACCTGGCGCGAGATCGAGTTCAGACCCTGAACGTCGGTGACCGAATACATCATCGTGATGTCGGTCGGGCCGACGTACCGGCTGACGTCGCCCGAGGCGATCGAGGATATGAGCATCTTTGGCACGCCGATCGGCAACGCGCGCATCCCCGGCGCGACGATCGAGGCGCCGCCTGACCCGCCGGCGCTGATTATGCCGGCGATATCGCCTTGACGCTTGATCCAGCCCTCGAACGCTTCCGCCATGGCGGCGACGGAAGCGCCGCGCTCGCGGCCAAACACGGCCGAACCGCCCCGCCCATGATTAAGTGCGATCTCCTGGGCCGTCACGTCGCAGGTCGCGAGCTTCCCGCTCGTCGACACGTCGACGAGGCGCGTGCGCAAGCCGCTCGCGACGATGAGGTCGCGCATGAAGCGCAGCTCCGTTCCCTTCGTGTCGAGGGTGCCAGCGACAATGATCACCGGCGGACCGGACGGCGCCGCGGTCGAGCGAACCTCAGCGGTCGCTTCGATCCGAGTCGGGCCGATCGAGGCGATGCGGGCGCTTGATTCAATTCGCGCGTTCGCGGCCGGTTGCGACCACCGCGTCGGCGGCGTCGGGTTGGAGACGTAAATCCTGATCGGGGCCGCGCTCGACCTCGGTGCGCTAACGGGCCTGGGCGCGGCTTCGAGCGCCCGCTCTGGTTCGACCTCGGAATGGCGGCCGACGCCGAGGAGCCGCTGCTGCAGTTCGCGATCTGCGGCGAGCCTACGCGACTCGATGATGCGGTTGATCCGCCCGTTGACCATGATGGCGACGTTTTCGGAAATGGTCGTGGCGACACCGATATTCTGCTCGATGACGAGGATCGCCATGTCGCTTTCCTCGCCTAGACGGATCAGCATCTCCTCGACCTGGGCGACGATGACTGGCGCGAGCCCCTCGGTCGGCTCGTCCATGACGAGGAGGCGCGGATTGGTCACCAGCGCGCGCGAAATCGCCAGCATCTGCTGCTCGCCGCCGGAGAGCTGCGCGCCGGTGTTGCCCCGCCGCTCGGCGAGCCGCGGGAAAGCGTCGTAAACGCGCTCGACGGTCCAGGCGCCGCGCTGTCGGGCGGCAATCATGCGCAGGTGCTCGTCGACCGTCAGGGAGCGCCACAGCCGCCGTCCCTGCGGCACGTATCCGACGCCGTGGCGCGCGATGCGCGCCGGGGGAAGGCCGAGAAGCTCCTCGCCCCGCATACGGACCGAGCCGCTCGACGCACGCGTTAGCCCCATGATCGCTTTGCACAGCGTCGTCTTGCCCATCCCGTTGCGGCCGACAACCGACTGCACGCCGCGATCGAGCGTCAGATCGACGCCCTGCAGCGCGTGCGAGCGCCCGTAATATACGTTGAGACCTTTGACCTGGAGCAGGACCTCCGCCTCGGAGCGGCGCGACTCAGCCACGTCCGCCTCCGAGGTAGAGTTCCTGGACCTCGGGATCCGCCTCGATCTCCTGCGGCGCGCCCTCTTTGAACACGCGCCCATTATGCATCATGGTCACGCTCTCGACGACGCGCAGCGCAACGTCCATGTCGTGTTCGATGATAATGTAGGCGATGTGCGAGGGGAGAGAGGAGAGGATCTCGACCAGCTCGGACCTTTCGGTCGGCGAAAGACCGGCCGCCGGCTCGTCGAAGAGGATGAAGCGGGGCGCGCCCGCCAGCGCCAGCGCGATCTCGAGCTGACGCTGCTGGCCATAGGCCAATTCCGCCACCAGCCGCTCCTTGATCGCTGTCAGATGGACTGCCTGGATGAGGCTTTCGGCGGAATGGACGAGCGCGTCGTTGCGACGCGGCTGAATGAACGAGTAGCGACCGCGCGAGACGCCGCGACAAGCGAGATAGACATTGTCAAAGACGCTGAGCCCCGGAAACAGCGCGGAAATCTGATAGGTGCGTCGAAGGCCTCGGCGAATGCGCTCGTAAGGCGGGAAGGACGTGACATCCTCGCCAAAGAAACGGATTGTGCCTGAGGTGGGCGGAAAATCGCCGGTGATGCAGTTGAAGAGAGTCGTCTTGCCGGCGCCGTTCGAGCCCAGAACGCCGCGGCGTTCGCCCGGCCGCACAGTCAGCGAGACGTCCACGAGCGCGGCCAATGCCCCGAAGAGGCGCGTCACTCCCCTGAGTTCGAGCGCATTGGCCGAGCCGACGGCAGAGAGGCGCTGCGCGACGCTATCCATGGCGTCCGCCGGGCCCTTGAGGGTTCCGCGGACCGCGCGACACGCGATTGCGCCAGCGCGCCCAAAAGCCGAGCACGCCGTCCGGCGAAAAGAAGACGACGACAAGGAAGCCGAGCCCGATCAAGAGCCGGAAGCGATTGCCGTCGAGGCCGAGGCTCACGAGAACGTCGAGCGCGAACGTCTTCAGAAGCGCGTACATCAAAGCGCCGATGAAAGGTCCGATCGGGTTGGCGATTCCGCCTACGACCGCAATGATCAGGATGTCGATCGCCTCCGACACGCTGACCGTTCCCGGCGCGATCTCGCCGTTGCTCCACACCAGAAGTACGCCCCCAAGGCCAGCGAGCAGCGCTGCGAACACATAGGCCGCCACGCGATGGGCGTAGACGTTGAAGCCGAGCGCCGCCATGCGGCGGGGGTTGTCCCGGATTCCTTGCAGGGCGAGCCCGAACGGCGCCCGCCCCAGATAGGCGACGGCCCAGCAGCAGACAACCGCGACGCCCAGCGTCAAATAGTAGAAGGGGATTGGATCGCGCCAATTGACGCCAAGGAATTGCGGCGTGGGAATGCTGTTGATGCCGGTGTGACCGTTGAAGATGGCGTAGTTCTCATTGGTGAAATAGTAAAACGCGGCCGCGATCGCCAGCGTGATCATGATCGTGTAGATGCCTTCGGTGCGCACGGCGAGCGCGCCCACGATCGCGCCGAATATCATGCCCAGCGCAAGAGCCATCGGCGTCGCCAGCCACCACGGCCATCCGATGCTGATCGCCGGGACGCCGTTAACGCCGAAGATCGCCACCATGTATCCGGCGAAGCCCGCAACCGTCATCTGGGCGAGACTGATCATGCCGCCGTAGCCGGCCAGGAACATTAGGCTCAGCGCAATCGTGCCGAGGATGAACGACCAGGCAAAAATCTGGAACAGCACGAACCCGTTGGCGAGCGCCGGCATGATGAGGAGGACGAGAGCGGCGAGCGCCCAGGCAGGGTGCAAGCGTTGGAGCCATTCAATGCGGGTCGCGGCGGGGGAGTTTCTGGCAGACGTTTCGGCTATCGCCATCTCAGCGCGCCGCCAGCAGGCCCTGCGGGCGAACGGCCAGCACGAGCACCATGATCAGAAACGTGAGAACGATCGCGTAGGTGGGGAAATAGGCAAGGCCGATCTGTTCGGCGAGGCCGACGATGATGGCGCCGAGCGCCGCGCCGGTAATCGAGCCCATCCCGCCGACGATGACGACAATGAGCGAAGCAAGAAGAAAGCGCGTGTCCTCGCCCGGCGACAGGGACTGAAACGTTCCTCCAACGACGCCGGCCATTCCGGCGAGTCCCGCGCCGAACGCAAACACGACGACGAAGACAAGCTGAACCGGGACGCCCATCGCTGAAAGCATTTCGCGGTCATCGACGCCGGCCCGCACGATCATGCCGATGCGGGTGCGGTTAAGTACGAGCCACATTCCCAGTCCGATCACAACCGAAGCTGCGAAGATCGCCAGACGAACGATTGGATAGGACAGAAAGACCACCTCTCCCGAAGACTTGACCCCGGTGATGAGAGGCAGGTCCATCGGCCCGCGCAGCCAGAGCGGAGTTCTGAATTTGCCACGAGCTTCCCCCGAAACCCCACAGCATCAGGTCGGCGAGCACGATCGAAATGCCGATCGTCACCAACGTTTGGCGAAGATCCTCCCCCTCCATCCGCCGGAACACGGCAATCTGAAGGACGACGCCGAGGAGAGCCGCGACGACGAAGGCCACGACGAAACTGAACAGCCAGGAACCGGTCGCGTCGACGGTCAAATAGCCAAAGTAGCCGCCCAGGAGGTAGATCGAGCCATGCGCGAGATTGACGTTCCGCATCAGGCCGAAAATGAGGGTGAAGCCGCTGGCGACAAGGAAATAAAGGCCGCCGAGAGTGATCCCGTTGATTGTGGCGTTGAGAAAGAGTTTTTTCTTCCCGAAAACCGCCTCGAATCCCGGAGGCCATGGCGCGAACACGAGCCAGATCAACGCAAACACCGCAAGGGCGATGATGAGCGACCAAGCCGGATGGCGCGCAACGAATTGATTCATGCGCCGCCCCGCGGCGGATGCGGAGACACCCGCGCCCAGGCCGCCGAGCCGATCACCGGCCGCCGCGCTGTGACGAACGCCGCCGATTGCGAAGTCCAACCTTGCATAGCGTCGATACGGAAGAACAGACGCCTTTCGCGATGCGCATGGATAGTCAAGGGACGGTTCAGCTTAGGAGTCGACGCGCGGCCGAAACGCCCGTGAAACACGGCGATGGCCCGGCTCATCCTGCGTCCTCCCCGAGTTGCCCGTTGAACGCGACAAGGTTCAACACTTGTGGAGGTTTTGCAAGAGCGGGCCTTACGCTGCGCTTGATTCGAGAGGACGGGTCCGGGCGCGTCTCCACGCCCGGACGGCGCCAACGTCAGTACTTTTTGCACTCCGGATTCGTCCGGCTCGGCGGACCGATTTTGACGAAGACGTCTCTCGGATAGCCTAGGGTCTGGTGGACGTCAGGCACGACCTTGACCACCTTGCTGACCAAAGCGCCGTTGCTGTCCTCGACGACCTCGGTGACGAAATTGGTCCCGATCGCCTGACGGTCCTCGTCGAGGCTGATCTTGCCGTTCGGCGCGTCGATCGAGAGCGTCGCCAGCGCGGCCTTTAGTTTCGACTGGTTGTCGCTCAGGTCGCCGTTGACCTTATCTAGAGCCTGGATCATCGCCATCGTGGAGCCATAGTAATTGGCCGCTAGAAGACCAGGGCTTGGAAATCGTTTGTCGGCCGGCGTCGCTTCCTGATACAGCTTTACAAACGACGTCCAGCTCGGATTGTCCCAGGTATCGGCGACGCCGCTCGCCGCAATCGTGCCGATCAACGCCCTTTTCGCGTCGCCTTTGGTCCCCAGCACGGTCTGATCGACCATGATCGAGCCGCCGAGCAGATGCGCCTTGCCGCCGGCCTGTTGATATTGGTTGAGGAAGTTGACCGCGTCCGCCCCGCCAAGGCCCAGGTAGATCGCGTCGACGTCGTCGGGCAGCGCCGCGATCGTCGAGGCGAAGTCCTTGGTGCCGAGAGGCACCCATTGACGGCTTGTCACCTGCCCGCCAAGACCACAGAATTCGAGCACCAGGCCCATGACTTGCGTGTAGACGAAGGAGTAGTCCTCGCCGACTGTCGCGATCTTCTTGTATCCTTTGGTGTTGTAGGCGTAGTCGCCCAGGCCCACTTGCCACTGCGCGCCATCCATGTTCCAGCGGAAGAAGTTCGGCGATGGGTCGGGGAAAGTGGTTTCCTGCGCGCCGGAAGCCGCATTGATGAACGTCAACTCCGGGTGGGTCCTCGAGAAATTCTTGACCGCGATGCCTTCGTCGCCGGAGAGCGGCGAAATAAGGATCTGCACGTGGTCCTGATCGATCAGCTTGCGCACCGCTCGGACGGCCGAGTTGGGCGTCGCGTCGGTGGAAGCGATGACGAACTCAAGTTCCTTGCCTCCGGCCTTCGTTCCGTACTTTTTCAGCGCGGCGTTAAACCCGCCCATTCCGTCCACGCCGAGCGCCGTATAGGTGCCCTCAAGCGTGGCCGTGACGCCGACCTTGATCTTGTCCTGAGCCACCGCCACGCTGCTCAGCAAGATGCTGGCGAGCGCCGCCGCGCTTATTCCGCACTTCAACATAACTATCCTCCCACTTCCATTTTTTGCGCCCTTGGCGCGCGGCGATCGGGGCTCTTGACGGCCCCGCCGTTGTTCGCGACGAAGCCCTCACTAGTCGAGCCGAGTAAACAGCGCGGCAAGGAATGCGCGTCCCAATGAAGCGGAATATGCAGGACATTACAAGTCGGGTATTTTGTGCTGCAGCGCGGTGCTGCCCTCGCAATTGCAACACGCCGCGGGCTCGCTCAAATGGCGCAAGAGGGTGTCGGGCGTCCAGGTCCGATCCGTAGTCTCGACGACAAGCTTCGGCTCGGCCCAACGCCACATTGTCGCCCCCGAGGAGGTGGCCGGGGGATCCAGTAGATCGCAGGGGCGGCCGAAGATTTGGCGGCCCCGAGGCGCGAGGACGCGGGTTTCTCGCACTCCGATTATTTTGGGGTGAGCGCCGATTAGGCCGTGTGGCGCGCCGCGCCGTCGGCGATTTCGCTCCACTTCCGGCACGGCAGGTCCGGGGCTGCGTCGTCCAGCCGCTTCCGAATTCGCACGAGGCGCGGCTCGAGCCCCGGCTCAAGGCGGAATCCGCGGCTGAGCGCCAATCCAATCATCGCCTCGTTGGTCCGCAACGTATCGCCGATGAGGAATTCGATGCCGTCAGCCGCTGCTTTGCGTTCGATTTCCTGGAGCACGGCCGAGCCGGCGCCAAGATGGCGCCAGTCATCCGCAATCGACATGCCGAATTCGCCCGCGCGTTCGGCGCATGAAAGCGCCACCCGGGCTTCGCCGATGACTATTTCGCGAGCCCCTATCTTCGTGGTCACGAGGAGAGTCAGCGTGTCATGACCATTGGCGGCCAAAGCACGCGCCAGTTCCGACGCGGGGAGTTCGCTTGCGGCGCCGAGCAACCGATTATAACGCGACTGTGGAGAAAGCCCTCTGACGTAGGTCTGCAAGGCTTCGCCGTCGCTGGAGCGTACCGGACGAAGGACGAACTGAATGTCCGGGTTCCCATCGACTCGCCGCGTGAGGAGGTCCGAGGGACCTGGGTAGAGGCTACTGTCTTTCGCGAGCGCGTGAGGCGCGCGCTCCATGAAATGGCCGGGCCCTCCCGCAGGGGTCATCTGGCTCATCCGCGATGAGAGGTTGTTGTGGGCGTTTGACGAGGCCGCTACTGCAGCGGGCTCCAATCGGACGCCAGCGCCTTCTCCATCATTTCGCGCTCCATGCTGTCGGTAAGGCGTCCGCCGGAGCGCGCCAAGAAGCCAGCAATTTCCCGGTCGACTTGCCTTTGCCGCTGCGCGGCGGGAACGTCGCTCAGACGGCGAATTAGCCTCGCCAGCTTTACGCCGATGCCGTTTGCGACCGGCGCCGTGCGATCGTCGGATAGGCCGAAGCTGTGCGTCGTGCAGGACATCGTAACACCCTCATCATGGATCATGGTCCAGGATGAGATATCCTCATCCGCCATGCTCCAACCCCAGCAAGATTGGCAGGTAGACCCCTATATGACAAAGGATATTGTCTCAGCCTATGAATGAGAAAATCTCGTGCATAATGCTCCTCTTCCACTGAACGCGCTTCGTGCTTTCGAAGCGGCCGCCCGACATCTCAGCCTGACTAAGGCTGCGCTGGAGTTGAACGTCACCCCCGGCGCCCTGAGCCATCAAATTCGCGGACTCGAAGTTCATCTGGGCGTCAAACTCTTCGACCGCGGCGTGCGGTCGATCGCGCTGACCGCGGCAGGCAAGGCGCTTCATCCCGGTTTGCAGGTGGGGTTCCTGCATATTCGGGACGCGCTGGCGAACCTCAATATGTTGGACGCTACCCGTGTACTCGTGATCAGCACGCCGCCCGGCTTCACCTCGAAATGGCTGGCGCCGCGGCTCTATCGCTTTTCGATCGCCTATCCCGAAATCGACGTGCGCGTTTCCTCGTCGCTGAACAACGCCAATTTCACTACCGACGGCGTCGACGCCGCCATCCGCAACCTTCCGGTCGATGCGGCGCACGATGAAGCCCTCGAGGTCGAAAAGCTGCTCGATCAGTCCCTCATACCGGTCTGCAGTCCGGCCTTCGTCGAAACATACGGGCCCTTCACGTCGCCGGACATGCTCAGGGGCGTGCCGCTGATCCATGACGAAAGCTTCTCCAGTCGCGCCCTGACGCCGAACTGGGCGGATTGGTTTGCCGCGGCCGGCGTGAGGGACGCTGACGTCAGTCACGGCCTTCGATTCAACAGCGCCGATCACGCGCTTGACGCGACGGTCCAAGGCGCCGGCGTGCTGCTCGCTCACGACGCGCTCGCCTACGACGATCTGCGCACGGGGCGTCTGGTCGCGCCTTTCGACCTGACCTTGCCCTCGGGCCGCTGCTATTGTTTCGTTTGCGCGAAGACGAGGCGAGAGTCCGCGCAATGTGCGGGCTTTCCGCGCGTGGCTCAAGGAAGAAGCGGCCGCCGTCGACTCGAGTAAGCGCACGGTGGGCCAAGCCGGTTCGCAGCCAGCTACCGGCAAGCCGTGATCATCCTCACAGGGCCTAGCCAAAGATCAAACTCACCCATCGGCGAGGGCTCGGCGACCCCGGGATCGGCGGTAGGCGCCGCGTCAGGGAAGGTAACAACACGCAATCGACTTTAATCAACTTCGTTCGATCATTACATCATAAATAGTTATGAAGGTCATCCTTATGAATTAGGGCTGTATGGGTTACTAATTTGCCTGCTGCTATGCTATAAAACTACGGCCATCGATGAGAGTTGATACAGGTTAAGATACAGCATGCCTGTAAAAGCAACCGACGCCAGTCCAGCAGTAAAACTGTCGCATCCATTTTAATAACAAGGGAATATTGGAGGCACTAAGCAACATGGATCGTTTCACTCAGCGTGGAATACCGAAATGTTGCCAAACGTCGTTCTTTTCGAGGGACTCGATTCGAGTGGCCATAGTGGTTTGTGGGAGACGGATGGCACGACTGCGGGAACATTCGAGATTACCGGCATCGCGGCGACGTTCTCGACCGGGCTCTATCCTGCCAATTTGACGCCTCTCAATGCCAACGAGGTGGTGTTCAACGGCACCGACAAAAGCGGACTGGCTGGGTTGTGGGTGACGGACGGAACGGCTGCGGGGACGCACGAACTGACCGGCATTGCCGGGGTGGCGAAAACCGGGGCGGGATTATATCCGTCCGATCTCACGGCCTACAATGGGAAAGCGCTGTTCAGTGGCGCGGACGCAAGCGGCGCGATCGGGATGTGGGTGACCGACGGGACGGCCGCCGGGACTTACGAACTGAACGTCGCTGGGGCGTTGACGAAGCCAGCCGCGGGGGGGTTGCCGGCCGGATTAAGCCCGTCCAACCTCACGGTCTACAATGGCAAAGTGTTCTTCGGGGGCGACAACACGAACGGCGAAGTTGGATTGTGGGAGACGGATGGAACGGCCTCCGGCACACACGAGCTGGTGGGCATCGCCGGGGTGGCGACGGTAGGACAAGACACAGGCCCGCCCGGATTGTTTCCGGGCGATCTCACGGTTTACGACGGTCAACTCCTGTTCAGTGGCGACGACGCCCATGGCCAAACTGGGTTGTGGGAGTCGAACGGAACCGCATCTGGCACCCACGAATTGACCGGCATCGTCGGTGCGCCGACGTCGGGCAAGGGATTAGACCCGTCCTATCTGACCGTCTTCAATGGCCACGCCTTTTTCAACGGCCGAGACTCGAGCGGCGATCTGGGCTTGTGGGTGACGGATGGAACGGCTGCGGGGACGCATGAGCTGACCGGCGTTGCCGGGGCGGCGGGAGCAGGGTTAGACCCGGTCGGTCTCACAGTCCTCAACGGCCAGGTGTTATTCGCGGGCCGAGACTTGGGCGGCCAATTTGGGCTGTGGGAGACGGATGGCACCGTCGCCGGCACACACGAACTAACTGGCATCTCCGGGGCGCAAACGACGTCAACAGGATTAGCCCCGTCTGACCTCACGGTCTACAATGGCCAAGTGTTGTTCAGAGGTCGCGACTCGAGCGGCAAGCTTGGGTTGTGGGAGACGAATGGAACAGCGGCCGGAACGCACGAGCTGACCGGTGTAGTCGGGGCCTCGACAGCCGGCTTGGCTCCGCTTGGTCTGACTGCGACTGCAACGGGGCCCGGTCTGACCGCCGGCGCCGCCGTAAGCTACGTCGCTGGGGCGACGGCCATCGCGCTCGACGCGGGTCTATCGGTCAGCGATGCGGAATTGGTCAACCTGACCGCCGCTACGATCACCATCAGCGCTGGCTTCCTCGCGGGCGACACGCTCAGCGTCGGCGCACCGCAGACCGGCATCACCAGCGCCTACGACGCCGCCACGGGAGTGCTGACGCTATCCGGCGCGGCGAGTTTGGCCGCCTATCAGAAAGAGCTCGACTCCGTCGCCTACGCCTCTCCGCACGCCACGGCTTCAAGCCGCACGATCACCTGGTCCGTCAACGATGGCGTCAATACGTCCGCTGCGGCGACCAGCACTGTGTCGGTCAGCAAGGTCGTCCCTGTGCTGAACGCCGGCGCCAGTGTCAGCTATGTCGCCGGAGCGGCGCCTGTCACGCTCGACGCGGGTCTGTCGGTCAGCGATGCGGAGTCGGTCAACCTCACTGCCGCTACGGTCACCATCAGCGCTGGCTTCCTCGCCGGCGACGCGCTGAGCGTCGGCTCACCCCAGACCGGCATCACCAGCGCCTACAATGCCGCCACAGGCGTGCTGACGCTATCCGGCGCCGCAAGCCTGGCCGCCTATCAGAAAGAACTCGACTCCGTCACCTACGCGTCCCCCCACGCGACGGCCTCAAGCCGCACGATCACCTGGTCCGTCAACGATGGCGTCAATACGTCCGCTGCGGCGACCAGCACCGTGTCGGTCAGCCGCCGTCCCCCCGTGCTGACCGCCGGCGCCAGCGTAAGCTACGTCGCCGGAGCGACGCCCGTCGCGCTCGACGCGGGGCTGTCGGTTACCGATGCGGCGGCGGTCAGCCTCTCTGCGGCCACGGTTAGCATCAGCGCCGGCTTCGTTCAGGGCGATGCGCTGAGCGTCGGCTCACCGCAGACCGGCATCACCAGCGCCTACAACGCCGCCACGGGAGTGCTGACGCTATCCGGCGCAGCGAGCCTGGCGGCCTATCAGAAAGAACTCGACTCCGTCGCCTACGCCTCTCCGCACGCCACCGTCTTCAAGCCGCACGATCACCTGGTCCGTCAACGATGGCGTCAATACGTCCGCTGCGGCGACCAGTCATGTGTCGGTGAGCGTCCTTCCTGCCGCTCCAACTGATCCTAGTCCTAACCCCGGCCCTGACTTGAACATCATGTTGCAGAACACCGGGGGGCAGCTGGCGCTGTGGCAAGTGAACGGCTCGACGCTCTCGGCCGCGGACCTGCTCGGCCCGAACCCCGGCGCAAGCTGGTCCGAGAAGGGCGTCGGCGCGTTCTTCACCGGCGATACCTCGGATATCCTGTTGCAGAACGCCAACGGCCAAATCTCGATCTGGGAGATGGACGGGAACAAGTTGATCGGCGGCGGGCCGGTCAGCCCCAATCCGGGACCAAGCTGGAAAGCGATCGGAACCGGCGATTTCAACGACGACGGCCATTCCGACATCCTGTTTCAAAATACGAGCAGCGGCCAGGTCTCGATCTGGGAAATGAACGGGAACTAACGTGATCGGCGGCGGCCCCGTCAGCCCCAATCCCGGGCCGGCTTGGAAGGCGATCGGAACCGGCGATTTCAACGACGACGGCCATTCCGACATCCTGTTTCAAAACACGAGCAGCGGCCAGGTCTCGATCTGGGAAATGAACGGCAACAAACTCATCGGCGGCGGGCCCGTCAGCCCCAATCCCGGGCCGGCTTGGAAAGCGATCGGAACCGGCGATTTCAACGACGACGGCCATTCCGACATCCTTTTCCAAAACAAGAGCAGCGGCCAGGTCTCGATCTGGGAAATGAACGGGAACAAATTGATTGGCGGCGGCCCCGTCAGCCCCAATCCCGGGCTGAGTTGGCACGCCATCGGAACCGATGGCGGTTCCGACATCCTGTTTCAGAACACGAACGGCCAAACCTCGATCTGGGACATGACCGGGACCCACCTGGCCGGCGGCGGCGCCGTCAGCCCCAATCCCGGGCCGAATTGGCACGCCATCGGACTGGCCTAGCCTTACCAGTCAGGCGCAGCGCGGATCGACTGAACGTCGATTCCGGACGCGTGCCGGCGCCGCGCAGCCGCCACGACCTCAATCGGACCGCCCGCTGAAGACGTCGCCTGGGTGACTCCCGCAGCCGCGCTCGAAGCTATCCGCGCGAAGCCGCGGGACTTCCCTATCGTGGGTGGATCACGCGCTCGCCAACCCGAACCGGCGCCTGGTGGCTATTCGTCCCAATGTCCTGGCACCCAGGTGCCCCCGGCATCCCCGCCTTCCTCCTCCCACATCGGCCCACTCGCCGCCATCATCATGTCGCGGCCAAGCAATTCGAACCTATGTTTCTGCGTCTCGTCGAGGCTGCCGTAAAGCGGTTTGGCCGCTTGGGCGATCGTCTTGAGTTGTTCAGCGCGTCGAGCCATATGACCGGACATGGCCTCCATACGCTCGCTGGGGGACATGCGCTCGCGGTTCTCGATCATTTGGCGCATGTCGTCCATGCGCGCCTTACTCGCGCCGCGCACTGCGTTTTCAAATGCTTCCCAAAGCGGATTTTGATCGGGCTTCAGCTTGAGGGCGGCCTTCATCCCGCCGAGCCTGGCCTCCATCATCGCCTCGTGGTCGGCGGCCCAATGTTGCATGCGCTCCTTGTGAGCGGCTTCAGCCGACTGGTCACCGGCGGCCACCGCGGCGGTTAGGTCAAATGCCGAGATGGAAAGAGCGAGCGAAGTCAACGCGCAGAGAAGAATGCGTTTCATGGCGAACCCCTTGCGATTTAAACAGAGAGCGCTGAGCGCTTCCGGGAGTTATTTCCAAGTCGGCTCAGCGAGGTTGCAAGCTAGTCGAAGAGGCTCCGCCGCGCCATAGGCGCTATCGGCGAGTAGACGCGCCCAACCCGGCCTATTGATCCGAGACGGATATCGCAGGGGCTGTTGCATCAAATTGAGCTAGTATCCTCAAGCAGCCTGCCCGGAGGCCGGCGGCCGCCCGAGGTCAAGCGATGATCAGTGTCTTCGAACTGTTCAAGATCGGCATTGGTCCGTCGTCGTCGCATACGGTCGGGCCGATGAAAGCCGCCGCCGCGTTCGCCGACGGGCTCGTCGAGACGGGCGCGATCGACCGGGTCGCGTCGATCGAGGTCAGCGCTCATGGGCTCGCTCGCGTTCACCGGGCGCGGCCACGCGACCGATAAGGCGGTGATCCTGGGCCTCAGCGGCGAGGCGCCGGAGACTGTCGATCTCGACGCCGCCGAGGCGCTGGTTGCGCGGGTGCGCGAGACGAAAACGCTCAACCTCGTCCGGCGCCGCGCAATTCCTTTCGACCCCGAGCGCGGCATCGTGTTCGACACCGTGACGCCCGCGCCGCGACATCCCAACACCATGCGCTTCGTCGCGCGGGACGGGGAGGGCAGGGCGCTCGCCGACGAGACCTGGCTCTCGGTCGGCGGCGGGTTCATCATCCGGGACGGCGCGCGGCGAAGACCGTGTCCGCGGGCGAACCGCAGCTTCCCTATCCCTTTCGCTCGGGGGCCGAGCTTCTGGCGCGCGGGCGCGAGGCTAAGCTTTCGATCGCCGAGCTCATGCGAGCCAACGAGGCCGCGCTGCGGTCTGAAGGCGAGGCAGATACGCATGCCGAGCGCGTCCTCGACGTGATGTTCGCCTCCGTCGACCGCGGTCTCACACAATCGGGCCCGCTGCCGGGCGGCCTCAAGGTCATGCGCCGCGCCAAGGCGATCCACGACCGCCTGACCGACGCGGCGCATCGCAATTTTCACCCCGCGCACGAAATCATGGATTTCGTCAGCGTCTACGCGATGGCGGTCAACGAGGAGAACGCGGCCGGCGGGCGCGTCGTGACCGCGCCGACCAATGGCGCGGCGGGCGTCATCCCGGCCGTGCTGCGCTACTACCGCGACCATTGCGAAGGCGCGAACCAGGCGGGCCTGAGAGATTTTCTCATGACCGCGACCGCGGTCGGCGCGCTGTTCAAAATGAATGCGTCGATTTCGGGCGCCGAGGTCGGTTGCCAGGGCGAGGTCGGCGTCGCCTCGTCGATGGCGGCGGCGGGCCTATGCGCCGCGCTCGGGGGCGCAAACGAGCAGATCGAGAACGCCGCCGAGATCGCGATGGAGCATCACCTCGGCATGACCTGCGATCCGATCGGCGGGCTCGTGCAGATCCCGTGCATCGAGCGCAACGCCTTCGGCGCGGTCAAGGCGATCGCCGCGGCGTCGCTGGCGCTGCACGGCGACGGGACGCACCGCGTCTCGCTGGACAGCGTCGTCGCCACCATGCGCCAGACCGGCGCCGACATGCAGTCGAAATACAAGGAGACGAGTTTGGGCGGTCTCGCGGTGAATTTCGTCGAGTGCTGAACGGGCGAGCCGCTGGGGATTTGGAATGTCTTGGCGAGCCCCCGCCGGGACGGCGAAAGGGGTCAAATTAGGGGGTTGGAAAAGCTTGGATTTCCTTGGATTCTCTCGTCCGAATTGAGCCTTTTCAATGGGTTACGAGCGATTTTCGGCGGAATATTTTTTGATGCCCGTTTCTCCGCCAGAGGCGCCATTCGCCCGACCTGATCGGCGGGTGCTCCGCTGCTGATGAAGCCCGCCCAATCCGGCGGCCCGATAGTCTTGGGGTGAGCCGTCAGAGATTTTCTCCTTCAATCCGAGCCCGGTCGTTCGCCAGTCCCGGACCCTCCCATCATGAGGCCGCCGCGGGTTTTCGGCAAGAAATTGTCGGGAATTCGATTCACAAGATGTGCCGTGGTGCAGGTGGCCGGTGCGGCGCATTGACCGCGAAAGATCGACATGAGGCGAGCTAGCGGCGAATCTTATTGAGCGCGGAGTACGAGCTTATTTGATGAAAGTTATCACGAGTGGTATGAAATCAACAGCAGTCTTCAGACGCACGTTGCAGGCTGCGATAGTGAGGTGGTTGCCGAGACTGGACGAAATTCAAGGTTGGAAGGAATGGAAGCGTAAGGTGACCGGTCGTACAGTTTTGTACGATGATCTTTTGCCGGGCGAGGATCGCGGCGTCGGAGACTTTAAGATGCCGCCAGAGCTTGAGATGCAACATACGATTATCATGTGTTACTACTCCGCTCCATTCATCGTTAACCGGCCTACGGGATTGCGAATATTATTTTAGAAGGTATCCTTTCGGAAACTTGCCCGTTCAGAAATACGACCATCTTCGTTATATGTGCGGGATGTATTTTGGCCGCTTCTACGAATTTAGGGAGCGAATGAAGGAATGCTTCAAGGCAATAAATAAAACTCGCCCCAAGAAGCAAAAGCTCAATGTAGGACAGTTAGTTAAAGCTTTCGATAAGGCCTTCGATCAGGAAATTCGCGAACGCAATAAAGTGCACCACCATGCGCGCCTTGACGATATTGGCATAGACAATCTCTTCCTACTCACATGATGTCTCGAAACGCAGACAGTGAATGCGGCGAGCTGACGCGGCCTATCGTAAGGCAAGCAGAACGTGGGCCAAAAGGGCAGTCAATCGAACCAAAATGGTCGAGAGGTTTCTCAACTTTGTCGCGGAGGCGATTTTGGACCACTGTCCATTTTTAGGTGACCTCGCCGAGCAAGCTAAAGACAGATAGGGCGGTATAACGCCTTTCGAGGTGGGATGAGGACTTCGCCGCTCCGCCAAGTTTGACGTGACGCCGGTGTCAAGCGTTCCATGTCGGCGGTTGGCGAGGATGTAGGCGCACGGTTGGCGCGGCAAGCGACCTCATTACTTTCGAGCAGGCTCGTTAGGCACCCGACGCAGGATCACGGACCGACTGGCAGCCGGCGCGTGGGGCGGCGGCGGTTCGTTTCGCGCCTGAGGAGCCGAAAAAAATCCTAGACCAGCTTCACCGTAGGCGGCAGCTGCTTCAAGTCTTCCCAGAACGCGTTCGTCTCATAACGAGCGAAGAGGTCCGGCGGCAGGATTGTGGGGCGCTTAGGCGCGTGAACTGCGCGGCCGACATCGTGCAGGCCGGGTGTGCCGAGCCTCTGATCGAATTCGATCATGTCGTAACACGGCTCGATATGCGCTGGATCGTGCGGATGCAGCGGCTCGCCGAGAAAGCCGTAAATCGCAGCGAGCGTCCCTAGCGGATTGGCGACGAGGCTCTCGTAGCGAACGAGCAGCAGACGGTCCGACTGCGCCCCATAAACCGCCTCGCGCAGAGCGTTGAGCGCGAAGCCGACCATGCCGGCGGCGGAAGCGAGTCCCTCGACCCGCGGTAGACCGTGCCGCTCGAATCGAAACTGAAGATGCCCGAGAGCTCGAACGCGTTGCGCCGGATTAGCCTCCCGTAACCGGAAAGGCCCTTCTTGCCGTAAAATCCATCTCCTCCGTAGCCATTCAAGCCGCTGCCGCCACCGCCGTTGAAGCCGGTTGGGTCTTGGCCGCCTTCGCCGCCATACCCGCCCGATCCGCCATAGCCGCCGTTGCCGCCCCTGCCTGCGCTGGCGCTCCTCTGAGACCGGCCAGGGCGCCCGTCAGCGATGGATCTGTCTCCGTATCCGCCGCCGCCGCCGCCGCCTGCAATGAAAAAGACCTTGTTGGGGTTTCCCAGGAAAGTGCCGCCGCCGCCCCCGCCGGCATAGCCAAGGAAGCTGTATCCCGCTCCTCCGACAAAGATGCGGAGCAATTCGTTCTGCTTAAGGAAGATATCTCCGCCGACGACCGCGCCCATGCCTCCGGCATTGCCGTCGGATGACGATCCGCCTTGAGCGCCTGCGAGTATGATCTCGTACTCGCCCGTCTCGGGAACGGTGTAAGTCTGAACGCTGCCCGTGAAACGAAAGACCTTTGCGCCAGCTTCCGCCGCGCTCGCAGCGAGGGCCGCAACCGAAACGCCGACCAATAAGAATTTTCTCGCCAGTTTAATGGTCATCGAGGCCCCCGAGCTTAGTCGTAATCAATCGACAATATAAAATCGTCGAACATCGAACCCGTGTCAACGAATAACGCGGCCTTAACGTCTGGAGTTTCGCAGAATTTCGAGTCGGAGCGCTGCTACCGCTCCACCCGCGCCCAGCCGTGCAGGCCGAGGCGCTCCTGGGGCAGGTAGGCGGCCTTATAGCCCATCTTTTTCGAGCCCTCGACCCAATAGCCCAGATAGACATGGGGCAGGCCGAGCCGGCGCGCCTTCTCGATATGGTCGAGAATGACGAAGCTGCCCAGCGACCGGCGCGCGGCGTCGGGATCATAGAAGGAATAGACCAGCGACAGGCCGTCCGCGAGGCGATCGGTCAGGCAGACCGCGAGCAGGGGACCCGAGCCGTGCTGGTCGCCGGTTCCGCTCCGCAAGCGATATTCGGTCAGCACGGTGTCGATATGGGTGTCCTCGACCATCATGGCGAAATCGAGCGACGACATATCGGCCATGCCGCCCTGGGGATGCCGGGCGTCGAGATAGGAGCGGAAGAGGACGTAGTGCTCGTTGGTCGGCTTTGGCGCGGTAAAGGCGCCGAGAAGGTCAGCGTTCATCCGCATCGTGCGGCGCTGACTGTCGGACGGGCGGAAATCATCGACCAGCACGCGAACCGATACGCAGGCCCGGCAACTCTCACACGCCGGCCGGTAGGCGATCGTCTGCGAGCGGCGAAATCCGGTCTGGGTGAGCAAGTCGTTGAGGCCGGCGGCCCGTTTGCCGACCAGATGAGTGAATATTTTCCGCTCCTGCTGGCCGGGCAGGTAGGGACACGCCGACGGAGCGGTGAGGTAAAACTGTGGGGCGTCGCGCGCTTCCCTGCTCACACCGTCTCCAACTCTCCACCAAAATTCGTCGCCCGCGTTAAGCTATCCTCGGGAATTGCCCCGAGCTGATGAACTTAGAGCCTCCGGACGATCACGACGCCGGCGATGATGTCATGCAGGCACCGCTTTTCCCCATCGACCAGCGACACCAGCAAGATCGGCGGGAAGAACCAGCTCACGTAAAACAGCACCGCCTGAACAGCGGCATTGACGAAAGGGACCCGCGCGCCGGTGTCCTGCATGCGCATTTCGAGATCCATCGCCCGCATGCCGGGCGTCGCCATTCTGGGGCCAGAGACGGTGAGCCCATTGTAGAAAAAGGCGACGAATGGATAGAGCGGCGGCAGGAAGAACAGCGCGAGCCCGAACGTCAGAAAGATGGATAGGATCCAGAGCGCCGCCACCAGCAGGCTCACCAGAAACAGGTCGATGCAGACGGCGATGATGCGCCGCGTGCGGACGCCGGCGAGCGCGTCGGCGCGCAGCGCATTCGGCGGCGTCGCGGCATAAGCATTTGACATTGGAGCCTCCTCACGCGGGCTCACCCAGCGCGGTCAGGATGTGGGAGACGCCAGCGTCAAGTCAAGACCGGCGTGGGAATAGGTTGTGCGTGACCGCCTCGCGCTGGCCAAGCAGGCCCGAGGGGCGCAGCGCAATGAAGATCGTCAGCAGCGCATAAACCGCCATGTCGCGATAATCGATCGGGAACAAAGCCGACCAGCCGGTCTCGGCGGCGCCGACGATGAGCCCGCCAAGGAAAGCGCCGGGCAGCGAGCCGATGCCCCCGATGATCGCCGCCGTGAGCGCCTTCAGGGTGAGCGTCGCCGACAGGCCGTATCCGACGGCCCCGAAGGCCGCTGTCATGGTGGCGCCGGCAAGGCCGGCCAGCGCGCCCGATAGCGCGAACGCGCGCGCGGTCACCGCGGCCGGACTGATCCCCATCATCTCGGCGGCGAGCGGATCGTCGGCGTAGGCGCGCAATTCGCGCCCGAGGCGGCTATAGCGAAAGATGCCCACAAGACCGAGACCGGCGGCGAGCGTGACGGCGCTGACGACAAACGCCATCGGCGTGGCCACGGCGACAAAGTCACCTGAGCGCGCGAGCGCGAACGGCTGGTTGAGCTGCGGGCTCATCCAGCTTGACCGGTCGCCCTGCGCCAGACGCAAGAGCTCGCGCAAGAAAAGCGCCAGGCCCACGGTCGCCACCAGCACCTGCTGACCGCGAGCCTGGCGCAGCGGAATGAACACGGCGTGCGCCGACGCGAATCCCCAGGCCGAGGCGACCACGGCCGCGAGCACGAAAGCCGCGATCAGCAGAGGGGCGGGCGGCCAGCCCACCATCGCGAGCGCCGCGATCGCGGCCGCATACCCGCCGGCGGCCGCGATCTCGCCGAAGGCGAAATTGATGCGTCCGATCAGGGCGTAGATCAGCGAATAGGCCGCCGCCAAAAGCGCATAGATCGACGCGAGCGGCAGCCCATCCAGCGCCATTTGCAATCCATAAGCGACGGCCATGCGGCACGACGGGGAGGGCGCTCAAGTCGCCGATGGGCGCGGGATCGGCGGCTCGTCCCTCCGGCGTCGCCAGCCAATAGCGGATGAGAAGAAAGAGCCGCGATTCCGATAAGGGCTGGCCGTCGAGCGTCAGCGACGTCGAGATCGCGGGATTCGCGCGGCCGTCCGGGATAGCGAAAGCGGCAGGCCGCGAGATGATTTTGAGCCTCTTCGCCTGGCGTCTGCGCGGTGAAGACGACATTCAGACCGCGCCCGTCCGGGTCAGGCGCTTGGGTGAGAATGGCGATCCGCGAGTCCTGCGGCATGAGCGCCGGGAGCGCCATCCGGCAGAGCCGCGCCTGGTCCGTCTCCAGGACCGGCGAACAGCCGGCGAGCATTGCGGCGGTCATAAAAACGATCAGGCGAGCGGCCAGGCGTCCACTCAAGCCCCGCGCCTCCGCGCCGCGAGGCGCCGCTGCTTGGCGCGGTTGCCGCAGACTTCCATTTCGCACCACCGCCGTCGGTTGTTCTTGCTGCGATCATAGAACAGCCAGCCGCAGGCGTGGCCGCCGCATTCTCTGATGCGGTGAAAATCGCCTTCAGTGAAGAGGCGGACCGCGGCAAGCGCGATCGGACCCAGCGCGGCCTCGACCGGCGAGGCGCGCACGCTCCACGACCAGCGGCACGACGTAACGCCCGGCGCGAGCTCGGCCTTGGCGACAAATCGCGCGTGAAGAGCAGAGAGGCTCGCGAGCGCGGGTTCCGGCGGCTTGGCGCGATGTCCGAGCGCCGCGCCGATATCGTGGACCGCCTCGCGAAGCTCGGTCGCTCGCGCCAGGAGATCCTCGGCGAGATCCGCCCGCTCGGACACACGGATCCGCAGCCAGTCCGCCTCCATGGGGCGCAACGCCTTCGCGTGCTTCAACCATTCCACGACATTCGCGGCCTCGCGGAAGTGGTTCTGATGCGAGGGAAAGCCGCGGCCGGATTCGGTGTTGGCGAAATCGAGCGCGAGATCGTCGGCGATCAGGTCCAGCGAGCCAGCGCGAGAGGGGAGGTTGGGCGGTGTAACCGTCATTTGCTTCTTTACAAGTTATGGTGTGCTGGCTAGTGTCCGCAAGCTAACCTGTCAAACTCGCATAAGAGGTTAATATGCGAACAGCCATTCTGAAGTCCATTCCGATCGCCTTGTCGTTGCTGCTCGCTGGCGCGGCGCAGGCGCAAGTCAAACTCGCCGTCGCCGGACCGATCACCGGGGCCAACGCGGCCTTCGGGGCGCAACTGACCCAGGGCGTGCAACAAGCCGCCGAAGACATCAACAAGGCCGGCGGCATTCTCGGACAAAAGATCGAAGTCGAGCTGGGCGACGACGTGTCCGATCCCAAGCAGGGCGTGTCGGTCGCCAACAAGTTTGTCGGCGACGGCGTCAAGTTCGTCGTCGGCCACTTCAACTCCGGGGTGACGATTCCCGCCTCCGACGTCTATGCGGAGAACGGCATCCTGTTCATCACGCCGTCCGCCACCAATCCGAAGGTCACCGACCGCAAGCTGTGGGACGCGTTCCGCACCTGCGGCCGCGACGACCAGCAGGGCATGGTCTGGGCCGAACTCGCCCGTGACAAGCTCAAGGGCAAGAGGATCGCGGTCATTCACGACAAGACGACCTACGGCAAGGGCCTCGCCGACGCGGCGCTCGACAACATGCACAAGTTCGGCGTCAAGGAAGTCCTCTACGAGGGTGTGAACACTGGGGAAAAGGACTATTCGGCCATCGTCTCCAAGATCAAGGAAGCGAACGCCGACTATCTGATGTGGGGCGGCCTGCACACCGAAGGCGGCCTCATCGTGCGGCAGATGCGCGACCAGGGCATGAATACGGTCATGATCTCCGGCGACGGCATCACCGACAGCGAGTTCGCAGCGATCGGCGGTCCCGGCGTGGAAGGAACGCTGATGACCTTCGGCCCCGAGCCGCGCAAGAACCCGAACGCGCAAGACGCCGTCGCTTCGTTCAAGGCCAAGGGGTTCGACCCGCAAGGCTACACCCTCTACTCCTACGCCGCCGTCCAGATCATCAAGCAGGCGGCGGAGAAGGCGAACTCGCTCGATCCGAAGAAGGTCGCGGAAGCGATGCATTCCGGCATGCCCTTCCACACCGTCATCGGCGACATTGCCTTCGACAAGAAGGGCGACCGCACGACCGTCGACTACGTCTGGTACGTGTGGAAGAAGGAGCCGGACGGCAAGATCGGGTTCGAGCAGCTCGCGGTCCCGGCGTCGAAGGAACGCTGATGACTTTCGGCCCCGAGCCGCGCAAGAACCCCAACGCACAAGAGGCCGTCGCTTCGTTCAAGGCCAAGGGGTTCGATCCCCAAGGCTACACCCTCTACTCCTATGCCGCCGTCCAGATCATCAAGCAGGCGGCGGAGAAGGCGAACTCGCTTGATCCGAAGAAGGTCGCCGAGGTGATGCATTCCGGCATGCCCTTCCATACCGTCATCGGCGACATTGCCTACGACAAGAAGGGCGACCGCACGACCGTCGACTACGTCTGGTACGTGTGGAAGAAGGAGCCGGACGGCAAGATCGGGTTCGAGCAGCTCTGAATGGGGTTCAGGCTCTCCGCTCCGCTCGAAGGCGGACGGAGGGCCACTTCGCTTCAAACCCCCGGAAAAGGGAGCCGAGGCCGGAATCTGGTCCGCTTTGCTCGGCGCGTCTGGCGAGAAGTCCACGAAGATATTCCGCGCGGCTGCACCGGCTCGCTATTGTCTGCCCATTCCAGTCGACAACTGGCAACTCGAAGATTGACCGGCTCGCGCCGGATTCGGAGCGCGCCAGCGCGTCTTGATCGCCCAGCGTTGGCTCATAGGCTTCCCTGATCCGGTCAATGACCTTGTCCAGATTCGCCGCCTTATACTTTTCCCCCGCGGAACTCATCGATTTGCCCGGAAGGAAACGCTCGAGCGCGGAAATATGAACCATTTCGCCAATCGGCCGGGCGTGCCTGTCGCGTGACACTTCTTTCTGGTGTCTCCAAAAGTTCGCTCCGGTCTTGCAATTCGAGATGGATCGAATGGCGAATGGCCAGACGCGATAGACGTGACGTCTCGAATTGTGGAGCGAAGCGCGTTTCTTCTCGGCGATCTTTTCTGCATTAGGATCGAGATCGAAGGGGAAGTCCGGATAGAAGTGCTTCGTTCTTCGAATCATCCAGTCCAGCGTGATGTCGTCCGCGTAGGCCGCCTTACGGTCTCGGCTCTCTTCGACGATGTAGCCTCCGCCGACGTCTGCATGCGCGCCAGAGAACCAGACCTGTTCCACCGCCGTGTCATATTTCTTGAAAGGGGGCATTCGCCAGAGCGCCGCTTCAAACGGCCAACGGTGCTCGTCAATTGCGAGGGCGTGGAGGTTCACGTCGGTAATCGATGAGAGTTGGACATCGTGGAATCCGTTCTCATCGCGGTTGAGCCGCCAAGCCTTGCTGAACGGGATGCCAAGCGCGCCAACGGTGTCGAAAACGCCGATCAGCTTGACGCGCACCTCAGCGCGATCGTGCACGTAATCCGTGAGCCGGCCCCAGTCGGCGGGCATCCGGTCATTCGGCGGGGTCCGATAATATCGCCAGGCCAGCGCCTCCAATTCCTCGTTGCAATTATCCCGGCGCAACAGACCAGCCGCCCCCAGATATCCGACCAGTGATCGGGCGGTGTAGGCGCCGCGCGAAAAGCCATAGATGAAGATTTCGTCGCCGGGCTCATACCAGAACGAAAGGAACTTATAGGCGTGCCGGATATTGGCCGTCAGTCCGTCGCCGAACGCGCCGCCCTTGAATCGATCGAAGGCGCCAGTTCCTACGCCGCGTTCATAGTAGATGATATGCTCCTTGCCGGATTTGCTGTAACCGTGGACCTTCTTGTGGCTCTCGTCGTGATGCGTGCGGCTATGGTCGGCGACCTTCACAAGATGGCAGGAGATCAATTCCCGCATTCGTACGATGTTCGTGTCGTACGGTCCGACGTCGATGTCGTTCCACGTTCCGTCCAGCAAGAGAACGATGCGCTTGGGCATTTAACCCTCCCTCATCTCGCGAGGCGCCTCTCCGTTGCAATGGTGAGTTAGCGCAACGGTGAGGACGTGAGTTTGGAGGGTATCTCGCCCGTGTCCGCGCGCTGTGATGCGCATCACAGTCTGACGTCGGACGGTCGGAGGCTGCTTAACCGAAGACTGGCTTCGACCCTCTCGGACCTTCCTTCCACCCTCAATACGCGCCTAAGATGGAATGGAATGCGTATGGAGGCTTTCGATGGCCGTACAGAGATGGCGCGTCCTTGAGTGCGATGTTCTGATCAAGCCCGGCATTCAATCTCGGCAATTGCTTTGGCCTAAGAATTCGCCAGAGAGCCAGGCGACAATCACGCAGGTGACAATGGAGCCTGGCTCTGTTTCGGAGCGCCATGCCCATGCGCACTCTGAGCAGATCTGGATCGTTGAGCGCGGAGAGGGTGTCCTGTTACTTGGAAATGAACGAACTGAGGTTCTTCGTGCTGGCGATATCGTTCGCACGCCGGCGGAAGATATCCATGGGGTAGCGAACAGCGGACAGGAGCCGCTCGTCTATCTCGCCGTGACGGTTCCGCCGCAAAACTTCTCTCCCGCCTACGCCGCGACAAGATCGGCCACGGGCAGCTAGCCGCCCGGATTGGTCGGCGCCGTTAACAGGCGATTGGGCTGGCGCGGGTCAAAACGCGATCGGCGTGCACGGAGACGAGAGCTTTGGGCGGCAAGCGGGTAGAAAGTAGGCGAGCGTCAGGACATAAATCTTGAATGCGAAACCTCGCACGGCTCGCGCCGCTCTGGTCATCCGACAGGAGGATCCAGCTCAACCCGATGTCGTTGAGCTTCTGCGTCATGGGGAGGCGTTCTCGGCCAGCCTCTATCCTCCAGAAAGCAATCACCATCTCTCTCTGGACGCCCTCCGAAGGCCCGAGGTGCGTTTCCTCGTGGCCCGTGATGCGGAAGGGAAAGCGCTTGCGACTGGCGCTGTTGTTCTACGCGCCGGGTGGGCTGAAATAAAGCGAATGTGGGTCGAAGAGGCTGCCCGAGGTCGAGGAATAGCCCGGCAAATTCTGAATGCTTTAATGGCGGAGGCGGGCGGCGCAGGCGTCGAAATGCTTCGCCTGGAAACCGGCGTGGCCAATCATGCCGCATTGGCTCTCTACGAAAAGACTGGCTTCAAACGCAGGGAGCCTTTTGGGGATTATCGCCTCGACCCGCTCAGCGTCTTCATGGAACGCGCGCTCTAACGGAGGCCCGTTCTCGAACGGCAGGGGTCTCGGCCGATGAGACGACCCCCGGTGGCTATGTCCGGGCGGAGCGCGACCGACCGAGTCCTATCTTTTTCGCCATTGCCGAGCGCTGCGCCGCGTAGTTTGGCGCGACCATGGGATAGTCAGACGGCAGTTTCCATTTCTCGCGGTATTGGTGTGGCGTGAGACCGAGCGTCCCCAAGTGGCGTCGCAACGACTTGAAACGTTTGCCGTCCTCGAGACAGATCAAAAAATCTGGCGTGATCGACTTTCGAATCGGCACCGCGGGCTCTTTCGCCGCTACGGGAGCCGGCGCGCTCGCTTCACTTGAAAGCGACGCCACCGCTGCGTGCATCGCCTGAATCAGAGCGGGAAGATCGCTCTTCGGCAAAGGATTATTCGACACGAACGCCGCCACTATTTCTGCCGCAAGCTCGATCGGAACTGATGCGCCCATGCTTGGAATCCCCCTGGCAATCGATTTGCCGCGCACACCCTTAGGCCTGTTCGCTTCATTCGTCGATCCAGAGTTTCAAATATATTCGGCGACGAGATCCTGATGTTCGCAGTTTTTTCATTCTTTCGCGGCTTGCCATAAGGCTTAAAGTCAAAACAATGGCTTGCTGGCGTTAGCTGTCAAAACACATGAGGTCCACTGCCAGCGGCGTTAACCGAGATAAATCTGAAAGCGAGAAAATATATTCCCATTATCAGAATATGCGGCTATGATATGGGATCGAATCGCTTTCGACGAGTTCCGTGCACGCGGGAATCGACAGCGTGCTGGACCCGGTTTTTGGCCAGGACGGGTAATCCGGGAAGCATGCGAAACGAAAACGAGGTTAAGTCTTTGAAAATAAACGATCCCGCGAAATTGCTGATTCGGCGACCCTAATGAGTTCAATGGGTTACGACCCGCACAGCGAAACGCTTCATTTCGTTTGGCGAAACGAAGCGTTTCGTTTTCGCTGTTTTTGGCCTTCGCAGCGCCGAAAACGAAACGCCCGGGCCGCCGCAGCGGCAGAGCGCTCTCGGACGACGAAGAAGGCGTGAGAAGTTGCGCAAACGAGCATTTAAATCACTGAAATAATTCATGCGCGTAAACTTGTGCGCGGGCGGATTGATGCGCTCAATTCCTGAACCTAAAAAGCGGACGGGATTAGGATCAGGAGCGCACAATGACCGTGCTCGTCACCGGCAGTTCAGGGCATCTGGGCGAAGCGCTGATGCGTACGTTGCGCGCGAACGGACGCGCCGCCGTCGGCTTCGACCTCATACCCGGACCGTTCACCGACGAGGTCGGGTCGATCGCCGACCGAGATCTGGTTGCCCGCAGCATGCAGGGCGTCGACGCAGTGCTGCACGTTGCGACGCTGCACAAGCCGCATGTCGCGACCCATGCGCGGGAGGCCTTCGTCGAGACCAATGTTCGCGGCACGCTGATCCTGCTCGAGGAGGCGGCGCGCGCTCGCGTCCGCGCCTTCGTCATGACCTCGACGACAAGCACGTTCGGCGACGCGCTGAAGCCGCCGCCGGGTCAGCCAGCCGCCTGGATCGACGAGCGCGTCGCGCCGGTCCCGAAGAACATCTACGGCGTGACCAAGACCGCGGCCGAGGACCTCTGCCAGTTGTTCCACCGCAACGAGGGCCTGGCGGCGATCGTGCTCAGGACCTCGCGCTTCTTTCCGGAAGAGGACGACGATCCGGCGGCGCGAAAGGCCTATGCCGACGACAACGCCAAGGCGAACGAATATCTGTTCCGCCGCGTCGCCATCGAGGACGTCGTCGACGCGCATCTGCTTGCGATCGAGCGGGCGCCCGCAATCGGCTTCGGCAAATACATCATCAGCGCCACGACGCCGTTCCTGCCCGGAGGATTGCGCTCGCCTGCGAGTCGATGCGCCGGCGATCGTTAAGCCTGCGCGCGCCGGGATGGGAAGACGAATACGGGCGGCGCGGCTGGCGCATGTTCCCGAGCATCGACCGCGTCTACGACAATGCGCTGGCGCGCCGAGAGCTCGGGTGGCGGCCGCAGTGGGATTTCTCGGCGATCGTCGAACGCCTGCACGAAACCGGCGACATCCGAGGCCCGCTCGCCAGGCAGATTGGCGCGAAAGGCTACCACGCCGAGCGGTTCGAGGGCGCGCCCTATCCAGTGAGAGCGAACTGAATATGAGCGAGTTCGCCGCATGGAGACGGCTCGACCGACCCGGCTGCGACGCGGCGTTGTTGCGGCCGAGCGAGGGCGGCTGGTTGCTTAAAGGAGCGGCCGCATTCGACCACGAGGGCGGCTCGGCGGCGGTCGCCTACCAGGTGGAGGTCGATGCTCGCTGGGAGACCAAGCGCGGGCTGATAAGCGGCTTTCTTGGCGACCAAACGGTTCAACACGAGATCAAGCGTGATCGTGCGGGCTGGCGTCTGAATGGCCGCCGCGTCGAAGGGTTCCAGCATCTGGTCGACCTCGACTACGGCTTCACCCCGGCGACCAATGTGCTGCAACTGTCGCGCATCGCGCTAAAGCCCGGTCAAAGGGCGGAGGTCCCGGTCGCATGGTTCGATCTCGACAGCGCGTCGCTGACAGAACTGCCGCAAAGCTACGAACGACGCAGCGAAGCCTCCTATTGGTACGAGGCGCCGACGGTTCCCTACCAAAATCTCCTGGAAATCGCCCCCAACGGGTTCGTTCGGTCCTATCCGGAACTTTGGCGGCTCGTGGAGTGAAGAGCGACGGACCGTCGCGTCACACCAGCGCGGCCAGCCGCTCGATGAGGAAGGCGCGCGCGGCCGGATCAGTCTGGAGGCCGATCGCCAAGCCATAGGCGCTGCGCGCTGCGTCGACCTCACCCAGTTTCGCGCAAAGGTCGGCTCGGGCGACCCAATAGGGTTCGAATCCGGCGAGCCCGCCCTGCGCCTCCACCTCGTTCAGCAATTCCAATCCCGCCGCCGGCCCATGCGAATGCGCCACAGCGACTGCGCGGTTGACGGCGACGACGGGCGAAGCGGTCAGAGCGAACAGGACGTTGTAGAGGTCGGCGATCGCCTCCCAATCCGTCTTTCCGGTCAGCCGTCGCGCCGCGTGGACCGACTGAACCGCAGCCTCAAGCTGGAAGCGACCCGGCGCCCCCAAAGCGCTCGCGGCGCGCAACAGCCTCTCAGCCTCTTCGATCGCCGTTTTGGTCCCAGCGCTCGACGACCTGGTCGCTCAGCGGAACATAGCGCCCAACCGCGTCACGTCGCGCATCGCGTCGCGCATGGGCGTAGAGCATCAGCGCCAGGAGCCCCATCGCCTCGGGCTCGTTCGGAATGAGGGAGACGACGACGCGGCCGAGCCAGATCGCCTCCTCGGCCAGGTTGCGCCCTCGGGGATCGTCCGAGAACGCTTCCGCCCAGCCATGCGAAAAAGCGGCGTAGATCGCCTCCAAGGCCACGCCGAGGCGCTCGGGAAGATCCTCTCGCTCGGGGATCTTGAACGGCACCCCGGCAAGGCGGATTTTCGCCTTCGCGCGCGAGAGGCGCTGGCCCATCGCCGCGGGAGAAACCAGAAAGGCCGAAGCAATTGCCGCCGCGTCCAGGCCGAGAATCGTTTGCAGCATCAAAGGCGCCCGCACCGACTCCTCGATCGCCGGATGAGCGCAGGCGAACATGAGCGCGAGGCGCCGGTCCGGGATGCCTTTGTCCGCGTCGGCCGCTTCCCTCAATTCGGCGTCGATCAGCTCGAGCGCTTCCGACGAAGCCTCGGCGCTGCGCCGCCTGCGGGCGGCGTCGATGAGACGGCGCCGCGCCGCGGTCGCCAGCCAGCCTTCCGGGTTCAGGGGCACGCCTTGGGTCGGCCACGCAGCAAGCGCCGAGGCGAAGGCGTCTGCGAGCGCGTCCTCCGCTGCCGGGACGTTGCGCGACGTCGCTGCGAGATACGCCACCAGCTTGCCGTAGCTCTCTCGCGCTACATGGGCCGCGATTGCGCGAGCGTCACCGGCGTGGCGTCCCGTTGGGAAGGAGCCCTGCGGGAGCGGACGGGGCGAGGCGCGCAGTTTTGTCTTCGGCTGCGTCATTTTGGGTCGCACGGGATCAGGCGCGGCCGAAGTTCGGCTGCGCCCGTCTCGGCGTCAAGGCGCCAGGGGCCGGGCGGCGAGAGAGGACCATTGCGCGGCAACCTCAGCCTTCGGCTGCGCTGCTGGCGCGAGGCAGCCGACCAGGTAGACCAGAGACCAGAGAGCGACCACCGTCGCCAATGCAGCGACATGCGGCGTCAAGTTGCGATCGTCGATCAAGTATCCGCGGTAAAACGCCGCGTTGATGTCGATCCCGCATTTCATGATCTTTGTCCCGTTCTCGCCGTCTCGAGCCGGTCACATCTCCCAGATCGGCCGCACTTCGATGGCGCCATCCTCGGCGCCAGGGCAGCGCGCCGCCCAGGAAATCGCGGAGTCGAGATCGGGAGCGTCAATGAGATAGAAGCCCCCCAACTGTTCTTTGACCTCGGCGTAGGGGCCGTTGAGCACCTGGGTCTTGCCGTTCTGGACGCGCACGGTGGTTGCGGTCGAAGTCGGGCGCAAGCGCTGGCTGGCTATCTTCACGCCGGCGTCGGATATCGCCTTGGTGTAGGCGCCATAGGCCGCCAACCGCGCCCCGATCTGCTGTGGGCTCGCGCCAAGGATCTTCTTCTCGTCGTTGTGAATCATCAAGAGATACTGCATGGTCTTGCTCCCTGGGACGGCGCAGTTCAAGTTGGCTCGCTTCGACAAGCGAGCCGGAAAAAACGGCGGCTCTTATTGGCTTTGAGCCGTCTTGAGCCGCCGCTTCGGCCGGCATTGAGCCGGAAATCAGCCAGCCATTTCACCTTCGTAACGCGGTTCTTGGCCCTGAGCCGCTGACATCTCCCAGATCGGGCGCACTTCGATCGCGCCGAACTGCGCGCCGGGACAGCGCGCCGCCCACGAGATCGCGGCGTCGAGATCGGGCGCGTCGATGAGGAAATAGCCGCCGAGCTGCTCCTTGACCTCAGCATAGGGGCCGTTGACCACCTGGGTCTTGCCGTTCTGGACCCGCACGGTGGCCGCGGTCGAAGTTGGGCGCAGCCGCTGGCCGCCCTTGTTAACGCCCGCGTCCCCCATCGCCTTCATGTAGGCGCCGTAGGCCGCCAGGATCGAACCGGTCTCTTCCTGCGTCGCCCCCTGCATGGCCTTTTCGTCAGAGTGAATGAGCAACAGGTATTCCATCGTTCTGCTCCTTCTCGGATGCGCCAGCCGATCGCCGCGCTCAATGCAAAGACGCCCGATCTCGCCGCGTTTCGACATCGAGGGGGAAAAACAGCGTTTCCAGCCAAAAATTCCGGCGATTGCGCGCTTAGGCGGACCTAATCGGGTCCGTCGGAGACGAAGTGACAGTCCGGCTCTGGCCCGCTCTCACCCCGACACGGAGATTGCTGTACGAAGACTTGTCAGTTAAAGTCCGTATAACCGAGGACCATATTGCGAGCATCTCGGCTGAAATATTGGGAGGAACTGACATGGGCGCGAATGAAGCTCAAAACGTCGCTGCTATTCAGCGCGGCTTCGAAGCCTTCGCAAAAGGCGATATCGAGACGCTGAAAACTCTCTTTTCACCCAACGCGAACTGGAATCAGCCTGAAACCGGTGTTTTGCGCGGAAACTATCGAGGTGTTCAGGCCATTTTGGAGTTCTTCGGTCAGCTCGCTCATGAGACCGAGGGCTCGTTGCGCGTCGAGCCCCTGACAATGGCCGCATCCGGCGATCATGTGTTGGTTTTCGAACGGGTCACGGGCAAGCGGAAGGGGAAGACGCTGGACACCAAGGAGGTGCTGGTTTTCAAGCTGGACAACGGCGTCGTGACCGAAGTGACCGAACTTCAGTCTGACTATCCGACGGTGGCTCAGTTCTGGTCGTAGACCCGGCCTCTACAAGTCAAGTTCGGGTAGCGCGCTGGCCTTCAATCCATCCGAAAGTCAGCGCGCCAGCCAAGCTCCGCTCTCGCCTTCACGGTCGACACCTCGTCATTGGGGTCGGCGATGTTGAAGACGCCCGGCTCGCCATGATCGATCGCGAGCAGGGCGGCGTAGGCCGCCGCATCGACATGGACCGAGGGCGGGCTCGGCGGCGCATCTGCTCCAGCTGCCCGGGCCGTACAGCCGGCCATAGCGCAGCACCAGCCCTTCCATAGGCGACGCGGCGAGGACCTGTCGCTCGAGGGACTCGACGCCCCGCACGCTCACCGCCCGATCGCCATCCGCGTTCAGATCCAACGGATGGTCTTCGCCATAGGGCCGAGGGCCAGGCGCGTAGGCCCAGGCGATGCTCTGCGCGATCAATCGACGCGCGCCAGCCTTGCGCGCAGCTGCGACAAGGTTGCGAGTTCCCTCCTCGCGGATGCGTGCGTTGCGGGCGAGGGCGCTGGATCGCTCTGCCGGATCGTGAACCGCAGCCAGATCCGTCAGCTGGTGAATGACGATCTCCGGCTTCGCCTCAAGGACCGCTGTCGCCAGCGCTTCGGCGTCGAACACGTCGACCACGACCGGGAGCGCGCCCAGCTTCCGGAGAACTTCGCTCTTGTCCGGCGAACGCGTCGAGCCCCAGACCGTGTGGCCTTGGGCCAGGAGAAGCGGCGTGAGCCGGCGGCCAATGACGCCCGCCGCGCCCGCTAGGAAAATACGGCTCATGAAATTCTGTCTGCTCCGATCAGCCCGCGGGCCTCGCCCACCTCCAGCGAGGCGCACGAGGCCTTCTGACGCGGATCTCCACCGGAGGATCGTCGCTCACCTATGGGGTGACGGTTCCGCTTCCGCGACCGGCGTCGTATTCGAGGTGATTTTCCAGTGCACTGTTTCGCTTACGATCCCCCTGGACAGCTTGTCGTCCGACTTAAGCGGGAACTTCAGAACGGTCCATTCGCCGGTCCCGGAGATGCCCGCGAACTTTCCGGTCCCCGCCACCAACGTCTCGATCCCACCCTCGGCGGTCTTGCGTTCATACGTCGCCATTATCTTATCGCCGTCGTTGTCGGTGAAGGTGCAGGCGCCGTGCTCCTCGCGGGCCTTACCGGCGTCGTCGTAAATTCCCAGGCAACGCATCCCCATGTCGGTTGTGGCATCGCCCTGGACGTTTTGGTGGACGCCGCCGACCTCATAGGTTCCGAGCGTTCGATCCCCAACCTTCATGGTGTTTGAGGTTGTTATCAACCACGTATTCGTAAAGCTGTCGGTCCCCTCTTTTGGCGTCTCTCCCGCCAGGACCGTGATGGGCGCCAACGGCAGTAATGTCAGGGGGAGAAAGAATCGTAGAGACATCGTTTCCTCCTTTGCGGAGCAAAGGCTTCCACCCCCAATTTACGCTCTAGACACATTTCCGCTGACGCGCTGTGATGCAGATCACACCCCGCGGCGACATGCCGCCGGCGCTGGCGGAGGCGATCCTCGCCGCTGCCAGGCCCTTGTAGCCTGCTAGCGCGCAGGACCGCGCCTTCCACAGACGGTGCTCCATGGACATGCCGCTCGGGGACTCGACGCCGCTCACGCTCACAGCGCGGTCGCTTCCGCATTTGAGTCGAGTGGATAATCTTCGCCCGGGGTTCGGCGCTATCGCGGCGCCAAATGGACTCGGCAAACGCCATCGCCGGTCCGCAGTGGCGGCGAACGAGAATCGATCAGGCGCGCGGCCTCAAGCCCGCAGATATTTGTTGAGCCAATCGAGCGTCCTTTGCCACGCCTCTTTCGCCGCCGCCTCGTCGTAACGGGGCGTCGTGTCGTTGTGGAAGCCGTGGTTGGCGTTCTTGTAGATGTGCCCCTCGTGGGGACGCCGGCCCCGCTGAGCGCGGCGTCGAACGCCGGCCAGCCGCTGGTGATGCGCGTGTCGAGCTCAGCATATTGGGCGTTGATCGGCGCCTTGATTTTCGCCGCGTCGGCGGCGTTCGGCTGAAGACCGTAGAACGGAACCGCAGCGTCGAGGCCTGAGCCCATGCTCACCGCGAGCTTGTTGACGACGCCGCCGCCGAAACAGAAGCCGATCGCGCCGAGCTTGCCGGTCGAATCGGGCAGGGACTTGAGCCATTCAGCGGCGGCGGCGAAATCCGCCTGCATCTTGGCCGGATCGACCTGTTTGAACGAAGCCGCGCCCTTCTCGTCGTCGCCCGGATAGCCGCCGACCGAAGTGAGCCCGTCGGGCGCGAAGGCGATGAAATTGGCGATCGCCAGGCGCCGCGCCACGTCTTCGATGTAGGGGTTGAGGCCACGGTTCTCGTGTACGACCAGCACGGCGGGCAGTTTCTCCGTGCCCGCAGGACGGACAAGATAGCCCTTGATGCTGCCGTTCCCTTGCGGCGAGGGCACGTCGACTCTCTTGGCGACGATGCGGCTGTCGTCGGGAGGCACCTGGATCGCCCAGGCGTAGTTGGGCTTCAGCATCTCCAATAGAGCGCCTGCGCTGACGCCGCCAACGGCGAACTTTTGCGCTCCATCAAGGAAAGAGCGGCGGCTCATCCCGCCATGCACATAAAGGTCGAAAAGGTTCAGAAGCTCCTGTGGGAAGTCAGATGCTTTCTTCCTGTCCATGACCTCGGCCTCCTTGGTCGGCTTTCGTGCGCAGGCGCGGCGCCGTGTCTTCTTTACACCCGTCAGAGCCTGAGACAGGCTTCAACAAAGCGCGAGGCGTTCGGCCCGCGTCCACCGGAAGAAGCCGAGTCCAATCCTGCCGCAAACGCGAGCGAGGATTCAGCCCTCCATCTTGAGCACGACGCGGAAGCGCGCCTTGCCGCTCATCATGCGGTCATAAGCTTCCTGCGCTTTTTCGAGTGGATAGATCTCGTTCATCGAGGCGACGTTGTTCCGCCTGACTGAACTCCAGCGTGTCCTCCGAATCCCGCGCGACCCCTGAATACCAGCCTTGCACCGATGCGCGCTTGCCGAGCAGGTCGAACGAATCCACGGTCAGCGGCCCGACCGCGCCGATCACCATCATGACCCCGTTGGGCCCAAGGCCCGCCGGCGATCGCCTGCATCGCCTTGCCGTCGGTGACGGTGGCGAGGATCGCCTTCGCGCCGCCCATCGCCGTCAGCGCCTTGGCCGGATCCTGCGTCTCGCTGTCGATGTAGTCGCTGGCGCCGAGTTTTTTCGCCAGCTCCTCCTTGTCGCGGCCGCGATTGACCGCGACGGTGCGAAAACCCTGCCGCGCCGCATACTGGATGCCGAGATGTCCGAGGCCGCCGAGCCCGTGCACGGCGACGACATCGCCGGGTCCGGCGCCAGTGTGGCGGAGCGCGTTGAACGTAGTGAGGCCCGCGCACAGCAGTGGCGCCGACTCGACCGAGTCGAGATCGTCCGGCACATGCGCGACCGCCGAGACATGGGCGATCATGTGGGTGGCGTAGCCGCCGTCACGGGTCACGCCGCTGATTTCGTGCACATTCTCGCAGACGAACGCATTGTCGCGCCGGCATTGGCGGCAATAGCCGCACGAGCCGCCGAACCAGCCGACGCCCGCCCGCGCGCCGACGCTCCAGCCGTGAACGTCCTCGCCGATCGCGTCGACGACGCCGATCACCTCGTGTCCCGGAACGCGCGGATACTGGACGATTGGGAACAGGCCCTGGACCGTCACGACGTCGCTGTGACAGACGCCGCAGGCCTGGACGCGAATGCGCATTTCCTCAGGGCCCGGGGTCGGAATGTCGCGCTCTTCCGCGACGAACGGCCCGCCACGCTGACGAACCACCATTGCGCGCATCTTCGCCATTGTCGGATCCTCTTCGCTCGCGATGAGTCGCTGAACCATGCCCTTCGAGTTCGGGCCGCGACGATATCTTCGCGCGTGCGGCCGCTCCAGGCAATGCGCCCGATCTAGGGAACGAAGTTGCTCTGGCGCGGCCCGGTCAAATGATACAGGTTGCCCTTGTCGTCTTGAATGACGCCGGCAAAACCGGCCTTGGGCTCAAGCACGAGCTCCTTGGAGAGCATGGCGGTGCGGAACTTCCAACCTGGCGGCAGCTTGACGACACTGTCGAGCGACTTGAGCTTGTCGATCGTCTGGTCCGGCATATCCCTGTGTATAGAAACCATGACCCAGGTCTGGCCCTTGGGGTCGTCGAGCAGGTAGACCTCCGACCCCTTCTTGAAGCCCTGCACGAGTCGTTCTTGCCGTCAGCGTCATATGGTAGGGAGACGGCGGGACCGGCTTTGGGCGAAATCGCCGCGCTCGGCGCAAGGCTGTTTCCCATCCACGCCGCGTTGAGACCGTCGAAGCTCCTGACTGTGCCGACGCGATCCGCGAGCCAGTCAATCGTCCACCGGTAGGGAGGACTGATTCGCGCCGATAGCGCCTGGTACTGCTTGGCGATCCTCTTTGGATCAAGATTTTGTGCGAACGACGCGGGCGCGGAGTCGTGAGATTCGTCGCCGCCGTTAAGGCCCGTCGTATCGTAAATGCTGACGTAGAGGACCTTCTTCAGCGGATCTTTGGCGAAGAGTTCGATCTCCTCGTAGCGATAGTCGCGCAAGCCATCGAATTTTCGATATGCGCGCGCGCGCGCAATCGTCGGGCAGCGCGCTGAAATACCTGCAATCCTCGGCATGCGACGGGGCGGCGCCTTGCGCGATCAGCGACGCAGCCCTAACGCTCGAGCACTCAACGCCCCAAAGCCGCGGCGGCTTCCGACCGTCGGCATCCCGATCCTCCAATTCAGCCCGGCGCTCCTCCGTTCGCCGGATGGTAGTTCTGAATGGGACATCTCTGCAACTCGGCTTCTATAGGCGGGCTTCCCGTTGCTAGGGTCTCCACTCTCGACGCGCGAGCTGCAGTCATGTGCTGAGGCGCGTATTGGTCTCAGCCGCCGACCAGCGCCTTCTCGCCGGACTCGTAGATGCCGTCGAAGATCTTCTTGGCCTCGGCGTCGGAAACGCCCTTGGCGTCGTATTTTCCGACCCATTTCACTGCTGAACCCTTGGGATCGGGAGAAACGCTGATCGTCGAATGGTAGTTGGCTGCGGGTAGCCCGGAGAGGATCGTGTAAGTGTAGGAGCGATTTGCGTCGTCAAATTGCTCAAGCGCCTCGACGGCGACGCCGCCGCCCTTGATCGTAAGCGTGCGCTGCTTGCCATCGGGGCTCAGAACGCATTTCTCAATTGCCGGATGCCAGGCGGCGATGCCGCAGAAGTCGCCGATTTTCTTCCATAAGGCGTCGGGAGACATCGACGACGTCATGGTCACGCTGGAATCGAGCGCGAAAGCCACGCCGCGTAGATATCAGTAGTGTCGCGGCGGCGGCAGAAATCGTGGCGATGCGCATGCGGTCGGCCCCTCCCTTGAGATTCATTCTAACGCGATCGTCGCATCGCGGCGCGCGAACCATAGCGGGTTTTCGACAGTCGGCAAGACGGTTTGAGAGCCGGTCGCCATGATCCTCGAATATCCGCCGCGCGCCTGCTAGCCTCAGCTGCGTCAGACTGGCACGCGCGCATGCTTAGCGGGACCAAGCCGATCCGGTTAACTCGCTCGTCCCGACGATCCGGCTGATTTCCAAGGATGACTTAAGCCATGCGGCAGATCTGGATTCCGAAATCAGGCCCGCCCGAGGTTCTTATCGTCAAAGAAGCGCCTGATCCTCATCCGGCCGCAGGCGAGTTGCGCATTCGGGTGGAGGCGAGCGGCGTCAATTTCGCCGACATCATGGGCCGCCTCGGACTCTATCCGGACCTTCCGCGGATGCCCGTTGTGCCGGGGTACGAAGTCGCCGGACGCGTTGATGCAGCCGGCGCGGGAGTCGACGCCGGCTGGATTGGGCGCGACGTGTTCGCATCGACCCATTTCGGCGGCTATGCCGACGTGGTCTGCGCGCCGCAGGCCCAAGTCTTCCCGCGACCGTCGAACATGTCTGCTCAGGAGGGCGCGTCGATCCCGGTAAACTACCTGACTGCTTGGCAGCTGATTGTCGTGATGGGCGGATTGAAGGCGGGCGAGACAGTGCTCGTTCATTCCGCTGGCGGCGGCGTGGGCATCGCTGCGACCCAGATCGCCAAGCATATTGGGGCGAAGGTCATCGGAACGGCGTCCGCCGGCAAGCATGAGGAGTTGCGCGCGCTCGGCGTCGATCACCTGATCGACTATCGGACCGAGGATTTCGAGGAGAGAGCGCGTCAGATCACGGGCGGGCGAGGCGTCGAGCTCATCCTCGATGCGGTCGGCGGCGACTCGCTCAAGAAGGGCTATCGCCTTCTCGCGCCCACCGGTCGCCTCGGAATGTTCGGCGCCTCGTCGGCCGCCACCGGCAAGGGGGCAGGATACCTGGGCATGGTGTCCATGCTGGCGAACACGCCTTGGGTCCAGTTCAATCCGCTGTCGCTGATGAACGCCAACAAGGGAGTGTTCGGCGTCAATCTGGGTCACATGTGGGGCGAGTTTGACCGCATGCGCGGCTGGATGGATCAGCTGATGGGTTTGTGGGAAAATGGCGTGATCAAGCCGAGGATCGCTCGGGTTTTCAGCTTTGACGAAGCCCCGGCGGCTCATCATTTCATTCAGGACCGCAAGAACATCGGCAAGGTGCTGCTTAAGCCTTAAGCGCGCGCTGGCGCTGATGCTCTTACCCATGTTCTACCGTGGCGTCCTAACGTTTTGAGTGTCTTGCGACCCCATTTAGGTTCGCAGCCGGCATCGCGTGCGAGAAGTCGGTCCGCGCGCGGTACCTCCGTGCCACGAAATTGCAGGGTTTCGGAATCGTCTACTTATAAAAGCCGACGCCGCAGCCGAGATCATCGCTTACCCTGGCTACAAGTGTTGTCTTTGCAGCGAGCTTGTCGTCGGGGTCCGGCTTCGGGCCCACATAGCTGACCTCGGTGATTTGACCTTCCGGTTTCTGCATCGCCGCGTAGATTTCTGCGCCAAACGCCTCGCCCGTCGAGTTCTGACCGGCGCGTACGTCCATGCCAAGCGCTTGCTTGAGGTTCGGATTACCAATCGCGACGATCGTTCCGTCGCTAGCATTAGCACAAAACACGTAGAGGTCCCGATCCCGGAACCCGCCCTCGCCCTTGTTGAACCTGTCGAGCGCTTTGGTCTTATCCGCGTTCACGGCGGCGAGTGCTTTCATCAGCATGGCCTTGGCTTCGTCGGCCGTGCCGCCGGATTGCTGACCCAAAGCCACGGACGAGACTGCAAACACTGCGGCCAACGCCGTGGCGATCACGAGTTTACCGACCATAGCGTTCCTCCAGTCGCGAGCTCGGACGAAGGGGGCGTATCAAGCCCACGGCCTACCGATCCGGAGCAGACGGGCCTTTCAATTTGACGTCAGCCGCGCATCGCCACGGGAATTTCACCGAACGCGTAGCTTTTCCGCTGCACGCGGCGCGAAGTAGCTCAGCACTCCATCGGCGCCGGCGCGCTTGAACGCGATGAGGCTTTCCATCATCGCCTTGTCGCCGTCGATCCAGCCATTGTTCGCCGCCGCCATGATCATCGAATATTCGCCGCTCACCTGGTAGGCGAAGGTCGGCGCGCCGAATTCGTCCTTCACCCGGCGGATGATGTCGAGATAGGGCATCCCGGGCTTCACCATCACCATGTCGGCGCCCTCGTCGAGATCGAGCTCGACCTCGCGCAAAGCCTCGTCGCTGTTGGCCGGGTCCATCTGATAGGTGCGCTTGTCGCCTTTAAGCGCGCCGGACGAGCCCAGCGCGTCGCGGAACGGCCCGTAGAAGGCGGAAGCGTATTTTGCGGCGTAGGCCATGATCTGCACGTCGAGGAAGCCCTCGGCGTCGAGCGCCTCGCGGATCGCGCCGACCCGTCCGTCCATCATGTCGGAGGGCGCGATGACATCGGCGCCGGCGCGCGCCTGGTTGAGCGCCTGGTGAACGAGAACTTCGACCGTCTCGTCGTTCAGGATCGTGAGCCGGCCCGAAGCGCTTTCGCGCACGAGCCCGTCGTGGCCGTGGCTGGTGTAAGGGTCGAGCGCAACGTCGGTGACGAGGCCAAGCTCGGGAAACTCGCGCTTGATCGCGCGGCAGGCGCGGCAGACAAGGTTTCCTTCATTGAAGGCCTCGCTCCCCTCCGCGTCCTTGAGCGCAACCTCGGTGTAGGGGAAGAACGCGATCGCCGGGATGTCGAGTTTGACCGCGCGCTCGGCCTCGCGCACGGCCTCTTCGACGGTCAGCCGGTCGATTCCCGGCATCGCGGCGACCGGAACGCGCTTCTTCTCGCCGTCGATGAGAAAGAGCGGCCAGATGAGGTCGCTCGCGCGTCAGCACATGCTCCGCCACCAGCCGCCGCGTCCATTCCGCCTTGCGGTTGCGGCGCGGGCGGTGGGTGAGATCAAGGCGATGGGACGTGGCGATGCGGGGCGGCTTGTTCATGGGCTCCTCGTTGGTCGCTTATACACCCGCCATGGCGCGGCCGGCGAGGCGAGCTCGACTCTAACAGTCTCCGCTCGAGCCGGGCTCCGACCGCCTCCAGCTTGGTCAGAATTCGGGACCGCCGCCGTCCACGATTTTGGCTAGGGTTGCGGCCCCGACAGACGCAGCTGCTCGTGCTCGGCGCGAAAGACGTTGCTGTAGAGACCGTTGATCCACTGGCGTCCGCTTGCCGTCACATTGAGGTAGCGGATGGCCTCGGAAATGTACGGAGAGACCTTCCCCCAGTAGAATTGCGGATACTTATCGACCAGATCGGCCGGCGATTCATAGCCGAGCTGTCCGTTCAAGCCGATTTCCTCGAATTCGTAGTAGAGCGCGTTGGCCTTCCTCAGATAGTGCGGATCGCCGAGCTGGCCGATCAGATCGGCGGCCCGGAGCAGCGCTGCATCTTCGTGGATCTGGTGGTCGTCGGGCGCGGTGGAGTAGGGGAAGCGCGTGTGCAGGATCGCGCCCGCGACCCGCGTGCCGTCGAGCTCGTCAATCGTCGACAGGCGGTCCAGCACGAACAGCCTTGACCGCTCGACGTGATAGGGCGCAAGCGCGGCGTCGGAGCATCCGCGCGGCAATTTGACCTTGTGGCCGGCCGCGTCGACGACGTAGCCGTCGGGCCCATCCCCTTTGAGAACGCCGCGCACGTAACCGATATCGTGGGTGAGGCAGGCGACGATGAAATGCGAGTAGTCATCCGGGGTTGAGTCGGTGAGTAGCGCTCGCCCCTTGAAGATGTCGTGGCCGGCCAGGGTGACGAGCATCGTATGCTCGACGTTGTGGTAGAGTGCGTCGCTGTTGCCGATGCATTCGAGCGCGAGCCGCGCCGCGAACGGGATAATCTCGGCCAGGCGCGCGTGCGAGACCCCGAACCGGTCTTTCATGTCGTCGGCGAGAAACGATCCCAGCGCGTCCGCCGCCAGGCCCGGTAGGGTGATCATGGATTGCGCCGATGGTTGATGCGGCCAGGGTACGCGATCCGGGTCGCCGACCGTATACGCGCGCGCTTCGGGTCCAGCATGCCCGGCAGCCCCTGCACTTTCCACAAGAGACATCCTCATTCATGCGCTCACTTATCATTAGAGCGCAAGGCCCATCGGCTCGTGATTGACAGGTGGAGGGGCAGGAGGCGAGAGTCGCCCCGGGTAGGGCCGGAGGAATCGTCAACACCTCAGTCCTCGCCTCAATAAGTCGTCGATCGAAGGAGCTGACGGTGAGGAAAACGGTTCGGGGTGTTCTGGCGACTCTGGCGGCGTCGGCGGCTTTGGCCGGCTGTATGGCCATGGGCGCGCAGGAGAAGGAAGGGCAGCTGGCGGCGGCGGGCTTCGTGCGGCAGCAGGCGGATACGCCCGAGAAGATGGCCAAGCTTCAGTCGTTGCCGCAAAACACGATGGTCTTCTCGCAGCGGAAGAAAGGCGCCGTCTATATCTATGCGGACGCGGCGGGATGCAATTGCGCCTTCATCGGCAACGCAGCCGCCTACCAGCAATATCAGCAGATTCGCGCCGCCAACAACATCGCGCAAATGCAAGAGACGACCGCGATGCTGAACCAGGAGGCCGCGATGGATTGGGGCGGCGTTTGGGGTCCTTACGCCCCAGGCTGGTATTGATCGGCGCACGTCGGCGGCCGGCTCAATCGGGACTCTTGCCTTGGAGCAGGACGCCGTTATCGGCGTCCTGCTTGTCATGAGCGCCCGGTCGCGTCACCGTGTATGATGTCGCCGCGGAAGCTTGGTCCAACGACTGGGCGTGGGGTCTGCCGCTCATCCTTCTGACGGTTCTCCTTCACGCTTTCGCCTTGGTTCTGATCCGCGACCAGGTCTTGCTCGAGTTGCCGCTGGTCTTGCGCGCCCGGCGGTCCTCGGTTGTGCTCGCCGTCCTCCTCGCCCTGACGGTGCTATTGTTGACGCTCCTGCACGCGGCCGAAGCGACCGCCTGGGCCGGGGCCTACGTCGCCCTCGGCGCGCGACCGGATCTCGCGTCCGCCATGCTCTACTCACTCAGCGCGATGACGAGCTATGGCCACGCCAACGTGTTCCTGGCGAAGCACTGGCAGTTGATGGGCGCTATCGAGGCGCTGAACGGCATGATGCTGTTCGGCCTATCGACGGCGTTCCTGTTCGGCGTGCTTCGAGAACACTGGCCGACGAAAGCGCGGCGATAGGGAGCGAGGCGGATCTCTGGGCGCCCGCGCACAAGTTTTTGCGGGCTAATGATTTCTGCGACTTAGATGCTCCTTTGCGCAACTTTTTCGTTCTTTCGGTCTCGGCCCGGAACCTCGTCCGGTGGCGCCTCGAAGCGCCCTCGAAAAACGCTGCGGAGTCGGCAAGCGGATGGGAAGGTGGTTTTGTTTCCATGAGTCGGCGAGGCCAAAAACAGCGAAAACGAAAGGAATCGTTTCGTGACACGGGTCGTAAGCCATTGAAATCGTTAGGATCGCTGAATCATGGTTTCGCGGAATCGTTTGTTTTCAAAGGGTTAGCACTCGTTTCGTTTCGCGGTCTTCTCGCATTGCCTCTCTGGACCAAAAGGGCCTGGTTTTCGTCGGACCGGATTGGATGCCAGCCATGACGATAGAGGCATCATAACCGACGGTTTCCGAATATACAAACATTTGTTCTTATTTTCTGCTTTGATCGCTATCTCTTGTCAGGTGGGAGCGCGACAAAGAGCCCTATCGACATGCGGCTCCCGAGCCTACACCCCGAGCCCATGAAAGGAGATGACGCGGCACGCCTCCCCGGCCTTTGCCGGCTGAGCGTTGGGCGGGCGGATGATGAGGCCCTCAGAGCCGGCCATCATTCTCACCAATGATGAGTCCTGTGCGGAGACTGGCGTCGCGACCAGAATTCCCTCCGCGCTCCGGCTGAGCAACGTGCGCATGTAATCCTGGCGCGCGCCCGTTTGCTGGGACATCGACGGCAAGGCGGCCCGGCTGGCTTGGATCGGCGCCCGGGTCGGGCTCGCCGTGCAGGGCGCGCAGCAGCGGGCGCAGGAACAGAATCGAGCAAACCATCGACGAGGTCGGATTGCCCGGCAGGCCCAGGACGCGCATGGCGCCGAGCCGCCCATGCATCAGCGGCTTGCCGGGACGCATGGCGATCCGCCAGAAGCCGAGCTCCATGCCCGATGAGACGAGCGCCTGCTGCACGAGGTCGTAATCGCCCACTGACGCCCCACCGAGCGTCACCAGCACATCGGCCTTGGCGTCGTGCGCGCGACTGATGGCGGCCTGTGTCGCCTTCAGTTCATCGATTGCGATGCCGAGATCGATGGCGACGCCTCCATAGGCGTCGACCAGCCCCGCGACGGCGAAATTGTTGGAGGCGATGATTTGCGCCGGCCCCAACTCGCCGCCGGGCGCGACCAGTTCATCGCCAGTCGCCAGAATGGCGACCCGGGCGCGGCGGCGAACCGTAAGCTCGGTGTGGTTTGCCGCCGCCGCCAGCGCCACGTCCCGGGGGCCCAGTCGGCGGCCTGCCGCGATGAGCGTTTGGCCGGCCTGAAAGTCCATGCCGGCCGGACGCAGATTGTCCCCTGCCGGCGCTGCGGCTGACAGACGGATAAGCTCGCCCTCGCGCTGCACGTCCTCCTGAATGACGATCGTGTCGGCGCCGTCAGGCATTGGCGCGCCAGTGAAGATGCGCACCGCCTCGCCCGGACCGAGCGCGCCGTCGAAGGCGCGGCCCGCGGCGGATTCGCCGATGACCGTCAGGGTCGCGGACGCCGAGGCCGCGTCCGCCGAACGCAGCGCGTAGCCGTCCATGGCGGAGTTGGGAAAGGGCGGCTGGGTGCGCAGAGCCTTGAGGTCATGGGCGAGCACGCGGCCATAAGCTGCTTGCAACGCGACCTTTTCCTGCTCGAGCGGCGTCTCGGCAGAGGCGAGCACGCGCTTGAGCGCCTCCTCGACCGTGATCATTGAGCTCACCGGCGCTTTTCCTCCGGCTCTTTCGCCGCCCGCCATTCGCCCGATTTGCCGCCGCGTTTCTCGATCAGCTTGACCAACTCGATGCTCATGCCCCGGTCGATCGCTTTCGCCATGTCATAGATGGTGAGGCACGCGACAGAAACGGCGGTCATCGCCTCCATCTCGACGCCCGTCGGACCGACGCATCGCGCCTCGGCCCGCACGGTGAGGCCAGGCAGCGCTTGGTCGGGCGCAATGTCGACCGAAACCTTGGTTAGGCCAACGGGATGACAGAGCGGAATGAGGTCGGCGGTCCTTTTGGCCGCCATAATGCCGGCAATCCGCGCCGCGCCGATGACATCGCCCTTTTTGGCGTCGCCAGCCAGGATCGTCGCCAGGGTCGACGTAGCCATGCGCACCCGTCCCTCGGCAATCGCAACCCGGTCGGTCGCCGCCTTGTCCGACACGTCGACCATCCGCGCTGCGCCGTCAGCGCCAACGTGGGTAAGCGAGGCCGACTTGTCGGTGGCTGAGACCATTGGGTTGGGGTGCTTTCGCTCACTCGTCCGCGCGAGGGCTTGTTCGTTGATTTGTCCGGCCGTCCCTTCAAGCAAAATTCACCGCATGCGGCAATGATCGATGGATCGATTGTCCCTTCTGACCCTTGCGTGTAAGGACGCCCGCAGGCGGCGCGCCGCCCCTTAAGCTTTAGAATGTGGTGAATGGGGCGCGAGCCAAAAATTGCCTATGTCATGCTGCGCAATGCGCATTTCGGGCCGCGGCTTGCCGCCTCGGTCGAGCTTTGCGTTCGCGACTTGGTCGTTCATAGCCGATATGCGCGCACGACCCTCGTGGTCTGCCCGCCGGTGGACGAGCCGTTCGAGGGCCTCGAGATCGCAACGATTCCTGATCCCGGAATCAGCGGCAATCTCGGGAAGGCGTGGGGCGTCGCCCAGTTGCTTCGGCGTCGCGGCGTCGATCTCGCCATTGTCGAAAATCATCTGCCGGCGGCGGCGTTCATCGCCCTGACGTCGGGCGCGCGGGTGATTTTGCAGACCCACGCCTATGTGAAAGCGCCATCGAGCGCCCTTGATGGGGCATTCCGGGGTCAGGAGATGCGCCGGCTTTCGGGCTTCGCCTTTGTCAGCGAATACGCCTTGAGCCGATTCCGCGCCGATTTCCCGGGCTTGCGTCCGCTTCAACGCGCGGTGCCCAACGGGCTCGACATGCAGGCCTGGTCCGCGACAAGACCCAAGGACCGGTCGATTTTGTGCGTGGGCCGGGCGCTCCGGCACAAGGGCCACATCGAGGCGATGGCGGCGATCGCGCGGGTTCTGCCTTCGAGACCCGACTGGAGCGCCCGCTTCATGGTGTCCGACCCGGCCGCCGCTGACCTCGAGCCGGAAACTGTAAACGCGCTTCGCGCCGCCGCTGAGCCCTTCAACGGCCGGATCAGGGTCGACTCCAACGTTCCCTATGCCGAGGTCAAGGCGGCGTGGGAGCGCGCCGAAGTCGGAATGGTGCTGACGACCGGCCCGGAACCGTTCGGCCGAACGGCGCTGGAAGCGATGGCCAGCGGCGCCGCGCTCATCACCTCAGGTCGCGGCGGCTTGGCCGAGATCTGCGGCCCCTGCGCGGTGACGGTCGACCCGAGCAACGCCGACGGCATTGCGGCCGCGCTCGGCCAATTGCTGGATGCGCCCGAGCGCCGGGCAGAGTTGGCCCTCGCCGGACGTAAGCGCGTCGAGGCTTTGTTCGATATCCGAGCCATCGCTCGGCAGATGGACGAATTCATCGAGGCCTGCCTCGGCGAAGGGCGCGGGCAAGCCCGAGCCTCCGATCCCGGACGTCCGGCCGCGCTCCCGCTGTAGCGAACGTGGCTCCAGAGCCTGTTTCCTGTCGGCAGTGTCGATGGCGTTGCGTACCCGCCCCCCTCTGTGGGGGCGGGCTAGGGGGTGGGGGTCGCGCGGAACGGGGAGACTAGCGCATTGCGCCGCCGTTCTCTCGTCTCGCAGAGCGGCGTCGACCCCCTCCTTGATCCTCCCCCACAAGGGGGGAGGAGTCGCGCCCGAGCGATCCGCGAGTGGTCCTGAGAACAAAAGGTGCTACCCCGCGCCCCTTGAATTTGTCTTGCCTTTGGCCTGCGCAGGCGGGAAGTCTGCGGCCCCGTGACATCGACCTCTGCAATCTTGAAACTGAAAGCGCCTGCCGGCGATCCGCCCCTGATCGGGCGCGGCGGCGCGCGGTTCTGGCGCGTGAGCTTCGCACTGTTTCTCGGCAGCTTCGCCACCTTCGCGCTGCTCTACTGCGTCCAGCCGCTGATGCCTCTCTTCACCCGCGCCTTTTCGATCTCCCCCGCCGCCGCGAGCCTGTCCTTGTCCGCGGCGACGGGCGTATTGGCGGTCGCGATGATCTTCGCCGGAACGCTCTCGGACATTGTCGGACGCAAGGCGATCATGACCGCTTCGCTGGTCGCCGCCGCGGCGGCGACGCTCGCCGCGTCCTTATCGCCGAACTGGACGACGTTTGTCGCGCTTCGGGCGCTAACCGGCCTTGCGCTCTCCGGCGTGCCGGCCGTCGCCATGGCCTATCTGGTGGAAGAGATGGATCGTTCGGCGATCGGGCTTGCCATGGGCCTCTATATCGCCGGCAATACGTTCGGCGGCGTGGGCGGACGCTTGGCGAGCGCGGCGATCGCTGAATTCGGCGGTTGGCGCGACGCCCTCGCTCTTGTCGGCCTCGTTTCGCTCGGCTGCGCGGCCGCGTTCGCCTTCGCGTTGCCTGGGGAGCGGCGGGCTCCGCCCACGGCTGGGGCGACGGCGCTCCTGCCGACAATTCGCGCCCATTTCAGCGACCCGGGCCTCAGGTATCTGTTCGCACTGGGCTTCCTGCTGATGGGCGCGTTCGTCACCACTTACAACTACATCGGCTTTCGGCTCGAGGCGGCGCCCTTTTCGCTGAGCCCAACGACCATTGGCCTCGTGTATTGCATCTATTTCATCGGCGCGGTCGCCTCGGCATTGGTGGGCGAACTCGCCGGCCGCTATGGCCGCCGCCGCGTCATCGGCTTCGCCATCGCGTTCATGCCGATCGGCGTCGTGATGACCTTGCCGCATAGCCTGTGGCTTACGATCCTCGGAGTCGGCGGCGTTACGATCGGATTCTTCGGCGGCCACTCGATCGCTTCGAGCTGGGTGGGCTTGAGGGCGGAGACAGGGAAGGCGCAGGCAAGCGCGCTCTACCTGTTCTTCTACTACGCGGGCTCGAGCTTAGCGGGCTCGGTCGGCGGCTGGGTCTTCACCCTCGGCGCGTGGCCTGGCGAGGCCGCGTTCATCGGGGCCTTGTCGGCGCTTGCGCTTGTCATCGCCTTGAAGCTCGCCCGCGTGCCCCCGCCGGCGCATCTTCGCGCTTCGTAGAGAAGCCCGCCCATGGAATGGCGCGACGAGGGGCTCATCATCGGAATCCGCAGGCACGGCGAGGCTTCGACGGTCGTTGAAGCGCTGACCCAAGCGCATGGCCGCCATCTCGGCCTCGTGCGCGGCGGACGGTCGCCGCGCTTAAGGGCGACGCTCCAGCTCGGCAATACGGTCGGCCTCGTCTGGCGCGCCCGGCTCGACGAGCATCTGGGCTCTTACGCCGTCGAGCCTCTTTCGCTGCGCGCGGGCAGGCTCATGGGCAGTGGGATGGCGCTCGCCGGAATCAACTATCTCGCCGAACTGGTGCGGGTGCTGCCCGAGCGCGATCCGCACGAGGCTGTGTACGAGGCGGCGAGCCTCATCGCCGAGGCCCTCGACGACGGCGCGCTTGCGCCGACGCTCATCGCCCGTTTCGAAGCGCAGATCCTGGCCGAGTGCGGATTTCAGCTTGACCTCAGCAGTTGCGCCGCGACGGGCGTCACTGATGACCTTGCCTATGTCTCGCCCAAGTCCGGGCGGGCGGTGAGCGCCGAGGCCGGGGCGCCGTGGCGCGATCGGCTGCTGCCGCTGCCCCCGTTCCTGCGTGAGGACGCCCCTCTCGAAGCGCGGCCGAGCGCCGAGGAGATCGCCGACGGGTTTCGGCTGACCGGCTTCTTCCTCGCCCGCGACCTGTTCTCGCTGCGCGGCGAGCCGTTGCCGGACTCCAGGGCGGCCTTTCTCAAGGCGGCGGCGCAGGGCGCCCGGTAGCGCGCGCGACCCTGCGATCCCGGCCACGCGGCCAAGCAAATCCAAGTCAATCCAAGCCAGACCAAATTAGACCAAGCAAAATAGCTTGGTTTAATTTGGTTTTATTCGTCCGAATCGGGACTTTTCAATGGGTTACAGCGAATCCAAATAAGGAATCCGTCCCCACGTTACACTGTGCCTCGAATGCTACAGCCCCAGTCCTCTGCTCCTCCTTACGTGCGGCCGACGGCCGCGGGTTCAATCCCGCGAATGGTAAAAGTATAACATCGATTTCGGTTTCGCGCAAGAAAATGTTCGTGGTCCTCCTTCGGTTTTTCGTCATGGCCGGGCTTGACCCCCGGCCATCCACGCTAGGTCACCGTAAAAAAATTAGGACCGTCGTCATGGGGTGCGGAGCCTGATCGTCTGAGATTGTGACCTTTCCCCAACACCGCCAGCGGCTTTGCGCGGGTGGGCGTGGATGGCCGCGACAAGCGCGGCCATGACGCCGTGACTGAGCCGTCGTTCGCGGACCAATAGCCAACGCTAAGAGCCAATTGCGCGCTTCACGCCGCAACGGTTCGCGCCACCTCTTCCTCGCCGATCGAGCGCGAGTGGCCGAGGGACGCCCGCCGCGAGGATCGCCGCAAGACGGCGGCTCGCGGTCATTGCTCGGGGACTCCGGCCTTGCGCATGCCTTCGAAAATTTGCTCGATCCCCGCTAGGTACGTTGAGTCGTCGCTCCTCGCCGTCCAGGCGGCGCGGGCGCGGGAGATGGTGAAGGACGGGTTGAGCGCGAGACCGGCCTTGACTGCGGAGCGCGCCTCGTTCAGCCGATCAGGTTGCGCGAGCGTGGCAGCCAACCAAAAATACGTTTGCGGAAAATTTCGATTGGCCTCGACTGCCCGTCGAAACCACGCGACCGCTTGTTCCCGATCGCCGAGGTGGAGCTTCGCCGCGCCCGCGTTGGTCATCCAAGTGTAAGCCAGCGTGTCGCGCGGACTGAGGCGCAGGGCCTCGACAACGTGAGCTTCGGTTTCTTCGGGTTGACCGATGCAAATCTTTCCAACGCCGATGAAGTGATGGGCGCTGGCGAGATTTCGATCCAGCACCAACGCATGTTCACATTCGGCGATGCCCTCCGCTGGCGCGCCTCGTGCAATATGTGGACGTATCCCAGATACATATGGCCGCGGGCATGGTCCCGGACCGACGACAAGGCTTTGGTCAACTTCGTCTCGGCCGCCGCAAACACCGTCGTGCAATCCGACACGAACAGATTTGCGCCCGCGACCACGTCCGCGCGCGCTGATCCGACGAGCGCCTCGACATGGTCGGGATCGGCGGCGAGCGCGCGATCGAAAAAGCCGCGCGCTTGCGCAACATGGTCCGGCGTCTGGCCCTTATTGAGCCAGGCCATGCCCTGAAAATAGAGGTCCATCGAGTCGGGGCTTGGAGCTTCTTCCGCTCGTCGCGCCTCGGCGGCGAGGAGTTCCGTATTGAGCGCGCCCGCCAGGCGCGCGACGATTTCGTCCTGCATGTCGAAGACATCGGCGAGCGGCTTGTCGAACCGCTCGGCCCAGAGGTGATTAGCCGTTTCGGCGTCGATGAGCTGGACGTTGACGCGCATGCGATTTCCGCCTCGCTGGACGCTGCCTTCGAGGACATATCGGACGTTCAGCTCGCGGCCGATCTGCTTCAGATCGACCGCCTTGCCCTTGTAAGTGAAGGCGGTGTTGCGCCCGATCACAACGGTGCCTCGTATGCGCGAGAGGTCGGTCGTCAGGCTCTCGGTAACCCCATCGACGAAATGCTCATGGGCAGTGTCGCCGCCGATATTGGCGAACGGCAAGACGACGATCGACAGGCGCGGCGGCCCTTGTCGGTTAACCGCGGCACGGATTGGGATGGGCGCCGCATCTTGGCTCGCGCGTAGCGCATAAACCCGCACCGGACGCGCGATGTTCTTGAGGTCCTTCTCGCCGAGATCGACGAAGACCGCGTCGATCCTGCCACGCGTGTGTTCGTAAGCGGCGCCTGAAACCAGCACGCCGCCCGGCTCGCAAAGGCCTTCCAGCCGCGCGGCGATGTTCACTCCATCGCCGAGAATATCGTCCCCCTCGATCAAGACGTCGCCGAGATTGACGCCGATGCGATAGACGATCCTCTTGGCGTCGGGCGTCTCGGCGTTGCGCTCGACCATGAGTTTCTGAATTGCGATCGCGCATTCGACCGCCGCGACGATGGAGGGAAATTCTACCAGCAAACCATCGCCAGTTGTCTTGACGATACGGCCGCCATGGTCGGCGACGATCGGACGCGACGCCTCGCGATGCTCTCGCACCGCTCGGGCCGTCCCCGCTTCGTCCTCACCCATCAGTCGGGAGTAGCCAACGACGTCGGCCGCGAGAATCGCAGCGAGGCGGCGGGCGGCGGTCATTCCTCGGGGACCCCGGCCTCTGCGCATGCCTTCGAGAATGCGCTCGCGGCCGGCCAGATACGTCGGGTCATCGCTCACCGCCCTCCGGGCGGCGCGGGCGCGAGAAACACTGTAGATCGGGTTGAGCGCGAGACCGGCCTTGACTGCGGAACGCGCCTCGTCCAGTCGGCCAAGCTGCGCCAGGGCGGCGGCCAAGTTGAAATATGTTTGCGGATTATTTCGGTTGGCCTCGATCGCCCGCCGACACCACGCGACCGCTTGCTCCCAACTGCCAAGGTGGAGCTTCGCCAGGCCCGCGATAGTCATCCAGGTGTAAGCCATTGTATCGCGTGGACTGAGGCGCAGGGCCTCAGCAACGTGCGCCTCTGTTTCTTCGGCGCGACCGACATAAATCTTGCCAAATCCGATAAAGGCATGGGCGTCGGCGAGATTTCGATCCAGCTCCAACGCATGTTCACATTCGGCGATGCCCTCGGCAGCGCGCCTGGTCAATATGTCGACAAAACCCAAGTACACGTGGCCGCGCGCATGGTCCGGGACCGACGACAAGGCTCTGGTCAGTTTCGCTTCGGCCGCCGCCACGGCCGCCTTGCGATCGGTCACAAAGAAATTTACGGCCTCGATAATGTCCGAGCGCGCCGATTGAATGAGAGCGTCAACATTGCCGGGACCGGCGGCAAGCGCGCGGTCGAAAAAACTGCGCGCTCGCGCTATATTGTCAGGGGTGTAAGCCTTATTGAGCCAAGCCAAACCTTGAAAAAAAAGGTCCATCGAGTCGGGGTTCGGGGCCTGTTCCGCGCGTCGCGCCTCGGCGGCGGTGAGCTGCGCGTTCAGCGCGCCTGCCAGGCGCGCGACGATTTCGTCCTGCATGTCGAAGAGATCGGCGAGCGGCTTGTCGAACCGCTCAGCCCAGAGATGACTGCCCGTTTCGGCGTCGATGAGCTGCACATTGACGCGCATGCGAGCGCCGCCGCCCTGAACGCTGCCCTCGAGGACATAGCGAACGTTCAATTCGCGCCCGATCGTCTTCACGTCGAGCGGCTTGCCTTTGTAGGTGAACGCCGTATTGCGGGCGACGACGTACGGCGCCCCGAATGCGTGAGAGGTCGGTCGTGAGGCTCTCCGTGACCCCGTCGACGAAATGCTCATGGTCCGGATCGCCGCCGATATTGGCGAACGGCAAGACGACGATCGAGAGGTGCGGCGGGGCGGATTTTTCGGGCGCCGGGGTCGGCGGCGGGCTTCGCCTGGGCAGGCTGGCCGACGTCGAGCGAATAGACCCGGATCGGCTCGGCGATGTTCTTGAGTTGGGTCGGGCCGAGATCGTTGACCGCGAGATCGAGCCGCCCCTTCACCTGACGATAGGCGTCCTCGGACAGACAGATCGCGCCGGGCTTGGCGACGCCCTCCAGCCGCGCGGCGATATTGACGCCGTCGCCCATGAGGTCGCCGTCGGCCTCCTCGACGACGTCGCCGAGATGAATGCCGATCCGAAAGTCGATGCGGCGTTCTCGGGCGCACGCCGGCGTTGCGCTCGACCATGGCGTTCTGGACTTCGATCGCGCAGCGCACCGCGTCGACCACGCTGCGGAACTCGATGATGCTGCCGTCGCCAGTGCGCTTGACCACGCGGCCGTGATGGACAGCGATGGTCGGGTCGATCAGATCGCTGCGGAGCGCCCGCAGCCGCGCCAGAATGCGGTCCTCGTCCGCTCCGGCGAGCCGGCTGTAGCCGACAACATCGGCGACCAGGATCGCAGCGATCTTGCGGGTCTCGCTCATGGCGCCTCCGTCGCGCAACGAGCCTAGCACAAAGACCCGCCCAAATCCGCTCAGGTCGATGTGAAACGATCGGTGGGAGGGAAGGGGAGCGCGGGCCCGGAGCCTCTTCCGGGCGCCGGCCGCCGCCGGTCGATGACGGGGTATCGGCCGCGATGCGGAACAACGCGGGTTCGTTTGCGATTTACTCGGTTGGGGAGCTCGTCGCGGCGCGACGCCCGGCGCCCCCGAACGGCGAGCGGAACAAGACAATGGCGGAGCACCGCAGGATATGGCCGCTTCTGGTCTATGGGGGCCTAGCCGCGATTGCCGCCCTGCGCCGCGAAGCGGTCGAGCGGACGCGCGCGACCTGGAGCCACGAGGCGCTCCGAAGGCCGTACCGGACAGCCTATCCCGCTCCCGAAGAGACGAATGAAATCCGCAGCGACGCTCCTCCGGCGCATGCCGATGCCGACAAAAGGCCGCAGGAGCAGGTCGAGAACGACCAGCCGATTTCCGCCCAGCTGCGCCGAGCGAAGGAGCAGGGCAGGGGACGCCACGCCGTGGTTCCCTGGCAAATTCCCTGGGCGGGGTGGAAGGATATTCTCTGGCGCGTCTACGCGAGCGTGAATGACAATCGGTTGCTCGCTGTCGCCGGCGGGGTCGTGTTCTTTTCGCTGCTGGCGATCTTTCCCGCCATCGCCGCGTTTGTCTCGCTTTACGGATTGGTCGCCGACGCCTCGACGATCAACTCCCATCTTTCGTTGGCCGCCGGGGTTTTTCCTGCCGGCGCGGTCGACATCCTTCATGAACAGATCACGCGGCTGACGGCAAAAAGCGATGCGAAGCTCGGTCTCGGATTCATAACCGGACTCGCCATCGCGCTTTGGAGCGCCAACGCCGGCATGAAGGCGATCATCGACGCGCTCAACGTCGTCTATGACGAGAAGGAAAAGCGAAGCTTCGTGAAGCTCAACCTTCTCTCCCTCCTGTTTACGCTCATCGCGATCTTTTCCCTCATGATCGCGCTTGCCGCGGTGGTCGTCGCCCCGATGGTCTTTTCCGCAGTCGGCCTCTCGTCTCTCTTGAGCCTTTCAATCGCCGTTCTGCGCTGGCCGCTTTTGCTGGTTCTCGCCGGCGTGGCCTTGGCCGCGATCTATCGCTACGGACCGAGCCGCACCGAAGCGCGCTGGCAATGGCTCTCGGTCGGGAGCGCCGCCGCCGCCATCGGGTGGCTGATCACCTCGGTTCTCTTCTCCTGGTACATCGCCCATTTCGGCGCCTACAACGCGACTTACGGGTCGCTCGGGGCGGCCGTCGGCATGATGATGTGGATGTGGATCTCAGCCATCGTCATCCTGCTCGGCGGCGAGCTGAACGCCGAGATCGAGCATCAGACCGCGAAGGATTCGACGGTCGGTTCCGAAAAGCCGCTGGGCGAGCGGGGCGCCGTGATGGCCGACACCATCGGCGCCGCGCGCTAGAGGCTCGGCGGCGAGGATGGATCTAACGCGTCCGGCGAGGTCCCGTACGAAGCGAAGCGCCCTCATTCGCCTTGCTTGTCACTTTTCGGCGTTCCGTGCGTTCCCTCATAACTCGAACACGCGTCTCGCGAACAGTTAGCGCTTTCGCGCTATCTCCGAGCGAGCGAATTAGGAAGTTAAATGGAAGCGCCGCCGCTTGAGCGAAAACTCGTCGCCATTCTCGCCGCCGATGTCGCAAGCTATAGCCGCATGATGGAAATCGACGAGGAAGGAACCTTGGCGACTTTATCGGCTTTCCGCCTGGTCACCGATCGTCTGATCTCGCGACACGAGGGACGAATTTGCGGGACCGCGGGCGACAGCATTCTTGCCGCGTTCGGCAGCGCGTTAGCCGCAGTCCAATGCGCGGTCGACATCCAGAATGAACTGGCTCACTCGAACGACGATCTCGACAAAGAGCGTCGAATGCAGTTTCGCATCGGCATCAATGTCGGCGACGTCATGCTGAAGGACGGGGATATTTTCGGCGACGGGGTGAATATCGCCGCGCGCCTCGAAGGGTTGGCGGACCCCGGCGGCATCTGCATTTCGCGCGGCATTCACGATCATGTCATGAAAAAATTGCCGTTTGAGTTCGAAGACCTCGGCGAGCAAACCGTCAAGAATATCGCGCAGCCCGTCCGCGTTTACCGGCTGCTCCTGGACGAGCGAGCGTCAAAGTCGCGATCGACCCCAGCTGCGACGCCGTCGCCAGACGTCGAGACCGAGATTCCCTCGCTTTCTGAAGGCGAAGCTCACGCGCCGGCCTCCGACCCGCAGGCGGTGGAAATCGAGTTCTGGGACTCAATCAAAAACAGCATTCTCGCCAGCGAATACGAAGCCTATCTCGAGCAATATCCGGACGGCGGCTTCGTCGCTCTCGCCCGAGTTCGTCTCGAGGCGATCAAGCAGGACGCCGTCGCCATGCGGGATCCGCACGACAGGGAAATTGAATTGTCATTTTGGGAGTCTGTTCGCGAGAGCGACAATTCCGCGCTGATCCTGGCCTACCTCGAAAAATATCCCAACGGGGAGTTTTGCGCGCTTGCCCGCATCCGCGTGGATGAGTTGAAGCGGCACAGCCATCCGGCGTGAGCGAAGGCGGCTAGAGGCGTTCGCGGGCGACCGTCATGTCATTCCCGCGAAAGCGGGAATCTAGAGTCTCGACATGGATGCCCGCTTTCGCGGGCATGACAAACAAGGGCCGACGCTGCCCGCGCCGCCGATCAAATCCCCGCGTACCATTCGTAGCCGCGGTCCTCCCAGAAGCCGCCGCGGCCGCGCGAGATCTTGGCGAAATCGTCGATCGCCTCGATGCGCATGATGTATTTGGCCATCTTGTAGCCGAGCTGCCGCTCGACCCTGAGCCTTAGCGGGGCGCCGTGCTCGACTTTGAGCGGCGCGTAATTCATCTCGTAGGCAAGAATGGTCTGCGGATGAAACGCGTCGATGAGGCCGATCGTCTCGTAATAGCGGCCGGTGTTGTCGAGCGTTTGCTCGAGCGTGTCGGCGCAGAAGAGGGCGATGTAGCGCGCCTGCGGCTTGAGACCCGCGGCGGTGAGCACCGACGACAATTGCGCGCCCTTCCACTGGCCGATGGCGCTCCAGCCCTCGACGCAATCGTGGCGGGTGATCTGCGAGCGCGAGGGCAGGGCGCGCAGATCGGCGAGCGAGAGCTTCATCGGCCGCTCGACAAGGCCGCCGACTTCCAATTTCCAGTCCTTAAATCCGCCCTCGCGCAACGCGACATAGGCGGGATCCTCAGGATCGACCGAGCCGTTCGGCTTGAAATAGGCGGAGATCGCGCCGGCCGGAAATTCCGGCGCCATCGCCGTTTCGGGTCCGAGCAGCGCGCGCTGCGCGGCCTTGGTCAGCGCCTCGGCTTTTTCGAGGATGTTGAGCGCCGCGGGCGAGCCGGTGTCGAAGCTGCAGGCCGAGAGGGGCGCGGCCACAGCGCCCACCCCGAGGCCAATGAGAAGCTTGCGGCGGCTGAGCCGTGTCTGCGCCGGGCGGATCAGACGCTCGCCGCTCATCGCTGAGCCTCCTTGATCCGATAGCGGCCGGTGATCATGGAGCGCATGTTGTTGATGGGACCTGAGAGGACCACCATCACGAGATGCACGATCAGGAACAGAACAAGGTAGGCCGCAAGCAGGAAATGCACGGCGCGCGCCGCCTGGCGTCCATGGAACAGCGTGAGGAGCCACGGGAAAGCCGCGTTGACTGCGGGCGACATGGTCAGCCCCGCGAGGATCAGGATCGGAAAGGCGATCACGACGCTCAAGTAGGCGAGCTTCTGCAACACATTGTAGCGCAGCGCCTCGTCGCCAGAGGGAAACCGGAGCCGCACGTGTTCAACGATCGCGTGCGGGATCGCTCTCAAATCGGCGAGGCTCGGCCAGAGGTCGCGGATGTGGCGGCTGAAGATCAGGTTGGCGAAATAGAGGAGCCCGTTGAGGACCAGAATCCAGGCGAAGAAGAAATGCCAGCGCCGCCCCATCGCCAGGTCCTGGTAGGAGGGCAGCGTCGCCCAGGCGGGAAAGCCACGCTCTTCCAGTTCGCCGTCGTCCCCGCGCGAGGCGCCGAGCACGCCGGTGGTGTTGAAGGCATGTCCGAAGATCGTCGTTAGGCCCGCGGTCGCATTCCCATCATCGTCATGGCGCGCCGAGAACGAGAAGAAGGGCCTCTCGAAATTGGTCGTCTGCGCCCAGGTCAGCAGGGGACTCGCGTTGAAGATCTGCATCCCGCTCATGAGCAGCACGACAAAGCAGATCGCATTGACCCAGTGGCAGACGCGCACCAGCGCGGAATGTCTGTAGACAAGCCGGCCCTCCGGCGCGGCGCGCGCGGGCAGGGCGGAAGAAAGTGACGTCAATCCAGGTCTCCAATAGGGCGGGTTGAGGCCCCGATCGTCAATACGCTCCCGTTTGGCCGGGCGTTTCGCGCCTGAATCGTGATTTTTGTTTGGCGCTTTTTTTCAACGACCCACGAAACCTCGCGGGAGGCGCTCCGTAACACCCTCACGCCAATTGAAGGCGGAGAGACAACGATCGGTTGGAACGGTCAACGGAGACGAACATGAACGCCAAGCTTTTATATTGCGCAGCGGCGCTCGCCGCCGGAATTGGCCTCGCCGCGCCTTCCTATACCCTGCCGGCCTTTGCCGAGATGACCAAGATGGTTGGCGGCGCCGCGATGTATCCATCGAAGAACATCATCGAAAATGCGGTTAATTCGAAGGATCACACGACGCTCGTCGCGGCGGTCAAGGCGGCGGGCCTCGTCGATACGCTCGAAGGCGCCGGACCATTTACCGTTTTCGCGCCGACCAACGAGGCGTTCGCCAAGCTGCCGGCGGGCACGGTCGACACCCTATTGAAGCCCGAAAACAAACAAATGCTGACCACGGTCCTGACCTACCACGTCGTGCCCGGCCGTCTCACGGAGGCGGACATCGACGCCAAGATCAAGGAAGGCGGCGGAAAAGCGATGATGAAGACGGTGCAGGGCGAAGAGCTCACCTTTGCGCGCGGCGCCGGCCATCTTTGGGTCATCGACGCCAAGGGCGACAAGGCCGAAGTCACCATCCCCAACGTGATGCAGTCGAACGGCGTCATCCAGGTGATCAACAAAGTTCTGCTGCCTAGCTGAGCCCTCCTCCTACGGCTCATGGGGGTAGCAGCGGGGCGGGCGCCATTAGCGCCCGCCCCTTCGCGTTCCCGCCGGGCGCATCCGTTTGCGCCAGCGCCGCGGGCTATCTAGGATAGCGGAATGACGATCCGGGGAGGGACGCCAGGCGAGCGCGCGTCGGCTGGGGCGGGAGACGACCTGGCCGGCCTCTTGCGCCGCATCGCCGCGCGCGATGCGGCTGCGTTTTCAGCGCTCTACAAGCAGACAAATGCGAAACTCTATGGAGTTGTCGCTCGTATCTTGACCCGAGGCGACGTCGCGGCCGACGTGCTTCAGGAGGCCTACGTGCGCATCTGGGAAAAGGCTGGCGACTTCGATCCCGTCAAGGGCTCGCCGCTGGCCTGGATGGCGACGATCGCTCGCAACCGTGCGCTCGACGAGGTGCGGCGCGTGCGCCCGGTTTCGCTCGAGGATCAGCCCGAGGGCTTTGAACCCGCAGCGGAGGAAATCGACCCGCTCGCCGCGCGTGAACGGTCCGAAGGGCTCGCCGCGCTGGTCGACTGCCTCAAGGGGCTGGACGAAGAGAAGCGCGCGGTCGTTTTGCTGGCCTACTACCGCGGTCTAAGCCGCGAGGCGCTTGCGAAGCGGTTCGGGCGTCCCGTGCCGACGATCAAGACCTGGCTCCATCGCAGCCTTGCGCAGCTCAAGGACTGCCTCGCGTCATGACGATCTCGCCCGACGACGACTTCGCTGCAGCCGAATACGCGCTCGGCACGCTCGACGCGAGCGAGCGGGCGACGCTGGCGGCGCGGCGGCTGCGCGAGGCGGACCTCGACGAGGCGATCCGCTCCTGGGAGGAGCGCTTGGCGCCGCTCGCTGAGGCGACGCCGGAGATCGCGCCGCCGCGTGACCTTCTGCCCGCTATCGAGGCGCGCATTCGAGGCGCGTCGCCCGAAGCGCCGGGAAGCGCGGCGGTTGTGGCGCTCGAGCGCGGCATCCGGCGCTGGCGTGGCCTGGCGATCGCCGCTTCCGTTCTCGCCGGCGTGCTGGCGATCGGGTTCGTGGCGCGCGAAACGACCAGGCAGTCTGCCCCACGCGAATATGTGGCCATCCTGCAAAAGGACGCCGCGTCGCCGGCCATCGAGGTGACGGTCAATCTCGACAAGCAGGAGCTCACGGTTCGCCCCGTTGCGGCGCAAGCCCCGCCGGGCAAAGCGTACGAACTCTGGATCATTGACGCGAAACTCGGCGCGCCGCGCTCACTCGGGCTGATCGGCGATACGCCGCGCGGCGCGAGCCTGTCCGCGTACGATCCTGCGATTATCGCCGGCGCCACCTACGCCGTGACCGTCGAGCCGCCGGGTGGATCGCCCACCGGGCAGCCGTCCGGGACGCCGGTGTTCGTGGGCAAGCTCATCCCGGTTACGCCCTAGGGTTCGGACGCAATCAGCCTGCAACGGACGCTCAGTCCCCCTTCTCAGAAAGCAAGCGCGCCGGGTGACGCGTCGACGCTTGCGACCCGATCGAGATTTGCGATCAGGCGCTTGAGCAGGACGACAAGCAGCCCGGCCTCCTCGTCCGTGAAGTCGCGCAGCACCTCGAGATTACCCCGGAGTAAGACAGCAATCGCATCCGGCAGGCGCGCTTCTGCAGCCCTCGTTAGCGTGATGCGGCTGCTGCGCCCATCGGCCGGGTCAGGGGCGCGCTGAATCAGCCCGTCCCGCTCCATGCGGGCGAGCATTTGCGCCATCGGCGGCTGCTCGATCTTGGCGAAGCGGGCGAGATCACGTTGCGTGCTGGCCCGGCCATCCCGAAGCGCAACCAGCACTGGCAAATGGCCCACGCCGAAGCCAAGCGGCTTGAGCCGCGCTTCGCTGAGGCGGGCGAACCCGCGCGCCGCGAGACTGATCAGGTGCCCAGGCGTCGACAGCACATCCAGGTCCATCCCGTCTCGCCCCTTGCGCTTACCGTCGTCGAGATGCATACGTGCATATGTAACGTGAGCTGGCCCCTAGCGCAACACCCGCACTCTACAGGGAGAGACCGAATGGACGATGACGTGAAACTCCTCAAACGCCTGTACGATCGCTTCAACGCGCGGGACATAGACGGCGTGCTGACCGCGCTCACCGATGATGTCGTCTGGGCCAACGGTATGGACGGCGGGCACGTCCATGGCCGCGAGGCGGTGCGCGCGTACTGGACGCGGCAGTGGGCCATGGTCAGTCCGCACGTCGAGCCCGTGAGTTTTCATCGAACTGCTGAGGACGCGATCGTCGCAGAAGTCCGGCAGTCCGTCCGTGATCTCGAAGGCAAACCGCTTGAGGGGCAGACGCACGGACTTAAGGACAAGACGGTCGGACACGTTTTCCGTCTTCGCGAGGGCAGGGTGGCGCGCTTCGACATCCAGGATGCTAGGCTAGCGCCCACTGGCCCAGTCAAACCGCCCAAGTCGCTTTCTCCATGGACATTGTCTTTGGTCCATGTCCGAACTTGGAAAGCTCGACTTACAGAGGCAGGAATGGAAGTCGCGGGTCTCATCTTGCCGGTGTTCGCGGTGATCGTCACCGGCTGGGTCGCCGGTTTTCTGGGCTATGTATCGCGCGGCCTATCAGACGGCTTGATTCATTTCGCCTACAACGTCGCGATGCCAGCGCTGCTGGTTGTCACGATCGCGCAAGAGCCCGCGCGCTCTTTGCTGGCGTGGCGATTCCTGGTCGCCTTCGGCGGAGGTTCGCTGATTTGCTTTGCTCTGGTGTTCCTCGCAGCGCGCATCCTGGGCGGCGGTGGGGTGGCCGGGCCTTCGATGCAGGGCTGGGCGGCGTCAATGACAAACACCGGCTTCGTCGCGCTGCCGATCCTTCAGGCGACCTATGGACCCCGCGCGGTGTTGCCGGCGGCGATCGCAACGGTCTTTGTCGCAGTTGTGATGTTTCCGTCCGCAGTGGTTCTGCAGGAGCTTGATCCAAGCAACGCGCGCGGTTCGCCTATCGAGCCTGCCAAGCTGGCGCGGCACGTTATCCTCAACCCAATGGTCCTTTCGACCCTGATCGGCGTCGCTTGGTCCGCGTTCGGCGCCCCGATGCCCGGGCCCGTCAGCGCCTATCTGCGCATTCTCGCCGACGCTCTGACAGCCTGCGCTCTCTTCGCGATAGGGCTCGGCCTGTCGATCGACGGGTTGGTGGCTAATTTCGGACGCTCGGCCTCACTGACGATCGTCAAGCTCTTGATCATGCCGCTGATCGTCCTCGGTCTGTCTATCGAAGTTCAGCTTGACCCGCTCTACACCGCCGCAGCCGTGATCTGCGCCGGAGTGCCGACGGCCAAGACGGTCTATATTCTCGCCGGCGAGTATCGCTGCGAGGAGGCGCTTGTCGCCGCGACTGTCTCAATGACGACGTTGTGCTCGATCGCAACGCTCATCGTCTGGATGTACGCTTTGGCGGAGTTCGCTCCCCTTGGCTTCGCCCATTAAGAAAAAGGCGCCTTTCGGCGCCTTCTCGCAATTTATTTTGTTGGCTCCGGAGTATCCTTTACCGTCACCCAATTTTTGTCGGCGCGGCTTATATTTTCACTTTCATTCTTGCGCCATTCGGTCGTCCAGTATTTCGTATGATTTACATATAACTTACCATTGACGATTGTGAAAGCTTCGGGGTCGACTGTATCCTTGTGGCCGTTCTCATAGGAAACGCCCATCGCGCAGTGCCCATCATATTGAGCCGCATATTTCTCCGGATTTGCTGTGAAGAGGTCGAGATCCTGTTTGCTGGCAAACTGCCAGCGCGCGTCATGCCAAACAGTCTGATATTCGAGACTACCAGGGACCGCCTTTCCGACAGTAAAGTAAGCCACTGTATCGTAACCGCCGATTGCAAGTCTTGGTGACCCGCCCATTTCTGGCGCTGTATCTGCAAAAGCTGGGAAAGCGAACATGGCAAATGTTATCGCGACTAATGTCTTCCCGGTCGTGCTCATATTTTACTCCCTATGGATCTTCTGGACGTGTCTATCACTAAAGTACTCCTGGCCCTGTGGGCCGAGGAGCACCAAGACAGTAAGGCAATACCGAGTGGTACAGCCCTACACGGCTGGCTCAGAATTGTTGCTCGCCTGAGCAGCCATGTAACGAAACCGTCCCGATCGGCCGACGAAAATTTGCGAAAATTCGCGACGCGGCGCGGTCCTGGCCGAGGCGGCGAGCTCTGTGAAATGTGCTAGTCTGAGTTCCAGAATGCAGAGGCCTGCCATTCGGCGGAGGGCTGGATGGGAATGGACGTGCGAAGTCGAAAGCTTGCCGTCAACGGCGTGATCGTCGATTTCGGCAGTGAAACGTTGCGCACCGAATCGGGGCATTCCATCGCCCTGCGGCCGCAGGCGTTCGCCGTGCTGCGCTACTTGGCCGAGCACGCCGGGCGGCTCGCCACCAAGGACGAACTGATGCACGCGCTGTGGTCCGGGCTTGTCGTGACCGACGACAGCCTGGTGCAGTGCATTCATGAAATCCGCCGTGCGCTACAAGATGATGACCGCGTCGTGCTGAAAACCGCGCCGAAACGCGGCTACCGGCTGGTGCTGCCCGCCGATATCGCCGAACATCCAGCGTCGGGCGAGTTCGAGCGAGCGGCGGGCGGCATCGGCGAGACTTGGTTAGGGGCGGCGTCGGACGCGGACGACGGACATCTCGCCGATCGCGCCAGGGTCTCCATCGCCGTCCTGCCATTCGTGAACATGTCTTCGGATCGCGAGCAGGAGTATTTTTCCGATGGCATCACCGAGGACGTCATAACCGATCTGTCGCGGTGGAAAACGATAGCGGTCGCTTCCCGCAACTCGACTTCCCGCTTCAAGGGACAGCGCGTCGACATCCAGGCAGTCGGGCGCGAACTCGGCGTGCATTTCCTGGTGGAGGGCAGCGTTCGTCGGCTGGGGGAGCGCGTCAGGATCACGACTTAGTTGATCGACGCCAGGACAGGCAATCAGGTCTGGGCCGAACGCTACGATCGTCCGATGGCGGACCTCTTCGCCCTTCAGGACGAGGTCGTGCGAACGATTGTCGGAACCCTGATCGGCCGGGTCTATGTAAGCGCGGCGGAGCACTTGCGCCACAGGCCGCCATCCAACCCCGCCGCTTACGACCTCACGATGCGGGCCAACTGGCTGGCTTGGGATCAAGCCTCGACACGGGCAGAGGCGAAGCGCTGCTTTGAGCGGGCGATCGAGCTCGACCCCGAATACGCGCTCCCTCACAGCCTGCTGGCGATGATCCTGCGATTGGATTGGCAGCGCGGGATCGCGGGATCGCCCGCAATCCTCGATCGCGCGTTCGCGCTGGCGAAGCGAGGAGTCGAACTCTCCGCCGGTGAGAGCACGAGCCACGTCGCGATGGGCTTTCTTGAGACCTGTGCGCGAAAAGGCATGGACTACGCGCGTTGTTTTTGATTCCTTGGCTCGGGCTTTGGAATCGGGGCGAGCATGGCGCGGCGTCGGATCGGTCAAGAAACTCTTGCATTTGGAAGTTCTGACGCTGGTCGTCGCTGCTCACTGGATGATCTGCACGACTTGATTGACTGGGCTCCGATTGATCGGCGATTGGCGAGCATCTCCTGCTCTGCGAAGGGCGAGCCGGCATGGCCGCCGTTGGCTTTGTTCAAAGCGATGTTGCTTGCCATGTGGTACGATCTTTCGGACGTGAAGCTCGCCGAAGCCTTGGACGATCGCGCGTCGTTCCGACGCTATTGCGGGTTCTCGGGGGATGAAGCCACGCCGGAGCGCACCACCTTCGTTCGGTTCCGGAAAGCCCTCATCGCTCAGGACCTGGACAAGGCGCTGTTCGACGAGATCGCCACCCAACTCAAGGCCAAGGCGATCCGGGTCAAGACAGGAACGCTTGTCGACGCCACTATCATTGTCTCGGCCAGCCGGACGTTCGTAACCAACCAACTCACCGCCTGGGGGGTCGCCCCGCACGACAAGGCCCACGGACGTGTGGCCGACATCACCCTGGTCACCAGCGAACTCGCGGCCAACGCCACCAAGTTTGGCAGCCAAGACATGGAGATCTCCCTGGTCGCCCACGGCGACCACGTCCAAGTCGCCGTTACCGACAACAACCCCCAAGCCGCCCGCCTGCAGCAGCCCGGCCCGGCCACCCCCGGCGGACCGCGGCCTCCTCCTCGTCGACGCTTTGGCCGAACGATGGGGGCAAAACCACCATCAAGTACGGCAAAACCGTCTGGGCGCACCTCGCCCTGCCAGCCGGTTCAATCCTCGGAGACGGCTGCACCCTCACCCCGCCTTGAACGACGGCGGCCGTCCACGCGCCCGGCCATCGACCGCGACCAGCTCCTCCAAATCTCGGCCCCCAAGGCTTTTCGAGGTCGCTCACGGTCCGGCCGCGACCATGAGGCGCGATGGCTCCCGCCCCGACGCGAAATGGATCCCATCGCCGCTCGCGCCTCGAAGGGGGCTCTGGCCGAACTCTCTCTATGAAAAGTCAGCAACTCCCGCGCCTTCCTCGCTGACGACGAAGTTGGCTGGGTGATTGTTGGGCATGGGGAGCAGTGATGCGGGTAAGTACCCGGGAGACGGCGCGTCCCGACCGGGGCCGGTCCGGGAAGGAATCATGGCGAGTCCAGCAAGTTCGGGAGGGCGGAGGTCAGCCAGGTCGCTGGGGGCCCCCAGCGAGGCGATAGCCCCGGCATGGGCGCAGGGCGGTAACACCCTGACGACTACCGGGGGTGTCCCGGTCGACGACACCGACAACAGTCTGCGGGTCGGCGAGCGCGGGCCGACGCTGCTGGACGACTTCCACCTGCGCGAGAAGATCATGCATTTCGATCACGAGCGGATCCCCGAACGGGTCGTCCACGCCCGCGGCGCCGCCGCCCACGGGACGTTTCGGCTGACGACGTCGATCGAGAACCTCACGTGCGCCCCGGTCCTGTGCGACACGTCGGTCGACACCCCGGTGTTCGTGCGGTTCTCGACCGTGGCCGGCTCGAGAGGCTCAGCCGACACCGCCCGCGACGTCCGCGGCTTCGCGGTCCGCTTCTACACGGGCGAGGGCAACTGGGACCTGGTCGGCAACAACATGCCGGTCTTCTTCATCCAGGACGGCATCAAGTTCCCCGACCTCATCCACGCCGCCAAGCCCGAGCCGGACCGCGAGATCCCCCAGGCCCAGACCGCCCACGACACCTTCTGGGACTTCGCCTCGCTGACCCCGGAGTCGACCCACATGCTGATGTGGATCATGTCCGACCGGGCCATCCCCCGGTCGTTTCGGACCATGGAGGGATTCGGGGTCCACACCTTCCGCCTCGTCAACGCCGACGGGGAGACGACGCTGGTGAAGTTCCACTGGAAGCCGGTCGCCGGCATAGGCTTCCCTGGTGTGGGAGGAGGCCCAGAAGCTCGGCGGCATCGACCCCGACTTCCACCGCCGCGACCTGTGGGACGCGATCGAGTCCGGCGTCGTTCCCGGAGTGGGACTTCGGCGTCCAGGTGTTCCCCGACACCGACGACCAGACCTTCGAAGGCATCGACCTGCTCGACCCCACCAAGCTGGTGCCCGAGGAGCTGGCCCCGGTGCGGGTCATCGGTCGGCTGACCCTGAACCGCAACCCGACCAACTACTTCGCCGAGACCGAGCAGGTCGCGTTCTGCACCGCGCACGTGTCCCCGGGGCATCGACTTCACCGACGACCCGCTGCTGCAGGCCCGCAACTTCTCCTACCTCGACACCCAGCTGACCCGGCTGGGCGGCCCGAACTTCGACCAGCTGCCGATCAACCGGCCGCGCTCGCCGGTCAACACCACCCACCGCGACGGGTTCGGCCAGCAGGCCGTCCACGAGGGCGTCGCGCCGTACTCCCGAACTCGCTGGGCGGCGGCTGCCGTTCGCCTGCCGGAGCCGGCGGCTACGTCGCACGTCCCGCGCACGGTGACGCGGCCACGAAGGTCCGGATGCGGGCCGCAGTCTTCGCCGACCACTACAGCCAGGCCACGCTGTTCTGGACCAGCATGACCGCCGGGAGCAGGACCACATCGTCGGCGCGTTCTCCTTCGAGCTCGCGAAAGTGCCTCGGCGAGCACGTGGTCGACCGGATCCTCGACAATCTGGCCAAGTCGACGCCGATCTGGCCACCGGTGTTGCTGCCCAGCTGGGCAGCGCGGCGCCGAAGGGGAAGCCGGCCAAGAACATTACTCCCCGCCGGCCCTCTCCCTCTTACCCGCGACGCCCCGCTACATCGAAGGTCGGATCGTCGGCGTCCTCGCCGGGGACGGCGTCGACGGCAGAGGGTCTGCGGCGGTGAGCCCGGCCTCGAACGGGCGGGTGCCGTCATCGTGTCTCGCGCCCCGGCGGCGCCGTAGCGGGCACCGAAAGGACCGGTCGCCGTCACCAAGACCGTCCTCACCACGCAGTCCGTCGAGTACGACGCGCTCGTGGTGGCCGGCGGCGCCAGTGCCGACCGGCTGGCCGAGGAT
>CAVUPE010000004.1:0-93643 GCA_963743265.1 uncultured Alphaproteobacteria bacterium | reverse complement strand
TCGAGCGCGACGACGCGAATTTGTCGGGCGTCAAGCTCGGCGCGCAACTTGCGCCAGTCCAAGTCAGTCAAGCGCGAAAGGCGGTCGACTTGCTCGACCAGCAGCACGTCGGCAGGCTTGGAGTCGGCGAGCAAACGGAAAAGCTCGGGCCGGGCCAACTGCGCGCCCAACTCGTTCTCGGCATACCAGCCAACAATGTCTACGCCGCGCTCGGCCGCGAACGCCTCAACCTGGGCTCTGGCCCGGGCGGCGTCTTGTTCCACGGTCGAGGCTCTGAGGTAGGCTCTGGCGTACATGGCGGAACACCATTCAGTTCGTTTTGAATGGTTTCCTTTTATCCGTCTGTTTTAGATTGTCAAACGGGATTTAATGCACCAATCGTCGTGGTTTCGTTGGAGTGTACCCAAAGTGAATCGCGCAGCAGGGCGCCCTATAGCGGGCCGCTTGGGGGGTCGAGGAATGGCCGGGACTAGGGGGAACCTCATCCCGGCCACCCTTCGCCGATGCTTTGGTTGGTACTCATCCCAACGCCAGTGATAGACCCGGGACGCCTCGGCAAACGGAACGCCGGCGGCATCAATCGCGGCAACTCTCGAGCACGAGCACAGCGCGGTCGCGCCGTCTAGGCCGCCTCGCGCGCGTGCGAACTGCCCACCGGCTGAGCATACCGGGGGCGATACGCGCGCCGCGTGCGCGTTGCGAGCGCGAGGGATACTGGACTGACCGAGACGTATTATGGCGCGATCCGAAGATTGATTTCGTACCGTTCAATAATTGAACCCTCCCCCTCCCACCCTCGCCAACGCTTGAGCTTTATCTGTGTCACGCCGGGCACCTTGGCCTTTACTAACCATTGGGCCTCGCCACCGCCACCCAACGTCTTCGACGTCGAAACGTATTCGCCCTCCTCGATCTCAACAAAGGTCGCGTCCACTGCATCCACTGCCCAACGATATCCCGTCGACGCATTCTCTGGAAGGCGGAGCCCAACTTCTTCGCCGACACGCAAGTCAAACGTCCCGCCATTGTCAGCCGAGGTCAAAATTGAAGACATTCTGGTCTCCTTCGGGGTTGAAGTAGCAGCAACGACACCCGCGGATACGAATCCAGCCAGCACGACGGCAACAAGCAGGAGAAGAACCACGCCAATGCACTGACTATTACGGCGGTTCATCCGAGTCGTCACACATCGTCCGCCGCACTCGAACGAAAGCCTCGTTGACTACGGGTTTCGCGTCCTTAGCCGAAGCCTTCGTTTCGTTTGGACCTCCACAACGGGAAGCGGCCCGGATCGTGTCCCGGTTTATCCGATCAATCGGATGGTCCAGAAATCCGAGGCCATCCTCGGGCTGATAATAAATTCGAAAGGCATCATGAAATATCCGGCTTGGCCCCACATGGCTCCCCATGAGTTCCGCACGATCATCATCCTGGTGGAGATGTCATAGCCCACGGCCATGACAGCGTGCCCGCCAAGTTTTTTCTCATTCGGAGCCGGCATTGGCATGATCCCGGTCTTGGCTACGGTCTGCGATTCGAAGCTCTGGTAAACGGTGAAGCCGAAGACGTACGGATAGCCAGAGGCGAGGCAACCCTGTAGCTGCTGCAGGGTCTGCACAATGCTCTGGTACTGGACGCCCCGGTCGAGCTTCGCGTCGGTATACGCTTGGGCCGGGGGCTTCGCCGCGAACCGGGCGATGTCATATGGCCAGTCGGTCTCCGGCGGCGCGCCGATTTTGGCGACCGACTTGATTCCGTCGCGGATCTGAGCGCCAGAGTCAGAAGAGATCGTACCCTCCATGACGCGCTCGTTATAGTAGATGAAGAGGCGAGACGGCACAAAGTCAGACAAGTTCTGCTTCTTGCGCTCGAACTCCATGGCTCCAGCGATCGCATTGGCGGTGCAACTGCCGAGCTGGCCCTGATCGTAGACTGGCGGGCAATGCGGGCGCAGATCGACGGCTTGCGGCAAGCCTTTCGCAAGCGTCACCGCGGGAGCCGAATACACCTGGTCCCTTGCGTCGGGCAGATCCGGATGCCAGCCGTAGCGGGCCTGGGTGCGATGGGTCACGAGGCTGAGTGGGTTGGCAACGGAATGCTTTGCCGGAGCGCTACGCTTTGCCATGGAAATCCTCCTCCTTTGTTGTTTCCTGTCGGCGCCGCACGGGTCGGCGGCGCGCAATTATGCTTCGCCCTGAGGTCTGCCTTGCGTGAACAGAACCTGCGTCAAGGATGCTGACCCGAAAGCCGCCTGTTCGCACGACAACTTGAGTTCAAGATGTATTTCCGTGCTGCTCAATGAGATGGTGGCAAGCGAAAACAGGCAAGCCGCTAGTCCGACTGAGACCATCGAACTTTGCATGCAAACGTGACCGGTGCAATGAATCGCGTCGCCCAAAGGGCAGGAGCGGGATCGATCCGGCATCTGACCTTTAACGCATCTGACCTTTATATGACGGACAGATCCTCGGCGCAGCGTCTTTAGTCGCGCTGCCGGCGCCGTCGGTTCCCGAACCCTCAACCTGGGCGATGATGGCGACGGGCTTCGCTGGGCTCGGCTGGCTCGCTCGCCTGCGCAGACGCAAGCTAGCGCCGGCCTGACGCGGTGGGCGAGCAGCGGGCGACTAAGCCGCCGACCCTGGCTCGGGCATAGGCTGGGCACGCCGAAGGTCGCCCCTGGCCAAGGCGCTGATCGCGCTCCCCGGCGCCGGAACTTCATACACACGTCTCCCCGATCTATGCGTAAGCCGGATACCGGCCGGGGTCGATTCGGCGAACGAAGGCTCGCGGCGAAGCGTCCCGCAATATTGCCCGCGAGAGCGTGTTTTGCGTGGTGAAGTGGTCATGACTTGAAGGGACACTCAGGTCGAAATCGGCGTTGCGGTGGCGTCGTCGAACGCTCCTATCCGAGGATTCTCGGCGGCCTCGGAACTGGACAAATACCGCTCTAGATCGGTCTTAGTTTGCTTTATCGCGTTGCTTCAAGTTTGGAATCAAGAAGCCAAAAATCAACTGGCGAGCAACGCATGAGTTGTTTCAACGTCTATACCAAATTCTACCACGGATCCCTTTTTTGGTTTTCCATTAGCTAGTAAAAACCAAAGGTTTAGGCCTTTTTCGTTCTGTATCCATAACAAAGATCTGCCAGCAACCAATTGAAAACGATTCTTGGAATGCTTCAGGAGCGGCCCGCGAGTCACGACGCGGTAATGCTTCGTGTCTTTCTTATTCGACCAGCCGCGGAAGAAGTCGTTCTCATCGGGATCGCACCTATCGTAGGCTCGTTCAGCCTCTCGGCAGGTGTCGATCTGCATCCGAATAAGCGCATTAGCCTTCCTATGGACGGTTTCAGCCTCGATTTGCTGTTCAGTCACCGGCGCGACCTGAATGTCGTAATGGTCGGCCAGCCGGTCCAAGCCAACTCGTAGCTTGCGCGTGACTTCGGCGATGCCCTTAGCTCGCGCGACGCGGGGATCTGAGATATCGGTGGCGCTCAGGCCGCATAATACGATCAGCCCGACCTCCCTTGCGCCGTACGGCCCAATTGCCTCGAGCGCATGAGACGGCCGCAGTTCGCTTTGCAGCCGCATCGCCGCCGCGAACTGCCAGCTGAAGATCTGCCGTCTTGACAGCATCTCGCGGAGTCGTTCGTCACTAAAGCGCCTAGGAACGAGCGCCCACGAAGCTATTGTTTTTGACCACGAGCGTACTGCGTCACCGGCCAGCGCAAAACGCCACTGACAGCTTAGGTCTTGAAGTTCTTGCGATATATAGACAGCCGGCACGCCTCGGTCGCCTCCCTTAACCGCATCCCAAATGTGGGGCGTATCGTAATAATCGCGCCAGTCGGACACTAGTGAGTGCGCGTCCATAAAATACCTCGTAATATTTCCGCGCGGCGGTTCGCGCGCGCCTTCGTTTCTAGTTGATGGTCGTCCGGCGTGGTTAGGCCGGAACATGACATTTCTGTAATGGGTTGGGCTTTAAGTAGGTAGGCCGCGGCCCGTTTCTCGCCTCATCGCCTGGGCCAGCCACACGAGGCCTGCCCTTGGAGGCGGTCGAACTTCCTAACGACTCGCCGGCTATCCCGCGTTGGCGAGAACGGACGGGCAACCAAGTACACGTGTTTCGCACGGATCGCACGTCTTCGTTGACGCTCCGTTCTGCTTTTTATTGCCGAATGGGATTTGGACATCGGCTCGAAAGCCGAGACAAAAAAGCTAGCGTTTGCAATGCTTAGAAGATTGTAGGAGATGGTGGGCGCTAGAGGGATTGAACCTCTGACCCCTACCATGTCAAGGTAGTGCTCTACCGCTGAGCTAAGCGCCCATCTCCCATGATCTCGAGCGACGTTTAGCCTGCTCGAGGACGGCGCGATATAGACGCTCGCGCCGCAACGCGCAATGGCCAAGGCGACCCGTTCATCGTGAACCAATCCCGCCTTACATTACGCCAAGCCGCGGTCGCCGACATCGGCGCCGTTATGGCGATCGAACGCTCGCCGGACTACGAGCTCTACGTCGCCCGTTCGGAGGAGGACGAGCATCGCGCGATGCTGGCCTCGCCCTCTCACGCCTACCGGCTTGGCGTCGGGGAATCCGGCGCGGTCGAGGCCTTCGCCATCCTGCGCGGCCTCGGAGATCCGCACTTGAACCTCTACCTCAAGCGCATCGCCGTCGCCCGCCCCGGTCAAGGCCCGGGCACGGCGTTCCTGAGCCTCGTTCTTGACGAGGCCTTCGGGCCGCTGGGCGCCGAGCGTTTCCATCTCGACTGCTTTGCCGACAACCTCCGCGCCCAGCGGTCCTATGAGAAACTGGGCTTCACCCGCGATGGCGTGCTGCGTAAGGCCTACCGCCTGACCGACGGCAGGCGAGGCGACCTTGTCATGATGGCGATCCTGAAGACCGAGTGGGAGGAGCGCCGGCGCTAACGGACGCCTGCCATTTCCGAGTCCGAATCGAGCCTTTTCAATGGCTTGCGGCGCCATTTTCGATCCACTCCAACTCCAAAGCCGCTGCCTTCGACCCTCGACCTTAGGCGCCGCGAAAGCGGCCTCGAAGGGCGCGAGGCGACTTAGCGTTTGTCGCTTCTCTGGACCATCCCGCCCCGCGCCGCAGAGGCGCCGTCGACAAGGCCCATTATAAGCGCAGCCCGCTATTCTGTGAACCAGAAACTACATTCCAACGTATCTTGATGATATATTTCAGTATCTTCCGGCGACAATCTAGTGCGACGCATGAACCTAGGTACGTGGAGCAATGGCGCCTCGGCCAGCCTGCCAGCGGCCGAATCTCGGCAGGGTTCGCGCGCGGCTTTAGAAGCCGCTCGCCGGCACGCGCGACATACCCGACGCCGTGACGGCCATCACGGCTCCCCGCCTAATACGGGCTTATCCCCGGACAAATGGGGGCAGGTACGCTACTATGGCGATTTTCGGGGACGGGGATATGCCGACGAAAGGGAAAAATAGCGGGGACGACGGCCCCGCGCAGGGGTGGGACCTTTTCAATTGGAAATGGGTCGCCGAACCGCCAGAGGCGCTTACGGCCGCCGTTTATGGAATTTTGTTTCTCATATTCCTCTTCATTGCCCTCAGCGGGGTCGTCACCCTTTGGCAATTGCTGGCGCCCATCTGGATAGGCGCTTCGCCCGCCCCAAGCTCGGCGGGAAGCGATCCGGGCGCGGAGCTGCGCGGTCGGCTTCTCATCATCGGCGCCCTGCTGACGACGCCATTCCTCATCTGGCGACTCATCGTCGGCCACTGGGCCGCGCGGGCGGCCCAGGCGCAGGCGAGGATCGCGCAGGAAACCGCGCGCAACACGCTGTTCGCCAAAGCGATCGAACAGCTTGGCGCAGTCCGCGAGGAGAAGACTGCGGTCACGACAAAGGACGCCAATGGCGTCGCGACGTCCTCGACCCAGGAGAGCGCGATCCGGCGCAACACCGAGGTTCGACTGGGAGCGATCTACGCGCTGGAAAAGCTGGCGCGCGACGACCTTGAGATGCACTGGCCGATAATGGAGACGCTGTGCGCCTATATCCGCGAGAATGCCGGCAAGCCAAGGCCCGCCAACTACCATCTCGGCGACTCTGCCCAAACACTGGAACGACAGGCTGACGAGCGACGTTTCGTTCGAAAAGCTCACGCGCGAAGCTGACGGTCCTTCGGTCGATGTGCAGGCGGCAATCACGGTGATTGGACGCCGCGGCGCGAGACAGCTCGAATATGAACGGGCCGCCGGTTCGTGGCAACTCGACCTATCTAATTGCCATCTGGCTCTTGGCAACTTTTTGCGCCTGAATTTCGCTGGCGCGCGGTTCGAGGGCAGCTCGCTTTACCTGGCGAATTTTGGGGGAGCGGCCCTGGCCCGGGCCGTCTTCGACGAGGCCCATCTCGAGGGTGCGAATTTTATTGGGGCTCGCCTCGAGAGCGCCCACTTCCGCAAGGCTCACCTTGAAGGCGCGTGGCTCACCAGGGCTCATCTCGAGCGCGCGTGGCTCATCGAGGCTGCTTTCAACGCGGCTTGGCTCAACGAGGCCCATCTCAAAGGCGCGACGCTCAGTGAAGCCCACCTCGAAGTCGCCTACATCAGCGGAGCTGATCTGGAGGGCGCGACGCTCAATAAAGCTTACCTCGAAGGCGCCTCGCTCGATGAAGCTCACCTCAAGAGCGCGCGGCTCGAAAAGGCCAATTTCAAGAGTGCGCACCTTCGAGCTGCCCGTCTCGAGGGCGCGTCGCTCCTCTCGGCTCATCTCCAGGGTGCGCAGCTTCAAGCTGCCCATCTCGAGGGCGCGTTGCTTCGCGAGGCTCATCTTGACGGCGCATCGCTTAACAGGGTCCATCTCAACGGCGCCTCGCTTTGCAAGGCTTATCCCGACGGCGCGTCGCTTGATGGCGCTGTACTCGTCGACGCGCTTCTGGACGGAGCGTTCCTCGCCAAAACGGAGAGCCTCGCTCAAACGCAAATCGAAGCCGCCTGGCGGGATGAAGATACGATCCTTCCAGACGGCTACACCCGGCCTCGCAACGAACGGTGGCTCCCCAAAGGATTTGATATGGACGAGTACGATGATCGCTGGGAGCATTGGAAAGCTCGCCATGAATTCTGGCGCGCGGAAGCCGAAAAGAGGCGCAATGCCGAAGCCGCGTCCGCGCGTCGCCCAGGCCCAGAAGCGTTGCATTCGCCGCGGAAGGGCCCTTGCGCATTGACAACCCGCGCGGGTCATGGTTCTCCAAACCCGTTGGCGCGCTCCCGCGCCGCGTCCGGATCAGGCTCGATGCCGCGCAGCTGGTTGAAAACGACGACCAAAACGCGCCGCCCGCTGAAAAGCGGGGCGAACGGCTAACCGCGCGCCTGCTCCGCGCTCCTCCCCGGCGGGCGCCGGGTTCATGAGGTCCGCGCTTCAGCGGCCTCGAGGGGAGGACAGGGCGAACAAGGAATTCTTCATCATGTCAGGCTTCAAGGTCGCGGTCGCCGGCGCCACCGGCAATGTTGGCCACGAGATGCTCGAGATCCTCGCCGAGCGCCGTTTCCCGGTGTCCGAAGTGGTTGCGCTCGCTTCGCCCGCTTCGATCGGCCGTGAGGTCTCGTTTGGCGACAAGACCCTCAAGTGCAAGGCGCTCGAGCACTATGACTTTTCCGACACCGACATCTGCCTCATGTCGGCGGGCGGAGCGGTGTCGAAGGAATATTCGCCCAAGATCGGCGCGCGCGGATGCGTGGTCATCGACAATTCGTCGGCCTGGCGCCTGGACCCGGACGTGCCGCTGATCGTGCCCGAGGTCAACGCGGCTGCGGCGAAGGGGTTCGGCAAGAAGAACATCATCGCCAACCCCAACTGCTCGACCGCCCAGCTGGTGGTGGCGCTGAAGCCGCTGCACGACCGCGCGACAATCCGGCGGGTGGTGGTGGCGACCTATCAGTCCGTCTCCGGCGCCGGCAAGGAGGCGATGGACGAATTGTTCGCGCAGACGCGCGCGGTGTTCGTGTCCGATCCGGTCGAGCCGAAGAAGTTCACCAAGCGAATCGCCTTCAACGTCATTCCGCAAATCGACGTGTTCATGGACGACGGCTCGACCAAGGAAGAGTGGAAGATGGTCGCCGAAACCAAGAAAATCCTCGACCCCAAGATCAAGCTGACCGCGACCTGCGTCCGGGTGCCCGTGTTCATCGGCCACTCGGAGGCCGTCAACATCGAATTCGTCGATCCGATCAGCGCCGACGAGGCGCGGGAGATCCTGAGCCGCGCGCCCGGCTGCCTGGTCATCGACCGACGGGAGCCCGGCGGTTACATCACCCCCCACGAGGCGGCGGGGGAGGACGCGACCTACATTTCCCGAATTCGCGACGACCCGACGATCGACAACGGCCTCAACCTTTGGGTGGTGTCCGACAATCTGCGCAAAGGGGCGGCGCTCAACGCGGTGCAGATCGCTGAGGTGCTGGTCAATCGTGGCTGGCTGAAGCCCAAGATGAAGGCGGCGTGACCCATCATTCCGTCGGCAAGGCAAGGCGGCTGCCAAAACCTTTCGCTATCACCGCTTTGCCCGCCCATTTGTTATGCTATTGGGACGAGAACGTCCGCGTTGTGTTTTAGGGTTCGATTCGGCGATCCATGGCGCAAGATCCGGATATCCGCCTGCTTACCTCGCCACGTATTTTCCTCGTGGGGATGGCGGCGTTCCTGGCCTTGGTCGGCTTCGTCGTTCTCATCCTCTATCAGCAGATCGCGATCGCCTTCAGCGCCAATCCCGGCTTGAACGGCCTCATCCTCGGCGTGCTGGCGATCGGCGCGCTGTTCACCTTCCGGCAGGTTATCCGGCTGTTCCGCGAAATACACTGGGTCAACTCGTTGACCGGCGCGGTGACCGACGGAGCCCCTCCGGCGCCCCATACTGCTCGCGCCAATGGCGGTGATGCTCAATGCGGGAGCGGGCGCGCGGGGCTTATCGACCATCACCACGCGCGCGATCCTGGATTCGATCGCCACGAGGCTCGACGAGGGCCGCGAGCTCAGCCGTTATCTGGTCGGGCTCCTGGTCTTCCTCGGGCTGCTCGGCACGTTTTGGGGTCTATTGGAGACCGTCCACTCGATCGCCGGCGTCATCGACAGCATGAAGACCGGGGTCGACACGGGGACCATGTTCGACGACCTCAAGCAAGGCTTGTCCGCGCCGATCGCCGGCATGAGCGTTTCGTTTACCTCCTCGCTGTTCGGCCTCGCGAGTTCCTTGATCCTTGGCTTTCTCGATCTCCAGGCGGGCCAAGCGCAGAATTGGTTCTATTCCGAGTTCGAGGAGTTTCTCGCAAGCCACGTCCAGACGACGCCGGTTGTCGAGGCGGTTCCGGACGCCCCAATCATCGCCCAAGGCGCGCAACCCGCGATCGAGTATCAACGCGACGGGAAGGCGATCGCGACGCTTGCCGAAGGCATTCAGGCTCTGGTCGGCCACATGCGCACCGAACAGCAGCAAATTCGCGATTGGGTCGACGCGCAAGCGGCCCAGCAGGAAGATATCGGCAAGCTCTTGCGGCGCCTGTTGGACGAGCTGGGCGCGCGATGAAGCGCGGATTTGAGGGCGGCGAGAGGTTCTGGAGTTAAGTCATGGCGCTGTCGCGCGGCCGCCGATATGAGCCGGTGAACTATTGGCCCGGTTTCGTCGACGCCTTGTCGACAATGCTGCTGGTGATCATTTTCCTGCTGTCGGTATTCATGCTGGCCCAGTTCTTCCTCTCGCGCGAGGTTTCGGGCAAGGACGAGGCGCTCGCGAGGCTCAATCGGCAGATCGAGGAACTGACCAATCTGCTGGCGCTCGAGCGCACCCAGAAGGGCGTCGACGAAAGCAAGATATCGGCCCTCACCGCTACGCTCGACTCGGCCCAGCGGGAGCAGAAGCAGCTCAAGGACACCGCGTCGCGGGCGGTCGACGCCGACACCGCCAGCGGCCAGGCCTCGGCGGCGGCCGTCGCGCTCGATCAGCAGAAGCAGATATCGGCGCAGGCGCTGGCCCAGGTGGACGTGCTCAACCAGCAGATCGCGGCGCTGCGCAAGCAGCTCGCGGCGATCGAGGATGCGCTCGCCGCATCGGAGTCGGCGAACAAGGAATCGCAGTCGAAGATCGCCGACCTCGGCCAGCGGCTCAACGTCGCGCTGGCGCAGAAGGTTCAGGAGCTCAATCGCTATCGCTCGGACTTCTTCGGCCGCCTGCGGCAGATCCTGGGCGCCCGGCCCGACATCCGGGTGGTGGGCGATCGGTTCGTGTTCCAATCCTCGGTGCTGTTCGACGTCGGCAAGGCCGACATCAGCCCGGCTGGTCACCAGTCGCTCGACACGCTCGCCGCCGCCGTGGTCGATCTCGAGCGCGAGATTCCGCCCGACATTCCCTGGATCCTCAGGGTCGACGGACATACCGACAACAGCCCGATCACCGGCGCGGGCCCCTACAAGTCGAACTGGGAACTGTCAGCCGCACGGGCCGTCGCGGTCGCGCAATATCTGATCAGCAAGGGGGTCGAGCCCGACCGCCTAGCGGCGGCCGGTTTTGGCGAATTCCAGCCGATCGACCAGGGGACCGACGAAGACTTCGCGCGCCCGCAACCGGCGCATCGAACTCAAGCTGACGGAGCGGTGAGCGCTTAGCGCGCGCGGGATCTCGCCGGGGCCGCTTTTCCGCACTGGTTATTTGCAGATTGCGAGCGTCGGAGCGCCTCGATCCTGGCGGTTGCCATTGTCGTCCTTCCCGGCTATCGCCATGGGCCAAGATTGGGATCGAGGCGCCGCGAACACGCCGACGCAATGGGCGGATCGCAGGGGAAACGCGAGACCGGAGAGGCTCACACATGCGCAAATCATGGATTCGTATCGCTGACAGGACTGGGGCTCGCCGCGCTGAGCCGCGTCGGTCAAGGCCCAGGACATCACCATCGCCGTCGCCGGACCGATGACCGGCCCAGTCGCCAGCATCGGCGAACAGATGAAACGCGGCGCCGAGACTGCCGCAGCGGCGATCAACGACGCCGGCGGAGTGAACGGCCGCAAGATCAAGATCGTAGTCGAGGACGACTCGTGCGATCCGAAGCAAGCCGTTGCGATCGCTAATCGCATCGTCGGACAGCAGATCAAATACGTCGATGGCCATGCCTGCTCAGGCTCGTCGATCCCAGCGGCCGACGTTTACGCCGACAACGGCATCCTCATGATGTCCCCCGCGTCGTCGAACCCGGTTCTGACAGAAAAGGGGCATTCGACCGTCATGCGTCTTTACCCGCGTGACGACAGGCAGGGCGAGTTCATCGCTCCCTGGATCGCGGAGAAATACAAGGGCAAAAAGATCGCCATCCTGCATGACAAGTCCGCTTATGGAAAAGGCTTGGCGCAGGTGGTGAAGGACAAGCTGAACGCCGCTGGCGTCACCGAGGTCCTGTTCGAAGGTATCAATCCGGGCGAAAAAGACTATACCGCGATCATCACCAAGCTGAAGAACGCGGGCGCCGAATTCGTCTATTTCGGCGGCTATCACACCGAGGCCGGTCTCATGCTGCGACAAGCGGCGGACCAAAGCTATAAACTGAACCTGATGACCGGCGACAGCATCGCCACCTCCGAGTTCTGGCAGATCTCGGGCCCTGCCGGCGAGGGCACGCTGTTCACCTTCCCGACCGATCCGCGCCGCTCCCCTAATGCAGCCAAGGCGCTCGAGCAGTTCAAGGCGCAGGGGTTCGACCCCGAAGGTTTCACCCTGTTCAGCTACGGCGTGATCGAGGCGATCGCCGAGGGCATCAAGCGGGCCGGCTCAGACGATCCGAAGGCGATCGCCAAGGCGTTGGAAGATGGCAAGCCGGTCGAGACCGTCATGGGGCCCGTCCGGTTCGACAAAAAAGGAGACGTCCTCGATCCGAGCTACGACATCAACGTTTGGAGCGCCGGCAAATACGCGCCCATTACAAAGTGAGCGACGGCCTGACGCTTCAGTTCAACTCGGTCGGCTGAGAATCCGCTTTAGGCCGTCTCCTTAACGAACGCTTCGATGAGCGCGTCGAAGATCTGAGGCGTCTCCCATTGCGGCGTATGCCCGGCGTCGGGGATCATCTGCACCGCGCCGCGCCACAAGGTCGGCATCGCCAGAGAGGCAAAATAACGCCCGTTGACCAGTTGCTCCTCGCCGCCGTGCAGCACGGCGAGTGGGACCTTAAGATCGCGCACCACCGCGCCCTCGTCGCGGGCCCCGCCAGAGCGTACGCTGGCCCCGAGGTTGCTGCGCGCCCGTCCGTCCGTGCGCAAAACATCGTCGAGGAAGAACGGCGGAATATCGGCGAAGCCGGGTCTGAAGAACGCGGCGACATAGGCGGACGCCTCGATGCTGTCGACGCTTTCCTGGAAAGTAACTCTCATCGCCGGATTGGGCAGGAACGCCTCGCTCATCGCCTCGCCGGACGTGAGCGGCGGCGTGCCGAAAATGACGAAGCCGCGCGGCTCTCTGAGATCAGGCGCCATTTCGAGCGCGACATGACCGCCGAGGCTCCACCCGACGAAGTGCGCATTATGAAGCCCCAGCGCGTCGACGACAGCCCGAACCGCGCGGGCGTGGCCGGGAAGCGAATAGGCGCTCGGGTCTTTCGCATCGTCCGACGCGCCGTGGCCTGGAAGATCGACAGCGATCAGCCGGAGGCGCTTGGCCGAGCGACCCATCGAGCTGACGTGAGAAGGCGCGTGAGGATGACGAATTGCCGTGGATAAGCACCACGGGTGGACCTTGGCCAGCCAACTCGTGGACAGCGATTGCGCCATTCGGCGCGTCGATCTTCTGCGTCTTCATCAGCCCCTCAAAGAGCGCCAAACTGCCGCGCAGTCGCGGCGAAGGCCCGGCGCTCAGCCCTTACGAATGCGCACTCGGGGCGGCGAATTGCAATATCCATAAATGTCTATGACGTAGAGGCGGGTGGGCCATTCTCAGTTCTCGAACAGCGCCGCCGATTGCCCTTCCCTTCCGCCGACCTTTCGTGTATTGCGCTGCACAATCACTCGGCTGAGCGCGGTTACGTACGGCGCGCCGTCGCATTCCCGTCATCTTCGCGTTCAAGAGGACAGCGCCCACGCGCTTCGCCTCGTTCCGAACGTCCGCCGCCAATAAAGCTCGCTCATGAAGCTTCGCAACATCGCCATCATCGCCCACGTCGACCACGGCAAGACGACCCTCGTCGACCGGCTCTTGCAGCAGTCGGGCGCGTTTCGCGACAACCAGCGTGTCGCCGAACGGGTCATGGATTCGAACGACCTCGAACGCGAGCGCGGCATCACCATTCTCGCCAAGGCGACGTCGGTGGTGTGGAAGGACGTTCGGGTCAATATCGTCGACACGCCGGGCCACGCCGATTTCGGCGGCGAGGTCGAGCGCATTCTGTCGATGGTCGACGGGGCGATCATCCTGGTGGATGCGGCCGAAGGCCCGATGCCGCAGACCAAGTTCGTCCTGGGCAAGGCGCTGAAAATCGGGCTGAAGCCGATCGTCTGCGTCAACAAAGTCGACAAGCCGGACGCTCGTCCGACCGAAGTCGTCAACGAGGTGTTCGACCTGTTCGCCGCCCTCGACGCGACCGACGAACAGCTCGATTTCCCGATCATCTATGGCTCCGCCAAGCAGGGCTGGATGTCGGATTCGCCCGACGAGCCGAAGACCGACATGGCGGCCTTGTTCGACCAGGTGCTGAAGCATGTGGAGCCGCCGAAGGTCGGCGCGGGCGGTTTTCGCATGCTCGGCACGCTCTTGGAGAGCAACCCCTACCTCGGCCGCATCGTCACCGGCCGCGTGTTCTCCGGCTCGATCAGGACCAACACGCCGGTCAAAGTGCTCGACCGCGAGGGCGATCTTGTCGAGACGGGCCGGGTCTCGAAGATCCTCGCCTTCCGCGGCATCGAGCGCGCGCCCATCGACGAGGCGGTCGCCGGCGACATCATCGCGATCGCGGGGTTGGAGAAATTCAACGTCGCCGACACGCTCATGAATCCGGAAGAAGTCGAGCCGCTGCATGCGCAGCCGATCGATCCGCCGACGCTGTCGATGACGTTCTCCGTCAACGACAGCCCGCTCGCCGGCACCGAAGGCGACAAGGTGACGAGCCGCGTCATTCGCGACCGGCTTTTCAAGGAAGCGGAAGGCAATGTCGCGCTCAAGGTCGAGGCGGCCCCTAATTCCGATTCCTACATCGTGTCGGGCCGCGGCGAATTGCAGCTTGCGATCCTGATCGAGACGATGCGCCGCGAGGGTTTCGAGCTCGGCGTGTCGCGTCCGAAGGTGCTCTACCGCAAGGACGAAGCCGGCGAGATCCTGGAGCCGATCGAGGAAGTCGTCATCGACGTCGACGAGGAGCATTCCGGCGTCGTCGTGCAGAAGATGAGCGAGCGCAAGGGCGAGATGATCGAGATGCGCCCGTCCGGCGGCGGCCGTCTGCGCCTCGTTTTCCTGGCGCCGACGCGCGGCCTCATCGGCTATCTCGGCGAATTGCTGACCGACACGCGCGGCACCGCGATCATGAACCGCCTGTTCCACAACTGGGGCCACTGGAAGGGCGACATCGCCGGGCGCCGCAACGGGGTGCTGATCTCGAACGAGGCGGGCGAAGCGGTCGCCTATGCGATGTGGAACCTCGAGGATCGCGGCCCGATGATGATCGAGCCGGGCTGGAAGGTCTATCAGGGCATGATCGTCGGCCAGCACACGCGCGACAATGACCTCGAAGTCAACGTGCTCAAGGGCAAGAAGCTCACCAACATCCGCACCCACTCCAAGGACGAGGCGGTGCGCTTGACGCCGCCGATGCAGATGACGCTTGAGAAGGCGCTGGCCTACATCGAGGACGACGAGCTCGTCGAAGTGACGCCGAAGTCGATCCGCCTGCGCAAGGGCCATCTCGACCCCAACGACCGCAAGCGCGCCGAGCGCGCCAAGGCGACCGAGGGCGCGGTTTAGGAGCGTTGCCGAGAGCGGCGCTGGCGCTCGCCCATGACTCCCGTCACACGGGCCGCGTGGACGCCCTGCTCAGCGCATGAGCACGACGAGGAACGGAGGTCACGGCTTGGACATTCGGCAGCAAGCGGCTAATTGTCTTGGCTCTGCGACCACACTCGCGTCGCGCGCCGATCGCAGCGCCGGGGTGAAGGCGAGCGGAGAAGCGGCCAAAGCAACGATTGGGGGAAGCGGAGAAAGCGATGCCGGCGGCCAAGATCATGCTCATTCGCCATGCGGAGAAGCCAAACGGCGATGGCGGCCCGGGACTCATGCCGAGCGGCGTCGAGAATCCCAGGGCCCTGACCCTGACCGGATGGAAGCGGGCCAACGCTCTGGTCGGCCTGTTCAATCCCGCCGATGGAGCCTTGCCGAGACCGCCGCTCGCAAAGCCCGCGAGCCTGTTCGCCTCGGGATCGGAAAGTCTGCGGCCGAAGCAGACGATTGCGCCGCTCGCGGCGGCGCTCAATCTCTCCATCAGGACTTTCCTGAAGGGTCAGGAGCCTGAGCTGGTGGCGGCGGTCAAGGCGGCCGAAGACCCGGTTCTCATTTCCTGGCAGCACGAAGCGATTCCCGAGATCGCCGCCTTGATCCGAGGCGGCGCGGACGGCGTTCCGCCGCACTGGCCCGCCCATCGCTTCGACCTCGTCTGGGTGTTCGACCTTCAGGCGTCCGGGGCGTGGAGCTTCGCGCAGGTTCCTGAGCTCGTCATGCCCGGCGACTCTGAGAAGCCGATCGGCCCCGGCGACTAGAGGGCTGCTCTTTCAATCCAAGATGAAACTCAAGCGCGGCCGGCGCGGGTCAGTGTCGTCTGCGCGTCGACCATCGGGTTCGGGTCCGGCGTGATGTGGATTGACGGCGCCCAATAAGCGGCGAGCTCGAGCAGCACGCCGGCGGCGACATCGAACGGCGCGCTCGGCGGAAAAAGCACCGCGACGACGTCGAGCGCGACCTCGGCGTCATCCGCGAGATTGCCGAAGTTGGCGCTGATGGCCGGGTCGAGCTCCGACCATGAGCGAGCAAAGTTCGGCGCGCAATCGGCGTGCACGAGGCTGAAACAACGGCTGCGCGCTTCTAAGAGCTCATTTCTTGCGGCACTGCCGCGCATTGCGGAGTCGAAATGTCCGAGCTCCGTGAGCGGCCTCAAGCCTGTCATGGCTCCGAACGTGACCCGCCATCCACGCGATCGGGTCGCGTTGACTGCCCGCGAGCGGGCCGCGAAAGCGAGGCAGTTCACGCTCGGAGAGTCAGTTTTTCCGTGTACAATCTTGCAGTTGCCGTAGGTGGACGCGGACGACAGATCTGTGACAGAAGGCCGGTCGGAGGATCGGCCTCGTGCGCATCCATCACCTCAACTGCGGGTCTCTCTGTCCGCGCGGTGGGAGATTGTTCGGCGGCGCCGGCGGGCCGCTGTCGCCCGCGCCCATGTGCTGCCACTGCCTCCTGATCGAGGGCGATGACGGACTTGATCCTGGTCGATGCCGGGCTCGGGGTCGAGGATGTCAACGAGCCGCGGCGGCTCGGATTCCTGTTCAACGCGATGGTGCGGCCACGGCTCGACGTCGCCGAGACGGCGCTCAGGCAAGTCGCGGATCTGGGCTACCGCCCGAGCGATGTGCGCCACATCGTGCCGACGCATCTCGACCTCGACCACGCGGGAGGGATCTGCGATTTCCCCGACGCCGCGGTCCACGTTTTCGCCGCCGAGCTTCGCGCGGCCTCGCATCGGTCGACGCTTAGCGAGCGAAACCGCTATCGCGTCGTGCAGATCGCCGCGGTCAAGAAATGGGCGGCGGTCGAGGAAGAGGGCGAATCCTGGTTTGGCTTTTCGGCCGTGCGCGCGATTCCCGGAACGCGCGACGAGGTGCTGCTGGTGCCGCTACCCGGCCATACGCGCGGGCATTGCGGCGTCGCCGTCAGGCGAGCGGACGATTGGCTGCTCCATTGCGGCGACGCCTATTTCCATCACTCCGAAGTCGAGCCGGACGGCGGCGCCGCGCCGAAGGGCGTGCGCTTTTTCGAGTCGCGTGGTGGAGTGTCGACGGCGCGCAGCGACGCGCCAATCAGGCGCGCTTGCGCGAACTCGCGCGCCTGCTGGCGGCGAGGTCAAGCTCATCTGCTCGCACGATCTTTCCGACTTTGTCGCGATGAAGAGCGCGCAGCGCGAAGCGCAAGCGGCGCCGCAACCCGTCAGCACGCGCGAGCGCAGCGGCCACAGCCGCCAGCAGCGCGACGTTCGCGCCGCAGAGTGACAAGCAAATCAGTCCGCCCCGGTCGCCTTGCCCCGCAGCGCCTTGACCGCGCCGCGGCGCGTCTTCTCGTCGACGCGGCGCACTCTGGAGGCCAGTGTCGGCCGCGTGGCGAGGCGCCGCTTTGGCCGCGCCTGCGCCTTAACGAGCAGATCGGTCAGCCGGGCTCGCGCGTCTTCGCGATTGCGCGGCTGGCTCGCGAAGCTCTGGGCGAAAATGACGATCACGCCGTCCTGCGTGGCGCGCGACCCGCGAGCTTGATGAGCCGGATCGCGACGTCGTTCGGCAGGCTTGGCGAGCGGCGCGCGTCGAACCGAAGCTCGACCGCGCTCGCCACCTTGTTGACGTTCTGTCCGCCCGGACCCGAGGAGCGCACGAAAGCTCTCGACGATCTCGCTCTCGTCGATGAGGAGATCGCCGGCTTTCATGGCGCGCCTTGAGGCTCGTCATTGCGAGGAGCGTAGGGCGTCGAGAGACGCCCGTCCTTCGACGGGCTATGGCGGCGAAGCCATGCGGGCGGCATGAGGCGCCCTTCGTCCGCTGGATGGCTTCGCCTGGTTCTCATGATGGCCTGGCGTTTTATCGCCGCTCCCGCGCTCGCGGCAGCGAGTTTACTGCATGCCGCCGCTGGCGAGCAACTGCTGCCCGGTCAACCACCCGGCGTCGTCCGTCGCCAGGAAGGTCACGACGCCTGCGATGTCTTGAGGCTGGCCGATGCGTCCAAGCGGCGTTCCGGAGGTCGCCCAATCCTCGAAAGCTTGAGCCGATGAAGCCGGCGGTGTGGGTGCCCTCGGTCTCGACCATGCCTGGATTGACGGAATTGACCCGGATGCCCTTGGGCCCGAGTTCGCGCGAAAGCACGCCGGTTATGGCGTCGACCGCGCCCTTGGTGGCGGTGTAGACCGCCGAGCCGGGCGGCGTGAGGCGCGAGACGCCCGACCCGATATTGACGATGCTGCCGCCCTTTCCAAGGTGCTTGGCGGCTTCCTTGCTGACCAGCAGCAGGCCCAGCACATTGATGTCGAATGTCTTGTGAAAATGCTCTTCGGTGATCTCCTCGAGCGGCTTCATCTCGTAGATGCCGGCATTGTTGACCAGGACGTCGAGACGGCCAAAAGTCTTGATCGCAGCGTCGACGACGGCGCGGGCGTCGGCCGCCTTTGAGACGTCGCCTTTGACGGCGACAGCCTTCCCGCCGGCGGCTTTGATCGCTTCGACGACCTTGTCCGCCCCTTCCTTGCTCGAAGCGTAATTGACGACGACGCTGGCGCCGCTCGGCCGCCAGCGACTTGGCGACCGCGGCGCCGATGCCCTTCGAGGCGCCGGTCACGATGGCTACTTTTCCGGAAAGTTTGCTCATTGAGTTTGAACTCCGATGCAGGCTTAGCCCGCGGCTCTCGTTAATTCGAGAGTTCCGTAGTTCGGAACTATGGAATGATCTTTCAAGAGGCCTATATGAAAGAAATCATGAAGCCGATCTTTCACCCCCCGCTCGACGCGATAACCCTGGAGGGCATCTTCCATGCGCTGTCCGATCCCGCACGGACGGCCATCTTCGCCAACATCGCTTTTTCGGAATGTCCGCAGAACTGCACGGCGCTCGCGCAAATCAGCGACCGGACAATTCCGAAATCGACCCTGTCGCAACATTTCAATGCGTTGCGCGAGGCGGGGCTCATCCGGTCCGAGCGCCGGGGCGTAGAGGTGAAAAATATCTCGCGTTGCGACGAGCTCGAACAGCGCTTTCCCGGGCTCATCCCCTCGATCCTGAACGCCTACAAAAAGCAGCTTCAGGAAAACGCGGCGTCAGACGCGGCTTAAGGGTTCATCTCCCGCCACATCGAGGGCGAGGCCGGCGATCATGATCGCCGGCCTTCGATGCCTCATCGCCAGTCGCGCACGTCGACGAAGCGCCCGGCGATCGCCGCCGCCGCCGCCATTGCGGGCGACACGAGATGCGTGCGGCCCCGGTAGCCCTGGCGGCCCTCGAAATTGCGGTTCGAGGTCGAGGCGCAGCGCTCGCCCGGCTCGAGCTTGTCCGGGTTCATGGCGAGGCACATCGAGCAGCCGGGCTCGCGCCACTCGAAGCCGGCGGCGAGGAAGATCTTGTCGAGGCCCTCGGCCTCGGCCTGCGCCTTGACCAGGCCCGATCCGGGCACGACCATCGCGTTGACGCGCTCGCTCACCTTGTGGCCGCTGGCGATCGCCGCGGCGGCGCGCAGATCCTCGATGCGGCCATTGGTGCAGGAGCCGATGAAGACGCGGTCGATGGCGATATCCGTCATCTTCTCCCCGCCGTTCAGGCCCATATATTCGAGCGATCGCTTGATCGACGCGCGCTTCTGTTCGGTCTGCGCCGTCCTCGACCCGCGGCACGACGCCAACGATCGGCGCCACGTCCTGCGGGCTCGTGCCCCAGGAGACGATCGGCGGCAGATTGGCGGCGTCGAGCTTCACGTCGGCGTCGAAATGCGCGCCCTCGTCGCTGCGCAGCGTCTCCCAGTGCCGCCGCGCCTGGTCCCAGAGGTCGCCCTTCGGCGACTTCGGCCGGTCCTTGAGATAGGCGTAGGTCTTCTCGTCGGGCGCGATCATGCCGGCGCGCGCCCCGCCCTCGATCGACATGTTGCAGACCGTCATCCGGCCTTCCATCGACAGCGCCTCGATCGCCGAGCCGCAATATTCGATGACATGGCCGGTGCCGCCCGCCGTGCCGATCTCGCCGATGATGGCGAGGATGATGTCCTTGGCGGTGACGCCGGGCGGAAGCGCGCCGTCGACCTTGACGCGCATGTTCTTGGCCTTGGTCTGGATCAGCGTCTGAGTGGCGAGCACATGCTCGACCTCGGAGGTGCCGATGCCATGCGCGAGCGCGCCGAAGGCGCCGTGGGTCGAGGTGTGGCTGTCGCCGCAGACGATCGTCGTGCCCGGCAACGTGAAACCCTGCTCCGGCCCGATGATGTGCACGACGCCCTGGCGCACGGTCGAACTCGTCGTAATATTCGATGCCGAACTCGCGCGCGTTCTTGGCCAGTTCCTCGACCTGCTGGCGGCTCTCCGGATCCTCGATGCCGCCGCTGCGGTCGGTGGTCTGGATGTTGTGGTCGACGACGGCGAGCGTCTTGTGCGGCGCGCGCACCTTGCGCCCGGACATGCGCAAGCCCTCGAAGGCCTGCGGGCTCGTGACCTCGTGGACGAGGTGACGGTCGATATAGATGAGGCTGAGGTCGCCTTGCGTGTCCAAGACATGCTCGTCCCAGATCTTGTCATATAACGTACGCGGCGTGGACATAACGATCTCCAGCGCCAATCGGCGCGAATGAAGGGGAGTTCGTGCTATCTATGCCTGAAGGGGCGAGGATGGAAGGGGAATTGCGCCCAAACCAGCCTCCCTGCCCTCTCGCTCGCCCTGCTCTCAGACCTCTGCGCCTAGCCGCCGTTCAGCCGGGCGAAGCGCGCAAGCAGCCCATGCACGTACTCCGGCGAGGGCTCGCCGTTGGCGAACAGGATGCGGTAGCAGATCGGCGCGATCAGAATGTCGATCGCTTCGTCGACCGAGAATCCGGCCTCGCCGCGCTTGAGAGCGCGGCTATTGAGGGTTTGCAGGTGGTGGGTCGTGTAGGCGCAGCAGCGCGCGGCGGCGACTTCGGAATTGGTCTCGGCCAGCACGTCGCGCATCAACGCCCGGCCCACGGGAGAGCCCATTTCCTCCGCATATTGCATGACGAAGGCGCTCAAGTCGCCCGCAAGGGAGCCCGTGTCATCCGGGTCGGCCACAGGGCGCAGCCGTTCGGCGGCGGTGTCGGCCAGCAATTGCGCGAGGTCGCCCCAGCGCCGATAGACCGTTGACGGCGTCACGCCCGCCCGTTCGGCGATCATCGGCACGTTGATCTCGCTCCGGCCGACTTCGTTGAGGAGAGCCTGCGTCGCGGCGTGAACCGCCTCCTGGATGCGGGCGCTCCGCCCGCCCTGTCGAACCATTTCGCGCGCCATTCGCGTTCCTTGAGAAAACCACGCGCCGCTTAAAGCAAAGATATTGCATTAAGCGGCCGCCGTGCTATCTAGCTCCTAACGCAATAATTTAGCTTTAGGCCATGAAAATGTCCACCGCCGCCGCCACAGTCCCAGCTCGGACGGTTTCGAGCTCAATCACCGCCGTCTATGCGACGGTGACGGCGATCACCTTCACGACTGTCTCAGCCGCGCCGACGCCGATCTACCGATTCTATCGTGAGACGCTGGGCCTGACCCCGTTCACGATCACATTCATCTTCGCCATCTATTCCTTCACGATGATCGCAACCTTTCTGACGATCGCGCGCCTGTCGGACTATGTCGGCCGCAAGCCGATGATCCTGTTGGCGCTTGGGTTCAACGCCGTCGCGCTGCTCCTGTTCTTCGTCGCTGAATCCGCCGGAACCCTGATCCTTGCGCGCGCCGTCCAGGGGGTCGCGACCGGCGTCGCGCTGGCGACGCTTGGCGCGGTCATCGCCGATACGGCGCCGCGATGGGCGGCCACGCTCAACAGCGTGACGGCGTTCATCGGTCTCGCGCTCGGCTCGCTCATCTCGGGCGTGTTCGTCGCCTTTGCGCCCTGGCCTACGCATCTGGTCTATGCCGTGCTGCTCGGCGTGACGCTCGCCGAGATGGTCATCCTGCCTTGGATCGTCGAAACGACGTCGCGCAAGGCCGGCGCCTGGAGCGGAATCAGGCCCAAACTGACCGTGCCGAAAGCCGCAGCCGCGCCCATGGCGCGCCTCTTCCCGCTGACCCTCTCCGCCTGGGCGCTAGGCGGATTCTACCTCTCGTTGATGCCCTCGCTCATGATCGAGGCGACCGGGGTCCGCTCGCCTCTTGTCGGCGCCGCCGTTGTCTCGTCGCTGATGATCTCCGGCGGCCTTTCGTCGTTGGCGACGCGCGCCTTCGACGCCGGGAAGACGGTGCGCGCCTCGGCGGCGTTGCTCGCAATTGGCGTCGTCCTCACCTTGTTCGCCATTGCGGGCGGTTCGCCGGCGGGCATGTTCTTCGGGACGATCGTCGCGGGCGTAGGCTTCGGCGCATCCTACGCGGCGTCGCTGCGCGTGCTCCTGCCGCTCGCGTCCGCCCATGAGCGCGCCGGTTTGCTTTCCGCCTATTTCGTCGAGTCTTATCTCGCCTTCGCGCTGCCGGCCATCGCAGCCGGCCTTGCCGCGCCCCGGTTCGGGTTGGTTGCTACGGCGCTCTTTTACGGTTCGACGCTTGCGCTGAGCGCCCTTGTGACGCTGGCCGTCGAGACAGCTGCCGTGCGTCGATGAACGCGCGAACTGACCGTCTGCGTCGAGGCGCGACGCTCGCCTCTCCGCTACGCCCTTGCGGAGGTCTCGGCGATGATGGCGAGCGGCAGAACCTCGACCGTTCCGCCTGACACCCGTTTGGTCTCTGCCGTGTAGGCCTTGAAGAAATCGCGGCTCTGAAGCGCCTTGGAGGCCTCGTCGTCGGACGAGGCCGCGAGGTGATAATATTCGTTCGAGCCGTTGTCCGCCTTCATGCAGCGATAGGATATCCGGCCGTTCAAGGTCCCGTCGGCCTCGATGGCGCCGATGAACCGCTCGATCTCAGCGCGCCACTTATCCGGCGATCCGTCCTGGAATCGATATTTGATGAGGAAGTGCTTCACCGCTCTCTCCTTGGATTCGCGCGCCATTCGGACTTCGCGCTCTGCCGCGGCGTTTGGCCGCGCCCTCAAACTTGCTTTCGTATGTACGAGCCCGCAAGTATGGACAAAAATGATAGCGTGACGATTTTTGCTAAGCCGGGGAACCTTGGATGACGCTTCAAACGCTTCCAGGAATGACGCGATCGCCCGCGGCCGCATCGTAGCGCCTGCCCGGTCATGGCGTTTCAGGCGATGATTAGCGGCAAATACAAAATTCGGATTCTGTGGGACCTCAAGGAGGGTCCGCGCCGCTACAGCGAAATCCGGGCCGGCCTGCTGCGCGGCGCGGCTGGGACTGCGGAAATCGCGCCGCGCGTGCTCAGCCGCGAACTCAAGGCGCTTGTCGCCGCCGGGCTGATCGCGCGCAAGGATTATGGCCTCGTGCCGCCCAAGGTCGAATATCGCCTGACGGAAGCGGGCGAGAGCTTCACGCCGATCATCGCCTCGATCCGCGAATGGGGCGAGCGCCATCTGGACGACGCGAAGCCCGACGGCGGTTAGCCTCGGCCATCGCGTTGTTAGCGCCGCTCCTGCCTCCCTCTGCAAAAGGCGTGGTACAACGGGCGCAACGGGATCTGGAGGAAACAGCAATGACGTTCGGCAAATCGCTCATGGCGGTCTCAGTCGCCCTGCTCATCTCGCTGTCGCCATTTGCGGCGCGCGCGGCGGACAAGGTCGTCATCGGCGACATCGACGACATGTCCGGCGTCTATGCGGACGTGAACGGGCCGAGGGCTGTCGAGGCATCAAGATGGCGATCGCCGACTTCGGCGGCAGCGCGCTCGGCCAGCCGATCGAGTTCCTGACGGCGGACCACCAGAACAAGCCCGACATCGGCGCGAGCAAGTTTCGCGAATGGGCCGACACCAAGGGCCTGACGATGCTGCTCGGCGGCTCCAACACCGGCGTGAGCCTGGCGATGGCCCCGGTCGCCAAGGAAAGGAAGATTCCCTTTTTCGCGATCGGCGCCGCGGGCGCCTCGCTGACCGGCAAAGACTGCAACGCCTACATGATCCACTACGGCTACGACACGACCGCGCTTGCCAACGGCACGGCCAAGACGATCGTCGATCAGGGCGGCAAGTCCTGGTTCTTCATCACCGCGGATTACGCGTTCGGCACCCAACTGCAGCAGGCGGCGACCAAGGTCGTGCGAGGCCGGCGGCGGCAAGGTTCGTAGGCGCGGTGAGAGTGCCGCTCTCGACATCGGACTTCTCGTCCTATCTGTTGCAGGCGCAAGGGTCCGGAGCGCAGGTGGTGGGCCTCGCCAACGCAGGCGCCGACTTCAGCAATTCCTTGAAGGCCGCGCATGAATTCGGCCTCACCGATACGATGAAGCCCGCGGCGCTGCTCGCCTTCATCACCGATATCCACGCCGTCGGCCTTGAGACGGCGCAGGGCCTATACCTGACCGCGCGCTGGTACTGGGACCTCAACGACAAGAGCCGCGCCTTCGGCAAGCGCTTCCTCGACAAGACCGGCGCGATGCCGACCTACAATCAGGCCGCCTATTATTCCGCGACGATGACCTACCTCAACGCCGTGAAGACCGCTCGGCGTCGACTGATCGCCGACAAGGTGATGGACGAGCTGCGCAAGACCAAGGTCGACGACATGTTCACGAGCGACGGCATCATTCGCCCCGACGGCTTGCTGCAACACTCGATGTTCGTGATGCAGGTCAAGACGCCGGCCGAATCGAAGGGCCCGTGGGACTATTACAAGCTCGTCAGCACAATGTCGGGCGAAGAGGCCTTCGGATCGCTTGCCGACTCGGCCTGTCCGCTGGTCAAGAAATAGCCGCGCGGCGCTCCCGCAGGAGGGCAGCCGAAGCGCTCCCGAAACCCATTCGCGAGCGGCAATAAACGCCAATAAACGCCAGTAAAAGCTAATAAACGCTAGTAAAATCCCTGGCGTTTACTAGCGTTTATTTTTTCGAATCGAGACTTTTCAATGGGTTACGGCCGTTTGGAGTAAAAAAATCTGCCGCTCCGATTTCCGTCGGGACGCGCCCTCGAACCTGAATTCCACCTCCTGCTCACGGCCATGCCGTCCCGCCCTGAAATCTCACCGAAGAAAGATTTGTAGCACGAGTTTCTCTTTTTCCGCAATAATCCAACTCAACTTTATTTTTTGCGGAACCACCGGACGCACCTGAGGGCCGGGTGCGACCCTTAGGAGGCCCGAGCCAGACAGATCAGGCAAACCGACAAGATGGGGTATACTGGACAACGAGCTTAACGGAGCCTCGCAACGTCGGGCGCTCCCGGCGGGAGAGTTGTGTCAGACCAGCTTCAAGTTGCGATCGTGGGGGGCGGAATTGGTGGCTTGACGGCCGCGCTCGCCCTGCGGGCGCGTGGGTTGAAGGTCGCCGTCTTCGAACAGGCCGTCGAACTGGGCGAGACGGGCGCTGGAATTTCCATCCATGCGAACGCCGCGCTTCTGCTGCAACGGATCGGCCTTACGGACAGCATCAAGAAGATAGGCGTGCCAATCGAAGGCCTCTTGCTCCGGGCTTCGGCCGGCGAACCCATCGACACCCCCGCACAGCCCTCGTCGGGTATTCAAACATACAACGTGCATCGCGCAGAATTTCGGAAACTGCTCGCCGACGCGCAGCCCGAAGGCGCGCTTCATCTTGGTCACCGCTTGTCCAGGGCCAGCGAAGCCGATGGCCGCGTGCAACTAACGTTCGCGAATGGCGCCACCGTCGAGACGGATCTCGTCATTGGAGCCGACGGCATCCATTCCGTCCTGCAACGAGAGATCGGCCTGAAAACACATCCATCGAGCGAAGGAATCATGGCCTACAGAGGCCTGATTCCGAGCAAGCGGTTGTCGTGGGCAAAAGACATTGGCGGCAAAATGCGAATGTGGCTCGGGAGGGGCCGCAGTTTCCTGTGCTATCCGGTGTCGAGCGGCCGCTTGATGAATATGGTTGCGTTTGTCCCGACCAATCTGGAGTTCTGAGGAATCCTGGACAGCGCCGGGCGACCTGAACATGCTGGCCGCCGAATATGCCGGCTGGGACAATCCCGTGCTGGAAACAATACGCGCGCTCGATCAGACATTTCGTTGGGGCATTTATGATCGAGCGGCCCTGCCGTTCTGGTCGATTGGTCGAATGACCTTGCTTGGTGACGCCGCCCACCCGATGGTGCCGCATCTCGGCCAGGGCGCAGCGCAAGCGATCGAAGATGGCTTCACGCTGGCCGTGCTGTTGGAAGGCGCCAAACGGCAAGACGTCCCACACCAATTGAAGGCCTACGAAAGATTGAGGCTGGAGCGAACCAGCCAGATACAGACCATGGCGCGGGAGACCGGCAGATTTTTTCGCACCGAGTATCGGGATGTAGCGGAACGAGATCGGCTAATGGCCAGATGGATCGCAGCGACGGCATGGATCCGCGGGCACGATGCGGAGAAGACTGCCAAAGAAGCGGAGTCACGGATCCGGTAAGCTGCACCGGCGCTACGAATAGCGGTCTGGTGACTTATTCCCCCTTCGCGGGGGTAAGCGGCAGCGCCGATGGCCAGGGCCTGGTGGATCAGGCCGGAGTTTTTGGCGTTCTGAATTACAGCTTCGAAGTGACGGGCGGCGCCGTTGGTGACGTTGTGCCGGTGGACATCGACACGGCGCTTACGGCGATTCCAATCTCGATCGGTTTCGTCTTCTCCGAGATCCTCGTCACCGCCGACACCGGCGCGGGCGTCACCATATGCAATACGGGGTGCAGCGACGAAGCAACCGGCTTCACTGGCACACTTCAGGTCAATGCATTGTCGGGCACGATTTATAATAACGCCATCCACCTCGAGATCGATGTGATCGGGGCTCTCGGCGGCACATCCGACTTTGATGGCGGCACGGCGAGCGTGGACCCGTTTCTTTTTATCGCTCCCACCTTTCCCAATGCGGGCGACTACAGCATAGAAGTCAGTCCCAATATTGGAAATGTTTCCGAGGCCGTGCCCGAGTTTGCAACGTGGGCGATGTTGCTTGTCGGTTTCGCCGCGCTGGCGGGGCTGCGCCATCACCGGGTCTACAGTCGGCACAGCCAGCGGCTGCAATCGCCGCTCGAAATCGCATAGGCTGCGCCGCGAGGCGGACGGCGTGGCGACGCGTCGCCGGGGCTTGAACGGGACCCCTTCGCCATCAGCCGCTTCGTCGTGAAGGCAAGGGAGGGATTGCCTTCACGACGAATTTGCACCGCCTCGCGACCTCCCCCGTCAGTCGAGGCCGACCATCACGTCGGTCGCCTTGATGACCGCGTAAGCCTTCTCGCCCTTCTTGAGCTTCAGTTCGTCGACGGCTTCGTTGGTGATCGAGGCGGTGACCACCGCGCCTCCGCCGAGGTCAATACGGACATGCGCGGTCGTCGCGCCCTTGGTGACGTCGACGATCGTTCCGTGAAGCTTGTTGCGTGCGCTGATTTTCATGGGTTGCCCTCCATTCGGGATTTGCTGCGCCCCCGAAGGCGGGATATGTACCACAGCATATAGCGTGGGCGAAGCCTTCCGGGGACACGGAGCCAAGGCCGCCTGCGCCTGTACGCCGAGCAATGGGGATTCGTCCATGAAACTGACCGCGCTCGCAACCGCATTTGTGGCGTTTCTGACCTCGTTCGCGGCGCCAGCGCAAGCGGACGTGACCCATGTCGCGGTCGCCGCCAACTTCACCGAGCCCGCGAAGGAGATCGCGGCTCTGTTCAAGCAGAAGACCGGCCACGAGGCGGTGCTGATCTTCGGCGCGTCGGGCGCCTTCTACACGCAGATCACCCATAGCGCGCCGTTCGAGGTCTTCCTGTCGGCGGATGCCGAGCGCCCGAAGATGGCGGTCGACAACGGATTCGCCGTGCCCGACAGCGTGTTCACTTATGCGATCGGCAAGCTCGTGCTGTGGAGCCGGGTCGTCGATGTGACCAATGGCGAAGCGGCGCTGAAGGCCGGTAACTTTCAGAAACTCTCGATCGCCAATCCCGTCGCCGCGCCCTATGGGACCGCCGCCGTCGAGACGATGAAGGCGCTTGGCGTTTACGATGCGCTGCAGTCGAAGATCGTCCAGGGCAACAGCATCGCGCAAGCGTTCCAGTTCGTCGACACGAGAAATGCGGAACTGGGCTTCGTGGCGTTGTCGCAGCTTCACGGGGTGACCGAGGGGACGCGCTGGGAGGTTCCGGCGAATCTCTTTTCGCCGATCCGTCAGGACGCGGTGCTGTTGAAGACCGGGGCCAATAGCGAGGCGTCGAAGGCCTTCCTCGCGTTCCTGAAAGGTCCGGAAGCCAAGGCGATCATCGAGCAGTTCGGTTACGCACTGCCGTAAGCACGTCATGTTCGGCATGCCCGACGATATCTGGGTTCCGATCAAACTCACGATCGAACTGGCGACCATCTCGACGCTCGCCCTGCTCGTCGTCGCGACGCCGCTCGCCTGGTGGCTTGCGCGGTCGAAGGCCTGGTTCAAAGAAGCCGCCGCGGCAATCGTCTCGCTGCCGATGGTGCTGCCCCCGACCGTGCTCGGCTTCTATCTGCTGATCGTGCTCGGCCCCGACGGGCCGGGTGGCTTGATCGCCTCTCTATGGGGCGCCCGCACGCTCGCCTTCACCTTCACCGGCCTCGTCATCGGCTCGATCCTCTCGTCGATGCCGTTCGTCGTGCAGCCGATTCGCAACGCCTTCGCCGCCGTCGGCGACCGGCCGCTCGAGGTCGCATCGACGCTGCGCGCCTCGCCCCGCCGCGCGTTCTGGACCGTCGCGCTGCCGCTCGCGAGCCCCGGCTTGCTCACCGGCGCAGTGCTCGGCTTCGCCCATACGGTCGGCGAGTTCGGCGTCATCCTGATGATCGGCGGCAACATCCCCGGCCGCACGCGGGTCATGTCGACCGCGATCTTCGACTTTGTCGAGACGATGCGCTGGCGCGAGGCCAACCTGCTCGCCGGCGGCATGGTGGCTTTCGCCTTCGTGGTTATCCTGGCGATGACCCTCCTCGAAAAGCGCTTCACGCGAGCCGGCGCGTGACAGCAAGTCACGCGATCCGGGCCCAGTTTCACGGAACGATCGGCAAGTTTGCGCTCGACGCGGGCTTCACTGCGCCAGCCAAGGGCGTGACCGCGCTCTTCGGACCATCGGGTTGCGGCAAGACCACCGTGCTGCGCTGCATCGCCGGTCTCTTGCGCATCAACGGCGTTTGCGAGATCGACGGCGAAGTGTGGCAGGACGAAAACGGCGCGTTCCTGCCGACCCACAAGCGTCCGCTCGGATATGTCTTTCAGGAAGCGAGCCTGTTTCAGCACCTCTCCGTGCGCCGCAACCTTCTGTTCGGCGCGCCGCGTCACGACCGCGACGGGACCAAGGGCGGGATCGTCTTTGACGAAGTGGTCGAGCTCCTCGGCATCACGCGGCTGCTCGACCGGTCCCCACGCAATCTCTCGGGCGGCGAGCGCCAGCGCGTCGCAATCGGCCGCGCGCTTTTGTCGCAGCCGAAGCTATTGTTGATGGACGAGCCGCTCTCGGCGCTCGACCGGGCGACCAAGAACGAGATCTTGCCGTTTCTCGAGCGGCTGCGCGACCGCCTCGATCTGCCTGTCGTCTACATCACCCACGATATCGCCGAAGTCGAACGCCTCGCCGATCAGATGGTGCTGATGGAGAAAGGCCGGGTGATCGGCTTTGGCCCGCTGGAAGAGTTGCAGAGCGATCCGTCTCTGCCGTTGGCGGCCGCGCGCGACGCAGCGGTGAGTTTCGACGGAATCGTGCAATCGAGTGACGAAGCTTACGGCCTCGTCACCCTCAAGGTTCGCGGCGGCGTGCTGATCGCGCCAGCCGCGCCCGGCGCCAGTCGGCGAGCGGCGGCGCATCCGCGTCATTGCCGGCGACGTGAGCCTTACGCGCGAAGCCCCGGGTCCAAGCTCGATCCTGAACGTCCTGCCGGCGCGGATCGTCTCGATGAAGCCGGTCGACTCGAACGAGGTCGTGGTCGTCGTCGCTCTCGGGGCGGACGGCGCCGGCGCGCGCCTGCTGTCGCGGCTCACGAGAAAGTCATGGGAGGCCCTTGGCCTTGCCGAAGGGGTGAGCGTCTACGCTCAGGTCAAGGCGGTCGCGCTCGCGCCGGGGCGCGGCGACTTGGGGTGAAGCCCGCGCTTCACACCTTCCTTCGCCTGCGACTTGGCGAAGGTGTCGAAGGCGACGGCCAGCACGATGATGACGCCGATGACGATCTGCTGGATGTAAGAGGACACGTTCATCAGCACGAGGCCGTTCAGAAGCACGCCGATCAGGATCGAGCCGATGACCGTGCCGAAGATCGTGCCGGCGCCGCCGAACAGGCTCGTGCCGCCGATCACCACCGAGGCGATGACGGTCAACTCATAGCCGGTGCCGGCGACGGCTTCGGCGGAATTGAGCCGCGCCGCGAGCACGAACGCGCCGAGGCCCGCGAAGAAGCCCATAATGACGTAGACGCTCATGATAACGCGATTGACGTTGAGGCCGGAGAGCCGCGCCGCCTCCGGATTGCCGCCGACCGCATAGACCTGCCGCCCATAGCGCGTGTAGCGCAGGACGATGTGGGCGATGAGAGCCGCGAGCAGGAAGATGATGACCGGAACGGGGACCGGTCCGATCTTGCCCTGCCCCCACCAGGTGAACGACGGCTGGAAGCCCGATATCGGGCCGCCGGCGGCGAACAGAAGCGCTGCGCCGCGGAAGGCCGACATGCCGCCCAGCGTCACCACGAATGGTGGCACCTTGAGTCGGGTGATGGCCAGCCCCTGCAGCCAGCCGCAGACGAGCCCGACCACGATCGCGGCAAGCGCGGCGGCGAACCAGCCGTAGCCGACGCCGCCCTCCCCGACGGTGAAGCGGTTCTCCAAGCCGCCCTTGGCGACGGCGGCGGCCACGAGGCCTGCGAAGGCGAGCAACGAGCCGACCGAGAGATCGATGCCCGCGGTCAGGATCACGAAGGTCATGCCGACCGCGAGCAAGCCGGTGATCGACACCTGCCGCATCACGTTGAAGAGGTTGATCGAGGAGAGAAACCGCGGCTCGATAAGGGCGAACAGCACCATCAGCGCAATGAGGAACAGCGTCGGCGCGAATCTGGCGACAAAGCCGAAGACGTCGAAACCGTGGGCCTCGCTCGGCTCGGCCACCCTCGTGTCGGTCATGCGCGCCTCATGAAGCCGCGCGGGCGTCGGCCGCGCCCTCGTGGAAGGTCATCATCGACATGAGAATCTCCTGCGTCGCGTTGTCGCGGGCGATCTCGCCGGTCACGCGTCCCTCGCGCATCGTGACGATGCGGTCCGAGACGGCGAGAATTTCCGGCAGCTCCGACGAAATGACGATGACGGCGATGCCCGACTTCGCCATCTCGATCAAGAGATTGTGCACTTCGACCTTTGAGCCGATGTCGATGCCGCGGGTTGGTTCGTCGACAATGAGGATCTTCGGCCTCAGCGCGAGCCAGCGGGCAAGCACGACCTTCTGCTGATTGCCGCCGGAAAGGAGGCCGGCCTGCTGGTCGGCGCTCGCCATGCGGATCGACAGGAGCTTGCGGAACTCGTCGACGAGCACGTTCTCGCGTCCTTCGTCGATGAACCAGCCGCGGCTGATCTGGTCGTGCGCGGCGATCGTGATGTTGGTGCGAATGGCGAGGCGCAGGAAGAGCGCCTGTTTCTTGCGATCCTCCGGAACGAGGCCAATCCCGCGCGCCATCGCGTCGTGTGGGCTATTGAACGCGACTGGCTCGCCGTCGACACGAATAATTCCGTGGTCGAACTTGTCGGCGCCGAAGATCGCCCGCGCGGTTTCCGTCCGCCCCGCGCCGACGAGTCCGGCGAGGCCGAGGATTTCGCCATGATGAGCCTTGAGAGACACGTCGACGAGCTCGATGGCGTTGGGATCGCGGGCGTTGCGTCGACGGGTCAGGCCCTCGACCTCGAGCGCGACCTCCCCATGCGCGGGGATTGGACGTTCGCCATAGAGCGCGCCGACGTCGCGCCCGACCATCATGCGGATGATCGCCTCGACACTGGTTTCGGCGACCTTGCCAGAGGCGACGTAATGACCGTCGCGCAACACGGTGTAGCGGTCGCAGAGGCGAAAGACCTCTTGGAGCCGGTGGGTCACAAAAATGATCGACAGACCCTCGGCTTTTAGAGCGCGCACGATGCGGACCAGGTTTACGACTTCGGCCTCGCTCAGCGCTGCGGTCGGCTCGTCCATGACGATGAGACGGGATTGCATCGAGAGCGCGCGGGCGATCTCGACGAGCTGCTGCTCGGCGACGGAAAGGTCGCGCACCTGCGTCATGGGGTCGCGCTTGAGACCGATCCGCTCGGCGATGGCCTTCGTCTCTTGAGCCATGCGCCGCCAGCTCACGAACAGCTTCGAGCCGGGCTCGCGGCCAATGAACACGTTCTCGGCGATCGTCATGTCGGGGGCGAGCGTGAACTCCTGGTAGATCGTGACGATGCCCGCGCGCTGGGCGTCGTGGGGCGTCGCAAAAGCGACCGGCTTGCCGAACAGCTCGATTTCGCCGGCATCGGCGCTCTGTGCGCCGGACAAAATCTTGAGCAGCGTCGACTTGCCGGCGCCATTCTCGCCCAGGAGCGCGTGGATCTCCGACGGTCCCACTTCGAGATGGACATTCTCGAGCGCAAGCACGCCGGGAAAGCGCTTGCTGACGCCTGTCATCTTGAGGATCGGGCCGTCCAGCTTTGCCGGCGCGGGCGAAAGCGCCGCGGGCGCATTGGCCATTCAAGAGCGCTCGCTCATTGGAGTGCGAATAAGTGAAGGCGCGCCGCGAACGGCGCGCCTTGAGGCCTTGCCTTCGGCTACTTCACCTCGTTGAGGCGCTCGGCGTCCTTCAGATTGTCTTTGGTGATCGCGACGGGAGTGAGCAGGTTGATCTGTTGCTCCGGCTTCTTCCCCGACTTGAGGTAGTCCGCCATGATCTGCACGCCCATGGCGCTCTGCTTGGCCGGGAATTGCTCGATCGTCGCGGTGAGCTCGCCGTCGCGCACCTTCCCCAGCGCCTCGGGCAGCGCGTCGAAGCCGATGATGACGACGCCTTTGAGGTTACGCGCTTTGAGCGCTTCGATCGCGCCGAGCGCCATGTCGTCGTTGGCGGCATTGATGACCTGCGGCGGCGCGCTCATCCCGGCGAGCAGGGATTCCGTGACTTTGAGGCCGTCGTCGCGGTGGAAGTTGGCGGTCTGCTCCGCCACGATCTTGTAGTTGGGACCGGCCTTGTCGAGCACGTTGTGCAGCCCCTTGTTGCGGTCAATCGCCGGGCTCGCGCCGGGTGAACCCTGGAGATTGACGATCGTCGCCCCATTCGGGAACATCTTGACGATGAGGTTGCCCTGAGCCTCGCCGCCCTTGACATTGTCGGCGCCAACATGGCCGACGATACCGGTGACAGAGGGCACCCGCCGGTCGATGGTGACCACCGGCACCTTTGCGTCGATGGCTTCCTGTAGCGCTGGCGCGAGAGCGTCCTGATCCTTCGGGCTGATCACGATGCCCTTGACCCCTTTGGCGAGCGCCGCCTCGATGTCGGCGGTTTGCTTGGGCGAGGCGTCCTGGCCGTCGGACTCGATCGTGCTGAGGCCTTGCTTGGCCGCCTCGGGTTCGAACCCGTCTTTCATCATATGGACGAAGAAGGGAAAGTTCATGCCCGGGACGGAGAGCAGGATGAGCGGCTTGTCGTCGGCGAAAGCGGGCGCGGAGAGCGCCAAGGCCAAGATGCCGGCGGTCGCAATTCGGCGGGTTATGCGCATGGATGAACCTCCCTTGGGCCGGCCTGACATGTCAGCTAGCGGCTAGGGGAACCTATGTCGGAAATCGGGCGCGGCGACAAGGGCGCCACGACTTGGTAGCCCGCAGGAAGTCTGCGAGCCGTGACGCGGCGCGTCCAACTAGCCGCGGGGCGCTGCAGACAGGGCGGGCGCCCTTTCGCGCCCGGCGCGCCGCCACGACATCAGGCCGAGGCTCACGAAGCCGGCCAGCGCGAGCGCCCAAGTCGAGGGCTCGGGAACGGGCGAGGGGTCGACCGGCCCCAATCCGGTCGCGCCCTGGATCGCAAGGTCGTAGGCGTAGGCTTGCGGAACCGGAATGTTCGGGGACGGCGCCACTTCGATCTGCCATTCGCCCGGGTCGCCATCCGGGACGGTGAAATCGATCCGCGAGGACAATCCGTCTGAACCATTGCCCGACGCGACCGCCACCAGGTTTCCATTGGGGTCGAACAACAGCAGTTCGGTCGCCGTCAGAGGCGTCGTCGCATTCACGTCGAAGGCCAAGTTGTCCCCGGCGTTCGCGTTGACGTCATAGAGCCCGAGCGAGCCGTCCTTTTCGTGGCCAGACCCGATTACGTTGGTGGTGAACTGGCTGAGCGCAGAGTAGGGCATTTGGAGCTGCAGAAGGTAGCTGATCGGCGCCGTGGTTGAGAATCCTTGAGTAATCGCGGCTTGCCAGGTTCCGCTATCGCCATCCGGGACGGTGAAATCGATCCGCGAGGACAGTCCATCAGGGCCATTGCCCGACGCGACCGCGACCAGGTTTCCATTGGGGTCGGACAATAGCAGCTCGGTTAACTGGTTCGGCGGTTGGGTCGCCTTGCCGAAGAGCCCGATCTGCCCGCCGGCCGTCTCAGCGAAGCCGAAATAATTGGTCGCGCCGGCCGTTCCCGGGGCGGTGAGATGGCCAACCACACTCAAGTTCGAATTCACGCCAACCGCAGAAGTCCCGAACGGGAAGAACTGCGAACTCACGAATTGGCCGGCGGCGGTGAAGCTCGTCGCGTCTTGGAGGACCCGATCGGAATTCCGCGCGTTGAACGCCGTGAGCGCCGCATCGAACAGCGGCACATTAGTCCCGTCGGAAACGTCGAGCGTCTGCGCGGCGCCCGGCGACGTGTTCGCGCCCGAGGAGTGGATGGTCTGGAGCGTCAGCGTCTCCTGAGCACTCGCCGAGCCGGAAAGCCACACGGCGCTTCCTGTTAGGAACGTCGCGAGCAGCGATAATGGGCGTGAATTCATAGTCCGTCCCCCAGGATGCGTCGCCCTCGCGCCATTCAGGGAATTCGCTCTTTTGAACGAAGTGAAGCAGGGCAAGCGCCTGCTGCGAGGCTTACACCATCGCGATCGCCATAGCCATGGCTTCGTCGCCGCCGATGCAGAGTGACGCGCCGCCGCGCTCTAGCCCACGCGCCTGAACCGCCGCGATGAGCGTCACCAGAATGCGCGCGCCCGAAGCGCCGATCGGACGGCCCGCGCGGGAAGCGCCGCCGTTGACGTTGACCTTTTCGGACAGGGGGCCAAGATCCGTGTCGCCGCCTCGGCCACAGCCCCAAAAGCCCGAGGACGGCGGTCTCCCAGGGCGACGCGGGGAAACGACGGAGAGTTTCGCATGGCGCGATTTCGAAACATACTGGAGACGGTCGGACATACGCCGGTCGTACGGATCAACCGCCTCGCGCCCGACGGGGTCAACCTCTACGTGAAGATCGAAGCGTTCAATCCGCTCGGCTCCGTCAAGGACCGGTTGGCGCTCGGCGTAATCGAGGCGGCTGAGCGATCCGGAGAGCTCAAGCCCGGCCAAACCGTCATCGAGGCGACGAGCGGCAATACCGGCATCGGGCTCGCCATGGTCTGCGCGGCGAAAGGCCATCCGCTCGTTCTCACGATGGCCGAGCCTTTCAGCGTCGAACGGCGGCGATTGATGCGCTTTCTCGGCGCCAAGGTCATCATCACGCCGGGCGCGGAACGCGCGGTCGGAATGGTCAAAAAGGCGATCGAACTTGCCGAGGCCCATGGCTGGTTCATGACGCGGCAGTTCGAGAACGAAGCCAATCCAGACTTTCATTCCCGAACCACCGCGCGCGAAATCATCAGCGACTTCGCCGGCGACAAGCTCGACTTTTGGGTGACCGGCTATGGCACCGGCGGCACGCTGAAGGGGGTCGGCCGCGTACTCAGAAAGGAGCGCCCGGAGACGAAGATCATCGTCTGCGAGCCGGCGGACGCGCCACTGCTCGAGTCGGGGATCGAGCAGAAGCGCTTGGCCGACGGTTCGCCCGCTGAGCCTCATCCGAGTTTCAAGCCTCATCCGATGCAGGGCTGGACGCCTGACTTTATCCCGAAGCTGACCGGCGACGCCGCCGACATGAAACTGATCGACCGCATCCTGCCAATCTCAGGCCCGGACGCAATTCGCTGGAGCAAGGAGCTCGCGGCAAAGGAGGGCATTTTCGTCGGCATAACGTCTGGGGGAACCTTTGCCGGCGCGCTGAAGATCGCGGCCGAGGCGCCAAAAGGCGCAAACATCCTCTGCATGCTTCCCGACACTGGCGAGCGGTATCTCAGTACGCCGCTGTTCGCTGACGTGCCGACCGACATGACCGAGGACGAACGCGCGATTTCCCGCTCGACGCCAAGCGCGCAGCTTAGCGCTTAAGCGCCGGCGCTTCGCTACGCGATCTCGATCGCCATCGCCGTCGCTTCGCCGCCGCCGATGCACAGCGAAGCGACGCCGCGCTTTAGCCCGCGCGCGCGCAGCGCGGCGATGAGCGTCACCAGAATGCGCGCTCCAGAGGCCCCGATCGGATGGCCGAGCGCGCAAGCGCCGCCATTGACGTTGACCTTTTCATGAGCGAGGCCGAGGTCGCGCATCGCCGCCATGGCGACGACGGCGAAGGCTTCGTTGATCTCGAAGAGGTCGACGGAACCCGGGCTCCAGCCGGTCTTCTCGAACAGCTTCCTCAGCGCCCCGATCGGGGCGGTCGGGAAATCCTTCGGCGCGTCGGCATGCGTCGCGTGCGCGACGACCCGGGCCAGGGGCGCTGCGCCGCGTTTCTCGGCCTCGCTTTCGCGCATCATGACGAGCGCAGCTGCGCCGTCGGAGATCGAGCTTGAATTGGCCGCCGTCACCGTGCCGCCGTCGCGGAATGCGGGTTTGAGCGTCGGGATCTTGTCGGGCCGCGCCTTTGGCGGCTGCTCGTCCGTCGCAACGAGCGTCTCCGACTTGCCCGCCTTCACGCTGACCGGCGCGATCTCCCAGACGAAGTCGCCGTTCTTGATCGCGCGATTGGCGCGCTCGAGCGAGCTCAGCGCATAGGCGTCCTGCTCCTTGCGGGTGAACTGATAGGCTTCCGCGCAATCCTCGGCGAACGTCCCCATGAGCCGCCCCTTGTCGTAGGCGTCCTCGAGCCCGTCGAGAAACATATGGTCGATGGTGCGGCCATGGCCCATGCGATAGCCCGAGCGCGCGCGGTCGAGCAGATAGGGCGCGTTGCTCATGCTCTCCATGCCGCCGGCGACGACGACATCCGCAGAGCCCGCGCGCAATAGGTCGTGGGCGACCATGGCGGCCTTCATGCCCGAGCCGCACATCTTGTTGATCGTGGTGGCGCCCGCCGCGAGCGGCAGCCCGGCCCCGATCGCCGCCTGACGCGCCGGCGCCTGGCCCTGCCCTGCCGGCAGCACGCAGCCCATCAGGATTTCGTCGACGCTGTCGGCCGCAATCCCCGCCCGCTCGACCGCGGCCGCAATGGCGCGCGCGCCGAGAGCGTGCGCCGGCGCGTCCTTCAAGTCGCCAAGGAAGCCGCCCATTGGGGTGCGCGCTGCACCGACGATGACAATGGGGTCTGCAGGCATAGGGTTTTCACTCCTGCGGGCATGACATCTCGGCGCCCCCCGATCCGGACTCATGCTCACCGCCTCAAATATAGGAGCGCGGGGACCAAATGGGAACGCGGGGCATGCTCGGTCTTGAGAGCGACTTGCGATTATAGGCAGTCGTTGCTAGACTGACGCCATTCCATTGCGTGTGTTTATAGTAGACAAACGGGTTTTCAGCATAGGGGATCGATTTATAGTTTCTTATTGGGAGTGAAACTCATGTTTGACGATTTTGCAAGCGGTCGCAGGCGCACAGTCCAAGCAAGCTTGATCGCGATCTGTTGCGCGTTTCTTGCAGTGAATGTGGAGAACGCATCGGCCGCCGACGAGCCGAGAGGGGGCAAGTGCATCATCATCGACACGGACGCTTATGTCGACGATCTCGGCGCCATCGCCAGTCTTGCTCCTTCGAAGCACGTCGTCGCCGTTGTTGTGACCGAAGGAATGGCCAGGCCCGTCGAAGGGGCCGGCGCTATCGAGAAGTTCCTGCAGAATATCGACCCGGAAATTCCGGTGATCCCGGGCGAATCCGTCGATCCCGGCCGCAGGAGGCTGCCCGAAAACATGCCCGAATCGGACCTCGAGCAGCGACGAGAGGTTGCGGAGTCCCTCAACGGGACCATGCGTCGCCCCCTCTTTCCGCATGCAGGCTTCGGTGACCTGGCCCCTACTCTGCTTGGGCTGACAAAGGATTGCACGCGAGTCGAGCTTCTCATCATAGGGCCGTGGACGTCGTTCATGCGATACGCCCCTTCGCTCCTCGTCAAGGTGGATGCGATCGTCGCGCAGGGCAGGCCGGCCCCTGACGAACTGGACGCCGAACCGGGGGGGTTCAATTGCACGTACGACAGGGATTCCTGTCTTGCGGCGTTCGACATGCTGGTCGGCCGGCGCGTGCGCGCCGACCGACATTTGCGCGCGCTCTGGATGGATATCCCGCACAGCCCGATCGGCTTCGGCAGCGCCGAAGCCGGTGTCAAGTCGGACGGAAGTCCGGCCTATCCCTTCTCACCGACCATCGGCTGGCTCGATGAACTGAAGAAGAGCGGCGGGGCGGCCGCGGTATTCTCTGACGTTCTCGCGAATCAGCCGAACAGCTGGAACGACACCTCTCTTTGGGACGAACTGGCCGCACTCTATCTTCTGCGGCCGGAATTGTTCGCGAGCCGCGGCGGCCACTGGGAGCCCTGCGTTTCCGCCAACACGATCAGAAGCGCGCTCGCCGCGGCCATGGCGAAGACCGATTCCGGACAGACGGTCGGCCAGGCCTCCGCGAAGCCGTAGGCTGATCGCCGCGAGATGCCCGAAGCGACGCCGGACATCCGGGTCAAGAGGATATACGAGCCGCCCGACGCGAAGGATGGCGCGCGGGTGCTCGTGGACCGTTTGTGGCCGCGCGGCGCGCGCAAGGACTCCGCTAAGCTCGCGTTGTGGCTGAAGGACATTGCGCCGAGCGCAGAATTGCGGCGATGGTTCGGTCATGATCCGGCCCGCTTCGCCGAATTCTCCCGGCGTTACCGCGCGGAGCTCAGCGCCAACAAGGACGCGGTCGCCCGGATGGACGAGTTGGCGAAGGCTGGCCCGGTGACCCTGCTCTACGCCGCGCACGACGAGGAGCACAACAACGCGCGCGTCTTGGCTGACTACCTCAAGGCTCGCGATGTGCGATAAGAGGCAGGCGGTTCGACTGATAACGCCGGCCAACCCATCCGCCGAGCCGGCGCGCAAAAGGTTGTGGGCGACCGTGGCCGCCTTCATGCCCGAGCCGCACATCTTATTGATGGTCGTCGCGCCCGCCGTGAGCGGCAATCCAGCGCCGATCGCCGCCTGACGGGCAATGAAGTCCGATCGCTCAGCCTATTCGTTTCGCAGGGCAACGACAAAAGATCTCCCCCGTCTTCGCCGCTGGCTCAATGCGCCCGAAGTCCGACGCTGGTGGGGGAACCCGAACGAGGAATTCGAGCTCCTGCGCGGGGATCTGAACGAGCCGCGCATGATGATGCGCATCGTCTCGCTGGGGCAACGACCGTTCGCCTATGTGCAAGACTATGAGGTGCACTCCTGGCTGCAGCCTCATCTCTCCCATTTGCCGATGGGATCGCGCGCGATTGACAGCTTCATCGGCTGGCCATCGATGATCGGGCGAGGTCACGGACACGCGTACTTGAGGTTGCTGGCGGAGCGACTCTGTGCGGAAGGCGCGCCCCTGGTCGCGATCGATCCCGCAGAAGGGAATCTGCGTGCGCAGCGCGCTTATGAGAAAGCGGGGTTTCGCGTTGAGACGAGGGTTGCGACCGAAGCTGGCCCGGCGGTGCTGATGCTGTACGAGCCGCAGCGCGCAACGGGCGCCTTGCTTCCGTCGTCGTCCTAGTCGAACTGGCGCGCGAGGGCTGAAGCTATCATATAGGCGATTAGCGAGCGATCAGGAACGCGGGAATGGACCACGAATTTCACAGCGCAGAGGAGCGGCGCGCCGCCATCGTGGCGCTCACGCGGAAAGAGACGGGCATCGACGAGGCGATGATCGAGACGATCATCCGCGCCTTCTATGCCCGCGTGCGGCAAGATCCGTTGCTCGCGCCAGTCTTCGAATCGCGCATTTCGGACTGGGAGCCTCATCTCGACAACATGTTTGCATTCTGGTCGTCCCTAACGCTTCAGACAGGGCGTTATCACGGCCAACCCATGGCGAAGCACACGCCTTTGAACGTCGACGCGCGTCACTTTGATCGGTGGATTGCGCTGTTCGCAGAGACCGCGCGCGATCTCTGTCCACCCGCTGCGGCAGAGCGATTCATCGAGCGCGCTCGTCGCGTCGCGGAGAGCCTCGAGCTTGGCGTCGCCGGCGCGAACGGGATCCTACTGCAGAAAGGCGAGCGTTATCGGCGGGAAGCGTGAAGTTATTTGTCGGAGAACAGCGTCAGCAGGACTTTTCCCTTGTCCCCGATCACACACACGAGGGTTTGCGGTTTGGTGGTTTTCGTCCGCTCGACATAGGCGTCGCCGATGACGACGGTCTTGATCGGGACGTTCTCGATCGTTGTGTCGGCCTTGATGACCTTGGCGCTATCAAGATCGATCAGCACGTCCTTCACCTGCGGAAACTTTTGCTTCAGCGCAAGCAGGCCGCTTGCCTTGCAAGCGTCCGCCTCAGGAGAGAGCGTTTCCGCGACAGCCGTACTCATGATTAACGAAGTTAGCGCCGCCAATGCAAATCCAAGCCGCGACATTGAATGATCTCCCTCCACCCTCGTTCTCATGTAAACTTTGGCGGCGGCGACTTGTTCCACGTTCGTCTTGGGCGGCGTCGTGCGATAATCATGGCTTGCTCGCGTGCATGGCGCGTGCATGGTAACGATACGCCCACATGACACTCTCAAGCGAAGAGATTGAACGCTACGCACGCCAGATCGTGCTGCATGGGCTGGGCGGCCCCGGCCAGAACAAGCTCAAAGCGGCGCGCGCGCTCGTTGTCGGCGCGGGAGGGCTCGGCTCCCCGGCGCTCCAATATCTCGCAGGCGCCGGTGTCGGGACGCTGGGGATCGTCGACGACGATTCCGTCTCTCTCTCTAATCTGCATCGACAAGTCATCCATGCGACAGACGATGTCGGCCAGCCGAAGACCGCGAGCGCCGAAGCCGCAATTCAACGCATCAATCCGCATGTCGCGGTCGAGCCGATCGCCGTTAGGCTGGACTTCGAGAACGCTCGGCCGATTGTTCGCCGCTTCGACGTCGTGCTCGACGGCTCGGATAATTTCGCCACGCGCTACGCTTTATCCGACGCTTGTTTCCATGAGCGCCGCCCGCTCATTTCGGCCGCGCTCGGCGAGTTCGACGGCACGCTCACCACGCTGAAGCCGTACGAAAATGGCAGCGATGGCCAGCCCAACCCGACCTATCGTTGCCTCTTCCCCGACGCGCCGGAGCCCGGAACCGTCCCCACCTGCGCCGAGGCCGGCGTGTTGGGCGCGCTCGCTGGCGTGCTCGGCTCGCTCATGGCGCTCGAGGCGATCCGAGTCCTGGTCGGCGACTTCGGCGACGGCGATAAGGGGCTGGTCGGGCGGCTGTTGATGATCGACGCGCGCTCGATGCGGTTCGAGACGCTGCGCTATGCCTGGGACCCGGACAATCCACTGAGCGGCAGAAGCGCGCGAAGCGAGGCCTTGCTCGCGCGCGAGAGCTAGTTCGCTCGCGGGCTCAATCGCCGGAATCGTTCACTTGGCCGGACTGGCGAGGTCAAGGCAAAGGCAAAGGATGCGAGCGGGGTGTCGGTAGAAACACGCATTTTAACATTCATTGTTGGGTTAATATAACGCTCCCCGGTCATGATGAGGCCAAGTTGGTTCCTTGGCCTCTTTGATCCGGAGATTTCATGCGCCGTCTCGCCACCCTTTGTTTTCCCGCACTTCTCTGCGCCGCGTCGGCGCCCGCCTTGGCCGCCAATGATCGCGTTATCGTCTTCGCGCCTCCGGAAACGCAGCTGAGCCAATACGCCTCCGGCGCCGCTTCCGTCCCCGCTCCCGCGCCTACGCGCGGGCGATACGGCGGGGGCTTCATCGAAGCGCTGCTGACCGGTGGCGCAGCGGCAGTCGCAAACGGCCGTCGCGAGTGCAAGCGAGCCCGCGACGAGGTGGAAGCCGAGCCCGAGCCGCAATTTCAGCGGCAGGAAGTCGATTACTCAGGACCGCGAGGCGCCAGGAACGATAGTCGTCGACACGCCCAACAAGTTCTTGTTTCTGATCGAGCCGCACGGACGGGCGCTGCGGTACGGCATCGGCGTCGGTCGTCCAGGCTTCACATGGTCGGGCGTCAAATGGGTCAGCCGCAAGGCTGAATGGCCGGACTGGACGCCGCCTGCCCAGATGGTTTTGCGCCGCCCCGACCTGCCTCGCCATATGGCGGGCGGCCCCGATAATCCGCTTGGCGCGAGAGCGCTGTATCTCGGATCCTCGCTCTACCGCATTCACGGCACCAACGAACCCTCGACGATCGGCCATAACGTTTCGTCAGGCTGCATTCGGATGATGAACGAGGATGTGATCGACCTTTACGATCGCGTGCCGCTCGGCGCGAAGGTGATCGTACTCTAAAACGAAAACGGCGAGGCGCAGAGCACGCCTCGCCGTTGATCTTTACCGACCCAGATCCTCAGACGTCGTCGTAGCCGCCGCCGTCATCGGACGAGGAGTTGTCGAAGGTCGAATCGTCGAGGTTGTCGAAGTTGGCGTCCTGGACGCCCGGCGCGCCGGGATCAAACTGCTGGAAGTTGTCGTCACTGCCGCGATCCGGCCGGTCATCATAGTAATTGTTGATTTCTGTCACTTCCGTCGGATTGCCGGTAAGGCCCGAGCCAGTGGCGCTTGCCCCGCCAAACAGACCACCGCCGCCGCCATGGCCGCCAAACAGGCCGCCCAGCAGATTGCCAAGGACGACGCCGCCGGCCACGCCCGTCGCGGTCGATGCTGCATTTTGCAGGAAACCGCCGCCGCCCGAAGGCTGGGGCTGGCTCCATGGGCCAGGTTGCTGCGGATAGCCTTGCGGGGGCGGCGGGGGGTAGCCGCCTTGAGGCGGAGCGTAGCCCCGCGGGGGCGGTGGCGCCGCGCGCTGATAGGCCTGCGGGTCATAATCAGGCCGCGGCGGAGCCGAGGGCCCGCCGCCGAAAATCGTCTTGCCAAGATTACCGAGGAAACTGCCGTGTTCCTGGCTCTGCTCGACGCCCTGCTGCGTCGCCGCCTCGAGTTGGGAGATCCGGTTCGCCGCGGCCTCCAAGGCCTGCTGCTGGACAAGCACGGTTTGCGCTAACACATAGGGCGCATGGGGCGCGGCGCGAACCGCGTCGCTGATGAAGGATTCGGCTTCGGGGTCACGCTGGGTTGCGGCAGCAGAGTTGACGCGCTGGAAAAGGCCACCAAGCATTTGGCGTTCTTCGGGGGTCATGTCGCTCTCCCTGCGGCCGGATGGCCGCGCCCGGCATATAGCGACGCGCGTGGCTAATCCAAGTCCGCGATGAGGCTTTTTCGCTTAGGCAACCCGCTTTTCTCGAGCGGCGCGCCTTTCGGACCAAGCCCGCCCGCGCCGCGCCTTTACTCAGGCGGTCCGATCGTTTAGGCGATTGGGCCACAGGGGCCCCGGCTCGGCTTTTCGCCGCTGCGCCGGGGCTTCGCTCGTTTAAACAATCGGAAGAGCAATCGACGTTGGCCAATGTTGTCGTTGTCGGCGCCCAGTGGGGCGACGAAGGAAAGGGCAAGATCGTCGATTGGCTGTCGGTCGGCGCCGACGTCGTAGTGCGGTTCCAAGGCGGGCATAACGCCGGCCATACCCTGGTAATCGACGGCAAGATCTACAAACTTGCGCTGCTTCCGTCCGGGCATTGTTCGGCCCGGAAAATTGTCGATCATCGGCAATGGCGTCGTCCTCGATCCCTACCATCTTGTCGAGGAGATCGAGAAGCTGCGCGCGCAAGGCGTCGAAGTGACGCCGGACAATCTCAAGATCGCGGAGAACGTGCCGCTGATTCTGTCGCTGCATCGCGAACTCGACGCGCATCGCGAGTCCGGAAGCGTCGCCGGAACCAAGATCGGCACCACCAAACGCGGCATTGGCCCCGCTTATGAGGACAAGGTCGCGAGACGCGCGATCCGCCTGATGGACCTCGCCGATCCCGACGCGTTGGACGACAAGATCGATCGCCTGCTTTCCCACCATGTTCCCCTGTGCCGGGGCTTGGGGCTGCCGTCGCCAAGCGCGGCCGCCGTTCGCGACGAACTGCTCGCGGTCGCGCCCAAGGTTCTGCCGTTCATGGCGCCGACATTCGAGATCCTCGACAGCGAGCGGCGCGCCGGCAAGCGCATTCTGTTCGAAGGCGCGCAAGGCGCCATGCTTGACGTCGATCACGGAACCTATCCTTACGTGACGTCCTCCAACACGGTGGCGGCGAATGCGGCGACCGGCTCCGGCCTCGGACCCAGGGCGATCGGCTATGTGCTCGGGATCGCCAAAGCCTACACGACGCGTGTCGGCGGCGGCCCGTTTCCGACCGAACTCGACGACGAGGTCGGGCGGCTGATCGGCGAGCGCGGCCGCGAATTCGGCACCAATACCGGGCGCCCGCGACGATGCGGATGGTTCGACGCCGTGCTCGCGCGGCAAGCGGTGCGCACGAGCGGTATCGACGGCCTGGCGCTGACCAAGCTTGACATTCTCGACGGCTTTGAGACCATCAAGGTCGCGACCCGTTACCGCCTGAACGGCGAGGAAATCGACTATCTTCCGGCCTCGCAATCGGCCCAGGCGCGCATCGAGCCGGTTTATGAAACGATCGAAGGCTGGAACGGAGCGACGAGCAAGGCGCGGTCATGGGCCGACCTGCCGGCGCAAGCGATAAAATACGTGCGTCGAATCGAAGAACTGGTGGGCGCGCCGGTCGCCTTATTATCGACGAGTCCTGAGCGCGACGATACGATTCTTGTGCATGATCCGTTTCAGGACTAAGGACGCCTTCGCCGAATCATGCAAAGCGGTTGAGCGGACGCTTTATGGCTGATTATCATTCGCTGCTCATGCGAGCCGTCGCCAACTTGCCGAACGCCGGTACGCCGGCGACGCGCGGGGTGATCTATGGCCGCGCTCGCAAGGCGCTGCTCGAACAACTGAGGAGCCTGCGTCCGCCACTGCCGGAGAGCGACATCGAGCGCGAAGAGAAGGCGCTCGACGCGGCGATCGCCGAGATCGAGGGGACATACGGGTCGCAGGACCCGGCGCCGCCCCCGGCTTCAGCGCCCCCGACGCCGACCTCGCCTGCAGCCGGAAAGCCCGGGGCGCCACCCGCGCCGAAGGCCGCCCCCCCGCCCCCTCCTCCGCAATTCGCGACGGTCCATCGCCCCAGTGCGCCTTCGGCGCCTGGGCCATCGGCCGCCTCGGCGCGATCGTCTTCACAAACGGGAGCGGCGAACCAACCCGGACCCGCAAACGCGCCTGTTCAGGCAGCCGCTGCGCAGCGACCGCCGACGACGACGCAGGGAGCGAATCCGCCCGCGGGAAGCCCGCCGCAGGCCCCAACCCCGATTGCCGGGAGGCCAGCCGCGTCGGCGCCGACCGTGACTTCGCCCGCTCGATCGCAGCTCGCCGCCGCCATGGCCACCCAGCCCTCCTCTTTCGCATCGAGGACCGGGCGGGCGGCTCCTTCTGTCGGAGCGCAGGGCGGCAAAGACGAGGGTCTGCCGGGGGTGGCGGCGCTAGACGCAGGCAGGGCGGTTCGGCCGAACAAGGCCGACGATGCAGCAGCGTCCGGCGCGCCCCCAGTGGTCGCGAGCCGTTCCGACCAGGGGATGCAGTTGGCCGAGGCGCCGGAGGTCGCGGCTGAATTCGATCGCCCCGCTTTCTCGTCGAGACCGGATGCGGAGATTCAGCGCCCCATCGCGCCCGGCGCCGAGGTCGCCAAGCCGAAACGCCTGCTCTGGGTCGCAGCGGCGGTTATTCTCGGCATCGTCCTTGCGGTCGCGGGAGCTGCAATTCTGATGCGTCAGAAGCCGCAGGACCTCGCCATCAAGGCCCCTGTCGAGGCGCCGCCGCCCGCCCCGCCGGAGTCCTCGGCGAAGATCGCTGAACGCGTCCAAGCGAACCCGCCCGCGCCTGCTGCGCCTCCAGCTCCTGCGAGTGGACCGCAGGCGGCCCAATCGAGCGCTCAGGGCTCGGCGCCAGCCTCGCAGGCGGCCACAGCGCCCGGCGCGCTCGCGGCGCCATCGGCCGGCCGAGCAGCGATGCTGGTTGCTTCGGCGGACAACCCGCAGAAGCCGGTCGTGAGTTTGGGCTCGACGGTGTGGTCCCTGATTCCGCCCGCCCCGAATCAGCCAGCAACGGTAGCGGTGAAGGCTGAAGCGGATATCCCCGACCTCAAGATGCACGCCAGCATGACCTTGAGGAAGAACACGGATCCGACGCTGCAGGCGACGCACACGATCGACCTCAAATTCTCCTTCGCGGAGGGCGCCCCGATCACCGGCTTCAAAGACGTCGGCCTGCCACAGATGCGCAAGGAGGATTCGACCGCCGCCGAAGCGCTGACCAGCGTGAAGGTCAAGATCAGCGACACCTATTTCCTCATCGCCCTGGCCAAGGGCGACTCCGACACCGCCCGCAACCTCGACCTGATGCAGACGCGCTCGTGGTTCGACTTTCCGCTGCTGCTCAACGACGAGCGAATCGCCAAGGTGGTGTTCCAGAAATCGCCCGAAGGCCAGGCAATGCTGGAAAAGGCGTTCGACGCTTGGAAGTGAGCTGAAGGCCTATCCGCGAAGATTGAACACCCGGGTCGAGACAAAATAGCCGTTCTCGACGACGCCGAAAGCGATTGGCGTTCCGAAGGACTCGACGTAAGCCCGCCCCTCGGTCGGAGCGGGACCGCGAAGCAGCAGTTTCTGGCCGCGCCGCAGAATCGCGGCCCCCGAGCGATCGATCGGCAGAATCGGGATTTCCGCCAGGCCCGCCTGCAAAGGCAGAAGCGCGCGAGCCATCAGATCCGCATCGTCCGGCAGGCGGTCGAGCGCGACCGCGGAGTTGACCGAAAACGGGCCAACGCGAGTTCGGCGCAATTCGATCACATGTCCATAGCAGCCGAGCGCGCGGCCGAGATCCCGCGCGATCGCGCGCACGTAGGCGCCCTTGCCGCATTCGGCCTCCAGGACCGCGTCATTAGAATCAGACGCTATCAGTTCGAGCCGGTAGACATGGATCTGGCGCGGTTCAATCTCGAAGGTTTCGCCTTCGCGCGCGAGGTCGTAGGCGCGCGAGCCCGCGATGCGGATGGCGGAGAAGGTCGGCGGCGTCTGCAAAATGGCGCCGACGAAGCGCGGCAGGAGACTTTCGATTTCGGCCGCGGCCGGCCGCCGATCCGAACGTGCGACGATCTCCCCTTCGGCGTCGTCGGTCGCGCTTTCCTCGCCCCAGCGCACGCGAAAGCGGTAGGACTTGGCTCCGTCCTGAACGACCGGCACGGTCTTTGTCGCCTCGCCGAAAGCGACAGGCAACACGCCCGACGCTAGCGGATCGAGCGTGCCCGCGTGGCCCGCCTTCTTGGCGTTGAACAGGAACTTGAGGCGCCCGACGGCTTGAGTCGAGGAGACGCCAGTCGGCTTATCAAGATTGATCCAGCCGTTGATCTCGAGCCGGGAGGATCGCTTCTGCCCCGGCTGGCCGAGACGCCGCCCTTCGCGCGTCTTCGCGCCGGACAGTCTGTCTTCGTGGGCGTCGCCGGTCATTCTTTGTCCTGGCCGCTAAGATCCTTCAGGTCCCGAGCCACCGGCGGCGATCTCAAGAGCTCATCCATACGCGCCTGGGCGTCGAAACTCGTATCTATGGCGAAACGCAGATCTGGAGCGAACTTGAGATTGACGCGACGCGCGACAAGCGTGCGCAATTCCTTCTTGTGGCGATCGAGCGCCTCAACCACCGCTCCAGCGCCTTTGCCGCCCAGCGGCATCACCAGAATCGTCGCCAGTTTGAGGTCCGGCGACATGCGTACGTCAGGAATGGTCAGCGGATGGCGATCGAATGCTTCATCGCGCACCTCGCCGCGAGCGAGAATATCGGCGAGCGCATGACGGATCAGTTCGCCGACGCGCTCGAGCCTGTGGCTCGCGGAGCGAGGCTTGGCGAAGGAACGGGACATTGCGCTCTCCTCTGAGGCGCCGCGTGAATACAGCATCCGGATGGCGCGAGGGCCGACTTACAGCGACCCGGGCTGAACCGAAGCGAACGCGAGCTGGTCGAGATCAGCTCGCGAGCCATCGTTCCCGCCGCGCCTATAGCGTGCGGCGGATCTCCTCGACGCTGTAGCACTCGATGACATCGCCGACCCGCATGTCGTGGTAGTTCTCAAACGCCATGCCGCATTCCTGTCCGGCCTGCACCTGGGCGACTTCATCCTTGAAGCGCTTGAGCGTCGACAGCTTGCCCTCGTGCACGACGACGCTATCGCGGATGAGGCGCACGTGCGCGCCTCGCTGCACGACGCCGTCAGTCACCCGGCAACCCGCCACCAAGCCAACCTTGGAAATGTCGAACAATTCGAGAATTTGCGCATTGCCCAGCATCGTCTCGCGCAAGGTCGGCGCAAGCATCCCCGAGAGGGCCGCCTTCACGTCGTCGACCAGATTGTAGATGATGTTGTAGTAGCGAATTTCGACGCCGTCCTGCTCGGCAAGATCGCGCGCCTCCTTATTTGCGCGCACGTTGAAGCCGAGGATGACCGCCTTCGAGGCCGCGGCCAAAGTCACGTCGGATTCTGTTATGCCGCCGGCGCCGCCATGGATGACCCGCGCCATGACTTCGTCGTTGCCAAGCTTTTCGAGGGCTGAAGTTATCGCCTCGACCGATCCCTGCACATCGCCCTTGAGGACGATCGGCATCTCTTTGTGACCGGCCGCTTTGAGATTGCTCATCATGTCGGCAAGCGAGGTCCTGACGGCAGGTCCGCGGGCGACGAGCTTCTCACGCCTCTGGCGTTCGCGATATTCCGTGATTTCGCGCGCGCGCGCCTCGGACTCGACGACGGCGACGCGATCGCCCGCCTCCGGCGCGCCGGAGAATCCGAGCACCTCGACCGGCGTCGATGGCTTAGCCGCCTCGAGGGTCTCACCCTTGTCGTCGATCAGAGCCCTGACGCGGCCCCAATGCGATCCGGCAACGACCAACGCGCCGACCTTGAGAGTGCCTCGTTGCACGAGAACCGTCGCCACCGGTCCGCGCCCACGATCGAGTTTGGCCTCAATAACGGTGCCTTCCGCGCCGCGGTCCGGGTCGGCGACGAGATCGAGCAGCTCTGCCTGCAGCGCAATGGCTTCGAGAAGCTTGTCTAGATTAGTCCCCTTTGTCGCCGACACTTCAACCGCAAGCGTATCGCCGCCAAACGCCTCGACCTGCACGTCATGCTGCAGGAGCTCTTGCATGACCCGCTGGGGATCGGCTTCGGGCTTGTCGATCTTGTTGACGGCGACGATTATCGGAGCCTTGGCGGCCTTGGCATGGCGAATCGCCTCGATCGTCTGTGGCATGACGCCGTCATCCGCCGCCACGACCAATATGACGATGTCGGTGACCTTTGCGCCGCGCGCGCGCATGGCGGTGAAGGCGGCGTGACCGGGGGTATCGATGAAGGTGATGGTCTCGCCGCCCGGCGCAACGACCTGATACGCGCCGATGTGCTGAGTGATGCCGCCCGCTTCGCCCGCGACCACGTTTGCGTGCCGGATCGCGTCGAGCAGCGAGGTCTTGCCGTGATCGACGTGACCCATGATGGTGACGATAGGCGGTCGCGGGACGGGCGCGCCTTCCTCGTCGGGCCGATCGAAAAGGCCCTCCTCGACGTCGGATTCAGCGACGCGCCTGACCGAATGCCCCATTTCCTCCGCCACGAGTTGGGCGGTGTCGGCATCGAGCGTGTCGGTCAGCGTCACCATGCGGCCCTGCCGCATCAAAAACTTGATCACGTCGACCGCGCGTTCGGACATGCGGCTCGCGAGCTCTTGGATGGTGATCGCTTCCGGCAGGACGATCTCACGCGCGATTTTCTCTTTCTGCTCCTGCGCGCCGTGGCCTCTCAGCCGCTGCGTCCGGCGACGGAACGCGGCAACCGAACGCGTGCGTTCTTCTTCACCCGAAGTCGCGCTGGTCACAGTTAGGCGACCACGATTGCGCTGTTCGCCGCTCCTCGAAGGTCGAGGCGTGGGCACAACGACCTTTTGCCCTGGCGGCAGCGCGAGCGCTGGACGCCTAACGACGACTCGCCGCGCCTCTTCGTCCTCTCCGCCAGGAGCCGGGGCGCGGGCGAGCGCCCCCGGTATGACGGTGCTGGGAGCGGCCGGGCCAACGCGCGGGATTGACGGAGAGGGGGCCGGTTCGCCGCCGGCGAGCCGCCGTCGCGCTTCGTCTTCCGACTGGCGCTTGAAATTGGCTTCCTGGGCGCGGCGTAGCTCTTCGTCGCGCTTCCGCGCTTCCGCGGCCTCGCGTTCGACGCGGTCGCGCGCCTCGCGCTGGCGCCGAGCTCCGGCGTCCGCTTCCTGGCGGCGGCGATCCTCCTCCTCCTGCGCGCGCGCGTCGATCAGGGCGCGAGCGCGCGCTTCACGCTGCTCGGCCGACAACGTCGGCAGGACGACGCCGGTCTTGGGCGGCGGCGGGGGCGTGGGCTTCGCAGGCGCGACGGGGGCGGGTCGCATCGCGACGCCCGGAGCAGCCGGCGGCGGGGCGGCGGCGGGCGGCGCTGGCGCGGGGCGCGCGGCGGCGGCCGCTTCGGCCGGCGTCAAAATCCGCCGCTTCACCTTTTCGACAACAACCGCCTTGCTGCGCCCATGTGAGAAACTCTGCCTCACCGTGCCCTGCTCAACCGGGCGCTTCAGGTGCAAAGTCACCTTTGGCGGCGCCGCAGTCGCTGTCTTGTCGCTATTACCCGTTTCACTCATGCCTATTCCTAACCGCTTGGCTTTTCAGCCAAATTGATGGGCCCGCTAACCGTTCCGGCCATGTCGGCCGCCGCGACGCTGCCGTCCGTCCTGTTCGCCGCGTCCGCTTCGCCGCCGCGATAGCGGCGCAAACGATCCGCCCTTGCAAGAAAGGCCGAACTCGCCGCCCCATGTTTGAGGGCAGCATGTATCACATTTGCCCGCCCCAATGCCAAATCCAATTGGCCCGACCTGAAGAGATCGACGCGCACAACAGCGTTCGCTTCCGGACCGAGTTTCGTCCGCAGGGCTTGGACTCGCTTCGCCGCTCCATCCGCCGCCCCGTCGCTCGCCTGAATCAGCGCTACGACGCCGCCCGCCTCGATCGCCGAGTCGACTTTGAACGCGCCGGCCACGACAAGGCCCGCCTTGTTGGCGATCGACAGCGACTGCAACGCGTCCTGCTCGAGGAGCGCGCCCACGGTCTCGGCCAGCGAGGCCGGAGCCTCCGCCTTGGCGCGAAACGCGCGTGAAAACGCCCGCTTGGCGGCCGCCCGGCTCACCGTCTCAAAACTCAGTCGCGTCCATACCCCGCGTCCGGGCAGCTTGCGCCGGATATCGGGGACGACCGATCCGTCAGGGCTGAGCGCAAAGCGCAGCATCGCCTCGGGAACGCCCTTGGTTCCTGTAACGATGCAGGTCCGCTCCGACCCGGCTGTGTCGCTGCTCGTGCGCAATCGACCGACTCCACCACCTACGCGCCTTCAGCGTCTTGCGCTTGCGGCTCGTCCTCGGGCGCGGGAGCTTCGATCCAGCCCGCGCGCACGCGCGCATCCAGGATCATGGCGTCAGCCTGCGCCCGCGACACATCGAAGCCGCTGAGAAATCCCGGCTTCGTCGCATCGCCTTCGGTCCAGCCGACGAGATCGTCGCTCGCGCAATCGGCGATATCCTCCACCGTCTTGACGCCGTTCTCGCCCAGCTTGACCAGCATCGGCGTGGTCAGGCCGGCGATCTCCTTGAGATCGTCGGACACCCCCAGCGCCTTGCGCTGGTCGTCAAATTCAGATTCGATCCGGGCGAGGTGTCCCTGCGCGCGCGCCTGGATTTCGTTCGCTGTGTCGGCGTCGAAGCCTTCGATCGACGCCAGCTCGCGCGGCTCCACGTAGGCGATTTCCTCGACCGAGCGGAAGCCTTCGGAAGCGAGGAGCTGGGCGACCGTCTCGTCGACGTCGAGCGCATCCATGAAGGTCTGCGTCCGTTCGGCGAATTCCTTCTGCCGGCGCTCGGACTCCTCAGCTTCTGTCAAGATGTCGATGTCCCAGCCGGTGAGCTGCGAGGCGAGGCGCACGTTCTGCCCGCGCCGCCCGATCGCCAGCGAGAGTTGATCGTCGGGAACAACGACCTCGATGCGGGTCGAGTCTTCGTCGAGCACCACCTTCATCACCTCGGCCGGCTGCAACGCGTTGACGATGAATGTCGCCGCGTCCGGAGACCAGGGAATGATGTCGATTTTCTCGCCCTGCAATTCGTTGACCACCGCTTGCACCCGCGAGCCGCGCATGCCCACGCAAGCGCCCACCGGATCGATCGAAGAATCGTTCGACACCACCGCAATCTTGGCGCGCGAGCCCGGATCGCGAGCGACCGATTTCACCTCGACGATGCCGTCGTAGATTTCCGGCACTTCCTGGGCGAACAGCCGGGCCGTGAATTGCGGATGGGTGCGGGACAGGAAAATCTGCGGGCCGCGGGCCTCGCGCCGAACGTCATAGACATAGGCGCGGACGCGATCGCCGGGTCGGAACATCTCGCGGGGGATCAATTCGTCGCGGCGCACGACCGCCTCGCCCGCGCCGGCGCCGCCGAGATCGACCACGACGTTGCCGTATTCGACCCGCTTGACCTGGCCGTTGATGATGTCGCCGATGCGATCCTTGTAGACGTCATATTGCTTGTCGCGCTCCGCCTCGCGGATCTTTTGCACCAGCACTTGCTTCGACGCCTGGGCGGGGATGCGTCCGTAGTCGAATGGCGGCAGCGATTCGGCGATCCAGTCGCCGATCTGGGCCGAAGGATTTTTCTTCTGCGCTTCGGTAAGCGTCATTTGCGTCGCTTCGTTCTCGACCTCATCGACGACGAGCAACAGCCGCGAGAACCGGATCTCGCCGGTTTTTGGGTTAATCTCCGCGCGGACCTCGGTCTCCTGGCCATAGCGCGAGCGCGCGGCCTTCTGCATCGCGTCTTCCATCGATGCGAGAACGATCGTTCGATCGATCGATTTCTCCCGCGCAACCGCGTCGACGATCTGCAACAGTTCAAGCCGATTGGCGCTAACGGCCATGATTCTCTCCTTCGTCAGGCCCGAGCAGCTTGGGAGCCGCGCCGCGGGCCGCGGCTTTGGGTTCGTTTGTCTTACGCTTGACGCGCGGAGCGGCCTCTCGGCCGTTCCCCAGCTTCCGCTCAGGTCCTTGCTTCGCGTCCTTGAGCGCCGCCTTCTCGCGCCGCAGCGCGGCGCGGATGAGGTCGTCGGTCAATATGAGCCGCGCCTCGGCCATCGCGCGAATCGGCAGCTCGACCTCGCTCTCGCTTTTGTCCTCGGCGATCAGCGCTATTCGCGCCGCCGCTCCGTCAGGTCCGGAAGCAACACCCGCGAGACGCCCGCGAAAGCGCTTGCGTCCATTAACAAGGGCGGCCATCTCGACACGCGCCTCGTGTCCGACGGCGCGGGCAAAATCCGATTCGCGCACCAGCGGCCGATCGATGCCCGGAGACGAAATCTCCAACCGATAGGCCTGAGCCATCGGCTCCTCGACGTCGAAGACCGGCGACAACGCCACGCTGACGCGTTCGCAATCCTCGATCGACATCGCCCCGTCAGGACGCTCCGCCATGATCTGAATCGTTGGCCCATCACCCGAGGAAATCTTGACCCGGACAAGCCGGTAACCCAGATCCCGCAGAACCGGCGCCGCAATGCGGCCGACGCGCTCGCCCGGCCCCGAATCTCCGATCAGGCGGACTTCATCGAGACCCTCGATGGGCTTAGCGGCAGTTGGAAGCGAGGCTTCGACCATGCAACCTTGCGGCAATAAAAAAGAGCGGGTCCCGGTCGGGGCCCACTCTCAACTTGTCTCTCCTTGCGAAGAGCTATGAGATGTCGTTGGCGCTCATATAGGGGAACGGTTGCGCGAGCGCAAGGGCAAATCAGCCACCCTCAAACGCCGAGGGCCGCCAGCAAGGCTCGGACCGTCATGACGATCAGGATCAGCGATCCGACGGTCCAGAAAACCGAGCGAACGTCATGGGTCTGCGCCGTCAGATATGAGGCAAAATGAAGCAAGCGGGAGACGACGTAGCCGTAGAATGCGAGGCGGGCGACGAAAAGCGAGGGCGCTGTCAGAACGTAAAGCAGTCCCGCGGCGAGAAAGAAGGGGATGTTCTCGACATTGTTGCCTTGAATGCGGCGGACGCGCTCGACTCTCTCGTTCGGGGCAAGCTGGCTGGGATCGGGCTTGCGATTGAGCGGCGTCTCGCGCAGGTCCTCGGGCGACCGGAAACCTCCGTTGACTTGAATCATTCGCGCGACCGTCAGCCACGAGGTGGCCGAGACCATCAGAATCATCAGGGTCGCCGCGACGGCGTAGGTCGCGAAGACCGGATTGGCGAAACTCAGCGCGTCCATCGCGTCCTCCTTTGGCTTGGCTCGTTTCCGACTACCAGGCCTATTTTCGACCATCAGTCGAAAAAGTCAATCATTGAATGGATAATGGACTAAGGGTAACTAAAGGCGATGGCCAAAGACGTCGACGACGCGCCAGCAACGCTAGCCTCAGCGGCGTCCCGTCTCGCTCGCCAACAGCGCCGCCGCGAGCGCTCACGCAGCGAAATCCTCGAAGCGGCGCGGCGCGTCCTAATACGCGAGGGGGTCGCAGCGACGACGCTGGAGCTCGTTGCCGCCGAGGCCGGGCTATCCAAGGCCGGGCTCTACTATTATTTCGACTCCAAGGACGCGCTGCTCTTCGAGTTGGTCTTCGCCTCCTACGAGGCGCAAGCGAAAGCTGTCCACGCGGCGGTCGAAAGCGCGGCCGACGGCAGCGAAGCGCTGCGGGCAATTGTCCGCGAAACCATCAAGACCTTTGCCGCAAATCTCGATGATTTCCGTCTCGCCTTCCTGTTCGGTCAGGTCGCGGGATCAGGCGCGGTCAAGCTCAGCGCCGAGCAGCTGGCGCGCGTGCGACCGCTGAACGACCTTCTTCTCGCGGGCGCGACGCAAAAACTCGAGGCCGCGGGCGCTCTGCCGGCCGAACCGCGCCTGATCGCCTTCCTCGCCTTCGTATCGGCGCTCGGCGTTCTCACAATGAAGGGCCTTGTCGAGAACATGAACGATCCGCTCGCCTACCCGGATGATCAGCTCGTGGATGCGCTTGCATCCGTGTTTGAGGCGTCCGTGCGCGGTCCGGCGCCCTTGCGGTCACGGAAACGCCCACGCGATCGCCGGTGAGGCTCGCTATGAACGTGAAGGGAGGACCGCTCGCTATGCGGTCGGCAGCTTGTAGCCCTTGAACGTCTCGCGCAGCTTGAGCTTGTTGATCTTGCCCGTCGCCGTGTGGGGAATTTCCTTCACCACCTGCACGTCATCAGGCATCCACCACTTGGCGATTCGCGATTTCAGGAAATCGAGAACCTCATCGGTCTTGGGCGAATGCCCTTCCTTCGCCACGACGACGAGCAGCGGCCGTTCGTCCCATTTCGGGTGGGTGATGCCGATCACAGCGGCCTCGGCGACATCCGGGTGACCGACGGCGAGGTTCTCGATGTCGATGGTCGAGATCCACTCGCCGCCCGACTTGATCACATCCTTGGCGCGATCGGTGATCTGCATGACGCCGTTGGGATCGATGGTGGCGACATCGCCGGTGTCGAAGAAGCCTTTGTCGTCGAGGATCCTGCCGCCTTCGTCCTTGAAATAGCTTTCGACCACGGCGAAGCCCTTGACCTTGAGCCGGCCGAAACGCTTGCCGTCCCACGGCAGGTCGTTGTTCTCGTCGTCGACGATCTTCATTTCGACCCCGAACGGCGACCAGCCCTGCTTGCACTTGATGGAAAGTTTCTCTTTGTGCGCGAGCGCCATCTGGCTCGGCTTGAACGAGCCGACGGTCCCGAGGGGGCTCATTTCGGTCATGCCCCAGGCGTGGCGCACTTCGACGCCATAGTCCTCCTCGAATGCGCGGATCATCTCGGGCGGGCAGGCCGAGCCGCCGATCACGACGAGCTTGAGCGTCGATAGCTTCTGGCCCTCCTTGCGCATGTGATGGAGCAAGCCCGAGCCAGACGGTGGGGACGGCGGCGGACATCGTCACTTTCTCGGTCTCGAGAAGGTCGTAAACCGAGGCGCCGTCGAGCCTCGCTCCTGGCATCACCATGCGCGCGCCCCGAATGAGGCAGGCGAGCGCAAGGCCCCAGGAGTTGGCGTGAAACATCGGCACGATCGGCAGAACCGAATCGTAGGCGTCCAGCAACAAGGCATCGGGGCCGGTCGCCATCATCGAATGCAGGACGTTCGAACGATGGGAATAGAGCACGCCCTTGGGATTGCCGGTGGTGCCGGAGGTGTAGCAGAGCCCGGCGGCGGTGCGCTCGTCGAAATCGGGCCAAACAAAGTCGTCGTCGACCTCGCCGATCCAATCCTCGTAGGCGATGGCGTTCTTGAGCTTGGTCGCCGGCATGTGGGCCGCGTCGGTGAGGACGACATAGCGCTTGACCGTCGGCAGGCGATCGACGATCGCCTCAAGCAGCGGCACGAAGGTGAGATCGATGAGGGCGATCTTGTCTTCTGCGTCATTCATGATCCAGGCGATCTGCTCGGGGAACAGCCGCGGATTGACGGTGTGATAGACCGCCCCGGCGCCGGCGATGCCGTACCAGCATTCGAGATGGCGATAGCCGTTCCAGGCGAGGGTCGCGACGCGATCGCCGAGCTTCACTCCCTCGCGCTCCAGCCTTTTGGCGACCTTGAGCGCGCGCTGCCGAATAGCGCGGTAGTTGGTGGTATGCATCGGCCCTTCGACCGTGCGCGAGGCGACCTCCTGCTCTGGGAACTGGACGGCGGCGAAATCGATGACCTTGTGCATGAGCAGGGGCCAATCCTGCATCCGTCCCAGCATGCGTTTTCTCCCGACTCGCTTATCGGCGCTTGATTGCGGCGCGCGGATTGTTCATGGGACTATCACATTGGCGCCCTGTGCGCGGCTTGGCAATGCGCCGAAAGTGGAGCGTCCAACGCCGCTCGGCCCTCGATGTCAGGGAAGGAGCCCAATGCCTGATCGGCAAAACGCCGACCGTTCCGCAAGGGTCTGGTTTCGTCTGATCCGCCTCGAGGCGCGGATGCAGGCTGCGGTCGGCGAGCGCTTGCGCGAAATCGGCGTTTCAATTCCGCAATGCGACGTCTTGACCACACTGACCGAGCGCGAAGGCGTGAGCCAGCAGGAGCTGGCCACGAGGCTGTACGTCACCAAGGGCAACATCTCCGGCCTGATCGACCGACTGGCGGAAGCGGGCCTGGTCGAGCGCCGCTCGATCGCCTCCGACCGTCGCCAGCATGCGATCTATCTCACCGAGGCCGGCCGCCAGATGGCGGAGAACGCGATCGCCGTCCAGCGCCGCTGGATCGCCTCGACGCTGGGGCGCATGTCCGAAGGCGACCTCGAGGCGCTAGAAGCGAGGCTGGTGGCGCTGAGGGACATCGTCCGCGAGGCGGAGACGCCAGAGCCTACGGGGGCGGCGAAGGGGTGAGCGAGGCCGGCGCCATTTCCGAGTCCGTTTTGAGGGATTTCAAGGGGTTGCGGCGCCATTTCCGATCGGCCTGGGAGGACCCGGAACACCGGAATCCCTTTCTGCCAAGGCCAACGTGTTATACGTTTGTCTTTAGCTATTATCTCTAACGATCCAGCCCGCCCATCAGCATGTATTTGAGCTCGACGAACTCCTCTACGCCATGGCGCGAGCCCTCGCGGCCGATGCCCAATTCCTTCACCCCGCCGAACGGCGCGAGCTCGCTCGAGATCGCGCCGGTGTTGATCCCGACCATGCCGTATTCGAGCGCCTCGGCGACGCGCCACACCCGGCCGAGATCGCGGGCGTAGAAGTAAGACGCGAGGCCGAATTGCGTGTCGTTGGCGAGGCGGATGACGTCGGCTTCGTCCTTGAAACGGAAGACCGGCGCGATCGGACCGAAGGTCTCCTCGCGCGCGACCAGCATCGAAAAGTCGACGCCTGAGATGACCGTCGGCTCGTAGAAGGTGCGACCGAGTGCATGGCGCTTGCCGCCAACGACGACTTTCGCGCCCTTCTTCAGCGCGTCGGCGACGTGTTCCTCGACCTTGTGACCGCCGCTTCATTGATCAGCGGCCCCTGCGTGACGCCGGCCTCTGTGCCATCGCCGACTTTCAGCCGCGAGACCGCAGTCGTGAGCTTGGCGACGAAGGCGTCGTAGATTCCCTCCTGCGCGTAGATGCGGTTCGCGCACACGCAGGTCTGGCCCATGTTGCGGAATTTCGAGGTGATCGCGCCCTCGACGGCGGCGTCGACATGGGCGTCGTCGAACACGATGAAAGGCGCGTTGCCGCCGAGCTCGAGGCCGACCTTCTTCACTGTGCCCGCTGCCTGCGCCATCAGCACCTTGCCCACCTCGGTCGAGCCGGTGAACCCGATCGCGCGCACCGCCGGATGGTCGGTCATCGCCTTGCCGATGGCGCGCGCGTCGCCGGTCACAAGGTTGAGGACGCCGGGTGGCAGGCCGGCGCGCAGCGCGAGTTCTCCGAGCGCCAGCGCGGTCAGCGGTGTCTCGCCTGCGGGCTTCGCCACCACGGTGCAGCCGACAGCGATCGCCGGCGCCACCTTGCGGGTGATCATCGCCGCTGGGAAATTCCACGGCGTGATCGCCGCCACGACGCCGATCGGCTGCTTGATGACGACGATGCGGGAATCGGCGCGGAAGGTCGGATTGATCTCGCCATAGATGCGCTTCGCCTCCTCGCCGAAAAACTCGATATAGGCGGCGGCGTAGTCGACCTCGCCACGCGCTTCCGCGAGCGGCTTGCCCTGTTCGCTCGTCATGATCAGCGCGATGTCGTCGCGGTTGGCGATGATGAGGTCGAACCAGCGGCGCAAGATCTGCGCGCGCTCTTTCGGCAACGCCTTCGCCCAAGGGCCGAAGGCGCGCTGCGCCGCTTCGATGGCGCCAATCGTCTCGGCTTCGCCAAAGCGCGGGGTCTTGGCGAGAACCTCGCCGGTCGCGGGGTTGGCGATCGGACGCGTCCCCTCCCCCACCCACTTTCCATCGACGAGGCATTGGCTTTTCAGGAGCGAGGGATCGGCGAGTTTCACGGGCGGGCCTCCAAAGGTTGGAGGGCTTATAGCAAAGAGAGCGGGCGACGTTGAGGCCGGGTTCGCCGGTTAAGACGCGTGCTTCCGGATCATCGAAAGGGCTCCGGTAATTGCAGCGAAGACCGCAAGCATGATCAGTCCTGCCCCCACGGCCTCGACGAAATGATGCGGCGAGAAGGCCGCGAGCCTGCGCTCCGTCGAGCCGCGCGCGACCTGTAGCTGCCAGGACAGCACGGCGGACGCGCTGGCCACGCCGATGACAGTGCCGAGGATGCGCATCAGATTGAGCAGGCTACCCGCTACGCCTGAGAGATTGGCCGGCGCCGAATTGATCGTCGCGTGGTTGTTTGGCGCAATGAACAACCCAAGTCCCGCCCCGAAAGCTACGAGGCCGAGGGAGCCGATCCAAAGATTAGGGACAGGCTGCATCACGATCGCTGTGAGCGCCAGCAGGGTGAGGAAGCATATCGCCATACCCGCGACGCTGAGGAGCCGCGCCCCCATCCGGTCCGCGAGCCCGCCGGCGAATGGCGCGACGATTCCGAGGCTGATCGGAATGATCGCGAGCTGGAGCCCCGCGGCGATGGCGCTCTCCTCGTAGCCACGCACAAGCGCGAATGAAGCGAGGAAAAACATGCCGTAGAGCATGGCGTAAGACAGAGCGCAGGCCAGCGCTCCGGCCAGAAATGCCGGCTCATCAAGCAGCGCAAGATCGATCATCGGCGAATGCGACGCGTGCTCCTGCCTCAGGAACAGAAAAATGAGCACGATCGCGGCGCCGACCGAACCGAGCAGCGCTGGCGAGGTTAGCCCCCAGGCTGAAACCTGATTGAGCGCAAGCACGGCAAACACCAATGCGGGCGCGAGCAGGAGACCGCCGCGCCAGTCGAACGTTTGGCTTGAGCCCTGCCGCGGCGTGACCGGAAGCACCAGCCAGCCGGCGACAATCAAGATCAGCCCGAAGGGAACGTTCATCCAGAACACCCAGGGCCAGCCCAAAGTCCCGATTAGCAATCCTCCCAGGACAGGACCGCCGCTGATCCCGACCGCTTGGGCGGCGGCGTACATGCCGAGCGCCCGCGCGCGCAGGCTCTTGTCCGTCGCCGCGATGATCAGCGCAAGGCTATTGGCTGCAGCCATCGCCCCGCCGACGCCTTGCAAGAACCGAAACGCGACGAGCGTGGGGAGATCAGGCGCGAAGCCGCAGAGCGCGCTTGCTCCGGTGAACACCACAAAGCCGATGATGTAGAGTAGTTTCCTGCCGAACATCTGGCAGAGTTGACCGAAGATCGGCAGGAACGCTGCGACGCCGAGCAGATACGCGAGCGCGACCCAGCTCACGCTCTCCAACGTGCAGTCGAATACGCGTCCCAAGGTCGGCAGCGCGAGCTGCACGATGCTCGCGTCGACCTGGCCCATGAACCCGCCGATGCATGCCACGCCGACGATCAGCCAGGGGTAGGAGCGCCAGCGCGTGAAGAGCGCGACCGGAGGCGGCTCGGCGCCATGGCGGATAAGGTCGCTTAGTCGGAAAGCAGGCTCTTCGCCCAAATCTTCGGCGCTCATCCGACCCCCATTCCCCGATGGGCAGCGGCCATATGGATGGCGGACCCGCGCAAAAATCAAGCGCTAAGCCGAGGAGATCGACGCCAGGACACCACGCCTGGGCCCCAAATGTCGAAATCGCCTGCCCTCGACCGTCTATTTGCTGATGGCGTTGTCGGAGAATCCTCTCACGCGCCATCAACCCGGAGGGGAAAGCCCATGACAAAGGACCTTTGGTACCTCGCGTTCACGGCCATGCTGACGGCGGCGCTGTGGATTCCGTACATTGTTTGCCAGGTGACGACGAACGGCCCCCTGTCCGGGGAAAACTACGTCGACCCCGCGCCCCGTCCCGTGCCCCTCTGGGGTCAGCGCGCTCATCGCGCGTATCTCAACGCGGTCGAGTGCTTCGCTCCGTTCGCTGCGCTGGTGATTGTCGCTCAAATCGCCGGAAAGGCGAACGGGATGACGGCCTTCTGGGCGATGAGCTTCTTTTGGCTGAGGCTCGCGCACGCCATCGTCTATTGGACGGCCATTCCGTACATAAGAACCGTGGTCTTCACGCTCGGGTTCATTTGCGTCGCAGGGATGTTCTGGGAGGTGATCAAGTAGCCGCAAACGAACCGCTTCATCCGGCTTCCCTCATTGTCATTCCCGGCGGACCGCAGGTCCGACCGGGAATCCAGCCATTCCAACCAGCGGCTGGCGCGCTGGATTCCCGATCGGCCGCGCTGCGGCCGTCGGGAATGACAGGGGGAAAGTCGGGCCGGGGCAGCGCCGCCCTCGCCCCCAATCCTCTCAGCAAAGGGAGATCACCGCTCCCGCATCGCCTTTGACGCAACCTCGACCAGCGGCGCGAACAAGTATTCGAGCATGCGCCGCGCGCCGGTCTTGAGTTCGACCGTGACCGCCATGCCGGAGGTCAACGGCTGGGTCAGGCCATCGACCGTGATCGTCTCGACATCCGGCTTCAGCACCACTGGGAATACGAGATTTTGCGTGCGCTCCCCGCCGGCAAAGCCGGCCGCGTTGGAGACGCGCGTGGGATCGCCCTCGATCGCGTCGGCGTCGGGCTCGGGGATGGCGTCCTTGGCGATGCGCGTGACATGCGCTTTGATCGAGCCGTAGCGGGTGAAGGGGAAGGATTCGATCTTGACCACCGCCTCCTGGCCGACGCTGACAAAGCCGATGTCGCGGTTGCGCACATAGGCCTGGATCTCGAGCCCTGAATCCTCGGGCACAATGCGCATGATCTCCTGGCCGCTCGCGACCACCTGTCCGACATTGGTGATGATTGAGGATTGCACGCGGCCCGCGATCGGCGCTCTCAGCGTCAAGTGGTCGAGCACCGCGTTCGCCTTGGCCAGGCGCTGCGCGACGTCTTCGACGCGCCGCTCGGCGTCCTCGAGTTTCCCGGCGTTGTTGGACATGAAGTCCTGGACCGCCTTGTCGGCATTGCGGGCGATGACCTCGAGCCCGGCGGTCGAGGAGACCAGATCCTGCTCCTGCTTCGCCTCCTGGGTGATCTGATATTGGAGGGTCTCGGTGGCGTCGATGACCGCGGCTTTCGCGCCCGCTTTCTCTTCGACGAGCTTGGTGCGCATGTTGACGCGCTCCTGCAGGGTCGCGACGAGGTTTTTCTGCGTCGCGATGGTCTCGCGCAGTTTGTCGGCTTCGGCGGTTTTTTGTCGCCGTTCGGCGTCGAACGCGGCGACGGTCGCCGCCAATTGCCCGAGATCGGCGGCGAGAACACGGGTTTCGCGCTCGCGCAACGCCGGCGCTGCGTCGTCCGGCCAATCGATCGCCGGGACGGGATCGAAGCTATGCGACTGCGCGCTTAAGAGCGCGGTCTTGCGGCGCAGGATTTCCGCTTTGGCGGAAGCGAGTTCGGCGCGAGCCCCTTCCGCGTCGGCCAGGGCGGCCGAGCGATCGAACTCGACCAGCACCTCGCCCACCCGCACCAGCGCGCCATTGCCGACGCGGATGTCCTCCACCCTGCCGGTCTCCAGCGGCTCCACGACCTTGACCTGTCCCATCGGCTGAAACTTGCCTTGCGCGGCTGCGACGATGTCGACGCGGCCGAAATAGGCCCAGGCGACGGCGACAACGACGAAGGCGCAGATGATCCATAAAAAGGCGACATGGACCGGAGAGGGCGGCGTCTCCAGGATCTCGAGCGCCGGCGCGAGGAATTCGCGGTCGCCGAGATTCATTCCTGAAATCCTGCCGGGAGCCTTGAGCAGCGCGAACTTAGGCCAGGCGATCACCTTGGCGCCGGAGAGCGCCGGGCCGGCGGGCGGGACCGCGCTCATGCCGCGATCTCCGCCGGCTGGCTCTGAAGGCTCCAGAGATAGGCATAGAGGCCGCCTGGCCGGCGCAGGAGTTCAGCGTGCGAGCCGACCTCGACAATGCGGCCATCCGCCATGCCGATGATGCGGTCGCAGGCCCGCACCGCAGCCAGACGATGGGCGATAATGACGACCGTACGGTCCTTGACGATGCGGCGCATGTTGCGCTGAACGATCCGCTCGCTCTCGTAGTCGAGCGACGAGGTGGCTTCGTCGAAAATGAGAATGCGCGGATTGGTCGCCAACGCCCGCGCAATGGCGATGCGCTGCCTTTGCCCGCCGGAAAGGTTGGCGCCGCGCTCCTCGATCACTGTGTCGTAGCCTTCGGCGAGCTTGTCGATAAACTCGTCCGCGCCAGCGAGACGGGCGATCTCAATGACGCGCGCGCGAGGCATCGCCGGATTGGCGAAGGCGATGTTCTCGTGGACAGTGCGGTTGAACAGGAGGTTCTCCTGCAGCACCACGCCGATGTGGCTGCGCAGCCACGCTGGATCGACGTGGCTCAAGTCCGCGCCGTCGAGCAGCACCTGTCCCTCGTTCGGCAGGTAAAGGCGCTGGATGAGCTTGGTCAGGGTCGATTTGCCCGAGCCCGATGGCCCGACAATGCCAATGGTCTCGCCGGGTCGGATGGCGAGAGACACGTCCTTCAGCGCTTCAGGCGCGCCCGGTCGGTAGCGGAAGCTCACGCGGCGAAACTCGATCGCGCCGCGCGGCGTCGGCGGCATGAGGCGCTGAACCGGCGAGGATTCGGGGGGAGTGTTGAGGATATCGCCCAGGCGCTCGATCGAGATCTGCACCTGCTGGAAGTCCTGCCAGATCTGCGAGAGGCGCAGAATGGGCTGGACCGCCTGCGAAGCGATCATGTTGAAGGCGACGAGACCGCCGACGGTGAGCTGGCCGTCGATCACCGCCTTGGCGCCGAACAGAAGCAACGCCGCGGTCGTCAGCTTGCTGATGTACTGAATGGCGAGCTGCCCGCCAGAGCCCAGCATCGCCGCGGCGAAGCTGGTCTTGACATAAGCCGCCAGCTTCTCCTCCCACTGCGCGCGCATGATCGGCTCGACCGCTGCGCTCTTCACCGTGTTCACGCCGACAATCGTCTCGACCAGGAACTGCTGGCTGGCCGCGCCGCGATTGAACTTCTCCTTGACCAGTTCCCGCAACGGCGGCCTGACGGAAAAGCCAATCACCAGATAGAACGGGATCCCGGCGAGCACGATCAGGGTGAGCGACCACGAATAGGCGAAGAGAACGCCGACGAACACGAAGGCGAACAGGAGGTCGAGCGCCGAGAACAGCGCCTGTCCGGTGAGGAAGCCGCGGATCGTCTCGAGTTCCCGCACCCGGGCGACCGTTTGTCCGGTGGACCGGGTCTCGAAATAGGAAATCGGCAGGCGCAGAAGATGGGCGAACAGGCGCTGGCCAAGCTCGACGTCGATCCGATTGGTGGTGTGCGACAGCGCGTAGGTGCGTAGGTACTGAAGCGCCACGTCGAACAAGCCAATGGCGACCAGCCCGCCGACGAGCACGAACAAGGTCTCGTAACCGCGATGGGTCAGCACCTTGTCGACCACCACCTGAAAGAACAGCGGCGTCGTGAGGGCGAAAATCTGCACGAACAGCGACGCCGCGAGCACATGCCCGAGCGGACGGCGATAACGCCAGATGGTGGGCAGGAACCAGCGCATGCCGAACTGGCGGGGATCGACGCCGGCGCCGCCGATCCGGCGAGCGATGAGCAGCGCCCGCCCCCCGATCGAGCGCGCAATGTCTTCGAGCGGCGCTTCTTGCGCGGCGTGGCTGATCGGATCAACGAGCCGGTAGAGCCCAGATGAATTGCGCCCGCCGAACACCATCAGCGCGTCGCCCATGCGGACGATCGCCGGAGTTGGCAACGTCGCCAGCCGTTCGGCGGTGACCTTCTCGACCAGGCGCGCCTTGAGTCCGACCAGCCCGGCGGCGCGGATGAGATCGCCCTCGTCGGCCTGGCGGGCCCCCAGCGCCAGCTCGCGCGCAAGCTGCACCGGGTCGGCGCCGATGCGGTAATAGGCCGCGATGCCGCACAGGGCGCGTAAGCCCGGGTCGAGCGGCGTCCCCTCGCTGGGCGGCGGCGCGGTCTCCATCATTGACGCTCAAGCCTTTCTGATCCGGGTCTGCCGGGCGCAAGACGGTCCGCACGCGTTTTCCGACGCTCGCGGCGCCTCGGCCTTAACCGTAGCGAATGACCGTCCGTCACCTGCAAGCCGCACCACAGAACAGACTTAGCGAATGCTTGTGCGCTGCTTCTTTTTGGGATTGTCCGCCGGATTGGATCCGCAAGTTGGTCGAAGACCGTTCTCATTTGACGGTCGTCGGACGGCGAAGCGTCGTTGAGGCGTCTCGGCCTTGGACGAGAATTTGAACTCCATGCGAAGGGTCGCGGCGCTAAATCCTGCCTTGCGCGCCGTCTTGCGCTTACGGCCTCGACGCGCCGTTAGGGAGACAACAATGGAAACGATCACGTTGCCTTCGATGAAGGCGCTCGGGCTGCCGTTTTGCTCGGCGGCGCGCGCCGGCGACTTCCTTTATCTTTCGGGCGCGATCGGCAACCGGGCCGGCACGATGACGCTGGTCGAGGGTGGGCTCTCGGCCCAGGCCAGCCAGGCGATGGAGAATATCGGCGAGGTCTTGCGCGCCTGCGGCCTCGGATTCGGCGATACCGTCAAATTCACGATCATGCTCGCCGACATGGGCCGTTGGGCCGAGTTCAATGCCGTTTATTTGACTTACTTTGATCCCGCCCGCCTGCCGGCGCGTTCGGCGTTCGGGGCGAACGGACTCGCGCTCGGAGCCGAGGTCGAGATCGAATGCGTCGCTTACTGGCCGCGCGAACGATAGGCCAGCCGCCGCGTCACGCCCCGTGCGTGACGACCTTCACGTCGACGTTGCCGCGGGTCGCGTGGCTATAGGGGCAGATCTTCTCGTGCGCCTCCTCCGCCAGCGACTGAAGCTCCGCCTGCGGCAGGCTGGTGTCGGTCACATCGAGCACGACCGCGAGACCGAAGCCGCCCTTCTCCCGCGGGCCGATGGTGACAGCGCATTTCACCGTGGCTTTCGAGGCGTCCTTCTTGTGCTGCTTGGCGATAAAGTCGAGCGCGCCGCCGAAGCAGGCGGCGTAGCCGGCGGAGAACAGGTGCTCGGGCGTCCCGGTGTTCGGCTTGCCGGGTCCACCCATCTCCTTCGGCACCGAGAGATCGAGGTCCACGATTCCGTCGTCGGAGCGGGTATGGCCGTTGCGGCCGCCGATTGCGGTCCCGTGGGCGGTGTAAAGCGGCTTGATCGCGTCGACCATGTGATTTCCTCCTCAGGACGGTTTTCGGGCCGGATAGGATCACGCCTTCATGCCGGAGGCAACCACGCGCGGGCTCAGTCGCGGCTCGTCTCGCGCACGATTTCCGCCATGGCGCGCGAGTCTTCGTCGCCCATCTCCTCAAGCCCGGAGACGACGCCGGCGCGGTCGGCGGCGTTGCGATTCTGACTCGTCTTCCATTTGCCGCGAATGTCGAGGATCTCGATCTCGATTCCGACGATCGCCCGGCGCTGCATGGCGATGAAATCGGCCGGCGCGTCGCTGACCGCCCAAGGCGCCGCGCGACGCTGCTCGAGCGCCCGGGTCAGCTCCTCGATCTGCTGGCCGAGCCACGCGTCATCCATGAGCTTCGCCCTGCCCTTCGCCTGGACCATGGTGTAATTCCAGGTCGGCACGACCTTGCCCGTCTCGCGCTTGGTCTCGTACCAGGACGGGGTGATGTAATGGTCGTGGCCCTGGAACACGACCAGCGTCTCTGGCGAGGCTTCAAGATCGCGCCATTGCGGATTGGCGCGGGCGAGATGGACCTTTAGCGTGCCGAGCTTCGAAGCCGCCGTGTCCAGAACGAACGGAACGGAATTGGCAACCAGCCCCTCAGCGGAATGGCTGATCAAGAGCCCGAACACGCGCTCTTTGATCAGCGCGTGCAGTGCCGGCAGATCTTCGTTTCGATGGAGAGGGGGTTCGTACATGCGGCCTCGTCGCCCCTAATGTGGGCGGTGCAAAAGCAAATGTGAAGAGAAAGCGCCTTCGCCTCAGAGCCCGAGGTCGCTCAGGCCGGGATGATCGTCCGGACGACGGCCGAGCGGCCAGTGATAGAGGCGGTCCTGCTCGCGGATCGGCAGATCGTTGATGCTCGCGAGGCGGACGCGCATCAGCCCGTCCTCGTCAAACTCCCAGTTCTCGTTGCCGTAACTGCGGAACCAGCTTCCCGAATCGTCGCGCCATTCGTAGGCGAAGCGAACGGCGATGCGGTTCTCATGAAAGGCCCAGAGTTCCTTGATGAGCCGATAGTCGAGCTCGCGATTCCATTTGCGAGTCAAAAACGCCTCGATCGCAGGGCGGCCCTGAATGAACTCGGCCCGGTTTCGCCACCGGCTATTTTCGGAATAGGCGAGCGCCACGCGCGCCGGATCGCGGGTGTTCCAGCCGTCCTCGGCCCCGCGCGCCTTCTGCGCCGCGGTCTCCTGAGTGAAGGGTGGGAGAGGTGGTCGACTCATTCCGCGCCTCTTATTCCGCCGCCTGCCGGTTCGCCCCGTATCGCTTCTCGATATAGTCGTTGACCAGCGCCTTGAAGTCCTCGGCGATGCGCGGCCCGCGAAGGGTGACGGTCTTGACCCCGTCGACGAACACCGGGCGCCGCCGGCGCTTCGCCGGTTCCGGGCAGCGAGATGCCGATATTGGCGTGCTTGCTCTCGCCCGGACCGTTGACGATGCAGCCCATCACCGCGACGTTCAGGCGCTCGACGCCCGGATAGACCGCGCGCCATTCCGGCATGGACTTCGCGAGATAGGTCTCGATGTCGCGCGCAAGCTCCTGGAACACGGTCGAGGTCGTGCGACCGCAACCCGGACAGGCCGCAACCTGGGGCGCAAAGCTGCGGAATCCCATGGTCTGCAGCAGTTCCTGCGCGACCTTGACCTCCTGCGTCCGGTCGCCGCCCGGCTCGGGGGTGAGCGAAATGCGGATCGTGTCGCCAAGCCCTTCCTGCAGCAAGATGCCGAGCGCCGCGGAGGAAGCGACAATGCCCTTCGAGCCCATGCCGGCTTCGGTCAGGCCGAGGTGCAGCGCGTAATCCGAGCGTTCGCCGAGCATGCGATAAACGGTAATGAGGTCCTGAACCGACGAGACTTTCGCCGACAGGATGATGCGCTCGCGCTTGAGCCCAATTTCCTCGGCCCGCGCCGCCGAGAGCAGCGCCGACCTCACCATCGCCTCGCGCGTGACTGCGCCCGCCTCGAGCGGCGCAGCGCTCGCTGCATTCTCGTCCATGAGCGTGGTCAAAAGATCCTGATCGAGCGAACCCCAGTTGGCGCCGATGCGCACCGTCTTGCCGTTGCGGATCGCGATCTCGATGATCTTGCCGAACTGCAGGTCGCGCTTGTTCTTGAAGCCGACATTGCCGGGATTGATGCGATATTTGTCGAGCGCTTCGGCGCAGGCCGGATGTTCGGCGAGCAGCTTGTGGCCGATATAGTGGAAGTCGCCGATCAGCGGCGCCGTGATCCCTCTTGCGCGCAGGCGGTCGCGGATGTGCGGCACGGCCGCGGCGGCCTCGTCGCGATCGACGGTCAGGCGGACCAGTTCGGAGCCTGCCCGCGCCAAAGCCGCGATCTGGCGCGTGGTCGCCTCGATGTCGGCGGTGTCGGTGTTGGTCATCGACTGGACGACGATCGGCGCGCCCCCGCCGACGGTGACCGCTGCGTCGCCGTCGCCGACGCGCACCCCGACGGTCGCGTGGCGGGAGAGCGGCCCGCAGGGCGTCTCCGACATCGCAAGGCTCATCGCAATCTACCTTTCCAGCCGCGCTCCGACCGAAGTAATCCCGCAGACTTCTAAGCGCTCAGCGCGAATTTGTCATCCGAGGCGTTTGCAGTGCAATGAATCCCTCGAAAGCTTCACTGCGATGCAATATGACCGCTCGGCGCGGACGTTTGCCCGCGGTCCCCTGAGGAGAAACGCTGATGTCGCTCGCCAAACGCCACGCCCTTGTCACCGGTTCGACGAGCGGCATTGGGCTTGCGATCGCTCGGGCCCTTGCCAAGGAAGGCGCGGATATCGTCATCAACGGCTTCGGCGACAAGGCGGCGATCGAGGCCGAGCGCGCCAGAATCGAGAAGGAGTTCGGCGTCAAGGCTTTCTACCATAGCGCCGACATGGCCAAGGGGCCGGAGATCGCGGCCATGATCGCTGACGCCCAGACCAAGATGGGATCGCTCGACATTCTGGTCAACAACGCCGGCATCCAGCATGTCTCGCCGATTGAGGACTTTCCGCCGGAGAAGTGGGACCTGATCATCGCCATCAACCTCACTGCGGCGTTCCACGCGATCCGCGCCGCGGTTCCGGGGATGAAGGCGCAAAAATGGGGCCGCATCATCTCGACCGCCTCGGCCCACTCGCTCGTCGCCTCGCCCTTCAAGTCGGCCTATGTGTCGGCCAAGCACGGCCTTGCCGGCCTGACCAAGACCGTGGCGCTCGAGCTTGCGACGTCCGGCGTCACGGCGAACTGCATTTCGCCCGGCTATGTCTCGACGCCGCTGGTCGAGCGGCAGATTCCCGACACCATGAAGGCGCGCAACATGACGCGCGAGCAGGTGATCAACGACGTGATGCTCGCGGCACAGCCGACCAAGCAATTCGTCAGCGTCGATCAGGTCGCGGCGCTCGCGGTTTTTCTCTGCTCGGACGCAGCGGCCCAGATCACGGGAGCCAATCTGTCGATCGACGGCGGATGGACCGCGGGGTGAACCGGACCGCCAGGCCGGCCGCGCTGGCGAGGCCTGCGCTATTGGCTGACCAGCGCTACGGTGCGGTTTTGCGCGCGAAGCCGCGTTTTCAGTGGCTTAGGCTTCTTTTTCTGCAACGGCTGCGCGATTGAACCGAAGATTGGTCTGCATTATCTGCATATGAGTATAATACACAAATGTAGTGTTTATATTCCCCTCGCCTACCTGTGCTTGAAAGCCGCCGCGCGCTTCTCGGAAAAGGCGCGCATGCCTTCCTTCTGGTCCTCGGTCGCGAACAGCGAATGGAAGATGCGGCGCTCGAACCGGATCCCTTCGGCGAGCGTCGTCTCCTGGGCGCGGTTGACGGCCTCCTTGGCGGCGTAGACCGCCGGCCTGGACAAAGCCGCGATAGAGGCCGCGACCTTGAGCGCCTCCTCGATCAGCGACGCCGCGGGCACCACGCGCGAGACGAGACCCGAGCGCTCGGCCTCAGTCGCGTCCATCATGCGGCCAGTCAGGATCATCTCCATCGCCTTCGATTTGCCGACCGCGCGGGTCAGGCGCTGGGTACCGCCGGCGCCCGGGATCACGCCAAGCTTGATCTCGGGCTGACCGAATTTGGCCGTGTCCGCGGCCAGAATGAAATCGCACATCATCGCGACCTCGCATCCCCCACCGAGCGCGAAACCGGCGACCGCAGCGATGATTGGCTTCCGCGCCTTCGCCACATTCTCCCAGCGGGAGATGAAGTCGCCGATAAACGCCTCAGCGAAAGTCTTGTCCTGCATTTCCTTGATGTCGGCGCCGGCGGCGAACGCCTTCTCAGAGCCGGTCAGCACGATTGCGCCGATCGCGGGATCGGACTCGAAGGCCTCGAGCGCCGCGTTGAGGTCCTCCATCAAGGCCGCCGACAGCGCGTTCAACGCCTGCGGCCGGTTCAGCCTGATGAGGCCGACTGCCCCATGCGTTTCGACAAGGACGTTGGCGTAAGTCATGGGGCGCGGTTCCTTCGAGAATTGCGGGTCGAGACCTAGCCAATGCCAAGCGCAGTGAAAAGAGGCCCATCGAGCTTAACGAAACCGCCACCGCTCGATGGAATCAATGACCCGCCGCATCCTCAAGGAGCGACCGCGATTTTCGAAAGGCTGACCGGCCGCCTCGAGTTCTTCCGGCACAAAGAGGCACGGCGCAAGGTCGACAGTTGGATCGACTCGATAGCGATCGAAGTCTCGGACGCCATTTTCGAACAAGAACGTATCGTCGATCAAAAAGTTTCCGGTGAAGGTCTTGGCGTCCTCCAAGAAGATGAGGCGCGCTGCGTCCGCCAGAATGTCGGGCGTGCGCGAGGCGCGCATGGCGGCGTCTCCGCCACGCAGGTTCTTGATCGCGGAGGTGGCGATCGTCGTGCGCGGCCACAACGCGTTGACGGCGACGCCCTTGGAGCGCAGCTCGCCCGCCAAGCCGAGCACGACCAGGCTCATGCCGTATTTCGTCATCGAATAGGCGGTGCTGCCCGCAAACCATTTCTCCTTCAGATCGAAGGGCGGCGACAGCATCAAGATATGCGGATTGTCCGACTTCTCCAGGAATGGAACGGCGAATTTCGACACCATGAAGGTTCCGCGCGCATTGATCTGATGCATCAGGTCGAAACGCTTCATGTCGGTCGTCTGCGAATTGGTGATCGAAAGCGCGCTCGCGTTGTTAACTACGATATCGATGCCGCCGAACATTTGGGCCGTCTTATCGAGCGCGGCGCGGACTTGACTCTCGTCGCGAACGTCGACGGTCAGAGGAAGCGCCTTGCCTCCCGCCGTCTCGATCTCCTCCGCAGCGGAGAAGATCGTGCCGGGAAGTTTGGGATTGGTCTCCGCCGTCTTGGCGGCGATCGCGACGTTGGCGCCGTCGCGCGCGGCCCTAAGGCCGATCGCGAGCCCAATGCCGCGCGAGGCGCCGGTGATGAATAACGTTTTGCCGGACAGCGTCGAAGCCGAAGCCATCGTCCTCCCTCAAATATGCAGCGGATGTCCGAGCGCCGCGCGGCTTCTTATGAAAAGCTTCGCTCAACGCCAGCGGCCGTGGATCGTGAGCTTGCGCAACCAGAAGCAGACTCGTAAGCAACTCGACGGAGATACCACAGTTGGAGCCTATCCATGAGCAGCGATGGTATGGAGCGATTGTGGTTTATCAATACCCTTGTCATCATACGGGTTCCGCCGGAGCTCGGTAAGGACGGCACATGCGTGATGGAGCACCATGCGCCCATGGGTGACTCGCCGCCGCTTCATGTGCACCATGATCAAGACGAGATTTTCGTCCTGCTCACCGGCAAGGCGCGAATTCATGTGAGCGGCCGCGACATTGAGGCGCGGACCGGGGACTGTCTCCTCGTTCCGAAGGGCGAGCCCCACTCCTATCTTGCGACTTCCGCCGATGGGGCGCGGTTTCTCACGATCACGCGGGGCGGGGGTTTCGTCGGTCTTGTGCGTGAACTCGGCCGCCCGGCTGAGACGGACGGCCTGCCCGAGCCCGGAGGACCTCCCTCGCCAAAAGAACAGGAGGCCTTGGCGCGGGTCGCCGGAAAGCATGGCGTCGAATTCGTGGGCCCGCCGCTGAGCTGAGGATGTCCTCGCGCCTCGGCGCCTAGTCGTCAGTATGCTGCTGGCGCCGCAGGACTGCGAGAGCAGATTCGTGGAAGCGTTCGGTCGGCGCTCTCAAAGCTTGCCCGGCACAACGCTCCTCAAGCGGCCCACAGTCTCGCGGGCGCGTCGATTCCCTTGAGCTGATAGTCCCGTCCGGCGCTCTCCGGCAACGTGGCCGCCGCCTTCTCGCGCATGGCGGCGGTTATGAGAATTTGATCGGACGCCGCTGCGCTCTGCGCGCGTGAGGCAACGTTCACCACCGTGCCGATCGCGGTCAGGTCCTGGTGCGTGCGGCCAAACTCGCCGAAATTGACCTTGCCGGTGTCGAGGCCAATTCCGACACCTATAGTTGCGGCCTCAACGCCCAAGACACGCGAAAGCTCTTCGCGCCGCACGCGCCAAAGCTCCTGGATCTTCCGGGCGGCCCCGAACGCATGCGCCGCGTGGTCCTCATGCTTGATCGGAAAATTGAAGACTGCGAGAACGGCGTCTCCCATCGTCTTGTTGATGATGCCGTCGTGCTCCCAGATCGCCTCGCCGCAAACGTCGTAGAAGGCGTCGAGAAGTTTGGCGATTGCGCCGCTCGACTGGGACTGCGAGAGGCTCGTGTAGCCCCTGAGATCGGCGAACAGGATGGTCGCGTCGATCTCGACCTGCCGCGCCTTCATCACCCGCTCGAACATCGTCTCGCAGATCGTGCAGACGTTGGGGTTCATGCGGCTTTGGCGAATGCCGACGGCGCGGTACGGCACCGCGGCGATGGTGCGCAACGCGATGGGCATCTTCATATTCTGCCAGCACCCAACGCAGAAAATCGGTTGCGACGCCATCCGGATGTTCCCTGGGACTCGGGAGCCGGTGTGTAGCACTGGTCGCAGGGGTGTCAACCACAGGACACCTGTCAAATATGTAGAGATATCCAGAGCGCGGCGAGCGCCGACTCGTGGAAGACTTCGCTCAACGTCGGTGGGCGTGGATGGTGAGCGATGTCTTCAAGGCGCGCCCATCTCAAGGGCCAGCGAAAAGGCGGCTGAGAGCTCTCACTTTGCGTCTATGTCTGGGACTTCAGACGCCGCGTTTCCGCCGGCTAGGTGGATTGTAACCTCATCGATCCGCCCAGGATATTTGAACGGCATGCGCTCCGCGTAATCCTCGAGGATGGGCGTGCCGCGATCCTCGCCGACGTCGAGCGTTTCATCGACCGAATAGATGAACGGCACCGTGTGGCTGATAGCGGTCTGAGCGACTTCGGCGCCGTCCACCTTCAGCACGTAAGCGCCGCCCTTGCCGAATTCGCCCTTCTTTCCGTCGTAGACGAACTCGACGCTCACCGTCATGATCGCCGGGCGTCAGCTTGTTCGGACCGTCGATCCGGATGCCGTCGTTGGGCTGCTGGGTGTTTTTGTAGGCCCAAACCGGCTTGCCATCCAGGATCAGCAGACCCCAGCCGGCGAAGCGTCCGCCTTGGGTGATGATCACGCCGTCCGCGCCTTGCTCGGGCACGTTGAGCTTGGCCGTGATCGTGTAGGACGTGTTCTTCACCGTCGGCGCAGTTCCCTCAGGAATGCGAACGGTCCCCTGGCGATAGAGCAAAATGCGTGCGCCCGCGGGTCAGGCTCGGCCTCTGGAAGATCGCCTCGACCGTCGCTTGCGGACTGAAGTTCAGCGGCAAGGCGTTGTTGCGGCCAGCTTCCGCCCACCAGAGCTCCTCCATCTGCTTGAGCTTTTCCGGCATGGCCTTGGCGAGATCGGCGCCCTGAGAGAAGTCCTTGGTGAGATCATAAAGCTCCCAGTTGAAGCTCTCGGGCGTGATCCCCTTCGGCTCCGGCTCCCAGGCGAACACGAGCGGCGTGGTCGAGGCCATCCAGCCGTCGTGATAGATGCCGCGATTGCCGAACATCTCGAACAATTGCGTCGCGCGTCGCGTCGGCGCCTTGGCGTCATCCCAGGTGTAAGCCATCGAAATTCCGTCGAACGGCAATTGTTTCGCGCCGTTGATCATGTCGGGCGCCTGCACGCCCGCAGCCTCGAGAATCGTCGGCATGATGTCGGTCACGTAGTGAAACTGCTCGCGTAAAGCGCCGACGTCCTTGATGCGCTTGGGCCAGCTCATGACCATGCCATTGCGGATGCCGCCGAAATGGCTGGCGTAGCGCTTGGTCCACTGGAACGGCGTATCGAACGCCCACGACCACGGCACCGGCATATGGTTGTAGTGAAGCGGACCGCCGAGCTCGTCCTTGATCGAGTAGAGGTAGTCGAAACTCTCTTTCGCGCCGTTGCCGATGACGGCGACTTCATTGGCGGTGCCTTGCAGCGTGCCTTCGGCGCTGCCGCCATTGTCGCCCTCGATGAAGATGATGAGGGTGTTGTCGGCGAGCCCCTCCTGTTTGACGGCTTCGATCACGCGCCCGATGTTGTAGTCGTCATAGGCGAGAAAGGCGGCGTAGATCTCCGCCATGCGCGCGATAGAGCTCCTTCTGCTTCGCATCGAGCGAGTCCCAGGCGGGCATGTTGGCCGGCCGCGGCGTCAGAATCGTATCTTGCGGGATCACGCCGAGTTTCTTCTGACGCGCGAACGTTTCCTCGCGCAGCTTGTCCCAGCCCTGATCGAACTGTCCCTTGAACTTGGCGATCCAATCCTTCGGCACGTGATGCGGGGCGTGCGTGGCGCCCGGGGCGTAATAGGCGAAGAACGGTTTGTTCGGCGCCAGCGCATGCTGCTGTTGAATCCAGTGGATCGCCTGATCCGCGAGATCGGAATCGAGATGGTAGTTCGCCTTCGCCTCTCCGGTCAGCTTCTCCTTGGGTTCGATCGGGCGTCGTGTTCTCGAACAGGGTCGGATCCCACTGGTTCACGTCGCCGCCGAGGAACCCGTAGAAATAATCGAAGCCGAGACCGGTCGGCCAAAGATCGAACGGCCCGGCGGCGCTGCTTTGCCAGGCCGGCACATTGTGATTCTTGCCGAACCACGCCGTGCTGTAGCCGTTGCCGCGCAAGATTTCGGCGACCGTGCCGGCGCTCTTGGGCATCAGAGAATCGTAGCCGGGATAACCGAGGCTGCGCTCCATGATGATGCCGGTGTGCACCCTGTGCTGGTCGCGCCCGGTGATGAGCGCGGCGCGCGTCGGCGAACAAAGCGCGGTCGTGTTGAACGCGTTGTATTTCAGACCATTCGCCGCAAGCGCTTCGAGGGTCGGCGTCGGAATCGGGCCGCCGAATGCGCTCGAAGCGCCAAAGCCGACATCGTCGGTCAAGATGAGCAGCACATTGGGCGCGCCCTCAGGCGCTGAAATCGGCTGCGGAAAGTCCGGCTTGGAATCCTCCGTCGTGCGTCCGATGACTCCGTTGAATGGCGGGTCCGGGTAGGGCAGCACCGAGACCTGGGGCGGACCGGCTTTGAGCGCCGGACTTTGCGCGGCCTGCGCTTGCACGGGGGTGGGCTTCGAGGCCAGCCACGATCCGCCGATAACGCTCCCAAGAGCCGCCTTGGCCGTCGAGACAAAAAGCTTGCGCCTGTTCATCGCCATCGTCCTAACTCACGCGCTAGCTTGCGTCGCAGTCTCGCATTACACCCGACAAAGGCGTCGGTCATGCGGCGCGCGGCTCAATATGCAGCGGATGGCCCAACGCTGCGAGTGACGTCTCATGAAAGGCTTCGCTCAGCGTCGGGTGGGCGTGGACGGTGAGCGCGACGTCTTCGAGGCGCGCGCCCATTTCCAGCGCCAGCGAAAAAGCGGCCGAGGGCTCCGAGACGCCTTGGCCGACAGCCCCGCCCAACATCGACTCGGGGGATGAAGGGGAGACGTCATGCAATTTCATCTCAACGGCTTCAGGCCCGGCGATCCCGAGATCCATGAGGCGGCGTCGGGCGATGACGCCTCCGACGCGCTGCCTGAAGTCCTCGACGTCCTGATCGTCGGCTGCGGGCCCGCGGGTCTGACGCTCGCGGCGCAGCTCGCGGCGTTCCCCGAGATCACGACCCGAATCGTCGAGCAGAAGCCCGGGCGGCTCCTGCTCGGTCAGGCAGACGGCGTCGCCTGCCGGACGATGGAGATGTTCGAGGCGTTCGGCTTCGCCGAGCGGGTTCGAAGAGAAGCCTATTGGGTCAACGAGACGACGTTCTGGAAGCCGGACGACAAGGATCGCGGCAAGATCGTGCGCAGCAGCCGGATTCAGGACGTCGAGGACGGCCTCTCGGAGTTCCCGCACGTGATCCTGAACCAGGCTCGGGTGCATGACTTCTATCTCGACCTCATGCGCAACGCGCCGACGCGGCTTGCGCCGCACTATTCGCGGCGGCTCGTCGATCTCGAAGTCTCCGCCCCGTCCGGCGACGGCGTGTCGGACTATCCGGTGACCGCGCGATTCGAACGGCTCGACGCCGGCCGCGAAGGGCCGACGGAGACCGTCAGGGCCCGATACGTGGTCGGGTGCGACGGCGCGCGCAGCGCCGTGCGAACGTCTCTTGGGCGCGCGCTGCACGGGGATTCGGCCAATCAGGCCTGGGGGGTCATGGACGTGCTGGCGGTCACCGACTTCCCCGACGTCCGCTTCAAGTCGGCGATCCAGTCGGCCAGCGAAGGCAACGCGCTCATCATTCCCCGAGAAGGCGGATATCTGTTCCGCATCTATATCGAGCTCGACAAGCTCAGCGGCGACGAGAGGGTCTCGCACCTCAAGATCACGAGCGATCATCTGATCGCTGCGGCGCAGCGCATTCTCCGTCCCTATACGCTGGACGTGAAGGAGATCGCGTGGTGGTCGGTGTATGAGATCGGCCAGCGGCTCTGCGACAAGTTCGACGACCTGGCGGAGGACGCGCCGCAAGAACGCCTCCCGCGGGTGTTCATCGCCGGCGACGCCTGCCATACCCACAGTCCGAAGGCTGGCCAGGGCATGAACGTCTCCATGCAGGACGCCTTCAATCTAGGCTGGAAACTCGCGTCGGTCCTTCTGGGGCGCTGTCCGCCGCAGATTCTACGTACCTATTCGAGCGAGCGTCAGGCCGTCGCCCAGGAGCTGATCGACTTCGACCGCAAGTGGTCGAGAATGTTCAGCGCTCCGCCCAAAGACGCCTCCAAGTCCGACAGCGATGGGGTCGATCCCGCGGAGTTCCAGACCTATTTCATGCAGCAGGCGCGCTTCACGGCGGGAATGGCCACCTGCTATCGCCCGTCGATCCTGACCGGGAAGTCGACCTGGCAGCGCCTCGCCGAAGGGTTCACGATCGGCATGCGCTTTCACTCTGCGCCGGTCATCCGCCTCGCTGACGCGAAGCCCGTTCAACTGGGGCATGTCGTCAAGGCGGACGGTCGCTTCCGGCTCTTCGCTTTCGCCGATCTCGAGGACCCCGCGAGCCCGTCCTCGCGGCTCGGAGCCCTGTGCGATTTTCTCGCCTGTTCCCCGCATTCGCCGGTGCGAAAACACACGCGGGTGGGCGCCGACATCGACTCCGTCATCGACGTCCGGGCGATCTTCCAGCAGGCTCACCGCGATCTCAAGCTCGATTCCATGCCCGCGTTCCTGCTGCCGAGGAAGGGGCGCTACGGGCTTACCGACTATGAGAAAATGTTCTGCCCGGACCTGAAGAGCGGCGCCGACATTTTCGATTTGCGAGGCGTCGATCGGAGACATGGCTGCATCGTGGTCGTGCGGCCGGACCAGTATGTCGCACATGTCCTGCCGCTCGACGGATACGCCGAGCTCGAGAATTTTTTTGAAGGATTCATGCTGCCCTGCGGCTAGTCTAGATGTGCAGCGGATGTCCCAGCGCCGCGAGCGCGGACTCGTGGAAGGCCTCGCTCAGCGTCGGATGGGCGTGGATGGTGAGCGCGATGTCTTCGAGGCGCGCGCCCATTTCGAGCGCGAGCGAAAACGCGGCCGAGAGCTCGGAGACCCCTGTGCCGACGGCTTGGACGCCGAGCACGACATGGTTGTCGGCGCGCGCGACGACGCGCACGAAACCCTCGTCGTCCTGCAGCGTCATCGCGCGGCCATTGGCGCGGAACGGAAAATGGCCGACGCGAATCTCGCCATGCGCGGCCTTGGCGGCGTCGGGCGAGAGACCCACGGCCACGATCTCAGGATCGGTGAAGCAAATCGCGGGAATGGCGACATGGTCGAAGGCGCGCTTCTGGCCGGCGATGATCTCGGCGACCATCGCGCCTTGCGCCATCGCGCGATGGGCGAGCATCGGTTCGCCGGTCACGTCGCCGATCGCCCAGACGTTGCGCATCGAGGTCGCGCAGGTCGCGTCGATACGCACAAACGGACCGCTCATCGTCAGATCGAGCGTCTCGAGGCCAAAGCCGGTCGTATGCGCGCGCCGGCCGACCGCGACCAGCACCTTGTCGGCGGCGATTGCGCGCTCCTTGCCGTCCCCCGCCGCTACGGTGAGCGCCCCATCAGCGAAGCCAAGAGCGCGCGCGCCGACCAGCGTCTCGACGCCAAGTTCCGTGAGGCGCCGCGCGACCGGCTGCGTCAGCTCCACGTCGTAGAGCGGCAGGATCTTGGGCAGCGCCTCGACGATCGTCACCTTGGCGCCGAGCTTGGCGAAAGCCATGCCAAGCTCCATTCCGATATAGCCCGCCCCGACGACCGCGAGCGATTGCGGAACCTCAGTCAGCGCCAGCGCATCGGTCGAAGACAGGATGTCGCCGCCGAACTTGAGCGCCGGCAGTTCGACCGGCTCCGAGCCCGTCGCGAGAACGAGATGCTCGGCAACGACGCGGCTCTCGCCGGTGTCCTCGCGCACGGTCACCGTCTTGCCGTCGACGATCGTCGCCGCGCCAAGGAGCGTGCGCACCTTGGCCTTCTTCAGTAGAGCGCCGACGCCGGTGGTGAGGCGCGTGACGATCGCATCTTTCCATGCGATCGTGCGGACGAAATCGAGCTTTGGAGGTCCGATCGAAAGCCCGATTGCGCTCAGCGCGCGGGGCTCGCGAAGGCCATGCGCTGCGCCGGCGGCGTGGATCAGCGCCTTCGAGGGGATGCAGCCGACGTTGAGGCACGTTCCGCCGAGTCGGTCGGCCTCGACGAGAATCGTGTCGAGGCCGAGCTGCCCCGCGCGGATCGCGGCGACATAGCCGCCAGGGCCGCCGCCGATGACGAGAACCTTGCAGCGAAGCTCGTTCATTCCGTCCCTGCCGCCTTGCGATTCCGCATGTTGTCACCCCCGCGAACGCGGGGGTCCAGGCGCCATCTCCGGAGACGTCGTCGCATGTGGCGCCGGCGCTGCTGGATACCCGCTTTCGCGGGTATGACACAACGTCAGTCGTCGATGAACAGCGTTGCCGGGGTCTCGATCAGCGCCCGCAGGCGCTGGATGAAGGTCGCGGCGTCATGGCCGTCGACCACGCGATGATCGAACGACGACGAAAGGTTCATGACTTTTCGCGGAACGAAGGCGCCGTCGCGCCAGACGGGCCTCACGACGATCTTGTTGACGCCGACGATCGCGACTTCCGGCCGGTTGACGATCGGCGTCGAGACAATGCCGCCGAGCGCCCCGAGCGAAGTCAGCGTGATGGTCGAGCCCGAGAGCTCGTCGCGCGCTGCGGCGCCCTGGCGCGCGGCCTCGCTCACCCGGCGCATTTCGCGCGCGCATTCGTGCAAGCCGAGGGTCTCGGCGTGGCGGACGACCGGAACCATGAGGCCGTTCGGCGTTTGCGTCGCCACGCCCACATGCACGGCGCCGAAGCGCGTGACGACGTTGTCTTCGTCATCGTAATGGGCGTTGATCTGCGGGAACTCGACGATCGCCTTGACGATCCCAAGGATGAGAAAGGGCAGCAGGGTCAGCTTCGGCCGCTCTTCGGTGGCGCGGGCGTTGAGCGTGGCGCGTAGCTCCTCGAGCGCCGTGACGTCGACTTCCTCGACATAGGAGAAATGCGCGACGCGGCGCGCCGACTCGGCCATGTTCTCGGCGATGCGTCGCCGCATGCCGACGACCTTGATCGTCTCGACCGCTTCGTTGGGCGCTCGGCCCGACGGTTTCGACGGCCCCGGCGGGCGGGCGATATGGGCGTCGAGATCCGCGTGCGTGACGCGTCCCGCCGGACCCGACCCGTGCACGAATTTGAGATCAATGCCGGCCTCGCGCGCCTTGAGGCGCACGGCAGGCGCAGCGAGCGGCTTCTCGCCAAGTGTGGCGCGGCGCGCCCGTCTGCGGCTGGGGTGGGCGAGGCGCTGCCTTTTGCGATTCGCGCGGAGGCGGAGGCGCCTCGGCTGCCGTCCGCGGCGCTGGCTCGCCGGCCTCGGATTTAACAGTCGGCGCTGGCTCAGGCTCCCGCTTCTGCGGAGCCGATTTCGGCGCTGCGGGCGCAACCGAATCCGGCATGCCCGGCGCATCGATGCGAATGAGCTCAGAACCGACAGCCAGCACGTCCCCAACCGCGCCGCCGAGCGCGAGCACGCTGCCCGCAACGGGCGTTGGAATGTCGACGGTCGCCTTGTCGGTCATGACGGCCGCGACGACCTGATCCTCCCTGACGAGATCGCCGACCTTCACCGACCATTCGACGATCTCGGCTTCTGCGACCCCTTCGCCGACGTCGGGCATCTTGATCGAGCGTATGCCCATCTCAAGCCTCCATGGCCTTCACGAGCGCACGCCCGACGCGCGCGGGACCGGGGAAATAGTCCCATTCCTCCGCATGCGGATATGGCGTGTCCCAGCCGGCGATGCGCTGAACCGGCGCCTCCAGCGCATAGAAGCAGCGCTCCGTCACCTGCGCGGCGAGTTCGGCCCCGAAGCCCGAGGTCAGCGTCGCCTCATGCACGATGACGCAGCGGCCCGTCTTGTTCACCGAAGCCTCGATGGCGTCGATGTCCAGCGGCAGCAGCGTGCGCAGATCGATGATCTCCGCATCGACCCCAGTCTCCTCGGCTGCCGCCTCCGAGACATGGACCATCGTGCCATAGCACAGCACCGTGACCCCCTTGCCCTCGCGCCGGATCGCCGCCTTGCCGAGCGGCACGACGTAGCGCCCCGCTGGCGCCTCGCTCAAGGGGTGCTTGGCCCAGGGCACGGTGGGCTGCTCCGGGTGGCCGCTGAAGGGGCCATTGTAGAGCCGTTTCGGCTCGAGAAAGATGACGGGATCGTCGTCCTCGATCGAGGCGATCAGGAGTCCCTTGGCGTCGTAAGGATTGGAAGGAATGACGGTCTTGAGGCCGGAGACGTGTGTGAACAAGGCCTCGGGGCTCTGGCTATGCGTCTGCCCGCCATAAATGCCGCCGCCGCACGGCATGCGGATCACGATCGGAGCCGAGAATTCGCCCCCCGACCGGTAGCGCAGCCGCGCCGCCTCCGACACGATCTGGTCGTAGCCGGGATAGACATAGTCGGCGAACTGGATCTCGGCGACTGCTCTTAAGCCATAAGCGCCCATGCCGATCGCCACGGCGACGATTCCCGATTCGTTGATCGGCGCGTCGAAGCAGCGCGACTTGCCATACTTGCGCTGCAGCCCGTCGGTACAGCGAAACACGCCGCCGAAATAGCCGACGTCCTCGCCGAACACGACCACGCTCTTGTCCTCGGCCATCTTGCAATCCATCGCGTCGCGGATCGCCTCGACCATCGACATGCGCGGCATCAGTTAGGCTCCGGGCAGCCTCCCTCTCCTACGGGAGAGGGGTTGGGGGTGAGGGTTTCGCGCGCGTAAAATGGCCTGCGTCTTCTGCCCTCATCCGACTGGCCATAGGGCGTTCGCCAGAACGCCCGTCTGGCGGACGGGCTGTGGCCAGCCACCTTCTCCCAGAGGGAGAAGGGACGCAGATCTCCGCCAGCAAGCCATCTTCACACTCCGAGCTGCTGGCGCTGCTCGCGCAGATGGCGCGGCATCTCCTTGTAAACTTGCTCGAACATTGTCGCCGCGCTCGGCTTCGGACCGTCATGCAGCGTGCCGTGGCTTTCGGCCTGCCTGGCGGCGTCGAGAATTTCCGCGTCGACCTCGGCCTGCATTTGCCGATGGCGCTCTTCGCTCCATGCGCCGATGCGGATGAGGTGAACCTTCAGCCGCTCGACCGGATCGCCCAACGGCCAGGCTGACCATTCGTCCTTGGGGCGATATTTCGACGGATCGTCCGAGGTCGAATGCGCGCCGGCGCGATAAGTCACCCATTCGATTAAAGTCGGGCCCAGATTGGCGCGCGCCCTTTCGCGCCGCCCAGACAGAGACCGCATGGACCGCAAGATAGTCGTTGCCGTCGACGCGTAGCGAAGGGATGCCGAAGCCGTGGGCGCGAGCGGCGAATCGGGCGCTCTCGCCCCCAGCGATGCCCTGATAGGACGAGATCGCCCACTGGTTGTTGACGACGTTCAGAATGACCGGCGGCCGATAGACGGATGCGAACACCAGCGCCGCATGGAAATCGCTCTCCGCTGTCGACCCTTCGCCGATCCAGCCTGAAGCAATCCGAGTATCACCCGAAATCGCCGACGCCATCGCCCAACCGACCGCCTGCGGATATTGCGTGCCTAGGTTGCCGGAGACGGTGAAGAACCCAGCCTTCTTGAACGAATAGAGCCCAGGAAGCTGGCGGCCTTTGAGGTGATCTTTCTCGTTCGAAAAGATCTCGCACATCATGTCGACGATCGGCCAGCCCTGGGCGATGAGCAGGCCCTGCTGGCGGTAGGTCGGAAAACACATGTCGCCGTCCGCGAGCGCCTTGCGATGCGCGGTCGCAATCGCCTCCTCGCCAAGGCAGGTGATGTAGAAGGACGTCTTGCCCTGGCGCTGCGACAGGAGCATGCGCGCATCGAAGGCGCGGGTCAGCATCATGTCGCGCAAACCCTTGCGCAGATCGTCGACTGTGAGCGCCCCTCTCCAGTCGCCGACCGCCTCGCCCTGATCGTCGAGCGCGCGGATCATCGTATAGGCGAAATTGCGGATGTCAGACGGGCTGACGTCGATTGGCGGACGGGGAACCTCGCCCGCTTCCGCAATGCCGACATGGCTGAAGTCAGGCATGCCGCCGGGACGTACGGTCGGCTCGGGCACATGCAGCGAAAGGCGAGCGGCGCTGGTCATCAGAAATCCTCCGGCGGCGCTGCGGTGACGCGCCTCGCGCTGTCTCCAGCGACTGTAGCGCCGAGCCGAGGCGCTTGTCATCGGGCGGCCGGGAAGCCCGGCGCGCCGTTGACAGCCGCCCGCCCGCCCTCTTAAGAAGCGGCCGATGCCCAGGTGGCGGAATTGGTAGACGCACTGGTTTCAGGTACCAGCGGTGCAAGCCGTGAAGGTTCGAGTCCTTTCCTGGGCACCATTGCTACGACATTTTCATCGCAATATCAGTATATTACTTGTCATTGGAGTCTCTGGTCCCACATTTGGTCCCACATTGCGTATCTATCGGGCGCGGTCATCGTCTTCTGCCTCCGCCAGCGCCTTGGGTCGGCCTATTCGCCGTCGGTGACGCGCAACGAAAATCCGTCCCGGTACCGGGCGTGCGCGCCGGTAAGCGTTTTTGGCCTAGTTTTCGAAGCCGCTATTCGTCGCACATCCCGCGACAATGCGGACTCGTTCCGCGCGTCGCTGGGCTCCTGCCTGCAATCGAATCTGCTGTAAAACTCACACTCCATTGAACCGTGGAACTCGCTTCCCAACCTACGAATTGCTTTGCATTTCATAGGCTTCGACGCGCTTCAGTTGCGCGTCGTAAGTGCGTCGGCGGTGCTTTGGCTGATCGTCGATCCTAGATGGGGCGCTGGCGCGAGGTGGGCTTTTCCTCCAGGGCCTGGGCAAGGAAAAGCCGCGACTAGCCTTCAGGGTGAGCGCCGTTGCTCAATTGCTCTCTGGCGGGGTCTTTTGGGGGTCAACGCGAAAAAATCTCACGTGTTGGGATTGGATGAAGCGGCCCCAGTCACCGACCAAAGTTACGTGTTGCAGTTTCGATCGGCCGCGTTCCATGCTGGAAGTGACGCGCCATCCCAACTGCGAGAGTCAATGCGTTTCGCGTCACCGCAGGTGGTTATCGAAGAAGCCGTATAGGGCCGTTCGTATCGCAGCGTGGTCGGCCCGGTCTTCGGGCGGCAGTCCCGCACGCCGAATGAGCGCGTCGATTTCTCTTTCGCGCAACTCGACCGTCACACACCGCAAGCGGTTTTTCCGTCGTTGCGCGGTGGCGACGCATGCGGCGGGCCGACGCAGAACAGAGACGGCTCTGTTTCGGCAGGAGATGCCTCTAGTGTCCCTGGATCCTTAGCCATCGTACTTGCGACTTGTTGCAGATCGAATGCGCGCCCTTCCGCGAATAGAAAATATCAAGAGTTCACTACCGTGGGAACCGTCTCCCATAGCCTTTCGCGAAAGAAGCGACGGGGCGCAACGAACGAGCCGAACTCGCCCAATTGGGGCTGGCGTTCCAGATTGGCCGCCATGACGGCGGCGGCTATCTCGGCTGGCGTCATGCTCTCGGGCGAAGCTGGGGGGACGGTCATTGTCATGTGCTCTTCTCCTTCCTTAGCAGGCTTGAGCCTTCGCGATCACGGCGCCGCCCTCCTGAAGGGAGAGCGGCGCCTCTTTTCTGTCGGATGACGACGTACGCCGAAGTCGGCGCCGCCTCGCTGTCATACTTCCCGCCACGGCGGCTTCGATGGATCGTTGAGGGTGAAGTTGACGGGACCGATACCGCAGATCGCGATCACTACCGGCTCGTTGTGGCTGCGGATCACGCCATCGTAATGCGGCGTTAAGGCGACGCGGCGCACGTAGCTGCCGGCGGGAACCGGCACACAGGCGGCGGGATCGAAATCGGCCCCGCTGTTGCACCACCAGACGCCCGACAGCACCATGCAATAGCGGTCGGTCGAATAGAAGTGCGGGGCGCTCATATACCCCGGATGCCAACGCACCAGCGTGTAGTATAGGCCGGGCGCGGTCGTTTCCCCGGTCAGCGGACAAGTATCGACGCTGCCCGGAGGAAAGGGCGGCAGCGTTTTCCATTGCAGCGCATCCGGCGGCTTGATGATTGTCTGCTCCGGATTGAGCGGACTGGCGGCCGCGCCCGTGATGCCGACCGGCAGCGCCGCCATGAGGGACGTCAACACCAGATCGCGCCGACTCGCTTGCCATTCCATGAGGGACCTCCCTGTTTCGCAGTCTTTCGGCATTCCGACGACGCCTCTATTCTTAAGCGCCTTGGCGTCGGCGAGCGATCCGTCCTGCTTCGATCGCCTTGGGTCTTTCGGCCAGCCGCCGGGGTTGCCTGAGGCGCCCAAACCCAACCGGCCCTTCTCCGGCCCGGCGGGTTCCGATAGAAAAGGCGGCACGAAAGAGCAATCGAAGTGGGAGCGTCTATTTGCTTTTGAATTCGGAAATTTCAGAAGAGAAAATCGCCGCCTACCAAGCGACCCATTACCGCGTTGGATCTGGTCCTGATGGATTCGTTCTCTGCATTGGTCGCCACTCGCTCGATCTACAAAGACTCTATCTCTCCGCCGGACAAAGTTGCGGCGTTTTCATCACCGCCTTCAATCCATTCGGACAGGCGCAAGGCGATGAGGCGAACGAAGCGGCACACGCACTGTTGGGGGAACATCTCCGAGAAAAAGCTCCACTGGTCATCGAGGGGTCTGGAGCCGATCCGGCGGGCCCCTGGCCTGCCGAGAAGAGCTATTTCGCGCTCGGAATGAATGAAGAAGCGGCGCGTATTCTCGGCAAGCGTTGGCGTCAAGATGCTGTGGTCTGGGTTGGAGAAGACGCCGTTCCAAAATTGATCCTCCTGCGGTGAACCCCGGCGGGAACCGGCGTACATGCCCGCCAGGGCGCGTGGGGCCCCGTTTTCGGCTGCGACGGCCTTGGAAGTGCTCGATGCGGCACCTGTTGAGGATCTGCGTGACTCCCGGCTCGCGCTGTATCGGCTTCGCTCAGGATCTGCGCCGGTTGCAAGGAGAAGACGCAGCAACAGGTCCAGCAAGCCATCCTGGGCGCCAACGGCAAGAACATTCAGCCGCCGCCGCTCAGCGCCGCCAAGCTGACCGCGATTGCCCTGACGCCTGCCGGCTACACTGATGCTTAAGGCGGGAGATCGTGTGCGTCATGGCGTTTCACGCCTGGGCGGCGTCGCGCAGGACGGGGTTGTCGGCGACCAAACTTGCGGCTGTTTCCTTGCATGCGGCGAGCGCCACGTTGGAAACAGCGGTGGGCTTACAGTTCGTGATCGGTTGCATCCGACGCGGCGAACGCGACTTGAAGCAAGTCAGGGCAGACGCCTCTATAACCTCCGCTCGTGCTGTTCGCGCTGAAAAGTGATCTAAAGGTTTCTTCGCCGTCGCGTTTTGACCTACCAGCCATCGCTACCGCCGCCGACTGATATGGTACGGCCATGAACGCCGGCCGAAATTTGAAAGTGTAGCATCATCCCGGCCGTTTCACACCTCAATGAGCCCGGCGATTTTCGCTCGGGGATGAAAATTAGCCGCAGTCAATTTGAGGGCCTAAGGAGCCGGCAATCTGCCCCCGTTCGCCGGGATCTTCTCAGACCAGAGTGCCCGATCGTTCGCCGCGGTGCAGACCGCAAGCGCGAGCTGTCGCCGTAGCGCGGGGATGCGGGGACGGCCTCAGTATCGCGGCAACCGGTGACAAACATCGTGGGGCTGCTGCTAGTGAAAGCATGCCCGATGCATGGCGCGCGACCCTGACCCTCGTCGCCGATTTCTGCCACGCCTCCGAACCCGCAGTCGGAGCGCCACAGCGATGGCGTCAGACCTGGCCCGGGGCGGAGGATTGGTAAGAGAGACGAAGTTGACCGCCGCCGCGCCGCACCCGCACGCCAACTCAAGCCCGCCTAACTTCTCGACCATCTTGACGTCAAACACGGCCTGCGAGCAGGGCTCGTAGCAATCGAACGGCGCAAAACCTACGCTAAAGCGCAACCACTGCGCCGGATTCGAGCGACCGGCGCGCTGCCTCGGCGCACAGGACGGCGAGCCTCGCCTGCGCCGCCGTTCCGGCAATGGGCATGCGGCCGTTCCTGACGCAATCAACGAAATAGGATGCCTGGTTCTCGTAGGCGTCGCCGGGCTTAGCGTCCAAGGCGTAGGATTTGCCGGGTTCGTAGACGACGAGAGAGTTCGTGCCGCCCATCTCGACACTGACGCCGCCGGCACGGAACATGAACTCGACAACCCCGCCCTCGCACAGAACCTTCAACGCAGCGGTGAACGGGTAGCCTTCGGGCATGAACTCGCTGCCTTCGACGAAGCCTTCGGAGTCGCCGTAGTCGACGGCAGCATGGATGTTGTTCCACAGTCCGGGCTTCAACTCACGGCCACGGGCATAGACCGACTTCGGCGCGCCAAAGATCCAGTTGAGGACGTCGAAGTCGTGGACGCACAGGTCCAGCACCGCGCCGCCGCTCCAGGCCGGGTTGAGGAACCAGTCGGCCCAGCCAGGCAATTGCGATAGGCGGGTCGCCACGGCAGATAGCGGCTTCCCGATTTTGCCGCTCTGCACGAAGTCGACGAGCGAAACGTAGTCGCCCCAAAAGCGGAGGACATGGGCGACGAGGAGGACCTTGCCGCTTTCCTTCTGCGCCGCGATCATACCGTCGCAGCCAACGGCGGTGAGCGCAAACGGCTTCTCCAGGAGCACATGCTTCCCCGCCTTGAGCGCAGCGATCGTGTACTCGGCGTGGAGATGCGTCGGCAGCGTGTTGCTGATGGCGTCGATCGAGGGGTCGTCGATGATCGCCAAATTATCGGTGGTGGCGCGACCGCCGACTTCATTCGCGAGCGTCTCCGCCTTCTCGAGGTGGCGCGAGGAGATCGCCGCCACCTCGACGCCCTTCATCTTGGCGTAGGCGCGCGCATGCGTGCGGCCCATGAACCCCGAGCCGAGGATTCCGACCTTCATGACAATCCGCCTATCGAGTTCTCAGGACAGACCGAGCGACGCCAGCTTGTCGTGCGAAGCCCGCATCGCGCGGTTGACTTCCGTAAGCGGCGGCCAAGGGTCACCGTGGAATTCGATCTCCACGCTGAGCGGACCAGTAAAGCCGCCCTTCTCCATGGTGTCGAGCACCGTTTTGAAATCGATGTGTCCCTCGCCGATCGCGGGAAAATCCCAGACTCGTCCTTCACCGCGCTTGTCCTTCAAATGGCAGTGCACCAATTTCGGCAGCGCAACCTTCAGATCGGCGACGGGATCGACGCCGCCGTAGAACTCGGCGTTCGCGGTGTCGTAGTTGATAAGGACGTTCTTGCGGTCGATGCGCCGTAGGACTGGGATCGCCGCTACGGCCGACTTGGTGATCTCGCCGTGGATCTCGATGCCGAGAAGAATGTCGCGCGCCGCGGCGTAGTCTGCGAGTTCATGGATGTTGCCCATGAAGGCTTCCTCGTCTTCGCTCTCGCTGTAGTGCCCGCCGATGGCGGTGTTCATGATCTCGATGCCCATGCGCTCGCAGAGATCGACTGCCTTGAGACCATCCTTCAGCCCGTCCTTGGTGGTTAGGTCGGAATGACCGCTGAGACTTAGGGATATCAGTCCGAGCTTGTTCATCATCCGCTGTATGCGGCCGAGCGTTTTGGCGTCAGCCTCGAGCGGGACGTGCTCGGTCCAGCCGCGCACCGCGCTCAATTCGACGAACTTGTAGCCCGCCGCCGCAATGCCTTCGAGGGCCTCTTCAAGGCTGTAGGTATGGTAACTGTTGGAATGCCCACCCAACCGGTTCCTCAACGCCATGCGACCCTCTCTCTTTGGACCGGAAAAGGCATTCTCACGTTCGCGAGTTTTGCTTGTCAATCATAGGGGACGGTCATGGTCGCACAAGAAAAATGAGGCTTAGGTAACACCTGCGCGCAACGCGCGAGCAGATAGGGTTCTCCAAGCGCCAGCCGCCGGAAGCCCCGCCTCGGAGCTGGGCCAGTTGGCAGGACGGGAGTGAGCCGGCGCGGTCCAGCGTCGACTCCGCCCCCTGTAAGGTACCCGTCGATCGCCTATATCTTGTCATAAGCTGGAGGGCCGTCTGAGAGGACCCGCCCGTAAATCACCATCAGCGCAAAGTTCTCCACGCGATCTTCGCCCATCCGCTCAACGCCAATCTCGAAATGAAGGACATAGTGAGTGTCCTGAATGCGCTTGGCGCGGAAATCGACGCCAAATCAAAGAGCCGCCTCGGCGTCATGTTGAATGGGCGCACGACAGTCCTACACATCTCCAGCCAAAGTGTACTGAAGGCCGAGGTAATGCAGATCCGTAAGTTCCTGGAGTCCTGCGGGATTGCGGTCGAGGCTTATCCGATTTAGCTGACACCCGACGTTCGAAGACGCGCCCTATTCATCTAACGATGGAGCAGCTGCCGCCGTCGCCCTTCACTCGCGAGCAAAGCGACGCAGCTTCATTTCTCGATAGGCCGACGACATGCAGTCGGTAGACGGTCTCGCCATTAACGAGGACCTTGCGAAGGCCAACCGTTGATCCCCTCAGCGCGAGACCCATATTTAAATCCAGACGGCTCTGTAGTCTTGTCAGCGATGATGAAAGACGGCCAGGGATTATTATCCTTCCTCCTCGTTCCACCTTCCCCCAAACGCACTCCCCGCCGACAAGGTCACGCGAGGGCAAGACCCGCCTGGCTCGTAGATTCGGGCCTATGGAACTCGGCGTCATTGCCTCTGCGACGGGGCTCCCCCTGTTCGACCTTCGCGAGCCTCTGGCTATCGTTAGCGGGCCACGAGGCGGACGCGGCGCTTATACCGTGACCAAGGCTCGTGGAGTGGCACAGCGACGCCAAACTCACCGATCTCCTTTGACGCTCTATGCTACCGCGGGAAGTTGCTCCTCCTTACGGACCGCGGACGGCGAACGGCCCGTCCAACGTACGAAAGCATGGCTGAACGAGGTCGATCCCTCGTAGCCCAGCAACCAGGCAATTTGTGACACCGATATGCTCGGAGCCTTGATGTATTGGAGCGCGAGACTTCGCCGCAACTGATCGACAAGTTCATCGTAAGTTGTTCCCTCGTCGGCCAGTTTGCGAGACAGCGTTCGCTCGCTCATCCCCAGCGCCATCGCCACGGTTTGTCTGTTGGCCTTGCCGTGCGGCAGCAGCTTCTGCAATTCGTTCTCGACTGAAGACCGCAGGGTCCCGACGGCGGTGTTCCGCTCCTTTGCCGCCTGATCGCAAAAGGGTTGCAGCGTCTCCAATAGATATGGATCACCGGTTATGAGCGGCACGGCCAATGTCTCGTTTGAAAACAACCATTGGTCGGACGCAGAGCCGTACTCGACAGGACAACCAAAGAAGCGCTCGAACTCCGGCAGGTTGGAATTGCGTGGATGTGCAAAAGTGACTCCGATTGGGCGGACGTTTCGGCCCACATTTTCGCGCATAGCCTTCAAATTGGCGGCGAGGATAAACTCGACGTTTTGCCGGAAGTGATGACGCGAAAGGCCGACAAAGTTGAACTCGACGATGGCGCCGTTCTGGATTCGCAACGGCTTCACCCGCACCGCTTCATTGACGATGCGACAGTAGCGCTCATAAAGCGGCAGCGTCTCGCCGATAATTCTTGCAGCGGAGGTGACATAGAACAGCAATCCCGCTTCGCGCATATTCGCCTGCTGGGCGAGATGCAGCCCGAAGGCGCTATCGCCTAGCGCCTCCGCCGCGCATTCAAGGAGCTTCGCTTGCGCGTTAGCGGAGATGCGACGTTGACGGTTGTCGAGGTCGTGCTCTGAAAGACCCACTCGTTGCAGCAGCGGTGCGACTTCGATGTTGCGCTTTCGAAGCACTGCAATCGCCTGCCGTGCGGCGAACCCGGTCGCTGTCGGCAGAACCTGCCGGGTTGTATCCTCGACCATCTGGAAGTTCCGAGTACGCTCGCTCAGGCTGGAGAACTCCTGGGCTTGTAGGCCAGTACTCTGACTTACCCGCACAAGACTAGTGGCGGTAAACCCCGCGCCTCGCCAAAGGCGCGGAATCCCGCGCGCTCGCGCATCCAAGGGAGGAGAAGCCTGGGGCGCGGGCCTTAAAGACTTGAGCCCCTGACGACGCTCCGTCAAACCAACAATCTTGGGGAAGCTCCTGGCGAAGACCCCGTCACTGCCAACGCCACCGCGTGGCCGAAGCGCGCATGCGGGTTCATGTGAAATTGGGCGGCATGCAGGGGCGGGTACACGGCCTGAACGGGAATCGGGGAACGACGTTCGCTTCCCGGTTCGTCTAATGATTCCGACAATACTGGCGGACAGCATCTCCGCCCTCACGCCGGCATTCGCCGACCGTGAGAGCCTGACGCCGACCCGCCCCGACGGGAATTGCGCAGGGGTTCCCGGAGAGGAGGGGTGAGCGTGCCTAAGCCCGCTCTTGCGGATCGATGCCCGTGCCGAACTTGGTCATCCATTCCTCCTTGGGCGCTCCCTGCCACGGGGAAGCGCCCCGCACGCGGGCGAAAGGATGCTGGTCGCCGCTCTTCCGGAGCGCTTCGAGAGTTCGGCCGACCATCTCGGCATGCTTCTCGGCAAACGTAGCGCCCTTGGCGGCAGTATCCGCGATGTTGGTCTCGAACGCGATGCGAGCGGCGACCATTGCCAACGCTCTAAGCGTGGTATCCGTCTCAACGTAAGAAAGGGACGGGTGTTCGTCATCCCTTTGCGAGGCAATTATGGCTTCGGTGATCGCAACGGTGATCTTGTCGGCTCGCGGGTCGTAACGGGTGTTCATGGCGGGTCTCCTATGTTAGGGCGGCCAGCCTTTCGACGCCCGCAATTTTGGTCACGCCATAGCCGCGCCGCGCCGGGGCGCACTTGCTCGAACGCGCCAAATTGTTGTGATTTGCTGCCATTCGCAGATCCTCGGGGCCACCTGGGGTCTGTGGGCAGAACGCGGTCCTGCCCCTGTTGGCAGGGCTAGGCGGTCCGCGGACAACCGCGGGGAGAGCTGCGATGGACTAGCGCGGGTGTCGGCCCCGGCTCACCACGTGACTCACGTCCATAAGCATGGTCTGATCAACTTCTAGCACAGGCGGGAGGGACGGGGATTAGTCGAGCCGGTCCGATGGCGTGGGACGGAATAGCTTGAGGTGGAGGCGAACCTTTTGGCGCCACCTTCTGTGGGTCTTTGCATCGTGCTGCTGCTCCACGGCTTTTGCACAAGAGAACAGTGAGCAGCTTGCCAAGGAACTGGCGAACCCGATTGCCAGCCTTATCAGCGTTCCTTTTCAGAGCAATTATGACTGTTGCTTTGGACCTCTCAAGGGCGGGGAGTACACGCTCAACATACAGCCAGTCATTCCAATCTCGATCAATGCTCAATGGAATCTGATCCTCCGAACTATTGTGCCGGTCATTGGAGCGGGGCCGACATCCCCGCAAATCATCTTGCCGGACATTGGAGCGGAGCCGACATCCCCGCAAATCGCGACATCCCCGCAAACCGGCAACACGTGGGGCCTTGGGGACACCGTACAGAGTTTTTTCCTTTCGCCGAAAGCTCCAACGAGCAACGGTATCATTTGGGGCGCTGGCCCCGTATTCCTCTATCCGACCGCGACGAGCGACATTCTCGGCGCGCATCGTTGGGGAGCTGGACCAACAGCGGTGGCCCTAAAACAGCAAGGGCCGTGGACTTACGGCGTTCTGGCCAACCATATTTGGTCGTTTGCGGAAACCAGCAGTCTCGGACCTGACGTCAACAGCACGTTCATCCAACCGTTTATTGGCTATACAACGAGCACGGCCTTCACCACGACGATAAATTCGGAATCGACTTACAACTGGCTTAGTCACAGGTGGATAATCCCTATCAATTTGCTCTTCAGCCAAGTCGTCAAGATCGGTGGCCAACCGATTAGTTTGCAGGCTGGACCGAGATACTACGCTACGACCACAGATCAAGGCGCTCGCTGGGGCGT
>CAVUPE010000003.1:0-35877 GCA_963743265.1 uncultured Alphaproteobacteria bacterium | reverse complement strand
AACATGCGCGCGAGATAAAGAGCGCCGCGTCCGGATCGGAGCCGCGCACGGTTTTGTGCAAGGCTGAGATCAGATTGTAATGGCCGTCCTGGGCCTTGTCGTAGATCGGCGCGCGCCGTTGCACGACGTCGACCAGTCCGCGCCGCGTCAAGCGTCTCATCTGGGCGTGCGGCGCGCCAGACTTCCTCCGCCAGGGTCGAGGACGGCGCGTCCGTCGCCATCCGCCATGCCGATCAGCGCCTCGCGCGCTGTGGATCGAGCGGCAAGGGTTTGCCCATCGCGCCTTCGGCGCGTTTCAAGAGCGCTTCGAGCGCCTCCGCCCCAAGGGGACGAAAGACGAGCACGCGGGCGCGCGACAACAAAGCCGCATTGAGCTCGAACGACGGATTCTCGGTCGTCGCGCCGATCAGCGTGATCGAGCCGTCCTCCATCACCGGCAGGAAGGAATCCTGCTGCGCGCGGTTGAAGCGATGGATCTCGTCGACGAACAGGAGCGTGCCCTGCCCTTGCGCGCGGCGCGCGCGCGCGGCGTCGAAGATCTTCTTCAATTCCGCGACGCCGGTATGGATCGCCGAGAGCTGCACGAATGTATCGTTGCGGCTCGCGCCGATCAGCCGCGCGACCGTCGTCTTGCCGCTGCCCGGCGGGCCCCAGAAGATCATCGAGCCAAGCGAGGGCGCCGCAAGCAGACGCGTCAGCGCCCCATTCGGGCCGGTCAGATGCTCCTGGCCCGAAACTTCGGCGAGCGTCATCGGCCGCAGCCGTTCGGCGAGCGGCGCCGGCGGCGGCTCGGGCTTGGGGCTCATGCCGTCGAGAAGACTCATGGCGCCTTTGTCCCGCGCGGACGGTCCGCTGTCCAGCCGGGCGCGCTCCCGCTTGTCGGTTGCCTGCGGGTGGCCCATTGTTCGCCGTTCCTTGAAAATTCAGGAGCCGTCTGATGAGTTCCTTCGGCCTTTCCTACGCCCCGTCCGAAACGCTTGGGCTTTATTCCGGAAAGGCTCGAGCGGCTCACCGCAATCATGGCGCGTCAGGTCGAGGAGAAGAAGGCGCCGGGCGTCTCCATGCTGATCGCCCGCCACGGCAAGATCGCCTACCGCCAATCGGTCGGCGCGCTGCACGCCCGGCGGCCCGCCGATGAGCGACGATGCGATCTTCCGCATCTATTCGATGACCAAGCCGATCGTTTCGGTCGCGGCGATGATGCTGGTCGAGGAGGGACGGCTCCTGATCACCGATCCCGTCTCGAAATACATCCCGGCTTTCGCCAACACGAAAGTCGGCGTCGTCAACGGCGACAAGCTCGACCTTGCGCCGCTCAAGCGGCCGATCACGGTCCAGGACCTGATGCGGCACACGTCGGGGCTGACCTATGGCTACACCGGAGCATCAAAGGTGCAGGCGCTGGTCGCGGCCTCAGGCGTGGGGAGTCAGAAGAGAACACTGGCCGAGCATGTAGAGGCGCTCGCCGCCCTGCCGTTGATGCATCAACCCGGAGAGGTTTGGGAATATAGCTTGTCGACCGACGTGCTCGGCCGCGTAGTCGAGATCGTCGAGGGCGCGAAACTCGGCGAGGTTCTCAGCGCCCGAATTTTCGAGCCGCTCGGCATGGACGATACCGCCTTTTTCATCCCTCCCTCAAAGCTTCCGCGGGAGGCAAAGCCAATGTCGCCACAAGTCTACATAAGCCTTGGCGCCGATCCGAATCCCATGACCGAGCCGCCACGATTCGAATCGGGCGGCGGCGGGCTTTTGTCGACGATCGGAGATTACGCGCGCTTCGCTGCGATGCTAAGCAGCGGAGGCGAGCTCGACGGCGTACGCATCCTGGGACCCCGGATGATCCGGTTCATGGCGAGCGATCATCTGGGATCTAATGTCGACCGCAGCCACGCGCTGCTTGCGCCGGGCCACGGATTCGGCCTCGGCTTCTGCGTGCGCCTGCAATATGGACTCGCGACGACGCCAGGATCGGTCGGCGACTATTTCTGGGGCGGCTGGGCGGGAACGACATTCAGGGTTTCGCCGCAAGACTCCCTGTTCGCGATTTTCATGACACAGGCGCCGGACAATCGCGAGCATTTTTTCTGGACGTTTGGCAATCTGCTCAACGCGGCAATCCTTTAAACCTCCGGCAGCCCAAAGAGAAAGCCATGAGTTCCTTCGCCCTGCCCTACGCCCCATCGGAAACGCTCGGCTTCAATCCGCAAAGGCTCGAGCGGATCACCGCAATCATGGCTCGTCAGGTCGAGGAGAAGAAGGCGCCGGGCGTCTCCATGCTGATCGCCCGGCACGGCAAGATCGCTTACCGCCAATCGGTCGGCGCATTGCGCCCGGGCGGACCGGCGATGACCGACGACGCGATCTTCCGCATCTATTCGATGACCAAGCCGATCGTTTCGGTCGCCGCGATGATGCTGGTCGAGGAGGGACGGCTCCTCATCACCGATCCCGTCTCGAAATACATTCCCGCTTTCGCCAACACGAAAGTCGGCGTCGTCAACGGCGACAAGCTCGATCTTGCGCCGCTCAAGCGGCCGATCACCGTCCAGGACCTCATGCGCCACACGTCGGGGCTGACCTATGGCTTCACCGGGGTCGTCGCCCGTCCAGAAGCTGATCAAGGCGGCGAACGTCGTGAATTCGAACCGGACGCTGGCCGAAAATGTCGAGGCGATGGCTGCGCTTCCGCTCATGCATCAGCCGGGCGAGGTCTGGGAGTACAGCCTGTCCACCGACGTGCTCGGCCGTGTGGTCGAGATCGTCGAAGGCGCTTCGCTGGGCGAGGTCTTGCAGCAGCGCCTGTTCGGCCCGCTCGACATGGTCGACACCGCCTTCTTCACGCCCGAGTCGAAAGCTGGCTCGGCGGGCCGATCCGTTCTCGTTCGACTTCATGACCGCGGCCGGGGTCGACACGCGCGAGTCGACCTCGCCGCCGAAATTCGAGTCTGGGCGGCGGCGGACTCATGTCGACGCTCGCCGACTATACCCGCTTCGCCGCCATGCTGAGCAGCGGCGGCGCGATCGACGACATACGCATCCTCAGTCCCCGCACGCTCGCCTTCATGGCGAGCGATCACCTCGATACGCGGGTAAGGCGCGACCACTATCTGTTGTGGCCCGGCCACGGCTTCGGCCTCGGCTTCGCGGTGCGCACCGATCCGGGCCAAGCGCCGACGGCGGGCAGCGTCGGCGAGTTCTTCTGGGGCGGCATGATGGGCACGGCGTTCTGGGTGTCGCCGCGCGACTCCCTGTTCGCCGTCCTCATGGTTCAGACGCCGGAGAACCGCGAATATTTCCGCGAGCTGTTCCGCAATCTGGTCAGCGCGGCGATCGCTTGACCAACGGGATGCGCCTCACCACACGCCGATGTTCGCCGCAGACGCCCATGGCTCGGCGGGCGCCTTCGACTCGCCCTTCTGAATGAGTTCGATCGAGATGTTGTCGGGCGTGCGGATGAAGGCCATGTGGCCGTCGCGCGGCGGACGATTGATCGTCACGCCGGCCGCCTTGAGCTTGGCGCAGGTCGCATAGATGTCGTCGACGGCATAGGCGAGATGGCCGAAATTACGCCCGCCTTTGTATTCCTCAGGATCCCAGTTGTAGGTGAGCTCGACGGTCGGCTTCCGGCTCGCCTTCGCCTGCTCGGCGTCATCGGGAGCAGCGAGGAAGACGAGCGTGTAGCGAGCTTTCTCGTTTTCGATGCGTCGCGTCTCGACAAAGCCCATGAGCTCGAAAAATGCGATCGTCGCCTTGAGGTCCGTCACGCGGATCATCGTATGCAAATATTCCATGGGCTCCTCGTCGGGGTTTGCTTCGCTAATGGCTTCGGAGCATAACGCCTTCGGTATCAAGGGGAAGCCCCCCAGGCACATGGACCACTCGCTTTGGCGACAGAGCCGCGCCATTCGGCCGAGGACCACTCGACGCTGAAGCAGCGCGCGGCGGCGGCCTCGATCGTCGCAAGCACAATCCTGGCCGGGCTCAAGCTCGCAGCGGGCATGGCATCCGGCTCGCTCGCGCTTCTCTCGGAGGGCGCGCATAACACGATCGACATTGGCGCAAGCGCGCTCACGCTCTTCGCCGTCCGCGAAGCCGACAAGCCCGCCGACGCCGATCATCCCTTCGGCCACGCCAAGATCGAGGCCGTGGCGGCGCTGGCCGAGACCGGCCTTCTCGCTGCGCTGTCGATCGGCGTCGCGATCCAGGCGATCGAGCGCATCCGCGGCGGCGACGCTACCGTCGACGTGAGTGCTTTCGCGATCGGCGTGATCCTCTTCTCGATCGTGGTCGACCTCGTGCGCTGGCGCGCGCTGAGCCATGCGGCGCGCGCGACCTCAAGCCACGCTCTCAGCGCTGATGCGCTGCATTATTCGAGCGATCTCGTTGCCTCTGTGCTCGTCCTTCTGGGGCTCGTCGCCACGCGGGCCGGATACGCCCATGCCGACGCGCTGGCGGCGATCGGCGTCGCCGGCTTCATCGCCGTCGCAGGTTATCGCCTAGGCCGGACGACGATCGACGCGCTGGTCGACCGCGCGCCCGAGGGGCTGACCGAGGCGATCCGCAGCTTGGTCATCAACAATGGGAGCATCGCAGGGATCGAGGCGATCCGGCTTAGACCCAGCGGCCCCAAGATCGTGGGCGACGTCGTCGTCTCGGTGTCGCGCACCCTGCCCCTGGAACGCGTTGCGGCCGTCAAGGCCGACCTTCAAGCCCGGATCGCCCGTCGGTGGCCTCAGGCCGAATTGACCATCACCGCCAACCCGCTCAAGCTCGACGACGAGACGATCCTCGAGCGCGTGCTTGTGATCGCCGCGCGCCGAGGGCTGCCCGTGCACCACGTCACCATCCAGGATATCGAAGCGCGCAAGACCGTCGCCCTTGATCTCGAAGTCGATGGCGCGATGGCGATCGGCGACGCCCATCGGCTTGCCTCGGAGCTCGAAGATGCGATCGCCGAGGAGATCGGCGAGGACGTCGAAGTCGAGACCCACATCGAGCCGGCCGAGCCAGAGTCCAGTGGGCAACTGGCCGAGCCGGACCTCGCTCACCGCATCGAAGCCTCGCTCGCCGCGACAGCCGCTGAGCAAGGACGCGTGCGCGACATCCACGACGTGCGCGTGCGCGAAACCCCGGGCGGCGTCTTTGTCCTCTTCCACTGCCGCGTCGACGCCGAGACGCCGGTCGAGACGGTCCATGACGCGGTCGATTCGCTTGAGCGCTCGGTCAAGGAGGCCTTTCCTGAAGCGCGGCGGGTCGTGGGGCACGCCGAGCCTGCCGACGCCGAAGGCGCGCAATGACTCTAAACGCGGCGCCTCCGCCTCGCACCTTGGTGTACTTGAGCGCGGCCGCGAGCGGCGCGATCATGGGGCTCGGGCTTTCTCGGTTGATAGGCCCGCGGAGCGCCTTATGGCCGATTCGCAATTGACGGATAACACTGCGTCCCGGACGTCGGTTTCGACCTCGGATCGGCTGAGCCGATGGCTCTATCCGATTCTTCGCATCGCCTTCCTCATCTTCGCCGCCTGGCTCATCTGGTACACCGCTGCGCACTGGGATCGCTGGACGGGCGCTGCGCGTTTCGAATCGACAGATGACGCCTTCATTGCGGGCGACGTGACGCCGCTCTCCGCGCGCGTATCCGGATACATCACGGAAATGCCGGTCAATGACTTCCAGACCATTCGCAAGGGCGATTTGATCGCCGTCATCGATCCGTCCGACTACCAGGCCCAACTTGACTTGGCTCAAGCCAATCTCGCTGCAGCTGAGGCCACGCTCGCCAATCTCGAAAACCAGCGCGCCGTCCAGCAGGCGCTGGTTCGGGAGGCTCAGGCGACGATCGACGCGGCCGAGGCCGACGTGTTGCGCTTCCAGCTCGAGGATCAGCGCCAGCGCAACCTGTACAAAACCGGAATCGCCGGCACGCAACAGCTGGTTGAACAGGCCGACGCCAACGCGACGAAAGCGATCGCGCAACGGCGCCTGAACGAAGCGCAGCTCGACCAGCAGAAGGCGGCGCTGGCGGCGATCGACATTCAGGAGAAGCAGCTTCGCGCCCAGATCCACGCGGCGGAGGCGCAGGTCGCGCTCGCCTCGGACAATCTGCGCTATACGCGAATTCTGTCGCCCGCCGACGGCCTCGTGGGCCAGCGGCAAGTGCGCCTCGGCCAGTTCGTCAATGTCGGCACGCAGGTGATCGCCGTCCTTCCGCTGCCGAACATCTGGACGCTCGCGAACTTCAAGGAAACGCAGATGACCAACATCCGTGTCGGCCAGCCGGCCCGGGTGACTGTCGACGCCTTTCCCGACCTCAAGCTCACTGGCCACGTGGACTCTTGGTCGCCTGGTACGGGCAGCACCTTCGCGCTGCTTCCGCCCGACAACGCGACTGGGAACTTCACCAAAGTGGTCCAGCGCGTGCCCGTAAAGATCGTGCTCGACAACAACCCTTCGCTTGGAGCGCTGGTGAGGCCCGGCATGTCGGTCGAAGCGACGGTCGATACCGGCGCGGGCCCTGTGCAGAGCGGCGGAGCGGCGACGAGCGATGCGGCGCCTCGCCCATGACCGCCGTTCCGGCCCCGCTCGTTGCGCCGCGTCCCGATCGGCCTGCACCAGCGCCGATCACCTCCGCTGGCGTCGCCACCCATGCAGCGGGGTGGATTCCGCCGCGGCTCAGCGCCGATTCGCTCAGGCCCTACGTTGGCATCCTCGGCGTTCTGATCGGCGCGCATCCTGTCATTCGTCGGCAGCCGCATCACGACCTTTGGGCTCGCCGACCTGCGCGGCGGGTTGCACTTCGGGTTCGACGAAGGCGCATGGATGACAACGAGTTTCGGCGTCGGCCAGATGATGGTCGGCGTCGCCTGCCCCTACCTCGGCGCCATTTTCAGCGTCAGGCGAATCCTTCTGCACGGGATGGCGCTGCTCTTCGTCGCCAGCTTGCTCGGACCGTTGTCCCCCAATCTTACCGCCTTCCTCACGGCGCAATTTCTCGCCGGCGTGGGCTCGGGGACGTTCATCCCGCTCACCATCGGCTTCATCGTCCGCAGTCTGCCGCAGCGCCTGATCGTCTACGGTCTCGCGGTCTACGCGATGAATTCCGAGCTGTCGCAGAACGTCTCGGCCTCGCTCGAGGGCTGGTACACGGAAAACTGGTCATGGCGTTGGATCGAATGGCAGAATTGCGTGGCGCTGCCGCTCATGTTCGCCTGCATCTGGTACGGAGTGCCGCGCGAGAAGATCAACATGGCGCTGCTGCGCCACCTGGACTGGCCCGGGCTCGTCTATGCCGGCGTCGGTTTCGCCCTTCTTTACGCCGGCCTTGACCAGGGCAACCGGCTCGACTGGAACAACAACGGCCTCGTCAATGGCCTGTTGCTTTCGGGCGGATTGCTCACGCTCGCCTTCGTGGTGCGGGAGCTTTATGTCGAAAAGCCGTTCCTCAATCTTCGGCTGCTCGCCAAGGAAGGGCTTGTGCCGCTTCTGCTCCTGCTCGCCGGCTTCCGCTTCATCATTCTCTCGACCGCCTACATCATCCCGACCTACCTTCAGGTCGTGCAGAACTATCGCGAGCTGCAGGTCGGCGCCGTACTCCTATGGATCGCGCTACCCCAGTTCGCGATCGTCCTCCCTCTCGGCTGGCTTCTTTCCCGTGTCGACGCGCGTTGGGTGCTTGCGCTCGGCGCGATTTTGATCGGAATCGCCTCGCTCTTGGGAACGGGCCTCACACAGGATTGGGCCACCGACGACTTTCTTCCCTCCCAGGTCTTACAGGCCGTCGGGCAGTCGTTCGCGTTGACGGCGGTCATCGTTCTCGCGGTTCAGTCGATGAGTCCCGCCGATGTATTGACGATCGGTACGCTGCTCCAGACCAGTCGTCTCTTCGGCGGCGAGATCGGAACCGCCTTCATGCAGACCTTCGTGCGCGTGCGCGAGCAGGTCCACTCCAATCTCATCGGCCTGCATGTCGACAGCCTCGGCGGGCAGACGGCCGATCGGCTGGCGGCCTATCGCAGCGCTGTCGGCGCCCACTCGAGCGACGCTGCGCTCGGCGCCGCGCGCGCGACGAGCCTGCTTGCGTCTGCCGTCGCGAAGCAGGCCGCGGTTCTCTCCTACATCGACGGATTTCTCGCCGCCGCCGTCGGCGCCTATGTGTGTCTGTTCTTCACCGCCTTCTTGAGGCGGCGGGCTTAGGCGCCAATTCGAAAACGGGGGGTCATGCGAACCGCCTATTGCTTCACGCCGGACCGCGCGTTCTTTGCGCCGGCTTTGCGTGCAATCGCCTCCCTCATCGAGGCCGAACCGGAGGCGGAGCGCGAGATTTTCCTCATCTGCGAGCCGGACGACGTGGCGCCGGGCTTCGACAAGTTGCCGGCGCCCCTGCGCGAGCGCATCAAGCTCGTGACCCTCGACTTTTCGCGCTTCGACGCCAACCTCGCCGGCAGAGGCCGCTTTTCCCGCGCGGTGTTCCGCCGCCTGTTTCTCGACGAAATCCTGCCCGACTCATTTCGAGCGGATCGTCACCGTCGATTCCGACATGCTGATCGTCCGCCCCGGCTTGAACCGACTCGAAAGCTTCGATCTCGGGGACAAGCCGCTCGCGGCGGCTTACGACATGATCTTTCTCATGGACTTCAAGGGCGACGCGCTGGCGCGCCAGTTCCAGCGGTCGCGCCGCTCGCTCGGGCTTTCGCTCGACACGCCGTACTTCAACGCGGGGCTGATGGCGATCGACCGGGCCGTCTGGAGGGCCGAGAAGGTGACGGAGCGCGTGACCAGGGCGCTGCGCGACGACCCGAAACGCTATCAGTTCATGGAGCAGGACGCGCTCAATGCCGCGCTCAAAGGCAATTTCGCGCCACTGTCGCCGCGCTTCAATTTCATGGGCGACTTTTTCCTGCTCGATCTCGAACGCCGGCTCGAGCCGATCGTGTTGCATTTCGTCAACGCGCCGAAGCCGTGGGAGCTTGGCTCATGGCGAGGCGAGGCGAGGTTCGCTGAGAACTACCGCGCTTGGTTCGCCGCCTCGCCCTGGCCGGACTTGGCGCAGGCAGCCGACCACGCCGTTGTGGCGGCGGAACCGGCCGCCGCTCACGCCTCTGAGATGGGAGTTCGCCAAGCGGCTCTCGGCGTTCCTCGCCAAGACGCGTTTTATCGATGGGCCGCTGACCGTCCAAGCTGAGCCTTGAATCTGGGAGAGGGATGTTGAAAGCAAACTTGTGGCTGATTGCGATGGCATGCGGCTGCGCCCAGGCCCTGCAGGCCATGTCCAATGGCTCAGCGGTCCGGTCAGGCATTGGCGCGATCTGGGTTGGCGCATTGTCCGCCACCATCTCCGCGCTGACGCTCGTTTTGGTTGCTGTCGCGATCTACCGCCTCCCCCTTCCCGACACGAGTCTTGTCACGGCCCAAGGGATGAAGGTCGTCGTTGGTGGTCTGATGGGAGCGTTTCTCGTCGCGGCCCTCGCTTTCGTCGCCCCCAAGCTCGGTCCGACCCAGACGTTCATCCTCTATTTCCTCGTCATCGCTGTCGTGTCGGCGCTCATCGACAGTTTTGGCCTTTTAGGAACGGAAGCAAAGCCGTTGCAGACGCAACAACTGGTCGGCGTGGCGCTCGCGGGTGTCGGCCTCGTGCTCGCCCGCTCCTGACCGGGACGCCTCGGCAGGCCGCTCCAGCCCCGCACAAGCCCTAGCCGTAAGACTTCGCCACGCGCCAGTCATTACTTAACGACACCACCTGATTGACTGTACGTAAGCTACCACTTCTCAGTATAATATGGGTAACATCTTGTTACAGTTAAAAGATATTTAAGTATTGACCCCCAAAAATGTCGCGAAGCGTCGCCGTATCTCGCGTCGACGCGGCGATTCTGGGGTGGCCAATGAAGGTTCTGTTATCTCTCGCTTGCGCCGGAGCGATCGCGGCGGCGCTGCCGGCCTCAGCCGCCGATCTGTTGGGGACGTCTCCGCCGCTGACCATTCCGGCGAGCCAGGCCCCGACCGCGTTCGAACTTGGCACGAACTGGTACGTGCGCGGCGATCTCGGGATCAGCTTCGACCACGCGCCGAGCGTTTCGTTCTCGAGCATCGCGCTTCCGCCGCTCAGCGCGGTCGGCGCGCCGTTCACGATCGGCAATGGAACGAACTGGTCGACTACGAACTTCACCGGCGGCGCCGGTTTCGGTTATCGATGGAATGACTGGCTGCGATTCGACGCGACGTGGGACTACCGCACTGGCCCTGGAGGATCCCGTCAGGCGACGGTGGTCTGTCCCTACGGCCTCACCGGAGTGAGCAGCCCAGCTGGCGTCCTCTAGGCTTTCTCTACGACACGACCAACACCTGCAACGCGTCGGCGAGCCTGCATCAGTACGACAACGCCTTCCTCGCCAACACCTATCTCGATCTCGGGACTTACTACGGCTTCACCCCTTACGTCGGCGGCGGCCTCGGTCTCAACATGAACGTCCTATCGGGAAGCGCCAACTTCAACGAGACCGCCAACGGCCAGACCTACGCCGCCAACCTCACTGCGGTCGGTCCATTTCCGCCGGTGTGGGTCAATCCTCTGGGGCAAACGCTGGCGCCGCAACCCAACATCGCCTTCGCCCCACAAATCTGGAATCGGTCGATCCACTCGACCACCTACTCGATGGCCTGGGCGCTGGCGGCCGGGTTTGGTTTCAAGCTCACCCCAAGCGCGACGCTCGACATCGGCTATCGCTATCTCAATAGCGGCACGGTCAATACGCTGGTCAATCCGCAGACGGGCTTGACGATCCACCAGTATAACGCGTCGCACCAATTCCGCGTCGGCGTTCTCTACTACCTTCAATAGGAGCGCCATCGCACCGCCGCCCCGTTCCGCCTCCACCGGCGCATATCGCGTCCGCGTCGCGCCCGGTTTGGTCGTCGCCAGGATCGCGCGTTCTCCGCGCTTCGGATCGGGCGCAGCGATGGCGGGCCGAGGCGCAAACGGCGAAACCTGGATAAAGATCAAGGGCGCGTCGGAAATCACGTATCCTTCGTCGGCCGTGGTCCTCGACGCGATCCCGCTGCTTGGTTGCGGCAAGACTAATTATGTCGCCCTGGCCAAAGCCCTGCGCGACGGTGGAGCTTGAGGGCAAACCATTGACGCCGAGCGTGCGATCGGCGCCGAATTCGAGATTTGAATCGCGTGCTGATCGGAGGGCGGCTTGTTTCGATCGCCCCCGCATGCAAGACTTACCCCATCGGGAAAACCGGAGATTTCGAACAGGGGAGGACGTTTATGGTGAGGATGTTTGCGAGGCTGATTGCCGTCGCATTGTTTGCTCTGTCGCTGCCGCTAGCGGTTCAGGCGAAGACATTTTACTGGATCTCCCACGGATCGCCCGCCGATCCAGTGTGGACCTATTTCCTCGCAGGGGCGGAGTCGTGGGCCAAGGACACAGGGCAAACCGTCAAGACGTCCTTCCACAATGGCGACGTCCCTTCGCAACAGGAAGCGATCCGGGCCGCAATCGCCGCTAAGGCCGATGGCATCGTCACGACCAGCCCCGATCCGGGTAGCCTCGTCGATGTCGTCAAGGAAGCGCGCGCGGCCGGCATTCCGGTCATCAACTTCAACACCCCGGACGCGAAGGTGAACTTCAATGCCTACGTTGGCGGCGATCTCGCGGTCGTCGGAAAAGGCTGGGCGCAATATCTCGTCGACCACGGCCTGGTGAAGTCCGGCGATTTCGTCTGGCTGCCCGTCGAAGTTCCCGGCGCGAGCTACGGGGTCGAAGAGGAAAAGGCGATCGCCACCGTCTTCAAGCCGCTTAACATCACTTGGGAAGTCACCGACAACACGCTCGATCAGGCGAACGTCATTTCCCGCATGAGCGACTACCTCACCGCCAACCGAAAGAAGATCAAGGCGATCATCGGGCTCGGCGATCTCGTCACCGGCTCGATCAAGCGGGTGTTCGATCAGGTCGGCGTAAAGCCGGGTGAGATTCCGGTGGTCGGCTGGGGCAACTCCCGTGACACGACAGCGGAAGTGCTGGGAGGCTACGTCAACGCCGGCGAGTGGCAGGACCCGCAGGCGACGAGCTACATGGCGTTGTCAGTCGCCAATATGGCGACGTCCGGCATCCCGCCTGGATTCAACATCACCGTCGGCACGCTCTACGACAAGACAAACGCCGCCTTGTACGACAAGATCATGTCGGGCAAGTAGGCGGTCTCAATCCTCCGGGCTGCGCGCGCGCGCCGCTTTCCGCGGAGGCGTGTTCGCCTCGGTCCGCTCGATCGGTGATACGCGCTTGAAGAGAGAATCCCAACTCCGACGTCTCATTTCGGCGCCGGAGTTCGGCCCGTTCGTGCTGCTGGTGCTCGAGATCGCGGTTTTCACTGCGATCAATCCCGACTTCTTGTCGGTCCTCAATATCAGCAACACGCTCACCTTCACGGTCGAACTCGGGCTCATCGCGTTGGCGATGACGTTGCTCATGACCGCGGGCGAATTCGATCTCTCCGTCGGCTCGCTATTTGGATTTGCGCCCGTCGTTATGTGGACGCTATTCAACGCCGGCCTGACGTCGCTGGGCGTCGCATTCTTGATCAGTCTCGTGGTCGCGGCGCTGATCGGGTTGTTCAACGGGCTGTTCGTCACGCGGCTCAAGATCCCCTCGTTCCTGGTGACGCTCGGCATGCTGCTGGTGGTGCGCGGCACGGCGCTTTTCGTCACCAACGGTTTTCCGCAACGCACCTGGAGCGCGGAAGGGCAATGGCTGGCCAAGCTTCTGGTCGGCGACTTCTATATCGGCCCCTTCCGGGTCTACGCCTCGCTATTCTGGTTCATCGCAGCGGCTGTGATCCTCGGCTATCTTCTGACGCAGACCAAATACGGCAACTGGATTCAGGCCACCGGCGGCAACGCCAGCGCGGCGCGCGCGCGCGGCGTCGACGTTTCCGGGGTGAAGGTCGCGCTGTTCATCCTGTCGGCGGTGATGTCCTCGTTCGCCGGAATCATCAGTTCGATCCGCACCTCCGCCGCCAATCCGAACAGCGGAACCGGCTATGAGCTAGAAGTAATCGCGATGGTCGTCATCGGCGGCACGGCGCTTACCGGCGGCCGAGGCACCATCCTCGGCACCGTGCTTGGCATCCTCATCCTGCGCGTGATGCGCAACGGCATCGTGCTGATCGGCGTGCCCGGCCTCGCCTACAATATCTTCATCGGCGCCATCATTCTTGGCATGATGGCGCTCCACTCCTGGCTCGAGCGCCGACATCAGGCAGGAACCTGACCGATGAGCGAAGACCTCATCCGCATGGAGCACATCGACAAGTTCTACGGTCGCGTGCAGGCGCTCGACGACGTCACCTTCAGCGTCGCGCGCCAGGAGATCGTCGGCCTCTTGGGCGACAATGGCGCGGGCAAGTCGACGCTGATCAAGGTCCTCTCAGGCGCCGTGCGCGCGACCAGCGGCGACATCATTGTGCGAGGCAAGCGTGCGGACATCCGCAGCACGACCGATGCGATCGCGCTCGGCATCGAGACGATCTATCAGGATTCGGCGCTCGTCACCCAGCTCTCAATCGCGCGAAATCTGTTCCTCGGGCGCGAACCGCTCAAAGGCCCGCGGTTCCTGAACCGCATGGACGTAGCGCTTATGGACGAAGTCGCTGGCGACCTTTTGAGGAAGGTTGGAATCGGCAAGTCGATCCCAACCTCGACGCCGATCTCGTCGCTCTCTGGCGGCGAGCGGCAGGCGGTGGCGATCGCCCGCGCGATGCATTTTGACAGCGATCTCATCATCCTCGACGAGCCGACCAACAACCTCGGCGTCGCCGAGACGCAAGGCGTGCTGCGCTTCGTGCGCAGTGCTCGCGACTCCGGCCACTCCTGCATCTTCATCGCGCACAACATCCACCACGTGTTCCAGGTGGTCGACCGAATCGCGGTCATGCGTCACGGGAAGATCGTCGCCGACGACATCGACCCGAAGCGCACGACAGTCGCCGACGTCGAGGCCGTCATCACCGGCGAATTGGCAGGACCGGCGCACTGACCGACCAGTCCAGCGGGCGCCGGGCGGCCGGCGCGCTATCGTGGCTTTCTCGAGGCGGCATGCCGAAAATTTGTCAGGATTATCCGATTGCATCGGGATGGGGGAAACAAATGGGCCTCGGGGGCGACGCGTAGGGATGGCAGAATGCCGGAAGCGAAAAGCAGTTTTCATCGTCTCCTGGGGCCCGGGTTTCCGACGCGCAATCTTGCAAAAGGCAAGATCATCTTCCAGGAGGGCGATCGTGGCGATGAGTTCTTCGTTGTCGTGCGCGGACGGGTGGAGATCAGGAGCGGCGACCGTCATTTCGAGACCCTCGACGCTGACGGGATTTTCGGCGAGATGGCGTTGATCGATGACAGTCCGCGCAGCGCCACTGCCGTCGCTTTGACCGACGTGACATTAGCGCCGATCAAGGAAAATCAGTTTCTGTTCCTAGTCCAAAACACCCCGTTTTTCGCCCTCAGCGTAATGCGTGTTCTCGCGCGCCGATTGCGCCGCCAGAATAAAGTGGCGTAGTCGGCGCGGTCCTTTAACAGCAGCAGTGGAAGCTATACGACGATCGCAATCGCCTCACGGCCCTTCGGAGTCTCGACGACACGCATTGACACCTCCTGGCCTTCGAACAGGCCTCTGATATCGCAGGCGCCGAGAGTGGAGCTGTGGACGAAGACATCGCGGCCAAAATCGTCGCTGGCGACGAATCCGAAGCCGCGGGTATCGTCGAACCACTTGACTTTGCCGGTCAAATCGAAGGCGGCGGAGGGGTCAACGGTCGAACGCCGTGACGATCGCTCCATGGCGCTTCTGGGGTCGACCTCAACGACCCGCACCACCTCCGCTCCCCGAGAGCCGGCGCGAGCGACAACGCGGATCTTCGCGCCCGAAGGCAAAGTCTGCCGCCCAGTCTCGCGCAGGGTCTTAAGATGCAGGAACGCATCGCCCCGGCCGTCCGAGAGCTCAACGAAACCATATCCCTTTGTGGCGTTGAACCATTTCACGGCCGCCTCGACCGCCACGCCGTCCGTCAGTGGGTCCGAGCTAGGCAAAACCGCGTCGAATTGCGTGGACGCAATCTGCTCGGTGTGCTCGAACGCGCGACTGTGCATTTCCAAGTGTTGAACGTGACTCATCTCCCAACCTCCGTAACACGACTTACCCAAATCGAAACCGCGGGCTTGAACCGCGATCATCGACGCCCCCACCCCAGGCCCAAAAGGCCCATGTTTCGTTTCCCAGGGTCCGGCCGCCCGCGAGCGGCCATTTTCGCACGGTTACAACGCCGTTTCCTCGACGGCAGTGATCCACGTCACACTGCGGACGCGCGCGGTGAATTTATTTTGGTGGGAAAAGGGACGTTCGCCTTGGCCTAACCACGGCGGTTGCGCGTAGAGTGGCGGGCCTCCGCCAAATTTCTGCGCAAAAAGCCGTCGAACTGGCGCTAACGAATTCAGTCGGCGCCGTGTGGCCGCTTCCGGTCCTTACGCCACGCGGGCAAGCGCGATCGCGGGCGATGCGCGCTGGGCTCTTGGCAGGGTGACCAGCACCGCCGCGCCTTCTCCGGGCCGCGACTGCAGACGCAACGTGCCCCCATGCAGTTCGACCAGCGAATTGGCGATGGCGAGACCGAGGCCCGATCCCTTCATGCCATTGATCATCACTGCGGCGGCCTGTTCGAATGGCCGACCCAGCCGCACAAGGTTCTCGGCGGCGATGCCGGGGCCATTATCCGCGACGGTAAAATGGACGAGCTCCGCGACCGCAGCGGCGCCGATTGAGATTTCGCCGCCCTGCGGGTGCAAATTTCACCGCATTGCGCAGGAGTGTGGTGAGGATGCGCTCGACCGCGAGGGGATCTGCTTCAACCGTCACCTCGGCTCCGACGTCGACCCGGACCGCAACGCCTTTTTCGCGCGCGGTCGGCGCGATGTCGAGCACCGCCCGGCGAACCGCATGCTCCGCGCGGAAGCGCGCATATGTCAGGCTCTCCCGGCCCGCCTCAAGCCGCGCCATGTCGAGGACGTCGCTGACGACGCGCAGGAGATATTCGCCGCTGGCGAGAATGTGGGCGCAATAGTCGCCATACTTTTTCGAGCCCAAAGGTCCGAAGGTCTCGCTTCCCATCAGCTGCGAGAAACCGATGATCGCGTTGAGCGGCGTGCGCAGCTCATGGCTCATATTGGCCAGGAATTCCGCCTTGGCGCGGTTTGCGGCCTCGGCGCACGATTTCTGTTCATGATAGCGTTCAGCGAGCTCGGCCAGCTGCTGGGCTTGCCCTTCGAGCGACCGGCGCGACTGGTTGAGTTCCGCGACGGTGTCCAAAAACAGCCGCTCAGAGTCAATAAGCTGCTGATGATGACCATCTCGGCCGCTAAGCGCACAGAGGCCGACCGCGCCCATCATCAGCGCGATGGTTGAGGCAAGCAGGAACGCCGTGGTAACCGCCGTGTCGCGCCAGGCAAGGAGATGATCCTCGACGGGCGAGGCAAAGGCCACCTTCGCCAACGTTCCCGGCAGCGACCGCACAGCGGCAAATTGTTCGCCCCCACGTTCGGTCTGGATGCGAATCACACCGCCCCGAATGTCGCTGGCCGCGGACGCCGCTGCGCGGCCCGCGAGCGCCGCCAGCGGTAAATCGGAAGCGTCCTGGGACCCCTCGTATTCGACCACGCGGCCGTCACGATCGATGAGGATCGATTGCGTCAGCCGCTCTTCGGGATGAGCCTTAAGAACGTTGCGAAAAACTTCGGCTTCGGACGCCTGCGGATCGGCGCTCAGCGCCGCGTTAAGCACTTCGGCGAGCAGCGTCGCGCGCATGTCGACCTCGCGCGCGCCGGCGCTCAGCGCCAAATCGCGCTCGAGCCGCAAATGCTGAAGGGTGAGCGCGAGGACGGCGAAGATCGCAATGGCGACGCCGATGACCACCGCCGACGGAATCCGCCGACGGCGGACCGCGGCGCCGGCGGGACGAGGATGCGCGCGCCCTCGAGCGCGGCTCACGAAAAAGTGGGAGGCCGGTTTTTCACGCAAGGCGCGCGAAATGAAAGAAACATAGGACCCGCGGCGATTCGGTCGAATCCCCCAGGGTTCCGGCGCCTCGCTCGGCCGGCGAGCCACGGCCGCGGCGAAGCGAAACGCCGCTTTCCCGTTCAGCGCTCGAGCTGTCCCCAATGGACAAACGTCCCCGTTTGCCGCGTTTACACGCGTCATCGCCCTTCCCAGACTTCGCCACAAATTACACTTGGACGGCCGCCTTACCGCCCGAATCACTACGATAAGAATCCTTGTGCGAATCTTTGTCTAGCCCTTGACATCGCGTCAGGCGGAAAAATTGTGGCCGGCAGGCGGGGCGAGAGAATCAGCGGTCGGCCGACAAGCGCGGCGCCTTCTTCCGATCGCTTGGGGCGGTCGACCGCTTCGTCAGCCCAGGCTGCGGGTGACGATGTCGCGGACGTCCGGCGACAGCGACGGTTTGGCGGCGATGCGCCGCAGCATCGCCTCAGCATGACCCCGTCGGACGTCCTCCAGCGAGCGCCACGACCGCATCGCGGTCAGGAGCCGCGCGGCGATCTGCGGATTCGTGGGGTCGAGGGCGGTGACCACTTCCTCAAGCAGCGCAAAGCCAGCGCCATCGGCGCGGTTGAACTCTCTCTGGTTGGCCGTGAATCCGCCGATCAGCGCGCGCACGCGGTTGGGATTCGTGAGCGAGAAGCCGCGGTGATTTATGAGGCCGCGCACACGCTCCAGCGTCTCGCGCTCGGGAATCTGCGCCTGCAGCGCGAACCATTTGTCGAGGATGAGCGGCTCCATCGCATAGCGCCGGCCAAACGCCTCGAGCGCATGCTCGCGCGCATCGTCCGGTTTGAAGGCGATTGCCGACAGGGCGCCGAGGCGTTCGGTCATATTGTCGGCGTCGGCGAGCTGGCGATGGGCGAGCTCCAGTCCCTGGATCACGTCGCCGTCGACAAACAGGCCAAGCGCCACGTTGCGCAATGCGCGGCGGCCGGCCGCCGCGGCGTCGGGGCTGAAGGCCGAGGAATTGGCCAGCTCGGCGTGCAGCGCGGCGAGCGCGCCGGCGTAGGTGCGCCCGAGCGCGCCGCGCATGGCCCTGCGCGCGGCGTGGATCGCGTCGGGATCGACGTCTTCGCCGATCTCGCGCGCGATGTCGGCTTCGGTCGGCACGCCCATCGCTAGCGCGGCGAAGGCGTGATCGATGCGCCCCGCGCGGACGTCCTCGATCAAGGCGCCGAAGGCGGCCGCAAGTCCGCCGTTGCGCTCGGGCGCGCGGCCCGCTCGAATGGCTTTGACGGCGCGCAAAAGGATGCGCGTCGCCAGACTCTGCAGCGATTGCCAACGATTGAAATTATCGCTGTCGTGCCGGGAGAGGACGATGAGATCCTCCTCGGTGAGGTCGTCGTCCACCCGCACCGGCGCGGAAAAGCCGCGCAGGAACGACAGAGTTGGCCGCTGCGGCACGTCGCGAAAGACGATCGACCGCTCGGCGTCGCTAAGTTCGAAGACGCCGCTTGCGAGTTCGTCGGCGCTCGCGTCCGGCGACGTCAGCGGCAGGTCGCCGCCGTTGGACCCGACCAGGCCGAGCGCCAGCGGCATCGTCATTGGCAGCTTGACGCTTTGCCCCGGCGTCGGCGCAAGCGTTTGCGCAATGTCGAGCCGGTAGGTCTTGGCCGCCGCGTCATAGGCGCTGCGAACCGTGATTTTCGGCGTGCCGGCCTGATTGTACCAGCACATGAACTGATTGAGATCGCGCCCGGAGACCGTTTCGAAGCAGCCGATGAAATCCTCGACCGTCGCGGCGGTTCCGTCATAGCGCTCGAAATAGAGATCCATGCCGGCGCGAAACGCATGTGTCCCGATCAGGCGCTTCAGCATGCGCACGACCTCCGCGCCTTTCTGGTAGACGGTCGCCGTGTAGAAGTTGTTGATCTCGTGATAGACCTCGGGGCGCACATTATGCGCGAGGGGCCCCGCGTCCTCGGGAAACTGCGCCGCGCGCAGCGTGCGGACGTCGCCGATGCGCTCGACCGGCGCTGAGCGCATGTCGGCGGAAAATTCCTGGTCGCGGAATACGGTCAGCCCCTCCTTCAGGCAGAGCTGGAACCAGTCGCGGCAGGTCACGCGATCACCGGTCCAGTTGTGAAAATATTCGTGCGCGATCACGCCTTCGATGTTGGCGTAGTCGTCATCGGTCGCCGCCTCCGGCGAAGCGAGGACGTATTTGTCGTTGAAGACGTTGAGACCCTTGTTCTCCATCGCGCCCATATTGAAATCGGAGACGGCGACGATGTTGAAAACGTCTAGATCGTATTCGCGCCCGTATGCCTGCTCGTCCCAGGCCATCGACCGCTTGAGCGCATCCATCGCATAGCGCGCGCGCTCCTCGCGGCCATGTTCGACATAGATCGCCAGCGCGACCGTCTTGCCCGACGCGGTTACGAACGAGTCCACGATATGGCCGAGATCGCCGGCGACCAGGGCAAACAGATAGCATGGCTTCTTGTGCGGATCGCGCCAGATCGCGAAGTGGCGGCCGGGCATGTCTGCTTCGCCAGCGGATTCGAGATTGCCGTTGGACAGAAGCACCGGCGCCTCGGCCCGATCCGCCTCGAGGCGCACGCGATAGGTCGACAGCACATCGGGGCGATCGAGAAAATACGCAATGCGGCGAAACCCTTCCGCCTCGCATTGGGTGCAATAGGCCGAGCCGGTGCGATAGAGGCCCATGAGCTTGGTGTTGGCCGCCGGATCGAGGCGGGTCTCGATCGTGAGCTTGAACGCGCGCCGAGGCGGCCGAGGCAGCAGAAACTCAGACGGGCTCGCCTCGAAATCGCCCGCGTCGAGCAGCTCGCCGTCCAATCGGGCGGACGTGAACACAAGTTCGTCGCCGTCGAGCGAGAGGGCCGCGCGCTCTCGGCCGGCGGGATTGGGGCGCATCGACAGGGTCGAGAGGACGCGCGTCGCATGGATGTCGAGCGACACGTCAAGCTCGACGTGGTCGATGAAATAGTCCGGTACGCGATAGTCGCTGAGGCGAACAGGTTGTCCGTCCGATGGGCGCATGGGCGCGGGCCTTTCTAAGTCTTCGTGATTGCGTCAGGCGATCAGGCCGTGGCCGACAAGCCGATCTTTGCGGCGGGCGTAAACGCCAGCCCATAGAGACGCAAGGTCTTTTGCAGAGCCGGCTGCGGCTTGTCGCCGCTGGTGAAGATCGCCGCCCCTTCGCGACCAGTTCGCCTGTCCGAACGGGGCGCGCCGATCAGCGTATCGAGGCGGCGCGCAATCGCCTCCGCGGGATCGACGAAGCCAACCGGCCATGGCGAGAGCCGCTTGATCTTGTCCAGGATAAGCGGAAAGTGCGTGCAGGCGAGCACGATCTGGTCCGTGCGCCGGCCGTCGTGTTCAACGAAGCAGGGCGCGATCTCGCGCGCGATTTCGGCCTCGTCGACCGCCTCGTCGCGCATGACGCGCTCAGCGATGACGGCGAGCAGCGGCGAGCCGACCAGCGTCACCTCGCAATTGGCGGCGTGCTCGCGCACCAAATCGTGGGTGTAATCGCGCGCCACGGTGCCGCGCGTCGCCAGCACGCTGATCAGTCGCGATCGCGAAGCCGCCGCCGCCGGCTTGATCGCCGGCACGGTGCCAACGAACGGCAGGCGCGGATAGGCGGCCCGGAGCGGCGGCAGAGCCAGGGTGGAGGCGGTGCTGCAGGCGATGACCACGATATCGGGCTCGATTTCGCCGATCAGTCGAGCCATCACCGTCTCGACTCGGGCGATGAGCGCCGCTTCACTGAGCCGGCCGTAGGGAAAAGCCGCATCGTCGGCGGCATAGACGATTTCGACGTCGGGCCTGAGGCGCCTGATTTCCGCCAGCACCGAAAGCCCGCCAAGTCCGGAATCGAACACCAGCGCCCGCGGGGCGCGCGGCGCCGATACGTCCGTATCGAATTCCGCGATCAGATTTCGGGGCGCCTCACCGCCCCCGCCCCCGGCCCGGTTCATGTGCGAGGGCATACGCCAATCCGGCCCGCGCGGCAAAGTGACCAATTGGGCCATTGACCCGACGCGAACGATTCGGCCAAGGAAACACATCGCGCTTTCGCGAGAGGAGTCTGCGCGCTGACCGCCACGTTGTTGTCCGAGGCCGATTTCATTGCCGAACCGGTCGAGCGCCTTGATGTGCCCGAGCCGCCGACGCGTGCCGAGCGCAGGTTCCACGTGGTCGCGCTCATTGCCGCGGCCGTGCTCCATGTCCTGATTCCGCTGTCGTTCTTCCTCTACTACTGGCTGTGGCCACGCATGATTCCGACTGCCGTGCAGGAAATTCCGGTCGAGGTGGTGGTCGAGCAACCGCCGCCCCCGCCCCCGCCTAAGCCAAAGCCGCCGGAGGAGAAACCGAAGCCGCCGCCCTCAGCCGGAGCTCGAGAAGCCCGCCTATGACGCGCCCGCAGCCCCCACCAAGGAGAAGGTCAACCGGGAATCCCCCGACAAGACGACTGAGGCCAAGGCGACGCCCGAGACCCCTCCCCCGCCGACCCCAGGCGCCCCGCCGAAAGCGGATATCACCGGCCCCGGAACCCCGCCCGGCCGACCAGCAGAAAGACGCCACCGCGCCGCCCGCGCACGAACTCGCGCCCCAGCCCGAAGGCGAATTGCCGGCGGACGTGAATCCGAAGGAAGAGGAGAATCCCGCCCAGGCGGCCGCCCCCGCGACGCCTTTGGCGCCGCCGAACAAGGCCCCTGTCGGGACGCCGATCCCGACAATCGAGGAGCTGCCGCAATATAAGTTCGCGCGCTCGGTCGAACAGTCGCCGGTCGCCGGCGGCAACGCAGAATCCCGGTATTTGACGATTGTCTACGGGAAGATCAAAGCCCATCTGCGCGAGAGCCCGGACCTCCACCTCGATCTCGCCAACAGGCACGGCATCGTGGATTTCTATGTTGACGAGGGCGGCAATCTCATCGGCCGCAAGCTCGTCGCCTCAAGCGGGTCCCCGAACCTCGACATTGCCGTCATGACGGCGATCACGGAGGCTGCGCCCTACCCCACGCCGCCGAATTGGAGCCCGATCTCCTTGAACTATAACTTTGGTCGGTCCCCGAGGGCGGCTGGGGCTCACTGAACGCAGTTGTAAATCACCTTCACGCGGTCAAAGTCAGCGTAGGTGCTCCAGTATGGGGTCGCCCTCATTCCGTACTTCATGCATTCTTTGTCCGCCTCGGCATAGAACTCGGACCGGCGCGGGAACGTGTCGTGGTGGGGCGCGTTCGGATAGTAGACAAACGTAACATCGCGGTGAATTGCGCAGCCGCTCACCACTGCCAGCATCCCGATCAGGAAGACAAAGCGCATTCTCGCCCCACGGCCTCGAGAACCGACGGGCCGTCCCAGAACAGCCCGAACTCTCTTGCCGCCACTCTGCCCGCCCGCCGCTCGTCGCGCAAGCCTTGCGTTCGCCCGGTCGCGTCCAGCTGATTCCGAGGCCCCTTCGATCGGCGATCCAATCGTCGCCTTGGATTCCATCGAACATTTCTAGCCCCGAGCGGAATTTGCCATTTGTGCTAGTCTCGAGTGCGCGAAAGACAGCCGGATGACCGAAAACCGAAAGATCGCAGCGATCCTGGCTGCCGACGTGGTTGGATTCAGCCGTCTCGCGGCGGCTGACGAGGATCGCACGCTCGCCCGATTGCGGGCGCTGCGCAGCGATCTGATTGATCCGACGATCGCCATTCACAAAGGGCGGGTCGTCAAGCGCACCGGCGACGGGCTCCTCGCCGAATTTCGCAGCGTGGTCGACGCGGTGCGCTGCGCCATCGAAGTTCAGAAGCGCCATGCCCGAGCGTAACGCGGGCGTGCCCGAGGACCGCCTCATCCTCTTTCGGATCGGCATCCACCTCGGCGACGTCGTCGAAGAAGCCGACGGCGACCTGATGGGCGACGGCGTCAATATCGCCGCGCGTCTGGAGGGCGTCGCCAAACCCGGCGCGATCTGCCTCTCCGAACAAGCCTATTGGCAGGTTAAGGGGCGGCTCGATCTTGCCGTGACCGATCTCGGCCTAATCCAGCTCAAGAACATCGCCGAGCCGATCAGGGTTTATACGCTCGATGTTGGAGCGCGCGCCCAGGCGAAGCTCGCGCCGGCCCCAGCGCCCGAAAAAACGGGCGCGCCGCGCCTGTCGATCGTCGTCCTGCCGTTCGCCAACATCGGCGGCGATCCCGCCCATGAGCATTTCGTCGACGGGGTCACCGAGAGCCTCACCACCGATCTATCGCGCATTCGCGGTTCGTTCGTGATCGGTCGCAACACGGCTTTCGCCTACAAAGGCAAAGCCGTCGATCTGAAACAGATCGGCCGCGAATTGAACGTCCGCTACGTCCTCGAAGGCAGCGTCCAGCGCGGCGGCAACCGCATGCGCGTCAACGTGCAGCTCATCGACGCCGAAACCGGCAATCATCTTTGGGCCGAGCGGTTCGATAAACCCCTCGCCGATCTCTTCGACATGCAGGACGAAATTGTCGCACGGCTGGCCGGCGCGCTCAACGCCCAGCTTATCGCCGCCGAGGCGCGACGGGCGGAGCAGGCGCCGACCCCCAACTCGATGGACCTCTATTTTCAGGGCTTGGCCTGGTTCAATAGGGGTGCTACCCCCGACAATATAGCGCAGGCGCGCAGCTTTTTCGATCGCGCGCTTGCGCACCGATCCCGACAATGTCGACGCGCTCATCGGATCGGCGCGCGCGGATGCGACCGAAGGCGCATTGATCTTGGTGGCCCGGCCGATGACGGCCTTCGCGGCGGCCGAAGCGAAATTGACCAAAGCCTTGTCGTCAATACCGGACCATGCGCGCGCCCACATGTACTTGGGATATGTCGAGATGTTGAGCAGCCGCGCCGCGGAGGGCATCGCCGAATGTGACCATGCGTTGCAGCTCGATCGAAATCTCGCCGAGGCCCATTCCTACATTGGGCTTGGTAAGGTTTTTGTCGGTCGCGCCGAAGAGACCGAGGCTCACATTGCCGAGGCCCTGCGCCTCAGTCCGCGGGATACGCTGACCTACCGCTGGATGACCGTCGCGGGCGTGGCGGAAAACCTTCTCGGCCGGTGGGAGGAGGCGGTCGCGTGGTTTCGAAGGGCGATCGAGGCCAACCGAAATCTTCCCTATGCACATTTTGTGCTGGGCGCAGCCCTTGCGCAGCTTGGCCGACTGGACGAGGCGCGCTCCGCAGTAAAGTCCGGCCTCGCGCTCGACCCAAATTTCTCCATCTCCCGTGCCCGCGCCGCCTGGACGGCGATGAGTGACGACCGGACGTTTCTGGCCCAGCTCGAGCCCATTCTCGATGGCATGCGCAAGGCGTGGATGCCGGAGCAATGACAGCGACGCGTCGCCTCGCCGCGATCCTCGCGGCCGATGTCGTCGGCTATTCGCGTCTGATGGGTGAGGATGAGGCGGGGACGGCGCTTAGCGTTCGTGCGCACCGCGAGGCGGCGCGTCCGATCGTGGCGGGATTTGGCGGGCGAATCGTCAAGACAACGGGCGACGGCTTACTGCTGGAGTTTCCCTCCGTCGTCGCGGCGGTCGAATGCGCGATTGCGATCCAGAAACTCATGGTCGAGCGCAACGCCGAGACGCCCGTGGCCAAGCAGATCGTCTATCGCATCGGCGTCAATCTCGGCGACGTGTTGATCGAGGCCGACGATATTCTCGGCGAGGGGGTGAACATCGCGGCGCGCCTCGAAGGCCTTTGCGAGCCGGGCGGCGTGCTGATTTCAGGCGCCGCTTACGAACACATCCGCGGGAGGATCGACGCCGAATTTGTCGATCTCGGCGAGAAGGATCTCAAGAATATCGCGCGGCCGGTACGGGTTTATTCGCTCGCAACCGGCTCGTCGAGTCGCACGCCCGCGCAAGCGAGGCCCGCACCGACGCCCGAAAAATCCGGCGCGCCGCGCCTGTCGATCGTGGTCATGCCGTTCGCCAATATCGGTGGCGATCCGAGCCATGAACATTTCGTCGATGGGGTCACGGAGAGCCTGACGACTGACCTCTCACGAATACGAGGCGCCGTCGTGATCGCGCGCAATACGGCGTTCACTTACAAAGGCAAGGCGCTCGACGTGAAAGCAATCGGGCGCGAGTTGAATGTCCGCTATATGCTGGAGGGCAGCGTTCAGCGCGGCGGAAACCGAATGCGCGTCAACGTGCAGCTCATCGACGCCGAAACCGGCAATCATCTCTGGGCCGAGCGGTTCGACAAGCCCTTGGCCGATCTCTTCGACATGCAGGACGAAATCGTCGCGCGGCTGGCTGGGGCGCTGAAGGCCCAACTCGCCGCCGCCGAGGCGCGACGCGCGGAAAAGGCTCCGACCCCCGAACTCGATGGACCTCTATTTTCAGGGTTTGGCTTGGTCCAATAAGGGTGCGACGCCTGACAGTGCCGCGCAAGCGCGAAGCTTTTTCGATCGCGCGCTCACAGCCGATCCCGACAATGTCGACGCGCTCGTCGGATCGGCAGGCGTGGACACTCTCGAGGGCGCAAATTCCTTTGTGACCGATCCCATCGCGGCCTTCGCGGCGGCCGAAGCGAAGTTGACCAAAGCCTTGTCCTCGGTGCCGGACCATGCGCGCGGCCATATGTTCTTGGGAGTTGTCGAAATATTCACCAATCGCGCCGCAGAGGGCATCGCCAAATGCGAGCATGCGTTGGCGCTGGATCGAAATCTTGCGTTAGCGCATGCTTTCATTGGGTTTGGTAAGGTCTTCATTGGTCGCCCCGAGGAGACAGAGGCTCACATTGCGGAGGCCCTGCGCCTCAGTCCGCGCGATGCGGAGGCTTACATGTGGATGTCGTTCGCCGGCGATGCGAAGAACCACCTCGGCAGTTCGGAAGGAGCAGTCGCATGGCTTCGGCGGGCGATCGAAGCCAACCGAAATTTTCCGTTTACACATTTCTCCTTGGCCGCCGCCCTCGCGCAGGTTGGTCGACTTGACGAAGCCTATTCCGCGGTGAAGGCTGGCCTCGCGCTTGACCCGAAATTCACTGTCTCCCGCACCCGCGCCTCGTGGACGGCGATGAGCGACGACCCGACGTATCTCGCCCAAATCGAGTCCTATCTCGAAGGCATGCGCAAGGCCGGGGTCCCCGAGCAGTGACCGCCGCCCGCCGCCTCTCCGCGATCCTCGCTGCGGATGTCGTCGGCTCTTCGCGCCTGATAGGTGAGGGTGAGGCGAGGAAGCGGAAAGCTTCTCCGTTCGTCCGCAGCTGACGGCTTACGGTGAAGCGAGCCGCCAAGTTTCATTTAAGAAAGCCGCGCAAATCACATCCAAAGATCGTTGTACATAGGTAGTTCTACCTAATTGACGAAACGTAGATAAAACTATAGTTAATAATACGTGAGCGATGCGGAGTTAACATTGACAACCTGTGGGTTGCGCCGTGTCGTAAAGTATTCGGAACGGAGGTTGGCGCGCTTCGATCGGCGACGCCGGCCAGCATATCGATCTACACAGTACGTACTTACTCTTTGGACAATTCAACAAGATCTTTGGCTTGCTTTAGACACTAACGCTCTGCCACCTCTGTACCTCTCATTGCCGTAAACACAATTGTACAGTCCGCCGGAACGCATGAATTCGCGCCGCAGCTAAACCTATAGGATCAAAATCATGGCTACTACCGCAACCTTCAATCCAGGCGCAGGTCTGCTGACGGAGTCCGGCGACAACGGCAATAACTCCATTGTCACGAGCCGCAATGCGGCCGGACAGATTCTTGTGAACGGCTTAGCCGTTCCGGTCGTCGGAGGCCCGGCGACGGTCGCAAACACCTCCGCGATTCAGGCCTTCGGCCTCGACGGCGCCGACACGATCGCGCTTGATGAGACGAACGGCGCGCTGCCCGCGGCCCAATTGTTTGGGGGCCCCGGGAATGACACGCTCACCGGCGGCTCGGGCGCCGATCTGCTGTTCGGCCAGGCCGGCAATGACACCCTCAACGGCAAAGGCGGCGCCGACCTGCTCTTCGGCGGCGACGGCAACGACGTTCTGACCGGCGGGACCGGCAACGACCAGGACTTCGGTGAGGCCGGCGACGACAGGATGGTCTGGAACCCCGGCGACGGCAGCGACCTCCTCGAGGGCGGAGACGGAAACGACACCGCCGAGGTCAATGGTGGCAACGGCGCCGAAACCTTTACCATCACCGCCAACGGCACGCGCGTGCGCTTCGACCGCGTCAGCCCGGCGCCGTTCTCTCTCGACATCGGCACAACCGAGAACCTCGTCCTCCATGCCAACGGCGGCGATGACGTCATCACCGCCAGCAATGGACTCTCCACCCTCATCAGCCTCACGCTCGACGGCGGAGACGGCAATGACACGATCACCGGCGGCGACGGCGCCGATACGCTGATCGGGGGCGACGGCAACGACGTTGTCGCCGGCGGGCGCGGCAACGATGTCGCTTCGCTCGGCAGCGGGCGACGATACCTTCGTCTGGAATCCGGGCGACGGCAGCGACACTGTCGAGGGCGGAAGTGGCTTCGACACGCTCTTGTTCAACGGCGCGAACGTCAACGAGAAGATAGACATCTCGGCCAACGGCAGCCGGGTGAGATTCACTCGCGACGTCGGCAACATCGCCATGGACCTCAACGGCATCGAACAGATCCAGTTCAACGCGCTGGGCGGCGCCGACAACATCACGGTCAACGACCTCAGCGGAACAGCTGTGAAGCAAGTCGCCATCGACCTCGCGTCGCCTCCGGGCAGCGGCACGGGGGATGGGCAGGCGGACGCCGTCACAATAGAAGGCACGGCGGGCGGCAATCACATCACCATTGCGAACAGCGGCGCTTCGATCGCCATCAGCGGACTGCCCGCGCAAGTGACGATTGCCGGCGCCGAGGGCGCCAACGACTCGCTTGTCATTGACGCTCTCGGCGGCAACGACACGATCAACGCTTCCGCGCTCGCTGCCGGCGAAATCAAGCTCACGATCGACGGCGGCGACGGTAATGACACCATTACTGGCAGCGCAGGCGATGACGTCATCTTGGGCGGCGGCGGCGACGACAACGTGATCGGCGGGCGCGGCGACGATGTCGCTCTTCTCGGGAGCGGCAACGACAGGTTCACCTGGAATCCGGGCGACGGCAGCGACATCGTCGAAGGCCAGGATGGCGTCGACATACTGCAGTTCAACGGCTCCAACGCTAACGAGAACATCGACGTCTCAGCCAACGGCAGCCGCGTCAGGTTGTTCCGCGACGTTGGCAACGTCACGATGGATCTCAACAGCATCGAGCAGATCAAGATCGCCACCTTCGGCGGCGCAGACAGTGTCACGGTCAACGATCTCACCGGAACAGGCGTCAACGAGGTCTTCGTCCAGCTCGGGTCGTCTGCTGGCGGGGGCGACGTCCAACCGGACACGGTGGTCGTCAACGGCACGGCGACCGACGATACGATTCGCGTTTCAACCGCCGGCGCCGCGGTCGTTGTCACCGGACTGTCGGCGAAGACGAATGTGAACGGCATCGACCCCGGCGGCGGCGACGCGCTCACAATTAACGGGCTCGGCGGCGACGACAATATCAACGCGTCGCAGCTGCATGCCGGTCAGGTCAAGCTCACGATCAACGGCGGCGACGGCAATGACTTGATAACAGGCAGCGCAGGCGATGACACCGTCTTCGGCGGCCGCGGGAACGACACCGCTTTGCTTGGCGGGGGCAATGACACCTTCGTCTGGAATCCGGGCGACGGCAGCGACACGGTGGATGGGCAGGGGGGCGTCGACACGCTCTTGTTCAACGGCGCGAACGTTAACGAGAACATTGACATCTCGGCCAACGGCAGCCGGGCGAGATTCACGCGCGACGTCGCCAACATCGCCATGGACCTCAACGGCGTCGAACAGATCCGCTTCAACGCGCTCGGTGGCGCGGACACCATCAATGTCGACGATCTGACCGGGACGGGCGTCAAAAACGTCAACCTTGACCTCGCGTCGCCGCCAGGCAGCGGCGTGGGCGACGGGCAAGCGGACACGATTGTCATCAATGCGACCAACAGCAACGACGTGATTACCGTGACGAATAGCGGCGGTTTAATCACCGTCTCGGGTCTCGCCGCGACTGTTAGCATCTCCGGTTTCGAAGCAACCGATAACCTCATCATCAATGGCCTTGGGGGCGACGATGTCATCACCGCCCCGGGGCTGAGCGGCATCCAGCTCACCGCCAACGGCGGCAATGGCAATGACGTCATCATTGGCGGCCCAGGCCACGGCTTGCTCTCGGGTGGGGCGGGAGACGACGTGCTGATCGGCGGTGCGCAGTACATTCTCGACGGCGGACCGGGCAACAACGTTCTCATCCGCTCTTAGCGCGCCGGTCGGCGCGCTCACATTTGATGGAGCCAGGCTCCGCCGCGACCGCCATTACCCATGGCGTCTCGCCTTCTCGGGTCTCGCGCCGACACGATCGGCGCGGGGAATCGCGAAACGCCCGAGGAGTGGTTACGGCCCTCGGGGAGTCTAGCCTCACAACCAAAGAGGGGACCATGACGGCCAAATTCGTTGTGGCGATTCTGTTATGCCTCATGACCGGCACGGCGATGGCTCAAGAGGCTAAGGTCACGTCGCTCATGTCGAAAGCCCTTGCGGAGAATCCGGGCAAGGAAGTGCTGATGATCACGGTGGAGTATCCGCCGGGCAACGTGGACCCGGTCCACCGGCACAATGCGCAGGCGTTTGTCTATGTGCTGGAGGGCTCGATCGTGATGCAAGTGAGGGGCGGAAAAGAGGTCACACTCACGCCGGGAGAGACCTTCTATGAGGGCCCCGGCGATGTTCATGTCGTCGGGCGGAACGCAAGCAGCACCAAGCCGGCGAAATTCCTGGTGCTCTTGATCAAGGACAAAGGCGCGCCGGTGCTCGTGCCCGCCGAGTGACTGCCGGGCGCCGGGCGGGCTTAGTCGGAACCGTCGTTACGACGAAAGCGTCCGACAAGCGGCCGGCGCGACATCATGCCGGATCGGCGCACACGCGCCGCAACATCTGAGAAATGGTGTGTGGCTCGGGACGGCCCGCTCGCATGCCAACTCGGCCCAGGATTGGGGCCGACCGAATGACTGCCCCCTGCAATCTGGGTAGTCCCCTTCATTTCCCAAATCGAGGCTTGGCTCAACGAGCCCGGGCGAACGGCGGTTTGGTCGCGATGCGCGCGAAAGCGGACGCATTGAGCTCACTTTGAGCTTTTGTCGGTCACGACCCATCTGGGAAACCCTCTCCGTTCGTCTTATCATCTACCGAATGCCAAAGCGGGGCGCGCGATGAGTGAAGGCCATTGGCAACTGGAAGGCAGCGCGGCGGAGCTTTTCCAGCGCTACCTCGTGCCCGCGATCACCTTGAAGTGGGCGGAAGATCTCGTTCGTCGCGCGCAACTTCGAACGGGCGAGCTCGTACTGGATGTTGCTTGCGGCACCGGGGTCGTGGCTCGCTTGGCCGCAACGAAAGTAAGGCCGGGACAGGTCACGGGTCTCGACCTGAACGCCGGGATGCTGGCTGTTGCCCGAAGTCTTCCAAACGATGGCGCCCCGATTAACTGGACAGAGGGTAGTGCGCTCGACATGCCATTTCCGTCCGGCCATTTCGACGTTGTTCTCTGTCAGCAAGGTCTCCAATTCTTCCCGAACCAACCAGGAGCACTGCGCGAACTGCACCGTGTGCTGCGCGAGGGCGGACGAACTGCGCTCAGCGTGTACAGCCCCATCGAACGGACGCCGGGGGCGAACGCATTTGTGCAGGCGCTCGATCAAGTGCTGGGGCGAGAAGCTTCGCGGATCAAACGAGGCGAACATTCCTTTGCGAACCCGGGGCAGCTCGAGAGCCTGCTGCGCGACGCCGGCTTCCGCACCGTCGTTGTCTCGACTGTCCAGCAAACGATCGTATTTCCTTCTGTGCTCGACTATGTCCGCTTCCAGTTAGTTGCGACGCCGATGACGATGCTTCTGAAAGACAAGACCGAGCCCGAGCGTCAGTCGATTTTTTCATCGGTCGCTTCCACGGCTGCAACCTTATCGACTCCCGCCATGCTCGATGGCGGCAAGTTCGCGTTCCCGCAGGAGGCGTACGTAGCTATTGCGTCGCCTTTCTGACGATGTAGGTTGATGCCCGTCTGCGACCCCGGGCAATGTCCGCTTTTCGGCCTCCGTGGGGGCGCGGACATCAGTCGGCCAGCGGCTGAATGAGTACACGGCCTAGTAAGAACTTCGCTCTCAATTGCCCGGTCCGCGCCAAGCATGAGGAGATGCGGTTGGCGTCGGCCGGGGTCGGTCCTCCCTCAGTGCGAAACGCCGACAGCGTCAGGCGGGGCGGCGAAGGAGTCCCAGACTTTCTTTTCCGGCCAAAAACCGAAGGGAGGAGCCCTTAAACCAACCGCCATACAATCCCAGTCTGCACGTGGCCCATGGGCTGCAGGCGATAGGCACAATTGCTTGACAAAAGTCGAATGCGATGGTATACATTTTTGACTTGTCCGGATTGGACGGCGGGCGCCCTGCGACGAGAAAGGAAAGGGAGCGCGTTTGAAGCGATCTGCGGCGCTTCGGATATCCGGCGCGCGGAGGTTGAAACGGGAAGGAAATTTTTTATTAGAATCGGCTGTAACCCTTTGAAAAGTCTCGATTCGAAAAAATAAACGCTAGTAAACGCTAGCTATTTTACTAGCGTTTATTAGCGTTTACTGGCGTTTATGCTCGTTTATTTGCGCGGGCTGGGCAGGCTTGCTCGGCTGGCCGAGCCTATCCAAGCGCCCTCAAGACCCCCGGCAGCGCTTCGGCCAGGTCCTCGGCGATCAGGCCGGGGCCGACCGCCCGGCCGCAGGCGCCGTGCAGCCAGACCGCGGCGGAGGCGGCCTCGAAGGCGGCCATGCCCTGCGCCGCGAGCCCAGCGACGAGGCCCGACAGCACGTCGCCCGAACCGGCGGTCGCGAGCCACGGCGGCAGGTCCCAGCCGATGGTCGCGCGGCCGTCGGGCGCGGCGACCACCGTGTCGGCGCCCTTGATCAGGACCACGGCGCCCATGAGGCGCGCCGCCGCCCGGGCGCGGCTCAACTTGTCGTCCTCGAGCCGGACGCCGGACGCGCCCTCGAACAGCTTGGCGAACTCGCCCTCGTGCGGGGTCATGACGGCCTGGTGTCCGCCGCGCCTGATCAGCGCCGCGAGCCGCGCCGCGTCGCCCGCGAAACTGACCAGCGCATCGGCGTCGAGCACGATCGTCCGATCCTTGGCGGGCTTGGTCAGCGCCGCCGCGACCAGCTTGCGCAAGGTCGCGCCCACGCCCGCGCCGGGGCCGAGCACGATGGCGCGGCGCCGCTCGTCGGCGAGCAGCGCCTCGAACTCGCGGGCGTTGGCGAAGGGCGCGACCATCACCGCGGTCAAATGCGCGGAATTGACCGCGACCGCGTCGAGCGGGCTGGCGACGCTGACAATGCCGGCGCCCGCGCGCAAAGCCGCGCGAGCGGCGAGCCGGGCCGCGCCCGTATGGTGGGCCGAGCCCGACAGAACGAGCGCCGCGCCACGCGCATATTTGTGGCTCGCCGCGCCGGCATGCGGCAGCGCCGCGCGCCAGACGGCGGGCGCATTGACGAAGGTCTTCGGCGCGATGGATGCAAGCGCGGCCTCGGGAATGCCGATGTCGGCGAGCCGGATCTCGCCGGCGAGCGTACGCCCCGGCAGCAACAGATGGCCGGGCTTGAGCCGAAAGAAGGTCACGCTGGCGTTCGCTTCGACGGCCGCTCCCCGAATCTTGCCGGTTTCCCCGTCGATTCCGGAGGGAACGTCGACCGCAAGCACCCGCCCGCCGGCGCGCGCGAAAGCGTTGATCCGATCGATGATCGCCTTCGCTTCGCCATCGATGTCGCGCGCGAGGCCCGCGCCGAACAAAGCGTCGATCACGCAATCGGCGCGGGCGAGGTCAACCTCCGCAGCGTCGAGGACCGGTCCGTCATAGCGCGCGGCGGCGAGCGCCGGATCGCCTTTCAGCGCGTCGCGTCGGCCAAGCAATCCGAGTTCGACCGCATAGCCGCGCGTCGCCAGGAGCCGCGCGGCGACGAAACCGTCGCCGCCGTTGCCGCCGGGGCCGCAGAGAACGGCGATCCGGCCGCGCGACTTCGTGAGCCTGGCCGCTTCGTCGGCGACCGCCAGACCCGCCCGCTCCATGAGGACGATGCCCGGCGTCCCGGCCGAAATCGCAAAGCGGTCGGCCCTACCCATTTCAGTGGGCGTCAGCAGCTCCGGATATGCTCTGGGATCGCGCATGGAAACGAAGGTGCGCGCCGCTCGCGCGCGGCGCAAGGGGGCCAAAAACGCCCTTCCCATCGCGACGGATTTGCTATATCCCGCCGACGCTGATCCCCGATAGCTCAGCTGGTAGAGCATTCGACTGTTAATCGAATGGTCGCAGGTTCGAGTCCTGCTCGGGGAGCCAATGTTTTCAATGACTTAGGAGGCGATTTTCAAGCTGCGATTGATGGCGGTAAGGATGCGGGGTATGCTCAAGGGTAACAGCGCCGCAAAGCATCATGACCAGAATGACCTCATGCCGGGCGTGCGGCGCAATGATCTCCGCTAGCGCCAGCACCTGCCCGCGCTGCGGCGCGCTCGCCGAAGACATCGAAAAACAAACTGATCGACGATATTGTTTTGCAGATCGGGGGCGAGCGCGGCTTTAGCGAACCGACTGTGCGGCGGAAGATCAAACGATGGGAAGCGGAGCTGCTAGCGGAGCGGTCTGGCAAGATTGCCAAGTCGCAAGATGACGCTAGGCCTGCCCGCCCCCCCTGCCCCACGGCAACTCGCCGACTACCACCGAAGGCTTGACTTCAGCGCTTAGCCGCTGCGCCTAGCCGTCTATGATCCGCATCGCTATAACTCAAGCCGCCTTTGACGCCATCGCCTTGACCATGCCGCTCGGCGGCGTCGGCTACGAGGCGCAAACGGCGAGCGGCTGAATTACCAATGACGGGTATGCGCCGGGGTAACGCGGATGGTTGACCAGAGCAGAGCGACCGAACTTGTGATGGCGTTCCTCCAAAGTGACCAAATGGACCCAGACGTCCAGCTATCTTCAACGAGGACGGCAATTCCAGCAACTTAGTTCGTCGGAACTCGAGAGGCGTGGTTCAAGGCCTTTCGCTCCTGGTTTGAAACGCGTGAGAGCGCTAGGGAACAGCGAGAGTCCGACCTATCCGCAGAGTATCGGCTGCGAAATCTGGAGATCCCTTATCATCTTGTGAACGACCTCCTCGCGAATATGCAGGAGGAAATTCGAAGTGTGGAACCGGAAAATCCTGGAGGTCTGGCGAAGATCGAGATGTTTCTAAATTCGCTCGACAAGCCAGACGCGTAGTCAGCCCTACCGCGTCACCTAATCTCTTGCGGCCGACCGCGCCAAGCCGTGGTGGAAACGGCTGGCAGGGTAGGCAGCTAACCCGGGCATAACCGCACCTGCATACACCGCTATTGCCAGATGCATACAGCGGTAGTTGGCGCGTGAACCGGCGGTGAAGCTCGACGACTTTCGCAAGCGTCTTTTGCATGGGCCAAGCCACTGAAAGTATCGCGATGCAAAAGCGCAAACGCCAGCCTCGATGCCCTCACGCCATGTGCTAGGCTCGGCATTCCTTTGTCGTGCGTGGGGAGGGCTGATGCGTGCAAGCTTAGGCTTCTGTTTCTTGCTGGTGCTTGCGTTCTGCGTAGGCCCAGCGTCCGCGCAGCAAAAATGGTGGCAACTACAACGGCCCGACCTTGATCCAAATTCAATACCGAACACCTGCGAAGGAAATCCTAGACCTAGATCCCCCGCCGACTGGTATGATGGAGCTAAAGCAGATGGAGACGTTGCAAAGATTGTTGATGTAGGAGGAGGTGAGGTCGATGTATATAGTGTCCATCGCGGCTCTCTGGTTAGGGTAGCTTATTTCCGCGCGCAGGAAGCCTGCCAGAAAGCCGCTCAAGCCAATATCGACGCCGACAACGCCGAGAAGGCGAAGCTAGACAAGTACCGTTAAAGTTCGACGCTCATGTGGGGCGCAATGTGGGACCAACGTTCCTCACGCTCGCCAGACGCCAACGTTTGCAGGGAAGAGCGCCGTCTGTTGGGTGCCTGTGAGGCAACGAACCAGCTCATCGCATGGGCAACGTGGGGGCAAGCATGAAGCCAAAAAAGCGCGTCACCCGACGCAAGGCGTTGGGCCACCTGCTAGCGATTTCCCACGACCCCCACTTCATAGCCGGAGCCAAGGAGATACTTGCACGCAAGCCGTTCGACTATGATGGACGGAGAAACGATAAGTTTCAGTTGCGATATGAAGACGGCAGGCTGATAGCCATCATGGTGCTGCAATCAACCTTATGTTTCTTGGTGATGCTGGCGTTGTGCGTAGTTCCAGCGCTGGCGCAGCGTTAAAGCTCCTTCTCCAGCTTCTTAAGTTCTTCCTTAAGCGACTCTTGCTTAACGCGAGCGCCCATAGTCGCGGCGGTTATGCCGTCAACAAGTCCCCGGATGCGTCTTCGCTCTGCGAGGAAGGCGTGGGCGGCAAGCTGTCTGGGGGTAAGTACGAAGACCCACTCTTCAGACTTGGCCGGCGGCGATGAGGTCCGCTGCGGCCTCTGCGAGGTCGTAGCCGGGGCCTTTCCAGTTTCTCCCTTGACTGCCAGCCCCAGCGCCCGCAGCCTCAAATCGAAAGGGCCGAAGCCTCGGGTGAACGTCGCCTTCCCAATTCCTCAAGCAACTCACTCTGCGCTTCGATGGTCAGGT
>CAVUPE010000002.1:0-18834 GCA_963743265.1 uncultured Alphaproteobacteria bacterium | reverse complement strand
ATTGTCGGTGAGCGAGAACTCGCCGACCGCCGCATGGCCATTGCGCTCCTCCGGAACCGCGGAAGGCCAGGGTTCGGCGTTCGGTCACACCGAGCCGACCGACATTCCGGCCCACCACGCGTGATCGCTTCGGGCGTCGGCGCCAGCGCCTCGCCGCTCATCGCGCTCATCAGTTCGTTCTGGCCATTTCCTGCGACGCCGGCGACGCCGAAGATCTCGCCAGCCTTCACGTTGAGCGCGACATCCTTGAGCGCAACGCCGAACTCGCTCGGCTTTGGCAGGTTCAAGCCTTGCACCGAAAGCTTCGATGCGCCGAAGCCGCGGCTCATGGGCTTGGCGATTTCCTTCAGGTTGACGCCGATCATCATCTCGGCCATCGAGCGCGAGGTCTCGCGCTTCGGGTCGCAATGCGCGACCACCTTGCCGCCGCGCAGGATGGTCGCGGTGTCACAGAGCGCCACGATCTCGTGCAGCTTGTGTGAGATGTAGAGGATCGAGCAGCCGCTCGCCGCCAGCTTTCGCAAGGTCTCGAACAATTGCTCGACTTCCTGCGGCGTCAGTACCGAGGTCGGCTCGTCCATGATCAGGAGCCGCGGGTTGAGGAGGAGCGCGCGCACGATCTCGATGCGCTGGCGTTCGCCCACGCTCAGCGTCGAGACAACGCGCCGAGGATCGAGCTTGAGATGGTAGGTTCTCGAGCACTCGATTGAACTCGGCCAAAAGTTCGCGAGGCGAGAGGCGCGCATCGAGGCCAAGCGCGATGTTTTCGAGCACAGTCATCGCCTCGAACAGCGAGAAGTGCTGGAACACCATGCCGATGCCGAGGCGCCGAGCGGCGCGCGGGTTGGAGATGCGGACAGCCGAGCCGTCGAAGATGATCTCGCCCTCGTCCGGTGCGAGGATGCCGTAGATTATCTTGACGAGAGTTCATTTTCCCGCGCCATTCTCGCCGAGAAGAGCGTGCGTATTCCTCGCCGGGCTTGACGCTCAGGTTCACATCGTCGTTGCGCGCACGCGGGAAACGATTTGTGACGCCGGCAAGTTTCAGGCGCAAGGGAGCTTCGACATTCACCTAAACTTCACCTCGCTTCCGGCCTCGTCAGGCCCCGCTTGATCCCCTTCGACGCAAAAATTGCGCCGCCGCCGTTCCTGTCCTCCGCGAAGCGGCGGCTGAAGACCGCCGATTTCCTCCCGCGTCCTTGAACACCAAACGCTACATTATTAGGCAACCCTAGCGAGGACTGGTGAAGTGTCAATCGAATGGCGGCGATGACTATGAAGTACGCAGCCGCCGCTCAGCGAATATGCCGGCCATGCCCGCTGCGAAAGCGGCTGCGGCCGGGAATTTGATCTTAGGGAGGCCGACCCGGCTAGCGCGGCAGACACTACCTCCCTCGCGGCGACGATCCTGACGCCGCCGAGAACATGCGCGCCCATGAGGTCAACGAGGAGGACATAGGATCTCGAGAAGGCGTCATGCCCGGAGGAGTTCCGGCCGCCTCCGCCTCAAGCCGCAGTTTTTGGTACATCGCCAGACGCGCTTTCAGCAACACCGCCCACTGGACGGTCAGTCTTCGGAGGCGCGGACGCGAAAACCAATGTCCGTCAATAAGTCCCGATAGGATTTGGGGCTTTCCAGCGCCTGGACGGCCTGGCCTTCCCACAGAAGGTCCGCGTCGCGTCTTAGCGAGGGCGCCGGCGCGACCCAATCGGTGAAGGCGAGGCGGCCGCCGGGCTGAATATGCGGAACGCCTCGGCCATCGCCCGCCGCCGATCGGGAATGTGAAGGAGAGCCTCCTGGGCTCGATCACGACATCGACGCTCTTATCAGGGATCGGAGCCGCCATGACGTTGCCCTCGACGATCTGAACCTGCTCATGAAGGCCGACGAGTTGGGTCAACTCGTCAGCGCCTGACACGCGCTGGCGTAAGTCGACGCCGGTGACGAGGGCACCGTAACGGCGCGCAAAATAGCGGGCTGGGCCCCCAAGGCCCGCGAGAATCCGCGACCCGCGCGCCATCGCCGATCCCGTCCGCGCTGCCGCGAGAACGTCGTTCGCCTCCAGCCCTCCATAGTGATCCTGATCGTGCGGATAGAGATCCTCGGGCGCAGTCCGTCCAGATTGCCGCGGCTCGCGCGGAGCCTCGATAGGATGATCTCGGCGTGATAGGGTGCCGACTATAAAAGAAGATCGCCTGTCCGCCGTCGTCTCTCATCGGGTGCGCGACCTCTTCGGCGATGCGACTTATGAGATCCCAGCTCGTTCTAGGGCCGCCCCACGCCTTCGACGATGAACGACGCCGACTTCGTCGTCTTAGCGCGAATCGCCCTTGGGTCCGGCTGCTCCGACCAGGCTTTCGCATGCTCCGGCGTGTCGAACGCGATGATGACGACCGCCTCGGCGCAACGCCCTCGACAGCGGTGATGTTTTGGCTGCGGACCACGTACTTGCCGCCGAAACCAGCCAGGATTTCATGGGGTGGCTTTGGCCGCGAGCGCTTTGAAACCTTCGGGGTCGGTGATCTCGCTGAAGTCGACGATGAAATAAGTTGGCGGCATGGATTGCGCGCTCGATCCCTTGCTGGCGAAGACGCTGAGCGTGACGCCGGCTATAAGCGCAATCGCGAATTTCCGATTCGAGTTTCATGGCTCCTCCCTTGAGCTGCTACCGTGGCGCGCCATCGGCTATTTACGCTCGTTAAGCGACGGCAGACACAAGAAAAGCTGCGAGAACCGCGAATCTGGCAGATCCTTGATAGCGGGCCGAGACCGGCTTTCCTGCTATGGATTGGCCCGGGAGGATAAAAGACCATGGGCTTGCGAGCCTACGACCAGGCGCTGCTGCGCCGCGGCCTTCGACGTTGCGAAGCGCTCGCGCGTCGGCCGGCGACCACCCGTTCGGCTCGGTGCTCGCCGACGGAGAGGGCAGGGCGCTCATGGAGCAGGGCAACGGATACACGACCGAGGGGGCGACCGCACTGCGCATGCCGAGCGCCTCCTCGCCTCACGCGCGTCGCGCGGCTATGGCCTCGAGTTCCTGGCGCGTTGCACGCTCTATACATCTGCCGAGCCCTGCGCGATGTGCGCGGGCGCGATCTACTGGGCGGGGATCGGCCGCGTGGTTTACGGCCAGACGGAGAAGGCGCTCAAAGAGCAGACCGGCGCACACGAGGAGAATCCGACCCTCGACTTGCCTTGCACAACGGTCTTCGCCGCCGGGCAGCGGCCGACTGAAGTCATCGGCCCACTGCTAGAAGACGAAGCGGCTCAGTTGCAGGCGGGTTTCTGGAATGAGAGGAAATAGTCGGCGTTAGCGGTCGGCGACGCTCTCATTCGTCGTGTTCACGAACGTCAACAATGAGAACAATCCCCCTCATTTTCGAGAGCAACCAATCAAGGGCCGGATAGAACCGCTTCGCGGAGGGACACCCGCGGAGGGTCAAACATTTGATCAGGGTCGAATTCGGCCCGCACCGTTTCGAACTTGTCCCATCCAGGATATACGCTTCGCAGATACTCGACATCCTGGCGCTTGTGGAGCTTGCCCCAATGCGGCCGGGCGCCCAGACGCATCATGACATCTTCGAAGGGATCGAAAACGCTGAGCTTAATCGCGTGGTCGACGAACCAGAAGGTGTTGAACAGCACCGCGTCGCGGCCGGAGTTCGGTCCAAGGTAGGATTGCTCGGAAGCTTTGAGAAACTTCATTTCCAGAACCCGTCCCGGATTTAGCTTGGCGAAGTCTGAGGCCCGCAACCGCTCGATCGCGAGCGGCGCTTGCGAGGCGGCGAGGGAATATTGCATCGTCACTCCGACCTCTTGCGGCCTTTCGCCTTTGAGGCTCTTCGCGGCCCGCTCGAGCGGAGGGTAGTAGCTCGCGATCCGACGAACGGCCGCCTTCGCCCGGCGGAGGCCCGTGGGTTTCGCGCTCTGATCGCCCCAATACGGCGCGTCCTCAGCCACATAAGGTCTGAATCCTTTTTCCCCCTCGACGCTCGTCTCAAGGCATTTCAGAACGACCGTATCCGCGCCAAACGTCCAATGTCCCCAAATGTGCTCGTACCGTTCCGAAAGGCTTGGGCAGCCGAACGAGAAAATCATCGACGGTCATCGAAAGCTCTTCGAATCGGACCCACGGCATCGCAATCGCCTGGAGCTCAAGTTCGACGATGATCCCAAGCCACCCAACCGACACGTTCGCGGCGCGCCATTCTTCCGGCGGACTGCTCGCATCGATTTTCCGCACTTCGCCGGACGCAAGAACCATGGTCAAGGACCGCACGAAATCTGAAATCGTGCCCCAGCGGGGGCTCGTGCCATGGGTGGCGGTCGCCACAGCTGAGCCGATCGAACACTCAGTCAGGAAAGGCAGTGACGGCAGCGAAAGACCGGATTTGGCGAGAAAGCGCGTCAGGTCGCCAATGCGGACGCCCGCCCCCACGACGACCGTCTTCGTGACAGGATCCAATCTCCCGATGCGTTTGAGCCCCCCGAGCCGAATGGCCACATCATCCGTGACGATTTCCGGGCCTTGGGAATATCCATTGCCAAACGCTCTCACCTTCAGTCCAGAACGGCCCGCGGCGGCGACGGCGTTGCTGACATCCTCCACATCCGCGCAATCGACGACTTTTCTCGGTTGGTAAGACACAAAGTCGCCAAAGGTCTTCAGAATCTGCGTGCGGCCGGCAAAAGATGAAGCACGAACCAAGGGACGAAGCACGGCGGGCTTCACCGCCCGCTTGAGCCGGCTCGAACTCGAGCATCGCTTCGACCACGGCGACGTCCCGAAGGGCTTGGGCCGGAGAACTGACCAACGGCGCGCCGTGTTGGACGGCGTCGATACAGTGAGACAGGGTCTCGTAAACGCCGCCCGGCACGAAGAGATCATCCATGACCGGAATGAAGCGCCTGCCGCCGCGGGTCTGAACGCGTACCCAGTTGTGGCGAAAATCACGGGGGCTAAAGCGATGAAATCCGGCGAGCAGCGTGCCCTTCGCGCCCGTCAATCTAAGGCCCTGATCTCCTGCCGTGGAGGGCGCGGCAAAAGACAGGCGATAGGCTCCCTCGGCGCCGCTTCCAAAGGAGAGGATTGCGGTGACGCTGTCCGCAGGCGGCAGATAGGGAACGCGCTGGCTCACCGACGCGCTGACCTCCTCGATCTCGCCGACGATCTTTCGCAGCAATGCGATGAAATGAACGCCGGAATCGAGCATGTAACCCCCCGCATACCCCGGGGACCCCCGCCATCGCAGATTGTCGGGCTTTTGGAACGAGAGATAAGTAAAATCGGCGAAGCGGATCTCGCCTAGCGCCCCGCTTGCAACGATATCCTCAACGATTTTGGTGGTCTTCTTGAAGCGCCAATTCTCGGCGACCGCCCAAAGGACAGGTCGCTCGAGCCGGGCGTGAAGCTCCATCAGTTCCATGCCGGTCGCCACCGACGGCGCGCACGGTTTCTCGCTGATCACATGCTTCCCGGCGGACAGAAAAAGCTTGATCGCGTCGGGCATGACGTCGATGGGCAGCGTCAAGTCTACGAGATCGACGTCCGGGTCTTCCGCGACGTCATCGAGCGACAGGTAAGGCTTGAGATCCGGGCGCCCGTACAAACGGCCCGCGCGCGCGACCGACGCCTCGGACCGGCTGCAAAGCCCGACAAGCTTTATGCGGCCCTCTTTTTCCAGTCGCCTGAGGGCCGGAACGTGAGCAACGCAAGCGAACCAACCGCAACCCACGAGGACAACACGAACGGGTGTCGGCATGAAACGCCTCAAAGGTCGGAGCAAGGAGGATTGGCCGGGTGGATACACAATACCCGTGCCGAGCCGAGGAGCGCAATTGGCCGCGTTCCCCCGTGGCGCCAGTGGTGGGCGCGCATCGCCCAATCTTTGACCAGCTACAGCCTCCGACCCGTGACTGCAGAGTTGGCCCATGGTCTGGGTATTAGTACCCATTGACTAGATGGCGCCGAGGCGCGATACAACCAAGCTTCATGTAGAGGAACTGCGGGCCCAAGAAGTTCGTGGGCTAGCGCTCGTGGTATTTGTCCGCAAATTTTAGGCTTATTTCTTAACATCTCGGCCCACGAGCGATCCATCCGCGGCCAGAAGGCCGCGTTGCGGGGAGAAGCGCAATGTCTAGGACACACGCAAGACTTGCAATTTCGGCGGCCCTGATCGGTTTGCTTCCAGCCGCGGCGGCCGCGGCCGACATCACCTTCTTCGACACCGGCAGTCCCGACAAAAAAATCGCGACCGCCACCCGTCCGGAAAGCGCCGGGAAATTTGAAATCGAGTTGGCTGACGACTTCATTCTCGGCACGCGGACCTCAGTCACCGACGCGACTTTCACCGGCCTCATAACAGGCGCCACCCCGCTTAGCAGCATCGGCGAGGTGCGGGTTGAAATATACCGGGTATTTCCCGCTCTTTCAGATGTCGGGCGCACCAGCGGAACGCCACCGTTCTCGACGCCACAAGTGCCGGCGCGCCTCAATTCGCCGTCCGATGTTGAATTGGAAGATCGTGACACTGCGAGCGGCAATCTCACCTTCACAACCAGCCCAATGGGCACCTTAACCGCGCTCAACTCGGTGCAGCCGGGCGGCATCCATCCCATTCCCGGCTTCAATACTGGCGGCAACGGTGCGATCACCGGCGAGGAAGTGCAGTTCAACATAACGTTCACCACCCCCTTCACTCTCCCTGCTGATCATTATTTCTTCGTGCCTCAGGTCGAGATCACGGATCCAAACGGCGATTTCTTCTGGCTGTCGGCGCCGAAACCGATCACCGGCGGCACCGGGCCTTTCATTGGGGACCTGCAAAGTTGGACACGTGATCAGTTCCTTGATCCCGACTGGCTGCGCGTTGGCACGGACATCGTGGGCCCGCCGGCGCCGCCGGCAGCCCCGACCTTCAACGCCTCGTTCTCGCTGCAGCGGCAGCCCGGTTCCCGAGCCCTCGACTTGGGCCATGATGCTGCTCGGCTTCGCGGGCCTGGGTTTCGCTGCCTATCGCAAGAGTTGATCGGCGGCCTCAATCGCCTGATCGCAGCCCGCTACCGCGATTGGAAGGCCGCCCGAAGGCGGTTTTCAAATTTGCTGAGGGAGGTCGGAGGCGTCGTCGTTCCTGAACCCGACCTGGGCAATGATGCTGCCCGGCCTCGGTTTCGCCCCGGCTGCCGCGAGGCCAGAATTACCCTTCCTCCAGCGCCTCGGCCGCGATAGCCAGGCGCCGGGCGGCTTCCGGGTCGAGGCGCTTGGCGAGCTCGCCATGCGCCCGCTTCCACTCGGCAAGCCCCGCCTCGAGGCTCTGCGCCCCCTTTTCCGTGAGCCGTACAGCGCGCCGGCGCGCGTCCCTGTCGCCGGCCGCGATCTCGACCAGCCCGCTGGCCTCGAGCACTTGCAGATTGCGCGACAGCGTCGACTGGTCGAGCCCGGTGCGCTGGGCGAGGTCGCTTAAGGTATCGTCCCTCGCCGCAGCGATCTGCGCCACCAGACCGAACTGAGCGAGGCTCAACCCCGAATCCTGCATGCGCCGGTTGAGGAAGCTCGTGATCCGACGTGCGGCGAGGCGCGCGTTCCATCCGGCGCAGGCGTCGACCGCCGCGCGTGCATCCGCGACGAGCGTTTTACGTACGGATTGCTTTGGCGTCAGCATCAATGTATGCAGATACATTATTTGTAGCTGCATGGATAGGAGAAAGGCGATGCTGAGCACCGCTGAGCGCGCTTACGGCGTCGCCGATCCGGCCGAGGTCCGGCAGCATGTCGGGGCGGGAACACCTCCAGGCGATGCTCGACGGCCGGCTGCCGACGCCCCCGATCATGAAGACGCTGTCGTTCTCGCTCACGGAGATTGGCGACGGCTTCGCGGCGTTCGAGGGCGACACGGGGCCCCACCTCCTGAACCCGCTGGGGATCGTACACGGCGGCTGGGCAATGACCCTCATCGACAGCGCGGCCGGTTGCGCCGCCCATACGCTTATCCCGGCTGGCGGGAGCTATGCGACGATTGAGACCAAGGCCAATTTCTCCAGGCCCATCGCCGCGGACACGGGGCGCGTCCGCGCCGAAGGGCGCGCGGTCGGCCGCGGGCGGCGCATCATCTCCTGCGAGGCGCGGGTCGTCGACGCCAAGGGCCGCCTTCTGGCGCATGGGACCTCGACGATCATGGTCCTTCCCGGCGGCTCCGAAGCGCCAGCGAAGTCCGCGCCTGAGGCGCCTTAGCGGGTCCGGCGCCCCCGTAGGGCCGCGCAATATTTGTCACACGTGTCCGTCATCATGGCCCCGCCGACGCAAGCCGAGCTGTTTGGCTCGGCGCATGACAGATGATTGTGCGACGCCCGCCAGAACGAAAAAATTCGTTCACGTCGTCGGCGTCGTGTTCTAAGACCACGCGGCCAGAAGGGGCGTCGCTTTTGAAATGAGCGCCGAGGCGCGCATTGTAATGGGAGGACATCCAAGATGAGGATTTTGACCTGCATCGCCGCGCTCAGCGCAGCTCTGTTTATGACCCATTCAGCCTTCGCCGCCTCCGCGGTCGTCAAAGCTTGCAGGACGGATATCAAGGCGCAGTGCGGCGACGAGATGAAGAAAGGCGGCGCTGCGCTCAAGGACTGCATGAAGACACATTTCTCCGACCTCTCCGAGGACTGTCAGGTGGCGATCATCCGCGCGGCCGCGGCTGGGAAGGCCTGCAAGGCTGACACGAAGAAGCTCTGCGCTGACGCCAAGCCGGGCAAGGGGGCGGAGTGCTTGAAGTCGCATGCGGCGGACCTCAGCGATGGCTGCAAGGAGGCGATGGCCAAGGCCCAACTTGGCGGAAAATAGGGGACTCCGGCCCTGCCGGGCGGACCCGCGCGGCTGCTTCACTTGACAAGCGGGCGTGGCGCCCGCACGGCAAGCGCGCGAACTCACTCGCTGGGGAAAAATTGATGAAAGCCATTGCTTCTGGCCTGCTGGCCCTTGGCCTGCTCGCCGTCCAAGTCTCGGAGGCCGACGCCGCCGTCTGCGCCGCTGGTCGCTATCACGCGGGCTGCGCCGGACCACGTGGCGCGGTGGCTACCGGCCATCGGCCATACGGCTATGGCGCCGCCGCGGTCGTGCGCCCTGCTTATGGCGCGCACTGTTACTGGCGCGCCGGCGTGCGCGTCTGCCGCTAAACGACAGCCGAGCCTCGCACGACGCACGCTCCGGCATCGTTCGCGATCGCCGGAGCGGGCCGCGCCACACGTGTTCTTTGCGGCAGACCGAATTGGGAAGCCCTCGCGGTGGTCGCGCGCCTCACCCGGCCTCGCGCCCGTGCGATTGGTCGAGACGGGAATGACGCGCTTTCAGCGGAGGGAGCCGTCGGAATTGGCCCTCGTCACCGATATCGATCAACTGAGCGTAGCCATAGGCCACGCGACCGCGCCAGCGTTCATGCTGGGCGCGGTCGCTGCGTTTCTGTCGATTCTCATAGCGCGGCTGGAGCGGGTCGCAGATAAGAGCCGGGCGTTGCGCTCGCCCGACGCCGCCACTCTCGATCCATCAGGAGCGGTCGCCGCTTCGTTCTCACGGCGGATGGTCCTGTTGAGCCGTGCGATTTACTTCGCAGTCCTCGCCGCTCTCACCACCGCCGCGCTGCTGATGTCCGCATTTATCGCCGCTCTAAGCGGCGTCGGCCATGCCCGCTTCATCGCTTTGGCGTTCGCCGTGTCACTGGCGCTCCTGATGGCCGCGCTGATTGAGTTGACCCGGGAGATTTGCGTTTACATGACCAACATGCATCTCGAATGATCGCGGGGAGTTCGCCGGTTTTTATTTTTCGCGCTGCGCTCGGGAATTCCGCTTTTCACCCGGATATGCTAGGAGAACGCTCGAGGGTCCTTCAGGGCGATGATCAGAAATCGCCTAGCCATGGTTTAAGCCCGGACGGGGCGACCAGCTGCGCAACGGGCGACACGAATAGGCGAATGACTGAGTGGCGGCTCCAGATCAGATTTCTCCCGCGGGCTTGTGCGCCGATAGGTCGCGCGGCGACGCGGGCAAAGCGCAGATAAGGACCGCGTCCATGAAGGCCAACGCTGTTCGATTTGCCGCTGGGCTTGCGCTGGTCGCTTTCGTTGCGCCGTTTCCCGCCTTCGCCCAATACTTTCCTCCCGCGCTGATCATCGTCCCGCCGCCGGCGCAGAATTATGCCGCCCCGAAGTCCGTTCCCAAGCCGCAGCCCCCCAAACCGAAGCCGGCGGCCGACACGCCCCCACCGGCAAAGTCGACGGGGCACTATCAAGGCCAGACATTCGTGCCAGATTAAGCCGCCGACTATCGCGGCGGCATTGATCGTTCGTGCGGCGCTACCGGATCGGCGGAGCGTATTGAATGCCGCCGTTGTTCCACAATTCATTCAGGCCCCGCGGAATTCCGAGCTTGGAGCCCGCGCCGACGTTGCGGTCGAACACTTCGGCGTAATTGCCGACCCCTCGGATGACGCGCACGGCCCAGTCTTGGGTAAGGCCGAACGGCTTGCCGAAATCCCCTTCCGTCCCGACTAACCGCTTGACCGACGGCTTCTGCGACTTCAGCGCGTCATCGATCGTTTTCGAGCTGACGCCGAGCTCCTCGGCGTTGATCATGGCGAAGTTCACCCACTTGACGATATTGAACCATTGCATGTCGTCCTGCCTGACGACTGGACCGAGGGGCTCCTTCGAGATGATGTCGGGCAGGATCATGTTGTCGCCCGGCTTTGGCAGCTGCAGACGCATGGCGAACAGCCCCGAAGCATCCGTGGTCAGGACGTTGCATTGCCCGGCCTGGTAGGCGGCGATCATGGCGTCGGCGCTTGCCTCATGGACGGTCTCGTATTTCATATGGTTGGCTTCAAAAAAGTCGACGAAATTGGGCTCAGTCGTCGTGCCTGCCTGCACGCAGACCTTGCTGCCGTCGAGTTCGAGAGCCGATTGGAAGTTGCGGCTCTTGGGGACCAGAAACGCCTGCCCGTCGTAGTAGGTCACACCCGTGAACACGACTCCATTGTCGCCTTCGCGGCCCATCGTCCAGGTCGAATTGCGCGAGAGCACGTCGATCTGCTTGTTCTTCAAGGCGTCGAACCGATCCGAAGCGGAGAGCGGCACGTATTGCACCTTTGACGGATCGTTGAAGATCGCCGCCGCGACAGCACGGCAGAAATCGACGTCGAACCCGGCCCATTGGCCGTCGGCGCCCTTGCTCGCAAAGCCTTCCAGGCCCGGGTTGACGCCGCAGATGAGCGAGCCCCGATCCTGGACAGTCTTGAGCGTCTGCCCTTCGGCGCTGGCGCCAAAAGCCAGCGCCGCCGCGAAGCCGAGGACAGTCGGGATCATCTTGCGCATGAACCAGTCTCGCTTCCGTGTTTGTGGGCTCTCAGCGCGGATCCTAAAGAGCGACCGCCTGCCTGATGATCACCTTCGTGCCGACCGGCACGCGGTCGTAGAGATCGATCACGTCGTCATTCACCAGCCGGAAGCAGCCCGACGACACGGCGTGTCCGATCGTCTGCGGCTGGTTGGTGCCGTGAATGCGATAGACGGTTCCGCCTAGATACATCGCTCGCGCGCCGAGCGGATTGCCGGGACCGCCGGCCATGAACCGCGGCAGATAGGGCTGGCGCTCGATCATTTCCGGCGGCGGACGCCAATCCGGCCATTCCTGCTTGCGCGCTATCTTCTGCAGGCCGGACCAAGTGAAGCCCTCGCGGCCGACGCCGATGCCATAGCGAAGCGCCCGGTTGTTGCCTTGAACCAGGTAAAGGAAGCGGCCTTTGGTGTCGATAATGATCGTGCCCGGCGCTTCGGTGGTGCGGAAGAACACCTCCTGCTTCTCGTAAGCGCCGGTGAGTTGCTCCTCGTCCGGCGACGGCTGATAGCCGGGCTGGTCAACGACATTCATCTCGTCCTGGCCAGGGGTCGCGGCTCCGGCGCCCGCGCCCGCGAAAGCCGCGAGAGCCGCGCCAAGCGCAAGCCGCAACAACAAACCGACTCGAACCATCATGCACGCTCCGTCGATTGGAGAAACAGGGTCAAATCCCAGATTGGATCGCTGATTAGCGCTTTCCGCAGCGCACGTAAACAGACGTGCCATAGCGACTGGAATTTTCTGGATCAACCCAAACCGTCGTGAACGAGTTCGCATCGACATTGGTGACGATGCGATCGTCGGGACCGCCCGCGGCGGCACCTTGCGGCCCGAGATACGTCTGGCCAGTCGGTCCGCCAATCAGGAACAGTTCCGACAATTCCTTTTGGTCGGCCATATTCATCATCACGCCGCCGGTCGGGCCTTTGTCAATGACGTAAGGCCTGTTGCACTGCGCCGCCGCCTCTTTGATGGTGCGGGTCCGATCCTCGTCCTTGTGATAGGCGGCGAAGCCCCACTTGCCGACCAACTGGTCAGGGCTGACGGACGCCGCGACGATTGCGGGCGTAGGAGACGGCGTTTCCCCGCAGCCGGCGATCAAGAGGGAAAGAAAACCGACTAGCGCCAGCGCTCCACCGCGACCTGCGATCATGACCGGAGCTCCCTCATCATTGCCGCCATTCAGGCGCGTTCCAGCCGGCGCATGCCGAACCGTGGCGTTTGTTATCAGAATCCTCGCTAGCAAACCGGGCCCGCCGGGTCAATTCGAGCTCGCGGGCGCATTGGCGATAGCAGTGGATGGCGGAGCGAATCGTCTCAGACGAGGTGGGCAAGCCGCCCGCGCGCAGAGGTGCGCACGAGCCGCTTCTCCGCCTCCCACTGGTCAGCGGTTTCAAGCTCGCTCAGCATGACCGCCTTGCCGCCGGTAAGCGCCGCGACCGGCAGGCCATCCCGATAAACCACGCGATTGGCGGTGAGCGCCGAAAGCCTTTGTCCGGGCGTCAGAATGCCGATCAGATTGAGCGGATCGGCGCCTGACAGCGACACCCACTCGCCCGACGCCGGGCGGCGGCGAATCTCGCGTAAAAGACCGACCGCGTCGGGGAGCGCGAACTGCTCGCCCGAGAAGCCGGCGACAAACCGGCCGCCGCGAATCTCTCCTCGCGCCTCGAGCCGCCGGTACACGCGCAGCAGATCCCGCCAGGGCGGCAGCCATCCTGGCTCCTGCGTCAGTAGGCGCCAGAAGACCACGCCGTAGCGGGCGAGCAGCGTGCGGGCCGCATATTCGACGGCAGCTTCGCGAGACGCTTCGCCGCTGTCCCTGGGCGCTGTGCGATTGATCATGGCCCAGCGGCCGCCGCTCTCGATGTCGAAGCCAAGCACGCGCCCGCGTCGCCTCATGCCGGCGGGTGGCTTGCGCTGCCCGGAGGGCACGAGCAGAGCGCGCAGGCCGCTGAAACTGTCGGAGGCCGCGAGCCCGAGCGCTGCCAGTTCGCCGAGCGCTTCCTCAAGTTGCGGACGCAACAGGCGCGTGGCATCCGCCAGCTCGTCAAAGAACAAAGCGCCGCGCGCGACTAAGGCATCGAGCACGGCCTGAGCGCGTCCGCTCATCGGACCCGCGCCGCTCACCGGCGCGAGCGCCATCCACAGGGCGCGCGGCGACGTTCGATCAGAGCGATCGGGGTCGCGCCGACGGGCGACACATGGCGCGTCCGTCCATTGCCGTTGGCCGCCGCCGGGGGCGTCAAACGGGCCCAGGACGTCCGCCCGGCCAGGCATTGGGCGTCGAGCCACGAAGCCTGATAGCCCTTGAGTCGCGCCGGCAGGATCTCGGTCTCCCACGCTCTCGCCGGCGCCTCGAAGCCTTCGAGCGCGCTCAAGATCGCAGGCAATGCGTCGGGTCCTTCGAGGCGCGTCTCCTCGGCGACATGCTGCCAGGCGAACAGGAAGCGCAGAAAATCGCGCGCTGCGACCGGGTCGATCTCCGCCCGCAGCCGACGAACGGTCGAATGATGGATGCGCGCCAAGAGGCGCCGGTCGCACCATTGCTCGTCGTTGAGGCCGGGAAGGAAACGCCCCTTGAGAATTGCGCCATCGCTTTCGAGAGCGGCGAGGGCCGCTGCTATCGCGCTTGGCTCGAGCCCGAGCGGCGCAGCGAGCGCCGTCGGCGTCACCGGCCCGAGACCCTCGAGCCTACCGCGCAGGATCTCGACCAGGGCTTTATCCGCCGACCATGTTTCGCCGGCCTGTTCGGCGGGCGGCGCGATCTCCGGCTCGAGCCGCGCCTCGGGCCAAACGGCATGGAATTGAGTGAGCCGCTCGGCCGGAATCCACAGCGTCGTCTGGCTGCGCCTTGAAGAGAGCGACGCGCTTGTCACGCGCCAACGCGTCGAGCCATTCGCTCCAAGCAGGCGTCGCGCGGGCCTCCGCTTCGGTCAGGCAACCGAGCCACAGCAGCGCGTCATGGAGCTCTTCGGCGTTGACAGGATCCGGCCACGCCTCCTCCTGAACCTTGGCGATCGCCTCGGGGTCCAGCCGGCCAAGGTCGGATGCGCTCTGCGGATCGCGCCACCGCCTGGCCATGACGGCCTGCGTCCGCCGCTCTTCCAGCGGCGCGTCGTCGAGAAAGGCGTAGGGTCTGGCCGACAGCGCCTCCAGCGCGAGCGGCGAAGGCTCCGTCAAATCGCAGCCAACGACCTGGATTTCTCCCGTTTCCAGGCAGCGGAGCAAGCGCTCCAATCCCTCGATGTCCATCGCCTCATGCAGGCAGTCGGAGATGGCCTGATTGGTGAGGGGATGGTCAGGCACCTCCCGCTCGCCGACCAGATTCTCGGCGCAGGCGATCTGATCGGGGAAGACCGCCGCGACCAGGTCTTCCGCCTGCATGCGCAGGATTTGCGGCGGCACCTTCTTGCCGCTGCGAAAACGGGGCAGGGCGAGCGACACGCCAGCCACCCAACGCCAACGCGTCGTGAACATTGGCGCGTCCAGCATCGCCTGGATGAGCACGCCGCGCACGCTGTTCGAATGGAGGTAACGCGCGACGTCGCCAAGCTCGAAGCTGTGCGCGGTGGTCAGCGACAGCACGATATTGTCTTCCGTCGCCGCCGCCTGCAGCTCGAAGTTGAACTTGCGGCAAAAGCGCTTGCGCAGCGCCAATCCCCAGGCGCGATTGAGGCGGCTGCCGAAGGGGCTATGAATGACGAGCTGCATGCCGCCCGCCTCATCGAAGAACCGTTCGAAGACGATCGTGTCCTGCGTCGGCATTGTGCCAAGAGCCGAGAAACTTGCGGCGAGATAATCGACGAGCTGATCGGCCGCGGCGTCGGCGACGCCGACTTGCTCGGCGAGCCAGCGCCGCGCCGTCGTTCCCGACCGGTCGGAGCTGAGCCGCGCCGCGATCTCCGCGCGCAAGCGCGAGACGGCGGCCGATAGCTCGTCTGTTCGCCCCGGCGCTTCGCCGAGCCAGAAGGGAATGTTTGGCGGTTGGCCCTTGGCGTCCTCCACCCGGACCGTCCCGCGCTCGACCCGCTGAATGCGATAGGACGTGTTGCCGAGCTGGAAAATGTCGCCCGCCATGCTCTCGACAGCGAAATCCTCGTTCACCGTACCGATGATCTGGTTCTCCGGCTCCAGCAGCACTTGGTAGTCGGCGGTGTCGGGGATCGTGCCGCCGGAGGTCAGCGCGGTCGTTCGCGCGCCGCGCCGGCCGCGCAAAATGTGATTGACTGAATCGCGATGGATGAGCGAGCCGCGTCGGCCCCGGCGGGTGGTGAAGCCCTCGGCCAGCATGCGCACGATCGCGTCGAAATCGTCTCGCGCCAAGGAGCGGAAGGGCCAGGCGCGGCGCAGCCGATCATAAAGCTCCGTTTCCGACCAATCCTGCGCCGCGACTTCGGCGACGACCTGCTGCGCCAGCACGTCGAGCGGCCGCTCCGGGATCGTCAGGCGGTCAAGTTCCCCGCGCCGGACGCTGTCGACAAGGGCGGTGCACTCGACCAGATCGTCGCGCGACAGCGGAAAGAGGCGCCCCTTGGGCGTGCCGCCGATCGCGTGACCGGAACGGCCGACACGCTGCAAGAAGGTTGAGATTGAGCGCGGCGAACCGATCTGGCAGACCAGATTGACGTCGCCGATATCGATCCCAAGCTCGAGCGAGGCGGTCGCCACCAGAGCTTTCAGTTCGCCGCGCTTGAGCCGCTGTTCGGCGGCGAGCCTGAGCTCCTTGGCCATGCTGCCGTGATGCGCGGTGACGGCGGCTTCGCCGAGACGGTCGGTGAGTTCGCGTGCGATGCGTTCGGCCATGCGCCGGGTGTTGACGAACACCAAGCGTGGTGCGGTGTTCCGTGATGAGCTCGGTCAGGCGGGCGTAGACTTCCGTCCACACCTCGTTCGACATCACCGCCTCGAGCGGCGATCCCGGAACTTCCAGGCTCAAGTCGCGTCGACGCTGATGCCCCGCGTCGATGATCGCAACCTCTGCGGCCGGCGCGCCGTCCGCCGCAGCGCCGGCGAGAAAGTGGGCGACGGATTCGATCGGATTCTGCGTAGCCGAGAGGCCGATGCGCTGCAGGCGGTCGCCGCACAATGCCGCGAGCCTCTCCAGCGAAAGAGCGAGATGAGCGCCGCGCTTGTTCGGCGCGACAGCGTGGATTTCGTCGACGATCACCGAACGAGCGTTTCCCAGCATCGCGCGCCCGGATTCCGAGCCGAGCAGAACGTAAAGCGATTCCGGCGTCGTCACCAGGATGTGCGGCGGGCGGCGGCGCATCCGGTCGCGCTCGGCAGGGGGCGTGTCGCCCGTTCTGACCCACGTGCGAATCTCGACGTCGGGAAGCCCGCTCCGGCGCAATTGCTCGCGGATCCCGGCCAGAGGCGCCTCGAGGTTGCGATGGATGTCGTTCGATAGCGCCTTGAGGGGCGAGACGTAGATGACTTGCGTCGCATCCGCGAGCGGCGCCTCGAGACCCTGTCGCACCAGGTCGTCGATCGCCGCCAGAAAGGCCGCAAGCGTCTTGCCCGATCCCGTAGGCGCGGCAATGAGGGTGTGGCGGCCGGCCTTGATCGCCGGCCAAGCTTCGGCTTGCGCGGCGGTAGGGGCGGCGAAACTGTCGGCGAACCAGTTCGCAACCGCTGGGTGGAACAGCGTTTCGACGGCGCTCGACGCTTGAGACGCGGCCGAGCGCCGGCGCGCGCTGGTCCGTGCGGCTGAGGTCGTAGCTAAGTCGGAGTGCAAGCGGCTTGGCCCCTAACGGACATGGGTGGAATTGCGTCCGCCTATATATGGCGCCGGATCGCGATTTGGTCACCCTCGCGCCCTGTAGCCGCGATCGCCGATCGCGGCTACAAGTGCTCGCTTGCGGAATACGGCGGCTTGCGCCAAGTCTCCCGCCTGTTCCGGCGGGAGGTTCAAATGGTCCGCGTCCGCCAGCAATTCGCTCCGCCAAACTGGGGAAAGTCATCTATGACCAGTAAAACCCAGCCGACTGTCGCCCTCAACGACGGCGCAGCCATGCCGCAGTTTGGGCTCGGGGTCTTTCAGACGCCGCCTGATGAGACGGAGCGGGTGGTCAAAATGGCGGTCGACGAAGGCTATCGCCTGGTCGACACGGCGTCGATGTATCGAAACGAGGACGGCGTGGGGAAGGCCTTGCTCGGCCGGACCGACGTCTTCGTGACAACGAAACTCGGCAATTCGGATCACCCGGCTTTGACGAAGCGCTCCGCGCATTTGACGAGAGCATCAAAAAGCTTCGTCGCGACACACTCGATTTGTATTTGATCCATTGGCCGTGCCCGCGCGTCAACCGCTATGTCGAAAGCTGGAAGGCCTTTGTCCGACTCCAAAAGGATGGACGGGTTCGCTCGATTGGCGTGTCCAATTTCAATCGCGATCACCTCGAACGGATCATCGGCGAAACGGGCGTCACGCCTTCGGTGAACCAGATCGAGCTTCATCCACGTTTTCAGCAGAAGGCGCTGCGCGCGTTTCACGACCAGAAGGGCATCAAAACGGAATCCTGGAGCCCGCTGGGACGAGGCGGCTTGCTGAGCGAATCTGCGCTCGTTGAGATCGCCGCCAAACATAAAAAGACGCCGGCGCAGGTCGTCATTCGCTGGCATCTCGACAGCGGCCTGATCGTCATTCCGAAAACCGTTCGGCTCGAGCGCCTGAAGGAGAACATCGGCGCGCTCGATTTCAAGCTCGACGGCGACGACATGAAGCGGATCGAGGCGCTCGATTCGCCTGGCGGCCGAATGGGCCCCGATCCGGCCACGGCGACTTTCTGAGGCTTCCGGTTGCGGGCCGCCGCCCGGCATCAGCGGACGCTGCTTGTCTAAACGCGGGCGAAATTTTTCGACAAATCCTTTCCAAAGCCGGGATCGTTGCTGGTCGGGGGCAAATTTCGCGTCCCTCGAACTGCAACCATTTTTATCATTGATGACCCGAGCCGACCCCTATCGCAGCCCACTGCGCTCTCTGGTCATCGGCGAAGGCGGCCAGGTCTGAAAGTGATGTTGAAAGCAAAATGGCTGAGCGCAGAAAACGAATGGGACCCTCCCCAGTTAACTGGGGTATGAGATATCGAGTTTCGATTGACAAGTCCGTGAACATACAAGAGTAAACCGTAGATCCAGTTCCACCATCTAAGCATTATCAGAATTGTGAAGTATAATCGCCGCGATGAGAAATCATGAGCCCGTTACGTGAAAATCGGCGGCGGATCCTCTTCTCGCCCCGAGCAACGATCCGCAGAAGCTCATCCGGCAACGGGCGCTGCAGTTTCAGCGCATCAATCGTTTCCCCTCCAAGCCAAAGATCGATCTCTTCCGGCGTCGTCAGGATAACCGGAATCGCCTTGGGTGAACAGTACTCTCTCCTCGGTCATTCCCCATGGCGGCATAAATCCCAAAAGCGCGAGCCGGAGGCAAACGATGGACAAGGAACAGA
>CAVUPE010000001.1:0-25864 GCA_963743265.1 uncultured Alphaproteobacteria bacterium | reverse complement strand
GGCTTTTGAGACTTCTCTATGCGGGCGCCGACCGCCCCGATGGCGCGCTCCTGTTCGGCGGTGTTGGCGTCAATCGCTTTGAGCTCCGTATCCACTTTTGTCTGAGCCTCCGAGGCTAGTCTGGCCGACCCGTCCGCCGCCTGTGCATGCGACGCGGCGAGGTCGGCTTGTTGTCCAGCCCGGGTGACGGAAGCACCAAGCGCCTGTTCCTTCACCTCGATAGCCGCCAGCCTGGCGGACACGTCCGTGAGTTCGGCGCCGAGTTCCTTAAGCCGTTTCAGCGCCGGCGCCTGCTCGCCGAGAGAAACGTCGTCTGCTGTGATTGTTTCCCGGAGGCGGCTCAGTTCCGCTTGCATGCCCTTGTTCGGATCCTTTGGATCCGTCAGCTCGGCCAAGGCGCTGTCGATCTGCCTCAGAGCTTGCTCCCCCCTGGTTTCGATTTCGGCCAGAGATATCGCTGAGTTTGTTGTTCAAGTCCGAGCCCAACCGCTGCACAACTACATTCGCGATATCTTCTTGGATTTTATTCGACCTTAAAGAGAAATCATCAGTCAGTGTCTTGATTCGATCCTTTCCGTCAGTCAGGTCGCGTTCAAAATCATCTTTTTTTGTTTGAATTTCTATCGACGCGACATCTTTTTTCCTCTCGAATTCGGCCGATGTCGTCGTCAGGGCGGTCAATTGCTTGTCGATCTTCTCTTCGAGCCCCTTGTTGACACTCTTGATTTCGTCTTCGCCTTTTTTCTGAGCATCCTCCAGCGCTTCCTTCACGTTCAATGTTTTCTCGCCCAGAAACAGAGTTCCGCCCCCAGCCAAAAGGGCCGCCGCGACAAGCGCAAGGCCGACGATGCGGAACGCCCATGACTTGTAGAATTTCTCCGTGATGGTCGCGAGAATAGCGGCCTCGTCGCGGGTAAGTGTCTCATCTTCTCCTTTTTCAGACGGAGCTCGGTCAGAACCACTTAGACCTACGGTGGAAGAGAGGGCGCTCTGGGGGGTGGCATTTGGTGTCGAAGCGCCGGGGTGGCCAGGAGCCCAGGCCGCCAGCGTCCGCCACTCCGCCTCCAAGCCTCGCTGTAGGCTGCCCAATGCGGATACAAACGCCTTAGGGGCGGGCGGATCTTTCTGACCAATCTGCTCTGCTGAATTCGAATAATGCGCCCAGCGCATCGCTGAGTCGGGCGTCAGCCTCTAATCGACGCCGAATGACACGAAGTTCTTGCACCAGCAGTTGGAAGTTTTCGGCCGTTGGAACTGCTTCTTCGGTCGGCTGCAAATCTACAGCTTCCGCCAGCGCTCTAACGGAGTTCCGCGCCGCGTCATAGACACGCCAAAGATGCCGACTTCGAGCGTAATTATAGGCTTGTCGTTGAGAATAGGCCCGACTTGGCGGCGAAAACCAGGACCAAATTGATGGAGGGGGCGCAATCTCGTCGGATAAGGGCCGCGTTTCGTTCCTGGATCGAGGCCTCTCCTTTGAACTCCGTGCTTCGTTATTGGATGGAGGGCTCCCGCCACCCTCGTTTGGAGAGCGCGGCGTCTCCGCCCCAGCTATTGCTCCGGGCAGAGGGCCCGTGTCATCCCCGCTCATGTGAATTTCTTTCAATTCTAATCGCAGCCCTTTAAAGGGCTCCGCACCTCGCAGAGGACCCGTCCGTCGGCCGCGGGAACCGCCCCAGAAATCTGCGGTCCTCCCCAACGTCAGCGAGTAGGCGGCCAATGCCGCCGGCGTGCCCCGGAGTGCTGACATAAACCCCGCTGTGTCCAACGGGTCATAGAAGTCTAGCTATTCACGCGGGGGCAACGCAAGCGGAATTCCATACTTATCCGGTGCTGTGCGCACCTTATTGGCGATTGGCCAAGCCGGCTCACGCCGCATCGTGGAAGATCACCCCAAGCGTAAAGCGTTCGCCGCTTCTGATCCGGCTCACGCCATGGCGCAGATTGACGCGATAGGTTCCCCGCGTCCCCTGCACCGGACGCTCGCGCACCGCGAAGATCACGCCGTCGCCCTGCGTGAGCGGCGCGACCTCCGCGCGCGACTGCATGCGCGGGCGCTGCTCCGTCAGCACGAATTCGCCGCCGGTGAAGTCATGGCCAGGCTCCGAAAGGAGGATCGCGACCTGCAGCGGAAAAAGATGCTCGCCGTACACGTCCTGGTGCAGGCAATTGTAGTCGCCGGGGCCGTAGCGCAGGAGGAGCGGCGTCGGCCGCTTCTGACCCGCCTGATGGCAGCGCGCCAGGAACGCTTCGTGGTCCGCGGGATAGCGGACCGACACGCCCATCGCCTCGTTCCACCGATCCGGCGATCGGCGCCAGCCGCGAATAGAAACCGCGGCGAAGCGCGACGATCTGATCGGGCAACGGGTTGGCGAAATATTTGTACTCGCCTCGGCCAAAGCCATGGGCGGCCATCACGACGCGAGAGCGGAAGCGCGCGTCGTCGGTATAGAGCGCCGCGAGATCGCGGCACGTCTCGCGTGAGATGAGCTTCGGAGCGATCGCGCAGCCGTACGCATCGAGATCACGCTCGATCGCCGGCCAGTCGAGGCGTCGATCGCGGCAAGGCCCTCATCCGACCGCTTCGGGCCACCTTCTCCCCGAGGGAGAAGGGACGCGCGGCGCCGCCATTTCCTCCCCTCTCCCTCGGGGAGAGGGGTAGGGGTGAGGGCCTTCCAGGCGCCACGGTTGGAGTGTGGGCCTGATCGAACAGAGGCGTCGGGGCTCGCGCCTTCATCACGCGGCCTCGCGATCGATGAGCTTGCGCTTGCGCTCGACTCCCCAGCGATAGCCGGAGAGATCGCCGTCCGACCGCACCACGCGGTGGCAGGGAATGGCGATCGCAAGCGGATTGGCGCCGCAGGCCTGCGCGACGGCGCGCACTGCGGTGGGCTGGCCGATCGCGTGGGCGATCTCCGAGTAGGTCGCCGTCTGGCCAGGCGGTATGGCCTGAAGCGCCGCCCACACGCGCTGCTGGAACGCGGTGCCGCGGATGTCGAGCGGAAGATCGAGGCGCTGACCGGGCGCCTCGACGAGGCCGACCACTTGCGCGACCATGCGCTCGAACGTGGGATCTCCGCCTTCGAACTCAGCCTGCGGGAAGCGGTCCTGCAGGTCGCGCACGAGCGCTTCGGGATCGTCGCCCAGCAGGATCGCGCACACGCCTTTGTCGGTTGCCGCGACCAGCACGGCCCCGAGCGAGGCCTCGCCGACCGCGAAGCGAATGACCGTCCCTGCCCCGCCGCGACGGACCGCGCCCGGGGTCATGCCGAGCCGCGCATCGGTGTTCTCGTAAAAGCGGCTCGAAGAGTTGAAGCCCGCGTCGTAGATCGCTTCCGTGACCGTCTCCGCCGTGCGCAGCTTGTCGGCGGCGCGGCGCGCCCGCGTCTCGGCGGCATAGGCTTTCGGGGTCACGCCCGTGATGGCCTTGAAGACGCGATGGAAGTGATAGGGGCTGAGGCCCGCGGTCGTGGCGAGCTCGGCAAGCTTCGGCGCCTCCTCCGCCTGCTCGATCCGTTCGCACGCTCGCTTGACCGCTTCGATTTGCGGATCGGGCGCGCCGAGCTTGTCGGGCCGGCAGCGCTTGCAGGCGCGAAAGCCCGCCTTCTCGGCTTGAGCGCCGGTCTCGAAGAACGAAACATTCTCCCGCTTCGCTGGCCGCGAGGCGCAGCTCGGCCGGCAATAAATTCCAGTGGTCCGCACAGCGAACAGGAACTTGCCGTCGAACGCCGGATCGCGGCGAGAAACCGCCTGCCAGCGCTCTTCGTCGCGAGCGGGCGTCCTCGTGGCGTCGGCCTGGCGCGTTTCGGTCATGGGCATAGACATAAGGAGCGCTCCGGGGTTTGTCTTGCTTCCCGTCTAGGCCGATCGTTAAGCGCCCGAACTCCGGACCTTGCTGTCTAATTTTCGCGGCGGCCCGTAATCCGAACGAACCGAACCGGCGCGCTGACGCCACGCAACATCGCCGTTTCTTCGATCTGCGTCCGATCCGCCAGCGCCGCCGCGGTTTCGGCGTCTCGCGCGACGTCCTCCGACACGATCACCTCGCCGCCGCGGCACTGGTTTTCGAGACGCGCCGCGACATTCACAGTCGCGCCGAAATAGTCGAGCACGTCGCCGGTGGTGACGGCGATGCACGGACCGGCATGAAGTCCGAGCTTCAACACGATCGGCGGCGCGCTCGCGTTTCCACCGTGGCCGGAGTTGAAGCTTGCGACATCGTCCTGGATTGCGAGCGCCGCACGGACTGCGTCATCGGGGCGTGAGAAGGCGGCCATGACCGCATCGCCCACGGTCTTGACGACGAAGCCGTGATGGCGCTCCACCCGCTCCGCGAGGAACGAAAAGTGGTCGCGAACGAGGTTGTAGGCGGGCGCGTCGCCAAGCGCATCATAGAGTTCCGTCGAGCCTTTGAGGTCGGTGAACATGATGGCGATCCAGCCGATCTCGGCATTGTCGCCCGGACGCAGCAATTGCTCGGGGGAGAGCCGACGAAAGGCGGGCATGGCGATCACGCGCTCCCCCGTCAGCGCGTCCTTGGCCCAGTTGCGGTCCTCGACGACGAAGGCGAGCGGCTTGTCGCTCTCGTTGCGGATCGCGAGCTCGTCTCTGCCGCTCGCTTCTTCCAGCAAAATGTCGCCGCCGCGCGCCACAAGCGGTCGGGATGATTCCGTCGGCGCCGACATCACGATCCGCTTCGGCCCCGGCTTCGACGGTGCGAAAACGATATGGGCCCGGCGCCAACGACAGGTCAAAGGTCTTGGCCGACTGCGCCGCAACCTCGCCCTGAAACTTGATGTGCCGCGCAGAGCCCGGGCCGAGCATGCACATCTCCCCGTCGGACAGCGGACGAATCCAGGGCGCGGGGTGAAAAGTCAGCTCGACGTTGCGGCTGAAATTGCGCTCATAGTCGATGTTGCAAGAGGAGCAATGCGCGCCTGTCGGCAGGTCCTGAAGTCGGCTCACGCGGGACTTTGCGCCGCGGCAGCGCGGGCACAAAAGCTCCCATCCCATCGCCACGACGCCCTTCCGCGCCGCCGCGAGAAATAATTCCACCGCCTCGTCGGGCGGCGCAGACCAGAGTTTCGCCAGCGCCACGGGCCGAATGCTGCGCAGATCGACGGTCGGCGCATGACGCAGGTAGTCGATGAGGTTCGGCGCAAGCGCATGCGAAGCAGGATCGCGCAGCGAGTTCCGCGCCAAGCGCATCGAGTCGCTGTCGGGCGGCGGGCTCCACGAGATCCTCGGCGCTCCAGCCCGGGACAAGCGCGGAACCGTCGCTCTCGCGAATGATCCGCTCGATTCCCGCTGCAGCCTTGCCGAACGCGGCGTCAAAGACGCCTGTATGCTTCCCCACGAAGCCCAAGAGGCCGGCGGGCTCCGCCATACCAGTGAAGATCAGCCGGCAGCCTTCGCCTTCGGCAATGAGCTCGCAAGCCCACTCCCACCTTCGCATCGGGCCGTTCTGGTACTCTCGGACTTGGAAAAGGCGGTGGTTCTCCTGCCATTCGCCAAAATCCTCCTCCCATCGCGCAGGGAAAAACCCGAGCTTGCCGTTCACGAAGCGGCGGACACGGCCCTGAGCGTCGACCCGCTCATCAAACTGAACGGGGGCATAGCCATTCAAGTCCCACAGGCGGGCGGTGTCGGAAACAAACGGCCAAATCGCAGCCGGCGGCTTGGCGAAATAATGCTCGCGGCGATAGCGGTAGATGGCGCTGCTATTCCCTTTCACGCCGCCCTCCGCATCGCGCCGCGGGCGGCGTCGGCGAGCGAGCCCCATTGGCATAGAGGGCGTCCAGTCCCGGCCTAACCAACAGCGAACTCGTTTCTGACGTCATCCAGGAACGCCGCCATTTCACGTGGCGACCTAAGGTGCGCCACGCGCTTCGACGCGGCCATTTCGGTGACGAGGCGCCGGTATCTGGGCGTCACGTATCGATGGCACAGCGGTATGGTCTTGTAGCTTGACATCGTGCTGCTCCAAAGCGGGCTGTCCTTCGGCCAGCCTTCCGGATCAGCAAAGAGGCCTTTGATCAGACGCTTTGTCACCCGCCAATAGTGAACCGGAAGTGTCAGATCGATGTGGATCAATGTGTCGGCTGCGCCCAATCGCTCCCATATCGTGGTGTCGTCGCCGTAGCCGTCTATGATCCAGGTTTCACGCGCCAGGAGATCGCGGTGCAGCTCCAGGTACTCGTCGTGCGGCACAGCCGCGCCGCCCTCTCTGAACTGCAGTTTGTCAAGGACGTAAAGCGGCAGCCTCGTGATCTCGGCCAACTGCCGAGCGAAGGTCGATTTTCCACCGCCGGCATTTCCGAATACGGCCGCTCGTTTCATGGCGTGCTGCACTACCACGCCAAAAAGCGCTCGTCTGCTTCGGGTCACGAATGGCGAAACTCGAATTGAGCAGAGTAGGATGGGCGCCCGGCCAAGGTCTGAGCAACCGAGGAGAACGATCATGTCGGAAGCAACGGTCGCCGCCGGTATCGAGCAGGCCGTCAAGGCCTATATTCGGGCCTGCAATGACGGCGACGCGGAGAGAATCGCTGCATGCTTCTGCTCTGACGCGGTCCACTATTTTCCGACCGGTCCAAAATGGTCGGGAGCATCGACGATTGGCGCCAATTTCTCGAAGAGAGTGCGCGAGCTCGGTCACCTATGGACAGTCGACAAGGTTCTCGTTGACGCAGATCGACGCGCCGCCGCGCTTGAGTGGACGCAGTTCGCCAAAAACGGCCGCGTTCTTCGTGGGATCGACTGGTTCGTCTTCGAGGCGGGGTCGTTCCGAATTCAGGAGATTCGCGCTTATGGCGCCGCGCCGATCCAACCCGATCTCGAGCGCCAGGAGTTGCGGGATTTTGATTACGCCGGACGCGGCTATCCGATGACGCGCCCGACCTAACGCCAGGACGTCTTGAGTCACCGCAGTTTCCTCCCAACCCCGGAATCGCCCGGCCAGCAGCGGATTCGGCCTTCTGAAAATTATTCAGCAACATTTTCTTTACGAAAACCAGAATCCGTGCTAGCTTCTCCAAGTCGCCGAAATCGGGCCATGCGTTCCGTGACCCCGGCGAGCGCGCACAGGAAACAGGGGAGAAATTTTTTACTCCAATCGGCCGTAACCCATTGAAAAGACCCGATTCCGAAAAATAAACGCTAGTAAACGTCAGCTATTTTACTAGCGTTTATGCTCGTTTACTGACGTTTATTGGCGTTTAAAGACGGTCGTGTTGGGGGGCGCCTCCTCACGCCGCGCGGCGCATCGCCCCGCCGGCCGCATCCGCGATCGACTTCGCGCCGAACAGGATGAAGATGACGCCGACGATCCGCGTCACCGCGACGCCGTGGGTGAGGAAGAACCGCCGCACCGCCGGCAAGCCCGCGGCGAAGATCAAGGTCACGTCCGCGAGCAGGAAGCCCACGAACGCGGCGACGAACATCTGGGGCGCGTCGGCCATTTTCAGCGCCCCGATATAGGGGGCGACGATGGCTGAGAACATCGCCAGCGCCACCGGATAGGATTTGGGGTTGGTGAGTCCGAAGGCCATGCCGGTCGCGAGCGGCCGCTTGGCGCCGATGGTGCGCGGCGGCGTATCCTTCTTGGTCATGACCGCGCGGGCGCCGAGATAGAGGAGGTAGAGCCCGCAAACGAAGCCGAGCAGCTCGAACAGAGTGGGGCCGATGCGGTTCGCGCCGATGATCGCCGCGACCGCGAGCGCGCCCCAGGTGACGTCGCCGACCAGATGACCGCAGATGAACCAGGCGCCGGATGCGCGTCCGCGCGACGCCGCAAGCGTGAACAGCGCGAGGAAAGCAGGCCCCGGCGTGACCACATAGAGATAGGCCGCGGCGAGCGAAGCGAGGAGGATTTTGGGATCGGTCATTGGGCCTTGTCCTCGATCAGCCGCTTCAACTTGTAGACGGCCTCGAGCGCGTCGCGCGGACTCATCGCGTCGGGATCGAGCGCCATGAGCGCCGTGCGCATCTCGTCAGGCGGAGGCGCGAGCGGCGGCTCGCGGGGCTCGTAGGAGAAGAGCGGCAGCGCATCGAGCGAGCTGCTCGAGCGCGTCGCCTCGAGGCTGGCGAGCACCTGGCGCGCCCGCTTGACGACAGACTGCGGTAGGCCAGCGAGCTTCGCGACCTGAATGCCGTAGGAACGGTCGGCCGCGCCGTGGACAACCTCATGCAGGAACGCCAATGTTCCCTTGAACTCGCTCACGCGCATGGTGAGGTTGACGAGCCGAGGCAGCGTCTCGGCGAGCGCGGTCAGCTCGTGGAAGTGCGTGGCGAACAAAGCCCGCGACCGGTTGACGGCGCTCAAATGCTCGACGCAGGCGTAGGCGATCGAGAGCCCGTCGAAGGTCGCCGTGCCGCGGCCGATCTCGTCCAGGATCACGAGCGAGCGCGCGGTCGCCTGGTTGAGAATGGCCGCGGTCTCCACCATTTCGACCATGAAGGTCGAGCGGCCGCGCGCGAGATCATCCGCCGCGCCGACGCGCGAGAACAGCCGGTCGACGATCCCGATATGCGCGCGCGCCGCCGGCACATAAGCGCCCATTTGCGCGATGAGCGCGATCAGCGCGTTCTGCCTGAGATAGGTCGATTTGCCCGCCATGTTGGGGCCGGTGACGATGGCGATACGCCCGCCCTCCCCTGCTTCTCCGGAGAGATCGCAGTCGTTGGCGACGAACGGCTCGCCGGCTTCTTTTAGCGCGGCCTCGACCACAGGGTGCCGTCCGCCATCTATCTTAAAGTTCAGCGAGGCGTCGACCAGCGGACGTGTCCAGCTGCGCTTGACCGCGAGTTCAGCGAGCGCCGCGGCGACGTCGATCTCGGCCAAAGCCGCGCCGAAGCCGCGCAAGGCTTCGCCCTCCGCGACGCAAGCCTGCCGCAAACGCTCGAACGCCTCGAGTTCGAGCGCGAGCGCCTGGTCCGCCGCGGAGGCGATCCGCGACTCGAGATCGGCGAGCGCGTTCGTCGAGAAGCGCATCGCGCCAGCCATCGTCTGGCGATGGATGAAGGTCGCGTTATGCGGAGGCTTGAGCAGCGTCTCGCCTGCCGTCTGTGGCGTCTCGATGAAATAGCCGAGAAAGTTATTGTGCTTGATCTTGAGCTGCCGGACGCCGGCTTGGTCGGCGTAGGACGCCTGCAACCCCGCGATCACGCGGCGGCTTTCGTCGCGGAGGCTCCGCGCTTCGTCGAGCCCGGCCATCGCGCCAGGACGGACAAACCCGCCGTCGCGCTTGAGCAGCGGCAAATCGTCAGCGAGCGTAGCTTCGAGATCTCGCGTGAGTTCAGCGCAATCGGCCCGCAACCGAGCATAGGCGCTGAGCAGCTCAGGCGGGAGATCTTGAGCGGCCTCGAGAATGCCAGCCAGCGTGACCGCGGCCGCGAGCCCATCGCGGACGGCGGCAAGATCGCGCGGACCGCCGCGGTCGAGGCTCAGGCGCGCGAGGGCCCGAAGAAAGTCGGGCGCGTGCATCAACGCCCTGCGCACGGCTTCGCGCATCGGCGCCGCCTCGACCAGGAAATCAAGCGAATCGAGCCGCCGGTTGACCGCATCCGGGTCGGTCAGCGGACTCGCCAGCCGCTCGGCGAGCAGGCGCGCGCCTGCAGGGGTCACGGTCAGATCGATTGTCGCCAGCAGCGATCCCTCGCGCGCGCCGCTCAAGGTCCGCGTGAGCTCGAGATTGGCGCGGGTCGCCGGATCGATTTCGAGGCTCGTCCCGCGCGCGCGCCGGGTCGGAGGCGAGAGCGCGGGCCGGGCCTCGAACTGGGTGCGCTTGACATAGGCCAGCGCGAGCGCGGCGGCGGCGACCTCGGCGCGGGTGAAGGCGCCGAAACCGTCGAGAGTTTCGACGCCGTAGAACTCGCAAACCCGGCGCTCAGCCGCCGCGCCATCGCCGCCGTCGCGCGCGAGCGGCGTCGCGGGAACGCGCATCTCGCGAACAATCTGAGAGAACAAGGGCTCGTCATACACCGCTTGCGATGCGACGACCTCGCTCGGCTCCAGGCGCGCGATCTCGGCGGCGAGGCCTGTTTCGTCGGCCTCGCTCAGCGCGACCGCCCCCGTCGACAGGTCGAGCGCCGCGAGCCCGTAACCCTGCTTTCCTTCGCTCGAACGGACCTTCTGGACGGCCACCAGAAGACGCGCCCGCCCGGGCTCCAGCAGCCGCTCCTCGGTGATCGTGCCCGGCGTGACCAGTCGCACGACGTCGCGCTTGACGACCGACTTCGGTCCCCTTTTTTCGCGGCCGCCGGATCTTCCATCTGCTCGCAGACGGCGACGCGATGGCCGAGCGCGATCAGCCGGTTGAGGTAATCGTCGGCGCGCTCGACGGGGACCCCGCACATGCGGATGTCCTCGCCCTCGTGCTTGCCGCGCTTCGTGAGGACAATGCCGAGCGCCCGGCTGGCGATTTCCGCGTCGTCGAAGAACAGCTCGTAAAAGTCCCCCATCCGGTAGAACAACAGGCACCCCGGATTGACCGCCTTGATTTCCAGATATTGCGCCATCATCGGCGTGAGGCGCGCGGCGGTCTCGGAATTGGGGCTGTCGCTGGAGGCGTCCATCGCCTCAACCTAGCAAATCAGCCGCGGGCGCGCAGGACCGGGCGGGAGATATCCACGGGCGCCGTAATCAAGCCGGTATCGGCGGCGTCAATGCATCGCGGCGCGCCTTCATCGCTTTCGCGGCCATCGTATAGCCTCCGCCGGCGCCGTCGACGAAATGGACATGGCCGCGCTTGGGTCGCTGAGGGAACGAAGCACGTCACCTGCGCCGCCTCCTGCCGGAAGACGCCCCAATGGACAAACGCATCGGCGGCGGCAAGCCGCGCCTCGAGCGCGTCGGCGAACTCGGGGGAGCAGTCGAGCGTCATGCGCAGGCCGTCGTCGAACTTGCGGAAATCGGCGTTGGCGACAAGCTCGCTCGCATAGGCAGCCGCGTCAAACTGACCCACCTTGAGCTTGAAAATGTGGAGAAAGATCGCGATGCAGTAGCCGCGAATCGCCGCGATGCGCGCTTTCGCTTGCGACAGCCCCGAGGCCTTCTTGACCAATGTCTCAAGCGCGATCGCCTTGCCTGGATTCCCCGGCCGCAGGCTCATCAAAGTGACCGGCCGCTCGCTCGCGACGGCGAGCGACGATTTGACGATCTCGTTGATGAGTGGCGCAAATCGCGCGTCGTTCCCGCGCGGCGCAACAATCAGCGACAGAACAAGTCCATGCTTCGCCGGCGCCACGCCCCAGCGACAGGAAAGGCCGGAAAGATCCGGCCGCGCGCCTGGCTCCGCCGGCGGCAGAGCATAAGCGCCGCGCTTGGCCGCGGCGTCGAACCAGGTCAAGCCGCCGCCGGCGAACATCGCATAGACGCAAGGCGGGGCTGCGGCGAAGCGCGCGACCCTGACGTCGTATCCCGCCGCCCGGATTTCGCCGACCGGCGCCATCGCGACGCGCAAGTCCAAATGAAACTCCTCACGCGCGAAGGTCGCCATCGCCTGAAGCGCCTTGCCGGCGGCGGCGGCATCGGGCGGCGACACCGCGAAGCTCGCGCCGTCGCCGCCAAAGACGAAAGGAAACGGCCGCCGGTCCAGCGCGTTGGCGACGGCAGCGATCGCGCCCGCGCCAACCATGTTGACGGCCTTGTATCGGCCATCGGCGACGGCTTTGGTCGAGCCCGCGACGTCAGCGAAACCGACGACCCAGTCGTCCGGCAGCGGACTATAGTTCTCCCCCCTCACAGCGTCGGCAAAATTGTCGAGCACCGGAATGGTCTCATAGAAGTCGCCGGCCATGTCCGCCAATCCGCTCGCGAGAAGCTCCAGACTAACGCGAATACGGATCGAATGCGTCAGAGTTTCGAACGCAGCCCGGTCTGGATCAGCGGTCCGGCTCCCGCGCCCAGCGTGACATCCCGGCCACGCTCGATCGCTTGACTCACGAACGCCTTGGCCGCCGCCACAGCCTCCGGCAAGGGAGCGCCGAGAACGACGTTGGCGGCGATGGCGCTCGAGAGCGTGCAGCCTGTGCCATGCAGGTTTTTGGAGGCAAGTCGCGGCGCAGCGAAGCGACGAATTCGTGTCCTCTGTCACCAGAAGGTCCACCGCCTCGTCGCCTTCGAGGTGACCGCCCTTCATCAAAACCGCGCGGGGGCCAAGCCTCAGCAGCGCAGCCGCCCTGCCGCGCCATGTCCTCTTCACCACGCGCGATCGGCTCGCTGAGCAGCGCGGCCGCCTCGGCGAGATTAGGCGTCAGACAATCGACCAGCGGAAGCAGCGCGTGACGGACCGCCTCGACGAAGCCGCTGCCGCTCAGTGGGTCACCGGAGGAGGCGATCATAACCGGATCGTAGACGAGGAAGGGTTCCGCGCTATCCGCCCCAGCCCGGCGCTCACGAGCGAGCTCAGTCGAAAGCCTCTCCGCGACCACGCCAGCAATCTCCGCGCTGCCGAGCATGCCGATCTTGATCGCCCCGACCGCGAAGTCCTCAAGAACCGCGTCGATCTGCGCGCTAACGATGCTGGGCGGCGGATAGTGGACCGAGCGCACGCCGCGCGTATTCTGGGCAGTAAGCGCCGTGACCACGCTCGCGCCGTAGACGCCGAACGCCGCGAAGGTCTTGAGATCGGCTTGAATCCCGGCGCCGCCGCCCGAATCCGAGCCGGCGATGGTGAGGGCGATCGGCAGTCTCTGATTCACATCGAGCGCGTCGCCGCTACCCACTCGCGCGCGCGCCCCTCAGGATCAGCGTGGAGCGTGATGTCGGTGACGACCGAAACGATGTCGGCGCCAGCGGCGAGGCATAGCTTCGCTCGCTCGACATTAAGTCCGCCGATCGCGACCAGCGGGAGCGCGCCGATCCGGCGCTTCCAGACGCCGATCTTCTCGAGCCCCTGCGGCGCGAACGCCATGGCCTTGAGCTTGGTCGGATAGATAGGCCCGAGCGCGATGTAGTCAGGGGCGAATGTAAGGGCCCGCACCAGCTCTGCGTCGTCGTGGGTGCTAATCCCAAGCTTGATCCCAGCCTTGCGCACGGCAAGCATGTCGGCGTCGTTGAGATCGTCTTGTCCAAGATGAAGCCAGGGAGCGCCCTCCTCGATCGCGACCCGCCAGTGGTCGTTGACCACAAGGCTCGCGCCCACGATCCCGCAGGCCTCGAGAGCCGTGCGAGTCTCGCGGACAATCGCGACCTCATCCTTATCCTTGATACGAAGCTGGATGAACTTGGCGCCCACGCGAACAAGTCGGGCGACCCATTCGGCGCTGTCGACGATGGGATAGAAGGGGTCGAGATCCGAACGCTCCCACCTTTGGGGAGACGCTGAAGCGTCATTGCTCACGTGAGCACAGCCCGTCCGACCACGGGCGTCGAGGGCGCGGCCATGTCGCGCGGCTGCATCGGGCTCGCAAGGAACGCGGCGCGCCCCGCTTCGATCGCCTGGCCAAAGGCGCCCGCCATCGCGACCGGATCGCCCGCCTTGGCGACCGCGGTATTGAGCAGCACGCCGTCGTAGCCGAGTTCCATCGCCGCAGCGGCGTGCGACGGCAAGCCGACCCCGGCGTCGACGATCAGCGGAATATCCGGAAAGTGCGCTCGCATGGCCCTCAAGCCGAATACGTTGTTGAGCCCTTTGCCGGAGCCAATTGGGGCGCCCCACGGCATCAGCACTTTGCATCCGGCTTCGACAAGCCGCTCAGCGACAACGAGATCCTCGGTTGTGTACGGAAAGACTTCAAATCCGTCGGCCGAGAGAACACGCGCCGCCTCGACGAGTCCGAATACGTCGGGCTGCAGCGTGTCGGCTTCGCCAATGACTTCGAGCTTGATCCAAGGCGTGCCAAACACTTCGCGCGCCATTTGAGCCGTCGTCACCGCCTCTTTCACGCTGTAGCAGCCGGCCGTATTGGGCAGGACGCGGACGCCGATGTCGCGGATCAACCGCCAGAAATCCTGGCCCTCCTTGAGGCGCGCCGACTCGCGCCGCAGCGACACAGTGAGGATTTCGGCGCCCGAGGCGCGCGCTGCTTCGGCAAGAATCGCGGGCGAGGGATATTGCGACGTGCCGAGCATGAGCCGCGAGCGAAAGCTCAGGCCGTAGAGGGCGAAGTCTGAGGTTCGAGTCATCGGCCTTCGTTCAGTATTCTTGCCCGCCACGGCAGAGAAAGACGGCGCGCATCTCAGCCTCCCTGCCGAGGCGCGAGGATCTCGATGCGGTCGCCGTCCTTCACCGGCGTCGCGGCGCGCGCGCGCGCCGGGACGAACTCCCCGTTGAGCGCCGTCGCGACCTTGGCCTCGGCGAATTCGAGAGATTGTAAAGCGTCCGCGAGCGTGGCGGCTGGCACTTCCTGCAGTTCGCCGTTCACGACGAGCTTCATACCAGCGCCCCTGCCCGCTCGAAGGCTAGCGCCGCCGCGCGCTCCGCGAACGCTGGCGCGAGCAGAAAGCCGTGCCGATAAAAGCCGTTGACGAAAATGCGGTCGCCGCGCTCCTCGATGCGCGGCTCGTTGTCAGGATAAGCGGGCCGCACGTCGGCGCTCATCTCGAGGATCTCAGCCTCTCCGAACGCAGGATGAAGCGCGTAAGCCGCGCTCAGAAGCTCGATCGCCGAACGCACGCTGACGGCGCCCTTCTCCGCGCTCTCGATCATTGTCGCGCCGATCATGAACTCGTTGTTCGCGCGCGGGACGATGTAGAGCGGAATACGAGGATGCAGAAAGCGCACGGCGCGAGCGAGCGTCACCTCGCGCGAGCGGATGCGCATCATTTCGCCGCGCACGCCGCGCAATTCAGAAAGCGCCTTGCGAGCCGCCCAGCCGCGGCAATCCATGACGACATCCGCCTCGTCATGCGCTTCGCCGTCTCTGTCAAATCGGATCTCGCCGCCCCCTGCGCGCAAACGCTCCGTCAGCGCCGACAATGCGACGCGCGGATCGAGATGGCCTTCCCTCGCAAAGAACAGACCTCTGCGGAAACGACCCGCAAGATCCGGCTCAAGCTCCGCAATGCGCCCTTCGTCGACACGCATATGTCCACGCGTGCGCGCTGCGAAGCGGTCGATCTCGCTCGCGTCGCGAGGCGGCGCGACGACGAGCGTACCCTGCCGCGTAACGCCGGGAACGCGAGCGTCCCACCAGTCGATCGCCCGCTGGCCTAGCTCGACCACGCTTGGCGGCGCGCTTTCGCCCTCGCAGAACGGCGCGAGCATGCCGCCCGCGAGCCAAGATGCGTTGCCGCCGAGGTCACGACGATCGCTCGAGGACAGCGACCTTCGCGCCGCGCTCGGCGAGCGTCAGCGCAGTCGTCAGGCCGACGACGCCGGCGCCGACGACGGTCGCGCGCATCGCCTCATTCCGCGGCATCGACGTAAAGCGCCCCGCCCTTGTCCAGGAATTCGCGCGACTTCTCCGCCATGCCGGCCATCGCCTCGGCCTCCTTGCGAAGATCCTGAGTGATCTGCATCGAGCAGAATTTCGGCCCGCACATCGAGCAGAAATGGGCGACCTTGTGACCGTCCTTCGGCAGCGTCTCGTCGTGGAACTTGCGCGCGGTGTCGGGATCGAGCGACAGGTTGAACTGATCCTCCCAACGGAAGTCGAAGCGCGCGCGCGACACCGCGTCATCTCGGATCTGCGCCGCGGGATGTCCCTTTGCGAGATCGGCGGCGTGCGCGGCGATGCGGTAGGTGATGACGCCCGTCTTGACGTCCTCGCGGTCGGGCAGACCGAGATGCTCCTTTGGCGTCACATAGCAGAGCATCGCGGTGCCGAACCAGCCGATCATCGCGGCGCCGATGCCCGAGGTGATGTGGTCGTAGCCCGGCGCAATGTCGGTGGTCAGCGGTCCAAGCGTATAGAAGGGCGCCTCGCCGCATTCGCGAAGCTGCTTCTCCATATTGACCTTGATCTTGTGCATCGGCACGTGACCCGGCCCTTCGATCATCACCTGGCAACCTTTGTCCCAGGCGACCTTGGTCAGCTCGCCAAGCGTCTCCAATTCCGCGAATTGCGCGCGGTCGTTGGCGTCGGCGATCGAGCCCGGACGCAGGCCGTCGCCAAGCGAGAACGACACGTCATACTTGCGCATGATGTCGCAGATCTCGTCGAACTTCTCATAGAGGAAGCTCTCGCGATGGCCCGCGAGGCACCAGCGCGCCATGATCGAGCCGCCGCGCGAGACGATGCCAGTGACGCGCTTTGCGGTCAGCGGCACATAGGCCAGGCGCACGCCGGCATGGATGGTGAAATAATCGACGCCCTGCTCGGCCTGCTCGATGAGCGTGTCCTTGAACACTTCCCAGTCGAGCTTCAGCGGATCGCCGCCGACCTTCTCCAGCGCCTGGTAGATCGGCACCGTTCCGATCGGGACCGGGGCATTGCGCAGGATCCAGGAGCGGATGTTGTGGATGTTGCGGCCGGTCGAGAGGTCCATGACGGTGTCGGCGCCCCAGCGGATCGACCACGCCATTTTCTCGACTTCCTCGGCGACGCCCGAACTCACCGCCGAATTGCCGATGTTGGCGTTGACCTTGACCAGAAAATTGCGGCCAATCGCCATCGGCTCGAGTTCGAGATGATTGATGTTGGCGGGAATGATCGCTCGCCCTCGCGCCACTTCCTCGCGCACGAATTCCGGCGTGATGAATTCGGGAATGGCGGCGCCAAAGCTCTCGCCGTCAGCGAGGCGCTCGGCAGCGAGCTCCACTGCCCTCTCGCGCGCGAGATTTTCGCGATGCGCGACATAGATCATTTCTTCGGTGACGATCCCCGCGCGGGCGAATTCGAACTGGGTGACGAGTTGACCCGGCCGGCCCGCCCGCAGCGTCCGCTCGGCGGGGCAGAGCGGCGCAAGACGATCCGCCGACACGTTGCCATTGTCCTCGGGCTTGATCGCGCGCGGCTGCACTTCCGCGAAATTCGCGGGCTTCGATCCAAGCCTCGCGCACCGGCTTGAGACCGTTGGCAAGATCGATCGCTATGTCGCTTTCGGTATAGGGCCCGGAGGGGTCGTAAACCCGAACCGGCGCCTCGTTCGGGTCGGACAGTGCAATCTCGCGAAAGGGAACGCGGATGTCAGTGCGCCCCTTGGGAGAGGCGTAGACCTTGCGCGAGCCTATGATGGGCCCAGTGGTCACGCTCCGTGGGGCGGCGAATTTGGGAATCTCGTTCATGGCCGTCTCCTCGCGCATCAGGTCCGGAGACGGGAATCGGGCGGACCAAATAGAGGATCTAGGCCGCTTCAGTCCCTTCGCCGGCATGACCCGGATCAGGTTCAAAGGGTTCGGCTCGTCGCCGTCTCAGCCCCGTTCGGGACGCCCCTCGAGCAACATCAATGTGGTCCTGGCGACTCGGACTGTCAACTCTCGAGAAGCGCCACCTTCATGCCGCCCTCGAGCGCCGCAGCAGCCGCTGTCGACGTTCGTCTTGCAAGCGACATTCGAGGCCGTCGTCGCAATGCCGGACGTCCCAGCCCACCCCTATCCGCTGGAAGGCATCGCCGGCCGACCGTTCGCCCGCTTGCGGGCGGCGAAGCGCGCGGCGAGATGCGCAAAGCCGGGAACCCGTCTTGTCACGGTGGCAGCACGCATACGCCATTGGCGGAGCACCGCAGCGGCAGCGTGTTTATAAGGGGCGACGATCGCGTCGGCGTAGTGGTGAAACGCCATGACCTTCTCGTAGGCGCGGACGAACCATGGCATGGTCATCAGCCGATGCTTCGTCAGATCGAAGATCGCCGGGATGAGCGCGACCGCAAGAAACTTCAGCACGATCCAGGCGATCGCTCCAGAGACGACATAGCCCATGGCGATCGCGACGGTGGCCACCACCAAAAGCGGCTCGACAATCAGGAATGGCACCAGGAAAATCAGCAGCACGAGCGGCGCCGGCAGACGGTCGACCAACAAGGCAAAGGACTGCTTAAAGCGCGCCCAGGGGATAAATCCAGCGAGCGCCCGCCCGCCCGCGACCAAGCCGTCCCACACCCATGCGACAGCCAAAAACGCCATCGCCAACGCGAGCAGAGCCGTCCGCCTCACTCTAATGCGCTTCATTCCAACAAGAATCCCGTGAATCCCCGCAACAACTCGCCTTCACGAGCGCGTGATCTTGCCGATCAAACGAGGCGAGCACAAGGCATTTTGCGCCGCAATATGGCCATTAATACGCTGTTAACGCTGCCGGCGGGTCCCGCGGCGATCGTAATCACGCGGCAAGGCATCGGTAAGCTTATCGGAACCTTGCATTAACTCTTAGGGCGGCTAGCTCGCAGGCAGGCGGGGTCGTCAGGAGTGGCAGCATGTTCGTGAACATGACCCGGAGTTCGATTGCGGTGGCCGCGGCCCTCGCGCTCAGCCTCGCCTTGAGCGCTTGCGCGCATAACAACGACAACCTCGCCGCGGGCGCGGGCTACGGTGCGACCGGCCCGGGCAGCGTGCAGGAATTCAACCAGACGGTCGGCGACCGCGTCTTCTTCGACACCGACCAGACCGATCTCTCGCAAACCGCCCAGGCGACGCTCGACAAGCAGGCGGCCTGGCTCAATCAGTACAACAAATATAGCTTCACCATCGAGGGTCACGCCGATGAGCGGGGCACGCGCGAATACAATTTCGCGCTTGGCTCGCGCCGCGCCCAGGCGGTCCACGACTATCTCGCCGCCAAGGGCGTCTCCGCGTCGCGCATGAGGACGACTAGCTATGGCAAGGAGCGGCCGGTGGCGGTGTGCGACGACATTTCCTGCTGGTCACAAAATCGCCGCGCCGTCACCGTCCTCAACGGCGCCGCCGGCAGCAGTTGAGCGCCCTCTGCAGACGCGTGGCGCGCGAGGCTGCGACGCGGCTTGAAATCAACCAATGCGGGGCGTATGGGCCGCTCAAAACAAACCCCATCAGGAAGACGCCAGTGACGTCATTGTTTCGCGCGGGCCCAATGGCGGCGTTCGTGACCTGCCTTGCGCTTGCGGCGCCGGCTCAAGCTCAATTCGATCTCTTCCATCACCAGAGTGCGCCGCCCGCCGAAATTCCGGGCGGAGATCCCAACGACGCGGCCGGGCTGGTGATGCGCGTCAACCGGCTCGAGGAAGAACTTCGCCAGGCCAACGGCCGGATCGAGGAATTAGAGAACGTCCAGCGTCGGCTCGAGGCGCAGCTGCAAAAGTTCCGTCAGGACGTTGAATTCCGGTTCGGCGACCGCTCCGAAGGCGGCCCGTCGGGACCGGACATTGCTGAAGCGCCCTTGACCCCGGCCCAGCCGGGCATCCCTCCAAGGCCGAGGAGGTCGGACGCATTCGATCCCAACGCTGACCCGAACGCGCCTGGCGCGCCGCGCCCGCTTGGGACCACGGCTCCGAGCGCGCCGCTCGTGCGCGAAACGCCCGCTGCCGGCGCGCCTCTCGAACTCGGCAAAGGGCCGCCGCCTCCCCCGCCCACGACCGGACCGACGATCGTCGGCTCCGGGGTGGCGATGCTCGACCAGCCGCACGAGCAGTTCAACGCCGCGCTGCAGGCCTTTCAGGCGGGGCAGTATCCGGAGGCGGAGACGGGGTTTAAGACGTTCCTGGCCGCCAATCCGGCGCATCGCCTAACTCCGGACGCGGTCTTCTATATCGGAGAGACTTATCTCCAACGCTCGCGTCCGCGCGAGGCGGCCGAACAATTTCTCAAGGTCACGACGGACTATTCCAAATCCTCGCGAGCCCCAGAAAGCATGGTCAGGCTCGGCCAGACGCTGGCAGCGCTCGGCAACTCCGAACAGGCCTGCGCGACGCTGACCGAGTTCGGCAAGCGCTACCCAACCGCGACGGCCTCGGTGAAAAAGCTCGCCGAGCGTGAGAGCGCCAAGGATCATTGTTGAGCGCCCGGCGCTCGCAGGCTCTCTCGCCGGCTGACATCGACGCGCTGTTCGCCCCGTTTGTTCGCGCCAAGGCGCTTCTGATCGCCGTCTCCGGCGGTCCCGATTCGACGGCGCTGCTTTTGATGGCGGCGGAATGGGCGAAGCGGCGCGGCAAGACGCGGATCGAAGCGGCGACGGTCGATCATGGGCTTCGACCGGAAAGCGCCGATGAGGCCAAAGCGGTCGCTGCGCTTTGCACCCGGTTGGGGCTCCGGCATCGCGTTCTTCAATGGAAAGGCGTGAAGCCCACGAGTCGCCTCCAGGAGCGAGCGCGCGAGGCCCGCTACCGCTTGCTCGTCGATCACGCGAAGGCGATTGGCGCTGACGCGCTCATGACCGCTCATCACGCCGACGATCAGGCGGAGACCGTGCTCTTTCGTCTGTTGCGTGGATCCGGCCTCGCCGGGTTGCGCGGCATGGACCTCATAACCGCGCGCGACGGCATGACGATCGCCCGGCCGCTCATCGGCTTGAAGAAGCGCGATCTCATCGCCTTCGCCGATGCGCGCGGCGCGCCGTTCATTGATGACCCGTCTAACGCCGACCCGCGCTTCGCGCGCACCCGCCTGCGCAGTCTTCTTGTCCGCCTGGGCGAGGAGGGCCTCGACGCCGAGGCGCTCGATCGGCTGGCGCGCCGCGCCCGCGAGACCGAGGAGGCGCTCGCGCATCTGACGGCTGAAGTCGAGGCGCAAGTCGGTTCGGAAGAAACGATCGACGCTCGCGCGCTCTTCGCCGCGCCAATCGCGATTGCGCTCCGCATTCTGGCGCGGCGCATCGCCGAGGCGGGAGGACGCGATGTGAGCCGCGTCGGGCTTGAGAAGATTGAAGCGCTGGCGGCGAACCTACGCGACGCCCTCAAAGAGCGGCGCGCCTACGGCGCCAATGTCGGCGGCGCGCTCGTTCGGCTCACCGGGAAGGGCCGGCTCAGTTTCGCGCCCGAGCCGCCGAGACAAAGCGGCAAGCGATAGCATCGCGCCGCGGCCCTCGGATTTGGGGCCGCTTCTGTCTCATTGATTGCGTTGGTAGCGGGACCCAGACTTGAACTGGGGACCTACGGATTATGATTTTGTTGTCGGATATTGATATTATTGGATAAAACCAGCCTTTGCCGCGCCTTTGCCGCACGCCTCGATATTGACAGACAGTCGCATTTGTTAGAAAAGACCGCGCAAAAAACACCCATCATGTCAGTCCGCAAACGCACCTGGAAAAACCGCGACGGCTCGCAAGGCGAGGCCTGGGTCGTCGCCTACACCGATCAAGGCGGCAAGCGCCGCATGAAGAACTTCGATCGCAAGCGCGACGCCGACGCCTTTCACGCCAGCGTCTCAATCGAGCTGCGTTCCGGCCTTCACGTTCCCGACAGCCAAAGCGTCATGGTCGCCGAAGCCGGCCGGCTGTGGTTGAAGAGCTGCGAGGCGGCTCAGCTCGAACGGGCGACCTTGGACCAGTACCGGCAGCATCTCGAGCTGCATATCATCCCGCTCATTGGCGCAGTGAAGCTCTCACGCCTGACCGCGCCGATGGTGCGCACCTTCGAAGACCAACTGGCGATCGACCGTTCGCCCGCCATGATGCGCAAGGTCCGCGGCTCGCTCAGCGCCATCCTGGCCGACGCCCAAGAACGCGGTCTGGTCGGACAGAACGTGGTGCGCGCCCTCCGCGCGCGCCGCCGGCGCGGCGAGGAAGCGCGCGCCGACAAACGGCAGAAGGGCAAGCTCAAGGTCGGCGTCGACATCCCGACGCCCGACGAGATTCGCACCCTCATCGCTCATCTCGATGGACGCTGGCGGCCGCTCATCCTGACTGCGATCTTCACTGGCCTGCGCGCCTCCGAGCTGCGCGGCCTGCGCTGGGAGGATGTTGACCTCACGCGCGGCGAGCTGCACGTCCGGCAGCGCGCCGACTGCTTCCACGCCATCGGCCGCCCCAAGTCGGAAGCCGGCGAGCGCACCGTCCCGCTTCTGCCGATGTTGATGAGCACGCTGCGTGCGCACCGTCTCGCGTGTCCCAAAGGGACGCTTGACCTTGTCTTTCCCAGCGGCGTCGGGAACGTCGAGAGCCACTCGAACATCGTGCAGCGCGGGCTGCAGCCTGCGCTAATCGCCGCCGGCGTGGTCAGCAAGACCGGCAAGGCGAAATACCCAGGCTTGCACGCACTTCGGCACTTCTACGCTTCATGGTGCATCAACCGCCGCGTCGACGGCGGGCTCGAACTGCCGCTCAAACTCGTGCAGGCCCGGCTCGGCCACGCCTCGATCACGATGACGGCGGACTGCTACGGCCATCTGTTCCCGCGCGGCGACGATCGCGCCGAGCTGGCTGCCGCCGAGCAAGCCTTCCTTGCCGGCGAGCGGACCCGCGCATAACCTATGCGCTAACCGGTCGCCTGCCGCGGCTCCCCACGGGTGGGGCCGGACAGGGTGTGGACGCCCACGCTGCTCTCTTGCGGGTTTGGCCGGGGCGCGGCAATTTGGCCGGCCCATGACCCGAAAGCCGTTAGGTTCTGATTTGCCGGGCGTGCGGATTTCGCGGCTCACGCGTCAGGGCGTCGTCACGGGGGAGCGCGGATGAGCGATCTTCGGGCGCTGGCCGAGCAGTACGTCCGCCTGTCGTCGGAGATCGAGGGGGTTCGCCAGGCCATGCTGGCGTCATTGACCAACGGGGCGGGAGAGAGCCGCCCTTTCATCCCGCCCTCCCGGGAAACGGGGGGGAGCCAGGCGAGGCGGGATGCGGCGGCGGCGGAGGAGGCGAAGATCGTGGCGCTGATCCGGGAGCGGCCGATGCGGACGTCGGAGATCGCGCGGGCGATGGCGGCGGCGGGGTCGACGACGATCCAGCGGCTGAGAAGGCTCAGGGAGCGGGGCCAGATCACGGGCGGCGGCGAGGACGGCTGGCGCGTCGCCTGAGCGCGGCGGAGACCGCCGATCCCATCGCGCCGGGCCCGCGTCCGTACGCGGCGTGGATCGTCCCGCTCACCAGCGAGAGAGTGAGCTCGGTGGTCATGGCGATCGCGCGTTATGGCTAGCGGCGCGGGGATGGCCCACCGGACGCCGCCGACCGTCAACCTACGACGGGCGCGCTTCGAGGCGGCGGGTCTGGCAGGTCCGGCTCGCCCCGTTCGTTCGCCCGCTTGGTCGCTTCGTTGGAAAGCTCGACCCGCATGTCGTAGATGGCCTTCTCGACCTTGCGCCGCTCGCCAAGATCGCGACCGCCGATCTTAGCAGGAAGCGACGATAGAGCCGTCATGAACAGGCCGTGTATTTCATCGATCATTTCATAGCATTCGCTCGCGAGCATCAGCTCTTTCTTGCGCTCCATAATTCGGATTTGAATCAGCTCAGCCTTGGCCTGCGTGAACGCGGAGTTGGCCTCGGACTTGGGGCTGCGCTTCCGCGCTTCCCTGAGAAATTCAATGTAAGCCCGTCGATTGGAATCGACGTCGAATTTGCCATCCGGTCGCTGGCTCAAGCACGCCTTGGCTGACTAATTTCGTCAAATAGGCGCGATCTATGCACAAGTGCGCCGCCATTCGCACCGAACTCGCCGGCTGCCCGTTTTCCTGTGTTTTCGTCATCTTCTCAACACTGCCTTTCTCGCGGCCTTGTTGACGATTTCCCGCGACTGCAACCTTAGATTTCACAACCCGAATATCCTGCAATATGTGCCGTGGCGCGGTCCCCCCGATGACCTATGCCCTCCAAAGAACCTATGCGACGCCCTTGGGGCCTCCTTGCCACTACCGGCCCGTCCATGCGCCGAGGCCAGCCAGCGGTCAGCGCTGAGGCAGGACGGGGCGTCTGGGAGCCTGGTGCAGGGAGGACCAGGAGCAGCAAGGAGTCGGCAGCTTATCCGACCGATCGTCGAACGACACCGAACCAAGCTCAGGCAACCCCCCCGTGAAGGAGAGGGCCGCTTGAAACCAGCGCAATTGCGCCGCATGTAGCGGCCCCGTGAGGCAACGGAGACGACGGCCTTCACAGCGAGGCCGTAGGAGGGCCGAACGCCATGCCCGACGAACCTATCATTGCGCCTGGCGGTGACAACGTCGAAGCGGTCGCCTTCCACGCTAGCAACATGATGACGCGCGCCGGGCTTCCGTTTGATCACGACCTCTACCCGCACATCAGCATCAGCGACTATCGCGCCGGCATGGAAACGCAGGCCGATGGCGGATGGTCGATCTTTGAGCCTTGGTCGATCATGACCGTGCAGCAAGCCGCGGATGGCCGACTTCTTCGTCGATGACAAGAACGGCAAGCCGGTTTTTCTCGGCGATCTATCCGAGGAGCAGGGCGGCCCGCCGGGGCATGATTTTGTTTGGGGGCTGTTTTACGTCCCCCTTGGCGAAGCGACGGAGAGCGTCTTCGCGATCAGCGATGACGAACTGGCGATGGTGGACGCAGACGGCAAGCCCATTATGCCGCCGCAGATTCCCAAGCAGACGGATCACTGATCCACGCGCGACGGCAACGGCGATTCCAATCGATTTAGGTCGGAGTTCCGGTTTTCGGGGTCTGTGGTCGTCCAGAGCGTCAATTATCCCGGCGATCGCCCGTCTACTCGACCATAGAGCAGAAATCGCGCCGGCCTGTTGCAGCGCCGTGGCGCGGGGAAGCCCAATTGCTCGTGCTCGATCTGAATTCTATTTTCCCGCCCGGACTTCGGCGGGAGGACCACACAATGAGGCGCGAGGAGTTGGCGGCCTACCTTGCCCTAAACCGGCGCGCGCTGCGTGTGCTGGCGGCGCTCGAAAAAGAGATTGGCGATGGCGGCGGCGAGGCCGCGGCGTCTTACCTAACGCTCATGCACAGCCATCACATTGACCGGCGATCGATTTCTCCGGGGCTCAAGGCGGTCATTGCGCTTGGAATGGTCGACGTGCGGCCGGGGCCCCGGCTGGGCGGCGTTTACCAATTAAGCCAGCGTTGGGCGGGGATCGACGCCGCCGCGGCCGGAAGGCTCGCGGAATCGGCGCGGACGGTGCTGGCGCATCGCAGGTTTGAGAAACCGCCGACGAACCGGATTCGGAGCAGCGCGCGCCGGAATTCGGGCCGAGTGAGGACGCACAGCCCACGGCGTACACGCCCACCTTGCCGCGGGTGGGTTGGCTTGAAAGGGGCAGTGAGAACGCCTTTCTGGGCCGCGCGATCGCTGAGGGAAACCCCCTGGCGGCCTCTTGGGCTGGGATCCCCTCGCCCTGGCGAGGTCGAGGACCTAGGCGGTCGCTCTGTGGGTCCTGCAGCTGGCTCGGCGCGGGCGATCGCACAAGGAACGAGCGAGGGACCCGCGGCAGCGAGCCCCGCGCCCGTAGCACGCCGTCGAGACAGGCAGGACGACTAATCCCGACGACGTGTGTTAAAGCGGCAGGAACAGCCAACGCTGCTCGATGGGGACGCCAGCCGTTCCTGCCTCGCGCTTTGGCCGGGGACACTTTCCCCAAGCGCCGCGCGATTCCAATTCACCGGCCCGCCCGGATGACGTCGTAAGCGAGCCCCGGCGTTGTCTCAGGCCTCGGCTGCGCGAGCGTCACCAAGCGGATTTGCAATATGGCCCGCGCGTCCAGGTCGCCGCGGAACCATGCCGGCAACTGCGCGTCGATCGCTTTCCACACACAAGCAGCTTCGATCATCTCTTGATCGAGCAAATCCCCCAACAATTCGGATTCGCGCACCTGCCGCGCCTCGGGCGCCAACGCCGCCCTCGTCGCTCTCTTCGGTTATGAGCCGATTGAGCGCGGCCTCGATTTCCTTGGGGAAGAGCCACGCAACTAGTCGTAGCGGAACTGAAGTCGGAGTTGGCTATCGCTGTGAAAAATCGCTGACAGGATGAGCGTACACTTGACGGATTGTGTGCTTCATTGTTGGGATTGAGTACGAATTCTCGTCGCCGCCATTGTCCCGTTGGTCAGGTGATGGGCTGGTCGCCAGCCGAGACGGAGCGACGTCGAGCTTTTGCGAACCGCATTTCC